>CAVQOO010000022.1:0-10494 GCA_963714395.1 Bryobacteraceae bacterium
GTCCAAAGCCGAGAACCATGATGCGCAGGACCCTCCGCCGGGACATAGGTGGTTTCAGCACGAGTTTGATCGGATCGCTGCCGCTCCAGGATTCAGTGTACGGCGGCGCTTCGCTCGGCAGGACGTTGGGGAACACTGCATCGGCCTCCGATTCCAGATTGTTACGGATTGGCTCCGCGGGATATCCCCTCTGGAGCCTAGCGGCGGTGCCTACGCGAGGGGAGTCTACGCGAGGGGAGCCCCATCGCCGCATTCCCCTTTCGAAGGCCGTTGCCACCCCCCTCTCAGGCTATGGTTCGTCCGGGCGCTCAGGCGGCATGCTTAGCACGAGACAAATGACTTTCGCATTCAACAACACGGCCAGCCGCTCCCGCCTATTCTTTCCTCGCGCTTGTCCTGGCCGGATGCGGCAAGCCCAGGAATGCCGAAGCCGGCGGGAATGCGGCATCCAAACCAGCCGCTCAAGGGCAGGCCCGCGCGGACGGCAGCGTGGTGCTGGGACCAGATGCGCCCGAACTCAAGCAGATGAAGATCGAACCCGTGCGCGAATTGCCGATTCCAGCCGATGAATTGACCGCTCCCGCCCGCATCGAGGTGAATCCCAACCGCGTCGGCCACGCGGTGCTGCCCGCTCCTGGACGGATTGTGCATGTGATGGTGAAAATGGGCGACTCAGTGACCCGCGGCCAGCCCCTGGTGTCGCTTGAGAGCCCCACTGTGGCTGAGGCCGAAACGTCCTACATGCAGGCCGATGCTTCGGTTCGCCAGGCTGAACTCGCGCTGAACAGACCGGATGCCGACCTTGCCCGGCTCGCCGATCTGTTTGACCATCAGGCGGTCGCGCAGAAAGAAGTGATGGCCGCCCGGATTACCTCGGCGCTCGCTCTCACATCCCTGGAGCAGGCCAAAACCGGCCGTAACCAGTCTCGCCGCCGGCTTGAGCTGCTTGGTCTCAAGGCCGGCCAGTTGCAACAGCAAATCACGATCACCGCTCCCGTTTCAGGCAAGGTGCTTGCCGTCAGTGTCGTGGATGGCGAGTTCCGCAACGAGACCGACAACCCGATTGTCACCATCGCGGACCTGAGCCGGGTTTGGGCCACCTCGGAGGTTCCCGAAAGCAGAATCCGCTACTGCCGGATCGGCGGCACCGCCGACCTGGGGAAACGATCGCCTATCCTCATGAGACCTTCAGCGCGCGTGTCACGCGAATCGCCGACACCGTCGACAGCGAAACGCGCACGATCAAAGTCAGCGCTGAACTCGAGAGATACCGCCGGGCGGGTCTGAGACCCGGAGATGTTCGGCAGTCTCCGATTAGTGAGTACGGCACGGTCTCCATGCCTTGGGTGCCCGAGAGCCGCAGTCATCCAGGATGAACGGAGCAGGATTTCGTTTTTCATCGAGCAGTCGCCCGGGCACTTTCAGACCACAACAGATTGAGCTGGGCAAACGTCATGATGGAGGCTTCGCAGTCTCAAAGGGGCTGAAGCTGAACGAACGCGTCGTGACGCAAGGATCGGTCTATCTGAAAGCCGCGCTTTAACCCCATGCTTCGCAAAATCATCTTCTTCGCCATCCATCAGCCGATCTTCGTATTCCTGCTGCTGGCTTTGTTCGTTGGGGCCGGGATCTTTGCCTTCCGCACCTTGCCCATCGAGGCGTTCCCCGATGTCACCGATATCCAGGTGACAGTGGTGACGCTCTATCCGGGCCACGCCGCCGAAGAGGTCGAGAAACAGGTGACGATACCGCTGGAAATCGCCCTGTCGGGTCTGCCGCACTCCCTGCGTCTCTTCTCTCACACACAATACGGGCTTTCCTCCACTTACATCACCTTCGACGATGACGCTGACAATTACTTCGCCCGGCAGCAGGTGCTCGAGCGGCTTCGCGACGTGGATTTGCCCGAAGGCATCCATCCCGAATTGGCGCCTCTGTCCAGCCCTATAGGCGAAATCTATCGCGTCTACCTGAAGTCGGACGTATACGACGCCAGGGAACTGCGCACCATCCAGGACTGGGTCGTTCAGCGCAATCTTAAGATGGTCCCCGGCGTGGCCGACGTAGTCGTCCGCGGCGGCTTCATCAAGCAGTACCAGGTCATCCCCGACCTCACGCGTCTCAGGTCCCACGGGCTGACTCTCAACCAGGTTTTCGCGGCGCTTCAGCGCGGCAACATGAACGCCGGCGGCGGCTACATCGAGCAAGGCGAACAACAGTTCATCATCCGTGGCGTGGGTCTGCTCAAATCTCCGGACGACATACGCAAGGTCGTGATCTCGGAGAAGTCGGGAGTCCCCGTCCTGGTCGAAGATGTTGCCGATGTCAAGACGGGCTACCAGCAGCGGCAGGGCCTCGTCGGCATGGACGCCAAGGACGACATTGTCAACGCAACCATCCTCATGCGCAAGGGCGAGAACCCTTCTGTCGTGCTGGAAGGTGTCAAGGCAAGAATCGCCGAAATAAACCGCAGCATGCTCCCCAAGGGCGTTGAACTCGTCCCTTACTACGATCGCGCCTGGCTCATCGGCAACACTCTGAAAACGGTGTTCAAAAACCTGGGTGAGGGCGCCCTGCTCGTGGCCCTCGTACTGTTTCTCTTCCTGGGCCGCTTGCGGCCCGCAGCCATTGTAGCTATTGTGATCCCGCTCTCTCTCTTGGCCACCTTCATCGGCTTGACCATCAAGGGCATCCCCGCCAACCTCCTCTCCCTGGGCGCCATGGACTTTGGCATCATCGTCGACGGCGCCGTCATTGTGGTGGAGAACATCTTCCGCCGCGCCTCGCACGACCGCGAGAAGTTCTCCTCCTTCAAAGAGCTTGTCGCCGAAGCGGCCAGCCAGGTGGGTAGGCCCACGTTCTTCTCGATGCTCATCATCATCCTGGCACACCTTCCGATTTTCACCCTTCAACGCCACGAAGGGCGCATCTTCGCCCCATGGCCTACACGATCACTTCCGCGCTCATCGGTTCGCTGCTGTTCTCGCTGACGCTTGTGCCGGTCCTGTGCGTCTACCTGATGCGCAACAGCGCTCCGGAAAAGGAAAACCTCCTTGTTCGCTTTGCCAACAGCGTCTACCGTTCGCTCCTGCGCATCGCGTTGGCCCGCCCGGTGATCGTGCTCCTCGTTTCGGGCGTAGCACTGGTGGCCAGCCTCATGCTCGTCCCCCGCCTCGGATCGGAGTTTCTTCCCGAACTGAACGAAGGCAGTATCTGGATCAATTTCACCTTGCCCGCCGGCATCTCGATCAGCGAAGTGAATAGCACCCTGCACAAAGCTCGCACCTCGCTGCTCACGATTCCCGAAGTTTCTCGTGTCGTCTCGCAGGCAGGGCGGCCCGATGACGGCACCGACCCCAAGCCGATCAACATGACTGAAGTGCTGGTCGACCTGAAACCGGAATCAGAATGGCGCCCGGGTGTAACCAAGGAGGAGCTCATAGCCCGCATGGAGAAGATGCTCGACGACATGCCCGGCATCAAGCCCTCCTTCTCGCAGCCCATCCGCGACAGCGTCCTGGAATCGATCTCTCAAATCGACGGCCAGATTGTCATCAAGCTCTTTGGGGACGATTCCAACGTGCTGAAAAGCAAAATCGAAGATGTGCGGCGGCTCATCGAGCCGATTCGCGGAGTCGGCCGCGCCTTTGTCGACCGCGCTGGCCGCGTGCCTCAACTCATGGTGGAGATTGACCGCCAACGAGCGGCCCGCTACGGACTCAACGTCGCCGACATCCAGGACGTCATCGAGACCGCCCTCGGTGGCCGCCCGGCCACGGAGATCTGGGAGGGAGAGAGGAAGTTCGCCGTCGTCGTTCGGCTGAACGAGGAAGAGCGCAGCAACATAGGACAACTGCGCGGCCTTCTGCTGGACGCGCCGGACCACTCGCAGGTTCCGCTCGACCAGGTGGCCAACATCGGCACTCAGGAAGGCGTTATGAACATCAGCCGCGAAGGCGGGCGGAGCACGGCGGCCATCGGCGTCTTCATCAAAGGCCGCGACATGGGCAGTCTCGTCGAGGAAATGCAGCAGGTGGTCTCGAAGAACCTCAAACTTCCTCCCGGCTATGACATCACCTGGGGTGGCGAGTTCGAGAACCAGCAACGTGCCATGAGCAGGCTCTTTGCCATCATCCCCGTGAGTGTCCTCCTGATTTTCATCCTGCTGTTCGAGGCGTTCAAGACCGTGAAAAGCGCCGCTCTGATTCTGCTCAATGTCCCGTTCGCCCTCATCGGCGGAATTCTGGCGCTTTACATGACAGGGATTCACCTGAGCGTCTCCGCCGCCATCGGGTTCATCGCCCTGTTCGGACAGGCAGTGCTCAATGGCGTTGTCATGGTGAGCCACTTCAACCAGCTTCAGGACGAAGGTTCGGCCCCTTATGCGGCGGTATTTGAGGGCGCACAAACGCGCCTTCGGACCGTGCTGATGACTTCTCTGCTCGCCATGTTGGGCCTTCTGCCAATGGCGCTCTCGCACAGCATTGGTTCCGAGGTGCAACGGCCGCTGGCGGTGGTCATCATCGGCGGCCTCGTCTCGGCCACCATGCTGACTTTGTTCGTGCTGCCGGCGCTGTACTTGATGTTCCATGCCGGTTCGGATACCGGGGAGCTGTAATGTACATGAATCGTCTCATTCTGATCCTCACCTGCGCCTGCATAGTGCTGGCGGCACAGCAGGCCCCCACTCTCACTGTGGAAGACGCCGTCCGCGAGGCTTTGGCCGGTAATCTCGATCTGGCTGCGGCCCGCTTCAACATCAGCGTTGCCCGCGCCAGGGAGATCACCGCGAGTCTGCGCCCCAATCCCGTCATGACGCTCAGCGGCGACCACCTTGACCTGCTTGGAACCGGCTACAACACCGTCAACAACGGCGGTCCCAATGAGTACGCCGCGCGCACGGACTTCATTCTTGAACGCGGCGGCAAGCGAGCCTCACGCATCGCGCTGGCCGGGGCCGAGAGAACCACAGCGGAACTCAACTTCCAGGACAGCCTGCGCCGGCTCGTTTTCGACGTGCAGAGCGCTTTCGTCGACATACAGTGGGCCAAGGAGAACCTCGCGCTGGCACAGGACAGTCTTCGCAGCCTGAACGGCATCGTTGAGGTGAACCAGGTGCGCGTGCGAGCCGGGGACCTCGCCGGCGTCGAACTCGACCGCTCACAGGTGGCGGCCATGCAATATCAAACGGCGGTGCGCCAGGCCGAACTGCAACTCCAGCAGGCTAAGACCCGCCTCCATCTTCTGCTCGGCCGCGTAGGCCTTCCCGCCGATTTCGATGTTGCCGGCCCGATTCGCCGCGATGAAGGCAGCCTGCCGCTTCTGGACGAAATCCGGAGCCGCGCACAGGCACAGAGGCCCGACCTGCTTGCAGCCCGGCAGACCCAGGCACGCAATCAGGCAGACCTGCGCCTGCAGCTTGCTTATGGCAAGATCGACTACACCGCAGGCGTGGAATATCGCCGCCAGCAGGCCGCAAGCAGCTACGGCAACTCGCTGGGCTTTTTCCTGAGCATGCCTCTGCCGGTCTTCAACCGGAACCAGGGCGAAATCGCCCGCGCTGAACGCGAATCCAATCAGGCTGCCGCCCTGATCCGCGCAGCCTCCGCCCGGGTGGACTCCGAGGTCTCCGCCACCTGGCAGCAGTACAACAACTCACGCGGCCTGCTCGAGGACATCGAGAAGCGCACTCTCACCAAGGCCCGCGACGTCCGGCAAATCACCGAATACTCCTACCGGCGCGGAGAAGCCAGCCTGATCGAGTTCCTGGACGCGCAGCGCGCCTTCAACGAGGTAATGAAGAGCTACGCCGACGCGCGCACCAACTTTGCGCGATGTCTTTATCTCATTGACTCCGTGACGGCTTCCTCTCTGGAAACCACACCCGCCCGGCCCGCCGGCCAGACGACGCCCGGCGTTCCCGTGCCTGGCCCTGCGCAGACCTCGTCTCTCCGATAAGGCGCGACCCTGGACGCGCCACGTAGTCGAGACCCGATTCATTCCGAGCTTTGCTGTAGACGCACCAACGTTGCCGTACCCACCCCGGCTGGATAGTCTGGTCGGGAGGGTTCCTGGCGCATGCAGTTGATCGGTCATCTTCAAATTGCCGGCGCCGCCGCCGTCGCGATCTTCATCGGGGTTGTGCCAAGCCGCCTGCCCGGTCTGAGCCAGGAGTTAGGGCTCGTCATCCGAGGCGCCCAGTTCATTCCGGTCGCCTTTGCGGGCTTCTCCCATGGATTGCGCGGGGGAATTCTTGTGGGGATAGTGGCCGCTCTTGCCTTGCTTCCTCAGCCGGCTGTCATACTCGCGGTCGAAGTACTCCTTCTCTGTTCGACTGGGGGACTGATCGGGTTCCTCTCTGATCGCGAACGCAGGCAGAAGATCTCCCTTCAAAGAACGGCGCGGGAGTTGACCGGCGCGCATGAGGAACTCCAGAAGAACTTCGAAGGAATGAAACGTGCCGAACGCCTCTTTGCGTTGGGCCAACTCTCTGCCGGACTTGCACACGAGATCAGGAATCCGCTCGCGAGCATCTCCGGTGCCGTGGGAGTGATGCGGCGATATCCTGAGGCTCGCGATAAGCGGGATGAGTGCTTCAGCATTATCGAGAAGGAATGCCATCGCCTCAATAGGCTGCTGACGAACTTCATCGATTTCGCCCGGCCGCGGACTCCCCAGTTCCAGACCGTCAACATCAGTGAAGTTATCGATGCTGTCGTTGCGCTCGCCAACCATGCCATCGGCCGGCAGCCGATCTCAGTGCGAAAAATCATCGTGACCGAACCGCCGCCGCTGGAATGTGACCCCGAACAACTGCAGCAGGTCCTGCTGAATCTCACGATCAACGCGATTCAGGCCAGCGGTGAGGGCGGTGAAGTGGTCTTGGAGACCGTAGTGCTGAATCAATCCAGGTTGGTCATCAAGGTCCGTGACCAGGGATCTGGCGTCGAGCCGGAACATATCGACCGCCTCTTTGATCCCTTTTTCACCACCAAGGAATCCGGATCGGGGCTTGGATTGCCTGTGGCGCACGAGATCGTTCGGCAACTTGGCGGCGTTCTGGCTGCAACTCGCAACCCGGACCGAGGCATGACTTTCTCCATCACCATCCCCCTGGCGAGAAAAGGAACCCATGAATCAAAAGCGAATCCTGGTAGTTGACGACGACGAGAGCCTTCGGCGGATCATGCAGTTTCAACTCGAGGAGGAGTATGACCTGAGCCTTGCGGCCGACGCAGTTGAGGCGCTCGCACATTGCGAGCGAACCCAGTTCTCCCTCGTTCTCACCGACCTTAAGATGCCGGGAATGTCCGGCCTGGATCTGCTGCGGAAAGTCCGTGCCGTCTATCCGGACACCGCCGTCATCATGCTTACCGCCTTCGGGACAATCCAAGGCGCTGTGGAGGCCATGAAGGCGGGAGCGGCCGACTATATCACCAAGCCCATCGATTACGACGAACTCCTGCTCATCGTCAGGCGCGCGGTGGAGCACCAGGATCTCATTCAGGAGGTTCGCCTGCTCCGTTCGACCCTCGACCAAAAGTACGGCTTCGAGAACATCATCGGCCGGTCGAACGCATTGCTCTACGTGCTGGACATGGCCGCCAGGGCCGCTCAGACGGACTCCACCGTGCTGATCCGCGGCGAAACGGGAACGGGTAAGGAACTGCTGGCCCGTGCCATCCACTTCAACAGCGCCCGGCGCAAAGACAAGCCGTTCGTCACGATCAACTGCGGAGCCATCCCCAAGGACCTGCTGGAATCGGAGCTGTTCGGCCACGTTAAGGGCGCCTTCACCGGGCGCGCTGGGCCACAAGCAAGGCGAAGTGGAATCGGCCGATGGCGGCACTCTGTTTCTCGACGAAATCGGGGAGATGCCTTTCGACCTGCAGGTGAAGGTGCTGCGGTTGATCCAGCAGGCGAGATCGACAAGGTCGGTGCCGCGGCGCCGAGCAAAGTCAATGTGCGTATCATCGCCGCCACGCACCGGAACCTGAAAGCCATGATCGAGGACGGCACGTTCCGTAGGACCTCTACTACCGGCTTGCGTGATCCCTCGATCTGCCGCCGTTGCGTGGACGTGTCGACGACATCCCCGAGCTGGTGCAGCACTTCTTCGTGAAGAGCGGGAGCAGAAGGGGACGTCCGATCTCGTGCTTCCGCCTTCGCTGCTGCCGTTTTTTCCAGCGCTACACCTGGCCCGGCAACATCCGTGAGCTGGAGAACATCGTCGAACGCCTTGTGGTGTTGTGCCGCGGTAGCGAGATTACGAAGGAGGATCTGCCCGATTACTTGCGGAGGGAGCGCCCTGCGCCTGGAGGCATATTGCCTGGACATGCATCCCAATGGCATCAGCCTGGAAGCGGTCGAGAAAGACCTGATCCTGCGCGCTCTAGAGAAATTCTCCTGGAACCAGACCCACACCGCGAGGTATCTCGACATCAGCCGGAAAACGCTTATGTATCGCATGGAGAAGCACCGCATCCGAAGGGGTGATGACGGCAGGAGGGAATCCCCCCTCACTGCTGAGAAGTAAGCTCAGCGCGACTTCTCTCTGTGTCGCCCGTCCGCGATCCACGCAGCACCGCTCCGAGTTCTGTCAGCTTGCGCCCCAGGAAAGCCAGGTTCTCAAGAGCAGGCTCAGGAACCGCCCGGCTGTTGCATCTCGCGGCTTCGAGCAGGATGCAGAGCCCTTCCACATGCTCCGCCGCCAGATGAGCTGCGACCACTTCATGCACATGGGCTGCCACATCAAATCGCCCGATGGCCCACCACTTGCACCGGCGGAATTGGCCCCGCGCATCGATGCACGCCGCCCAGGCGGCTCCGCGGGGACCATGTAGCCGGGAGAACCTCAATGCATGTCACTCTGCGAACTCAAGGAGTCGAACTGAACGAAGATCAGCGCCGTGAAATCGGACGAAGGCTGATGTCTGCTCTGGATAGACACCAGAGCCGCATCACGGAGGTGAAAGTCTTTGTCTCCGATGTCAATGGCCCCAGAGGGGGCATCGACAAGGTTTGCCAGATCTCTGCAACTATGAAGGGGCATCCGCCACTGAAGGTTCTCGAGCGCTCCGGCAACTTCATCACGGGACTCACCAAGGCAGGACGTCGCCTTGGTCTCCAAATTGCCGAATCCAAACGGAGCCGCCGCAGGCCCGCATCCAAGGTTCACGGCGGCCTTGCCTAGTCGGCAAAGGCGGGCTCTGATGCGGGGCGGTCGCTCCGCATCAGCGCCAACGCATCAAGCGACGGCTCCGGCGGCTTCAGGCTGGTAGATCACTTCCAGAACTTTCAAGCGCCGCATCCCCATGGGTACTTTCCACTTGATGACGTCACCAGCTCGATAGCCCAGAAGTGCTGTGCCGATGGGGGCAAGGACCGACAGCGCGCGTGGCGCTTGCAGCGCCCGGTTCGGGAAGACAAGCCTGTAAATGCGCTCATCGGCCCGTGTCGAGATCCTTGAGCCTCACTTCGGAGTTCATCGTGATCACGTCAGGCGGAATCCGGCTCGCCTTAACAACCTTCGCGCGGTCCAGTTCCTCCTCCAGCGCCTCAATGTACTCTCGATCCCTGGAGTAGCCGGTGCCTGAGATCTCGATTAGTCGGCGCAACTGCTCCATGTCTTCTTGGGTGATGTAGATACGGCTTCTCATTGGGTTCTCCAGGGGGTTAGCAATCACCGGTCGCTGCCGGGGTGAACAGAAGTACCCTGCACATGCCTTGCCAATCGCCAGCGCCACCGTTAGTACCCGGATTCCTCCATCGTGGCCGGCCGGACAGTAGCGTAGTGTCCCGAAAGGGCCAGTGCTGCCTCGAATCGTCCAACGAGGGCGCTCCTTTCGGTTCATTCCAGTTCCAAAACCGCAGCAAAGTCTTAGGCGAACACCAATGGCACTCGCCTTGCTTAGGAAATGTGAGAACGGAGATCTAATCGCATGCTGCCTCCCGACGCATCCTGTTTCCTGTCGATGATTCCCCTCTTTCTCCCTTTCGTTCTCCGAGTCGGTTAAGTCTCTCGCGCTGGCTTGCGGAGCACATGTTGTCCTGCTCGATGTCAACCAGTTGGACGCGAGTGGACGCGTCTGCAATACCCCGTTGATCCGGTTTTGGGAGTCAGCCATGCGCGAACTCACCGTTGAATGGAAGTTTGTGCGCGGCGATGCGTCAACTCAAATTGTCCAAGCAGCCGCCGAGCATGATCTCACCATGATGCCCTGGCCCGCTGCTGGCTTCCTTCAACGCTGGTTCGGCAGTAGTGTCGTCGAGACCGTTCTCCGACAATGCCCGTCCGCCTTCTGGACAGCCTCGACTCGGAAGCCTGCCGGACGTCGCCTCCCGATGAGGATTGCCTGTGCTGTCGACCTGTTCCCGGACAGCGCGAGGATTGCGCTCAACGCCGCTTTCCTGGCCAACACGTTCGACGCCGACCTTGTGCTGCTCCACTCCATGCCCCGGTTGGATGAAGGCATGATGATCCTCGCCGCCGGC
>CAVQOO010000023.1:0-261028 GCA_963714395.1 Bryobacteraceae bacterium
TTGGCCGCATTCGAGAAGGCAGCCGCTGAGCAGCCCGGTGCGGCTGACCTCCAGGACGAGATAGGTTTCCTGCTCGCCGTCCTGGGCCGGAATCAGGAAGCCATGGCGCGATTCGATCGCGCGATCGCTCTCGATGCGAACTACGCTCCGGCGCACTACCACCTTGCAGTCGCCGCGTGGCTCCGTAAGGACCCAAACCTTGCCATCCCCGCTGCTCAGACTGCCGTCCGTCTGGATCCGCGCAACGCCGAATACCGATTTCGCCTGGGCGCCATGCTCTGCGAGGTGGGGCACGCCTCGGAGGCGGTGCCGGAGCTGATCAGAGCCGCTCAACTGAGCCCGTTGCGCGCCGACATCTGGTACCAGTTGGGACAGGCGCACCAGTTGAAGCTTGATCTTCCTCGTGCCAGGGCCGCCTACCAGAAAGCCACGGACCTCAAGCCCGCCTCAACGGAGTACCGCAACAGCCTGGGCCTCATTATGGTGGAGACCGGCGCCGCCGACCAGGCATTGGCTCAGTTTCGAGCCGTCCTAAATAGCGATCCGGCTAACTCCGCCGCAAAGGTCAACATCGGCTATGCCTACCTACAGAAGGGAGATTACCCGAAAGCGGCAGAACATTTTCAGAGCCTCAAAAAGCTCTACCCGGATCATGCAGTTGTCCGGTACGACCTTGGCCTTGCGCTCAAGCAAATGGATCAGCTCGCTGCCGCCATCGCGGAATTCCGCGAAGCCATCCGGCTGGAGCCCGCCATGGTGGAGCCGTACTACACGCTGGGCATCACCTGCTGGCAAAATGGCGACTTTGCCGCGACGATCGACGCCATGCGCAACGCTATCCGTCTCCGGCCTGAGTACGCCGAAGCGCACTACATGCTCGGCACCGCGCTGAAGCAGCAGGGCGACCTGCCCGAAGCATCCATAGCGTTGGAGGAGGCGATACGGCTGAACCCGGAGACGCCCGGTCCCTTCAATACACTGGCCCAGATCCGGCAGGCGCAGGGCGACAAGGAAGCCGCTAAGGTCCTCTTCGCCAAGGCGGCCGAGGTGAAGAAGAGGCTCGAAGCGGCACAGGAGCGAAAACTCGGGACCATGGGCCATTCCACAATGGATGTCCCGAAAGGGAAGCCGGGCCGCTGACAGACCAGTGTCAGATCCGCTCGCCTTGCCCTTCGACCACGACGATATTACGGTTCACTTTGACCGCAGGCAGCCGGTCGATGACCCCACTCGGCCACTTCACCTCAATGTCCGCGATCTCTGCAAGCCCCAGCCCGAAATGGACTCGCAAGTCACTCTGGGAGATGTAGCTGCCTCCGCTTCTGACCTCGTCCATCTGCCTGTGCGGCCTGCCGTCCTGCTGGGTGCTGCAGATCACCCTCGCCCCAATCCCTGTTCTGTTGGACTTGGTGCCGATGGTCTTCACTTTCACCCAGTTATGTTTTAGGTTCGAGACGCACCGCAGCAGTTGTGGAACGTCGTTGACGCAGTTGACCAGCGCGTCCAGACAGCCGTCGTTGTCGAAGTCGCCGATCGCCATACCCCGCCCCGCAACCTTCTCGACGATACCTGGACCCAGGCTCTCCGACACCTCCTGGAACCGCCCGTTGCGCAGATTCCGATGCGCTACTTTCCGCTGCCGGTAGCCTGACTCGGCAGCGCTTTCACCCACTTCCGGGTAGACGTGCCCGTTACAGAGCAGGATGTCGGGCCACCCGTCATTGTCGAAATCGACGAAGCTCACCCCCCACCCCAGAAACCTGGTGACTCGCCCCAGTCCCGCCTGGAACGTCATGTCCTCGAACCCGCTGTTACCGGAATTGCGGTAGAGGCTCGTCGTATCTCCGGCGAAATTCGACTTCACGATATCGAACGCCCCATCGCAGTCGTAGTCCGCCACTGAGACTCCCATCCCAGCCTGGGGCTTCCCGTCGGGCGAATAAGCTGCACCGGACTCGATGGCAATCTCGTTGAAGGTGCCGTCATGGTTGTTTCTGTAAAGCGCGGATGACGTCGAGTCGTTCGCCACGTAAATGTCCGGCCAGCCGTCATTGTCGAAGTCCGACACGATGACAGCGAGTCCGAAGGTCCCGGCTGTTCTCTCAATCCCGGCTGCCTTGGAGACGTCCCTGAAAGTCCCGTCCCCATTGTTGTGAAAAAGGATGTTCTTCCCGCCGCGCAGCCCCGGCGGGCCGCAGGCCACGAGCAGACCCTTGTACTTGCAGGGACCTGACTCAGGCAGCGGAGCTGTCTTCGGGTCGAACTCGATGTAGTTGGCCACGAATAAATCCAAGTGACCGTCCTTGTCGTAGTCGACAAACGCGCACCCGGTATTGTGGCGCTTCTGCCCGCTGGTGGTCCGCGTCGTCACGCCGGCCTTGCCTGCCACGTCCACGAATCGTCCGTTGCCCAGGTTTTTCCACAGCGAGCAGTCGCCCCAATAGCTGACGAACAGATCGTCGAATCCGTCGTTGTCAAAATCGCCGACGCAACAACCCGAACCCCATCCCGTTCGTGCCAACCCGGACGGCAGCGTCACGTCCGTAAAAGTTCCGTCACGATTGTTCTTGTAGAGACGGCTTACCGGCTGCGTTCCCCCGGGCCAGACCGTTTCAAAACGCGTTCCATTCACCAGGAAAATGTCCAGCCAGCCGTCGTGATCGTAATCGAAAAACGCCGCCCCGCAACCTGTCGTCTCGATCAGGTACCGATTCCTGTTCTCGCTTCCGTAGATTGTCTTGCTTCGCAGGCCCGCCTCGCGGGCGACATTACGGAACTCCACGCCCAGTTCAACGCCTCTCAGCAGCTGATCGAAGGTGAATACCGCTGCAGTCCGGCACAGGGACTTCAGGAATCCGCGGCGTCCGTCGCCAGTCATCGTTCGATCATTTTCGCACGGTCCGGTCGCTGGACCCGGCGAGCGCTGAAACCGATTGAGGCGATCAGTCAGGGGATCTCCAAAACTTGACCCGATTCGGACAATTTGATACGGTTATCGCAGTCTCAATGCCCCAACCGATGTTTCCCGCCGCTCGGCAGCGGGTGCGTGATGCGCTTGCGCACCGGGAGCCGGACCGCGTTCCCATTGATCTTGGCAGCACCTCGGTTACGGGCGTGCACGTCAGTGTCGTGACGGCCTTGCGAGAACATTTCGGACTGGAGCAAAGGCCAATCAAGGTATACGACCCATATCAGATGCTCGGCTCGGTGGATCCCGACTTGGCCGACGCGCTAGGCGTCGACGTCTGGGGCGTGCCGAGGCGCCGCTCCCACTTCGGTTTCGTCAATGAAAACTGGAAACCATGGGTGGTGAACGGGCTCGAGGTGCTGATGGGAGGGGGATTCGAGATCGACACGGAACCCGATGGCAGCACGGTGATTTACCCGCAGGGCGATCGTACGGCCGCGCCCTCCGGCAGGATGCCCGCGGGCGGCTGGTTCTTTGACAGTATTGTCCGGCAGAATCACTTCGACCCCGAGAATCTGGATCCGGCCGACAACCTGGAAGAGTTCCGTCCGCTGAGCGACGAGGATCTGGAGTGGAATCTGCGCTGGCTGCCCGAAGGCGAGGCTTCAGGACGAGCCATCGTGGCTGGCGGGTTCGGCGGTACGGGATTTGGCGACATCGCAACCGTGCCCGCGCCCGGGTTGAAAGACCCGCGCGGCATTCGGGACGTCAGTGAGTGGTATGTCAGCCTGCGGTCGCGAAGATCCTACATTCATGCCGTTTTCGAGAAGCAGTGCGAACTGGCGCTGGCGAATCTGGCGCGGGTTCATGCCGCCCTCGGGGACCGCATCGACTTGGTCTATCTATGCGGCACGGACTTCGGCACGCAGACCTCCGCCTTCTGTTCAGTGCCCACCTTCCGTGAACTGTGGCTCCCCTATTACACGGCCATCTGCAAGTGGATCCACGCCAATACGGATTGGAAGTGCTTCAAGCACAGTTGCGGTTCGGTGGAGCGGTTCTTCGACAGTTTGGTCGAGGCTGGTTTCGATATCATCAACCCGGTGCAATGTTCAGCCGCCGGAATGGACCCGGTTCATCTGAAGAAGACCTACGGAGACCGCCTGGTGTTCTGGGGCGGCGGCGTGGACACTCAGAAGACGCTGGCGTTCGGCACTCCGGAGCAGATCCGCGAAGAAGTGCTGCGCCGATGCGAAGTGTTCGCGCCCGGCGGCGGCTTTGTGTTTAATCCCGTACACAACATCCAGGCCCGGACCCCCGTGGCCAACGTTGTAGCAATGTTTAACGCAGTCCAGGAATTTAATGGAGTCCTCAATGCCTGAGTTCGAAAAACTACATCAAGCCGTGCTCGATGGCGACCAAAAAGGCGCGCGCAGCCTGACGGAGGCGATGCTGGCTGAAGGCGTCGAGCCGATGGAAATGATCTCGAAGGCAATGGTGCCCGCCATGGATGAGGTGGGCCGCCGCTTCGAGTGCGAGGAGTACTTCGTGCCCGAACTGCTTTTGTCGGCGCGAGCCATGAAGGCGTCGATGGAGCTTTTGCGGCCGCTGCTCACGGCGGCCGGCACCGAACCCGCTGGCCGCGTTGTGATCGGTACGGTGAAGGGCGACTTGCACGACATCGGCAAGAACCTGGTCGCCTCGATGCTCGAAGGCGGCGGCTTCGAGGTGGTCGACCTGGGCGCTGACGTCTCGCCCGAGAAGTTCATCGAGGCTGTGCGGAAAAGCGGCTCGACGATTGTGGCGCTTTCGGCGCTGCTGACGGTGACGATGCCGGCTATGCGCACGACGATCGAAGCGCTCAAACAGGCCGGACTGCGCGACAAGGTTCGCGTGATGGTGGGTGGCGCGCCCGTCACGCCGCAGTTTGCCACCGAGATCGGCGCCGATGGCTATAGCGACAATGCCAGCGCGGCGGTGCAGTTGGCTCGCAAGCTGGTCGCGGAGCACGTGGCATGAACGTATTGAGTACCTGGGCGCCGGACGGTCCGCTTGTCACTGACGGCGCTTGGGGCACTCAACTGCACTCGCTGGGGCTGGCCCCCGGCGAACTGCCCGATCTCTGGAACCTCAATCACCCCGAGCACGTGGCGGCGGTCGCCACGGCCTATGCGGACGCCGGCAGCGAGATCGTGCTCACCAACACGTTTCGCGCCAACGGAATCACCTTGAGGGAGGCGGGCGTCGCCGGATCGCTGGAAGCGATCAACCGCAGGGGCGTGGAAATCTCCAGGGAAGCCGCTGGCGGTCGCGCCCGCGTGGTGGCCTCGATCGGCCCGACAGGCAAGATGCTGCTCTCCGGCGACGTAACTCCGGCAGAGGTGCGCGAGGCGTTTTCTCTGCAGGCGCGAGCGCTGGCTGCAGCGGGACCCGACGCCCTGCTGTGCGAGACCTTCAGCGAACTGGAAGAAGCCGAAATTGCCCTGGCTGCAGCGCTCGAAACGGGCCTCCCGGTGATCATCAGCTTCGCTTTCGACACGGGCAAAAACAAGGACCGCACAATGACCGGCCTGACGCCCGAGAAGGCGGCCGAGGCGATTGCGGCCGCGGGCGCCCACGCCATCGGGGCCAACTGCGGCGCCGGCATCGAGTACTTTCCGCCGCTCGCTGAGCGCTTTCGTAAGGTCTGTTCGCTGCCGGTCTGGATCAAGGCCAATGCCGGCTTGCCAAGAATCGAAAACGGCCAGGTGGTTTACGACGCGAGCCCGGCCGGCTTTGCGGAACGTTTCGACGATCTCGCGCGCGCCGGCGCCACGTTCGTCGGAGGCTGCTGCGGTACTAGCCCTGAATTCATCGCAGCCCTGCGCGCCAGGCGCGACGGAGAAAGGACCACCGGATGAAACTGAAGCTCATCGGCTGCGAAGTACTCTATCGCGAGTTATGCGACTCCCTCGTGCGGAGCGCGCACCAGGTGGATATCGAATTCCTGCCCAAAGGAATCCATGACCTGGGCGGCGAGCCCATGCGCGACGCCATCCAGGAACGTGTCGACGCGGTGCCGGCGGGCACATACGACGCGATCCTGCTCGGCTATGGACTGTGTGGCATGGGCCTGAACGGGATCGTCTCGCGCCATACGCCGCTGGTCCTGCCGCGCGCTCACGACTGCATCGCATTGTTGTTGGGTAGCCGGGAGCGCTACCAACAGCACTTCGAGAACTTTCCGGGCACCTACTACCGCTCCACAGGCTGGCTGGAACGCGGGCAATCGATTCAACAGATCGCGCAGAACCGCAGTGGAGCGGGGTTGTCGCTGGCCGAACTGACCGCCAAGTACGGCGAAGAAAACGCCCTCTATCTCTACGAGGAACTAACGCGGTATCGAAGTACCTATCAGCGTCTGGCCTTCATCGAGACGGGCCTGGAAGCGGACCGCCGCTTCGAGGAGGAGTCGCGCTGGCAGGCCGCCGAACAGGGGTGGCGCTTCGAGAAGATCGAAGGCGATCTTGGCTGGCTGAGGAAGCTTTGCACCGGCGAGTGGCGCGAAGCCGACTTTCTGACCGTGCAGCCCGGCGAGCGCATCCGCGCCACCTGGGACAACGACATTGTCCGGGTGGAAGATATTCGCCGCGCCGTCGGGATGTGAGGCTCTCATGACGGGACGGGAGCGAATCCTGGCAACGCTCGACGGGAAACCGGGCGACTCGTTGCCGTTGATGCCGATCACGATGATGTTTGCCGCCGAGGTCGCCGGCGTGCGCTACTACGACTACGCCACGCGCGCGGAGACTTTGGCCGAGGCACAGTTGCGCACCGCGGAGCGATTCGGCTTCGACTACGTTTCCACCATCAGCGACCCGGCGCGTGAGACAGCCGACCTCGGCGGGGCCGTGGAGTGGTTCGACGACCAGCCGCCGGCGATCAACGAGAGCCGGGCACTGCTGCAGGACAAATCGAAGTTGGCCGGGCTGGCCATCCCCACGGCCCAAACGCCCGGGCGAATGCAGGACCGCGTCAAGGGCATCGGCATCCTGAAACGCGAGGCAGGCACGGAACTCCTCGTTGAAGGCTGGGTGGAAGGCCCGTGTGCGTTGGGTGCGGACTTGCGCGGCTTGAACTCGCTGATGACCGACTTCACGGACGACGAACATTTCGTCCGGGCGCTGTTCGACTTCGCGGTGGAGACCGAGATCGGCTTCGCGCGAATGCAAATTGAAGCCGGGGCGGACATCATCGGAATCGGCGACGCCGCCGCATCGCTGATTGGCCCGAAGCTCTATCGCGAATTTGTCCTGCCCGGCGAACAACGCCTGACCGCCGCGATCCGGGCAATGGGCGCAAAGTCGCGCCTGCACATCTGCGGCAACACCCGGCGAATCGTGGCTGACATGGGCCACGCAGGCGCGGACATGATCGATCTCGATTACTTCACATCTCTGGCCGAGGCGCGAGCGGCTTGCGGCCCGGGACAGCCGCTGTCGGGCAATCTCGACCCAGTCCGGTCCCTGCGCGACGGGACGCCTGAATCCGTGACCGCCGCGGTGGAAAAGTGCTGGAAGGAGGCAGGCTCCGCCTACATCGTCGCCGCGGGGTGCGAGATCGCCCGGGGCACACCTTACGCCAACGTCGAGGCCATGGCCAGCTTTGCCCGCAATCACGCTTCCACCTGACGAGCGCCATCCGCTGCGCGACCGCCTGTTCGACCTCGGGGTCGAATTTCCCTGCGGCGGCGAAACCGGCTGCGGCGGGTGCCGCGTGCGTGTTCTTGCCGGCGACGTCCCCGTCACGGACCTGATGCGGCGAACCCTTACAGATTCGGAACTCGCACAGGGTTGGCGGCTCGGGTGCGAGGCGATGTCGGCGGGCGAGGTGACGCTCGACATCGAGCAATGGTCCGCGGTCATCCTCTCCGACAGCGCGCCGATGCCTGTTGAGCCGAGGGCCGGCCTTGGAGCGGCAATCGACCTCGGGACGACGACTCTGGTGGTGCAGCGCGTGAACCTCTGGACCGGGGAGGTGGAGGCCGTCGAGACCGCCATCAACCCGCAGGCGCGCCATGGCGCGGACCTCATGAGCCGCATCCGCTACGAACTCGACCATCCGGGTGAGCTGCGCAAGCTCGTCCACGTGCGCCTGGCTGCGATGCTGTCGCGGCTCGCGCCGGGCAGCGGATTCCTGGAGATTCTGGCGTGCGGCAATACGGCGATGCACCACCTGTGCTGCGGCTTCGATGTCTCGCCGCTCGCGGCGGTGCCGTTCGAATCGCCGGCGCTCGGGCAGGCGGCAGTGCGAATCGGGAAACACGATGTCACCTTCCTGCCATGCCTGGGCGGCTTTGTGGGCAGCGACCTGACCGCGGGGGCAGTGGCAGTGTCGATGGACTCCAGCAGGAAGGCCGTGGCGCTGGTGGATCTCGGCACCAACGGTGAGATTCTGCTCGGCTCGGGGGAGGGAATTCTGTGCGCCTCGACGGCCGCGGGTCCGGCGTTCGAGGGCGGTAGGATCTCGCGCGGGATGAGGGCGGCGTCGGGCGCGATCGACGCAGTGCATCCAGCCGATGACGGATACGCAGTGCGGGTGATCGGCGACACGGTGGCGCGCGGCATTTGCGGCAGCGGACTGGTGGACGCAATCGCGGCCGCCCTGCGCCAGGACGACGTTCGCCCGAACGGACGGCTGGCCGGCGGAGAACCCATTCGCCTGGCGCCCGCCGTCAGCGTCACGCAGAGCGACGTCAGGGAGCTGCAGCTCGCCAAGGGTGCGACCGCTGCCGGCCTGAGGCTTCTGTCGAAAGAACTGGGACAGACGCCTGGCCGATTGTGGCTGGCGGGCGCGTTCGGAAACTCAATCCATGTGCCGGCCGCCCAAGGAATTGGCCTGCTGCCTGAGGACGTGGAGATTACGCCGGTCGGCAATTCGGCGCTGCGCGGAACCCGCGCGCTCTTGCTGCAGCCCTCCACTCGGGATGACCGGTTGCGGCGGCTGCTGGCGCTTTGCCGCCATGTCGAGTTGGCCTCGTTGCCAGGCTTCGCCGACGACTACGCCGAAGCCATGGCTCTCTCGCCGTTCCAGTTCGCCGGAATGTAGACGCAGCGCGGATCGGATTCCAGGTAGTTGCCGGTCAGGGCATAGGCGCGCGAGCGCGAACCGCCGCACAGGTTCCGATATTCGCAGGCGCCGCACTTGCCTTCGAGCTTGCTGCTGTCGCGCAGTGTCTTGAAGAGCGGTGCTGTCCGGTAGGCCGTCTGCAGGCTCACGCTGCGCACATTCCCCGCGGACAGTTCCAGGAATCCGGAGGGAAAAATCTCTCCGGTGTGCGAGACAAAGACAAAACCCTTTCCATCGTTGATTCCAGCCTGGCGCGCGATGGCGCCCGACCCGGCTTGACCGGTGCTTTCCCCAAGCTCCCTTTTGCGCTGGGCGGCGTAGCGGCGGTAGTGCTGCGCTTCAGTCGTCTTGATGTCAAAGGCGCCGCGCCCCGCGGTGCGGTACAGAAATTCGAAGACGCTCTCGTATTCCTCGGCTGTGAGGTCGTCGGCCTCCAATGCGCGGCCCGTGACCACCAGAAAGAACACACTCCAGAGGCGGGCGCCGGAACGCTCGACGAGATCGGCCATTTCGGGCAGCCTGTGCAGGTTTCGCCTCGTGACGGTGGTATTGATTTGAGTCTCCAGCCCGATGTTGCGGGAGTGATCGAGTGCTCGCAGCGTGGTGTCGAAAGAGCCCGCCACCTGTCGGAAATCGTCATGGCTGGCGGCGTCGGGCCCATCCAGGCTCAGCGCCATCCGGGCCACGCCGCACTGCTTGATCCGTTCAACGGCTGCGGCATCGAGCAATGGGGTCGCGCTTGGCGTGATGGTAGTCCGCAGGCCTATCCCAGCCGACGCCGACATCAATGTAAACAAGTCGGGACGTTTGAGAGGGTCCCCGCCGGTGAACACCAGCAGCGGATCGCCGAAGCCCTTGATCTCCTCGAGCAACCGCAAGCCTTCGCTCGTCGAAAGCTCCATTTCGCTGCGTTGCGGTTGAGCGGACGCACGGCAATGACGGCAGGCGAGATCACACGCCTGCGTCACCTCCCAGATCACAAGGAATGGAGCTTCGGAGAAATCTCTCATCGCAATTCCGAAGATAATGCGCCATCCAATCCAGTGCAGTGACTCAGGTCACTGCGCCTTGCCGGCACTGGCGCCTCATACTTGGGTCGTGCGGAGATCGTGGTCAGAACTCGGTGTCGGCTTCCTCGCGGAGCAGCCGCGTGTCTGCGATTTCTATCTGGCGCTTGACCAGGCGAACCATGCCTTCTGCCTGAAATCGCGACAGGTTGCGGCTGACTACTTCACGCACGGTGCCCAATCGCAGCGCCATCTCTTCATGCGTCAGCGACACCAGCTTCGGCCCCGCCTGGCTGGGATCGGCCGATTCGAGCAGCAGCTTGGCAAGCCGCTGTCTGACACTGCCGAATGTGACGGCTTCGATCAGACTCACCAACTGCCGCAGGCGCCTGCCCATGATTGCCAGTACCTTCAGGGGCACCTCCGGGTGTTCCCGGCAGAATCGGCGGAAGTCTTCCTTGCGCACGAGGTAAGCAGTTGTCTCTTCGATCGCGGTCACGGTCGCGGGATAAACCCCATGGTCGAACAGCGGGACCTCGGCGACACTGGCCGGCGCACCGTCGATCGCCAACATGATTTCGCGGCCCGATGGAGACGACTTGACGATCTTCACGCGGCCGGAACCAATTACAAAGAGCCCTTCGCAGGGCAGCCCCTCGAAGAAAAGCGTCTCGCCTGGGGCGAACTTCTTCTCAACGGCGAGCGAGGCGATCTGCTGTTGCTCCTCGGCTTCGAGAGTAAGAAACAACGGGGTCTTGGCGAAAGTCTCGCGCCTCATGTCATCGAAAGGAATTGCCATGTCTGAGTCCTATGTCTATCTTGCCGATTTTCGCGAGCACGCGCCGCTGCCGGAACGAGGCATTCTGAGCCGCACGATCCACCAGGACGACAGGACCAAAATCCTGCAGTTCTGTTTTGCGCCCGGAACCGAGCTCTCGGCGCACACTGCGCCCTTCCCCGCCTTCCTCCAATTCCTGTCCGGCGAAGCCGATCTGCGGCTCGGCGAAGACTGGAAGGAAGCTAAGGTCGGCACGTTCGCCTTCATGCCGGCTCTTCTGGAGCATGCGATCAAGGCCAAGACCGAAGTCGTCATGCAGCTTGTGCTTTTGAAACAATAGCCGTGAGTGAGCCTCTCACCAGCACAACAGGGCGCCGTCGGCAGAAGGAACCAGGACGTTTGCTGCGTCGCCGGCCCAGGATCGGGCAAGACCTTCGTTCTTGTCGAGCGGTTCGCCGCGCTGGTGGCTTCCGGGCTCGAGCCGGCCAAGGTGCTGGCAATCACCTTCACCGACAAGGCCGCAACACAGATTAAGGAACGCCTGGTCAAACGTTTCGACGATCAGCGCGATATCCGGCGCGCTGTCGAAAGGGCGCAGGTTTCCACCATCCACGGCCTCTGCAACGCGCTGCTCTCCGAACACGCCATCCGGGCCGGACTCGATCCGCAATTCAAGGTGATTGACGAACTCGCGGCCGGCATGGAGCAGGCATCGGCCATGGACCGGGTCCTCGACTCCCTGCTCGAAAACCGTCGCGCGGAGTTTCTCGAGCTGGCCGCCAAGTGGAAATCTGAGAATCTGTCCGGCGACCTGCTTCGTGTATTCCCGCGCATCCGGACCGCCGGCGGCGCAGCCCGGGCGTTGGGCCGCTTGCCCATGTACGAGCCTATGGCCAAGGCAGCGACACTGGCTCGCGATATCGAAGTGCTGTTGGCGACGCCGGCGAAGCAGACGCCGGGGACAGTGCAACGGGAGCAGAACGCCCGCCAGTGGATCGCCCGCCTGGAGACGGAAGACCTTTTGGAATGGAGCAAGGCGCTGCCTTTCCGTGGCAGGACCGGCGCGGCGGGTGACCCGATCAAGGAATCGATCATCTTGCTGAAGGAGCAGTTGGCTGCCGTGCGCCGCGAAGCCATTGGCGCCGCTCATCAACACCTGCTGCCGTTAGTGCGCGACATTTTCACCCTTTTCGAGGAGGAGTACGCAAGGCGAAAGCGCGCTCTCGCAGCGCTTGATTTCGATGACCTCGAGGAAAAGGCGCTGGCGCTGCTCGACCGCGACTCAGTAGTGCGCAGCCTCGTGCAGGAGAGGTTCGACGCCATCCTGATGGACGAGCTCCAGGATACAAATCCCATCCAATGGCAGATCGTTGATCGCATCCGCAGGCCGGGACGATTCTTTGCGGTAGGCGACTTGAATCAGTCGATCTTCAGGTTTCGTTCAGCCGAGCCCGAATTGTTCCGGCAGTACCGCGAAACCGTCGAAAACGCAGGTGGCGCCGTCGACATCCTGCAGGAGAACTACAGAAGCCGCCAACCCATCCTCGACGCAGCGGTGAGCGTCCTGGTGCCTGTGAATCGCGGAGTGGCTGCGCACTCGCTCCTCGGCGTGAAGCAGTTTCCAGTCTCTGGGGAACCGGCGGTGGAGATGTTGCGGGTTGGCGCCGATGACAACGAGTTCCTCTGGGTTGCCAGCAGATTGCGTGCACTCTACGGAACATTGATGATCGGCGAGGAGGGAGAGCAGCGGCCGGCGCGCTTCTCCGACATGGCTATTCTGGCGCGGGCGAAGACCAGCTTCCCGAAAATTCAAGACGCGCTCGGGCGCTTCGGCATTCCCTATTTCGTCGAACGCGGCAGCAATTTCTTCGAGGAACCGGCGATTATCGATCTGGTCAATTTGATGCGCGTCCTCCAACAGCCGGATGACGACATCGCGCTGTTCGGTGTGCTGCGGTCGCCCTTGTTTGGAGTGAGCGACGAAGAGATCGCGCTGCTGCGCCTGGAACGGGGACTTGCCCCTCCGGCGGCCGCGGCGAGGCTTGACGCCCTGCGCCGCGTCATCATCGACGCGCCGCCGCAACCCGCCCTCGCGCAATTCCTCGATGAAACCGGCTATTGGGGACGGCTTGGCTCGCAGGCACACGCCGACGCCGTGAAGTTTTTCACGCTGCTGGACGGACTGGCGGAGGATCACCCTGGCGACTTGGAGGAATGGCTCCAGCAGATCGATCAGATGCGTGCCGACGGCAAGGAAACCACGGCGCCCATCCTGGAGGCGGGCGACGCCGTCACGGTTTTGAGCATTCACAAATCGAAAGGACTGGAATATCCGATCGTCGCGGTTGTCAACCTCCACAGCCCGACCCGCTCCGACACGAACCCCGTCGGCTTCCACGCCAGTATTGGCTTGGGACTGCGCTGGCGTGATCCCGCTGACCCGAATCAGGGCATCGAGGATCCCGTTCTCAACGCTGTCCGCGGATTGGATTCGCGGCAACAGGAAGGCGAAGATGATCGTCTGCTGTATGTCGCCATGACACGCGCTGAGGAGAGGCTGCTGCTTTCCTGGCGCGATACGTCGCGGGGCAGGAAGTCGGAATGGCCCAGGATGATCGAGGCGGGCCTCGCGCAGGCAATCTCGCCGGGGTTCGCTTCCATGACCGATCTTTCCGGCCAGCCCGACATTCCGCCGCCGCCGGTCCTCGCCGATGTCCCGTCGCCGCCCGCCGTTGTTCCCCTGCGCCAGGATCCACCGGATACCGGCGCAGTGGCGGTTACCTCGCTCTCCGTCTTCGCCTCTTGCCCATGGCGCTATTACCTGCAGTCCGTGGTTGCCTGGCCTCAGCCCGACCTCGAACTGGAAGTCGTCGAAGGTTCCACCGAGCCCGGCGGGACGAGCTTCGGTACGCGGGTTCACGATGCTCTCGCCGGCTTGCCCGCCGATGAAGCGGCGCACCAGATGGCGGCGAATTTCATTAATAGCGACCTGGGGCGCCGCGCGAGTCGCGCCCTTCGAACGTTCAAGGAGTTCGACTTCCTCGTCGAACTGGAAGGGTACCTGCTGCGCGGCCAGATCGATCTCTGGTTCGAGGAACCCGCCGGCGTGGTCCTGGTGGATTACAAAACCGACAGATCTCTTACCCCCGAGCGGCTCACCCAGTACGAAATGCAGCTTCGCTTCTATGCCCTTGCACTACGCAAGCTGACAGGCGAATTGCCCGTCGAGGTGTGGCTGTTCGACCTGCGGGCTTCCAAACCTCAACCCGTGAGTCTTAACGTGTCTGAGCTCGATGACTGCCTGGCTGCCTGGCGTGGATTCCAGGCTATCCGGGCCGGCGGGAATTCCCTGCACGACCAGGCCAACAGTGTGCCGCTTGCCCTTATTCCGCCGGCGTGTGTCCAGCGGCGCCGCAGTCATGACCATCATGGCCGGTGTGTGACGCTTTTTTTGCCACTGCTTCAAGCAGCCTTGCCCGTACTTCGTCCGGCAGCGGCTGCGCTTCCAGCCCTTTGTAAACGCTGATCGTCTTCTTCGTAGTGTCGAGCACAACCCAGCAATTCGGGCACCCGTTGATGTGACGGTCCAAATCGGCCCGCAGGGCGGGATCCGTGGATTCGTCCAGGTACTCTCCCAGTTCTTTTAGAAAGTCCTTACACGTAACCAAGGATCTGCTCCCCTTTCCGTTTGAAGATTCTCGTGAGCTTCTCCCGGAGTTGAAGCCTCGCCCGCAAAAGCCTGCTCTTGACGGCCGCGATCGATAAGCCCAACATCTCCGCAGTCTCCTCGGTTGACATTTCTTCAACGTCACGAAGCACAAAAACGGTCCGGAAAATCGGCTTCAATCCTTGAATCGCATCCTCGAGAATGGCCCTGAGTTCCTCCTGACCGTACTTCTCTTCAGGAGTGCCGTCCCATACGGCAATCTCGCGAACGATCGACTCGTCTTCCGTTTCGATGTTGTCATCCATCGAAACGGTTCGATCCGATTTGCGTTTTCTTAACTTCATTAAGGATTCGTTAACGGCGATGCGCGTCAGCCAGGTATAAAACTTGGACTGTCCCTGGAATGACTTCAGGTGTTCGTAGGCCTTCAGAAAGGTGTCCTGGAGAACATCTTCAGCGTCTTCATTGTTTTGCGTGATCTGGCGGGCCATCCGGTAGACGCGCCGCTCGTACTTGGTGATCAGGCTGTTGAAGGCCTCGACATCGCCCTGTCTGGCCTTTTCGACCAGTAGACTCTCCCCGGAGGGAGCATCGGGGACAGCCGGATGCGCCGCGATTGGTTCGCTGGACATGTTTTCGCTCCGAAGACAAAGGATATCAATCCTGGAGGGGGGACTCGCCTGGGGCTCAATGCTCCGGTTTTGATACGCTGAGAAGTTTAGCCCCCCTCTTCGCAGAAAGCCACCCTTATGAGCAGTAGCTACCTAGTAACGTTACCTGACGGCAGCCAGCGATCAGTTCCCGCGGGGACTTCCCCCATGGACATCGCCCGCTCCATCGGCCCGCGCCTGGCTGACGACGCCGTGGTCGCCCGGGTCAATGGCGAGCTGTGGGACCTCACCCGCCCGCTGGAGGCCGACGCGACGCTTGGCCATCCTGACCTCGCAAGGACCCCGAAGCGCTCGAAGTCTACCGCCACTCGACCGCCCACCTGCTGGCCGCGGCCGTGCTGGAACTGTTCCCGGAGACCAAGCTCGGCATCGGCCCGCCCATCGAGAACGGCTTCTACTACGACTTTCACCGCGACACGCCCTTCACCCCCGAGGACCTCGAAAAGATCGAGAAGAAGATGTGGGAGATGCAGGACGCGGACCTGCCCTACGAGCGCGGCTCCTACGCCGAGAAGCAGGAAGGGCTGCGAAAAGTACGCGGGCGCTCGACGAGCGATGAAGTGCGAACTGATCGAGGAGCGCGCCGGCGAGATCTTCACCGAATACACGCTCGGGCCCGCAGTTCATCGACTTCTGCCGCGGGCCGCACGTGCCCTCGACCGAAACGGCATCAAGGCGTTCAAGCTGCTCTCCATCGCCGGCGCCTACTGGAAGGGCGACGAGAAGCGCCAGCAGCTGCAGCGCATCTACGGCACCGCCTTCTTCACCCAGAAGGACCTCGACGAGCACCTGCACAAGCTGGAGGAGGCCAAGAAGCGCGACCACCGCAAGCTCGGCAAGGAGCTCGACCTTTTCAGCATTCAGGAACTCGCCGGCCCGGGCCTGATCTTCTTCCACCCCAAGGGCGGCATGGTCCGCAAGATGCTCGAGGACTGGATGCGCGACGCAGTACCTCGCGCGCGGCTACTCGCTCGGTCTACACGCCGCACATCGGCGCGCGCCGACCTGTGGAAGACCTCCGGCCACTACGAGTTTCTACGCCGAGAACATGTTCACGCGGCATGGAGCTGGACGACGCCGAGTACCAGCTCAAGCCGATGAACTGCCCGTTCCACATCCTGATCTACAAGGACCGGCAGCGCAGCTACCGCGACCTGCCGGTGCGGCTGGGCGAACTCGGCACGGTCTACCGCTACGAGCGCTCGGGCGTGCTGCACGGCCTGTTGCGCGTGCGCGGCTTCACGCAGGACGACGCGCACATCTTCTGCACGCCCGGACCAGATCGAGGACGAGATCGTGAACTGCCTGGAGTTCGCCATCGACGTCCTGAAGACCTTCGGCTTCGACCGCTACGAGGCGGAGCTTTCCACCTGGGACGGCGGCGCCAGCGGCAAGTACGACGGCACGCCCGAGCAGTGGGAGCTGGCCGAGAACGCCCTGCGCCGCGCCGTCGACGCGGTTGGCATGGAAGCGAAGGTGATGCCCGACGAAGCGGCCTTCTACGGCCCGAAGATCGACGTCAAGCTGGTGGACGCCATCGGCCGCCCGTGGCAGCTTTCCACCGTGCAGTTCGACTTCAACGCTGCCCCGCCGCTTCGACCTGGAGTACATCGCCGAGGACGGCAAGGCGCATCAGCCGCTGATGGTGCACCGCGCGCTGTACGGCTCGGTCGAGCGGTTCTTCGGCATCCTGCTCGAGCACTACGCCGGCGCGTTCCCGGTCTGGCTGGCGCCGGTGCAGGCGGTCGTGCTGCCGATCACCGACCGGCACCTCGAGTACGCGCAAGTCAGGTGCTGAACAAGCTGAAGGCGGCCGGCATCCGCGTCGAGATCGATGACGCGCAGCGAGAAGGTCAACTTCAAGATCCGCGAAGCGCAGTTGCAGAAGATGCCCTACATGCTCGTCGTCGGCGACCGCGAAGCCGCCGATGGCAAGGTGGGCTTGCGAGCCCGGAAGGCCGGCGATGTCGGCGCTGCTCCGGCGGACGAGGTAGTGGCGCGGATCAAACAGGCGATCGAGTCGCGGTCCCTCGGCGAGTAAATGTCCGGAGTACTCACGCTCGCGCTGGCGCTGCTGCTGGCAGGGTCCTGGGTGTTCTGTCTGCTGACGGTTGTCGCGGTCCGGCGTTATCTGGCCGTCAGACCGCCGCCTCTCGATCGCGCCCAGCCCATCAGCGTGCTCAAGCCGCTGCACGGCCTTGACGAAGGACTGGAACAGAACCTGCGTTCGTTCTTCGAACAGGACTACCCCGCGTTCGAGCTGCTGTTCGCCGCTCGTCAGGCGGATGACCCCGGCTTGGTGCTGGCCCGGCGCCTGAGCTTCGAATACCCTGCTATTCCGGTCCGCACCTTTGTGACAGGCGAGCCCCCTTACCCCAATGCCAAGGTCTGGAGCTTGCAGACCATGATGAGCGCTGCCGCTCACGACTTGCTTGTCATGAGCGATTCCGATATTCGCGTGGCCCCTGCCATGCTCGCCACCATCGCAGCGGAGTTTCAGGATGAGCGCCTCGCGGTAGCAACCTGCCCTTACCGTGCCGCGCCGGGAAATTCGGTGTGGTCAACCCTGGAGGCCATCGGGATGAACACCGAGTTCTGGGGTGGCGCTTTGGTGGCGCGGCTGGTGGAGGGGGGAGTTCGCTTCGCGGTGGGACCTACCATCGCCGCCCGCAGAAAGGTTCTGGAATCCCTGGGAGGTTGGCCGCGCCTGGCGCAATACCTCGCCGAGGACTTCGTCCTGGGCTGCTTCGCCGCCGAAGCCGGCCACGGAGTTATCCTGTCCAGCTTCGTCATCGAGCATCGTATCGGGTCGCAAGGCCTGCGGGCGAATTTCGCCCACAGGCTTCGCTGGAACAGGTCTACGCGCCGCTCGCGACCGGCGGGCTACATCGGACAGATCTTCACTAACCCAATCCCCATCCTGCTGATGCTGGTCGCCGCTGCGCCACAATGGTGGCCCCTCACTGTTCCGACGGCGTTGCTGCGTGCTTGGTCGGCGCATTCCGTGTCCCAATTGGTGCTCGCCGACCCGCTCACTCGCCGCCTTTGGTGGGCTGTCCCCATACAGGACGTCCTGAGCTTCATTTTCTGGTTTGCCGGCTTCTTCGGTAACACCATCCTATGGCGCGGCCAACGGTATAAACTGCTGAGAGACGGACGTTTCGAGCGCGCCTGATTGCCCTGGTTCGATAAACTGGATCTCAAAGCCGCTGCAATGACAGGTATCCCGAGCCCGCCAGAGCGAATCGGATTCGACCGCATCCTCGATTTCCCGAGGCTGGTTGGACTCCTCATCACCGCTTCATCCATCGCTGCCATTGCAGCCTTGGATGCCTACGCATACCCGAGAATCTCGCTCGGAATGCTGTATACGGTCCCGATGATCTTCGGCTCGCTCTTCCTGAATCGGTTTCAGGTCGTCGCCCTCGCACTGGTCCTCGCGCTCCTCCGGGAAGAGTTTCATCCTTACAGTTGGGACACCGATGGTATAACCCGTGCAGTGTACGTCATGATCAGCTATGCGGCTGCTGGGCTTTTCTCGGGCGAACTGGTGCGCAATCGCCGTCTGGTATTGGCTCATTACGACGCACTCCACCGCGAGATTCGCCTTCGCAACGAAGCCGAACTGCAACTCCGGACCCTGATCGAGTCCAGCCCGGCTGCAATCGTCATGTTGGAGCCAAGCGGTTGCGTGGACCTCGCCAACGAGGCCGCACACAGGCTACTCGGCCTCGAAGCCGGAGCGTTGCCAGGTCGAAGCATCGCCGAGTTCATTCCAATGATGACTGACCTGCTCAGCGAACAGGCTGCCGGGAATCCCTATCGGGCGGCCGCGCATTGCCGGGGCAGGCGCGCTTCCGGCGATTCATTCCTGGCCTGCATCTGGTTCTCCACGTTCCAGACTCCCGGCGGCCCTCGACTGGCCGCGATCATCACAGACTCGAGCGATGACATCCGCGACCTGCAGGAATCCAGCCTTCAAAGCCTGCTGCGCTCCACCCGCGTTCTTGTAGGCAGCGTCTCGCACGAGATTCGAAATATCTGTGCGGCTATCGGTGTGGTTCATGCCAATCTGGGCCGAATTCCAGGCATTGCCGGGAACGAGGATTTCCACGCGCTCGGAACTCTATCCAAAGGTCTGGCCAAACTGGCTACGCTCGAATTGCAGAATACGAGCGATCCCGAAGTTGATTCCGTCAACGTGGCCGAATTGCTGGAGGAGTTCTCCGTCATCGAGTTCCCCAGCATTGATGCTGCCGAAGCTCGCTTGGAGATTGAGGTCGAGCCAGGTCTGCCGCTCGCTCTCGGCGACCACCATGGCCTCCTCCAGGTTCTCCTGAATCTCACCAGGAACAGCCTGCGGGCCATGTCCGCATCGCCGGTTCGCAGAATCGCGATTCACGCCAGGCGGGCCGGCGAGTGCATCGAAATCACCCATGAAGATTCAGGTCCGGGCATCAGCAGTTCCGAAAATCTTTTTAAGCCGTTTCAGTCCGGTGTTGACTCTTCCGGCCTTGGCTTGTTTGTCTCTCGGGCGATCGTCAGGGCAGGCGGAGGCGAAATCATCCATGAGCCCGGTCAGGCCGGTTGCAGGATGCGCATCCGGCTACAAGCCGAGCCGGAGGATCCGGCGGCATTTGACATTCCCGGCGCAACGAGTAGAGTCCACGGAGGTACATCCATGACGCGTATCCTGCATGTCGACGATCACGCGCTGTTTCGTGAGAGCCTCTCCAGGCTGCTCGCGGCAGAGTCCGACTTCCAGGTCGTGGCCCAATGTTCGACTGTCGATGAAGCTCTCATTTGTCTCGAGAACTCTCACCTTGAACTCATTCTGCTGGACTACGAATTGGGCGACCGCAGGGGAAGCGAAGTGGTGGCTGCCGCACGCCAGAAAGGGATCGCAGGAAAGATCCTGATCGTCACCGTTGGCCTCACCCGCACCGAGGTCAGGCAGATGATGAGCGCCGGGGTGGCCGGGATCTTCCTCAAAAACAATTCCCCCGAAGAGCTCATCGCGGCCATCAAGGCTGTCCAGCGAGGCGAGACCTGGCTGGATCCGAAATACCAGCAGATGCTCGCCGACGCGCCATCGGCCGAGACCAGCCGCCGGGTTCGGTTTACCGAACGTGACCGCCAAGTGCTCCGCGGTGTCTTCGAGGGCATGGCCAACAAGGAGATTGCCGAACGCCTTCACGTCAGCGAAAGCGCCATCAAGGCCTCCCTGCAGCAACTGTTCTCCAAAACCGGAGTCCGCACGCGTTCCCAATTGGTTCGTGTCGCCATCGAGCACTACCGGCGCGAACTGTTGAGTTAGGCCGGATTCACCGGTTCCTCAACCCTATCGCCTTCGCCTGGAGCGAGGAACAGGTTTCCTTCCAGCTTGTGCTGCCTGTCATACAGGTCGCGATAGCGTCCGCCGGCTGCGTAGAGTTCGCCGTGCCTCCCTCGCTCGACGATCCTGCCCTCTTCCATGACCAGGATCTGATCCGCCCTGCGGATTGTCGATAGCCGGTGGGCGATGACGAAGGTCGTCCGCCCTCGCATCAGAAATTCGAGCCCTGCCTGAATCATCGACTCTGTCTCGCTGTCAAGACTGGAGGTTGCTTCGTCGAGAATCAGGATTCGCGGATCGGCCAGTATCGCCCGCGCAATGGAGACACGCTGTTTCTGGCCGCCGGAAAGCCTCACCCCGCGCTCGCCGACAACCGTGTCGTAGCCTTCCTCGAAACGCTCAGCGAATTCGTCGACGCGCGCGATGCCGCACGCCTTGACAATCTCCTCCCGGCTCGCGTCGGGCCGGGAGAACGCGACATTCTCCTGGATCGTTCCGTCAAAGAGGAACGTCTCCTGTAGCACCACCCCGAGCTGCGGCCGGTAGGAATCGAGACGCACCTTCGACAGGTCCTGTCCGTCCACCAGCACCCGGCCTGACTGAGGCGTGTGGAATGCCGAGACCAGCCCGATGGTCGTCGACTTGCCCGACCCCGACGACCCCACCAATGCCGTCACCGTGCCCGCCGGAGCGTCGAAGCTTACGCCTTGCAGGACCGGCTTTCCTTCCTCGTAGGCGAACTGCACATCCTGGAAAGCGACATCTCCCTTCAATTCGCCCAATGAATAGACCCGATTGGGGTCGGCGTCCTCGCGCATCTCGTTGAGCAGCTCCCTGGTCCGTTCCAGGCCGGCGAGGGCTTCCGTCAACTGAGTCCCGATCCCGACGATCTGAAATACGGGCGCGACCAGAAATGCGAGGAAGGCCGTGTATGTGACGAATCCTCCCAGAGTTAAATCTCCGGCGATGATCTGCCTCCCTCCGATGTACATCACCAGCGCTCCCACAATGCCCAATCAACGCCGTCGCCGACAGGCTGAGCAGGCTGACGCCCGTAATTGACTTCAACACGTTGTCCAGCAGGCGGCCTGCTCCTTGACGGAACACCTGCTCCTCGCGTTCCTCGGCGTGATAGCCCTTCACCACGCGAATTCCGCCCAGCGACTCGGTCAGCCGCCCGGTCACCTCCGCGTTAATCTTGCCCCGTTCCTTGAAAATCGGCCTGAGCGTGGAGAACGCCCGGCGGAGGACGAAACTGTAGACCAGGACGATCGCCAGGGCCAGGCCGGTCATCAGCGGGCTGATGCGGACCAGGATGAAAAAGGACAGCACCGCCGTCAGCAGCCCGCCGGCAAAATCCACCAACCCGGTACCCACAAGGTTCCGAACGCCTTCCACATCGCTCATGATCCTGGAAACCAGTTGTCCGCTCTTGTTCTTGTCGAAGAAGCTCACGGACAGCCGCTCGACGTGCGCCTGCACCTTGCACCGGAGCTCGGCAATCAGCCGTTGGGCGGATTTCGACAGGATCTGCGTCAGCCAGAAGGAGGTTGCCGATTGAATCAGCGTTGCTACCAGGACGATGGCTGCCAGCGGCCCCAGGAACTCGTGTCTGCCTTTGCCGAGCACGTCATCCACCAGGTACTTCGTGGATGCCGGCAGGACGAGCCCGGCCGACCGGCTGATCACGATCAGGACAAAGCCCCCGGCAAGCTGCCACCGCCGTGGGTAGATCAGCGCCCGGACATCCGGCCAGATCGCCTTCCAGTCGACTGGCTTCTTGTCCGGCCGCTCAGCTTGCCGGCGTCCTTTGGAGGACGATTCCATATGTTTGCCTCGGGGTACCATGGAGAAATGCGTGTACTCTTATTGTCGATGCTGGGCGCCGCTTTGTGGGCTCAAGCTCCCGCACCTGCCCCAAAGCCCGCTGCGGCATCCACGAAACCGGCTGTTGCACCCGCCAAGTCTGCCCCGCCGGCAAAAACCACGGCGCCTAAACCAGCGCCCGCCCCTGCCAAGCCTGCCGCCGCTGCTAAGCCCGCGGCTTCCGCCACCGATCCAGTGGTATTCACCGTCGGCTCCAAGTCCATGACCCGTAGCCAGTTCGACGTTTTTTTCAAGAGCCTGCCGGCAAACGTGAAAGCCGAACTGGGGGGCGAAACTCCTGAAGCCCGCCGCCGTGTGGCCCAGCAAATCGCTGAAGTCATGACCTTCGGCGAGGAAGCCCATAAGCTCCAGATCGACCAGAAACCTGCGGTCAAAATGCAGCTCTTCCTCCAGGAACAAAACGCTTTGGCCGCCGCACTGTATAACCACCTGATTGAATCGAGTAAGCCCAGCGAGGTGGCCATAAAGGCCTGGTATGAGGAGCATAAGGGAGAGTACGAGAATGCCAAGGCGCGCCACATCCTCATCCGTTTTCAGGGCTCCCAGGTACCGCTGAAGAAGGACCAGAAAGATCTCACCGACCCCGAAGCGCTTGAAAAGATGAAGCAATTGCGGGAACGAATTGTCAAAGGCGAGGATTTCGCCACCTTGGCGAAAGCGGAATCCGACGACGTCGGCTCCGGCGCGCAGGGCGGGGATCTCGGCTCCTTCACCCGCGGACGCATGGTCCCCGTTTTCGACGAGGCTGCCTTCTCTTTGCCCATCAATGAGTTGAGCCAGCCCATCAAGAGCCAGTTCGGCTACCACCTCATTCAGGTTCAGGAGCGTTCCTCTCAGTCCTACGACACCGTTAAACCTGAGATCGAGAAGCGCCTCCGAACCGAGGGTGCCCGGAAGACGATGGAAGGCCTCCGCGCCGCATCGAAACCGGTTCTCGATGACACATACTTCGGCCCGGCTGTCCCCGCAGCGCCTCCAGCCCCTTCGTCAGTCGCCAAGCCCCCAGCCCAGCCGCCCACAGCGAAGTAGTCGGGTTTCTCTTATCTGTCTCTAGGGCGAATCACTGATTCGCCCGCTCCCGCCACCAGTCGAATCTACAATTGATGGCCACTGGAGTACAAGAACGCCGGGGAAAAAGAAGAGGCAGAACACCCCTTCCGCTCGAGTGTGTTCTGCGCGGGAGGGACAATCACGGGAAAAGCCTCGACCTCGAGGCCAGGATTTTCGACTCCACCCATGAAGGCTTGGGTATCGAGACGGGCCAAGCCTTGTCGGCGGACACATTTTGGCACCTGCAACTTTCCCCAGCTGCGATTGAGGCGGGAGTCCGTTCGGACCCATGGGTCCGCGTCTGCTGGTGTAAGTCTCTCACCGGCGGGCGCTATAAGATTGGCCTGGAGTACGCCGCCTCAGACGAACAACACTACCACCTCACAGCGGCTGACCTGAGCGGAGAAGCTGACCTCTACGAGGTGATGCAGGTCAACTCAAAGGCCGATCCGGACACGATTCATCGCATTTACCGGCTGCTGGCGCAACGGTTTCACCCGGATAACAAAGACACCGGCGACGAGGAGGAGTTCAAGCGAATCACCCGCGCCTACGAAGTCCTGGGCGACCCCGCCCGTCGAGCCAGCTATGACGCGCAGTTCTCGTCCGACCGGCACAGGCAATGGAAGATTTTCCACAGCGCCGAAGGTGCCCGGGGACTTCCCTCGGAGAAGCCCAAACGGTTCGCTATCTTGCATGCGCTCTATCTGAAGAGAGTCCGCGACGCGCATCAGCCGACGCTCGGCATCTTCGAACTGGAGGACCTGCTGGCAATCCCCCGGGAGCACATTGAGTTTTCACTTTGGTACCTGAAGGAGCGAGGCTTTCTGATCCGTGGGGATAACAACCGCTTCCACATCACGGTGGCTGGTGTCGACTACGCAGAGCAAATCGCCGCGGAAGACCGGAACCTGCCGCTGGAGCAGCGCCTGCTTCCTGCAGTCCCCAATTCGCTCTGAAACAAGGCTACTTGTATCGCGGTCGAACCGGCATGCCGCCGTATAGTGCAGCTTCGGAAGGCAGCGCGACTGCGTCGCCCTCTTGGATTCCTCCGCGCACTTCAGCAAAAGTGGCGCTTGAAACTCCCACCTCAATGGCGCGCCACTCTACCTTCTCACCCGACAGCCGGTAGACCCCAAATCCGCCATTCTCCCGCCGCAGTGCGGCCTTCGGAATCGCCAGGGCGTTCTCGATCAATTGGGAGCGTATCGAGGCATTGATGTTTGCGCCGGGCGGGAGGTCATTGAGAGGATTGTCCGCCAGCATGATCACTTCGCCCACCTGCCTTGTCCCCAAAGTCACCACCTCAACCGGGGCCGACTTCACCTCGCCCTGCCATTGGCGCCCAGGCATCGCGTCCCAACTCAACACGACACTCATTCCAGGTCGAACGCGCCCCAAGTCAGGCTCGTCGACGTAGATCACAACACGCAGTCTGGACGTGTCGCCAATCTTGGCGATGGCTCCCCCCGCCTCCACCCACTCGCCCGCTCGCACGCCCACTTCATAGACAACCCCGCTTTGCATCGCTCTCAGCGTTGCCTTCTCAAGACGTTCTTTTGCCGCCTTCAGCGTCACCTCCGCATCGCGCAACCGGGCCTTGAGCGCCTCCACTTCGACCGGGGCTACCAGTGCCCCGCGCCTGGCTTTCTCTCCGGCAATCTGTGCGTCCAGCGTAGCCACACGGTCACGCGACGCATTCAGTTCCGAGGCAGTGGCAGCCTGCTTCTTCAGCAGCCTCTCCAGGCTGGCACTTTCGCGCGCTGCCGCATCCCTCTCAATAGTCAATCTGGCCACGGAAGCGTCGATCTGCGAAAGTTCCGAAGATCGCCCTCCACTTTCGCTGATAGCCAGTTCCGATTTCACCTGCGCAACCCTGCTCCCCGCCGAGGAGATTTCCGATTCGGCCGCGCCGGAGTCGAGAATCGCCACAGGCTGGCCCTCCTTGACCCTCGACCCTCGCTCCACCAGCACCCGCTCGACCCGCCCGGACCGGTCCGCAACCACGGGCTTCCAGGCGACCGGCTCAGTCTTCCCATTGGTCGCCAGTGTGCTCTCCAGCCGCTGCTTCGCTGCTCGCGCAAATACGATCTCAGGGGGCTCCGCGGGCTTCAAGGCAAACCATCCCACCAAGGCAACCGCGGCGATCAACATCAAACCTATCCAGCGCATCATGGGCTATTTCATCCTCCCATGCCGGATGCACCAGGAGAGAAGCATCCCAAACTCGATCTGCTGCACTTCTTTCGCCAGTCGCTCCTTCTCGCCGCCCTCGCGACGCGCACTTGCGCAGAACTCGATAAACGCCGCAGGGTCCCAACGGTCGCCGCTTGGAGTAGCCCGCGCCTTGGGCGGCATTGCTCAGATCCTCGAAGATCGCGTGCTTGCCTACGCGCTTGAACCAGTAGCCGGCATTCCAGTCATCCGGCTCCTGCCTGTGCAGAATGCCGTGCCAGTAGCTTCCCTCGGCAGTGTGTAGTTCCTGCGAGATCGAATGAGACTCTTCGAACCGGCCGCAGTAAAGCCACAACCCCGCCAACACGGAGGCGCCCGCAGAGAGCTTGCGCAGCGCCGATTCCGCCTGAACTGCCCCGGCAGGCTCGCACAAAAGCCCCATCCGGCGTGTGGGCCACCCCGCGAGATCAAGCACCTTGCTCACACCTTCGGGCACGGTCGCGAGGTCTAAGTCCATACCCTTCATCGTCCCATTTTGCTCTCATATACAATTCGTGTACAATCGGGATCGTTGTGCGAAACCATTTCCGTGCAACTTTGTTTTACTCCAGAATGGAAACTAACATGCCCCGCTTCCGGATCCATCGCATGAAAGATTCACCCCGCCAGCATTTCAGGTGGGCGCCGCACCTCAGCGGGGTCGCTCAACTTAAACCGCGGGACTATGAAGGCGACGGAGAGGTGGACGCCCTGAACTTCTACGATGCTTGGGCGATCCTGCGCGGCTCTCCCTGCGCGCTCGACATCGGGGACGCTCTTGAAACCGATTCCGGAGATGTCCGCATCTGTAAGTATGTAGGTTTCGAGGAAGCGCGCTGGGTTGTTCAGGAAATCAAGACCACATCGGATGATCCGGCTTTCCAAAACAGCGCCGCCGCAACTTCGGCGGCTTAGATCCAGGTTTCAGTACCATTGGCCTGGAACCGAATTGACTGAACTGGCCTGAATGGCACTCCCATTCCGGGTACAATGAAGGCGCCGGGTAAGTTGCTTAATGGATTCGTTCACCAACGGCCACAGTAGTGGCCTGGGTCCGCGTAGCGGGCACCAGGGTTTTTATGCTCTCGTCAGCTATGTCCCCGAGCCCCTCGGCGGCTACCTGAATAAGTTGCGTTCCAGTCTGGTTACAGGCTGTCGGCTTCAGTCTCATGTGACTCTCCTTCCTCCTCGCGCTCTCCGCGCTCCTTCCTCCGACCTGATTCAGGAGTTGAACCGGCGCTCGAAGCAACTGTCTCCATTTGAGGTAACCCTCGGCGACGTGGAGATCTTCGAAACGACAAGGGTGATCTATCTTTCAATTCAGCGCGGATGGCGCCAGATCGAAGAGTTCCACTCAGTCCTGAGCGAAGGAATTCTATGGTACGAAGAGTACTTTCCGTTCCATCCGCATATGACCGTCGGCCAGGAGATTCCGGGACCGGCATTTGAGCAGACGCTTGAAACCGCCCGCGAGCTTTGGCGGAATTGTCCCTACTCGAGGACTTTCCGGGTGGACAATCTGACTTTTGTTCAGAACATAGACCCCAACCGCTGGGACACCGTGAGCGAGCATCCGCTTCTGCCGCATCCCGTCAGCGCTACTCTGTTGGGAACAAAGTGATTTGAGTGGAGTCGCGAGGCTGTTTCTTGGTCCGCTTTCCTCCCACCACACCCAACACGTTCACTGCGGACAACGCCTGTCGAGGCACAAACACTTTCTGCGCGTTGCCAGCCGTCTCCGGCGGTGTAACCGTAAAGCCGGCTGCATCGACGAGCAGCAAATTGGAAGCGATCACCCCTTCCAATCGGTCCCCATCCCGGAAGTGCATCTCCACCCAAACGCCCGCCGTCTTGGGCCGTGCCAGGAACTCCCGCCGTTCGCCCAGAACGCTCTTGCCATCCCAATCTCTAACAAAAGAAAGAATCTTTATTTGTTCATAGGGGACAACGGAGGCTTGTCCATCAATGCTCAGCAGGGCAACACCATCATTGCCGGTCAAGTCCCTGCGGGTTGACAAAGCCTCGGATAGGGGCTCGGTCGAAGCGGTCAATAAGGACCCTCTTGGTGGTGGAAACGCCCAAATCCTGCTTCTTCCTGGCCGCCTGCGGATGTCGCGGTCGAGTACCCTTTTCTTTCAAACAATTACGGAAGTATTGTATCATTGCACCGATGGCGAATCTGGTTCGTTTAGCCGCCGCGGCGGAGGGTTTCCTTTCGTTCTGCCGTGTCGAGAAGGGTTTGTCTGCCCATTCGCTATCGGCCTATTCGCTCGATTTGCGGTCTTTGACAGCTTGGTGTCAACAGAATCACATCGAGCAACTCCCTTCTACTGAAGCACTTCGCCGATACCTCGACTCTCTGGCATGTGCGTCGGCTCTCTCCTCGCTCCGTGGCTCGCCACCTTGCCACGCTCAGAAATTTCTGCCGCTACCTCTTGCGTGAAGGGTTGATCGTTGACGACCCGACCGCTTTGCTGAAGAGCCCGAAGCAATGGCAGAACCTGCCGAAGTATCTTTCGGGCCAACAGGTCGGAGGACTCTTAGAGGCCCCGAACCTCAACAAGGCGACAGGCGTCCGCGACCAGGCGATGATCGAACTGCTCTACGCCTGTGGTCTGCGGGTCTCCGAGTTGTGCTGCCTGAAATTGTCGGATCTGAACCTTGACCTTGGCTATCTTCGGGTTACGGGGAAGGGAAGCAAGCAGCGCCTGATCCCGATCGGTTCAAAAGCGCAAGCCGCGGTGCGCGACTATCTCGAGTCTTGCCGGCCGGCGATTCTGAAGAACCACGCCAGCGGCTCTCTGTTCGTGACTGCCCGCGGAGGCCCCATGACCCGGCAGGGATTCTGGAAGCTTCTGAAACTCCACGGCCTGCAGGCGGGCGTCCGCGGAAAACTCTCTCCTCACGTGCTCCGCCATTCATTCGCAACCCATCTTCTCGAAGGCGGCGCCGACCTGCGTAGCGTGCAAACGCTGCTTGGTCACGCCGACATCGCCACGACGCAGATTTATACTCACGTGGCGCAGTCCCGCCTCCGCACAACTGTCGACCAATTCCATCCCCGGGGCGCAGCCGCCGCTTCGGGCGCCTCCAACCGAATGAGGTCCGGAATCGAGCTGCCATGAGCGATTACATGTTTAACCTGGAAAGCCACCTGAGCCCCGAGCAAAACTCGGCGCTCAGCGCGGTGACTTCCGCCGCCGCCGACCTGGGCGTCAGCCTCTTCCTTGCAGGGGGGGCCATGCGAGACATGCTGGGCGGATTCGCCATCCGCGACCTTGATTTCTCCGTCGAAGGCCCAGCGCTAAAGCTAGCAAAGGACGTAGCCAAAAAGAACCAGGCGGAGATTCTGGCAACGGACGAGCACCGGAAGGCGGTGGAGATGCGCTTTCCCAACGGCGTTCTCTGCGAGGTCTCCATGGCGCGCGTTGAGAAGTACTCCAAGCCGGGCGCCAAACCACAAGTCACGCCCTCGACGATTCATGAGGATCTGCGGGGTCGCGATTTCACGATCAATGCGATTGCCCTGTCACTCAATCGTGCCTCGCGCGGCCTCATGATCGACCCGACCAACGGCGCCTCCGACCTCGAACGCCGCGAGCTCCGCGCGACCTCCAACTACACCCTCTACGACGACCCGATACGGCTCCTCCGCTTGCTGCGGTTCCAGGCCCGTTTCGGCTTCACCATCGAGGAGCGCACCCAGTCGCAATTCCGGAACGCGCGCGAGGCTGAAGTGGAGAAATACATCCAGCCCCGCGCGCTGTTTGCCGAGCTGCAGCAGATCGCACTGGAAAACAACCCTCTCGATGTGCTGACCGCACTCGAGGCTGAAGGCCTGCTTCAGTTGTTCTCCCCCGCACTGACCGGCCCGAAACTCAACGCGGCCGCCTTCCAGAAGGTCGCCAAAGTGAAGGCCATGATCCCGTTTGGCGCTCCATTCCCCACCGACTGGTATGCCATCTCCCTGTATTGCCTCACTCAGCTTCTCTCGGCCAAGGAGCGCGCCGCTCTGATCGAGAACACGAAGATGACCAAGGACGAAGCAGCGCCGTGGCAGAAACTCGAGACGCACGCCAAGAAACTCGAAGGCATTCTCAAATCGGCCAAGCTTTCCAAGGCCAGCCAGATTTATGGCGCGTTGTCGAAGGCGCAAGGAGAAGAGATCCTGTACCTGCATTTGAAGAGCCAGCAGCGCATCGTGCAGGATCGCATCAAGAACCACTTCGCCAAGTACCTGCCCACCGCCCTCGATGTCACCGATGCCGAGGTAAGTGAGGTGAGCGGGCTGGAGCCCGGCAATCCCAAGTTCGCCAAGGCGCGCGAAGACCGCATCAACGCCCATCTCGACGGCCGCGTTCGCAAGCCTGTGCCGCCGCCCGAGCCCGAGCCCGCGCCCCCTACGCCCATGCGGGGGACGCTCCTGCGGACCTCCCGGTTCAACTAAGGGCCGTGCTGCCCTTGATATGATCCTCCTGACATCGAATCTGCTGCAGGAGGATCACCAATGCATCGACGCTCCTTTCTCATGACCCCAGGGCTGTTCACGGCGGCGGCTGCCACCTCCTGGGCCGGCGCCAACGACCGCGTCCGGATGGGCGTCGTCGGCGTACGCGGCCGCGGCAACGACCATATCAAGTTCCTGGCACGGATACCCACTGCGCAGGTGGCCGCCGTTTGCGACATCGACCAGGCTAACGTCGAGCGGGCCCAGGCTAACGCCGAAAAGCTCGGCCAGCCCAAGCCCGCCGGCTTCGCCGACATGCGCAAGCTGTTCGACGACAAGTCGATCGATGCCGTCTCCATAGCAAACCCAAACCATTGGCATGCCTTGAGCACTATCTGGGCTCTCCGCGCCGGCAAGGATGTCTATGTCGAAAAGCCGGCTTCGCACAACCTGTCTGAAGGCCGCAAGATGGTCGAGGCCGCGCGCAAGCACAAACGCATCGTTCAGGTGGGAATGCAGTCCCGCACGACCGCCCACAAGATGAAGGCCGTTCAACTGCTTCGCGAGGGCATCATCGGCCAGCTCTACATGGCCAAAGGCCTCTGCTTCAAGCGCCGCGTCACCATTGGCAAATCGCCGGACGGCCCCGTGCCGCCCGGGGTCAACTACGACGCCTGGCTCGGACCCGCCCCGCAGCGCCCGTTCAACCCCAATCGCTTCCATTACAACTGGCACTGGTTCTGGGACTACGGCAATGGCGACATCGGCAATCAGGGCGTGCACGAGATGGACATTTGCCGCTGGGGCCTTGGCCTGCAGGAGCATCCCCGCAAAGTCACTTCAACAGGCGCCAAGTTCGTCTACGACGACGACCAGGAGACGCCGAACACGCAGTACGCCGTCTTCGATTACGGCAAGATCCAGATTCATTTCGAAGTGCGCGGCCTGATCACCAACAGCGAAGGATCCGTCAGTTTCGACGGCAACACGATTGGGAACATCTTCTACGGATCCAACGGCTACTTGTGTGTCGACAGCAAAGGCTTCCAGGTTTACACCGGGGAAAAACATTCGCTGGCGATGGACGAAAAGGCCCAGGGTGAGATCTGGGACACTCGGCCCCAATTCGAGAATTTCCTGTCCGCCGTGCGCAGCAGGAAGCGGGAAGACCTCGCCGGAGACATCCTGGAAGGCCACCTTTCAACCTCGCTTTGCCATCTGGCCAACATCAGCTACCGCACCGGCCGTTCCCTGAAGTTTGACCCGGCCGCGGAGACATTCAGCGGCGATGCGGAAGCCAACAGGCTGCTCACTCGCAACTACCGCGCGCCATACACGATCCCCGAACCGTTGTAGTCGCCGGAGTCTACTTTCGCGGGTAGCCCGGCTCGGCCTTGATTTCTCGAATCTGCAGGATGTGGCGCATGGAGTGCGTCGAAATCATCAGCGCCCACTGGTAGCAATCCAACGCGCCCTTTTCCAGAGGATGACCGCGGAGATCCTCGGTCGTCGTGCAGCGAGTACTCCTTGATCTCCGTGCGAAGCTTCAGAAACGATGCCAGGCCCGCGGCCGGGTCCTTCAATTCTCCCTTGGACGTGCGGGCTTCGCCGGTCTTCGCCCGTCGGGAACGGTCGATCCCGTACCAGAGGATCTCCTCGTCAGTCGCCGGCGACTTTTCCCCCGATGCTGGCCGCTTCATCGCCTCCTGGTGCTGTTTCCAGTACTGCGGCTCGGCGAGAGTCAGATGTTCCAGCACATCGAGAACACTCCACTTGTCCGGCTGCGCTCGATACTCCAACTGAGCCCTTCGAGAGGCCTCTGATCTCATCCGCCAGCCAGGTCTCCGTCATCTCGAGGTGAGCGAGCAGGCGCGCGCGCTCCTTGGTGGTCATCGGCTCGGCGTGAAGCATGCAGGCCAACATGGCGGCCGTCGAAAGCGTTGCGAAGTGTCTCATCGGATTCCGTATCGACGCGGGCGCGCCCGAAACGTGAGGAGAAGCGGCTAGCGATTGCCCACATTCAGCATCACAATGCCGCCCAGAATCAGCACGAGTCCCGTAATCTTCCTGGTCGAGATGGGCTCGTGGAAAAAGAGCCTGGACCACAGCATCGTCCAGATGTAGCCGAGGCTCACCATCGGATACAGAATGCTTAACTCACCCTCCCGGATCCCCGCCATATAGAACACAAGGGAGATGACGTACATGCCGATGCCTGCGGCGAGCCGCCAGTTGTAAAGCAGCGTCTTGACATCCCGGTGCAGGCGACCCGCTCCAGCCTTGAGAAAGACCGCTCCAAAGCTTCCGATGAAACTCGCCATCAGGACCAGCAGGATCGACTTAAGAGGTGTGGTCACTTGCTTTCCTTCCGGCCGAGAAAAGCCACGCCCAGGCAAATCAGCGCGATCCCGGCGGCCTTCGTCAAGGTCAACGATTCTCCCAGCACGCTCACCGACATGATGGTGACCCATACGTAGGTCAACGAAATCACGGGGTAGAGCAGCGAGAGCTCGCCGTCCCTGAGTGCCAGTATCAACAACCCTGTGTTAATCCCGTACAGCACCAGCCCAGCCCAGAGGCCAGGGCTCGAAATGGCCGAGATGAGCGCCCCAGCCTGCAATGCGGACGCGCTGGTTTTCAGGAAGTACTGCGCGGCCACTCCGAAGATGGTGCAGAGGAAAACCAAGCCGATTTGCTGCTGGTGGGAGAAGCGGAACGGTGGTTGTGACAAACCTTTTTATTCTACATTTCCGAAGCCGCCACCGCCGGGAGTCTCGATGCGCAGAATGTCGCCGGGATGAACGTCGAGCCTCGCTTTCCCCCCGAACCACGACCTCTTGCCTTGCCGGATCAGTGCGTTCTCGCCCGCCCGGCCCGCCTCCCCGCCGGCCAGGCCGTATGGACGTCCAATGCGCCTGTCGCTCAATACCGTTAAGTCGGCGCAGGCGAGAAACTCGAGTTCGCGGATGATGCCGTCACCGCCGCGGTGCCGGCCGGCCCCGCCAGACCCGCGTCTCACCTTGTAGGAACGAACACAAACCGGGTAGACCCCCTCGAATGCTTCCACAGGGGTGTTCCAGGAATTGGTCATGTGTGTATGAACGCCGCTCTGCCCGTCGCCGCGAGCGCTGGCGCCCATCCCCCCCGCGATCGTTTCGTACCATGCAAAGCTCCGGCCAGTGCGCGGATCGATGCCACCGAAACTGATGTTGTTCATCGTGCCCTGACTGGCCGCCGGGATGCGTTCTGGCGCCGCTTGTGCAAGGGCGCCCAGCAATACATCGGTAATCCGCTGCGAAGTCTCCACGTTGCCTGCCGCCATCGCCGCCGGAGCCTGCGCGTTGACCAGCGTCCCCTCCGGCGCAACGATTTCGATCGGGTCCAACAGCCCGGCGTTGGCCGGGGCTTCGTCCTCCAACAGGCAGCGGAACACATAGAACACGGCCGACTTGGTGATCGCCAGATTTGCGTTCACCGGCGCCCGCGCCTGAGGATCCGTCCCTGTGAAGTCGATATGGGCGCGCGCGCCCCCCAGCGTGATCCGCACGCGGATCCGCAGGCCTTCATCCAGCGAGTCCTCGAATGAAAAGCTCCCTTCAGGCAGGGTCTTAAGCGCGGCTTTCATTCGCCTGCACGCATAGCTGTCCAGTGCCCTTGCGTTGCCCGCCACACGAGCCGCCCCGTAGCGCGACACCAGTTCCAGTAGCCGGGATTGCCCGCGCTGCATTGAGGCCAGTTGCGCCAACAGGTCGCCTTCGCGCTCTTCCGGCGTTCGCACGTTGGCCAGAATCAGCCGCAGGAGTCCTTCATCCATTTCCCCGCCACGCACGAGTAGAATTGGCGGAATCCTGAGTCCTTCCTGATAGATTTCGGTGGCCAGTGGCATTGACCCCGGGCTCATCCCGCCAACGTCGGCATGGTGCGCCCTCGTCGCAACATAGAACATCGCCCGCTTTGCGTTCGAAGGAAAAACACCGGCGACCGAGGTGATGTCGGGAAGGTGCGTTCCTCCGGCAAACGGATCGTTCACGATCGCGACGTCACCCGGCCCTAACACAAAGTGCTCCAGCACACCAGCCACCGACATGGGCATGGCGCCAAGGTGCACAGGCATGTGGTCACCCATGGCAATTGTCCGGGCACGGCCGTCGTAAATTGCGCAGGAGTAATCGCGCCGTTCCTTGATATTGACCGAGAAGGCCGTTTTGCGAAGCACCGCCCCCATCTCTTCGGGGATGGATTGAAACATCTGCCGGAACAGTTCCAACTCAACGTTGTTTGGTGGCATCGGGCTTCTTCTCTTCCGCGGGGGGCAATGCCGGAGGAGGCGGATTCGGCTTGCAGACTCCACCTTCATAGGCGAACAGGGCGGCCGTCCCCCAGCGTCCCGCAACACGATGCTCGACGCGAAACGCCTTGGCTGCCGCGTCGGCCCTCACGCGCCAGTCTGCGTTGAACGACATGCCCGTTCGCGCGCGCTTGGGCGGAGGCGCCTTGGGCGTCGTTTCACGCAGCATCCAACTGTCGCCTCCCGACATCGTCTCCATTCGATGGAAACGCGACGCGCCTTGCCCCCTGCGATTGAGCACCATCTGCCCCTGCAACTTCGACTCGAACCAGAAGTGTTCGATCGTGGCAAACTCGGTGTCCTCGAAAACCGGCAGCCGCCGCCAGGTCTTCCCGCCATCCGAGGTCCTGAGGAAGAAAGGGTCCTTGGCGATGCTGCCCGCAACGAGTCCGCTGACCCAGCCGTTCTCGAAATCGAAGAACTGAATCTGCTCGAGCGAAGCGCCGCGGACCCGTGGATGCGGTTCCACCCAAGTGGCGCCCCCGTCCTCGCTCATAAGCAGGACGCTCTCGAGCGTGAATTTCTCGGTATGGAAATTACCAGCCAGGAAGAGCTTGATGCCTGCCGTTTCCAGGCCCGTGATCTCGAGATATGCCTTGCAGGGCTCTTCCAGGGAACATTCCAGGCCCAATTCCTGAATCTCCCGATCCGCGCAGGCAGTCTGCAGCCGTCGCTGCTGCACCGCCGCGGACTGCGCCCAAACCGCCAGGCCGCACAGCAATGTCACCCAAAACTCTCTCATGGCTGCTTGAACACGATCATAGCCGGACCCTCAGCACGCGCGCCCGCCACCCAGGCATCCCGCCACTCAAGCGCCTGCCTGCAGAGTGTGCCCGTTTCCACGCCTTGGTGCCGCGGAAGATATCCCGCGAGTTTCTTCAGCCCCTTTTCCACCTGCCGCACTGCCCCGGAAAAATTACCGGCTTCGGCATGATGCCATGCCACCGCCATGTGGATGACTACCCTGCAGAAAGTATCGTTCGCTGGCGCTCCGCACGCACCCACTCTATCTTCAAGCACTTCGTGTGCCTCGAAGTAGCCTCCGGCGTTAAAGTACTCGATCCCTTTCGCCAAGATGCGTCATGATTAATTTCGTGATCAGCTTCCTGAAGAGATTGCGACAGTCCGAATCGGCGGCGCAGGAATCGCCGTCGCCGGACCTCCTCCGAGGCGTGCCGGCCATCCGCCGCATGAAGCATTACGCGGCGCTCAGCGGCTACGCCTACGAATACTGTTTTGAAGGCTACCGCAACCGGCCGGCGGTCCGGGAGTATGTCTTTTCCGCAAGCGGCGATCGGAAGAACTGGAACCCAATATCCATTCTGCTTCCCGATGCAGCGCTCGAACGCTGGAGAAGCGGGCGCCGGGCGGGAGTTGGCTGACAATGAACGCTACGCAATCGCAAAGCTTTGCCTTTTCGCGATGTTCGACGAAACCGAGTCGCCCTTGCGATTGCCCGGCTCGCTTACCGTGAGCGCTGCCCAGGCCGAAGATGCGATCGGCCGCCTGGGCCTCGACTAGGGTTGGCCCTTCAACTGCAAAGGAAGCTTGTCCTGGCGCCAGCTCCATCGGGTTTCTCAACTAATGCTCTCACAGGCGCGCTTCCGATATTTAAAGAAGAACAAGAGGTTTTTGTGACCCTACATAAATTAATGTTGTTTGTTATTAATTCAGGATTAATTGCCGCGGCGACTTACGAGGTTGGGATCGGAAAATCTTACACCTCCATCGGGGCAGTCCCTTGGGAATCTTTGCAGCCTGGGGATCTGGTTTTGATCCACTACAGGTCCACGCCCTACCGTGAAAAGTTTATAATTTGCCGGCAAGGGGCGGCAACGAATCCGATCATCGTGCGAGGGGTTCGTGGGCCGAACGGTCGAATTGCCCGATATTGGACGGTAATGGTGCGACAACACGGTCGTCCCTCGACTTCTGGAATCAGAACCGGGGCGTCTTGAAGATCGGCGGAGCAAGCTTCCCAGCTGATACGATGCCGCGCTACATCACGATTGAGAACCTCGAGATCCGCGGAGCCAGGCCGCCCTACTCGTTCACCGCCCCGAACGGGACGGCCCAGAACTACATCGCCAATGCCGCAGTCGATATATGTGGAAAAGGGAGAGCACATCACGATTCGCAATTGCATTCTGCACGACAGCGGCAATGGTCTGTTCGTGGGCTCGTCTGCCCACCAGTGCCGTCCCGGGACTTCCTGGTCGAAGCGAACTATATCTACGACAACGGGAACAGCGGCAGCTCGCAGGAGCACAACGACTACTCGTCAGCGATCGGCATGGTCTTCCAGTACAACCGGTTCGGCCCTCTGAAAGCAGGATCGTCCGGCAATAACCTGAAGGACCGCTCGGCCGGTCTCGTCGTCCGCTACAACTGGATTCAAGGCGGCAACAGGCAGCTTGACCTGGTGGATGCCGCGGATAACGGCCCTATCGAATCGGACCCAAGCTACCACTCGACTTTCGTCTACGGGAACATTCTGATCGAGCCGGCCGGCGACGGCAATCAGCAGATGGTGCACTATGGCGGCGACAGCGCAAATCACCGGTGGCTACCGCAAAGGCACGTTGTTCTTCTACAACAACACAATGGTTTCGAAGCGAACCGACCGCACGACGCTTGTTCCGGCTTTCGACCAATGACGAAACATGCGACTTTCGAAACAACATTGCCTATGTCACCGCGCCGGGCAGACACCCTCATCATGCTCGACATGTACGGAAGGCTTCTGCTGAGCCACAACTGGTTCAAGCCGGGCCTGGGTGAACACGTTCAGCCGGGCTGCTGGGGACAGGTGACTGATGATGGGACATCGATCGATCGGAACGTCCCCGGGTTTCATCAACGAGGCGAGCTTGAATTACAGGCTGTCCTCAGGCTCGGCGGCCATCAACCAGGGGACTTCACTCAGTCCCCCGGCTCTGTCGGCGCACGTGCCTGTTTGGCAGTATGTCGAGCACCGGACAGGAGAAGCCAGGCGGCAACACCGCCGTACGACCTGGGTGCGTTCGAATACTCGGCGGGACCCCGCTCGAGGTGCGATTACAATGGCGATTCCTTGACAACGTGATGGATCTGCAGAGCCTGGTCAACCTCCAACTGGGAGCCTTGATCGGGCCCCCCGGCTTTGGCGACCTGAACCGCGATGGCCTGGAGAACGTCGCTGATGTTCAAACGCTCGCCAATACCGTCATCGGCGTCAGCGCCTGCACTCTCTGAGCGTCCCGATTCAGCGCGGGATCTCCACCACCGCCATCCTGGCTTCGAATGCCTGCGCCTCGACCACGGCCAATGCCGCCATGTTGACGATGTCGTTGACCTCGGCGCCTCGCTGCAGAACGTGCACCGGCCGCGAGAATCCCATCAGCACGGGCCCGATCGCCTCGCAGCCGCCCAGCCGCATGAGCAGCTTGTAGGCGATGTTGCCCGCCTCCAGGCTCGGCGCAATCAGCACGTTCGCCGCTCCGCCCAGGCGGCTGAACGGATAGTCGGACTGCAGGTCTTCGACAACCGCCGTGTCGGCCTTCATCTCGCCGTCCACGCAGATGTCGGGCCGGCGCTGCCGGACCAGCTCCGTCGCCCGCGCCACCTTCTCCGCCAGCGGATGGCGGCTGATCCGAAGTTCGAGAACGACAGCATGGCGATGCTCGGCTCGACGTCGAAGCTGCGAACCGTGTCGGCCAGCGTCACCGCGATCTCGGCCAGGTCCTCCGCCGTGGGCTCGATGTTCACCGTCGTGTCGGCCAGAAAGTACACCTGTCCGCGCGGGGTGATCAGCATGTACATTCCGCTCACCTTGTCGATGCCGTCTTTCTCGGCGATCACCTCCAGCGCCGGCCGGATCGTGTCCGGATAGTGCTGCGTGATGCCCGCGATCAGCGCGTCGGCGTCATTGCAGTGCACCATCATCGCGCCGAACCGCGTCGGGTTCAGGAGCAGGTGAGGAGCTTCCGTGTGTGTCACACCTTTTCGCTGCCGTAATCGCATGAACTCTGGCAAGTAGCGATCGGCAAGCTCAGTCTCGCCGGGATCGACGATGTCTACCTCGCCGTCCAGGTGCAGGTGCAGAACCTCGGCGCGCGCCAGTATCTTCTGAGCCACGCCGAGCAGTATCGGCCTGGCGATCTTTTCGTCGATCAGGATCTGGCTGCGCGCAGGATCTTGTCCTCGTCGCCTTCAGGGAAAACCACCCGCTTCGGCGCTTTCTGCGCCTTGTGGATGATCATCCTCATCAGTTCCTGGCTCTTGCCCAGGCGGCGCTCCAGGCTCTCCCTGTATTCGTCGAGATCGACCGGAATCTGGGCCACGCCGGTCTCCATCGCGGCCTGCGCCACGGCCGGCGCTACGTGCGTCAGCACCCGCGAATCGAATGGCTTCGGAATGATGTATTCGCGGCCGAACTCCATCTGCTCGACGTCGTAGGCCCTGCGGACGGAATCGGGCACGTCCATCCGCGCCAGCTCGGCCAGAGCATGGGTGGCGGCGAGTTTCATCTCGTCGTTGATGGCGGTGGCCCGCACGTCCAGCGCCCCGCGGAAGATGAACGGGAAGCCGAGGACGTTGTTCACCTGGTTCGGATAGTCGCTGCGGCCGGTCGCCAGCAGCACGTCGGCTCGAGCGCCCTTGGCAGTCTCGTAGGCGATTTCAGGGTCGGGATTGGCCAGCGCGAACACGATTGGGCGCGGCCCCATTTTTACGAGCATTTCCGGCGTCACGCAGTTGGCCTGCGACAGTCCGATGAAGACGTCCGCGCCTGTCATGGCCTCTTCCAGCGTCCGGGCTGTCGGTCTCGCGGGCGAACTTCTCCTTGTACTTGTTCATGCCCGCGGTGCGTCCGTTGTGGATCACGCCCTTGGTGTCGCACATCAGGATGTTCTCCAGCGCGGCCCCCATTCGCATGTAGTGGTTCGCGCACGAAATCGCGCTCGCCCCGGCCCCGCTGAACACGATCTTCACTTCACTGATGCGCTTGCCGACGATCTCCAGCGCATTCAGTAACGCCGCGCCCGATATGATCGCCGTTCCGTGTTGATCGTCGTGAAAGACCGGGATCTTCATCGTGCGCTTGAGTTCTTCTTCGATCTCGAAGCACTCCGGCGCCTTGATGTCTTCCAGGTTGATGCCGCCAAACGTCGGCTCCAGCAATTGGCAGGTGCGGATGATCTCCTTGGGATCCTCCGTGTCCAGTTCGATGTCGAAGACGTCGATGTCGGCGAATCTCTTGAAGAGGACTCCCTTGCCCTCCATGACCGGCTTGCCCGCCGCCGCGCCGATGTTGCCAAGCCCAAGCACCGCAGTCCCGTTGCTGATCACCCCAACGAGGTTGCCTTTCGACGTGTATTGGTAAACTTTCGATGGATCTTCGTGAATCGCCAGACAGGGCACGGCTACCCCGGGCGTGTATGCGAGACTCAGGTCCCGCTGTGTGCGGCACGGCTTGGTCGGTACCACCGACACCTTGCCCGCCGGTTCACTGGAATGATAATTAAGTGCTTCCTGGTCACGGATCGACATGAACCGCTTCCTTTCCCACTCCATCTATACACCCATGCCGCATCGATTACCATGAGGCAGAGCCTATGAGCACGCCTCCGGCGCCACCCCAGGCCGAATTACTTGACCGCCCCTTCGCCTTTTTCCCGCCCATTGGCGGAGTCGCCTCCAACGAGTGGAAACTGGTTCAGGCCACCTGGAGCGACATGCTGGTTAGCAATATCGAAGAGGGCTTCGAGGTGGCCATCCCGCGCGCCTTCTTCGGCCAGATCTCCGAAACCGACAAGCCCGTTCGGATTGTCGGCCTCACTCAGGAGTTGGAGTACAAGTCGGGCACCGTATGGCCCGTCCGGCACCGCGTTCTCGAAATGAAGGCTTCCCCCCTCATGCGCGCCGCCTCCCTGGGTCATGACACTGCTCCCCCGCCAGCCGGACTCTCCGCCATCACGGGAATCTCGTCCGATGGAACTGATTCCAAGATCGGAAAGCTCATCGGTGTCGCCTTCGTGTCCCTGTTTGTCCTCGTCGTCGCCGTCTGGGCGCTCATCCGTTTCACCCCCTCGACCAAACCAACCTTCGTTGCCAAGGACCAGGCCTACCTCGAACTCACTCGCGAAGACGACTACAGCTCCATCGTGCGCAAACTCGGGCAACCTTCCGGCGACCGTTGGAAATCCGATTCAGGAGAACTCCAATACCGCGGGCTCTTCTTCAAGGACCGCGGATATGCAGTGATCCTCATGGGCGAAAAACGCGAATCGGTGCGTTATATCAGGCGCTGTCGGACTTGGTTCCGATGGTTCCGGCTGGTCGCCGATTCACTCCATCGAATTCGCTCGCGGAGCGTCGACATTCTCACTGTTGAAGTCGCTGCCCAAATTCTGATCAGCCGTATCACGCCGCGGAACCTCCACTCCGAAGCGCCGCAACTCTTCGATCAACATGGTCTCCAATCGCGGCAGTGCCTCCGACACTTCATCGCTCATCCGTGACCCCATTTCGAACAACCGCCCCACAATGCCAATCAGCACCACATCAGCCGCACCGCAGCCCAGCAGTTCCGCCGCCCGCAGCGTCTGTCCCAGCGATGGCTCATGCGGCGAAAGACGAAACGACGTCGCGCTGCCAGTAAGCTCCGCTTTCGAATAGCGCACCAGGTGGCCTGGCGCGCGCCCCTCGACGTCGAGCATGTCGATCAGGATGACGGCATCCCGGCCACTCATGAAGTCGACCAGGTCGAATCCGGCCAGCCCCAGATCCAGAAGTTCGACCTCGGGCGGCCATTCGTACGTCGCCGCCAGCCGCTGCACCATCGCCGGGCCTAGCCCGTCGTCGCCCATGAGTTCGTTGCCGATACCGGCGATCAGGATTCGACTCGCCATCTCCAGACCACGATACACCGCGATAAGCTTGATACCGATGCGACCCGCTATCGCTATCTTTGTGTTCGTTCTCACCTCCGCCGCCCAGCCGGTCCCCAATCGCGCTCCACTGGCGCCCAATGCCTTCGACATGCTGCCCCTGGGCTCGGTCAAGCCGAAGGGCTGGCTGCTCCGTCAGCTTCGCATCCAGGCCGACGGCCAGACCGGCCACCTCGACGAGTTCTGGCCCTCCCTGAGCGCCAAGGACTCGGCATGGCGCGGCGGCACGGGCGAAGGCTGGGAGCGAGGGCCTTACTATCTCGACGGTCTCGTCCCCACCGCCTACCTGCTCGACGACCCCCGCCTGATCGAAAAGGCCAAATCCTGGGTCGAGTGGACACTCAACAATCAGCGCCCCGACGGCGCCATCGGCCCTCCCAAGAATGACGACTGGTGGCCGAACATGATCATGCTCAAGGTCCTCATCGAGTACCAGGAAGCCACCGGCGACAAGCGTGTCGTCCCACTCATGGAGCGTTATCTGCTCCACCATCTGGCCAACGCCGAAAAGCGTCCCCTGCGCGCCTGGGCCATCTACCGCTGGGCCGACGAAATCGTCCCGCTCATCTGGACCTACAATCGCACCGGCAATCCAAAGCTGCTCGAACTCGCCAAGGTCCTTGCCAAACAAGGCTACGACTGGGGCCACCACTTCAATCATTTCGTTTACCCGTTCAAGGTCAACCGCACCGAATCCGGCCTGCCCTCGCACGTGGTCAACAACGCGATGGCCATCAAGACCTCCACTGTCTGGAGCGTCATCTCACGCTCCGCCGAAGACCGCGCGGCCGTCGACCGCCTCTTCGAAGTCATGGACAAGTCCCACCTGATGCCGCAGGGCGTTCACGGCGGCGACGAACACTATGCCGGCAATTCGCCCAATCAGGGCACCGAAGTCTGCGCCGTCGTCGAGGCCATGTATTCGCTCGAGCACGTCATCTCCGTCACGGGCCGCGCCGCCTTCGCCGACCGGCTCGAACGCATGACCTACAACGCCCTGCCCGCTACCTTCTCAGCCGACATGTGGACGCACCAGTACGATCAGCAGCCCAACCAGGTGCTCTGTTCCCGCGACAAGCGCGAATGGACCACCAACGGCCCCGACTCCAACCTGTTCGGTCTCGAACCCAACTTCGGCTGCTGCACGGCCAACTTCCACCAGGGCTGGCCCAAGTTCATCCGCAGCCTGTGGATGGCCGCCCCTGGCGACGGGCTGGCGGCTATCGCCTATGGCCCGTCCGAAGTCAAAACCACCATCCGCGGTGGGACTGCGGTGACGATCACAGAGGACACCGATTACCCCTTCCGGGACACCATCAAGCTCACCGTGAACCCTGCGAAGCCCACCAGGTTCCCACTCATACTGCGCATCCCCGCTTGGGCAGACAAGGCGTCGATCCTCGTCAACGGCAAGCCGGTCACTGGCCGCATCAATCCCGGGGCCTTCTTCTACCTCGAACAGACATGGCAGGCTAACGACACAGTCACGCTGCGCTTCCCGATGCCGGTCCGCTCCAGCACCTGGTTCAACAACTCCATCGCCGTCGAAAGAGGCCCGCTGGTCTTCTCGCTCAAGATCGGCGAAGACTGGCGCAAGCTCAAGGACTACGGCTACTTGAATGCCGCTGACTATGAAGTCCACCCGAGCACGCCGTGGAACTACGCGCTCGCCGCCATCGACGGCGCCGAAGTCACCGAGAAGCCGTTTTCGCAGTACCCCTTCTCGCCCGACGGCGCGCCGCTCTCCATCAAAGTGAAGGCCCGCCGGCTGCCGTCCTGGGGCATGCTGAACGGCTCCGCCGCCCCCCCACCGCCGAGCCCCGTCACCAGCACCGACCCGCTCGAAACTGTCGAACTGATCCCCTACGGCTCCGCCAAACTCCGGATAACGGCGTTCCCCCGTCTGGCGCCCTGAGACTGGAACTTGCGAGGGACGGGATTGCCTGGGTCAGCGGTGGAAGCTACGATAACAGTCAGCAGTAATCTCGGGATCCCACCGCCATGCAGTCTCCCGGCGCATCCGAGCGCGAACTGTTTGACGCCTGCCTCGATATCGCCCCTGGCGACCGTCAGGCTTACCTGGAGTTGCACTGCCCTGATTCGTCTCTGCGCGAGCGTGTACTCCGCCTGCTGCGCTCGAATGAAAGCACGGCTCTACTCGACACACCATTGGAGGAGACCTTCCACAGGCACCCTTCGCGAATTGGTGTCTACGACATTGTGCGTCCGATCGGCGAAGGCGGCATGGGCATCGTCTATGAGGCTCTGCAAACGGAGCCCGTGCGCCGGCGCGTCGCTTTGAAGATCGTGCGGCTGGGCCTGGACAGCCGCCAGGTGATCGCCCGATTCGAGGCCGAACGGCAGGCATTGGCAGTCATGGATCATCCTTACATAGCGCGCGTCCTTGACGCGGGCGAGGACGAAGCCGGCCGGCCGTTCTTTGTCATGGAACTCGTCCAGGGCAGGCCGCTCACCGAATTCTGCGATGCCAACCGTCTCACCCTCCGCCAACGCCTCAGGCTGTTCGTCCTCATCTGCCACGCAGTCCAGCACGCTCACCAGAAGGGCGTCGTTCATCGCGACCTCAAGCCCTCCAACATCCTCGTCTCCAGCGATGGCAATACAACGATTCCCAGGATCATCGACTTCGGCATTGCCAAGGCGGTAGGGCAGGCTCATGCCGGAACAACTGGACTCACGCTGCACGGTCAAACAATGGGAACTCCGGCCTACATGAGTCCGGAGCAGGCCGGCCTCGACGGCCTTGACGTAGATACACGATCGGATATCTTCTCCTTGGGTGTCATCCTGTACCAGGTCCTGGCCGGGGTATTGCCGCGGGATCCCGATGAGATCGGGTTGCTGCGGCTTCCTGGCCGAACTGACCGATGCAAACACGCCCTTCCCCTATGCAAGTAGCCGCCTGGAGAAACTGGATCCTGCGGAGCACCACCGAATTGCCGATTCGCGTTCCACAACGACTCATTCGCTGCTGAGGGAACTCAGGGGTGATCTCGACTGGATTGTCTTCAAAGCCGTGGACAAGGAAAGGGCACAACGTTATCCCACGGCTTCCGCCCTTGCCGAGGACATCGAGCGTTATCTCCGCCAGAGGCCCGTTCATGCCCGCCCTCCGAGCCCGAGCTACAGGTTGCGGAAATTCCTTCGCCGGAACACTGCCGGAGTCGCCGCGGCAGCCGTTGCCGTGATGGCTGTCCTTGCAGGCGCGGCCGGCATCACTATGGCGTTGCTTCGCACGCATCAGGCCGAAAGGGCAGCGGTGCTCGAAGCCGAAACCTCGCGCCGCGTGACGGCATTCCTCACAGGTTTGTTCGAAACCGCCGATCCGAACGAATCGCGAGGTGCCATTATCACGGTCAAGGAACTGCTCGATCGAAGCACGGCCAGTCTCTCCTCCGAACTCAAGCAGGATCCGCTCATTGAGGCCCGCCTTTCACAAACCCTGGCACGTGTGCATAACTCGCTCGGCCTCTATCCACAATCGTTGGAACTGGCCCGGCGTGCCGTCTCGCTCGCCGGGCGCAACCAGGATCAGGGCCTCCTTGCCTCCTCCCTCATCGCCCTCGGCCACGCCCAACAGAGATCGGCCTCCTACGCCGATGCTCGCGCGTCGTTCGAGCGCGCGCTCCGCATTCGCCAGGCCATTCTCGGCCCGAATCATGTCGACGTCGCTGAGGCCTGCAATGCGCTGGCCGTAGTTCGTTGGCATATGGGGGACTCGCAGGAGGCGCTTCGCCTTCATCAAAAGGCACTGGAAATCTACCAGGCTCACTATGGCCCAGATCACCCGGATATCGGCCGGACGCTGCGGGGTATTTCAGTCGCCCACGAACAGGCTGGCAGCAATGATGAAGCTCTGGAGGCCGGCCTCCGCGCCCTGAAGGTGTTGGAGGCCACGCTCGGCCCGGACCACCCCTCCGTCGCTGATGCGCTTGACAGTGTCGCCATTCTGTACCGCGACCTTGAGCAGCTTGCTCTGGCCCGCCCGCTGCACGAGCGAGCCCTGAATCTCCGCCTGCGCGTCTTGGGCCCTGACCACCCCGTCCTTGCCTACAGCTACCTCAACCTGGGCCGCTTGGCGGCCGAGGAGAAGAACTTGGACGGCGCCCAGCCTTACTACGAAAAGGGCCTCGCGCTCCGTGAACGCACGTTGGGGCCGAAACATCCGTGGACTGCCGATATCGCCGAGAGCTACGCTATCCTCGAAGCTCGTCGCGGGAGGCTCGCCGAATCGCAAAAGCTCTTCGAGCGTGCTCTCGCCTCCTATCTGGCGTCCTATGGATCCAAGCATCCTGAAACCCTCGAGAGCCGTCGCAACTTCGCAATCCTCCTCACTATGAGAGGCCGCCACGAGGAAGCGATCGAGCAACTGCGGGAGGCTGCCCAGAATGGCTACGCCGCCAGACTGCATCTGGAGGAGTCTTCGTTCTCGCAGCTTCGCAGCCATCCAGCCTGGCCGGATCTCCTGGCTGCAGTCGCCCTCAAGCAAAAGAGGCCGCAGCACCCTTGACAGGTGATGCGGCCCGGTGTGCAAAGAGCTACCGCATCGCGACGGCGGGCGCCACGATCGTCTCTTCCTTTACCGCGCCCTTGTAAGGCAGCAGCATCGGAACATTGTCCTTATATGCCCGGTACTTCTCTCCGTGCTCCCGCTCGAGATCCCGCTCTTCGAACTGGATCCCCATGAAGATGTAACTGGTGATGAGGCCCGAGAACAGGAAGTGGCCCAGGGTCATCACTGGAGAAGACCAGACTGCGATCATGAAGCCGAGCATCAGCGGGTGACGCACGAACTTGTAGAGGATCGTCATCCGGAACGGGATCTGCGTGTAGGGCTTCTTCATCGCCGCCAGCACTACCTGTCGCAATCCGAACAGGTCGAAGTGGTTGATCAGAAAACTGCTGCCGAACACCAGGCCCCAACCCAGGAAGTAGGCGCAGTGAAGCAGCATCACTGCCACTGGGTTCTCGACGGACCAGAGTACGACGGGGATCGGCCTCCAGTAGTAGAACGTTCCGGCGAGGATCAGGCTCGCCGTGATCACAAAGGTGCTGCGCTCGACCTCCCTGGGAATGTACTGGGTCACCCATTTCTTGAAGGCCGGCCTTGCCATGATCGTGTGCTGGATGGCAAATAGCGCCAGCATCGCCGCATTCATCAACACTGCCGTCTCGATATTGCCCATCTCCCCCGTGTCGATCGACTTCGGGACCAGGTAATTGCCGATGAACCCGATTGCATAGCAAATGGTCACGAAAAAGGCCATGTAGGCGACTACGCCGTACATCAGGATCATCATTCGTTTCATTCCGCTATTCCCTTGGCGGTCTCCTGCCTGGGCCATCGCGTTCATTCCGTTTGTTTCGACTGTTTGCATCGTTCGTGCCTCCAGACCCTCATGCGCAGCCGCTTGCGAAAAGCGATCGTACGGATCAAACTTTTTTTCAGGGGCGTTTCGATGCAGACTGCCGACGACAACCTGGTTCAACTGCTTTACGGCGAGCTTCGGCTCCTGGCGGGTGGCTTTCTGCGGCGCGAACGGCCCGGCCACACGCTTCAACCCACCGCCTTGGTCAACGAGGCGTGGCTTCGACTCCTTGACAACTCGACTCCCTGGGAAAGCCGCTCGCACTTCCTGGGTGCAGCCGCCCGCGCCATGAGGCGGATCCTGGTGGAGCACGCCCGCAGGCACTCCGCCCTCAAACGTGGCGGCGAGTTCGCGCACGTCACCTTCAACGACCTGGCGATTCAGGCTTCCGAACCGAACGTCGACGTGCTCGCCTTGAACGACGCCATGGAGGCCCTCGCTGAACACGACGCGCGGCTCGTCCAGGTCGTAGAACTGCATTTCTTCGCCGGCTGCACGTTCCAGGAGATCGCAGATGCTCTTGGGCTCTCCGAACCCACCAGGCAATAATCGCTCTTTCGGCTCTCAAGCCAGAGGCGACGCATGGGACTCTTCCGACACTGATCTTCTCCTGTGTCTGACGCGCGCCGCAGAGTTGAACCGCACGATCTACAGTCGATGGGATGAGTTAGTGGATCGGAGCGGGGGAAAATTCACTGAATCGATCTCACCTCATTTCGCAGTTCTGCCGGAATCGGCTGAAGTGGCTGGCAGCCTTTGGTTCGAGGTCGCCACCGATGGGATTGTTCTGTGGGACCGTCAATTGGCGGTCTCCAAGTTCCTTGTGGCAGTCAGGCGCTACCTCTGCTTGAAGGACGTGTCGCTCGTAAGACGTGCCGTACTGGGTGAGGCGGATGCTGAATCAAGTGGCTGAGATACTATCGCCGGGCTTCTGTCCGGCTGAAAACGCTCGACCTGTTCTTCGACTGAAGAAAGCTGGGCCGATGTCGTGCGCGAATCGCAGGAAGCCGTGGAACTGGCGCTCAAGGGGCTGCTGAGATCGGCGGGCATCGAGAGCCCGCGCGTTCACGACGTGAGCCAGACTTTGCTGGACAACCGTGACCGTCTGCCCCAAGCCCTGATGCCGAAACTGGAGCGCATCGCCTCGCACTCGCGTCAGCTTCGCCGCGACCGCGAACTCGCTTTCTACGGGAGCGAAGACCTCACACCCGGCGAGTTCTACCGCCGCGAAGACGCCGCAGGCGCACGCCAGATGGCTCATGAGGTGATCGAGGCCGTCGGGATTGCTTTCGCCCGATAGCCCCGTCAGGCCGTCGTCACCCGCCGCACCGCCGCGGGATGATTCCACACCTCGTCCTTGATCCGCATTCCGAAACCGGGCAGGTCCGGCGCGGCGATCGAGCCCTGCGAAGGCTTCAGCGGATTCTCCAGCATCAACGGCCAATCGTGCTCGTAGAACCGCTGGCAGCTTTCCTGAATCCACAGGTTCGGCATTGCCGTCGACAGGTGCGTCGAGGCGTAGAACAGCAGCGGGCCGCCCGCAGTGTGCGGCGCAAACGGTAGTTGATTGCTGTCCGCCATCGACGTGATCTTGCGCGCCTCGGTCACGCCGCCGCACCAGCAGACGTCGAACATCACGAACTTCGCGGCTTTCGAATCCAGTAGTTGCTGGAACTGCAGCTTCCCGGCCACTCGCTCGCCGATGGTCAGCGGCAATCTGGTCGATTCGGCAAGCTCGCGGTACTGCGCGAAGTTGCCCGGCATCAGCATGTCTTCGAGCCACATCGGCTTGTATGGCTCCAGCGCACGCGCGATTCGGGCCGCCGCCGTCACATTCCAGATCGAGTGAAATTCCACCAGAATCTCGATCGAATCGCCGAACTTGTCGCGCAGAATCTTCACCGGCACTAGCGAGGCATCGATCTGCTCCTGCGTGATGTACTGCCCCTTGGTCTGCCTCCCTGCGCCGTCGAACGGCCAGACCTTGATCGCCCGGATTCCATAACCGTCGATCAACTCCTGCATGATCTTGTCCGGCTCTTTGAGGAAGTCGTACTTGTGCGGGAAGCAGGTGTTATAGAGCCGAACTCGCGGATTGGCGCGCCCTCCCAACAGCCGCCACACCGGCGTATTCAGCGATTGGCCCAACAGGTCCCACAGAGCGAGGTCGATCATGCTCAGGCAGCGGATCTCGGCCCCTCCTGCGATCTGGAAATCGATCGAATGGTAGATGTCGTGCCACAGCCTCTCGATATCGCGCGGATCCTTGCCGAGCAGCATCGGTCCGAGGTGCGAATGGATCATCTCCGCCTCGGCTGCGTTTCTTGGATACGTCTCCCCGATTCCGCTGACGCCCGAATCGGTCGTGATCTTCAGCCACGTCCAATGAGGCCAGAACGGCGCCGCCTCGCGCGACTTCCAATACACCGTCTCGAGCCGCGTAATCTTCATCGGCGGAGCCTGCGCCGCCGCGCCTGCCAATGCCGAACCAAACACTGTTGAGACGAAATCCCTGCGCTTCATCGTCAACAGCTTATTCCTTTTCCGGTCCGGTTAGGAGAAACTAGGTTGCAGCCATGCTGCCCATCGCCCTGTTCCTCTTCGCTGCCGCCCAACCCCCAACCGACGCTCCATCCGTCGAAATCAAGAACGCCGCCATCACGGCAAAGATCCTCCTGCCCGACCCCGACCGCGGCTACTATCGCGGCACCCGCTTTGACTGGTCCGGCGTCACTGCCAGCCTGCGCACGAAAAACCACGAGTACTTCGGCGTCTGGTTCCCACGCTACGATCCCAAACTCCATGACGCCATCATGGGCCCTGTCGAGGAGTTCCGCAGCGCTGACGGAGGCATGGGATACGCCGAAGCCGCGCCCGGCGACACCTTCATCCGCATCGGTGTCGGCGTCGTCCGCCGCCCGGACGCCTCTCCCATTCCAGCCCTTCAAAACTTATGAGATCGTCGACCCTGGCAAGTGGGAGGTGAAGGCCGAGTCCAACAAGATCCGCTTCATCCACGAAGTCAAGGGCCCCAATGGCTACGCCTATCGATACACCAAGACGATGACCCTCGTGAAGGACGAGCCCCGCCTGCTCATCGAGCATAACCTCGAAAATACGGGCACGCGCCGAATCGTCACCCAGCAGTACAACCACAACTTCTTCGTCATGGACGGCCAGCCCACCGGACCTGGGACCTGGGTGAAGTTCCCCTTTGACCTGCGCGCCGTACGGCCCTTCGTCGGCGACATGGCCGAAGTCCGCGGCGGCGAGATCCACTACCTTAAGGAACTGGCCACCGGCCAGAGTGTGTTTGCCGAATTCGAAGGCTTCGGCTCAACGGCCGCCGACTATCACATCGTCGCCGAAAACAGGAAAACCGGCGCGGGCGTCCGTATCATCGGCGACCGTCCCATCTCGCGTATCGTGTACTGGTCCATTCGCACCGTGTTCTCACCCGAATGCTATGTGACGCTTGAAGCCGACCCGGGCAAGTCCACCCGTTGGACGTACACCTACCAGTTCTACGACGTCCCAGCCAAGTAGCTTTTGGAAAGAGCCCAGCATTGCGCTTCAGCGAGGTGCAGTGCTGCTCTCATAAGAAGCCGCCAAGCGCTTGAGAGATGCTTGCAGTTCCTCTTCGGTTAGCCATCTGCCGCGTACCATCACGCCCGCCCGCTGGCTCACATTGCGCACATCCTCAAGTGGGTCTGCCGTTGTCAGGACTAGATCCGCGCGCAACCCGATCTTGACCGTACCCCATCGATCCGCGCTCTTGAGAAACGCCGCCGCATCGCTTGTGGCAGCACGAATAGCCTCGTACGGAGTGAGGCCAGCATCAACAAGGTTGCGCAATTCTTCGTGAAGGGAAAACCCCGGCACCACAAACTGGTTGGGTGTATCTGTGCCCAGGAGGATTTTGGCTCCGCCGCGGTGAAGTGCTCCGACGAATTCCTTTAGCCTCTCCACAAAGCGAGGCACGCGGCTAAACTGGTCCGGAGTCAAGGACGCGAGCTCAGGATCGTTTTTCCAGGAAGCGCGCAACTCGGGTGAAACAAACTGCATGGTTGGCCTGGCTAACCGCCGCGATACCTCTTCAGGAGGGATAGTGCCCTGGAAATACACAAGAGTGGCACAGTTCCATGTACCCGCTTTGACCGTTGCTGCAACCAGCCTTTCTGTCGCGCCGGCAGACGAGTCGCGATCGAGAGCCGCCAGGTAGCCATTGACGTGTTCGATCGATTCCTGACGGGCCATGAGCACTCCTTCGACACCCACAGAAACGGGAACATGGCCATAGACCGGCATACCGGCCGCATGTGCTGTAGAGACGATCGCCTGATACTCCTCCGCCGACAAAGTGCCGTAGACCTTGATCGCGTCATACCCGGCGCGCCGGTCGCGCATCACCGCTTCGACTGCCTGATCCGCGTTGTCGAGGATGACGTGTGCCCCAGGTCCAGTCCCATACTTGCGTCCGGGTACCCGTCCTTCGATGATGGGGCCTGTCGTGTAAATCTGCGGACCGAGCACGCCACCTTGGTCAATTGTGCGCCGAAGCTCAAGAATGTCGGGTCTGCCCGCCATGCTGCGGACAGTGGTGACGCCGTTGGCGACGAACAACGTATTCAGCTCACTGAAGGTCAGACTCTTGAGGTGGACATGCATATCCGCCAAACCCGGCATCAAGAACTTGTTCCGACCGTCGATTCTCTGTGCACCTTTCGGAATGTGGACTCTTCCCGCCGGCCCGATGGCGGTGATTGAGCCACCTTCCACCAATACTGTCTGATGTCGAGCGATCCGCTCTCTGTCCATCGGAACTACGCTGACATCTACGAACGCGACGGGTCGCACTTGCGCAAGGCAGCAGACTCCACAGATTGGAACTCCCAAAAGGAATCGGCGGAGCCGCACCCAGGCCGGTAGCTCAGCGAGGATTCGAGCCCACCTGAAGCAGTGAGGGATGCGAGGCATACTAGTTCACTAGTACCGCGCTCAACTGAGTTCTTGGGCGAGTCCGATGAGAAGCCCTTCAGGCCCGCGAATGTAGCAGAGCCGATACGCGTCTTTATACTGGACTACTTCGCCTACGAGCTGCGCGCCGCGCTTGCGGAGCCTTTCAAGCGTCTCGTCGATATCGTCCACGGCAAACATGACGCGGAGGTAGCCCATTCTCCTTCAATCGTGGCCCGCCCTTCGAGTTCGAGGCCGAGCTCGCGAAAGAAATCAATCGACCCTCCGAGGTCATCGACGACGATTCCTACGTTGTCCATCCGTTTGAGCGCCATTTGTCCAATCTACCTTTCGCTCTCCCACCTGGTGGAGTCGTCAGTCCATCGGGTCCGGCACAAGGATTTCATCGTGCGATCAACCTTTCCGCTGCAATTTGCGTTCCGTCGCGGCGCACCGTGGCCGCAATGGAACGGGCGCGCGCAGTCATTTCAGGTCGCAGCGTCCGCTCGAGAGCGCCAGCCAGTGAATCAATCGTGGGCGCGCCCGGCGCGTGCGCGGCGCCGATGCCGAGCATGTCGACTCGCTGTGCCCAGTAGTGCTGGTCGTAGAAATTCGGGATGACTACCTGCGGGGCGCCGGCCAGCGCCGCCGCGGTCGTCGTTCCCGCGCCGCCGTGATGGACGACCGCAGCGACGCGTGAAAACAGGGCGTGCACATTAACGTCACCGATAGACAAACAGTCGGCGTCGTTTTCGACGAGTGATGCGTCGAACCAGCCTCGCGACACGATCGCCCGTCGCCCCAGGGCGCGAGCCGCCTGGAGTATGACCTGGCCCGCATCATTCGGCGCCTGAGTGCTGCCGAAGCCGAAGTAAATCGGGGGCTCGCCGCTCTCGAGAAATGTCTCCAACTCGCGCGACAGCGGACGCTGGTCCGGCAGGATCCAGGCGCCGGTCTGAAATACTCCCTTGTCTGCGGGATCGGGCCAGGGTCCGAGTATCGGATCCGCCGCGAGCCACGGGCAGTCGGTGATCATATCGCTCCATAGGTCGCTGACTGGCGCCAGTCCCAGGGATGCACGATTGGCGTTGACCACCGCCCCGAAGAGGCCATTAAAACGTGCCGTATCCCGCGCCCAGAGCTCACGGTTGTCGCTCGTCGCCGGCGCCGCCTCTCCCGGAAAAGACGGCAAGGGCGGTGGCGGATGGTGCAACGACGGCAGGACGATCGGCGAGTAGGCCACGAAATTGTATGGAATTCCCATCTTCTCCGCCACCGATCGCGCGGCGACCTGCAGCGCGGTGGCCGCCACGATCCTGTCGCACTCTTGCGCGGCGGCGGTGACAGTCTCGAATTGCGTGGCGACCGTCGCTTCCGCCATTTGACGCCGCTGCTCGGGTGTTGGCGGGGGCTGGGGCTGCCTGGCCATGGGTCGGGAGGCGGCGAACTTGCGCACCTCTGGACCAATGGGTGTGACCGGGATGCCGAGGTTTTCAATCCACTCGCGGAAATCGGGCGGCACGCAGACCCGGACTTCATGACCGAGCGACTTCACGTGCGACGCCAGCGCCACCAGCGGTTGGACATCGCCGCGCGACCCGATTGTCGAAAATAGTATGCGCATTCGAACCCCTGGCGATAGTACTCGATATCAGGGATGTAATCCACTTCTAGGATTGGCTTCGGTGCAACTCTATTTTGCTTGTTTTCAATAGTTTAGACATCCGAATGGAGGCCTTGCTATCCTGGAAATGGCAGTAAGGCGCGTCCTCGGTGGGCGTTGTGTCCTCGACGCCGAGCGGCGAGGACCTCACCGTCCCCGCGCTGAGAGCTATTTGTTTCGCATCAGCAACCAGATGTCGCCAGTGATCCGCCCATCGGCAAAGATCAACTGCCGACCGTCCGGGGAAACCTGCGGGTCTTCAATCCAAAAGCCCGACTCGCCGAATCCTGCCACCTTCTCCGGCTCGCCCGCTCTCCAGTTCTGAGCAGGACCGGGAACTCGCCACAGATTCTTGTGATCGCGCAGGTAATACAGCCAGCGGCCGGAAGGCGAGAAAAACGGATGATACGCGTGATGCTTGATCGCGACCACAGTCCGTGGTTCGCCTCCTTCGATCGGCACGAGCTCGAAGATCAATAATGCCGGACAACGTCGATTGGTAGACCACCCATTTACCGTCCGGACTGACATTGAAAATTGGCATCAACGACTGTTCATTGGTGAGCCGGCGATCAGCTCTTGATGACAATTGGAACACGTAGAGCTGTTGATCCTTAGACTGGCGATAAACCAGCCCGCTTCCGTCAGGCAACCATCGGCCCGCGCCGACAAAATTGGATCCCGCACCGCCGATGAGCAGTCGAGGATTTGCGCCATCCGCGGCCATCAACCAGGCGCCGGTGTTCAGCTTCGATTGCTTCGTCGGCGCACGGAAAAAGCTGATCGTCCGGCCATCGGGAGACCATTGCGGAGAACCCTCATTGAAGTCCGGGCCGGAGGTCAATTGCACAGTTGTCCCGTCGATATCCGCACGCCAGATGTGCGACTCCGCCGCGCGTGTGGAATCGTAAGCCAGAGAACGGCTGTCGGGAGACACACTGAAGAAGCTGACGCGCTGGTTTCCCGTGGTGATTGGCTTTGCCGGACCGGTCACTCGCCCGGCCTCGTCGTCGAACGGATGAGTCGCCAGGTTGAATTGCTCGTGGATCGCCGAGAACGCAATATGCTTCCCGTCGCGCGAAAGCCCGCCGGGCATATCCCAACCACGGCTGACAGTCAACGGCGACGGCTCCTCCGTGGCCTTTCCCTCGGCTGTCGAAAAAGGCTGCTGCCAGAGCGAGTAGTTCCGGCCCGGGTCTGCGTTCGAATAGATGATCGCTGTGGAATCCGCATCCCAAACAGGCTTGTGGCCGTGAGCCACCAGCGTCGCCTCGCCGCCCTGTGACGGAACAACCCAGATGGTTTGTCCAGAGATCGCGAACACGATCCATCGGCTGTCCGGCGAGTATCGCGGACAACAGAGAAACTGCGGATGCACTGAGCCCTGCGGAAAGTTCACAGGAATCTCCTCGGGCTCTCCACCTGCCGCGGGCACCGTATAGAGCTTTGACCGGACCATGTGCCGCTCGTGTAGACGATGCGCGAACCGTCCGGCTTCCAGGATGGGAAGCTGCCGGAAGCGGTAATGCGCCGCGCATTCCCTCCGAGCGCTGCCATCACCCAGATGCTGCCGCCCATCAAACGCATCCCCGGCCCGTAGTCCAGGATTTCCGGCGAGCCGTCGCGCGATGAGACAAACGCGATGCTGGCGCCGTCAGGTGAGAACGCCGGCTGAATGTCGTCGGCTGGACTGTTCGTCAGATTAACATCCTGCCCTCCTGAAACCTGCTTCAGGAATATCTCGAAGTTGCCTGTTCGGTCCGAACAATACACGAACGTCCTACCGTCAGCAGAGAGGCTTGGATCCATGGCCAGACGGCCATCGCTCGTCAATGGCGCGAGCTTTACCGAGCCGAGAGCCGGGCCGGCCGTGGGCAGTGTTCGACGATGAAGAAGCCAACCGAATACGCCCGCCAGTAGAACCGCCGCTGCAGTTGCAGCAATCCACGTCGCCTTCTGCCTCCGGTCTTTTTTCCCTGGCACGGTGCGCGGGCGGGTCGCAAGGTCACGCTTCAGCCTCCTGAGGTCCAGTTCGAAATCGCCGGCGTGCCGATAGCGCTCCGCCGGATCTTTCGCCAGCGCCTTCTCCAGCATCGCGACCGCCTCAGCGGGCAACTGCGGATTCAGGTTGCTCGCCGGACGCGGTTCATTGTGGATGATGGCGTAGAGAGTCTCCACCGGTGAATTGCCCCGAAATGCAGGCCGCCCGGTCAACATCTCGTAAAGCACGCGCCCCAGCGAGAATATGTCCGTGCGATTTTCGACCTCCCGCCCGCGCGCCTGTTCCGGAGACATGTACGCGACAGGTGCCAAGGATCACACACATACTCCATGACAATGTAGTCGTGTCCCGCTTCGGAGCCCGTGTCGTAAAGGTCAGACGATATTCGGATGATTGAAGATTCGACGCCGCTCTGGCTTCACGAGTGAAGCGACGCCGCGCCTCCTCATCGGCCCAACTGCGGCAGTAGCTTCACCGCCACCTTGCGTTTCAGCCGCACACTCCTGCGCCAGGGTACCTTGCCCATGCCGCCCGCGCCAATCGCTCCGAGGATCTCATAGGGTCCGACTCGTGTCCCAGAGGAGAGCGGCATGACTGCGTTTGCTTAGTTTACCGGATTCGAAAGCGAGATCGAAATGGATCAGGCAACGGGGTAGTTGGTCCGTCTCACTGATTCCGAACGTTTCGCCTGGGAAGTCCCGTTACCGCCAACTGAGATTCCGCAGCCTGGCTGTACCGGGATCGTAGACGGGAACGCCGTTCTCCGGGCACGACGGTAAACGGTAGGCCACTGATCAGGGGCGATGATCGGTCTGCAGGACTTGAGCCTCCAGGTTAGAACTGACTGTTCAGAAGGGCAGCGATGGCAAGACCTACAATCACTAAACCGACGGTTCCTATCAAGAACCCCTTGAAGTGATGGAGGTATTGTTTGGGAATCACGATATGCTCCGTGCCGGGGAGGATCACCCAGCGTGGCTCCAACCAGCACACGATCAGCCAATCGAGGATGAGCAAGTCAACGAGGTTGAAGATGAAAAGCACGCCGAAGGCATAGGCGAAGAGTTCCCAGAAGGAGTGACTTCCCAGAGTCGCGGTTCGCCAAAGCAATGCCGAAGTAAAGGGAACCCCGATGAGCAGGCCGAGCAAGATAGACATCCGCTGCTCCTTCTCCGATTTGGGCGGGACGATCTCTCGGATCTCCTTAGGATAATGCCGTAAGAATATGCGGGGGTTGAACCGCAGCAAGACGAGCAAGTATGTCGACGCCACAAGGGAGAACAATGCACCATCTCGCACGATGCGCATCGTATCTAACAAAGGACGCTCCGTCCGATGCCGCGGTTGCCCATCGGCGAAGGGACTTGGCACAGGTTGGCGTCATCTGCTGTGGACATCGGCATTTGGTTGAACGAGCTAAGTTTACCCTATCAAAGAGTGATAGGTCCTCACTATGACGGCGCAGCGTTTACCGATGGGCTTGTGAAGTCCTGTTACCGCCAACTGAGGTTCCGCAGCCTGTCTGTACCGGGATCGTAGACGGAGACGCCGTTCTCCGGGCGGAATCGGTAAACGCTCGGCGACCAGGGAGGGTCTCTATCGCGGCGCGGGACGGTAGGTTCAGGACCACGGCCGGGCCGAAGTCCGAGTCGGCGACAATCCGTCAACATCGACAGGATAATTGTGAACACTTCGAAGTCTGGGACCTGCCTGGCGCAGGCACACGCTTTCCATTGATCTCTTTTATGAGAGCTCCGGCGAAACGACCCCCCACGCGTTGGACGAGATCGGTAAAGCGCGGATCCGAGCGAAGCGGATCGAGCCCCGGAGCCCCCGGAAGCCAGAACAGGTAACCGTCCCGGAGCCGGTAGGCGGTTTCGAGCCAATTGAGCGCCGCGTCAATATCGCCGAGTCCAGCGTAGATTGTCGCGAAGGCGATCGGCGGGGCTTGACCTGGGTGCGGAGCTGCTCGAGTTCCTGGAGAAGGCGCCTGGCTTCGTCTGTCCGGCCGAGCCGGCCATAAATATGTCCCAGGTAGGCGAATGATAAAGGTTCGCGCGAATGGCTTAGAGCCTTCTCCAAGACGGCAACCGCCTCCTCAGCCCGGCCCTGGCACCATGCGGCCCACCCGAGCACGAAAGACGGCTGAAGGGAATCCGGGAACAATTCGATGGTCCGCCTAGCCTGCGCCTCCGCCCGCGCGTGCTGGCCCGATATAGGAGATACATCCAGGCGGCATACTGGTTCTGCGAGGAGCGAGCTGGGATTGAGCTTCAGCGTGTACTCAACCTTTGCGGTCGCCTCAGAATTGCGGCCAACGAAGCACAGGAGCGTCGAATAGAACATGTGGGCGTCCGGATCGCTTGGGCCCACTTCGATGGCGCGCCGAACCTCCCGCATGGCACCGTCCAGATCCCAATCGAGAAGCAAGTTCATCCAGGCAAGGATCACATGGGCAATGCTGACGCTGTCGTCGAGGGCAACAGCCCGCAGTGCAAAATGCCTCGCGCTGGGATACACCTCGGATTGGAGCGTGCCCCCAATAGCCCAGGCAGAACAAACAGGCGGCATGCCAGGCGAGACCCGGCGCGAAATCGGGCGCCTTGAGGGTCAGCCTTCGGAAGTACTGGAGCGCTTTCCCGATCCCTTCGGCGCTCATCTTTTCGCACTCAATACGGGCCTGCAAATACGTCTCGACAAGTCTCCGGCGCGACCGGCCGCGCCGGCGCCTGAGGCTGGCAGCGCGGCCACGTCTGGCCGCAACGCTGTGGCCACACATGCGGCAATCGCCCGCGCCGCCTCGCACTGGGTGCTCAATACCGCGGACATGTCGCATTCGTAGCTTTGGGCCCATACGTGGCGCTCAGGCTCCATCAGAATCAACTGTGCCGTCAGACGGACCCGATTGCCCTCGTGCAGGCGGCTCCTTCCACGATGCCATCCACACACAGGTCGCGGGCGATCTCGTCGAGCTTGCGACTGCTGCCTTTCAGGTGGAGCACGGATTGCCGGGAGATCACACGCACTGTCGGGATGCGGGCCAGTTCGGTAATCAGGGCGTCGGTGATGCCGTCGGCGAAGTACTCTTTGGCGGGGTCGCCATTCAGGTTCGCGAAGGGCACCACCGCCAGCGTGGGCTCCGCGAACGGCCTTTCGCGGTTCACCGGCGCGATGAAGCGGTAGCCCCGGCGGGAAAGCGTCTCGACATAACGTGGAGCCTGCGCTTTGTCGCGCAGAGCCATGCGGATGCGGTTCACGCAGGAATCCACCCCTACGTCGTAATCCACGAAGGTGGATTCGCCCCACAGGTGGCGACGAATTTCCTCGCGGCTGACCGGTCTGCCCGCATGACTGACCAGCAGGCACAGAACCCGCATCGACTGCGGCCGGAGCTTCAGCGTCCTGCCGGACTTGCGCAGCATGCCGACCTCCAGGTCAAGCTCGAACTCGCCGAAACTCACCCGCCTGGACATCCTGCCGAGAATTATAGGCCCTCAACTCCAGCAAGCTCAATCCTTCCGTGTACTTGGACGATGAGGAAAAAACCAGCCATTTTCCAGGCGTGGTCTATAGCCGGGAAGGCGCCGACGACGTAACGTGACGAAGTGAAAGGAGCACGTTCCATATGAAGCTACGGTTGTTACTGATCTTGGCGGCGATTGTCGTTCTGTCGCCGGCCCCCACGATGGCCCAGGCCATCTTCACCCACGTTTCCGGAACGGCCGGTCCGGACGCATTCATCGCTCTCGGCACGGTCGAGTGCCCCGGCGGGAGCCCCACTGGCCTCTTTCCCTTTGGACCTCCGTGCACTCCCCCAGGCCGCGTCAACATTCGCGGGCTCGTGGTTCAGTCGCAATGGGTGGCTACGGATTCTCGCGTGACAGGGGTATTCACGAACGTCTTCAGCGGCAACTTCGACGGCTGGACGCAGTGGGGTCCCGGAAGTGGACACGTTTGGGGCGCGTGCAGCCTCGCGGTTGCCGGCGGTGGGTTGTGGAGCGGAACTGCGCAAGGGTATCGCACGGTGAACGCAGACGGGGTGTCCGTGGCCTTCCATATTGTGATGCACGGAACGGGCGGCAGCATCGAGGGGTTACACCTGGAGCTTGACCTCATTGCTACCGCACCTGCGGCGACGAGTGAGACATTCACTGGCCGGATCCTGGTACCGGGCGGCAAATAGCCTCACCACGGATAGGAGCCGTGAGTAGTTGCGTGGGTTTTCTTGCCGCTCTAGTACCTCTCGCGCAGCTCGCGCTTGAGGATCTTGCCGGTGCCGGTTTTGGGTAGCGGGCCTTCCACCGCCGCCGGCGCCGCTTTACGATCTGCGGTTCGGCAAGGGTAAGCCGCACGGCTCATCCTGGCCGCGCGCCGCCGGCTTGGTGCTGGGGGCTGCAGCCTCAACCAGAACCTCGGCGCACACTCGGGCTTCCCGGTCACGATTTACGCCGGAGCGTTCCAGAGTCTCACCGGTCAGGCCTCCCTGGCAACCACCGTCCGGCCCAACCCGTTACCGCGTCTTGCAAATAAGCGATAGGGCCGTGGACAACTGGTTCGGGATGTTCGGGATAAACAATCCTGCACGTCCTGAGGCGTGGACAGCAGCGCTTGCGCCTATGTGCTCCCGGCACTCGGTTCGTTCGGCAACACCGGCGTGGGCACGGAGGGCGCGCCCTCGTTCTTTAACATGGATACGTCACTGAGGAAGCAGTTCCCCGTCGCGGAGAAGCGGTATATCGAGTTTCGCGGCGAGTTCTTCAACCTTCTGAACCACGTCAGCTTCGGACCGCCCGGACGCGACATCACCACCCCCGCCAGTTTCGGACTCATTACCTAACAGATCAGGAGCCCGCGGAATATCCTGTTCAGTTTGAAGTATTGCTTCTGATAACCGTGCCCGGGGCAGACTAACGCAGCCCGTCACCGAGTCCGAGGTACGATTCGGGAGTTGGATTCTTCGGGGCTCAAGCTGCCGTAAAACGCGCGGCGGTGAGTTGTGCCTCCCGACGGGTTGATCCCTACTGACGGCGCAGCGTTTGCCGATGGGCTTGTGAAGTCCGGTTACCGGAATGTGACATCCCGTGGAGTACCGCCTACGATCCACATGGGCGAATAGTCTCGGCAGATGTGGTCGACCCCGGTGCTCTGGTCCGATCACGCCAACCGGAAGCTGGCCTGTTCGCCCGTCAAGTTGCCGCAAAAGGCCCGTTGCGTCCTTGATCGGTAAGAACCGACGCCGATGCCAATCAACGGAACGGCGACTCGATCGACACGTCGAACCAGAATCCATCGCCTGCCTCGATATGGGTCGAATAGCTTGGCGCAACCGGCGTAGATGCTGATTTTGGGGACGTGCATGACGTCTGTTATGAGGCTGCCGCTAGACCACGAGGCCAAAGGAACATATCCTAGCGCTGGTGAGACGTTGACGCCAACCGTGCGGGATATTTCAGAACCCAGAGGGATCGCAGCATCTCGATACACCATTCCCGGTTTGGGTCAGGCTGTGGCATCGGCCGTTGCCGATTCTCAATACCCACCGTTTTCAGGACGCTGAGAGAAAGTGTAGGTAGTCCTTCCGAACCTCCCTTTCGGGGCTGCCTGTCAACCTGCACCGAACCGCAAAATGCGGCTGACATGCCTCTGCGACCATTGAGTAGGAGTTCACGATGACAACAGGTCTGCTTCTCCTTCTGGGTACCTCGGTGCTGACGTTGAGCCTGTGTTGTGCCTGCCGACACGCACCTGCTGAACCGGGCCAAGGCCGCGTAGTGCGGTTGGCCGAACTGGAGATCGATCCCGATCAGCTCGACCACTACAAGGCGGCACTGAAAGAAGAAATCGAGGCTTCGATCCGCCTGGAACCTGGGGTGCTGACCCTATTCGCCGTATCGGTCAAGGATCGTCCCACCCAGATCCGGATCTTTGAGACCTACGCGGACGTGGCTGCGTATCAAGCGCACCTCGAAACTCCTCACTTCAAGAAGTACAAAGCCGGCACTCAGCACATGGTCAAGTCGCTCACGCTGGTCGAGACAGACCCCATTCTGCTCGGTGCGAAGACCAGGTGAGCTCGCATCAGGATGGCAATTGCGTGTGGGGCTGCATCGACAGGTCATCCCGGAGCAAATGTTCTCGGTACAATCGGGCGGCTCGGGACAGTCCCTCGTGCAGATTTTAAGACGGGCACCCGCGTAGATTCGGCTGGGCGTGTTGTCACCAGGATGACGTATAACGCCCTTCCGGGTTGCCGACGATTAAGGAGCAAATCTGCCGGAACCATCCTCAATTAGTCCGCCGCAGGCATTGCGGTTGTTCTGTTCATTGCATGTACGCCTCGATGTGAATTTTGCCAGTCGCCAGGTTCACGGTGCCAGGGGCCCAGATCTGCCGCGAGTTCACCCAGGCGTAGTTAGCGGCCGCCGTCGTGAGCCGCACATTCTCGGACAGCTCCGCGACCGGGTTACCTGGATGCGCTACGGCCACCCCGTCAGCGGACAAGGAAATGCGTTGCCCGTCGTCAGTCTCGATGGTTGCGCGGATGTCAAGATCGATGCGGCCGTCGGCGCGTAGGCGAAGGTAATCGACACCGCGTACTTTTCCTGATAAGCGACCGCTAGCGTGCCCCTCAAAAGCGACGTCGATTCGAACCCCCTGCGGTGGGACTGCTTCCTGTCCCGAAAGAATCGCCTCCAGGCTCATGCCAAAATCAGTCACTCCCGTGATGTCGAGATCGTACTCGTAGATCTTCTCGCCCTTCATAGCCGTATTCTCCTCTTCGCCATTCCCGTTCTTGACCTTGCGGAGCACTCACTATACCTCAGTGGGAGCCCCACCGCACACATTTACGATTAGGACTCCTGAGGAAGTGCAGAATTCCGATTGGGATCGGATCACGCGCCACGGACTATGCCCGCACAGCAGGCATCGAAAGGCTTGCGCCGCACGATTTTCGCTGGACGCATGCCCGGTTCCGCCAATGCGCGGGTGGCGAACTGGAGCAGATTCAGTTTCTTCTCGGGCACGTTTCCATTCAAACGACGGAGCGGGACCGGATCGCCGACGATCCACAGCCGATCCTTGTGGACTACCACTTCTCACGTGGAACATCTCAAGCAAGTGTGCAGGCCTCAGGAGGAGGCGAAAGACACGTACCAACATGGCCGGAAGACAATGCTCCTTCGAGTTCTTTTAGACTGTGTGAATGCGATTCTGGGCCATTCTGGGTATACTCGCCCTCGCCTTCGCCGTATCCTCCGCGCAGCCGGCGCCTGCTTCTGACGATGAGATATGGGCCGAGTTCGCCGCCTTCACGAAACAACTCCAACCTCTTCCCCCTGGTCAATCCATCCCCGTGCGGACGCGCTACGTGGCAACCCTCACCGCACGTGGCGTGCCCGAAGCCGAGGCGGCCCGTCGCTTCGAACGGGTTAACGTTCTTCGCCGTCAGTCTGTCGATCGCGAAAAGATCTACTGGAACTCCTCCTTCAAGTCCGGCGGTGGCCCATCCAGTCCTCTTCGTCTCCTCCAGGAAGCCCTCTACAAGGTCAAACCCGGCAAAGCCCTCGACGCCGGCATGGGACGCGGACGCAACACTATCTTCCTCGCCGCCACTGGTTGGGATGCCACCGGCTACGACATGTCACCCGACGCTCTCAATGCAGCGCGGGCCGAAGCGGCTGCCGCCGGCGTCAAGATCAACACCATCGAGTCGAAGCACGACGACTTCCCCTTCGGCGTGGGCCAGTGGGACCTCATCGTCTGTTCCTACTGCTACCTCATGCCTGAGGATCCCAAATGGCCCCCTGTTTTTCTCAAAGCCCTCAGAGCCGGCGGCATCGTCGTCTTCCAGACTTCTGTCGCCGGTAACCCCTCCTGGCAGCGACTCTCCGAAAACTGGAGGGGCTTCCACGTTCTCCGCCTTGAGGATCTCGACGCCGGAATCATCGACGACGATTGGATTCCCTCCCGCAGCAACCGTACCGTCCGCCTTATTGCCCGCAAGGAGTAGGCTACCGGCCATCAGGCATCCTGTGGCGATCCGCTCCGCCGAGGTTCATTCGGAGGCAACTTCCGGATTGCCCACGATTCGCTCGGAACCCTCACGTTCCGGTAACCGGACCTTTCGGGCTCGATCGGCGGCGAGTCTGAGGCCGATGCCTGTGAAGACACGCATTGCGCCTCGACGACCGAAGGGCTGAGGGGCCGTTTAGGCCTCTCCTCGCGACGCCGAGAGTGCCTTCCTCAGAATCGTGATCTGGCCCGCATGGTAGAGGTCGTGTTGGGGTGCTCCGCAGAACTGGGTGTAAGCCGAGTACTCGGAGCCGAGAGCTTGCGAAAGGCGCTCCACCGGGAAAGTGCGCACGGCGCTCTGGAGTTGCTGATTCAGGTCCTCCAAGGTGCGCTGGCTCTCGCGCCAGGCCGCCGAACTCAACGCGGGCACTGGAGGCCACCCTTCTTCCAGCGAAAACTCCGCATGCTCGCCGCGAATCCGTCGCAGAACTAACCTGTATCCAGCGGTCATGTGAAGAACGATTTCCCAAATGCTGTGGGCGCCCGCGATCGGGTGGGCGGCGGCGTCTTCGGCCGAAACATCCGCCAGCACCTCGATCACTGATGGCCCATGCCAGGATTCGCCCCGAAAGGCTCGACGGATCTGATCCGCCATGATCTCCACATCCAGAGGCATCGTTTGTCCTTCCGTAAGGCCGCCTATGAATCCCGCGTCGGCGAATCTGGTCGCCGACGTACCTCTTGCATCCAACCCATGTTCATAAATTCGCAACGCAACAACACCGTCTCTAGCCGGTCTTTCGATCAGGCAAGCAACAGCCTGCGAACTTCGCCTTCTGGATCGTTGATCATCCGGCAATTGCCATCGAACACCATCGTCTGCCCGCGCTCGGGCTCGAACGGCTCCCACTTCAAGCCGGGCTGGCTCGGATTGCCCGTCCTGGCGAAATTCGCCCAGGCCGTTGCCATTTTTCTGGCAAGTGCCTGGGCTTCGGGCCCATTGCCGGTTCCTTGTTCGCAGCGCCTGGTATTGTCGAAGCAAAACGCCAACTCCGCCGTGTGCCAGGCGCCCGCATCCTCCAGCATCGGCGACTGCCACGTGAAGTACCACGCATAGGCGGGCGCGCCCTTCTGGTTGTATTTCATGGTTGCCATTCGAGCAACGTTGTTGCGCATGTTCAGGCTGTTCAACCCCGAGCCGCTGCACATATAGGACAGCGTGCGGATGCTTTTCTCCGGGTGTGCCTTCTTCAGTCCCTCCACCAGCGACTTGGCCTTTGCGTCCCCATAGGCCTTGGTGAGAGTGGCAAGCCACTGGCTCTCCGTTGGCCGCGAGGACATGATGTTCCCTTCCTCGCTGACTGAGCCGAACAGCAGCGGTACGTTCTTGGAAATCTCCGGCGCGGCATCGTAGAAGGACCGCATGGTAATTAGGCGACCGTCGACAGTCGGCCCTGGACCGACCCGCGGTTTGGCCGCGCCCGGCGCTGGAGTCGGCCCGCTAGCGCCGATGGGCGGATTCATCCGGGCCGCGACAACATTGCTGATCTCGTTGAGTTTCGCCCACTCGATCTTTTGAAGGGCGGCGATCTCCTTCACGCCCAACTCCGCGATCATCTGTTTGGCATACTCTCTGGACTCCTCGGCGCTCGGAGGATTGCCGCCCCCGCCCGATTGCGCCGACGCTCGGTGGATCAGTCCCTCCGCAGATGGCATCCCAAGGAGCGTGGTCACCTTGGAGCCCCCGCCGGACTGGCCGTAAATCATGACGCAGCTTGGATCGCCACCGAAATTGGCAATATTGTCGCGCACCCAGCGCAGCGCTGCCACTAAGTCCGTCATCCCGACGTTCACAGAGTCGACATATGCCGGCCCGCCGATCGACGACACGTCAAGGAATCCGAGTACGTTGAGGCGGTGGTTGACTGTCACCGAGACGACGTCGTGATGCCTAGCCATCTGCGCCCCGTCCTGGGAGGCGAGTTCATAGGCCGAACCGAAGGTAAAGCCACCGCCATGCAGGTAGACCATCACCGGCCGCTTGCCGCTCAGGCTGGACGTCCAGATGTTGACTTTGAGCATGTCCTCGCTCTGCCATCCATCAGTCCACTGGAAAAGGAAAGTCTGTTCGCTCGTCCAGTTGTGCAGGCGTTGTGGACAGTTGGCCCCATAGATCAAGGTTGGATACTCGCCGTCCCACGACTTGGGCGGCTTGGCCGGAAGCCATCGGTTCTCGCCGCCGGTGTCGGCGCCGTATGGGACGCCTTTAAAGGTCAGCACGCCATCTTCAACGTAGCCGCGCACCTTTCCGTACTGCGTTTTGGCCACTGCCGACCGCGGCGTGCTGCAGCTTGCACCCGCGGTAGTGGCAGCTTTGACTTCCGAACTGGAAGCTGCGCCCGTCAGCGCGACCACGCCCGAAGTGGCCGACAGAAGCGCCTGGCGGCGATTGAATCCGAAACCTTTATTGGGACGCGACATGAGAACTCTACCTCAGTTAAAAGAGCATCGGGGTGTCGGAGGTTCGCGCATTCGCCCGCGCCCTCCGGCCCGGTTCAGTATATAACCAACCGCACCAAATGAATCCGAGCGCATCGTCGGCTGTCCGGATATTGAGAACGGAGAACGGCGCTACCGGAATCTGGCTCTGATCTCTAGCTCGTGCGCTGGCAGAATGACGCGCCAACAGTCGATTCACAGCGGATTTCAGATTCTATTTCCTTCACCCTCAATCGTACTGGGTGAACAAAAGGCGATTGCCTCTTGACCCAGCTCATCAGAATGAAAGTCAGGCCGGCTTCCCGCCGGCCATTTTCATTTCAGGAGTCAATCCCATGGCGACCGCCGCACAAACCCTGGCCAACCAGGCCAATGCTCAAAACTCCACCGGTCCTCGCACCGTTCGGGGCAAAGCCAGCGTCTCTCAGAATGCGCGCAAGCACGGCTTCGCGGCTCAAACCCTCCACGTCGCCGAAGAGGACAAACAGGCTTTCGACACCCTCCGCGCCGGGCTCCTCGAAGATTCACGCCCTGAAGGCGCCATCGAAAACGAAATCTTTCGCCGCCTCCTCTCTCATGCCTGGAACCTGCGCCGCATCGAAAGCTTCGAGTCGCGCGTCCTCGCTGAAACAGACCCAATCTCGGACGACGGCGCCTCACACGCCAAACTCGAATGCTGCGCCCGCTATCGCCGCGACCTCGAGCGCTCCTTCTATCGCGCCCTCAACGAGCTTCGTAAACTCCAGACGCAGCGCGCCGCCCTGCTCCAGCAGGAATCCCAGGTGATTGAAGCCCTTTATTCCCACACACCTTTGGCCGAAATCACCCGTTTGACGAAACAAACCGATTCTTTCATCCTGCCCGGCGAACTGTACAAGGGAAGTCCCTCCCGTCAGACCTTCATGCCCAGCCGGAAGGCCGGCGCCGCCCTCGGCGCCGAGGTTCGCGAGGCCATCGAAATCCTCGTTGAACACCAAGAGGAGCCGAAGGCTGCGTAATCTCCTACTCCCGGCCTGTCGAGCTCTGGCATATCATCTCCTTGAATCCATGCTGACCCGTCGCGACCTCTTTAAAGCCCCGGCCCTTCTTCTCAACCGGGCAGCCCCGCCTCCCAACATCCTTTTCCTCCTATCCGACGATCAGCGATGGGACACCCTGGGCGCGATGGGCAACCGTCTGATCAAGACCCCCAACCTCGATGCCCTCGCCCGGCGCGGCACCCTGTTCACCAATCACGCCGTCACCACCGCCATCTGCATGTCCAGCCGCGCCAGCATCATGACCGGCCTCCACACACGCTGCCACGGCACCGTCGAGTTCAACCGCCAATACACCCGCGATCAGCTCTCCCGCATCTACCCGGTGCTCCTCCGCCGCGCCGGCTATCGCACCGGCTTCATCGGCAAGTGGGGGCTCGACAAGCAGCCACTCCCCGAAGGCGAGTTCGACTTCTGGCGCGGATTCCCCGGCCAGGGCAAGTACTTTCCAAAGGGCGAACCCGGCCCTCACCTCACGTCCATCATGGGCGATCAGGCAATCGAGTTTCTCTCTTCCGGCCCCGGCTCCTCCCCCTTCTGTCTCTCCGTCAGCTTCAAGGCGCCCCATGTGGAAGATCCCGACAGCCGTCAGTTCCTGCCCGACCCGGAGGACGAAGCCCTCTATCGCAATACGACCTTCCCACTGCCCAAAACCTTCGACACTCGCTATACCTCCGCTCTGCCCGAAAGCGTCGCCCGAAGCGAGAATCGCCGCCGCTGGGCCGTGCGCTTCTCAACGCCGGAGATATTCCAGCGCTCAGTCCGCAACTACTATGCGCTCATCACCGGCGTCGACCGCGCCGCCGGACGCATGATTGAAACCCTTCGCCAGCGCGGCCTGCTCGACAACACGATCATCGTTTACACCTCCGACAACGGCTTCTATCTCGGCGAGCACGGCCTCGCAGGCAAGTGGCTCATGCACGAAGAGTCCATCCGCGTGCCAATGCTCGCCGCCGGTCCTGGCATCGCCTCCGGCCGCCGGGTCGACGCCATGACCCTCAACATCGACATCGCCCCGACTCTGGTCGACCTCGCTGGAATCCCCTCCGTGCCATCCATGCAAGGCCGCAGCCTTTCTCCCTTCCTGCGCGGGCAGAACCCCCAATGGCGCAACGAGTGGTTCTACGAGCACGTCTTCGAAGCCGCCGGCTGGATCTCCCCCACCGACGGCGTCCGTAGCGGTAAATGGAAGTACTTCCGCTACCCGAAAGAGACCCCGGTCTTCGAGGAACTCTACGATGTCGCCGCCGATCCGCTCGAAGAGCGCAACCTCGCGCGAGACCCGCGCAACTCAGACACGCTGGCCCGTCTTCGCAATCGCCGCGAAGTCTGGAGCGCCGCAATGGACGCCTGGCGTCCCGACACACCCTGGGCCGATCCTGCCTGACACCCGCTGACTTGCATATACTTCCATAGGAAAGACACCTTTATGTCCCGAATTCCTCTTCCGCATTTGTTTCCTCTTCCCAGCATTTGTTGCCTCTTCTGCATTTGTGGGGCCGGCCCCCTGGCCGGCGCGGAGCCCCCGGCTCCGCCATGTGCCAGATCTTTCTGGCAGCCTTCATAGCTCTCCTCACCTCTGTCTGCCTCTCCGCCGCCGCTCCGGTCACCGTCACCGAGGCAACTGTCACCATCCCCACGTACGTCTCCGGACCCGCGGAGAAGAACCCGCTGTTCTACACCGGCCGCACCTATCAGGGCGCAAAGGGCCTGGTCTACCCCTATCCGATGTACGACATGCTCTCGGACACCAAGGAGCCCAAAGCCTATAAACAGGTCTGCCTCGAGAACGAATACGTCAAAGTCTGCGTGTTGCCTGAACTCGGCGGCCGCATCTTTGAGGCCGTCGACAAGACCAACGGCTACAACTTCTTCTACAAGCAGTCGGTCATCAAGCCCGCCCTGATCGGCATGATCGGCGCATGGATCAGCGGCGGCGTCGAGTGGAACATTCCGCACCACCACCGTGCCTCGAGCTTCCTCCCCGTCCTCTATAGAAAACAGGAGAACCCCGACGGCTCGAAGACCGTCTGGGTCGGCGAAATGGAGCTGCGCGACCGCATGCGCTGGGCCATCGGGCTCACCCTGCGTCCGGGCTCCAGCGTGTTGGAAGCCGACGTCCGCGCGCTGAATACAACTCCCTTCGCCCACTCGATCCTCTACTTCGCCAACGTCGCCGTTCACACCAACGACGACTATCAGATCGTCTTCCCGCCCAAGACCCAGTACGCCACACAGCACGCCAAGCGCGAGTTCGTCGATTGGCCCACGGGCAAGTCCATCTACAACGGCATCGACTACTCCAAGAACGTCGACGTCACCATGTGGAAGAACCACCCCAGCTCGGTCTCCATGTTCTGCTGGAACGACGACGAGGATTTCCTCGCCGGCTACGACCACGGCAAGCAGGCGGGCACGATGCACGTCGCCGATCGCTTCCAGGTGCCGGGCAAGAAGTTCTTCACGTGGGGCACCGGCCCCAGCGGCCGCCTCTGGGACAACATCCTCAGCGACACCGACGGCCCGTATCTCGAGCTGATGGTCGGCGCCTGGAGCGACAACCAGCCCGATTACAGTTGGCTGGAGCCCTATGAAGCCAAGGCCACCACGCAGTTCTGGTATCCCTTCCGCTCCATCGGCGCGGCCAAGAACGCCACTCGCGATGCCGCGGTGAACATGGAAGAGCGCGCCGGCAAGGTCTTTCTCGGCTTCCACTCCACCGCCGCCTGGCCGCAGGCCAAGGCCGTCCTGACTCGCAATGGCAAGGAGATTTGGAGCAAGACCATCGCCATCGACCCCGCAAAGAGCTTCACCGAAACCATCACCCTCGACGGACCGCTCAATCTCACCGAGGTGAAAGCCGCGCTCATCGCCGGTGGGCGCACGCTGGTCTCCTGGCAGCCCGAAGCATTCAAGAAGATGTCGCAGCCGCCTGCCGTTGAGCCGCCCGTCGCCCCTGCGCAGATGAAGACCACCGAAGATCTCCTCCTGGCTGGACGCAGGCTCGAACAGTTCCACAACCCCTCCTCCGAGCCCGATCCCTACTACCAGGAAGCGCTCAAGCGCGACCCCACCGACTCACGCGCCAACACCGCCATGGGCCTGCTCGAACTCAAGCGCGGCCGCTTCGCCGAAGCCGAGAAGCTGCTGCGCGCAGCCGTCGCCAAGGTCGACCTTCAACCACACACGCCCAAGGACGGCGAGCCCCTCTACTATCTCGGCGTCGCGCTGAAGATGCAGGGCAAGCTCGATGAAGCCGAAAACTGGCTCCAGCGCTCGGCTTGGGCCTATGCCTGGCAGTCGCCCGCCTACTTCCAACTCGCCGAAATCGCCGGTCTCCGCGGCGACCCGGAGGGTGCTATCCGCCTCTCCAAACGCTCGCAGGTCACCAACGCCTGGAACACGCGCGCCCTCCACCTTGAAGCCACCATCCATTCCCGCATGGGCCGCGGCCCTCAAGCTGCCGAAGCCGCGGCTAAGATCCGTTCCATCGACCCCATCGACCCGCGCGGCGGCAACTTCAACGAACTCGTCGAAGTCTCCAAGAGCTTCCCCTGCCGAAGGCCTCGAAGTCATCGCCTCCACCATCAGCGCCGGCCTGCCTGTTGAGTCAAACATCCTGCTCGACATGCTGCCCATCAAGTCGCCATTGACCCTTTACTGGCGCGGCTATCTGGCTGAAAAGAGCGGTAACCTCGAAACCGCCCGTGTCCACTATCAACACGCGTCGGCCATGAGCACTGACTTGGTCTTCCCGTTCCAGATCGAAATGATCGCGCCGCTCAAAGCCGCCATCGCCGCCAACCCCAAGGACGCGCGCGCACCCTACTATCTCGGTCTGCTCATGTTTGATCGCGACCCGGAATTGGCAATCAAGCTGTGGCAGCAGGCTTATGCCAACGATCCTAAGTTCGCCGCCGCCCTGCGCGACCTCTCCGTCGCTTACACGCGCCAGGATAACGGCGTTCCCAAGGCCATCGACGCTCTTGAAAAGGCCATCGCCATTGACAGCGGCCAGCCGCTCTGGCTCTATGAGCTTGACCGTCTGTACGAATTCGCCCAGAAGCCTGTCACCCAGCGCATGGCCCTGTTCGACAAGCACATGGCCGCCGCCCAGGGCCGTGATGACGCCATGTCTCGCGTCGTGCAGAACCTGATCCTCTCCGGACGCGCCGACGAAGCCATCGCAATCATGCAGAAGCGCCATTTCCACCTCTGGGAAGGCGGCGCACGCTTCAGCATGACCGACGCCTGGACCGACTCCATGCTCATGCGCGGGCACAAGAAAATGGCCGCCAAGGATTACGCCGGCGCGCTCGCCGACTACAAAGGCGCCATCGAGTACCCCACTACACTCGAAGCCACTCGCGCCTACCGTGGCAGCCGCGCGCCTGAAGTCTTCTACTTCACCGGCCTCGCCCAGGAGGCGTTGGGCCAGAAGGCCGAGGCCGAAAAGTCCTGGCGCGTCTCCGCCAGCGAGCTCATCGGCACCGAAGACAACCCGCACCCCACCGTCGACAGCGGCGCTGAGCTGCTCTACTATCGCGCGCAATCGCTCGAGAAACTTGGGCAGGCCGCACGCGCCAAGGCCGTCTATCAGACTCTGATCGATGCGGCCTCGCAAGCTCTCAACAGCCGCCAGGGCACTGAGTTCTTCGCCAAGTTCGGTGAACGCGCCTCGCCGCAAGCCCGCACCGCCATGGCCCACTATGTCGCCGGCCTCGGCAAGCTCGGGCTTAAGCAGAGCGCCGAAGCCCAGGCAGAATTCAAGAAGGCCGTCGAAATGAACCACTATCTGGTTGACGCAACCCGCCGTCTGAGCAAGGAGAACTAAAAATGCCAAATACCCCCGACCCCCGTCGCACCTTTCTCAAATCCGCCGTCGGACTCTCCATCCTCAAGCCTGAAACCGTCTTCGGCTCGCAGGCCAATTCAACCGTTGAAGTAGGCATCATCGGTGCGGCGGGCGCGGCAACTGGATCGGTGAGTTCTTCCCCGAATTTGCCGGCGCTCGCGTCGTCGCCATCGCGGACGTGCAGCGGGAGAACCTCGACAAGACCCGCGATAAGTGGAAGATCGACTCCTCACGCGCCTACTACGGTCCCGACGCCGCTCAGAAACTAGCCAACTCCAGGATCGACGGCGTCGTCATCGAGACGCCCACCTACTTCCACCCCGAACAGGCGCAAGCATGGCCGTCGACGCCGGCAAGCACGTTTACATGGCCAAGCCCTGCGCTGTCGACGTCTGGGGCTGCAAGTCAGTCATCGACAGCGGCAAGCGCGCCCAGGCGAAGAAGCTCACCTTCTGGGTCGACTTCCAGAGCCGCGCCCGCGACGTCTACAAGGAAGTCGCCACACGCATTCATCGCGGCGACATTGGCAAGCCCGCCTTCGCACAGGTCTTCTATTACGCCAGCCGGCCGGCAAAGAACAGAGGCTTGCCCGGCATGGACCCGGGCCAGGCCCGCATCCGCAATTTCTACATGGACAAAGTCCTCGGCGGCGACATCATCGTCGAGCAGAACATCCACGTCATCGACATCGCCAACTGGCTGCTCAACGGCCATCCGCTCAAGGCACACGGCACCGGCGGACGCACCGATTGGAGCGGCACGCGAGTACGACGCCGGCGACGCCTGGGATCACTTCGCGGTGAACTTCACCTATCCGAACAACGTCCACGCTTCGTTCAGTTCACATCAGCTCCACCGTGCTTACAGCGATCTTTGTGTTCGCATCACGGGTATCAAGGGCACAGCCGACACCCACTACGGCGGCACCGTGCGCATCCTTGGCGACAACCCCTATCCGGGCGTCGAGAAGGACGACACCTTCCGCGGCGGCGCCATCGATAACGTCAAGGCGTTCATCGCCGCCATCCGCGCAGGCACGCCCATCTACAACTTCGAGGTCTCGGTCGAGTCCACGCTCTCGGCCATCCTCGGCCGCCAGGCCGCATACCAGAACAAAGAGGTCACCTGGGAGGAGATGCTCAAGTCCAACGAGCACTGGGAAGAGAAGAGCCTCAAGCTCGCCTGGTAAACATCAGGCGAGTTGACCCGCAGCCAGAAAACCACGGTTGCCGCCAACCCCAGCGCGCCGCCTGTCAGGAAGGCCGCCTCTGGCCCGAATTGGTCCCAGAGCCACCACGCCGCCAGTGGGGCAGGGCAGAAGGCGAACGATCGCAACCCCCAATACCAACCCACTGCCCTCGCTCGAATGCCTGCCGGCAGTCCCGTCGTGATGGTCGCTTTCCGGGCCGGCTCGCCCAATTCCCTGAGCCCATTGATCACGAACGCGACGGGCAAGGAAGCCAAACCAGGGCAAACGGAAACAGCGCAAACAACAAAAAAGTCGCCCCGATGTACGGTTTCGGACTCGGCGCGCGGTCGATCATCTTTCCCACCGGAATGTAGCTCACCAGCGCCACTGCCGATGAAAGAGCCGCCAGCGAGCCGTACTCGGCAGCAGACCTCCCCAGTACTGCGACCACATACAGGCTCGCGAAATCCCTCACGAACCAGTTCCCCCACCGTAGTAGAATCTCGGCGAACAGCAGTCGCCGCAGGTCATCCGGTATCGCCGCCATGACCTCCCGAAAGCTCACCGGCGCGGCATCGCTCGCCGGCTTCATTCGCCCCAGCAGCGCCCACTGCGCCGCGAACGCCAGCCCGAGCACGCCAATCGAAGCCGCCAGATTCGCTCTGTACCCGAGCCCGAACAATGCTCCGCCGATCAGTGGTCCAACCACCTTCGGCAGCCTCTTTTGAATGCTCTGCACGGCGAACGCGATCGTCCGCCGCTCCTTTCTCACCTCGCTGCCCACAACATCAAATGTCGCCGGTACCGACAGTGGTTCCCAGTTGGTCAGCAGCAGCGCGCCCAGTACAATCACCCACGGCGCGCCCGATTGAAGCAGCAGCAGGAACCCCGCAGCCATCGGCAATGCGGAAATCAGACAGCGCCCGCCGCGCTCCCAGGCGGTGTGCGAACGCTCCGCCCATAATGTAGCCGAAGCCCTCGGCCAGGTTGACCAGGAACGCGTAGACCCCCATCCACCCGATCGCTTTGGATATTTCACCTGTCTGAATATTCAGGTGCAGCGCCAGGAAGTTGCGCCAGATCTCCTCCGATAGCCCAAGGCCGCCGACGGCAGCCAGCAGACCGAGAGTTGCGCGGTTGACGCCCAGCCAATCCGCCGCGCGCGCCCACCTGCCCATGCCGGCCTCAGCCCGTCCAGCCGGCGAGCGCTCGCAGCGCCACCGTACTCTTCTCCACTCCCGACAGGCCCACCCGCTCGCCCATCACCTCAAATCGCTGCGCGCGGATTTTTCCAAGCAGCCGCGAATAGACCTCGATCAATGCCCAGAGCGCATTCCTGCTGTCCTCATGCACCATCCCGATCAGCGGCCGCGAAACTGCGTAGTACTCTTCCGCACGCGATGCCTCGAAGCTCAGCAAGCTTGCGTAATGGCTCGCTGACATGCTCGGCGAGCAAATCCTCTTCGCGCACACTGAACCGTTCCATGTCGTCCTTCGGAAGGTACACCCGCCCGTTCTGCGCATCCTCCCGAACGTCCCGGATGATGTTGGTCAACTGAAACGCGATGCCGCACTTCTCGGCCAACTCCGGGGCGGCCTTATTTTCGAAGCCGAACACATGGATGGTCGCCAGACCGGCCACTGATGCCACCAGGTAGCAATACCTGTAGAGATCTTCAAACGTGCGAATCTCCCGAGGCTCCAGGTCGCTCGAGACTCCGTCGATCATCTCGTGGAAAATCCGGCCCGGCATCTCGAACCGCTTCGCAGTGTCGGCGAAGGCCGGCCAGAGAGGATGTGGAGGCGTTCCGCCTGCCAGCGCGGACGCCAAATCCCTCCTCCACTCGGCCAGCGCCGCTCTCGACGCTTCGTTGCCGCCCTCTCGCGGTTCGTCGCTGATGTCGTCGCACTCGCGCATGAACGCGTAGACTGCGCACATGGCCTTGCGTTTCTGGGCAGGCAGGACTCGAAACGAGTAGTAGAAATTCTTGGCTCTCCGCCGGGCCACCGCGTCGCAGAAGACGTACGATTCTTCCAGCGGCGTCATGCCGCCCTCATCAGTGCCACCCGCACCAGGCTTCCCATCAGCAGCGACGCCCTCTCGGACTTCGAAATCGCCGGGCGCGCTCGCAACACGTCATAGCCCTGCGCGCGGATCTTCTCCAGCACCTTCAGCCCGCCCCGCGAAAACAGGTCGATGTCCAGCGCCAGGCGCCGGTTCAGCAGCCGCACCAGCGGCAGCCCCGCTTCAAACATCGCCTCCGCGTATTCAACCGCCTCGCGCATCACGGCCGGAATGCCGGCGCCGCCTCGCGCCTGTACAATTGCTCCACCGTGTAGCCGTGTTTTTCAAACAGGTGCAGCGGCAGGTAGACGCGATCCTTCTCCAGGTCCACCGTGACGTCCTGCCAGAAATTCGCCAGTTGCAGCGCGGTGCAGGTGGCGTCGGACAGCCGCTGCCGCTCCTCGTCGCGATAGCCGCACAGGTAGAGCACCAGCCGGCCCACCGGATTGGCCGAGTTCACGCAGTAGCCGAGCACCTCGTCCCAATTCGCGTAGCGCGTCACCGTCTGGTCCTGCACGAAGGCGCTGATCAGGTCGTCGAACGGTGTCATCGGCAGCCGGTGCCGCTCGACGGTCTCCCTCAGCGCCACGAAGACGGGATGCGATGGGCGTGGCCGGCGTAGGCGTCATGCAGCAGGCCTCGCCACCAGGCGAGCAGTCGCAGGCTTTCCTCCGGGTCGCCGATCTCGTCGCCCAGGTCGTCGGCCCAGCGGCAGAATGCGTAGACGTTGTAGAAATCCTGGTGCAGGCGCTTGGGCAGCAGGAAAGCTGACGACGTGGAAGTTCTCGTAGTGGTGGGTGGCCAGCCAGCGCGTGTAGTCGAGGGACTCGCCGATCTTCCACTCTCGGCTCATGGCCTCTTGGGAAGCCAGGAAATCGGCCGGCTGCAGAGGCATGTTCTTACGGAATGATGGCCGTCTTCATGTGCCCGTTGTGGCTCATCAGGTGGCGCATCACCTCGAGCAGGTTGGTGAGCGGCTCTTCGCGGTTGACGAAATCCCGGGCGCTGATGTCGCCCCGGCTCACAACGTCGAGCGCCTTCCGGATCAGATACGGCGTGTGATGGAAACTCGCCTTGCACGTGATCTCGCAGTAGTGCAGCATCGGCGTCTCCAGGTTCACCCGGGTGTCGCTCGGGCAGCCGCCGAAGAAGTTGACGGTGCCGCCGCGCCGCACCAGCTTGACCGCCAGTTCCCAGGTCTCCGGCTTGCCGACCGCCTCGATGGCGATATCGGCGCCGCAGCCTTCGGTGAGGTCCCTCACCTGCCTGATGACGTCGGTGTCGTCCGTATTCAGCAACGCGTCGTGCGCGCCCACGCGCAGCGCCGGTCGAGTTGCGACGTCCGCCGTCCGAGCGCGATCACGCGCGCGCCGTACACCTTCGCCAGCCTCACGAACATCAGGCCGATCGGACCCAGTCCGATCACCACCACGTTGTCGCCCGGCCGGATGTGGTCGTCTTCAACGCCCTCAGCACGCACGCCAGCGGCTCGATCAGCGCCGCGTCCTGATAGCACAGGTGCTCCGGAATCTCGTACATATTCCGCTGCGACGATGCGCGCCGGAATGCGGATGTACTCCGCGTAAGCGCCGTTGTTGAACAGCAGGTCTTCGCAGAGGTTCTCCAGGCCCTGCTGGCAGTAGAAGCAATTCAGGCAGGGCGCCGAATTGGCCGCCACCACGCGCTGCCCCGGATGGAACCCCTCCACGTGCTCGCCGACCGCGACCACGTCGCCGGCCAGTTCGTGGCCGAACACCGCGGGGGGAACGATCATCCGGGCGTGGTATCCGCGCCGGAATACCTTCACGTCGGTGCCGCAGGTCAGCGCGGCCCGAACCCGGACCAGTACGTCGCTCTTGCCAATCTTCGGAACGGCCACGGGCTCAACCCGCACGTGCTCCTTGCCGTAGAGCACGGCGGCCATCATCTGCTTGTCCACTTAAGCAATCCTCTGTGGCTGAACCATAATTTTCAGCGATTTGCCCCGAGGGATGCAACGCCATGTCAATCCCGCGCTGGATCTCACCAAGCGGCAATCGGTGGGACACTAATTCCTCCACCGGCAACTCACCGCTAAAGACCAAGCCTGGCCGATTCGGCCTGCAGGTCTATCGAAGCGCTGTAACACCCTAGCAGCGTCCTTTCACATTTGCAGATGTCAGCTCCGGACAGTTCGATTCTCTCCGTGTCCGAAGTCTGTGCGAAGAGTAGGATTATACCACCTGGCCGGGTCGCCTGACAGCCTCGTCCACTACGCCCGGCGCCGACACCGCCACAATCACCAGATCCGCGCCGCGGCCCGCCGTCAACTCTCTCATCTCTGCGGCGGATATCCGTCGTCCGCGGATCCAGGCGACTCGGCCGCCCCAAAGCGCTCCGACAAGCGCCAGCCGTTCCGGCCATCGTGTCGGTTGCCACCACCGTGCGCCCAGCCGCCTGAGCAAGCATGGTGAACATCAGCCCGATCGGCCCCTGCCCCAGCACCAGCACCACATCGCCGGCTCGCGGGTCGCACTCCGATCCACCGCTTTCAGACAGGTGTTCACCGGTTCCACGAAGCTGGCCGCTTCGAAACGGGACCCCGTCCGGAATCATTTCCACGCCGCGCTGCACAATCCAGTCCATCACCCGGACGTACTGCGCGAACCCGCCGCCGGCCGGCTCAAATCCGGCCGTGACTCCGACCTTCTTGTAGCCCGCGCACTGCGCGTACAGCTTCCGCTCGCAGTAGAAGCAATTCCGGCACGGGATGTGGTGGAAGGCGATCACGCGGTCGCCCGGCTTGAACTCGCTTCACGCCTTCGCCGCACGCCGCCACCACGCCGGCGGTTTCGTGGCCGAAAATGCGAGGCGGCGGGAGCAGGTTGTGCTCGATCTTCTTCAGGTCGGTGTGGCAGATGCCGCAAGCCTCCACGCGCACCAGCATCTCTCCCGGGCCGATCTCGGGAATCGGCACACGCTGCACTTCAATGCGTCCATTCCCCGTGTAGACCGCTGCGTTCATCTGTTGTTGAATCAGAATCGGCAATCGGCAAGAAATTCTCCTAAAGCCTTGGATGCACGAGTCGCGTCGCGCGCAAGTCGAATCATCCCCGGCCAGATCCATGGCCTCCACGCCGCGCTCCGCGCGACCTGTCTGGTGTTGACCCGGCCGTTGACATCCCGGAAGCAGGTTGAAGTCGATCGGCAGGTCCTTGCCCGCCACATCACTCACCACCCGGACGCAATAGAATGGCAGTCCACGGCTCTCCGCCGCCGCCGCAACAGCGACCGCCTCCATCTCGACCACCCCCGCCCCGCAATCGGCAAGCCGCGCCTTCTCGGCAGCCGTCGACGCCACCCGATCGATCGACAACACTGCTCCCCGCCGGGCCGGCCTCTCCGTCCGCAGGCTCCCGCGCTTTGAACTTCTCGCCAGATTCGCCGACAACCTCCTCGGCAGCCCAGATGTCGCCGACTCGCAGCTCCAATGCCAGAGCGCCGCAATAACCCGTGCTCACGACGGCTCTGGGCAGGCTCGTCCCCAAGGCCCACCGCATCGCCTCCGCCGCGCAGCGCGGCCCTTCGCCGTTGGCCACCAGGATCCACTCCGTACCTCTGATCCTCACCCGCGAAGCGTGGCCCAGTGTCGTCGTCCATCAGGGCTTGCCTCGCCCGCGTGCCGCAGCAATCCCGCGAACTCGCGCGCGTGCGCTGCCACCACCAGCACCGGACCCTCTTTAGCAGTAGCCATGCGCTTCGAACCACCTTGCAGCGTTCATCAGCGCCGACGCTCGCCGGCGCCGGATCGAAACCCAACTCCCGCCGCGCCTTCTCGTGTGTCACCCACATCTTCTTGCGCGCCATGCGCACGGCGTCCAGCGGCACTCGCGGCGGCTTGCCCGTCACTCCGCGACGCCCGTCGAAACCACTCCCGCCAGCTAGGCAACCGCCCACGGCAGCCGCGTCCGCGGCGCGCGTTTCCCCGTCATCCTCGCCAGTTCGCAGAGGATCTGCTGCAGCGTCAGGTTCTCGCCGCCCAGGATGTATCGCTCCCCGGCCTTGCCCCGCTCGTACGCCAGCCGGTGGCCCTCGGCCACATCGCGCCGCATCCACCACGTTCAAGCCCGGTGTCGACGAAGGCCGGCATCTTGCCGCGCAGGAAGTCCACGATCATCTGTCCGGTCGGCGTCGGCTTCACGTCGTGGTCGCCCACCGGCGCGGTCGGGTTCACGATCACCACCGGGAAACCCCGCCTCGGCGCCGCCAGCGCCACCTGCTCGGCCAGGAACTTCGACCGTTTGTAGTGGCCCGTCATGTCCTCCAGGCCAACCGGGGTCCTCTCGTCCCCCAATCCGCCGTCGACGAATCCGATGCAGCCCACCGTGCTGGTGTAGACGAATCGTCTCCACTCCCGCCCGCCGCGCCGCGTCCAGCAGTGCCGTGTCCCGTCCACGTTGGCCGCGTACATCTCCGCCGGATTCTTCACCCACAGCCGGTAATCGGCCGCGACGTGAAACACCACGCCACATCCCGCCACCGCCCGCTCCAGCGACTCCGGGTCCCGCAGGTCGCCGGCCACCACCTCCGCATCCAGGTCCTTCACCGAACCCGCCCGGCGCACCAGCGCCCGCACCCGGTAGCCGTTCCGCAATAACGACGCGCCACGTGCCAGCCCAGGAACCCCGAGGCGCCGGTGACCAGCACCGGCTTCATCGACTGCCTCCGCTACTGTCGGCTTCCATCGCTTGCTTCTACTTCAGCACCCACTTCAACAGCTTCAACTTGTCCATCGGCTTCGCGTTGATTCCGAACGCCGCCGACGGCTCGAACCCGCAGTGCACCATGCAGTGCTCGCAGCGCGGATCGTTGCCCGGGCCGTAGCTCTCCCACGGCGTCTTCGTCATCAGCTCCTCGAACGTCTTGTAGTGCGCGTCGGTGATCAGGTAGCACGGGCCCTTCCAGCCCTTGACGTTGTAGGTCGGGTTGCCCCACGCCGTGCAGGGCAGTTCGCGCTCGCCCTTCAGGAAGTCCAGGTAGACCGGCGAGTTGTTCATCGGGAACCGCTCGGCCAGCCGTCGATGTCTGCGGAACTTCTCGCGGATGTCTTCGCGCGTCATGAAGATCTCGCGGTCGTTCACCGCCGAGTAGCCGTAGGCCGGGGCGATCTGGTGCCCGTCCACGCCCAGCGGCTCCAGGAACTCGAACAGCGCCCCGATCTCCTTCATGTCGGTCTCTTTGTAGACCGTCGTGTTGGTGCAGACCTTGAAGCCCAGCGCCTTGGCGACCTTGATGCCCTCGATCGCCTCGTCGAAACACGCCCTCCCGCTCCACCGCCAGGTCGTGCGTCTTCTCCAGCCCGTCCAGGTGGACGTTGAAGAAGAACCGCGGGCTCGGCGTGAACTCTTCGCCCGCTTGCGGATGAACATGCCGTTGGTGCACAGGTAGATGTGCTTGCCGCGCTCGAGGACCGCGTCACCAGCCCCCCGATGTCCGGATACATCATCGGCTCGCCGCCGCAGATGGACACGATCGGCGCGCCGCACTCGTCCACCGCCGCCAGGCACTCCTCGAGCGACAGCTGCTCCGTGATCGTCGACTCGTACTCGCGAATGCGGCCGCAGCCGGTGCAGGTCAGGTTGCAGGCGTGCAGCGGCTCCAGCATCAGCACCAGCGGAAACCGCTTGTCGATCATCGGATGCGGTTCGGCCTTGTTCTGCTCGCCGAGCGACCCGTGCAGGATCCGGAATGGATTGGACGCGTCCACCTCGCCTGAGCGATCCTCCTGCCACTCGGGACGAGGCCGCCATTTGTTTTTCGCGATATAGCCGGCCATTCCGGCGGTCATGGAAAGTGGAAATCTCATCCGTTAAACCCCTTGACGTCCATCACCTTGGTCCCTGTCGTGACCCGCACAAATTCCTCGATCGCGCCAATCGCGTCGGCCTGTGCGCGGGCTTCATCTCTCGCATACGCCAGCCCCGGGCAGAGTATCCGGGTCCACGCCCTCTCACGCCACAGGCCCTCTGCCGATTGCGCTGCGAGCAGATGCTCCAGACCCTTCGTCGCACTCTCGCTCGCCGGGTCTCCGCCTGCGATCAACCCCATCAGCGCCCATGCGGTGTGCGACACAGTGCTGGCGCCCGTCTCACTCCATCCCCCATCGGCGTTCTGGGTCGAACGCAGCCATTCGCCGGCTCGCAGCACTTCCGCCTCGTGATCGTCGAAACCGGCCGCGCGCAGCGACCGCAGTGCCTGCCAGGTCCCGTGAATGAAACCTTCGCCGTCGCGCCAACTCCCGTCGGCTTCCTGTGCTCGAAGTATGGCCTCGATGCCGCCCTTGAAACTTGCGGAGTGTTCAACGCCCATTCCGTCCCGCGGCTCCATCACCCGCCTGCCGCCATACACCGAGGCCAGCCAAGCCACTCGAACCCCAGGCTCCAGGATCGTGCCGGCCCCGGCCTGCCGTTCCAATTCATCCAGGCTGTGCGAGAGCGCCCTCTGCCGCGCTGCTGCCCCGCCCGTTCGCGCCCACCACGCTTTTAGCCCGCTCTCGCCTCGTGTCAACACAGGGCCCGGGCCGCCAATCTCGTCCAGATCGATTTCATGAGTCACGCCGCCCCGGCGCTCCATCCCGTGCAAGATAGTCGCTCCGCGCGTGGATTCTGCCACACGATCCGCCGGAATCAGGCCCAGCAATGCCCACTCGACCTTCGTCTCCTGAGCCAGCGCTCCAACGCCTCCCATGGCCCTCACCGAGCCTGCCAATCTCGACACTCGCTCCCCACCCACGTTCGAAACCCGCATCGCCGCCCAAACCGCTGGCGCTCGTGTCCACCTGTTCCGGGCCGCCCCAATATGCAGGGAATCCGCCGTCGCGCCCCTGCAGAGCCCAAAGCGCATCCAGGTCCGCCTGGCCGGTCTTCAAGCCCAGTAATGCCCTGTTTGCCGCAATATACGAGCCCGGCTCCGGCCAGTCCTCACGCGGGACTGCCGCGGCCAGCCACTGGTCCAAAGCGTGCTCGCACGCCGCGACTAAGGCAGCCTCTTCTCGTTCCCCGGGAATCTGGAGCCTGCGGCTCATACGGTGGGCGGCGCTGTGGCGATCTGCACCATGCCCGCATTCAATTCCGACGGAAGGCTGAACCGCACGTCCTCATCGACGATGTCGGCTTCTTCCATCGTCACGTAGCCCCGTTCGGCTAGAGCCTGAACCAATTCGTCCACCAGATGCTCCGGCGCCGACGCGCCGGCTGTCACTGCGATCGACGACACCCCGTCGAACCACTCCTCGCGCAGATAACTTCTATCGTCGATCAGGTATGCCGGAATTCCGGAGTTTCTGCAAACTTCCACCAGCCGCCGCGAATTCGAGCTGTTCTGCGAACCCACCACCAACAGCAATTGGCATAGGGGCGCGACCGCTTTCACCGCCAACTGCCGGTTTTCCGTCGCATAGCAGATGTCCTGCGACTTCGGCCCCACGATCTTCGGAAACCGCCGCCGCAACACCTCAATGATCGAGCGCGTCTCGTCCAGGCTCAGTGTCGTCTGCGTCAGGTAGCAGACCTTCTCCGGGTCCGGCAATGTCACCTTTTCAGCATCGGCTTCCGTCTCGACGATGATCGTGTTCCTCGGCGCCTCGCCATAGGTGCCTTCGATCTCCTCGTGGTCTTTGTGGCCGATGAGCAGGATTGTGAAGCCGAGGCGGGCGAACTTCACCGCCTCCAGATGCACTTTCGTGACCAGGGGGCACGTCGCGTCGATCGCCTGCAGCTTGCGCGCCGCAGCCGCCTCGCGCACCGCCGGGACTCACCCCGTGCGCGCTGAAGACCGCCCGTGCTCCGATTGGCGTCTGGTCGATCTCGTCGACGAACCTCGCCCCCATTGAGCGCAACTCGTCCACTACGTGCCGGTTATGCACGATTTCCTTCCGCACGTAGATCGGCGCCCCGTACAGTTCCAGGGCAATCTTGACTACATCGATTGCCCGGACGACTCCGGCGCAAAACCCGCGTGGACGCAGAAGGATAACCTTCTTCCCAGCGCTTCCGTTGGTCTGCATATTGAGGGTATTTTCAGTATAGCAACCGGTCCGGGAACTCCCTTGCGTTCGAATTCTACTTCTTCACCAGTTCCGTCACGCTGATCCGCCTGAACTCGACCAGCCCGTGATCGCCCTGCAGCCCAATGGGACCCGGCTTGTCCTCTTCCGCATCGATCGACATTGCCGTAGGCCCATACACATCGCGTTTCTCGATCACGGCCACCCCGTTCAGCGTCACGGTCACGTCCCTCCCCACCAGCCTGACCTTCATGGTCTGCCACTCTCCCGGCGGCTTGCTGGCTACCTTTGCCGGCGGAATCCGGCTGTACAGCGCGCCGTGCCCGTGCACGCTGGCTTCCTTTCCATAGTCGTCGTAAATCTGCACTTCGTAACGCCCGCGCAGCCCGATGCCGCTATTGGAGCCCTTCCCATACCGGTATTCCGCCGTCAGCTCGAAATTCCAGAACTTCGCCTCGCTCACGATGTCGCTGGCCTTCTCCAGGTTCCGCAGCAAACCGTTCTCCACAACCCAGCCCGGCCTGCTCGGCACCGTCTGGCGCCAGCCTGCCGTCGACTTGCCGTCAACCAGTTCCACCGTCTTGCCCGGCTTCCACGACCCGTCGTCCTTGTCTTTGATCACCGGCGCCCGCTTGCCCTTAATCGCCACAGGGCCGCCCGCCATGCCGTCTACGCTCTGCTCCAGCGTTCCGGTGACCGCGCCTCTCTCCACCTTGAACCTGTGCGTTTGCCGCGTGACGGGGCACTGACCTCCGCAACTTCATCTTGAAGGGAGTGCCGGCTGTCCGACTCATGATGGGATTCCCCGGCGAATCGGGCGCGGTGTTGCAGAAGTGGCGGAGCGATGTATATCACACGCCGTCTGACGACCTAAAGCGGCCGGTGAACCTTGAAGTGGCCGGCTAGTTCGAAGAGATCGTGCTGCAGTTGCTGCTCGACATCGCGAACGACCAGCACCGCCCGGAGTGGAAGTCCAACAGCCAATTTCCTGTTGGCGTGATCCGAGAGTTGACGGCCGGCGGAGAGAAGAACAGATGACTTCGACGAGTTGCCCGCCTCGTCAATGTGTAACTTCCCATAACGGGGGCGCTTCGAAGGGGATTTCACGACAGATATGTGATCACTGCGAGGGTTCCGCTTCCCAATGCCGGGTCTTCGATGCCTAGCGCTAACGTGCGGCTTCAGCCGCGGCGGCTCACGATCGCCGGGCAGCCGTCGGCTGCAAGCAGATCTTAGGTGGTAGATCCTGTTCATCCCGTCATGCCCTCCACCCGCGCCATAACGTCATTGAGGAGTTGCTCGATCTCCTCGTACGTCACGGCGTTTCCGTCGGTCAAGAAGCCGTTGCTTTCAAGGTTATTCACGAAGGTTTGTGGTGCCTTACGCTGTCCGATCTCCGTCTGATGCTCAAGGCTGTTTCGGTACTTCGCGACGCGCTCAATGAGGGGACCGTATGTCGTCATGATTTGTTCGGCCAGGCTCGGCCAGCCTATCTGCAAGATCTTTGTCACCCGCGTGGTGGCAATGCTGAGGAAGTGATTGTGCGCGAATAGCTCGAAGCGCACTTGATAGAAGCTGCGCTCGATCCCTGGACGCCCGTCTGCCATGATCTTGCGGATCTTCCGAAGCTCAATGAACGCAGAGTAGAGCGCCTGGCTCATTTCGAGTACAGTGAGGCTGAGCCGCCGCGGGTTGCACGCGCCTCCCAGTCGATGAGGTGCAAGTCGAGACCTCGGGCCTCGTCCCAGTCGAACTCGAAGATGCTGGGTTCGTTTTGCATCAAAGTGTCACGATCGTCCTGCCACCAAACGTTCCAAATACGCCGCGCGCCATTGCGACATGATCGCATGAGACGATTGGTTCGTCGGCTCCATTTGGTGTGTTGGGCCGTTATCCATCCTGCCGTCCGGCGACGCCTGATTCCGCAAGCCCAGGCTCCTCAGCCGCACGGAGCCGCTGTGTTTGGCGCCAAGCGTCTATCGTGCGCAAAAATGCCTCCATGGTCTCCATCATAGAGCCGTATCGATCACGTACCGCTTGACGGTGCACACGTTTCATCCGATGGGCGATGCTGTCTCTCAATGCCCGACCTGACATTCCGCTCGCCAATGCCGGCACGGTTGAAAACAGGGAGTCGAGCTGTACTTGATCGAACTGGATATCGAGGGCCGTAAGGGCCTTGGCAATATCTTTCGTCGACCATTTGTCCGCGAGCGCCTTACGGCCCATTCTTCCGTACCTTACATGACTGACAATTGCTTTCGCGACAATCTCACACGTGAAGAACGTCAGGAGGAAGTCCGCGATGACTGAACGCGAACCGAGGTCTGCTCGCTCTTCTCTCAGCCCTTGATACGGCATTGTCAATGCGTTCCTCAAAAGAGTCAGCTTTGATCATGAACTTCCCGGCAAATATCGGACGAGTCGCGTTGACAAGCGCAGTCGGCGGTATCCACACCTCGATCTCCTCGTCCTCTTCGATATCGAAATCAGGACATGCCGGCAACGTGATGCGCACCTGCTTGTCGTTGAGACGCTCGACGTGTTCCGGCTTCAGAACACGCTTCATCGCCTTGTCCCAACCAGCCGGCTGAGGTCGTCGTGGGCGCTTTCGCATAGTCATTCTCGAGGAGTTATCGGGCGAGGCGGCGAAACCAGTGGAATAGCCGGGGAGTCGGCTGGCCCGGAAAGCACCCCCAACGGTGAATGATGCTCTCGGGTGGAGTTGTTCCTGAGTGGAAGCATCTCGTAAAGCTGCCTGCGAGGATTGTGACAGATCTAAGCCTTCCGGACAACGCCGCTGATAACTGGTGCGAACAACCCTTCTCACCAGCAACCAACGGTCCCGAAACGGCGTTGTGGGAAACGCCGGCTTGGGGCTCCGTCTGAGTTAAACCCGGAAGCTTTCCACTTCACCCGCGCCTCCCCCAACTTCCCATCCCCGCTCCCCTTGGGTGAGATTCGGGGTTTGTTACTTCTTCACCAGTTCCGTCACGCTGATCCGCCTGAACTCGACCAGCCCGTGATCGCCCTGCAGCCCGATCGGCCCCGGCTTGTCCTCTTCCGCATCGATCGACATCGCCGTAGGCCCATACACATCGCGCTTCTCGATCACGGCCACACCGTTCAGCGTCACGGTCACGTCCCGCCCCACCAGCCTGACCTTCATGGTCTGCCACTCTCCCGGCGGCCGGCTGGCTACCTTTGCCGGCGCGAATCCGGCTGTACAGCGCGCCGTGCCCGTGCATGCTGGCTTCCTTTCCGTAGTCGTCGTAAATCTGCACTTCGTAACGCCCGCGCAGCCCGATGCCGCTATTGGAGCCCTTCCCATACCGGTATTCCGCCGTCAGCTCGAAGTTCCAGAACTTCGCCTCGCTCACGATGTCGCTGGCCTTCTCCAGGTTCCGCAGCAAACCGTTCTCCACGACCCAACCCGGCCTGCTCGGCACCGTCTGACGCCACCCTGCCGTCGACTTGCCGTCAACCAGCTCAACCGTCTTGCCCGGCTTCCACGACCCGTCGTCCTTGTCTTTGATCACCGGCGCCCGCTTGCCGCAGAATCCGGACGGCGCGCTCTCCTTGCCATCGACGAAAGCGATAAAGTTCCCGCGCAACTCGCTGCCAACCAACTGCCCGCGGTAGACATGCCGTATTGACTGCTGTTGGCCTGCGCCAGGCTGCCTTTCGAATGAAAACTCGAGCCAGCCATTCTCAATCCTGATCTGAGGAATCCGATCGACCTGCCCACCCGGGAATCCCACGAACGTGCCGGAAAGCGAGGCTGTTCCCGCTCCCTGGACGTCGAGCCATTTCACGCGCGGACCCTGGCCTGTCACCTCGATGTTCCAGCGTCCGTTGAAGTCCGCGTCGGCCGCGACCAGGCAGGCGGACGCCAACACAAAAGCAAAGATTGTCTTCATGGCAAGCTCCTGATTCTATCGAGCAGCGGACCCAGTCTGGTCGCGCCGGCCGCCAGCATTCCGTATCGCGCGTCATAATACGCGCGTGTGAACTCGCCCACTGCCGTCCCCACTCCCGTGTCCGGAATGGACCGGGCGAACTCCTCCGGGGTCTGCCCGCCCATCTTCACTAGCCCCCGCCTTTCCAGCGCTTCCAGCATCTGCCCGTAAAACATGCTGGCGTCGTGGCTCGACAGTTCTCCGCGCGAGGCCCTTCTCCTTCGCGCTAATTGAGCGGCCTGCCGCAACAGCAGCGGTGCGCCAACCCCGGCTGCCAGCCAATAGAGCAAGACCCGCCGCCCAGGGCAGAGTGTCGCCTCCAGTTCTCACCCCGCCCGCCACCTTCTTCAGTCCATGCCACCAACTCACGGCCCAATCGAAATTCATCCGCCGGCGTCCCTCGTTCACGCTCAGCGCCAGCGTCAACTGCCTGTCCAGGTCATACCCCACCACCCACTCCTGCCAGAACAATTCCATCGCGTCCATCCACATCGAAATTCGCGACAGTCCCGCTCCGCCCTCCGGTGCCGACGGTGTTGGATCAAACGTCACCCACCCCCGCCCTGGAATCCACGCCTCCACCCAACTGTGCGCGTTTGAACCCCTGACCACCTGCCAGTCCACCAGCGGATTCTGTGTGCCGCCCAGAAACCCTGTCGCCACCCGTGACGGAATCCACACCGCCCGCAGCATCACCGCCATCGCCGACGCGAAGTATTCGCAGTGCCCCTTCTTCCTCTCGAACAGGAAGTACGCCAGCGGATCGTCCACCACCTTCTCCCAGGGATCCAGCGAGTACTTCAGCCGCGTTTGCAGCCACTCCTCGATTGCCTGCGCCCGCTCCATGTCGTTCCGCGCCTTCGAGGTGATCTCGTTGGCCAACTTGAGGAGTCGCGGATCGGGCGCCGGAAGCCGCAGGTGATGCACTCTCTGCTCCGGCGTGAATGCCGGCGGCGCAGTCTCTCCCGGCCACGCGATCACGTCGTACCTCATCCCCTCCTGTTGCGTGAACGGCACCCTCATTCCGCCCGAAGACGTCACAAGCACCCGCGTCGGCTTCAGCCGCAGGTACTCAGGAGTTCCCGTCGTGAACAGCCAGTCCGTGCTCATTCCATGCAGGATCACCTGGTAGTTCAGCCGCTGCCCGGCTCGCCTGAGCTGGTCGTCGTCGGCCAGCTTCAGAAGTCCGTCCTGACCCGGCATCAACGCGCGGGCTGGCTGTGTGGTGTTGTACCACTTCCATCCGTCGAACTCGGATAGCGCCGTCCCCCGCCACCTTAATCCGAGCGGCCGCAAACCGTCCTTGAACCGGTAGTGCATCACCGCCGCGTTCGATCTGCGGATCTCGCCCGATTGCCCCAGCACCACCTCATTGCCAAACCCCGATACCCTCGATTGCGACGGAGTGATCCAGCCCAGCGCGGCCCGCGCCGTCCTTGGCAGCACGAAGAAAAACACGCCTGTGAGCACGACGATTGCCGCCGCCGAGACCGCCGTCATCCCGCTCAGCCGCCGCCCTATGCCCTTGCTTCCAGCCGGCACCACACGGGATGCCCTCGCCGACGCTCTGATCTCGCCCGCGGCCAGCGCCGCTACTGACGAAATCAGAAACAGTCCCAGAAAAAGCAGAAATGTCAGGTCCGTCGACAATAGAGCCGCCGCCAGCACTTCCAGCAGCGCGATCACCTTCAGCAGCAGATAGTCCCGGGCCGTTACTGCGGTCAGCAGCTTGATCACTGCCACAAAGAAGACAAGGTGCACTGTAGCCGTCAGGAAATCCTTCGAAACGAATCGCCAGTCCAGCGGATAGAACACGATGTAGCCCAGCGTGACCACGTTGACCCACAGCGCCGGAGCCCGGAATCGCAGCATGCCGCCTACCATCGCCAGCCGTGCCAGTAGCGCCAACCCCGCCAACAATGCGCTCGGCGCGTCCATCGCGCCCGATGACAACACCGCCCCATAGCCGCTGCCGAGCATCCCCAGCAGCGCCAGTTCATAGTAGCGGCTCACTGCCGCATCGGCTAAGTTCAGTGTGCTTGCGCGTTGAGCCATTCCGCCTCCATCAGGCGCAGGAACTGTCCCAATCCTTGTGCCGGCTCTGTCGCCGACGCAACAACCACAAACAAGTCTCCGTGATTCATCGATGCCGTCCCGCCTTCGCCCAGCCACTTCTGCCGCGCTTCAAACGCGCTCGGCTCGCCGGGCATGCGGTACATATCGACTCGCACAACAGAATTGCCTTTCCTGTACTGGGTCCTCAACCACTCCTTCGGTTGATATCGCTTCACCGCCTCGGCAGCGGTGTCGAGGCCCGGACGCTCGACCGCCTCGCGCGCCCACGAGCCGCCTCCCAGCGCCGGCGGCGGCTCGCCCATCGCCGCCTCTTTCCCGCCGCAGCACCACAGGCACATTGCCGTAGCACACAGGAGCACCAGTCGCACCATGACCCAAACATATCACCACCTGCCTGTCGCACCTTCATAGTGGTAGAAGAGAACCGTGAAGCTCACTCTCCATCAGGATTTCCCATCCTCGTCCGCACTCGCAGCTCGTTTCGCCGAACAGCGCCTGCTCAGCAAGCTCGAAGCCATCGATGCCAAGGCACGCCGCCGCGGCCTCGCAGCCCTTGACCCGGCTCGCAGCGAACTCATCCGGCTCGGCATGGAGATCGGACCAGAAGGCAACGTCACCAAAAACAGCTACGGGGTCTTTCATCTCGCCTGGCTCGCGGCGCGCCACCCTGAATGGACGCAGACCCTCCGGGACGAGGTTGCTCAAATCCGCGCTCAACTCCGCGCGGCCCATGGCGTCGAGTTGCGTAACATCATTTGGGCCGGCATGGGCGGTTCCGCCGAAGACAAGTCCATGCTTCTCGATGCCGGGCTTATTGCCGGCGGCCCTGCCCTGTACGTCCTCGATTCCACAGACCCCGCAAAGCTGAAGGCCATCCTCGCCGCCATCGTCCGCCGTCATCGCGGCCGCCTCGACCAGGCCCTCAAGAGCACCCTCATCGTCGGCATGGCCATGGGCATGACCTCTTACGAGCCTGTGGTGAACCTTGAAAAGCTTGCCCGCCTCTACGACCGCCACAAGATCGACAGCCGGCCCAACTTCCTCTACATGACTCTGCCCGGTTCGCTGCTCGATCAGTTCGCCTCCGCCAGAAGCTACCGCCGCGTTGAACTTCAACTCGATAACGGCAACACCACCGCCGGTCGTCATAGCGGTCCCATGACACGCGGCAGCCTTTACCCGCTCGCCTTTGCCGGAGCCGACCTCGACGCCTGGGTCAAGGGCGCTGCGCTCGACGAGCACGAGATTCATTCCGCCTGGTCGCTCTCCGCCTTCCTCCACTCCCAAGGCCGCCAGGGTCGAGACAAGGTCACTCTTTTCCTCTCTCCTTCGCTCGCCTCCGCTGCGCTCTGGACCAAGCAGAACTTCGAAGAGAGCCTCGGCAAGAGCGAAGAACTCGGCATCAAGATCGTCATCGGTGAACGCCCTCGCCTCGCCGACTACCGGCCCATGTCTGACCCCCGCCAGGACCGCGCCTTCCTCATCGTCGAGCGCCCCGGCGAACCCGCCCTCGACCGCACCCGCCTCGCCTTCTTCAAACGCGGCAAGTATCCGCTCGCCACCATCTCAATCCCCAAAGCCGCGCCTCTCTCCCGCTACATGATGTTCATCCACTACGCCGTCTTCGGTCTCGCCCATCTCCGCAAGATGAACTTCGTCACCCAGCCTGCCGTCGAGCTCTACAAATCCATCACGAACCCTCTCCACCAGAACGCGATCTTTCAGGGAGGCATCGAACGCACCCCCGAGTGGAAACAGCTTGTCGAATCGCCCCGCCACCTGAAATGGCGTGGCGGCGTCACGCTTCACTACGACCGTCTGCCCTGTGCCATTCATCTCAACGACCGTGACGCCGCTTCCGCCTACGCTTCACTGCTCACGCAGCTCATCGAAGCCCGTACCGTCGAGTACGGCGAACTTACATTCTTTGGCGACACTCGTTTCGACGCCGGCGGCAAGCGCATGCGTCGCATCCTCGACCGTGCGGGCCAGTCCATCTTCCGTTCCCGTCTCCAGGTTCCCGTCGACATCTACGAGGGCCCGGCCATGAACCACAGCTTTCACGAAATGGTCATTGGCCACGGCCGCTGCCTTTCGACGGTGCTACTGTCCCGCAAAGCCGAGTCAATCCCTGAAGCCGGCTATACGGCCGACTACCACCGCGCCCAGTTTCTGGCCACCCAAATGGCCTATGAGCAGCGCTCCCGCCTCGTCGTCGCTCTCACGGTGAAGGATCTCGAATCGGCCTCGCTGGCTTCGCTTGACGAGTTTTTCAAGGCCGTCGCCACCCGCCTTAAGTAGTAGTAAGTACGGACAGTCCTTACTCCCCTTACTCCCCGGCCTATTCCTCCGCCCATCGGCACTAAGGAGGGACTGTCCCTCCTTAGTACTTTGGTACTGTTTGTGCAAAACCTGTGGGAAACCTGTTTCGCATCCTGTGATCTGACCCTAAACTCCTCAACCATTTGGCTCTACGCCCCGCTTGGATTATCTTGGAGGAGGGGCCGATGAATCTTCCCAACCTCCTGACGCTGCTCCGCATCTTCTTCGTGCCAATGCTGGTTGCCGTCCTGGTTCAGCAGGATCGCAACTGGGCCGCAATCTTCGGCCTCGCCTGGACCAACGAACTTGTCGCCCTCGCTATCTTCCTCGCGGCCGCCTTCACTGACCTCATGGACGGCTACCTCGCCCGCCGCTGGAATCAGATCACCACAGTCGGCATGCTGCTCGACCCCATTGCCGACAAACTCCTCATCAGCGCCGCCCTGATCTCCCTTGTCCAGGTCGACCGCGTCCCCGGTTGGATGGCCGTCCTCATCATCGGCCGCGAATTCGCCGTCTCCGGTCTCCGCAGTATTGCCGCCGGCGAGGGCTACACCATTCAAGCCAGCGAACTCGGCAAGTCCAAGATGGTGACGCAGGTTCTGGCGATCTCCCTTGTCCTGCTCGCCAGCCAGATCCCCGCTTTGGGAGCCGTCGCCCAGACTGCGCTCTGGGGCACAATGCTTTTTGCGCTCGTCTCCGCTGCCGATTACTTCCACAAGTTCTGGCGCCAGGTCGACGAACGGATCAAAGAACGCCGGCGCATGGAATTGCTTCGCCTCGAAACCGATCGTCAGCGCACCGCCATGCAGGCTGCCAAGCGGGAGAGGGCGATGAAGCCCTGACCGCCTCTCCCCCGCACTATTGAAGACCCTGCACCCTGACGATCCATCGAGCATGGAGTCCCTCGAGCCTGATCCACCCCGCCCGCCCCGCGGCAAGTCCCGAGTCTGGATCGCGGCAATCCCCGCTTTCCTGCTCACCATGGGCTCCATGGGCTGGTCGGTTTTGCGGTACGCCGGCGTGCTTCCCGCCCTCGACGGCTTCAGCTTAGTCAAGTCCCATGCCCGCGCCTGTGCCTCAGCCTACGGCCTGACGGTTTACAACAGCGAACACTACATCAGCGCTGACGCGCCCAGACCTGGCCCCGGCGAAGTTCAGCAGCGCGAGCTCGCCACTGTTGTCTCAGGCATGGTCGAAAACAAGTGCGCCGAAAACCTCGGCGAAGTCCGGATTTTGCTCCACGTTCACGATTCAGACGGCAAGCTGCGAGCCGCCTGGGCAACTGTGCACAACCTCGCTCCGAATCAATCGAAGCCGTTCGAGCGGGCCATGATCGGGCAATTCTCTTCGCCCGAGATTATAGAAATCCGCTAGTCCGCGCTGAGATCTATGGCTGAGGACCCGGCGTTGCCAGTGTCGCCGGCTTCACGATCACGTCCGCTCCCGTGGTAGAGAACTCTACCGTCCGTACCTGTCCCTTCGGGCCCGGAGCCGGCATTGGCTTGCCGTTGTACATCAATTCCACTCCCCCGGCATTGCCAAACAATACCCTCAGTTTGCCGTTGCTGGAGAAGGTGCGTGTTTCTCCAAGTGGAATGATGTTCGAGAACACGACTTTGCCCCCGTCGCGCACCTGCACCCAAACCTGCTCCGTTGCCTTGATGGACACCGACACCGCGCCGGTGCTTTGCGGCTGAGCCTCCGCCGGCTTGGGCGCTTCAGCAGGAGGAGGCGCCGCAACTGTTCCCGCCGGTGTTCCCGCCGGCGTTCCCGTTTGCGGTTCTGCCGGGCTTCCTGCCTCCGGCGTTGCGCGAGCCGGTTGAGTCGCCGGTTGCGATGCCGGTTCCGGTTGCTTCTCCCTAATTGGAGCTTGTGCAACCGGCGGGATCGGCGCGCTCGCCGGCAACGCCTCGCCAAACCATGCCTTCCAGTTCATTGACAGGCTGTAGATCAGAGAGCACAACAGAATGACGATCGCCAGCCCGCCCAGCCGCAGTAGCCAACGCCGCGTCTCCTCAGCCGGATTTGCCATCCCCGTCGGCATCGGCGGCACGCTCAGCGGCCGCTCGGGCAGCGAGGAGGGCTGCGCCGCGATCGTCGTCTGCTCGTCCGTCAGATGCCGTTCCAACTCCCGTTCATACTGCTCTGCCGGCAATTCCAATAATCGCGCGTATTGCCGCACAAAACTCCGGTAAAAGAACCCTCCGGGCAGGGAACTCGTGTCATCCTTTTCGATGGCTTCGAAATATAGAGCCTGAATCCGAGTGCGCGCGGCGACTTCGGCGATCGTCATTCCGCGCTTCTCGCGCTCGGCCCGCAGTGTTTGGCCTAATGTCGGCATGGCGCGTTAAAGAAACCCTCAGCGTTTGAATGGTATGATACAACACGTTGCATGAACAGGGCTTAAACGACGCTTCCATCAGCGTTTCAGTAATCGTCGTCAACTGGAATCGTCGTGCTCTTTTGCAGGCCGCGCTCGCTTCCCTCGCACGCCCTCAGGGGCTGTTGTTTGAGGTCATCGTTGTCGACAACGCCTCCGTTGACGGTTCGCCCGAATGGCTCGCTTCCGCCGCCTTCCCCTTTCCTCTGCGCGTCATCCGCAATATCGCCAATCGCGGTTTCTGCGCCGCGAATAATCAGGGAATCGACGCCGCTCGCGGCGACTTCATTGCACTACTCAACAACGACGCTGAAGTGGATCCGCTCTGGCTCTCCCATCTTCTATCGGCCTTCGACGATCCCGGCGTCGGCATGGCCGCCTCCAAGATCCTCGTCTGGGAAGACCCCTCCATCATCGACAAAGCCGGCCACCTCATCTGGCTCGATGGACAAAACCGCGGACGCGGACACGGCCAGCTTGACCACGGCCAATTCGACTCCCGCGAGGAGATCCTCTGGCCCGACGGCTGCGCCTGCATGTTCCGTCGTTCCATGCTGCTTCAGGCCGGCGGATTCGACGAGGATTTCTTTGCCTACGGCGACGATGCCGAACTTGGCCTTCGCTATCGAATCCTGGGCTGGAGTGCCATCTACGTCCCCGAAGCTCGCGTTCTGCACCATCGCGGCGCCACTCTCGGCCAGCTCAATCCTCAACGAGTCACGTTGATCGAACGCAACCGGCTCCTTCTGGCGGTTAAACTGTTTCCTGGGACCCTTCTTTGGCTAAACGGCGTTTTCTTCCTCATTCGAGTGGCCGGATCGGCCATGGCGGCATTGGCCAATCGCGGGGAAGTGAGCCGCTTCAACACCCTGCCGACACGCCTGGCCCTCTTTTCAGCGATCCTCCGGGGTCAGTGGCAAGCCCTCCTTCTGGCGCCGGCGATGTGGCGCAAACGTCGCCAGGTCCACTCTCGCCGGAGACTGACTTCCTCCCAGACGCTCCACTTGCTCTTGCGCTACCGGATCTCACTGAGGGAGATCAGCACGCAGACCGCCGAACCCCGGTCCTCGATCAACCGGCCACCGAGCGGCCAGCCACCGACCGCCAGCCACCGAACGCCAGTCCCCGGAACGACTGAACTCCCCGCTCGAGGAGGTCCCGGAAGAAGACGCCTGCCCCGCCTGCGGTTGTACCTCCATGCGCACCCTCTGCCATGGCTCAGACCGTCTCTACGGCACCACCACTCATTCCTTCAGCGTCGTCGAGTGCGGCGACTGCCGCCTCATTCGCCTCTATCCTTGGCCCAGCCCCCGCGAGATCAAGGACTACTATCCCGACAACTACTGGTTCGACCCCACCGCTGCTACCGCCGATCAACTCGCCGACACCTGGCGCCGCTTCGTCCTTCGCGATCACGTCAATTTCGTCCGGCGCGCCCTCGACGATTCCCAACTCGATGGCCCCGTCCTCGACGTCGGCTGCGGCGGCGGTCTCTTCCTCCGCGAACTCGACCTGCCTTCCAGTCGCCTCATCGGGCTTGATTTCTCCGTCGATGCCGCACGGGTCGCCTGGACTACAAATGGCGTCGCCGTCGCCTGCGGCGCTCTGCCCCGCTCGCCATTCCGCCGCGCCTCTTTTGCCGCCGTCACGATGTTCCACGTCCTTGAGCATCTCTATGATCCCGTGGCATACCTCGAAGCCGCTCACCGCCTGCTGATGCCTGAAGGCCGGCTGATCGTTCAGGTCCCGAACGCAGCCTGCTGGCAGTTCCTGCTCTTCGGCGAAGCCTGGAACGGCCTCGACATCCCGCGCCATCTCATCGACTTCAAGGAGCAGGACCTCGTCAACCTGCTCGAATACTCCGGCTTCGAAGTCCTTCGCCGAAAGCACTTCTCCTTGCGCGACAACCCAGCCGGCCTCGCCTCCACCCTCGCTCCGAATCTCGACCCCATGGCACGCCGGATACGCCGGGTCGAGGAGTCCGACCGGCTCCGCCTCGTCAAAGACTTCACCTACTTCGCCCTCGTCCTGGCCTCCATCCCCTTCACTCTCCTCGAAGCCGCCTGCCGCGCCGGCTCCACGATCATGCTGGAGGCCCGCCCCCGCGCATGATTTACTCCACTGCGCGCCGCCTTCTCCCTTCGCCCCTGCTCCGTTACGTCTACCACTTCGAAGCCTCGATCGATCAGGCCGTTCGCGATTTCTCCGCATCCCTCCCCGCCGGTGCGCGCCTGCTCGACGCAGGAGCCGGCGAAACCCAATACAAGCCTTTCTTCTCCCGGCACCGCTACACTGCGGTCGACCTTGCCATCGGAGACGCCGCCTGGAACTACTCCTCCATCGACGCACTCTCAGACCTCACTCGTCTGCCCTTCCGTGACAACACCTTCGACGCTGCCATCAACATCGTCACCCTCGAGCATCTCCAGGACCCCGCCACCGCCCTTGCTGAAATCGCCCGCGTTCTGCGTCCCGGCGCGCAACTCCTGCTGGTCGCTCCCCACGAATGGGAAGTCCACCAGGCGCCGCACGACTACTTCCGCTACACCCGCCACGGCCTCGAATTTCTACTGCTTGCTTCCGGTTTCTCAACGCCAGCCATCGAGCCCATCGGCGGCTTTTGGCGCCTCCTCTCCCGCCGTCTCCTCAATGGCGTCCAGCAGTCGCCTCCGCTCCTGAAGCCGTTCATCGCTCTGGTTTTCATCCCTCTTGCCCTGCTTCTGCCGGCGCTCGATTCCCTCGACAAGCGCCGCGACTTTACACTGGGATATCGATGCTTAGCCCGCAAGTCCTGATCCTGGCCCTGTTCATGGCCGACTTCTCCGGCCAATCCGCCCACGACTTCACCGCCAAGGTTGTCGCCTTCGGCCCACGCACCCCCGGTTCGCCCGCCTCCCGCAAGCTTTCCGCCTGGCTGGTGACAACGCTGAAGTCATTCGGCTACCAGGTCATCGAGGACCGCTTCACAGCCAAAACGCCGCGCGGACCCGTCCCCATGCTCAATGTCATCGCGAAGAAATCCGGCAAGCCCGGTGCGCGCGCCCTCGCCGTCAGTGGCCATTACGACACCAAGGTCTTTCCGTTCACCTTCGTCGGCGCCAACGACGCCGGGTCTTCCACAGGCGCCGTCCTCGAACTCGCCCGCTGCCTCAAGGACACGCCCACAGCCAAGGACATCTACTTCGTCTTTCACGACGGCGAAGAGGCGTTCGGTGAGTGGAGCGCCGAAGATTCCCTCTACGGCTCCCGCCATCTTTCCGCGCTTTGGAAACAAGACGGCACCCTGGCCCGCCTCGACGCGCTCATCAACCTCGACATGATCGGTGACAAGGACCTCCACGTGGTCGAGGAGCAGTATTCCTCCGAGGTCCTCCGCCGCCTGCTCTGGTCCGTCGCGGCAGAAAAAGGCCACTCCCGCCACTTCGACGGCGGCCAGTTCGCCGTCGAGGACGACCACGTCCCCTACCTCAGGCTCGGTGTCCGCGCCCTCAATCTGATCGACTTCTCTTACGGTCCGGACCACAGGTGGTGGCACACCCCAGAGGACACCATGGACAAGGTCTCACCTCAAAGCCTCCAGATCGTCGGCTCCGTCGTGGCCGGGACACTTCTCCGCCTCGACCGTCAATGAGACAGGGAGAACCCTGCCATGCTGCCCCTCGTGCTCCTTCTGCTTCTTGCGGGCGACTTCAGCCAGTTCCTGACCCACCTCAAGCGCAACCCGCCCTGTGCCGACGCCAACATCCCTGTAGCTCGCGATCGCGGCAGAGTCTGGTCCGAGCGCGCCGGCCCGTGGCTCGTCAAAGAACGCACCATCCAACTCGCTCCGGGCATTGCGTTCATCTCAGGCGAAGTGCTTGAGGTCGGCTCCACCCTCGGCATCCGCGCCCGCCGCGTCCAAATCCTCGCGATCCTCGATCGCGGCGACTGGCGCGTCCACACCGCTCAATGCGGCCCCGAACCCTCCCCTTTCGTCATCACCCGCCTCACGCAGTGACGCAGCCCTGTGATAGCCTCCAGTCGATCCGAAGACCGGAGGTGATTTGTGACTTCCATCCATCCGCGCAGGAGCTTCCTCGCCGCCAACAGCGCCGGCCTCCTCATTCTCAAGCCTGAAACCGTCTTCGGTTCTCAGGCCAACTCCTCCATCGAAGTCGGACTCATCGGCTGCGGCGCACGCGGCAACATGATCGGCGGAATGTTCAAGGAGTACACTGGCGCCCGGCTGGTAGCCCTGCATGACCCCTTCGCCAACCGCCTCGACTTCACCAAAGACAACCTGAAGACGCCCGATGCCCGAACCTACAAGGGCCTCAAAGGCTATCAGGACCTCGTGACCTCCAAGCTCGACGCCGTCATCGTTGAGAGCCCTCCGTACGCCCGTCCGGAACAGGCCGCCGCCGCGGTCGCCGCTGGAAAACACTGCTACATGGCCAAGCCTGTCGCCGTTGACGCCTGGGGCTGCAAGCTTTTCGCCGAAACCGGCGAGAAAGCCAAGGGCAAGCTCTCGTTCTTTACCGACTTTCAGTACCGTGGCCGCGAGGCCTACCGCGAGTGCGTGGCGCGAGTCCGCCGCGGCGACATCGGCCAACCGGTCATGGGCCATGTCTACTACCACACCAGTGCGCTCAAGCCTCGCGACGTCCCCGGCGAATCCGTCGCACTCGCCCGCGTGCGCAACTGGGTCTTCGACAAGGCGCTCTCCGGCGACATCATCGTCGAGCAGAACATCCACGCCCTCGATGCCGGCGCGTGGATGCTCGATGCCGCGCCGTTGAAAGCCTATGGCACCGGCGGCCGCAAAGTCCGCATGGACGGCGATTGCTGGGACCACTTCGCGGTCACCTTCTGGTATCCCAACAACGTCATCGTCGACTTCAGCTCCACACAGTGCATTGAGGGCTACAACGACATCTGCGCCCGCATCTACGGCTCCGAAGGCACTGCCGAGATGCACTACTACACATCGGCCTGGATCACCGGGAAGTCCCCGTGGCAGGGCGCTGAGAAGCAGGATACGGGCCGCCAGGGCGCCATCGAGAACATCAAGGCGTTCGTCGAGGGCATCCGTTCCGGGAAGCTGCTCCACAATTCCGCCGATACTGTCCGCAGCAACCTCACCGCCATCCTCGGCCGGACAGCCGCCTACCGGAACTCAGTTGTCACCTGGGACGAGGTGGTTCGCGCCAATGAGAAGCTCGATCTTCGACTACCGAACCTTTGAGTGGCCGGCTCAGGCAATGATCTCTACCCGGTTGCCTTCCGGGTCAAGAACCGCACACTCGTAGAAGCCGTCTCCTGTTCGCCTCGGCCCGTCCACAACTTGCACGCCACCCGTTCCGAGCCGCGCCGCCATCTCGTCCACCGCCTTCTCCGAGCCCAGGCTCAGCGCGAAGTGAGCATACCCGAAGGACTCCGCGGAGCCCTCCGGCAGTCCCGCTTTCCGCATGATCTCGAGCTTCCCCCCTCCAGGGAACTCCACCATGTACGACTCGAATCCCTTCGCCGCGTTGACGTACCTCTTTCCCGCTACCGCCTCAAACCAAGCGCAATAGAATTCCTTCAAGCCCTCCAGGTCTCTCGCCCAAATAGCCACATGCTCCAGCCTCACGCCCGCCCCAACTTCTTACACTCCGCCGAGCAGTAGTACACCGGCTCAGCCCCGCCCGCCTCCTTCAGCGCGAGCGCCTCGCTCACATACACGCCGCAATGCCCGCACTTCCTCAACACCCCGCTCGTCGGCACCGCGTCCGACTGCGCCTGGCTCGGTCCCCGGGCCGCGCCGCCCCCTGCCCCAGGCCCTCGCGCCGTCACCTTGCCCCCGCCCATCATCGCCGACCAGATCATCCGCACCGCCCTCAGCGCGAACACCACCAGAATCGTTACGATGATGACCCGCAGAATCCGTCCCATTCAGGTTCCTCTCTTCTCAACATACGAAAATGGCGCGCCGGAGTTTCCTCCACGCGCGCCATCCCGATCGTTCGGGGTTCCCCGAACCTACTTCTTGGTCGTCTTCTTGGCCGGCGCCTTCTTCGCGTCCGGATTCACGTACTTGGTCTCGATCGTGCCCGTCGCCACGGTAATCAGGCTCTTCGCCGCTTCCGCGTTCGGTCCGGTCGGATCCAGTTCCAGGTACTTCTCCAGAGCCGCCTGCATGCCTTCCGGCGCGATCGGCTTGCCATCCGGGGTCATCGTCAGCTTTCCGCTCAGTGCGCTGCCGAGTTGGAACCACGCCGGAGCGTACTTCGGATCGAGCTCTACGGCCTTCTTGAACGCCGTGATCGCAGGATCCGTCTGGCCAGTGTTGATCATCACCGCGCCGAGGTTGAAGAAGTACTTGCCGCCGCCCGGAGGATCGAGCTGCGCTGCCTTTTCCAACTCCGCCTGAGCTTCAGCGAACTTCTTCTGCTTGGCGAGAACCAGTCCGAAGTTGTTGTGCAGCCCTGCGTCGGCCGGCAGCAGTTCCAACGACTTCTGGTAGTTTTCCGCCGCAGACTGCAGCGCAGCGTCCTTCTCAGCTCCCGTCTTAGCATTCGCCGATTGGTCGTGGGCCTGCGCCAACTGAATCCATACCGCCCCCTGCTTCGGGTCGAGTTCGGCAGCCTTCTTGAAGCTGTCGATCGCTGTCGGGAAGTCCTTGGCCTGCATGGCCGCCATGCCGGCGTTGTAGGCGTCGTTCAACGCCTTGTTCTTCGCCATCGACGCCGACCGCTCCTTCATCGCCTTCTCCATCGCAGCCTTCTGCTCCGGAGACATGTCGCGCGCCATCTCCTGCGTTACCTGACCCGTCTGCCATCGCCGCTTCCGTCGCTTTGCGCTTTGCGATCAGCTTCTTCAGGTCGCAGAAGTCCTTTAGTTCCACCGGCTCGCCCATCTGGCTGCGAACGCCGTTCAAAGCGTCGGCCACTTGGCCGTTCACTTCGCACGTGATCGCGAACTGGCCCGGAACCGGCATTCCGCTATAGATCCAGTCGCCTTTCTTGTTCGTCTTGGTCTGCCAGTTGCCCTTGATGTCTTTCCGCTCGATCTTGATAACGACGTTTGGAACGCCCTTGCCATCTTCACCGACTACTTTGCCCATGAACGTGCCCATCTGGCCGTAGGCAAAAACGCCGGTCAACATAGACAACGCAGTGAGCCATGAGGCTTTACGCATCATACAGAATGAGACCTCCAACTCTGATTGCAATCTTCACTTCCAGGGTACACCAAAAGATCAAAAGATCGGAATCCACCCTCGCTCAATTATTTACGGCATGAACTGGCACAAGTACCGCGCCGACTGTACCAGAGCCGCCTCCCGCGTCTCCAGGGCGCCCTCATACGCCCGGTCTTCCACCTCGATGCAAATCGGGCCGTCGTACACTTCGCACAACGTTCCCATGAATTCGCCCCAGTCCACATCGCCCAGCCCAGGCAGCTTAGGCGTATGGTACTGCGACGGGAAAGCCAATAGGCCTACTTCGTTCAACCTCTCCCAATCCACCCGCGCGTCCTTGGCGTGCATGTGGAACAACTTCTCCTGGAACTCCCGCAGCACTCCCACGTAGTCCATCTGCTGCCACACGAAGTGCGACGGATCGAAGTTCAACCCAAAACTCTTGGAAGGAATATCGGAGAACATCCGCCGCCAGATCGCCGGACTCGTCGCCAGGTTCTTCCCGCCCGGCCACTCGTCCCGCGTAAACGACATCGGGCAGTTCTCGATTCCGATCTTCACCCCGTTGCCCTCGGCGAACTCGATGAGCGGCTTCCACGTCTTCAGAAACCGCGGCCAGTTCTCGTCCACGCTCTTCACAGGGTCGCGGCCGACGAACGTGTTCACCACCTCCACCCCGAGCAGCGACGCCGCCTTGATCACCTTCTTCAAGTGCTCGACATAAGTCCGCGCCTCGGCCGCGTCCGCCGCCAGCGGATTCGGGTAGTAGCCCAGCCCGCTGATGTCGACCCCGGTCTCCTCGACCAGTTCCTTCACCCGCGCCACGTCGCCCTTCTTGAACGACCCGCAGTCGACGTGCGTCACTCCCGCGTAGCGCCGTTCGGCCTTGCCCACCGGCCAGCACATCAGCTCGACGCAGTCGAAACTCGCCTCTTCGGCGAACCGCAGCGTCCCCTCGAGATCCAGCTCCGGCAGTATCGCGCTCACGAATCCAAGTTGCAGCATGATTCCGTTCTCCCTTAGTAACCAGCAGGCGCAGCCGCGCCCGAAAAATTGATCAACTCCAGCCCCAGCCGCCCGCGCGCATCGTCCATCATCGCCGCGGTCCGCGTTGCTCCGCAGCGTGTCACGCCCAGCGCCCGCACGCGCAGCAGCGCATCGAGATCCCGAATCCCTCCGGCCGCTTTCACCTGCACATGCGCCGGCGAATGCTTCCTCATCAGTTTCAGATCGTCGTCCGTCGCTCCTGACGGCGCATACCCGGTCGATGTCTTAACCCAATCCGCCCCGACTTCGGCGCAGATCTCGCACAGCCGGATCTTGTGCTCGTCTTTCAGGTAGGCGTTCTCGAAGATGACCTTCACCTTCTGCCCAGCCGCGTGTGTCTGGGCCACCACCGCGCCGATGTCGTCTTTCACGTAAGCCCAGTTGCCCGACAACGCCTGGCTGATGTTCACAACCATGTCGAGTTCTTCCCCGCCATCGGCCAGTGCCTGCTTTGCCTCGGCCAGCTTGATCGCTGTTGTATTCCCTCCGTGCGGGAACCCGATCGTCGTCGACGCCCGTACGTTTGACCCTTTCAACCTCTCCGCGCACATCTTCAGCGCATAGGGCAGAATGCACACGCTCGCCGTGTCATACGCCAGCGCGAGGGCAATCCCGTGCTCCAGGTCCGCCATCGTCAGCGTCGGATTCAGCAGCGAGTGGTCGATCATCTTCGCCACGTCGAGGTAGGTGTAGTCCAGGGACATCGTTACCACTTTATACCGCTCCCATGGGGACAGACACCCTCTACTCCCCTCAGGCGAACACCTTACCCCTCCCTCGCCTTCGGCGTCGCGTGGGTTGAGCTTCTCCTTGGTCGATCACCTCACACTCGGACGATCTGGTCCTTGAGAGAGTAGAGAATCGCCAGGACCTCCATCCGTTCCTCCGCTCGAAAACGACCTTATGTCTTAGTCGAGTGCGGCGAGCGTGTCGTCGAGCGTGGCGCGCGAATTCTACGTCGGCCCCACTCTCCGCCGTCAAGCCCCGTTTACATCCGTTTGCTCGAAATCATCGCCCTTGAATAGCAACGGAACAACCTTCGTCCGAGCCAACGCATAAGCGAAGCAATCGCCCATGTTCAACCGCGCCGGCCGGCCCCGGTATCGGGCAAAAGTTGTCGCCGCCAGCTTCGCCTGCGCCAGCGTCACCGGCTCTACCGCTATGCCAACACTCTCCATCCATGCCGCCGACTTCGCCTCTCCCGCTTCTCCATAGCGCGCCCCCATTCGCACCTGCACCTCCCACCAGTTCACCGGCGAGATCCAAGCCGTCGTCGCCGTCAGCAGTTTGGACAGGTACACTTCTGCGTCAGGCTCGTCCAGCAGAATCGCAAGCAGGGCCGATGCGTCGACAGCAATTCTCACTTCGGCATGCCCTCGGCATCGTAGAGGTCGTCATCCATCAGGTCCGGACCCACGATGGGCAGCCTCCGCAACTCAGCCAGCGCCCGCGCCGCTTCCGCCTTGCGCTTCGCCAGCTTGGAATTCGCCTTGACCCGCTCGATTGCCAGTTGCGCCTTGACCGCGTTCCCAATTGCGTCCGTGATCGAGACTCCGGTCAAGGCCGCAAGAACACGAGCCTCCTCGGCTACGTCGTGCCGCTTGATCTGAATCGGACCAGGCATGATCTGATGTTATCATGATCCCTTATCGATCATGAAGCTGCCGCGCCTCTGCCGCCGGCACGGGTTCAGTTCCGCCCCTGGCCATTACGCTGCAGACGGAGAAAAAGAATACCGTCCACAACACCCAAACCCCTGTCTGTTGCCTTTCGGACAGGCAACCTCTCGCCAGGCACAGCAGAAAGAGAAACCCAATGAACACAAACACAAACAGCGCGGCCAAGGCCGCTCCACCAGGCTCTTCGGGAACATTCATACAATTTCGCCGGCTGCCCCGTACGGCGAGCGATCGGCTTTACCTTCCTTCCGGCACGTCGGCCAACTCGCGCGCTGACCTTACCTCATGCCGATTCCAGACTAGCCGCGCGGCGATCAGGAAGTAATGGGAAAGTCGTTAGGATTTCATAAAGACTCCTGACGCCCCCCCATCCAAGAAGCCTCAATGAAATGTACTGGAACCCGATTTAGCCCGTAATCTTCAGCGCCGCCCGGTCATATACGTCGCCTCTTGAGGCATGCAAGAACGGCGAGGCCCACGCCGATCAAACTGGTCCTTTCGGGCTCAGGCACTGGAACTACCAGAAACCCTCTGATCTCGCCCGCCGGATACGTACTGGTTAGGATGTTCTGGTACGCCCGCCCTTCCTGGAATCCCTTCAACAGGGCCTCTTCCGCGCCTTCCGTTGTCCCTCCGTTCGCGGCGAAGAACGCTGCGTCGAAGAAGAATAGATTGGTCGTGTCAGCGTAACTTCCGATGTTTCCGCTCGTCGTCTGACCACCGTACGGCCATTCCACTAGGATTGTGGCGGGCCCAGCAGTCCCGACAAGCGGAGTCTCGGTGCAGCAATGTACTTGTGTCGCGGTGAAGTTCCCTGTCAGGTTCTCCCAAGTCATCCACGAGACGAAGTCATTCTTTTCAGGAGTGAAAGTAATCTCGACGAAACGCCGAACCAGGCGAATCGTTAGGCGGATCTTGTGCCGCGCCGGACAGTGAAGCCCTGACAATGTATCGCTCCCTGAGCCGCCGCGCACGCCAGGAACAGCCCTAATACACAGGTCTTAGTTGGCATAGTTCCCTCCAACCTCCTTCAACCTGCCGCCCAGTCCTCTGGGGGTCAATCCCAAACTAGTGGTACTTGCCCCTTCCCTGTGGCTGATTTGTACTAGAACCGCTGCACTCGGAGAGCCGTCTCGAACTTGCTTTTCGTTAACCCGTCACTTCCAGCGCCACCACCGTCGCGTCGTCGGCTTGCTCGCCCCCGGCAAACTCCAGCGCTACCTCCACCACTCGCGCCACGCCGCGCTCCAGGTCCGGCTCACCGGCCAGCACTTCCCCTGCCCTTTGCGCGCCGAACATCTCTTCTCCCGCGCCTTCCGCCTCGCTCACCCCGTCGCTGATCACCAGCAACCGGTCCCCTGGCTGAGCGTCCACCGTGAACGAGCTGTACTGCGCCCCGCGCACCAGCCCCACCGGCAGCGAGCCCTCTTCCAACAACGAAACCGCGCCCCCCCGGATCAGCGCGGGCGGCACGTGCCCGGCGCACACCAGTTCGAACCTCCGCGCCACCGGATCGTACTCTCCCAGCACCATCGTCGTGTAGCGCCCCGGAGCCGACCTCTCCAGCACGAAGCCGTTCAATCGCCCGGCCCGTTCCGTCAGCGACCCCCTCGGGTCGCTCAGCGCCGCCTGTATCGTCGCCATCAGCAGCGCCGCCGCGATCCCTTTCCCCGACACATCTCCCAACGCGAAGAACAGCCGTCCAGTCTGCTCCAGACGCCATACATAGTAGTCGCCGCCCACCTGCGATGCCGGCTGGAAGAACGCCGCCATCCTGATCCCGTCCATCTCCGGCGCGCTCCTTGGCAGCAGGCTCCGCTGCACACCCCTGGCGATCTCCAGGTCCCGCTCAATCCGCCGCGCCTCTTCCGCCTCTTCCTGCGCCCGCTGCCCGTCGATCACGCTTGCCGCGTACGACGCCGCCAGCCCCGCCAGCGATTCGTCGCCTTCCGCGAATCCGCCCTCCTTGTTCAATAACTGGCAGCACCCCATCACCTCTCCGCGCCCGTCCCGCATCGGCACCACCAGCACATTCCTTGTCTCGTACCCGCTCGACCGGTCCACAGCCCCGGCGAACCGCGCATCCTTCCGCGTGTCGTTCACCAGCACCGTCTCGCCGCTCTCCACGCACGCGCCGGCCAGTCCTTGCTTCAACCCGATTTCGAGCGCATCCACACCCTGCGCCACTTTGGTCCAAAGCACCTCCTTCTGCCGGTCCGCCAGCCACAGAGTGCACCGGTCCGCCCCCGTCAGGTCCCTGGCCAATCCAGCCAGTTCCTCAACCAGCAATCCACGATCCCTGATGGCCGCGATCCGCCCGGCATACTCGAACAACACCTTCACCGGCAATTCTGACTTCACCATTCGAATCTCTCCTTCGTCCTACCCATGATGTCTTACTTTCCGGGCCGCCCAGCCGGCTGGAGCGTCTCAGGCGGCAGGCTCGCCTTCCACCTGTCCAACTCCCGCTTCAACTCCTCCGCCAGCCGCGGTTCCGCCGCCGCCGCGTTCCTGCTCTCCCCCGGATCGTCCTTCAGGTTCGACAGCCACAGTCCTTTCTCAGTCGGAGTGCCCAGCCCTTCCCGCCAGTTCTCCAGCAGCTTCCAATCGCCCCGCCGCACCGCGCCGAGCCCCTCGTACTCCCAGAACGCCTGCTCGTGAGGGCTCCTGCCCCCTCGCAGGACCCAATCCGACAAGTCGCTTCCATCCACCCCTTCAGGCGCGCTCCCCCCGGCCCACTTCAGGAACGTTGGCATGATGTCCATCGTCATGCCCATGCCCTGCGGTTGCGTCCCCGGCTTGATCCGCCCTTTCCAATTCAGAATCCCCGGCAATCGATGCCCGCCCTCCCACAGGCTTCCCTTGTAGCCCTTCCACGGCGCATTGCTGCCCCCTCGATACGGCCGCCCGGCATGGTCTGCCCGCTCCTCCCGCGTCGCCCCGTTGTCGCTCTGAAAGAACACAACCGTATTCGCCAGTTTCGCCTTGTCGACCGCCGCCAGGATCGCGCCCACCCCGTCGTCCACCGCCGCCACCATCGCGCAGTGCATCCGCCGATCCCTGTCCATCGTCTCTGGAAACCGCGACAGGTACTTCTCCGGCGCCATCATCGGATAGTGCGGCGCGCCGAACGCCACGTACAGCATGAACGGGTCACTCGGTTTCTGCCGCCCCACAAATGCCGCAGCCTCCTTGGCCAGCATCTCGGTCTGATACTCGGAGTCTCGAAACTCCTCCTTCCCGTTCCGCCACAGGTCGTGAAACACCGGCACGCCCCCCAGCGTGTAGTAGCGGTGCGAGTAGTAGTCCACCCATCCCGAATAGAACCCCAGCCACTCGTCGAATCCCTGCGCCATCGGCCGCGACTCGGCCGCCGACCCCAGATGCCACTTGCCCAACGCCGCCGTCTTGTACCCCAGCTTCTTCAACTCCCCTGGCAGCGTCCGCTCGCCCTTCCTCAATCCCGGCACGTCGAAGCCCGGCCTCGAAAACAGAATCTGCGGAATGTGCGCATTGTGCGGATACTTCCCCGTCATCAGGCTCGCCCTCGACGGCGAGCACACAGGCGAATTCGAGTGCCAGTCGGTGAACCGCGCCCCGCCTGCCGCCAGCCGGTCGATGTTCGGCGTCTTCATGTCACGCGCGCCGTAGCACCCCGCGTCGCCGTACCCCTGATCGTCCGTGTAGATCACGATGAAGTTCGGCCGCTCCGCATTTGGAGCCATGCCGCCCACCATCGCCGCTCCCGCGCTCTGCAAAAATTCACGTCGCAGCATCATCGTGCCTTACCGTCCCTTTCCCGGCCGCCCGGCTCTCGTTGCGTCCGCCACCACCTTCATCATCCCGGCCTGCTTGCTGTCCACCAACGCCTCAGCCGCCCCGGCTCGCTTTCTCGCACCCGCCGTGTCGCGGAAGATCCCGATCAGCGTATCGCTGATGGCAGCCGGCGGCACTTTGTCGATGTCGAACATCCATTCGGGCAACCCGATGTCTTTCATCATCCATTGCTTCGATCCAACCTCGGGGTAGTAGGGGTGGAGGGACGGGACTCCGGCTCCGATCGACATGATGACCGAGTGCATCTCCAGGCTTGTCACCGAGCGCGCGTTGACATATAGCGACAGCGCTTCGTCAGGCCACCAGAATTCTGAGCGAAACACCACTTTCTTTTTCACGTCTTCCGGCAGCGGATCGTACACCAGCGACTTCGCTTTGGGGATCTCCGGCTCTACCTCGGCGACCATCGCCACGGTTTCACCCGTCTCCCGGATGTACCGCTCGATCACAGCGCGTTGATACGCGGCGTGGACCGGCAGCCGTGCGGCGTCGCCTCCTCCCAGGCGCTCGATATCAACCCTCGGGATAAAGACAATGAAGCGGCCCGGCTCCAGCCGCTCCCGCTGCATGAACTCCTTCGCCTTCTTGTCATCGCGAAGATCGAAGCCAAAGGCGGCGTCGGGACCGAAGTCCATCACGCGCGGCTTGATCTTCTTGCTCTGCAGGAACCGCAGCGAAGTGCTGTCTCTCAGGTAGATGAAGTTGGCGTTCGACAGCAGTCCGCCGAGCAGGATCTCCGCCGGCGGGTCCATCCGGTCGAATGAGTGTCCGAAGATCCCGTACGGCTTTCCAGCCTCGCGCGCCATCATCAACGCCAGCGTGTTCGTCATGATGCGGCCGTAGTCGAGGCCGTAGTAGCCGTAGGACATGGTCATGCCGGAGTTCAGCACCACGCAGCCGGCCTTGTTGAAGGCGCGCTCGTAGTCGGCTGTCATCGCCTGATTGGGCCGGAACGGCCTTTCGATTGTGTCGATCCAGGGGAAGCGCTGTTTGAGATACTCGCTCGTCTCCTTGAAGTACGAAGCCAACGCCACCGTCACGTGGGCCTCGGGGAAGTGCTTCTCCACCAGCCTGAGGAAGCCGGGCGTATGCGCCACGTCGCCGATGTTCTGGATGTTCCAACCCGAAAGCAGCAGGATGGAGTCCGTCTTGGCGGGAGCCCCGCTCAGAGGGAGTCCGCGAGCGGGCGAGTCCGGCGCCGGCCGCGGCGCCAGTCAGCAGGCCCCGCCGGGTGAGAAGTGGTTGATAATTCAAGGTGATGAGTTCCTATGGTCAGAATAGTCGCTTAAGGGCCCGAACCAGGGAACTCGTAAGCCGTGAATTTCGTTCACACTGAGTGAGAGGACGAACTTGGACGCACTCACAACCCTAGCTACCACCATGGGCCTCGGTTTCGCCGCCGGTCTGCGCCTCTATGCAACCATCCTCGGCCTCGGACTCGCCCTCCGCTTCAACCTGCTTCAACTGCCCGGGGCCATGCGCGATCTGGAGATCCTCGCCCACCCCGCCATTCTCATCGGTGCGGGCGTGGCCTATGTCATCGAATTCATTAGCGACAAAATCCCCTGGGTCGACAGCGTTTGGGATGCCATCCACACCGTCATCCGTCCGGTCGGCGCCGCTGTGCTTGCCGCGACAGCCTTCGCCCAGGTCGATCCGTTCACCAAGTGGATGCTCATTCTGCTCTGCGGCGGCGTCGCGCTCTCCGCCCACACCACCAAAGCCGCCACTCGCCTCGCCGTCAATCAAAGCCCCGAACCCTTCTCCAACTGGGGACTCTCTATCCTCGGCGACATCGCCGCCCCTGCGGTCCTCTGGCTCACCGCCACCCACCCCCTATTCATCCTCGGCTCCGTCCTCGCCTTCCTGGTGGCCTTCATCTGGATCTTCTCCCGGCTCCTGCGCTGGATCCGCTCCGGACTCGCCCGCTGGCGCGACCGCGACAAACCCCAGTCCGCCGCCTCCGCCGCAGGCGCGTCCTGAGTTCGGCCCAGCTCCTTCCTTTTCCTTCGGGGCTATCGAAAGAGTCGACTGCACTTCCGCGCAAAGTCGATATCTTTGTACCTGGTATTTGACAATTCGAGCCTGCCGGCTCGGGGACCTTAGCCTATATGAGCGAATGGCATTGCCGGGCCTGTCGGCACGCGAGTCACACGACAATCCTCTCCCTGGGCGACCTGCCGCTCGCCAACGCTCTGGTCGATGAGCAATTTCTCCACCTCCCGGAGCCTCGCTTCCCGCTGACTCTCATTCGCTGCGATTCCTGCGGACTCTCCCAGTTGGAAGAGGAGGTTCCCCGCGAAGCTCTCTTCCGCGACTACCTTTACTTCTCCTCCTGCTCGGAGACCCTGGTCGAATCCGCCCGCACCCTGGCCACGCGCATCATCGCCGCCCGCGGCCTCAACCAGGCCAGCCTTGTCCTTGAGGTCGCCAGCAACGACGGCTATCTCCTGCAGCACTACGCTGCCGCCGGCGTCCGCACGCTCGGCATAGAGCCCGCCCGCAATATCGCCGAAGTCGCCCGCGGCCGCGGCATTCCCACCCTTGCCGAGTTCTTCGATCTCGATCTCGCACGCCAACTCCATCAGGATGGCTGCCGCCCCGACGTGATCCACGCCCACAATGTCCTGGCCCACGTCAGCGACATCGGCAGCGTCATCGAGGGCTTTCGCACTCTCATGAGCCCGGCCACCGAGCTCTATGTCAAAGTCCCCTACTTCCGCGACCTCGTCGACAAGCTCGAATTCGACACCATCTACCACGAGCACAACTTCTACTTCACTGTTGGTTCCTTAGCCCAGCTCTTCGGCGCCCATGGGCTCCACATCCTCGACATTGACCACATTGCCCTGCACGGCGGATCCCTCCGCCTCCGCATCGCCCGCGTGGACTCCCCCTACGAGCCCACCCCGGTCGTCGCCTGCCTGCTCGAAGAAGAGCGCGCCGCCGGAGTCAACACCGATGCCTACTACCAGCAGTTCGCCTCCAAGGTCACAAAGCTTGGCACACAGCTACGAGTTGTTGTCGACGATTGCCTCAGCCGCGGCCTCACCCTTGCCGGCTACGGCGCCGCCGCCAAAGCGACTCAACTGCTGAACTTCTACGGTCTCGGCCCCGACTGCATCCGTTTCGTCTGTGACATCTCGCCTCACAAGCAGGGCAAGTACATCCCCGGAGTCCGCATCCCGATCCTGCCCCCCTCGGCACTCCTCGAAAAGAAGCCTGATGTGGTCCTCCTTTTGGCCTGGAATTTCGCCGACGAAATCCTCCGCCAGCAGTCCGAATTCCGCCGCCTCGGCGGCAGGTTCCTCATCCCCATCCCCGAACCCCGCCTCGTCTGAGAATTAGATCTCCACCCAACGCCCGGCGGTCTGCCGGGCGGCGGGGCGGCGAACGGTTACTTGCTTACTTGGACGACTTCAGGTAGGCGATTATGTCGCTGATCTCGCCTCCGGTGAATTGAGGCCAGGCGACACTCTTGGTTTTCATCTGGCGCAGCATCTCGGGACCGTGGTACCAGAGCACGGCCACCATGCCGTAGGAACTGGACTCCTCGCCGTGAGCCATGTATGGAGTGCTGGCTCCGTGGCAGCCCGCGCAGGCCTTCTTGGCGTACAGTTGCTCTCCGCGCTTGGCGTCACCGCCCTCGTTTTCAAACTGGCGGCTCCAGAGGTAACCCACGATGCGCCGCATCTCCTCCGGTCGCAGTTGACCTGTGTGCTTCATCCGGGCCGCATGATTCCACATGGCGGCGGCGATCTCGGCGGACGCTGTATACATCGTCTTGCCTGGCAGGGCCGTGGCGCCCTTGTGGCAGGCGTTGCAGCCCTTCACTTCAACCAGGGTCTGCCCCGTCTCGGCCGGTCCGGGAGAGAACTTCCCCTGCTGAGCGGTGGTCTTCGACAGGCTGGAGAGATACGAGATGATGTCGTTCATCTCGGTCGCGGTGAGTTCCGGCGCCTTGACCCCTTTGGCGGACACTGCGGCCTGCATGGCGGGAGCGTGGTTCCACATCTGGCGGGCCAGTTCGATCGGGTCCGATACCGATGCCCAACTGCTCGGCGCCGTACCGCCCGCGGTGGCTTGGCCGCCCACGGCGTGGCACCCGGCACAGCCTTTCGATGCGAACGCGCGCTGGCCTCTGGCGGCATCGCCGGACTTTTCAAAGTAACGGCCCGCCTGGAACCAGGCGAACAGGTCCGCGGCTTGCTCGGTGGTGAGCTTGGGCTTGGATACGCCTGCTTTTTCCATCGCAGCCCACATCTGAGGCGCGTGGTTCCACATCGCCGCCGAAAGCTCGGCCGGAGAGTTCCCCCGCGACTGGCGCAGCGCCAGGTCGGGCGCGCTCTTCCCTCCAACGCCCGCGACGCTATGGCACGTGGCGCATTTCAACGACTCGAAGACCTGCTTGCCCCTTTCGGCGTCACCCACTGCCGAAAAGGCCGGGGCCGCGATGGCAGCCCCTGTTAGAAGCAACCAGCCAACGTTTCATAGCAACTCCTCTTGCGGTCTCCCCGATCTTTCGTCCAGCACGGGCGATTCCGCATCCAAATATCTATTTTACCTCTGTTTATCTTATTTGCTCCCGGGCGGCGACTCTGGCGGCCTGTGCTCACGCGGCCCGCGGCGGCAACAGATAAAGGGTCGTGGCAAAAGTCAGGTAGACCATCAGGATCAGCACGCCGACGAACCACGCCGATCGCCCGCTGTTGGTCAGCAGCGACGCGGTCAGCATCGAAATCAGGATCATCACCACTGCCCCGGGCCAGAATCGCAGGTCCATCGGCGTCGGCCCGAGAACGTAGCTGAGCAGCACCAGAACCGGCGCGACAAACAACGCGATTTGCGACGCGCTCCCCAGCGCGATGCCCACGCTCAAGTCCAGGCGGTTCTTCCGCGCGCCGGAGAAGGCCGAAGCCATCTCGGCCGCGCCGCCCACCAGCGCCACAACGATGAAGCCCACAAAGGCGGGGCTCATCCCGAATGCCTTCGCAGCCTCCTGCACGGACTCGACGAAAGTCTCGCTCACCAGCGCCACCAGCACTGTGACGCCGGCCAGTGTCACGAGAGACACATTCAAGGGCCATGGCGCTTCACCCGCTTCGCCTGATTCGGCGCTGGCGAACAACTCGCGGTGCGTCTTGAGAGAGAACACCATCCCCAACCCGTAGGCTGCGATCAGCAGCACCGACAGACCCACGCTCAACTCCTGTGTGAACGCCGCCGGCGCCGCCGAGTCGGCTTCGGCGATCGCCGATGGAATCAACAGGGCGACGGTGGCAAGAAACAGCAGGCCGGCCTGAAACCGGGCGCTGACCCGGTTGTATTCCTGTACGTGGTGCTTGAGCCCGCCGAGCAGGAACGACATGCCCAGCATGAACAACGTGTTTGTGACGATCGCGCCGGCGATGGACGCTTTCACCAGCATGTATTGCCCGGCCCGCAGGGCGGTCAGACCAATGACGAGTTCTGTCAGGTTTCCCAGCGTGGCGTTGAGCAAACCTCCGACCGCGTCACCCGTCTTGGCCGCGACCGATTCAGTGGCGTGACTGAGCAGTGTCGCCAGCGGAACGATGGCGAGGATCGAGAGGACGAAGAGCAGCGTGTGTGCGTCGGGCTTGAGTTTCTGAGCCGCGAACACGACGGGGACAAAGGCCAGGCACCACAGCAGCGGATTATGGCGAATCTCTTCAAGAAGGTGCTTCATGTGCTTGCGTGGTCCTCCCGTAGTCTAGAATGGCCGGATGCTACGCCGCATGAATTGATGGGCTGTAGCAAGTCCCCCCCCTAAACTGCACCCCCAGATGGATGAAAAGTCACCCCCTCGCCCTGCCGCTTGGGCACACGGATGAAACCGCCTTGCCGGGAGTGGCAAGGAAGCTGTCAGCCCTGGATGGAACCAAGTTCAGTTCCGAGAAGATTCAGTTGCGGAAGGTGCTCCCTTAAACCTGAAAAATGAGAACCATGGGCGACTGGGCTGGGGTACGCCTTCGCGAATCCAAAGGTCGGCCCTAGGCTGCGGACTGTGGTCGCGAAACCTTTTCCGTCACCCGAAGACTCCCTCGCTGTGACCCAGCCCCTTGTGTCGTCACCCACAAGCACCCCCGCGCCCGGCGTAAAACCTCGCAGGCGCACGGCTCTTCGACAACTGAATAGAAAGAGGGCGCCCTCCGGCTCTACTTGCCCCGCCGCTCCAGAAACCGCTGGATGAAGTGCGTGTCGATCTGGCTGTTGCGGAACTCCTCGTCGCGCATGATCTCCTGATGCAGCGGCACTGACGTGTGAATCCCCTGCACCACGAACATCTCCAGCGCCCGCTCCATCCGCGCAACCGCTTCCGCCCGGTCTCTGCCGTGGCAGATCAGCTTGGCAATGAGCGAATCGTAGTACGGCGGGATCACCCCGTCCACATACGCCGCCGTGTCCACCCGCACGCCAATCCCGCCCGGCAGATTCAGCGCCCGCACGATCCCCGGACTCGGCACGAACGTCACTGGGTGCTCGGCGTTGATCCGGCACTCGATCGCGTGTCCGTTCAGCCGCACCGGTCCGCCCAGGATGTCGGCCAGTTTCTCCCCGCGCGCGATCCGGATCTGCGCCTTCACGATGTCGATTCCGGTCACCATCTCGGTGACCGGATGCTCCACCTGCACCCGCGCGTTCACCTCGATGAAGTAGAGGTTGCCCTCCGGGTCCATCAGGAACTCCACCGTGCCCGCGTTCGTGTAGCCGATCGCCTTCAGCGCCCGCTTCAACGACGTCACCGTCTGCTTCCGCAGCTCCGGCGTCATCGCCGGACTCGGCGATTCCTCGATCAGCTTCTGATGCCGCCGCTGCACCGAGCACTCGCGCTCGCCCAGTACCTCCACCTCGCCGTGCTCATCGGCCAGAATCTGAAACTCGATGTGCCGCGGCCGCTCGATGAACTTCTCGCAGTACATGTCGGCGCATGAGAATGCCGCCTCGGCCTCCGCCTGCGCCTGCGCCATCAGGCCAGGCAGCTCTTCCGCGTTGCGCACCACGCGCATCCCGCGGCCGCCGCCGCCCGCCGACGCCTTCAGGATCACCGGGTAGCCGATCTTGCCCGCCAGCTCCACCGCCTGTTCGGCGCTCTCCAGGATCCCTTCCGAGCCCGGCAGAATCGGCACGCCGTGTGCCTTCATCTTCTCCCGCGCGATCTGCTTCAGGCCCATCGACCGCGTCACCTCGGGCCGCGGCCCGATGAACTTGATCCCGCTTGCCTCGCACACCTCGGCGAAGTCCGCGTTCTCGCTTAGAAAGCCGTACCCCGGATGGATCGCATCGACATTGGAGATCTCCGCCGCGCTGATCACGGCCGGAATGTTCAGATAGCTCCGCGCGCTCTTCGCCGGCCCGATGCAGATCGCCTCGTCGGCGAATCGCACCGGCAGCCCGTAGCGGTCCGCCTCCGAATACACCGCCACGGTTCTCAGCCCCAATTCCTTGGCCGCGCAGATCACGCGCAGCGCGATCTCGCCGCGGTTGGCTATCAGGATCTTGGAGATGGGACGCTCCGGCGCCTCACTATCCGCTGTCGCCTTCTTTCCCCTCTTCGTCATCGGCGTCAGTTGGGCTTGACCAGGTACATCACCTCGCCGTATTCCACCGGCTGCCCGTTCTCCACCAGCCGCTTCACGATCGTGCCGCTGATCTCCGCCTCGATCTCGTTCATCAGCTTCATCGACTCGATGATGCACAGCACCTTGCCCGGCGCAATCGCATCGCCCGGCTGCACAAACGGCGCGGCGTCCGGTGACGGCGCTTCATAGAACGTGCCCACGATCGGGCTCGTCACGGGTTTCAGCGTCGGGTCTGTCAGGTCTGGCTCGCCCTCGGCCTGCGTCGCTTTCGGCGCCGCCGGGAGCGGTACCGCTACCACCGGCGCGGGCTGCGGCGCCACGGCATGATGGTGAGCCGGTGCTCCCGCCGCCGCCGGGACATGGATCTCCTGCGTCACCATGCCCACCGTCCGCTTGATCCATACGCGGTTCTCTCCGCGCTGCACTTCCAGCTCGGCAACGCCCGTCGCTACCACGGTGTCTATCAGTTCGCGAATCTCTTCTATCGTCATGCTGCCAGTACCACAAGTTCCTTTGACGTCGGGGTGAGCACCTCACACCCGCTTTCAGTCACTAATACAGTATCTTCTATGCGGACCCCGCCGAACCCGGCCAAATACGCTCCCGGTTCGATCGTCACCGCCATCCCCGGCTCCAGCCGGACCTCGGACTTCGCTCCCAACCGCGGCATCTCGTGGATCTCCAGGCCCAGCCCATGTCCCGTCGAGTGCCTGAACTGCTCCCCATAGCCCAGCCGCTTCAGCACCTTTCGCGCCGCCGCGTCCACCTCGCCCGCCATCACGCCCGGCTTCACTGCCTCCAGCGCCGTCAACTGTGCTTCCAGCACCGCCGCGTACAGCTCCCGAGCCTTTCGCCCCGGCTTGCCGACGTGAGCCATCCGCGTCATGTCGCTCGCATAGCCGTCCAGGCTCGCTCCCATGTCGACCAGCAGCAACTGCCCGGTTGTCACTGCCACGTTGCGCGGCTCCGCATGTGGCAGCGCCGAGTGCGCCCCCGACGCCACAATCGCCGGGAACGACTCGCCCTCCGCCCCCAGCTTCCTCATCTCGTACCCTATCCGCGCCGCAAGCTCACGTTCCGTCATCCCAACCCGGAACTGCTTCAGCGCCCGATCGTAGGTCTTCGAGTTCAAGACCACCGAGCGCCGGATAGCGTCCTGTTCGTCTGAAGATTTCACCGCCCGCAGGGTTTCCACCATTCCCGCAACCGGCTTCATCGTCACGCTCTTGCCCAGGGCCGACCCGAGATCGAGCGCCGCCTGATGGGACAGCCGCTCGCCTTCCACCCCCAGCCTTCTCAGCCGCCGCTTGCGGATCTCCCGGACAGCCTCAGCCATCAGCGTGCCTGTCGCAATCTTCACGTCGCAGTCACTCTGCTCCGCCGCCTGCAGGTCATAGCGCGGGTCAGTAAAAAGGGTCGCCGAACTCTTCCCCATCACCAGCAGGGCGTTTGACCCTGTGAAGCCGGTCAGGTAGCGGATGTTCGGCAGGTGTGAAACAAGCAGAGCGTCGACGCGCCCGGCGGCGAACCGCGCCGTCAGCCTCGCCCTGCGTTCTTGTCTTTGAGGCAACTTTAATAGGTTACCAGCCCCGGACTACCAGTCGCTCCGAAAGCCCCTCTCCTGCTCCAGTTTTTCTTGTGTGACATCAACTTATCCCTCCCCGACGCTTGTCATTTCAAGATTATGAATTACAATCGAATACAACAGAGGGCAGTCCGATGAAACAATTTGTGTCCACCTTGTTAGTGGCAGTGTGCGCCTTGTTGGCGCCCGCGGCCATCGCTCAAACCACGTCCCAACTCACCGGATCGGTCTCCGACAAGACCGGCGCGGGCGTCCCCGGCGCGGTCATCAACGCCTCCAACCTCGCCACGGCGGTTGAGCGCTCCGCCGCAACCAACGAGGACGGCAAGTTCAACCTGCCATTTCTGGCCCCGGGCGAGTACCGCGTCACCGTCACCAAGACAGGCTTCTCCAGCGCAGTGCGCGAGAACCTCCGACTGGAGGTCAACCAGACTCTGGACCTCGATTTCTCCCTGGAAGTCGGCCAGGTCAGCGAGAAGCTGACAGTCACCGGATCGCTGCCGCAGCTTGAAGCGGCGTCTTCCTCCATCGGCCAGGTCATCGAAACCAAGGCCATCGAGGACCTGCCGCTGAACGGCCGCAACTTCGTCCAGCTCGCGATCCTCGGCCCGGGCGTCATCGGCGTCGGCTTTGGCGCCAAAGGCACCATCATGAGCGGCACGCGCCCGGATGACCTGCGGCCCGGCAGCGAACTGTTCGCCAACGGCAATCGCGAAGGCTCGAACAACTTCCTGATGGACGGCATCGACAACAACGACCGGCTCACGCTGTCGCATCACGCTGCGGCCCTCGGTGGAGAGCGTGCGCGAGTTCAAGATCCAGACCAACATGTTCTCGGCCGACCAGGGGCGCAACTCCGGCGCGACGGTGAACGTGATGACGCAAGAGCGGCACCAATGACTGGCACGGCTCGGCCTACGAGTTCCTGCGCAACGACGCGATGGACGCCAGGAACTTCTTCACCCGCCCGGGCGCCGAAATCCCCGCTTTCCGCCAGAACCAGTTCGGCGCCAGCTTCGGCGGTCCGGTGATCACGAACAAGCTGTTCTTCTTCGGCAACTACGAAGGATTCCGCCGCCGGCAGGAGCGGCTGTTCGTCACAAGGTGCCCACGAGCCGATGCGCACTGGCGACTTCTCGGCCGTTCGCGACATCTACGATCCGTTCAGTCTCGCGGCCGCACCCGGCACCGCCACCGGCTTCACGCGCGACTCCGTTCCCGCAGCGCCGGATCCCCACAAATCGCTTCGACCCGATTATGGCCCGCATGATCCAGGCCTACCCGCTGCCACAGGTGGCCGGCTTGACGAACAACTACAACGCGACACCCAAGGAGAGCCAGGACTGGAACCAGGGCGATGGCCGCGTCGACTGGAACAGGAACGAGCGCAACTCGGTGTTCGGCCGCTTCTCCATGCAGGAGACGGTCACGACGCGACCGTCCACGTTCCCGAACGCGAGTATCCCCGGCTTCGGCGAGCCGGTCGGGCTGGGCAACGAAGACACCTTCGCCGGCGACTCCGTGCTGCAACGCCTACAACATCGGCGGCACCTGGGTTCACACCTTCACGCCGACGCTGCTGATGGAAGCGCGCATGGGCTTCTCCCGCTTCGATCTCGACTTCCGGCAGGAGGGCGCCGCGCCGGCGCACAGCTCGGCGAGAAACTCGGCGTCAAAGGCTCGAATCAGGGGCCGAACTCGGACGGCATTCCGATCTTCAGCCCGGCGGGCTACACCGGCATCGGCCAGACCCGCTCGCTGCCGATCATCCGCATGCAGAACACTTTCCACCCGTCTGTGAACTTCACCTGGATCACGGGCACGCACAGCATCCGCTTCGGCGGCGAGGCGCGGAACCGCCATGTCACCCAATACCAGACCAACCGCGGAAACGGCCGCTTCAATTTCGGCCGCACGTTTACCGACGACCCGAACAACACGGGCCCGACCGGAGACGCGATGGCCGCGCTGCTGATGGGCGTCGCCAACACCATCGAGCAGGACTTCACGCTCTTCCTGCCCGCCATGCGTTACACCGAGTGGGGCGGCTACATTCAGGACGACTGGAAGATGAGCAACAAGCTGACGCTCAACATCGGGCTGCGCTACGAGATCGACACGACGCTCCGCGAGCTGCAGAACAAGATGTCGAACTTCGACGTGGTCACCGGCAAGCTGATGATCGCCGGCTTCAATTCGAACGAGCAGAACGACATCAGGCCGGACAAGAACAACTTCGGGCCGCGCTTCGGCTTTGCCTACCATCCGGACTCGAAGACCGTCATCCGCGGCGGCGCCGGGCTGTTCTATAACCCGGCCGGCAGCGAAGCCGTCTACATGCGGCGCCACCGGCAGTTGCCTTTCGGCCCGATCAACCTGATCGACATCAACCAGTTTGTGGCCAATCCGCGGCGCGTCGCCGACGGGCTGCCGCCCGATCCCGAGCCTCGATCCGGCATTCGTCGTCAGACAACCCGTCGGGCGGCATGCTGTCGGTCAACCCGAACTTCCTTTCGGGCATGGCCGAGCAGTTCAACATTCAGGTGCAACGGCAGCTTGGCTATCAGATGGTCGCCAAGGTGGGCTACGTCGGCAACCTTGGCCGGCGGCTCGACATGACCTACGACTACAACCAGGCCGTTCCGGGGCCGGGCGCTCCCGCGCCGCGCCGACCGCTGTATCTGATTGCGCCGAACGTGATCAGCGCGACCTACGACGTGTTCGACGGACTGTCGAACTACCACTCGCTGCAGGCTTCGCTGGAACGCCGCTTCTCCGCTGGATTCGGCTTCCTGGCAGCCTACACTTGGGCCAAGTCGATCGACAACGTTGCCGAACGCCTTCGGCGGCGCCGACAACGGCCCCATTCCGCAGGACCGCCGTTACCGCAACGCCGACCGCGCGGTTGAGCGGCTTCGACATTGCTCATCGCTTCACCTGGGCCGGCAACTACGCTATCCCGTTTGGCAAGGGCCGCAAGCACAGCGCAGGCAACGCCTTCGCAGACGCGCTTCTCGGCGGCTGGGACATGAACGCCATCGTCACCCTCCAAGGCGGACTGCCGTTCACTCCCGTGCTCGGCACCTCGGTCTCCAACGCTGGCGGCTCGCGCCCGGACCGCAACGGCGAGGGCACCATCTCCAACCCCGACCCGCAGAAGTGGTACGACACTTCCTTCGGCCCGGGCCAGACCTGGTCGACGCCGGCCACGTTCACCTTCGGCAACGGCGGCCGCAACATTCTGCGCGGCCCGGGCCGGTTCCAGTTGGACTACTCGCTGTTCAAGGACTTCAGCCCCAGCGAGAGGTGGCGCATTCAGTTCCGCGCCGAGGTCTTCAACCTCACCAACACACCGCAGTTCGACTTGCCGAACTCGGCCGTCGGCACACCCAACGCCGGGATCATTTCCGCCATCGTCGGCACGCCGCGCCAGCTCCAACTGGGGCTGCGCTTCTCGTTCTGACCGCTGGTTCACCCGCCTGTTGACGCCGGCGGCCCCTGGCGGGTCGCCGGCACTCCCTCGTCCGCGCCAACGCAGATTCCTATATAATCCAACCGGCACGCGATACTTATCGCTACCTATTGCTTTCAGGTTGGTCACGTGAAACGAGGGATCCATGTCTTCATTCCGACTGATATTTTTGGCTGTGTTGCTGGGCACGCTGGCGATCGCACAGAGCGACCGCGGCACACTCACCGGCACAGTGGCTGATACCTCTGGCGCCGTAATACCCAACGCGGACGTCACTGCTGTAAACCCCGCCACAGGCGTCGAAATCAAGACGCAAACCACCGACACCGGCAACTACACAATCCCGTCGGTTCCCGCCGGGGTGTACAACCTCATCGTGCAGGTGACCGGCTTCCGCCGGTTCGAACAGCAGGGCATCCGCGTCCAGGTGGCGCAGACGTCGCGTGTCGATGTGAAGATGGAGGTCGGTTCCACCACCGAGTCGATCACCGTGACCGCCGACGCGGCGCTGCTCCGCACAGAGAGCGCCGCGCAGGCCACGACGGTCGGCCGGGCGCAGTTGAATGAACTCCCGCTGAACTTCGCCATCGGCGCGGGCGCCGTGCGCAATCCGCTCAGCTTCGTGCAGCTCTCGCCCGGAGCCAGCATCAGCGGCTGGAACACCATCCGGGTCAACGGCGCCCCCTCGGGCACGTTCAAGATCATCTTCGAGGGCCAGGACTCTTCCAGCGGCCTCGATGCGCGCGTCTCGGACGAATCGCAGCCATCGGTGGAAGCGCTCGAAGAGTTCACGCTGCAGACCTCCAACTTCTCGGCCGAGTTCGGCCAGGCCGGCGGCGGACTGTTCAACTTCACCGCGCGCTCCGGCACCAACCAGTTTCACGGCACCGTGTACGACTACTTCGCCCACGAGAAGCTCTATGCCGGCCGCCCGTTCACGAACAACGGGACCGGCGGGCACATCCGTCCGCAGGTTCGCCGGCACAATCTTGGCGCCAACCTGGGCGGACCTGTGGTCATCCCGAAGCTCTACGACGGCCGCAACCGCACGTTCTTCTTCGTCAACTACGAGATGTTCCGCGACGAGGCAGTCAACTTCTACGGGCTGGGCACTGTGCCGACCGAGGCGTATCGTGCCGGCAATTTTTCGGCCGCGCTGACGGGCCGCAACCTTGGCACCGACGGCCTCGGCCGCGCGATCATGGAGAACACCATCTACGATCCGCGCACCGACCGTACAGGGCCGGATGGCCGCACGTATCGCGACCCGTTTCCGGGCAACATCATCCCCACGAACATGCTTGACCCGGTGGCGTTGAAGACGCAGGGGTTCATCCCGACGCCGATCAACGGCAGCCTGGTGAACAATTATGAGCTGCGGTCGCCGTATCGCAAGATCCAGGACATCCCCTCGATCAAGGTGGACCACAGCATCAACGACAACGCGAAGTTCTCGGTCTACTACTCGCGGATGCGCACGGACAAGGACAACGGGCAGGACGGTTTGCCCGACCCCATCTCGCGGCGCCGCGACCAGCCCATCCGATCGAACACGGTGCGGATCAACTACGACCACACGCTTCGCCCGACCTTCCTGCTGCACCTTGGCGTGGGCTATCAGCGGTATTACAACCCCGATACCGTGCCGCCGGTGGCGCTTGATTTCGACCCCGTGGCGCAACTCGGGCTCACCGGTGGATTCCTGGGTCGGCTTCCCGCAGTTCAACACCCTCAGCAGCGCCCAGGGCGGCATGGGAAACGATTTCGGAGCAGCGAGCCGCGGCCTGTTCCTCCAGGACAAGCCGATCGCCATCGCCAACGCCACGCTGATCCGCAGCAACCACACCATCAAGTTCGGCGGCGAGTGGAAATTCGAGAACTTCACCAACCGCAGCACTGGCGGCACGGCCGGAATCTACAACTTTGCCGCGGCGCAGACAGGATTGCCTGCGCTCCAGGGAGTCGCTCTTCCGGGCGGCAACGTCGGTTTCCCGTATGCGAGTTTCCTGTTGGGCGCGGTCAACTCGCGCCAGCGTGGCGAATCCGACCGACCCGCAGTACCGGCGTCCGGCGTTGTCGTTCTTCGTGCAGGACACCTGGAAGATGACGCGCAAACTGACGCTTGATTACGGCCTCCGATACGACTACCAGCCCGCGCCGCGCGAGCTGAACAACCGCACGTCGATGTTCTCGCCGGATGTTGTCAACCCGTCGGCCGGCGGACGGCTCGGCGGGACGATGTACGCGGGCGAAGGCGCTGGGCGCTGCGATTGCTGGCCCGCCGAAACCTACAAACTTGCACTCGGACCGCGCGTGGGCATGGCCTACCAGATTGACGCCAAGACAGTGTTCCGCACCGGTGTCGCGGTGTCTTACGGTCAGGTCGCCAACTTCCAGTACATCGGCGGCGGCAACTCGCTCGGCATGGGCTTCAACAGCCTCGGCTTCAGCACCGCCGACCTTCGGCGACCCCGCGCTGTATTTGCGCAACGGCCTGAAATACAACACGGCCGACCTGCTGGCCGCCAGCTACGACCCCGGCATCCGGCCGCAGGCGGGCCAGGTGAATTCTCCGCCCGCGATGGTGGATCCCGACGGAGGACGTCCGTCCCGCATGTTCGTCTGGAATGTGAGCCTGCAACGCGAACTGACGAAGGACATCGTGTTGGAAGGCGCCTATGTCGGCAACCGCGGCGCCTGGTTCCGTGCCGATGGATTGAACCAGTTCAACGGCATCACTAACGCTCGCATGAGCGCCGCCGGCCTCGACCCGCGCAATGCCGCAGATCGCGCGCTGCTGACGTCGACGATTACGTCGGCGGCGGTGGTGGCCCGCGGCTTCACCAAGCCTTATGCGGCTTTCCCGAACACCGCGACCCTGGCGCAGTCGCTTGCGTCCGTATCCGCAGTTCAGCGACGTCACCTCGCTGTGGGCGCCGCTGGGCAACAGTTGGTATGACTCGCTCCAGATCAAGGCCACCAAACGCTACTCGCACGGCCTCGATTTCACCGCGGCATACACGTACTCCAAGACGCTCTCCACGGTAGAAGCGCACGACGGCACGATCGTGCCGCTGAATGACGTCTACAATCGGCCCAACCTGAAAACACTCTCTTCCAGCGATCAGCCCCACGTTTTCGTGGTCGGCTTCAATTACCAGACGCCAAAGGTGGGCTCCAACAAGTTCGTGAAAGCCCTGGTCGGCGACTGGACCATCGGCGGCATCCTGCGCTACTCCAGCGGCTTCCCAATCCGCGTCCCGCAAGCGCAGAACGCCATCAACTCCGTGTTGTTCCGCGGCGGCAGCAACGCCAACCGCGTGGCCAACCAGCCGCTCTTCCTGAAGGACCCGAACTGCCACTGCTTCGATCCGAACAAGGAGTTCATCCTGAATCCGAATGCCTGGTCCGATCCGCTTCCGGGCGAATGGGGCACGGCGGCGTCGTACTACAGCGACTACCGCACGGCGCGCCGTCCCGACGAACAGCTCAGCCTCGGACGCGTCTTCCGCCATCAAGGAGAGGATGAGCTTCTCCGTCCGCGCCGAGTTCTTCAACGTCTTCAACCGCGTCTACCTGAACAACCCGGATTCGACCAACGCTCTGGCCACGCCGCGCGTGGACGCCAATGGGGCGGTGATTTCGGGCTTCGGTCGCGTCAACACTGCCAGCACGTTCAGCCCGCCACGCAGCGGTCAGATCGTTGCGCGCTTCCAATTCTGATTGCGGGTTCACTCATCGTTGATGCCGGCGGCCTCGATCGGCCGCCGGCATCTCCTCCGCCATCATCAGCGCACACGCCACCAAGCCTTCTTGCCCCATGTTTCGACAAGCTATTGACCCGTATGGAGATCTTGGCATTCAATGCGCGGTGAATCGATCCCGCGGAGGCGCATGGATTTGCGGCTTACGTCCCGAGTTGTCCGGTTATTGTTCAGTCTTTGGAGGGGTCGAGGACCGGGAGGCGTGAGAAGCAAGAGCGGTAGAATCCGCGGTCTCGGGTCAACAGCCGCTCAGCTTGATGTCTCGCATGAGCGCCGATCAGGAAATCCGCGACCACGCGTTCGCGACGGCCTCCGCGTGCCCGATATGAACTCCAGGCTGTGGCCGCCGCCAAAGCCGCCTCTTGGTTCATCGCGCTAAACTCCACCGCCAGTTGTGCGAGGGCCTCTTTCGCGCGCCCGGGCGACGGAAACATGGCTGCAACCTCGGTCCAGACCACCTCGCAGGCGATCACTTGGCCTTCTGCGAGGCAGGACCGCAGCACCTCTGCGGATCGGGGGCCGTGGACCGCGTCCGCACCAAACACATCCAGGAGGACATTCGTGTCAACCGCCGTGATCACTTCGCCGCTTTCAAGCCGCGGAGTCGCCGCATGGCCTCATCCGTGGTTTGTCCCATCTTGAGGATGCCGTAAGCCGCATGTATAGGGTCGTGCTCTGCTAGTTTTGTACCGATTAGCCGGCCGCGCTCCTCGTGGAACTCGAGCACCTGGCCCGGTCGAAGGCCAAGTCGAGCCCGCAACGGCTTGGGGATGGTGATCTGACCTTTCTCCGACAGCACAGCCTTCATACCGATAATGTATGAATTCCTACCGTTAGTGTCAATCCAGGGGAACGCGCACTCACTTCACCTTTTCCAGCTTCAAGGTCAGGCGACCATTGTCGACACCGAGCGAATACGTGTAGCGACCGGCAGTTAACTCCTGCTCGCCCATGTAGTCTATGGGTTGCAGCGACAACTCCTGTTTACCGGCTTTGACTGTGACACCCGCATACCGATAAGCGCGGCCTATCGCCTGAAAGGCGGTGACACCGCCTTTCGGCACCGGGCCATAGTCCACCTCGCGCTGGTCAGGAAAATGGACGCGAACTCGATCGAAATCCACGTCGCTGCCATTGCTGATGCGGATCTCAACGCGGCCGCTCTTCTCACCACTGGTTGGGTTCATTTGGAAATCGCCAAGGGGCACCTCCGGCAGGGCAAGCACAGCAGAGGCAACGCCAATGATGCACAGAAAGTCGCGCGGACTCATAAACCGTCAGCATTCGCTTAGACTTTGTCGAAGAGCCATCGTTGGGTGTCGTTGTTCTGGGCCGTCCGGGTGACCACCGAGAAATCATTCGCAGCCGAATCGTGGGCGTCCACGAAACGACCGCCGCTCAACTGCTGGATCGTGAAGCTCCCATTGCCGACCGGCATCACCACCCAACGTTGCGTGTCGTTGTTCTGGGCTGGCCGCGTGACCACCGAAAAATCGTTTGCGGCGACCTCGTGCGCGTCCACGAAACGGCCATTGCTCTTCTGGCGGATCGTGTAAACGGCTCCCACCTGGCCGAAGATCCAGCGTTGCGTGTCGTTGTTCTGGGCTGGGCGGGTGACCACCGAAAAATCGTTCGCGGCGACCTCGTGAGCGTCCACGAAGCGGCCGTTGCTCTTCTGGCGGACGGTGAACGTGTTGGTGCCCACGCTGTCGAGGAGCCAGCGCTGGGTGTCGTTGTTCTGGGCCGGGCGGGTGACCAGGCGGAAGTCTTCGCCGGCGATTTCATGCGCGTCCACAAATCGCAGGTTGTTGAGCTGCCGGATAGTGAAGCTGCCGCCGGCAACCGGCATCACCACCCATTGCTGAGCGGCGTTGTTCTTTGCTGGCCGGGTGACGAGACGGAAATCTTTGTCGGCGCTGCCGTATGCGTCCCAGAACCGGCCGTTGTTCTTCTGGCGGATCGCATACACGGCTCCCACGGACGCCAGCTCCCAGCGTTGGGTGTCGTTGTTCTGGGCTGGGCGCGTCACCAGACGGAAGTCCTTGTCGGCGATCTCGTGCGCGTCCAGGAACCGGTTGTTGCTCTTCTGGCGAATGGTGTAGGTGCCTGGCGCCAGCAGCCTCGTCGGGTAGAGCTGGCGGATGCCGCCGAGGTCGTCGGCGGTCAGCGCCCGTTTCGTGAAATTTGACGAGACCGAGGGGAACATCACCGATCCAGCGACATCGGAGTGTTGCAGACCGAGGATGTGGCCCATCTCGTGAAGCCCAACCGTCTCGATGTCGAAACCGTTGGCGACTGATCCGATCACCCACTGGTGTTCGGAGTCGTCGAAGTGAAGCGGCTTGGGCAGGCTGTTGGTGATCACGCTGCAGCCCGGCGGAAAGTCGGCATGGGCGAGCACTCCACCGACCATGGAGTGGTCGGGGTCGTTGGCCGGTCGCCAGTCGATGGCGACGTCGGGGTTTTGGGTCCTCCCCACCTCCGTGAAGGTCACCGGTGCAGCCGCAGCCCAGGTGGCGAACGCGTTCCGCATCGCCTGGAACTCGCTGGCGCCAGCGACGTCGTTCGTCCCGTCCTCAAAGGCGAAGGTGAGGTTCGGGTTCGGCCAGGAGCAACGTGTGCTGAACGCAACCCCGGAGTCGAGATCGGGCATGCCGCACCGGTGTGTAGCCATCATGCTCCCGGGTCTGATCGTCGAACGTACCGGTCGGGGTGAGGCCGTTCCGCCGCTGGTAGAGGGCCAATGCTTCTGACGTTGCGTCGTCGAGTTGGCTAGCGCGGAATGTGTCGGCCCGCAGGTAGCCGAAGCGCTGCAGGAAGTCCTGCACTGCCTTGAACCCGGGGTCCTCCTGGCCTCTCGACATCGAGTGGGCCGATTTGATAGCGGCGAAGGCTTGATTTGTCTTCTCAGGCATGGCGGGTGCTCCTTGATCTGTACATAGATTCTCAACTGTGGTTTCCAGTTCCCAGTCTGCGAATCCCTCTCTAGAGAGTCAGTGATTCCCGGTCATCCATCGTTACAGGAATCGATGGAGAAATACAATGGTTTGGTGTGGCCGCTTCAGCGATTTCGGCCCTGCCAAATGCCGCTAGGACTTTGCGCTCGGCTTTGCACCGGTAGGATCAGCGGATCCCGGAATCACCCGCATCAGGTCCTCGCCTAGAATCGACGGGCACCACATTCTCTCGATGTGCTCGATGACCAGTTCGGTGCCGCGGGCGTGGCTCACGAAGGGGCGGGTGCGAGGGTCGTACATCGCGTCGGTAAGGTCGCGGGCGAGCACTACCTCGAAGCCGAGACGGGTCATTTGGCGGGCGCCGAAGCCTCGGTTGAGGATGCAGATGTTGGTGTGGACGCCCATGAGGATGACTTTGTCGATACCTTCCTGTTTGCAGAAGTTGTAGATCTCCTGGCCGCTTTCGCTCACACCGTCAAAGCCGACGATGTCGATGGCCGGGTGTTCGCGGGTCCAGGGGTAGGGCGGACCGGTGAACTTCCCGACAATAGGGTCGTCGCAACCGCCGGCGGAGTCGTCGATGGGAAAGTTGTTCTCCTCGGCGGGCACGCGGGGGCAGCGGTTGATGATAGGGAAGGGCGAAGCGGCGATGGGGGCGGCTTTCATGCGTTCGCGCCAGGGGGTTCCTTCGTAGAACTTCATCGTGTCGCTGGGGGAGTGGATGATCATGACGCCAAGGCTGCGGGCGGCGCTCACCACTTGATTCATACGCGGGGCCATTAGGGAGACGCGCTGGGCGGACATGCCGCAGGTGTGCGTATCCCACATGTCACAGATGATGATGGCGGTGCGGGCGACGGGCCATTGGAGGATTTGCTCGGTGGACCCGGTCTTGTTGGAACGCCTGCGGGCGCGAAGGCGAAGCGTACCGGGGACTTTGGGGCGATTGGGGAGCGCGTCGCTCCGAAGGGATTGCGTGGCGGCGAGCGTGAGGGCCGTGGGGATTGCGTTCAGGAATGACCGGCGGGCGATGAGTCTCATTTTGTCTTCCTCCGATTGTGGATAACGGCGGAGCCAGCCGCGATGCAGCTGAATTGGAAGAAAGCAATCATTTGCTTCTCGCAGCCCGGCCGTGCGCAACGGGATTGCCACACCAAATGGCAATCCCGCCGTGGGCGAGGCAGTCGTAACATTCCCACGATTACGGGCCTGATCGGAAACCCATGCGATCATCCGGGTAGGAGCTCAGTCAATGAAGCTGAACACGTATGTGAATTTCGCCGGAAGTTGCGCAGAGGCGTTCCGTTTCTACGAGAAGCACCTGGGCGGCAAGGTCGGGATGGTGATGACGCGTGGAGAACTCCCCGATCAGAGCCAGGTGAAACCGGAATCCAAGGGCGCCGTGGTGCACGCGCGCATTTCGATCGGTGGCACAGAACTAATGGGATCGGACGTTGATGGCGCTCAGCCGATGCGGAGCGCATACCTGTCACTGAGCGTTCAGAGCGACAGCGAGGCGGAGCGTATCTTTTTGGCCCTCTCGGATGGCGGCGAAGTCTTCATGCCGATGCAGGAGACGTTCTTCGCTTCACGATTCGCGCAACTTCGCGATCGATTCGGAATCAATTGGATGTTAATGCATGAACGGCCGATTTCGGGGCGGCCTTGACCAGATGACCTGGCATACTTGCGGGCGGCCGAATTGTCGGTGACAAATCATCGGATAAGCTGGAAATTGAAACAACGTTGTTGTAGAATCCCAACGATCACTTAATCCGGACGGTACTTCGCCGTCCGAATGCCAATTCATGCGGATGCTGCCGTATGTGTGTCCGCATGCCATCCAACTGCTCAGTGTGCCTGCATAGGAGCATATTATGGAATCAACAAAACACACAAAACCCGGCGGCTTGCAGAGTACGTTCTCGCGTCGCAACTTACTCAAGGGTGCCGCGGCGCTTCCTGCTGCCGCGAGTGTGCCAGAAGCTTTTGGTCAACCATCAACCGCCGGCCCGTCCAGAACGGCCAGGCTTTACATCGGCACCTACACGAATGTCGCCAGCGGTGGCAGCGGTGGCAATGGTGAAGGGATTTACTTATGCGAGCTCAATCTTTTCACGGGGAAGTTAACCGTCTTGAGGCTCGTAGCTCGTGGTTTGCCGGCCGCGGGCATGAACGCATCCACAGCGAGCCCGTCCACTCTTGCCATCGATCCAGGAGGGAACTTACCTGTATGCCGGAAATGAAATCTTTTCTCCCCACGGATCGGTAAGTGCGTACAGCATCAACCGACATGACGGGCGATCTGACACTTTTGAATGTCGGTACCGGCGGTTGGCGCTCCGGCTCACGTTGCCGTGGACAAGTTCCGCAGGTATCTTTTCTCGGCCGAGTACGTCGGCGCCGCGTTTGAAGTGTTCCCCATTTTGGCAAATGGGTCGCTCGGGCCCGCGGTGTTTCATGCAAAAGGACTTCGGTAACGTTGACACTTCGTTTACTCAAAAGCCCGCCACCAGCGCGCCTCCGGGAAGTTTCGCGTTCAGCGCTCATGAGGGGCCGGATGGACACCCGCACCAGATGGAAGCCGACCCATCCAATCAATGGGTTGTAGGCTCCGATGCGGGGCAAGACCGGATCTACGTCTGGAAACTGACCGTGGGAGGCACCCCGCCTCTGACTCCGGCTGCGAAACCCTTCGTGAGAACGCCCGCGGGCGATGGGCCCCGGCACTTCGCCTTCCATCCTAACGGGGTTTGGATGTACTCGATTCAGGAGGAAGGCAATACGATCATCTTCTGGCGGTTCAATCCGGCCACCGGAAGCCTGACCAACACGCAGCAGGTCTCGAGTCTTCCGCCAGGATTTGTAGGCACCGTTTTCACCTCGGAAATCCGCGTTTCCGCGGACGGCCAATTCGTCTACGGGGTAAACCGCCTGAGCGACACCATCAGCGTTTTCAGGATCGGTCGCGATGGCAGGCTTACTCAGGTGAGCCACGCTTCAACGATCGGGGATTATCCAAGAGTAATCACCATCGATCCCTCCGGTCAGTTCATGGTGTCCCTGTAATCAGCGTGCCGACAACGTTACCACTTTCAAGATCTCCAGTGGAGGAGGTCAAGGTCACGGTCAAGGGCAAGGCAATGATGACGATGGACCCGGTCAATCTAACAAGGGACCGGGCTCGCTGACCTTCACAGGTGATTACACGCCGGTGGGGAGCCCGTCAGGTATGGTTTTCCTGATTTGATCCACTGTGGCATGCAAGAGCCGATGCGGGTTACCGCGCTTTCGGCTCTTGCACTGCCGCGCGGATCGAATTCGTCGCGCAGGTCGCGCACCAGCGTCCTCCTTCGCTAGCCGCGTTTGGCGGAGACCTGTGCGGCCTGATGGAGGGCGCGGATGTAGCCCATGCTGTAGGACCAGCTCGCATGGCGGCCGGTGGCCATCGCCGGCACGTGGTCGGCGATCAGGTTGCCGCGGAAGTCCACGTCCACCAGCGTCTGCATCAGCTTGAGCATGTCGGCGTAGCCGTTGTCGATGTAGGTTTCGACGAAGTAAGGTGCGGGCGCGGTGACGTTGCGGAAGTGCACCTTCCACAGCTTGCCCATCTTGGCGAAAGCCTTCGCCGCTTCGAAGACGTCCTTGCCCATCGTCTTGCCGCCTTCAAGCCAGGTGCCGGCACAGAGGCACACGCCGATGTTGGGAGACTTGGCGATCTCGAGCGCCTTCGCGTAGCCGTCGAAGGTGCCGAAGATGTGGCGCGGGATGCCGCCGAGATCAGGCACCGGCGGGTCGTCGGGATGGATGCCGATGCGGACGCCGGCTTCCTCGGCAACCGGCGCGATCTCGCGAATGAAGTAGGTGTAGTTGTCCCACAGCTCTTCCTTGGAGTACTTGCGGCCGTGGGTCAGCGCGCCCTCGTAGGTCTTGCCGTTCCAGGTGCCCTTGGCCGTCTCCAGTTTGAAAGCGCGGGCCGCGCCGCCGCCGCGGGTCGTCTCCTGCGGGCTTGACCAGATGCCGTTGGCCATGTGTGCATAGGTGATGTAGCCGATGCCGGCCTTGCCGGTGTCGCGGATGTACTGCTTGAGCCAGGCGATCTTCTGCTCGCGGCCTGGCAGGTTGAGCGTGATCTCCTCGATGTTCCGATTGTCGTTGTTGGAGATGTTCCAGACCTGCAGGCCGGCGGCTTCCACGCGCTTCCTGATGGCGAGGAAGTTGTCCAGAGTCGCACGGCCCTTGCCGGACTGCACGTTGAGGTAATCCACACCCATTTGCTTGATCCAGGTGAGGTCCTCGTCGGTGACGGTCTCGCCCACCTGCATCGAGATCTTGATGCCGGGCGACAATGGCGCCAGGCCCTTGGGCGCCGCGCCCGCCAAGGTAGCGGCCGAGGCGCCGGCCATCGCGAATCCGCGTCTTGTCAGTTGATCCATGAGCACACTCCTAACGGATTGATCATACCCTCGATGAGGACCGGCGCGGCACTCGCCCACCAGCGGAGGACACGCAGGGCGCGGAGGGTGTTCCAGCGGCTGGGTTTGCCTTTCTGCTCCAGCGGGAAGTGATAGTCGCCGCGATAGAGTTCGTTCAACGGCCAGAAGCCTTCCGAGGTGCGGCGTTTCTCCACGAGTTCGATGGCATCAATGAGCCTGGGGTCGCGCGGGGCGTTGGCGGCCTGGAGGTAGTCGAGCCCGCGCAGGACGTCGTAGTGCCATTGCGGAGGAAAGGCGAAGCGGGTCATGGCCGATTTGATGACCTCGCCGGTTCGATGCGAGCGGAACATGCGGTGGATAAAGAGGAACTCGTGGGCGCGTCCGCGGGCGTCGCGGGTGCGGGTTGCGAGGCTGCCGCCGGCGAGTTCGTACTCGAGGAGAGCTTCGAGGGCTGAGATGGTGGTGTGCAGAGAGCTGTGCGTGGCGCCGCGGTTGCGTTGGCAGTTCCATCCGCCGTCGGGCATCTGCTCGGCGAGGAGGTTCGCGGCCAGGCGGTCAATGCGAGGATCGTCGGCGGCGAAGCGCGAGGCGATGCTGAGGACCATGGAGGTGACGCAGGTCTCACTGTTGCGGTTCCTGGGCCGCCAGAAGTTGATGCCGTCATCGTCGTTGAGGCCCTCGTCCATGAGCACGAGGGCGCCGCGCCCGGCCGCGCGATTGCCCGGGGCGAGGCCGAGGAACCGCAGGAGAAGCAGGGTGTACGTGGCCGAGGTCCACTTGGGTGTGTAGAGCCCGGTCCAGATGCCGGCGTTGCCTTGGAGCGCGAGGAGTTGGGCGCCCCAACCGGTCTTGGTGATGTTGGCCTGTTCGATGGCCAGTTTGCGCCCTGAGAGCCCGGTTAGATCGCGGAGAGTCTGGAATCGGATTGAGGGATCGCCATCCAGCAGCCATGAGAGGACAGGGTCCGAAGGACCGGCGCGGGGCACTACTTTTTCTTTCGGTTCGCGGCGGCGACCCGCTGAGCTTCATAGTTGGCGATGACATCGGCCAGGGGCACGCGGCCGACGACTTCGCCGATGACGTCGAGCGGCAGGTCCTCGACTTTCCTGAAGCGGATGCAGCCCTTGCCCATATCGAGCTTCTTGCCCTTTGCAGCGAACTGCGCACGCATCCACTGCTCCAGCTCCGTGTTCTGGTAGATCGAGCAGAGGTAGAAGGACATGTGGTTCTTCTGCGAGGCCAGGCCGGCGAACGGAAGGGGCTGCTTCGGGTCGCAGTGATACCCGGCGGGGTAGATCTTGTGCGGCACGTAGTAGCCGATCATGCCGTACTGCATCCCCTCGGTAATGCCCTTGGGCAGGTTCTTGCGGATGACTTGCCTGACCTTGGAGATGGCTGCGCGCCTGTCTTCCGGAAGCTCCTTGAGGTACTCTTCGACGGTAGCGGCTTTGCTCTGCATAATGAGAATCAGGATACTCCAAGGAGGCTCGGGATGAAAGCAGCCGGACGGGTCGAGAGTTTGTGGCGCTACCCGGTGAAGAGCATGCGCGGGGAAGAGACTCGCGGAGGCGTTTGCGGGGTTCGCCGGCGTGTATGGGGATCGGGTGTATGCGATCAGAAGCAGCGCCGCGATCAAGGGATTTCCGTATCACACAGCGCGCGAGAAAGAGGAGATGCTGCTGTATCGCGCGGCGTTCCGGCATGCGGAGCGGATGGCCGCGCCGCCGAATTTGGCCGAGGCCGAGGCGCTCGCGCCGGGGGTGACGCCGGTGTATGCCGAGATGGCTGATCTGATGGTGGACGTCGAGACGCCTGCGGGCGAGAGGCTGGCGATCGACGATCCCCGGCTGCTGAGTCTGCTGAAGGAGGGCGGGCGCGAGGGCCTCGAACTTTCGCTGCTGCGGAGCGAGCGCGCGCTGACCGACTGCCGCCCGATCTCGCTGTTTTCCCTGCAAACGGCGAGGCAACTGGGTGAGGAAGCAGGCATGGAAGTGGACAAGCGCCGCTTTCGAGCCAATGTATATGTGGACCTGGCTGACGGAAAGGGCTTCGGCGAGGACGAGTGGATGGGACGGCGCCTGAGGATCGGCGGGAAGGTGGAAGTCGCCGTGACGGACCGCGACCCACGCTGCAAGATGATCACGCTGGACCCCGATACCGCCGCGGCGAATCCGGAGGTGATCAAGCGGGTCGCCAAGGGCCATGACGGGAAAGCGGGGGTTTACGGGGTTGTGATGGTGGAGGGCATCATTCGGAGGGGCGACGAGATTGTGCTCCTGGATTAGTTGCGCTCCACGTAGACAAAGTACGCGCCGCTGATTTCGCGGTCCGCGTCATCGTAGAACCAGGTCTGCATTTTGGTCCAGCCTTCGCCGAGCTGAAGGGTGAATGTGGATTCGCGATCCTCGGCGGAGACCAATTGTGTGCGGTCGGCCGCGGCGATGCGGAGGCGCGCTTTGGCGACAGGAAGCGCGACGCCGGCAGGGTAGTCGCCGTCCTCGCCGTCATGGGCGGGGATGGGAGCGCGCATGGGGACGTCGAGTTCCTTGGGCCACCTGCGCAGGCGGAACGTGTACTGGCCGCTCTTTTCGACCATGACGTGCCACTCGCCGTTTCTGTGCTCGCCGCGGCGGATCTGCGCGGCCTGGTCGAGAAAGGAGTCGGCCCACTCGGTGGGGGAGACGAGGGTTGGGTTCTCCTGGTCCGCGCCGATGTGGACAGGGAGGTACGAGTCCAGGCGCGGGGCGACGTTTTTCCACCACTGATCGTAGTGCTCGCGCATGGTTGCGGCAACTTCGGGGTTCTCGTTGATGACGTCGCGCTGCTGAGCGGGGTCGTCCTTGACGTTGTAGAGCTGGCTGTTGGAGACGAGCCGCCATTTCTTCCAGAGCACGGCGGCGTCGCCATATTGAGGCCGGCCGACGTTCATGCGGCTGAACTGAACGACGAGCTTGCGGTCGGGGAGAGAGCGGGATTGGCCGCGAAGCAGGGGCGCGAGGCTGAGCCCGTCGAACTTCGCACCGGCAGGCGCTTTCAGGCCGCACAGGTCGATGAGGGTGGGCAGCACGTCCTGGACCTGGGTAAGCTCGTCAAGGTCCTTGCCCGCGGTGAGCTTGCCCATGGGCCAGCGCCAGAACGAAGGGACGCGATGGCCTCCTTCCCAGAGGGTGATCTTCTGCCCCCTCATGCCGGCGTTGTGGAAATTGACGCCGGCGGTGCCGCCGTTGTCGGTCATGAAGAGGAGGATCGTGTTATCGCGCAGGCCCGTTGTCCGGAGCATTTCGTCGAGCCGGCCCACGTTTTCGTCGATGTTGGCGATCATGCCGAAAAAACTGGCAAGGTTGGGCGGCAGGCCAGCGAACATCTTGCGGTAGCGGTCTTCGACGAACAGGGGGCCGTGGGCGGCGTTGAGCGGGATATAGGCGAGGAACGGGCGTGAGGCTTCGGCCGGGGCGCGAATCCAACGGGTGGCTTCGCCGAAGAAGACATCGGTGCAGTAGCCGGAGTAGCGCTTGCGGCCGCCGTTGTGGCGGTACTCGTCGTTGAAATAGTCGTTGTTCCAGGAGTCCGAGGCGGAGCCGATGTGGGATGAAGGGAACCAGACGGTCTCGTCGAAGCCGCGGTCTTCGGGGCGGTAGGGGTAGGCATCGCCGAGGTGCCATTTGCCGAAGATGCCGGTGCGGTAGCCGGAGGCCTTGAAAATCTCGGGCATGGTGGGGAGGTCGCGGCGAAGCATGGTACGGCCGCTGCTGACGTTCATCGCTCCGTTGACGAGCGCGTCGCGACCGGTCATGAGCTGCGAGCGGGTCGGGGTACACATGGGCGTGGCGTGAAAGTCGGTCAGGCGGACAGACTCGGAGTGGAGCTTGTCGAGCTGAGGCGTCTTGAGGCGCGGGTTGCCGTGGGAGGAGAGGTCGCCGTAGCCCTGGTCGTCGGTGAGGATGATGATGACGTTGGGTTTCGGAGTGGGAGACTGGGCCTCAAGGATGGAGGCGGAGGAGGACATGAGAAGATTGCGGCGGGAGATAGTATGCAACGGCGCACCTTCCTGCTGAGCGGAATGAGTTGTCTCGCAGACGCGAATGAACCGAGTGTACCGCCGAGGCCGCCGGCCGGGCATCCGCGGGTGTATCTGCGGGAAGAGCACATCGCCGGGATGCGGGCGCGGCTGGGGCACAAGCTTTTGGCGAATCCAGTGAGCCGGCTGCGTGCCAGCGCGGCGCTGTCGCCTGCGGGGCTGGCGATCGATCGCGCGGCGGAGTGCGCCAGAAGCAGGGCGCTGCTGGCGTTGCTCGAAGGCAACGAGAGGATGGGGCGGGAGGCGATCGAGATCGTACTTGACCGCGTGCCGCGGGCGGAGTGGGATCTGTCGGTGCAGGACATCTCGCGGCAGATCGGGCTTGTGATGCTCAGCGCGGGCATGGTCTACGACTGGTGCTTCCCATGGTTGGGCGATGCGGGGCCGGTGTTTGTGGAGCAGGCGTACCGGCTGGCGCGAATGCTCGAGGTCGGATATCCGCCGACGGGGCAGGGCGCGGTGACCGGTCACGCCGGCGAGGCGATGCTCATGCGGGACCTGCTGGGGACGGGGCTCGCGATTTATGACGAGTCGCCGGAGATGTACGAGCTGACCGCCGGGCGGATCTATCGCGAGTTCGTGCCGGCGCGGGACTATTTCTATCCATCGCACGTGCACCATCAGGGCTCGGCGTATGGTCCGTACCGGTTCCGGTGGGAAGTGCTGGCGTCGTGGATTTTCGAGCGGGCGGGACTGGGCGTGCCGTTTTCGAGGGAGCAAGGGCAGGTGCCGTACCGCTGGGTGTACACGGAGAGGCCGGACGGGAAGCTGATGGCGGAAGGCGATGTCTTCGCGGGACGCGTGACGACGGCGCCGTACCTGCTGACGGCGGGACTGTATGCAGATCCGTACTTACAGGGGCGGTTCCTGGCAGCGCCCGATGTGAGCAGTCAGGATGCGATCGAGTTCCTGCTGTTCTTCGATCCTGAGCTGCAGCCGGCGCCGGTGGAGGAACTGCCGTTGGGGCGGTACTTCGGCTCGCCGTACGGCGGTATGGTGCTGCGGACGGCGTGGAACGGCAAGGGCGAGGATCCGGCGATCGTCGAGTTCAAGGTGAAGGAGTGGCACTTCAACAATCACCAGCATATGGATGCGGGGGCGTTTCAGATCTGGTATCGAGGACCGCTGGCGATGGACACGGGGCTGTATCGCACTTACTTCAGCTCGCACGACGGCAACTACTGCGAAGCGGACCGTGGCGCACAACTGCCTGCTGGTTGAGGAGCCTGATGAGTCGTTCGTGAGCGGCAAATGGATCAACGACGGCGGTCAGCGGTGGCCGAACGTGGCGCGAGAGGCGCGGACGTTGGAGCAAGTGCAGACGCTGGGCTATCGCGTGGCGGCGACTTCCGGAGTGGGGATGGCGTTGGACGAAGGTTGGGCGTATCTCGAGGGTGATCTGACGGAGGCGTATGGGGCGAAGAAGGTGGAGTCGCACCGGCGTGCGTTTGTGTGGCTGAAGAAGCCGGCCGACGGGGTGGAGTGCGCGTTGGCCGTGTTCGACAGGCTGGTTACGGCTAAGGCCGGGGCGGTGAAGAGATGGCTGCTGCACACGGCCGGGGAGCCGGTGGTGTCAGAGACTGGGACGGTTTCAGAGAATGGGAAGGCGTCGCTGGTGCATCAAGTGGTGCTTCCGGTTGAGGGCGAGTTCCGGATAGAAAAGGTGGGCGGGCCCGGGTCGGAGTTCATGGCGGCCGGGCAGAACTTTGAGCCGGACCGGGCGCCCGTGGCGACGGATGAGGCGGGATCGTGGCGAGTGGAAGTGGTCCCGTCGGTGGAGCGGCGCGAGGAGGTCTTGCTGAACGTCATGCAGGTTGTGGCCGCGCCTGAGAGTGCGGTTGCGGCTCACGCGCTCAGTGCCGGCACGCACGCAGGGTTTGTGCTCGGCGATCGGGCGGTGCTGTTCCGCGTGGAGGCCGGGCCGGCAGAAGGATGAGGTGTCGTTCGAACTGCCGGAGGGGCAGGGGAGCTACCGCTGCATCGTCACCGGTTTGGCTGAGGGCGAGTGGCGGTTGGAGTCGGCAGCGGTGACTGTTTCGGCGGAGAGCGGCGTCGCGACTTTCGCCGCCGGGGCGGGTAGGCTGACCCTGAGCTTCTCGTAGACCTGCCGTGCCGAGGCGAAGAGTTCCAGCATCGCTGCGCGGTGGGCAGGCTCTCGAAAGCCCGGCAGGTTCTTGTAGAACGCCATCTCCCGGTCGATCCAGTCGAGGAAGAATTGGACGTCCTCGCGCACGATGCCGGCATCGCCGGGAAGTTCAACGTAAATAGGACTCGTGTGCGCGAAACGAATCGTCTGGCCGGGCTTTTCGAAAGCACGCGCGGCGAACCAGCCTGTCTCACCCACATCGACGCTGAACTGATCTGCAAGTCTATAGCCCTTCCCGGTGATTGTTCGAATCGTCTTGCCCTTGAAGATGACTTCAAGACGGTCCATGGGGTTGTGTGAGGACGCTTCGACGGTGATGCTGACTCTCCTGGATGCTCCCTTCGGGAACTTGAACACGCTGCCAGGTCCCTGGCCATTGACGTGCAAAAACAGCATGGGGCCGTTGGTGGCGAAACTGCGGCCCTGCTTTAGACTGCGAAACCAGTGGTCGTAGTCGAACTTCCTTCCGCAGTTGACATACACGCGGTTGTAGCCGAGGGGCGAAGCCTTCACGCCGGTCGCGCTACCGGCGGATACCGGCAGTCGGAAGCCACAGTTGAGAAAGCGGTAGTAGACGTCCATGGACCACAGCGGCATGCCGGCCGGAGTGTTGTACTCGGGCCGGTGCTTGGGGATCATGCCCCAGGCGTCTGTTTCCAGCTCGACGTCCTGGCGGTTGAAGTGATTGTGGACGATGCCAGCGAAATCGACGTGGCCGAGCGCGACCAGCGCTGCGATATCCCGCCAGACGATCTTCTCGGCATCGACATAGCCTCCTTGCGCGCGGGCCTGGCGGGTGAACGTGTCATTGGGCGGGCTGGAGACTGTAGCCGTTGAATGGAATGCTCGAACGCAGACCGAGCAGGTCGACGGCACCGGGACCGGCCTTCAGGCGCTCCACTTCCTTGTCGAGGACGCTGTAGACGTGAGTGGGGTCCACGTACCTGATGGGGTCGCCGGGCTGAGGCGTGAAGGGCCGCTGGCCGTTGTCCCAAACCCAATCGGTGATCGCCGGAGATAGGTTGAGGTCCTCGGCGAGAAGCAGGACTGGCATGTCCTCCACGGGCCGGTGGTTGTGCAGATCGCCCGAATACCAACCTCGGCGGTTCATGTCGATCCATCGGGTTGGTCCCACTTCGATCCTCTCTGGCTTGGCAGCTCCCGGCATCATCACATAGGTGATCGGGTGGTACTCCGGCCCCCGCTCGATCACGAGCGTGTACTTGCCGGCCGGCAAGTCGATCTCGAAGCCGGTCTTCGCGATGAAGTGTCGCTCGGCTCTGCGCTCGTAGGCAATGACATTGGCGGGAGTCCAGGCTTTGCCCGCGCCGTCAGTGAGGTAGTAGCGCGCTGGAACGCCGGGCTGCACCTTGAGCTTGAACTGGCCAGGATCCGCGGCCAGCGCATGGACTGCGAGCGCAACGACCAGTGACGCGAGCGGCTTCATGATAGATACTGACGCATCATGGCGAGGAAGCGTTGAGCGGTGGCTTTCATGTCGCCGGGATGCTTGTCCTGCTCGAGGGTGACGAAGCCGCGATAGCCGGCGGACTTGAGCGCGGCGGCGACGTGCTTGAAGTCCATCACGCCTTGGCCGATGTGAGAGAAGGAGCGCATGAGGCCGTCGATGTCGCGCATGTGCAGGTTCATGAGTTGTCGCTTGACCTTGGCGATGGCGACGGGCGGGTAGTCGCGGTGGGAGTGGGTCCAGCCGACGTCGAGGTTGTAGCCGAGGGCCGGGTCTTTGATGGCGTCCCAAAGGCGGAGGAAGGCGTCGACGCCGGGAATCATCGTGTGGGTGTGGTGCTCGATGGTGAGCTTCATGCCGTGGGCCTTGACGCGCTGCAGGCAGGCTTTGGTGGTTTCGATGTAAGCGGCCCAGACCTTGTCCCAGTCGAAATTGGCGGCAATATCGAGGTGGAACTTCTCGCCGGGCTTGGGAGACTCGATGTCGTAATAGCGAGGGATATAGGGGACCGGTCCGGTGATCTCGCGCGGCCACGGGGCGACGATGTTGAGGATGGGGGCGTTGAGCTGTTTGGCGACTTTAGCGCCGCGTTCGAGCCAGTCGAGGTTGCGGTCGCGCTCGGCCTTGTCGAGCGAGGTGAGCCCTTCGACGACGGGCTGGAAGAGGATGAACTGGCTGATGTCGAGTTTGTACTTATCGAGCTTCGCGCGGAGCTGGTCCAGAGTCTTGCCCTGCCAGTAGGCATCGAAGTCTTCGCGGGCATTGATGATCAGCTCGATGCCGTCGAAGCCGATGCCGCCGATGATATCGACGGCCTCGTCGGGGTAGGCGCCGGCACGAAAGGCGTGGAAGCAGAAGGAGCCGCAGGCGACCTTGATGGGGCCTGGGGTAGGCGCGGCGGCCGTGGATGTGGCGACCGCGGCGATGAATTCGCGTCTACGCATCGGTACTGCCCTCCTATCAGCTCTATCATGCGCCCCAGCGGCCGGCGATCCAACCGGCCGGGGCCCCCAAAATTCCTGGGTGGAGGAGGAGCAGACATCGGTCGTTGCTTAGCTAAGCTTCGACGCCGGCCTGGCGGAACCAGTCGATGGTCTTTCGAAGGCCTTCGTCAAGGCCGACCTGGGGCTCCCAGCCGAGCAGATTGCGGGCCTTGGTGATGTCTGGCCGGCGACGCTGGGGGTCGTCCTCGGGGAGGGGCTCGAAGACGATCTCCGATTGGGCTCCGACTGCGTCGCGGATGTGTTCGGCAAATTCCAGGACGGTCATTTCGCGGGGATTGCCGAGGTTGACCGGATAGGGTTCATCGGCGTGTGCGAGGCGGATGAGGCCGTCGACAAGGTCTGAGACATAGCAGAAAGAGCGGGTCTGGCTGCCTGAGCCGAAGACTGTGATGGGAGCCTGGCGGAGGGCTTGGTCGACGAACGCGGGAACGATGCGGCCGTCGTCGAGTTTCATGCGCGGACCGTAGGTGTTGAAGATGCGGGCGATGGCGGTCTTGACGCCGTAACGCCGGTGATAGGCCATGGTAATGGCTTCGGCATAGCGCTTGGCTTCGTCGTAGCAGGAGCGGGGACCGACGGGATTGACATTGCCCCAATAAGTTTCGACTTGCGGGTGTTCCAGGGGGTCGCCGTAGCATTCGCTGGTGGAGGCAAGGAGGAACCGCGCGTTGTGGGCGGCGGCGATTTCCAGGAGATTGCGTGTGCCTTCCGAGCCGACGCGGAGGGTCTCGACGGGGTGTTCGAGATAGTCCTTGGGGCTGGCGGGCGAGGCGAGGTTCATGACGACGTCAACTGGGCCGGTAACTTCGAGCGGCTGGATGACATCGTGTCGCATGAAAACAAAGCGGGTATTGTCGCCAAGATGGGCGAGGTTTTCGTGCCGTCCGGTGAGGAAGATATCTACCGCAAGGACGTCATGTCCGTCGTCCAGCAGGCGGTCGCAGAGATGTGACCCGATGAATCCGGCCGCGCCGGCTACGAGATATCGCAATGCTCCTCCAGTAGGATCCCCAGACCTCGGTCCATTATAGAAGGACTGGGCATCAGGGGTCATGCTACAGTGTGGGTCGATCAACATGGACGCCCGGCCCACCAGTGAAATAGCTGTCTTCGCGCTGCTACTTCTCTGCTCAGCCACGGTATTTCTCGCACGGCTGGGGAGAGTGATTCGAACGATAGTGGGGTCGAAGCATGACCCTGGCAGGGCATTCGCGAAGCCCGGAATAAGGGCATGGGAATTTGTCAGAGACGTGCTTCTGCAAGGGCGCGTACTCAGAGATCGGCCGCTGGTGGGACTGGCGCACGCGCTGGTGTTCTGGGGCTTCTGCGCGTTCTCGCTGGTGACGGTGGATCACTTGCTTCGCGGATTCGGTGTGCGGTGGCTTGATTCACGGGAAGGCCTGGTGGGGCCGGCGTGGTTCTACAACGCGTTTCTGTTCAGCATTCTCGTCGCGGTTTCGATTGCGGGACTGGCGGCGAGGCGTTTCCTGGCGCGGCCGAAGTGGCTGGGGGTCAAGGTATCGGTGGAGAGCGGGGTGATTGCGGGGCTGATCTTCGCGCTGATGGTCACCTACATGACCGAGTACATGGGTCACGGCGGGAGAGTGGTCTGGTGGCTTCACACCTTAGCGTTGCTGGTGTTCATGCCGCTGTTGCCGCGGACCAAGCATCTGCACCTGATTCTCAGTCCGTTGTCGGTGCTGCTGAAGCATGAGGGGTTCGGGCGGATTCCACCGCTGGAAGGGGATGAGGACTTTGGGCTGGACACGGGCAAGGACATCACGCGTATCACGGCGCTGCAGGCGTACTCGTGCGTGGAATGCGGCCGGTGCATGGAGCAGTGTCCGGCGTACGCCACTGGAAAGGTGCTTAATCCCAAGGAAATCGCGCTGGGATTTCGGGAGTATCTGAAGGAGAACGGAGCGGGGTCGGAGAAGCCGCTGCTGGGTGTGCATCTGTCGGAGGAGGCGGCGTTCCAGTGCACGACATGCGGGGCGTGCGAGGCCGTTTGCCCGGTGGGGGTACAACACCTGCCGCTGATCGTGGGGCTGCGGCGCGGCGCGGTGAATACGGGCAAGTGGGAGGACGATTACGGCGGCGAGTTGTTCCTGAAGCTGGAGCGGAACGGCAATCCGCTGGGGATGAGTTCGCTGGAGCGCGACCGGTTCATTCAGAAGAACGGGCTGCCGCTGTTTGACGGAACTCAGGAGTATTTGCTGTGGCTGGGCTGCATGGGGTCCTACGATCCGCAGGGGCGGGAGACGGTGTTGGCGCTGGCGGAGGTGCTGCGGTACACCGGATTGACGTTCGGGGTGCTGAAGAAGGAGAAGTGCACGGGGGATTCGGCCCGGCGGCTTGGGAATGACCTGGCCTTCCAGCAACTCGCGGAGTTCAATATAGGGCAGTTGGAGGCTGTGGGGGCCAAGAAGATCGTGAGCATTTGCCCGCACTGCGTGCGGACGATCGGGGAGGATTGGAAGGAACTCGGAGCGGCGTACGAGGTGGAGCATCACTCCGAGGTCATTGCGCGGCATCAGAAAAAGCTGCCGCAGGGGCGGGGAACGGGACTGGCTGTGTATCACGATCCGTGCTACCTGGGCCGGTACCGAGGAACATACGAAGAGCCGAGGAAGGTGGCCAGAATCGCAGGACGATTGACGGAGGCCGATAAGAGCCGGAGCAGGAGTTTCTGCTGCGGCGCGGGGGGCGGACTGGTGTTTCTGGGCGAGGAGAAGGGCAAGCGGGTGAGTCATGAGAGGGCCGAACAACTGCTGGGGACGGGGGCGAAGGTGATCGCCACAGCGTGTCCGTTCTGTCACACGATGTTTAAGGACGCGCTGCCTTCGGTGGCGCCGGGCAATGAGGCGCGGCTGGTAGACATCGCCCTGTTAGCGGCTGAGCGAGTGCGGGGTTCGATACACTGAGACCGCCGACCTGACAGGAGGCCGGTCTTACTCATGAATGGAGTCGTGGTCATTGACAAGCCGTCGGCGTGGACCTCCCACGACGTCGTGAACCGTGTCCGGCGGATCGCCGGGACCAGGAAAGTCGGTCACCTCGGCACGCTCGATCCTTCTGCGACGGGCGTGCTGCCGCTGATGTTGAATCGTGCGACGCGTCTGGCGCAGTTCTTTGGGGAGAACCAGAAGGAATACGTCGGGGTGATCCGGTTCGGATGGGCGACGACGACCTACGATGCCGATGGCCAGACGGTGGGAGAGCGGCGGGAAGTCGCCCTTAGCGCGGAAGACATCGAGCGGGCGCTGGCGGGGTTCAGGGGAACAATCAAGCAAGTGCCGCCGCCGGTTTCGGCGAAGAAGATCGACGGCAGGCCGGCGTATGTGCTGGCGCGGAAGAACATTCCGGTGGAGTTGGCCCCGGTGGAAGTGACCGTGCACGAGTTGGAGATTCAGGATTGCGGCGCCGATTGGGTGAAGATCCGCGTATTGTCCAGCGCGGGAACGTACGTGAGGTCGATCGCGCACGATGCCGGGCAGAGGCTCGAGTGCGGGGCGCATTTGGCAGAGCTGAGGCGGACTCGCAGCGGGCCATTCCGCATTGAGCAGGCGCGGACGCTCGAGGAGTTGGCGGCAATGGCGGAGGCGGGGGAATTGCGGCGGGCGCTGATTCCGGCGGCTGAATTGCTGCCGGAGTTTCCGGTGGAGATCGTCGACCGGATCACGGAGGCGCAGATCCGGAACGGGCGCGACTTCAGGGTGAGCCCGTTCAGGTCGCGCGGTGAGGCGCGGATTGTGAAGGCGGTGAACGGGGACGGGGAACTGGTGGCGCTGGGGGAAGCGGTGCTGCCGAACATCTATCATCCGATGCTGGTGCTCTAAGACAGCTAACTGAAGCAATGGGGTGACTTATAGCGTCTAATGATATGTGATATAAACGTACTCATATTTTCATAGCATCCAATTGACAGGTATGGTAATCTCATACTCAGCGGCGCAGAGGGCCGCAATTATGGATCTGAATCGATATACAGAAAAGGCACAAGGCGCAGTTCAGGGCGCTCAGACGCTGGCTGCGCGACTGACTCACCAGCAAATCGACAATGAGCACTTGTTGGCCGCGCTGTTGGAACAGGAAGGCGGCCTGGCGCCCGAGATTCTGATGAGGGCCGGGGGGCGTCCGGAGCAGGTGCATCAGCGGTTGATGGCGGATCTGGAGCGGAAGCCGAAGGTGTCGGGAACGGGGACGTCGGGAATGTACCTGACGCAGCGCTTGGCGGCGGTTTTTGGCAATGCCGAGCAGGAAGCCAAGAAGCTGAAGGACGAGTATGTGAGTGTCGAGCACCTGCTGGCTGCGCTATGGAGCGGAGATGGGCTGGCGGGATCGCTGCTGAAGGAGCAGGCGGAGACGCGTGAGAAGTTGGATGCGGCGATCAAGGAAGTACGAGGCACACAGCGTGTGACGACGCAGAACCCGGAAGGGACATACAGGGCGCTGGAGCAATATGGCCGCGATCTGACGCAGGCAGCAGCGCAGGGCAAGCTCGATCCGGTGATTGGGCGTGACGAGGAAATACGGCGGGTGGTGCAGGTGCTGTCGCGGCGGACGAAGAACAATCCTGTTCTGATTGGCGAGCCCGGCGTAGGTAAGACGGCGATCGCCGAGGGTTTGGCGCAGCGGATTGTGCGGGGCGACGTGCCGGAGGGGTTGAAGTCGAAGAAGGTTGTGTCGTTGGATATGGGGGCGCTGATTGCGGGGGCGAAGTTCCGGGGCGAGTTTGAGGAGCGGCTGAAGGCTGTGCTGAAGGAAGTAGCCGACAGCGCGGGGCAGGTGATCCTGTTCATCGACGAGCTGCACACGGTGGTGGGCGCGGGCAAGGCCGAGGGGGCGATGGACGCCGGCAACCTGCTGAAGCCGATGCTGGCGCGGGGCGAGTTGCACTGCATCGGGGCGACGACGCTGGACGAGTACCGGAAGTACATCGAGAAGGACGCGGCGCTGGAGCGGCGATTCCAGCCGGTGGTGGTGGATCAGCCGACGGTGGAAGACACGATTTCGATCCTGCGCGGGCTGAAGGAGCGCTACGAGGTGCATCACGGGGTGCGCATCAAAGATGCGGCACTGGTGGCGGCGGCGGTGTTGTCGAACCGCTACATCACCGACCGGTTCCTGCCTGACAAGGCGATCGATCTGATGGACGAAGCGGCGTCGAAGCTGCGGACGGAGATCGACTCGATGCCGGTGGAACTGGATGAGAAAACGCGCCGGCACATGCAGCTCGAGATTGAACGGCAGGCGCTGAAGAAAGAGAGCGACGGAGCCAGCAGGGAGCGGCTGGCCAAGATCGAGGAAGAGCTGTTCGCGGTGAACCAGGAAGTGGAGTTGCTGCGCGGGCAGTGGGAGAGGGAGAAGGGCGCGGTTGCGAAGCTGCGCGATTTGCGGGAGAAGATCGAGCAGACCAAGCATGGGATCGAGGTGGCTGAACGGGCTTACGATCTGAGCCGCGCGGCGGAGCTGAAGTTTGGAACGCTGATCGGCCTGGAAAGAGAGCTGTCGGACGAAGAGAAGCGGCTCAAGGAGGCCGAACAGCAGCAGCGGCTGCTGAAGGAAGAGGTTGACGAGGAGGACATCGCCGAAGTGGTGGCACGCTGGACGGGCGTTCCGGTGACGAAGCTGCTGGAAGGAGAGCTGACCAAGCTGCTGCATCTGCCGGCGCAACTGCACCGTCGCGTCGTCGGGCAGGACGAGGCAGTGCAGGTGGTGAGCGAGGCCGTGCAGCGGGCGCGCGCGGGATTGAACGATCCGCGCCGGCCGATCGGGACTTTCCTGTTCCTGGGTCCGACAGGGGTTGGCAAGACGGAACTGGCCAGGGCGCTGGCAGAGAACCTGTTCGACGACGAGAAAGCTCTCATCCGGCTGGATATGAGCGAGTACCAGGAGAAGCACTCGGTGGCGCGGATGATCGGGGCGCCGCCGGGCTATGTGGGATTCGACGAGGGCGGGCAATTGACGGAGGCGGTCCGGCGCCGCCCTTACGCGGTGATCCTGTTCGATGAAATCGAAAAGGCCCATCCGGACGTCTTTAACGTGTTGCTGCAGGTGCTCGACGACGGTCGATTGACGGATGGGCAGGGGCGGACGGTGGATTTCCGGAACTCGATTCTGATCATGACCTCCAACCTGGCTTCCGATCGCATCAGAAGCTATACGGGCGAGACTGCAGGCACATCGTACGAGATGATGAAGCTGGCTGTGATGGAAGAACTACGGAAGGCGTTCCGGCCGGAGTTTCTGAACCGGATTGATGAGACGGTGGTATTCCACAGTCTGAAGAGCGAGCACATCCGCAAGATCGTGGACATTCAGTTGGAGGGGCTGCGACGGCGTCTGGAGGCGAAGCACATCACGCTGGAGTTGACCGACGAGGCCAAGGATCACCTGGTGCGGGTGGGCTATGAACCGGACTATGGAGCGAGGCCGCTGAAGCGCGCAATCCAAAGGGAGCTGGAGACCCGGCTGGCGCGCGCGCTGCTGGAGGGCTCGGTGCGCGACGGGCAGCATCTGGTGGTGCGTTTCTCGAAAGGCGAGTTGACGCTCGAAGCGGGGATTGAAAGCGTGAAGGGTAGCGCGTGATAAGGAAAGAGGGGAATCCGCAGATGGAAACCAATTTGAAGCTGAACCTGCCCGTTCTTCCCTTGAAGAACGTGGTTTTGTTTCCCAAGCTGGCGCTGCCGTTGTCGGTAGGCAGGGACGGCTCGCGGGCTGCCGTGGAAGAAGCGATCCGGAGCCATGAAGGCGAGATGATCCTGGTGGCGCAGCGGGATGCAGGGATAGAGAATCCGGGTCCTGGGGACCTGCATCGATTCGGCACGCGGGCGAAGATACGCAAGGTGCTGCGGACATCGGGAGCGACGATGGAGATCATTGTCGCGGGACTGGAGCGGGTGGGGATACTGGAGGTGCATGCCGGTGGGGCGTACCTGACCGCAGTGGCGGAATCGATGCCATTGGCGGCCGACCACTCCTCGGAAGAGAAGGCATTGGAGACGGGCTTATTCGAGCTGGCGGCGAAGGCGATCGAGAGGATCAATCCGCAGGCGGCCGAGCAGATATCGCGGCTATTGGAGAGCGCGGACGATCCGCAGCAGACGATGCACCTGCTGGCTACGGCGTTTGCGATCGATCTGGAAAAGCAGCAATCGCTGTTGGACGCCACGTCGCTGACCGAAGCGCTGAAGACGGCGGTGAAGCACATCTCGGAAGAGATTCACGTCCTCGAGATGCGGCAGAAGATCGTCAGCGAAGCGCAGGAAGAGATGAGCAAGGAGCAGCGCGAGTACGTGCTGCGGCGGCAGATGAAGGCGATCCAGCAGGAGCTGGGCGAAGACGATCCGACGAAGGCCGACACCGACGACTTGCGGAAGCGGCTGGCGGATGCCGACCTGCCCGAGGAGGCGCGCAAGGAGGCCGAGCGGGAGTTCAAGCGGTTCGAGCGGCTTCCGGATCAATCGCCGGAGCGCCATGTGCTGCGCACATGGATCGAACTGGTGCTGGAACTGCCGTGGCGGAAGCAGACCGAGGACAACCTCGATATTCCGAGGGCGCGCGGCATTCTCAACGATGACCATTACGGCCTGGAAGATGTGAAAGAGCGGATTCTCGAGCACCTGGGAGTGCTGCAGCGCAACCCGGAGGCGAAGGCGCCGATTCTGTGCTTTGTCGGGCCGCCGGGCGTGGGCAAGACGAGCCTGGGGCAGTCGATCGCGCGTGCGCTGGGGCGCAAGTTCGAGCGTATGAGCCTCGGCGGCTTGCACGATGAGAGCGAGTTGCGCGGGCATCGCCGGACTTACATCGGCGCGATGGCCGGGCGGCTGATTCAGGCGATGCGGCGGGCCGGGGCGAACAATCCGGTGCTGATGCTGGACGAGGTCGACAAACTGGGGCGCGACTTCCGCGGCGACCCGGCGGCGGCGCTGCTCGAGGTCCTCGACCCGGAACAGAACTCGACGTTCCGCGACAACTATCTCGACTTGCCGTTCGACCTGTCGAAGGTGATGTTCATCACGACGGCGAATACGCTGGACACGCTGCCGCAGCCGCTGCTGGATCGCATGGAAGTGATCCGGCTCGCCGGGTACAGCGAAGAGGAGAAGGTCGCGATCGCGAACAAGTACCTGATTCCGCGGCAGCTCAAGGAAACCGGGTTGAGCCTGGAGCAGGTGGGGTTTCCCGCCGACGGGCTCATCAAACTCATCACCAGCTACACGCGCGAGGCGGGGTTGCGAAACCTGGAGCGCTCGATCGGGCGGCTGTGCCGCAAGGCGGCGTTGCGGTTCGCCGAAGGGCGGACAGAGGATCTGCCGATGACGCCGGACACGATCGTGGACCTGCTGGGACCGGAGATCTTCCTGCCTGAGCCGGCGCGCCAGAAGCTGCCGGCAGGCGTGGCGACGGGGTTGGCCTGGACGCCTTCGGGCGGCGACGTGCTGTATGTCGAAGCGACGCTGCTGCCGAAGGGGAAGGGACTGACGCTGACGGGACAACTGGGCGAGGTGATGCAGGAGTCGGCCCGGGCGGCGCAGAGCTATCTCTGGTCGAACGCGGAGGAATATCACATCGATCCGCAGGTGTTCAGCGAGGCGGGCGTGCACGTGCACGTGCCGGCGGGAGCGATCCCGAAGGACGGTCCGTCGGCGGGGATCACGGTGGCGGTGGCGCTGGCTTCGTTGTACACGAAGAAGCCGGTGCGGCCGGACACGGCGATGACGGGAGAGATCACGCTGACGGGCAGGGTGCTGCCGATCGGCGGCGTGAAGGAGAAGGTGCTGGCGGCGCGGCGCGCGGGCATCAACCGGGTGGTTCTGCCGAAGGCGAATCAGAAGGACCTGCGGGACCTGCCGGAGCACGTTCGGAAAGAGATGGAGTTCCACTTTGTGGAGCGGATCGAAGAAGTGTTCCGGCAGACGATTCCGGGGCTGGTGGAGACCGTGGAGCCAGCGGAACCGGTCGCGGCAGTCTGACGGACTCAGTGTGATCGATAAGGGCGAATGTCTGGAAGAGACATCCGCCCTTTTTTCTGTCTACACTGGCTCAGTGTGGAACACACTGAGGAACATGGAACTCGCACCAGTCACTTTTGCCTCTCGCTCGACTAGCCGGCGATCGAGCTCCTTCTTCTGCTGCTTAGCGGCAGCAGCCATCCTTTGCTCCTGCACGACGGGGCAGAAGCAGACAGAACAGTCGTCCACTGAGCTTGACCGCTCGGTTCTCCCGATCAAGGAGCGCACTGATCCCGCGTTTACAGAATTGGATGCGCGGAACGCGAAGGCACCTGCGCGGTTCGAGGTGACTGCTCCAAAGAAGGCGCCCAATGTTGTCGTTGTCCTCATCGACGACATCGGGTTTGGACACTCGAGCGCGTTCGGGGGTCCGATTCAAATGCCAACGCTGGAGCGCCTGGCGGCGAAAGGATCTGAAATACAACCGTTTTCATACGACCGCCCTCTGCTCACCGACGAGAACAGCACTGCTGACCGGCTACAACCATCATTCGAACAATGCGGGCGCCATCATGGAGTTGGCGACCGCATTTCCCGGCAACACCGGCATCCGGCCGCAGAGCATCACTCCCATTGCTCAAGTACTCCGCTTGAACGGCTACAGCACAGGAGCGTTTGGGAAGTATCACGAGACGCCTCCCTGGGAAGGGTCCGTCTCCGGACCATACGACCGCTGGCCCACGGGATCGGGCTTCGACAAGTTCTACGGGTTCATCGGCGGGGAGACCAATCAGTGGCATCCGCTCGTTTACGACGGCACCACGAAAGTCAATCCGAATACCGACGACCCGAACTATCACTTCACGACGGACATGACGAATCAGGCGATCGGCTGGATGAACACCCAGCAATCGCTGACTCCGGACAAGCCGTTCTACATGTACTTCGCGACCGGCGCCACCCACGCGCCGCACCATGCGCCCAAGGCCTTCATCGATAAGTACAAAGGCAAGTTTTCCCAAGGTTGGGACCGGTTGCGCGCGGAAACGCTGGAACGGCAGAAGAAGCTGGGCGTCGTTCCGCAGAACACGGTGCTTGCTCCCAAGCCAGCCGACATCAAGGATTGGGACAAGCTGACGGCGGATGAGAAGCGGCTCTTCGAAAGGCAGATGGAGATATTCGCAGGCTTTGGCGAACATACCGACCATGAAGTCGGAAGGCTGGTTGCCGCGCTCGAGGATCGTGGCGAGTTGGAGAACACGCTGTTTTTCTATATCGTGGGCGACAACGGTTCGAGCGCGGAAGGCGGCATGATCGGCATGTACAACGAAAGCACTTACTTCAATGGTGTGCAGGAAACGCTGGACATGCAACTGAAGATGATCAACGAATCTGGGGACGGAGAAGACGTACAACCATTTTGCGGCAGGGTGGGCCGTGGCCGGGAACGCGCCATTCACCTGGACGAAACAGGTGGCTTCCAATTTTGGTGGAACGCGCAATGGCATGGTGGTGCATTGGCCGGCTGGAATCAAATCACAGAATGAAGTCCGTTCGCAGTTTCATCATGTGATCGACGTTGCGCCTACCATTTACGCCGCAGTCGGCGTTCCCGCCCCACGCATGGTGAATGGCATCGAACAACGTCCTATCGAGGGGGTGAGCATGAACTACTCCTTTGACAATGCGACGGCACCCGGCACGCGCAAGACACAGTATTTCGAGATGGCTGGCAACCGCGCAATCTACCACGATGGGTGGTTTGCAGGAACAATCCACAAGGCTCCCTGGGAAGCCGCCCCAAGGCATCCGCTGACAGAAGATGTCTGGGAACTCTACAACGTGAACGAAGATTTCAGCCAGGCTAATAACCTGGCGAGCCAGAACCCGGCGAAATTGGAAGAACTGAAGAAGATGTTCACGCAGGAAGCCGTAAAGTACAACGTGTTGCCCATTGACGACCGCACACTCGAACGCTTTGATGCTTCCATCGCCGGACGTCCCGATCTCATGAACGGTCGCACGAAGCTCACGCTGTACGAAGGAGCCACGGGCATTCCAGAAAACGCGTTCATCAATATCAAGAACAGGTCACTGACCATTACCGCCGAAGTCGATGTTGCGGCCAATGCTTCCGGCGTCCTGGTTTGCCAAGGCGGAGACTTCGGAGGCTGGGTGCTATACATGCAGGAAGGCAGGCCGGTTTACACGTACAACTGGCTTGGGCTGGAAACCTCAACGATTGCCTCGACGCAAAAACTTGCTCCCGGCAAGCACACCGTGAAGTTTGATTTTGCGTATGCAGGCGGAAGGGGCGCCGGCGGAACAGGAAGCATCTACGTGGATGGCGCCAAGGCTGGAGAAGGCAAGATTGCCAAGACTGCAAGCAATACCTATGGAATCGATGAAACGGCGGATGTCGGCGAGGACTCGAATACGCCTGTGACACCGGTTTACCACCGCCGCAGCAAGTTCACGGGCAAGATACAGAAGATCACGATTGAGACCGCTGCCGTGACGAAATAGGCGCGTTGGTGGAGCGGCGTGCGGTTGTCTAGGGTGGCCCGCCCGACCCATGAATATGGTAATATGGGTCAACCATGAAAACAACCATCGAACTGCCCGATGAACTGTTGGTTGAGGCCAAGAAGCGGGCCGCCGACGAGCGGACGACGATGCGTGAGATCTTTGAGCGAGCCTTGCGTAAGGAACTTGGCGCGCGAGCAGTGCGCGGGTCCAGGAAGAAGCCAAGAATCAATTGGGTTGTCGTCGACGGCGGGTTGCCGCCGGGGTTGGATATCGCGAGCCGGGAGACGATGACGGACTGGTTCAGCGATGATCGCGCTTGACACGAACCTCCTTATCTACGCTCATCGAAAGCAGTTGAGCGAGCACGGAGCGGCCCGCCGCGCCATCGAAGAGGCGAGTCTGTCGGAGGGTGGTTGGTCGATTCCCTCACCCTGCCTGGCGGAATTCTGGAAAGTAGTAACCCACCCGGCAAACGGCGCAACGCGAACCACGCCGCACCAGGCTCGGGCGTACTTGGAGGCACTGCAGGACGCAGGTGCGAAGATCCTCTATCCGAGGGATGGTCTTTGGCAGCGGTTGGCGAGAGTCGCGGTGGCGTTAGAGGTTCAAGGACCGAGGATCTTCGATCTGCAAATCGCCCAACTGGCGAAAGATGCCGGCGCCACACAGTTGTGGACACACGACGCTGGCTTTCTGTCAGTGCCGGGGCTGCGTGTGGTCCATCCTTTATCAATCTCATGGCAGCTTCTCGCGCCAGAATCGACTATGAAACAACAGGGCTTGTTGCTGGGCACGGCGCTGGTTGTGTGCGCCGCATCTGCGTTTCCGAACCGTTCGATTATCCGAAGACGAAGAAGATCGACCACGTCGACACCTATCACGGGGTGCGTGTAGCCGATCCGTACCGGTGGCTGGAGGATGACAACTCCGCCGAGACGGCGGCGTGGGTGGCAGCGCAGAACCAGCGTCACGTTCAGCTACTTCGAGAAGCTCCCTCAGCGCGGCGCGCTGAGGAAACGGCTGGCGGAGTTGTACAACTATCCGAAGTACTCTGCGCCGAAGCGGCGAGGCGACACTTACTTCTTTACGCTGAATGAGGGCCTGCAGAACCAGCCCGTGACCTACATGCAGAAGGGACTGCAAGGCCAACCGGAAGTCCTGATCGACCCCAACAAGCTGTCGGCCGACGGCACCACGGTAATGGCGGCATTTTCGCTGTCCAAGGATGGGAAGTATGTAGCCTACGGGCTGAGCGACGGCGGATCGGACTGGCAGGTGCTGCGTGTGATGGAGATCGCAACGCGGACGACACTGCCGGACGAAGTGCGGTGGGTGAAAGGCGATGATCCGTCATGGGCGGGTGGAGGCTTCTTCTATAGCCGCTTTCCGGCTCCGGAGAAAGGCAAGGAACTTTCGTCACGAAATGAAAACCATATGGTGTACTACCACCGGGTAGGTACGCCGCAATCCGAGGACGAACTGGTGTTTGAAGACAAGGCGCACAGACAGAGATTCCACGGCGTCCAGACGACCGAGGACGAGCGGTTTGCCATTCTGACCATTGCCGACCCGGGAACTGGGAAAAAGGGCACCGCGCTGTTCTATCGCGATTTGAAGTCGCAGGACAAAACATTCAAGCCGGTTGTGCCCGAAGTTGGGGATTCCCTTTTTTCGCTTGTCGACAACGTAGGCACGAGGCTTTTCGTGTGGACCGACGACGGCGCGCCGAATGGGAAAGTCATGGAATTCGACACCGCAACTCAGGTTGACAGGTGGCGCGCCATCCTGCCAGAACAGCCTCTGCCGATTCAAAATGTCACCATGGCTGGGGGCAAGTTGTTCGTCTCTTACTCGAAGGATGTCGCGAGCAGGGTGGAGGTTTACTCAAAGGCGGGTAGAAAAGAGAACGAAATCGCCCTGCCCGGGATAGGAACTGCCATGGGATTCCGCGGCCGCTCCGACGATACGAGTGTGTTCTACGTCTTTACGACTTTCAATTTTCCGGTGACTATCTACAGGTATGACATTGCCAGCACAGAGAGCACGGTATTCCGCGCGCCGAAGATCCCGGACTTCCGGCCCGATGACTTCGAGACGAAGCAAGTATTCGTAGCGAGCAAGGACGGCACGAAGGTGCCGATGTTTCTCGTCCACAAGAAGGGGCTGAAGCTTGACGGCAGGAACCCTACCATTCTCTACGGCTACGGTGGATTCAGCATCACGATGGCGCCGTTCTTCAGCTCGACGCGAATGGCGCTGTTGGAGCGCGGGTTCGTATACGCATCGGCGAATATCAGGGGCGGAGGTGAATACGGCGAGAAGTGGCATGACGCCGGAACAAAGCTGCTGAAACAGAATGTCTTTGACGATTTCATCGCCTGCGCAGAGTGGCTGGTAACCAACAAGTACACATCGCCGGAGAAGCTGGCGGCGGAGGGGGGATCGAACGGCGGTCTTCTGGTTGGGGCGGTGATCAATCAGAGGCCGGAGCTTTTCCGGGCAGCGGTGTCACACGTGGGGGTAATGGACATGCTGCGCTTCCACAAGTTCACAATCGGGATGAACTGGATAGCCGACTACGGGTCGAGCGACAATCCTGTCGAGTTCAAGGCACTATATGCGTACTCCCCGCTGCACAATATCCGTGCGGGTGTGAAGTACCCGTCGACGCTGATTGCGACCGCGGATCACGATGATCGGGTAGTGCCCGCGCACTCATTCAAGTACGCCGCGACACTGCAAGAGAAGGCGGCGCCCGGTAGGCCGGTGCTGATCAGGATCGAGACGAAATCGGGTCATGGCGCATCGAACACGCAGAAAGCACTCGATTTGACCGCGGATGTTTACGCCTTTCTCATGGCCGAACTGGGTATCCAGCCGTAACGCAGTCCGGAAATTGGCGTATGATGCTACTCATGCCGAATTCGCGAAGAACGTTTCTGGGAGCCATGACGGCCGCGTCTTATAACCGGGTGATGGGGGCCAACGAGAGGGTCGGGATCGGATTCATTGGGTGCGGCCTGATCGGTCTCCGTCACATTGCGGACTTCAAACAAATCAGCGATGCCAACTTGACCGCGGTGTGCGACATCTATAAGCCGCGCATCGAACAGGCGAAGGTGAACTGCGGATCGAATCCGACGGGATACCAGGATTTCCGGAAACTGCTGGAGGACAAGAACGTCGAGGCGGTTGTGATTTCGACGCCGGATCACTGGCACGCGCTGCAGACGATCATGGCGTGCGGCGCGGGCAAGGACGTCTACGTCGAGAAGCCGATGACGCTCTTCGTGAAGGAAGGGCGCTGGATGACGACGGCGGCGCGGAAGTACAAGCGCATTTGCATCGCAGGCACGCAGGGCCGCAGCGGTTCGCACATTCCCGAGGCGATCAAGATGCTGAAGGAGGGGGCGGCCGGCAAGATTCACGGCGTGAGATTCAGCTCGTATCGAAATATCATGCCGGGGTTTGGAAGGCCCGCCGATTGCGATCCACCCGAAGGGCTCGACTACGATATGTGGCTGGGTCCGGCGCCGAAGAGACCATACAATCCGAATCGCGTGCTCTATCACTTCAGATGGTTCTGGGACTACTCGGGCGGGCAGATGACGAATCTGGGTGCGCACGATCTCGACCTTGTGCATTACCTGCTGGGGGCCAAGGCGCCAAAGACGGTGTACAGCGCAGGCGGACGCTATGCGTTGGAGGACAACGGAGAAACGCCGGATATGCAGGACGCCATCTTCGAGTACCCCGGGTTCGTAGTGGAAGGTTCGCTGCGTGAAGCGGGCGGCGCTCGAAGCCGCGGCGGCGGCACGGCGTCGAGTCTGGCGGGCGTGCAGTTCTGTGGGACGAAGGGTGTCCTGGCTGTTTCGCGCGGCGGCTTCGAGTATGCGCCTGACATGAAGATCGTGCCGGAGAGCGCCATCCCGGCATGGTCGGACCCTCCGGGTCATCCGAAGGCGGCCAAGGCCGCGCCCGCTCCATACGGTGAGCCGAAGCGGGTTGCAGGCGATTCGCCGGAGCCGATGGGCCGTCATGCGCGGCACTGGCTGGATTGCATCAAGTCACGGCAGCGTCCGAACGCGGATGTAGAGGACGGGCACCATGTGTCGGTGTCGTGCCACCTGGCCAACATCTCGATGAAGTTGGGGCGCAAGCTGACCTGGGATGCGGATAAGGAAGTGGTGGTGGGCGACAAGGAAGCCACCGCGATGCTGGAGCGGCCTTATCGCAAGCCGTGGGACGACGTGTTGAGGAGCCACAAGCTGTGACCAGACGAGAGTTCGGAATGTCCGCCGCGGCAGCGGCAGTGCTTCAGCCGCCGCCCATCAGAAGTGGGCTAGGCTTTTCGCCGGATTGTTTCGTGATTGCGCGCCCGCCGCGGACCCCGCTGGAGTACATGGAGAAGGCCTACTCGGTGGGTGCGGGCGGGGCGCAGGCATACTTCGACGCCAAGTCGATGGAGCCGGCGAATCTCAAGAAGCTGCGGAGCAGGGTTGAGGAACTCGGTATGTTTCTCGAGATTACGACCCGGCTGCCGGAGGAAGACACGACGGCGTTTGAGAACGGGATCAAGGCTGCGAAAGAGGCCGGGGCGAAGTGCCTGCGGGCTGTATGCCTCGGCGGAAGGCGTTACGAGACCTTCAGCGATCTGGAGTCGTGGAAGAAGTTTGTCGTCGATTCGAAGGCGAAGATTGCACGCGCTGTGCCGCTGCTGGAGAAGCACAAGTTCGCCCTCGGCGTGGAGAACCACAAGGACTGGATCATGGAGGAAATGGTTCCTCTGTTGAAGAGTTACTCGAGCGAGTATCTCGGGTCGTGCATCGATTTCGGCAACAACGTGTCGCTGCTCGAGCAGACGATGGACGTGGCCGAGGCTCTGGCGCCTTTCGTCATCACCACGTCGATCAAGGACGTGGCAGTGGAGGAGTACGAAGAAGGCTTCCTGCTCTCGGAAGTGCCGTTGGGCGAAGGGATCGTGGACGTCAAGAAAGCCGTGGGCATCCTGCGGCAAGCGCGGCCGAAGGTGAATATCACGCTCGACATGCTGACCCGCGACCCGCTGAAAGTGCCGTGCCTGACGGACAAGTATTGGGCGACGTTCCCGCAGCGCAACGGACGGCACCTGGCGAAGATGCTGAGTGTGGTGCGGCAGAACAAGCCTGCCAAGCCGCTGCTGAGGGTGAGCCAACTCGATCGCGAGACGCAGTTGAAGGTGGAGCTGGAAAACCTTCGGAAGTGCGTCGTGTACGCCCGGGATGAGCTTGGCCTGAAGGCCGGGTGAGCTTCTCCACTTCGGCGCGCTCACGTCGAAAAAGCTCACTGGAAGGAAATTCGGCAACGAGTTCGTCCAGGAGTGCGCGTGCTCTCTCCGTCTGTTTCTCGCGCAGGCAGGCGAGGGCGAGCATGATCTTGGCGAATGGCCTGAGGTAGCGGCCGCTGGAGGCGGCGACGGCGAGATAGTCGAGACCCCGCTGCTTGTCACCCTGAATGCCGCCGAGGCGCAGGAGCGCGCGCTTGTAGAAGGGCAGGCAGCCGATGATGTAGCTGGAGGCGCCAAGGGCCATGAACCCGTCCTTTTCGCCGTGGAGCGGCTTCCACCAGCATGCGGCCGTAGCGTTCGGCTTCACGTGTCAGACGAAGGCCTTCCAGTTGACGTTTCTCGATGACACTGGCGGCGTCGGCTTGCATGCCGGCGGCCATGGTGATGGCGAGCAGTGCGCGAGCGTCCTTGGGGTTGGATGAGAGTTGGGCTTCGGCGATCCTTCTGGCTTCGGTGATGGCAGATCTGAAGGCGTTCATGCGGCGGGGGTCGGCTTGGCCGCGGATACCGCCGAGCAAGGTGTCGTCGTCGAGGAAGAACCGGGTGGTGAGTACGCCGTGACGTTCGAACTCCTCGAAGAGGTGGGAGGCGGCTTGGGATACGGGGCCCATGGGGTCGGCGGGGTGGAGACGCCGCCATTCGGCGAAACAGGCGCGGGCTTCTGTGAAGCGCAGATGGTAGAGGTCCTTGTAGCCCTCGTCGAGCGAGGGTGCCGCCACGGCCATTAGCAGCAGTGCCGCTACCATAGCCGCCGCTCGCCTCCAGCTACCGCCACCAGGTGATGGAAGGTCCATGGCGCGAGCCGCAGGAAATCAAAGCAGACCCGGGCCGCGTAGGGATATGCGCTGGTCCAGAGGGCGAATCGCGTGAGCCGCCGGTAATCTGCCAGCATCCGCTCGCGCGAACGGTCGAATTCGTCCAGATCGCGCCAGTGTTGGGCCAGAAGTTCAGCGCTGAGCAGAGCCTGCGTCATGCCCCCGCCGGTGATGGGATCGATGTATCCGGCGGCGTCGCCCAAAAGGACAAAGCCGGGACCGTGGCGGACAGGGACTTCCACGTTCCAGTGGGCCGCGCCGCGCCATGGAGTGAGCTGCCCCGCCTGGGGCAGAGTGGCCGCGGCGGTTTCCCAGCGATCGCCGAGAATTGCGACAAGAGCCTCGCCGCCCGCAAGAGGCGTGACGTAGATTTCGTGGCTCTTGTGCCAATGCACTTCGACAAAGCTGTCGGTCTGCAGTCGAAAGTGCGCGCTCGCGCCGACTCGCCGGGCTCCGTGTTCTTCCCTCAGGCCGAGCTTGCATCGAAACAGCGAGTGGACTCCGTCGGCGGCCACGACCAGGTTGGCGCGGCGAGGAGAGCCATCGACAAAGACGCCCGTGACACGGCCGTTTTCCAGCAGGGGGGCTTCAACACGCGCTCCGCGATGCACATGAGCCACGCGGGAAGCCGCGCCGATCAAGGCTGCATCCAACGTGAGCCGCCGAACGCCCAGGCCAGAGCCGTTTTCGAAGCGAGCCTCGATCCTCCGGCCATTCCGGATGTATCGGATGCCCTCCAGTTGCCGCGCCTCGACATCCACGCCAAGACGGGCCAGCGCGGCGGCGCCGGCAGGCATGAGGCCTTCGCCGCAGGCTTTCTCCCGCGGCGTCAGCGACTGCTCGTAAATCTCGACTCCCACGCCCGAACGGCCCAGGAGAAGGGCCGCCGATGCTCCTGCAACGCTGCCCCCGATGACGATGACCTCGGGCATCACCAGACCCCGGGAATGAAGCGGGGCTTGACGCCCATCAATGCGCGGTAGGAGTGGTTAGTCATCAGGACACTCTCTTCGAGCCTGATTCGCTGTCGCAGGATGACCAGATGGGCCGGCGTGACTAACAGGGCGGTGATCCAGGCCGTGTGTATCAGAGGCAGGGCGAGCATCTCGAGGAAGACGGCCACGTAGTTTGGATGGCGGACGAAGGCGTAGGGTCCAGAGGTGATGACGCCCAGGCTGGTGGAGTCCATGACCTGCACATTCCAATGGTCATGCAAAGTGAGGATGACCCACCAGCGGCCGGCGATGGAGGCGAGGAACATCACCAGAGCGGTCCAGCCCAACCAGGGGATGAACGGGCGTTGAAAGAAGGTGGTTTCGATGGCGCAGGCGAACAGGGTGACCGTGTGGAGCAGGACCATCCAGCGGTAGCCGGGCTCGGGGCTCCTGGTGGCTCCGCGGGCGGAGAGCCGGCGCTGGTTCCGGCCGGAGTGGCGCAATTCGATGAGGCGTCCAATGGCGACGCAGAGGAGCAGGGCCAGATAGAGGCGGTTGCTCATGGGCATTCGAGTAGAAGGAATTCGCCGGTGAATCCGGGCCCGAAGGCGGCGGCGAGGCCGATCGAGCCAGGCGGCGGCGGTTGGGAGCGCAGTTCCTCTTCAAGGACGAAGAGAACTGTGGCGCTCGAGAGGTTGCCGTATTGGGCCATGACAAGCCAGGAGGAGGCGGTGCTATGGCCGTTGATGCCCAATTCCTGCTCCATGTACTTGAGCAGCTTCTGGCCGCCGGGATGAAGAGCGAAAAAGGAGAGCTGGTCGAAGCGGATGCCGGTGGTGGCGAGGAAGTTGGCAGTGACTTCGCGGATCTCATCGCGGACGAGCGCGGGGACGTCCTTGGAGAGGATGATGTGGAATCCTGCGTTGCGCAGGTCGAAGCCCATGGCGTCGAGCGAATTCGGGAAGGTGTAGCTGCCGGTGGCTCGGATGATGGGGCCGGGGAGGTCACGCGAGGTGACGACGGCAGCAGCGGCGCCGTCTCCGAACAGGGCGCAGGAGATCAAGTGCGCCCCGGACATGTCCTTGGGCTGAAAGGTCAAAGAGGGGATTTCCACCGCGATCAGCAGGGCAGTTCCGCCGCCGCGAGCGAGGATGAAGTCGCGGGCCATCGCTAGTCCTGCCGCCCCGGCCCCACAGCCGAGCTCAGTCACCGGGAGGCGCCGGACATCGCGACGAAAGCCCATTTCGTTGATCAGAACGGCGTCGAGTGAGGGAATCATGAAGCCGGTGCAAGACACTGTGATCAGTACGTCGACTTCGGCAGACGTGAGCCCGGCGCGAGCCAACGCGGTCTGCGCAGCCTCGCGTCCCAGCCTGATCGACCACTCCTTGTACAATGCATTCTTCTCGCCGAGGCTGCGTTCGACGATGATCTCTTCGATTGGCATCACTAAGTGGCGCTGCTCGATGAGGGAGTTGTCCACGATGGCGTGGACGATGGCCAACCGGCGCGGCTCCAGGTCGAAGACCTGGCCGTAGTAGCTCTTCACCTTCGCGGCCGCGGCGATATGGGGCGGGACGGCGGTGGCTATCGAGGCGATGGCCGGATGAATGTCTTGCATCTGTACCCCTTTTCGATGCGATAGGCTGAACTTGGAACGAAAAAAGTGATACCTACTCGACGCAATTTCATTGGCTCCTCTGCCGCAGCCCTCTTCGCGCAGCCCCCCGCGAAAAAGCCCAATGTGATTCTTATTGTCGCCGATGATCTCGGGTACGGAGACCTTGGCTGCTACGGCCAGCCGCGAATCAAGACACCGAACATCGACCAGTTGGCGAAGGAGGGCGTACGGTTCACGCAGGCCTACGCGGGGTCGACGGTGTGCGGGCCGTCGCGCTGTGCGCTCGTTCACGGGGCTGCACTCGCGGGCATGGACGGATGCGCGGCAATCAAGACACCTGGCTGAGGCCGCAGGACTACACGTTGAGCCAGGTGTTCAAGGAAGCGGGCTACAACACGAGCCTGTTCGGCAAGTGGAGCCTGGGCGGGATCGGGACCGACGGGCATCCGAACAAGAAGGGCTTCGACGAGTTCTTCGGCTACTTTTCGCAGATGCAGGCGCATCTGTATTACCCGCAGATGCTGCTGCACAACCAGAAGGAAGTGGTGCTGACAGGCAATTGGGGAACGAGCCAGAAGCAGTATGCGCACGATGTGATCACGGAGCGGGCGCTCGATTGGATAGGCAAGACGGATGGGCCGTTCTTTACGCACCTGGCGTGGACGATTCCGCACGCCAACAACGAACTCGGCAGAGACACTGGAGACGGTATGGAAGTGCCGTCGCTGGAGCCCTACGAGAACGAGTCGTGGCCAAGGGTGGAGAAGGCGTTCGCGGCGATGATCACGCGGATGGACAAGCACGTGGGGCAGTTGATGGCGCTGCTGAAGAAGAAGGGCGTGGATCGGGACACGCTGGTGCTGTTCACGTCCGACAACGGTTCGCACGCAGAGGGCGGGCACAATCCGAAGTTTTTCGAGAGCTCAGGCTCTGTGCGGGGGACGAAGCGGGATCTGTACGACGGCGGGATCCGCATCCCGTTCATCGCGCGGAAGCCGGGTTTCGTGCCTGAGGGCAAGACGAGCGACAACGTGTTCGCGTTCTGGGACATGCTGCCGACGTGCTGCGATCTGGCCGGGCGCGCGCGCGCCGGCGGGGCTGGACGGGCAGTCGATTGTCCCGACGCTGCGCGGGCAGTCGCAGAAGCCGCACGACTTTCTGTACTGGGAGTTTCACGAGCGCGGGTTCCATCAGGGTGTGCGGCATCAGAACTGGAAGGCCGTACGATATGGCGTAAAGCAGCCTCTGGAACTGTACGACGTGTCCAAGGACATTGGGGAGCGCACGAACGTCGCGGCTCAGAATCCTGATGTGGTGAAGCGGATTGAGGCTTATCTGGCGACAGCGCGGACGGAGTCGCCCGACTATCCGATTCGCGAGACGCCCAGGGCTCGCGCGCCCAAGCCCGCCGTCTAAACGGCTGTTCTGATAAAACAGGTGTGGACATCCGATATGGCAGTCGACACCAGGGAACTATACGCACAACGACTCAACCGCTACGTGACAGCGGGGCGCAACATGAAGCCGGACCGCATCCCGATTCGGCCGTTCGCGGCCGAGTTCACGGCCACCCACGCGGGATACACGGCGCAGGAAGTGACGCACGACTACAACAAGGCCTTCGAGGCCGTGATCCGCTGCTGCCACGACTACGACTGGGACGCAGTGGTTCCCAACATGGTGTACGTGTGGACCGGTCTGGCGCAGTCCGCGGGGCTGCGGTACTACGCAATTCCGGGTATCGACGTGGATGCCAACGTCGGATTCCAGTACAAGGAGCCGGATCAGGAGAAAGCGTGGATGCAGCGCGAGGAGTACGACGCGCTGATCGCCGATCCTGTGGGGTTTCTGTGGGACGTGTGGTATCCGCGGGTGGCGGCGGAGTTGGCGCCGCAGGGCGCGCCGTGGACGCGGCGTCACAACCTGGCGCTGGTGAAGAGCACGTGGGCGATGGCGTCGTACTTCAACGCGTTCGGCGGGCAGATCGAGCGGATGAAGAACGAAACCGGCACGGTGTCGGCGATTTCGGGCATGTTGAAGGCGCCGCTGGATGTGCTGGGGGACAAGTTTCGAGGCTACCTGGGGCTGGCCTTTGACTTGAAGGAGTGCCCTGAAAAAGTGCTGGCGGCGTGCGAGGCGCTGCAGCCGCATCTGCAGTGGATTGCGTGTTCGGGGCTGGATCCCACGGGGAGGATTCCGATACCGATCTGGATGCATCGGGGGTGCGTGCCGTTCATCTCGTACGACGAGTTCAAGGGTGTGTACTGGCCGACGCTCAAGCCGATCGTGAGGACGATCTGGTCGAAGGGCAACCAGGTGCTGTTCTATGCCGAGGGCAAGTGGGACGCGCATCTGGACGATTTCGCAAAACTGCCTGACGGATCGATCATCTTCCACATCGACCGGGGCGACTATCGCCTGGCGCAGCGAGAAGCTGGGCAAAAAGTTCTGCCTGAGCGGCGGGGTGCCCAATACGCTGCTGGCGTTCGGGACGCCGGAGAAGGTGCGGGCGCACTGCAAGGAGATGTTCGACGTGATCGCGCAGGACGGCGGCTACATCCTGGATGCGTCGGCGATCATGCAGAACGACGCGACTGTTGAGAACGTGCGGGCGATGACGGAGTTCGCGCGCGAGTACGGCGTGTATTCCCAGCAGGCGTAGCTCCGCCGAGCCGCCAGGACCGCCGGCGGAAAGAGGCGCGGCGCCTGCGCCGCCGCTGCCGAGAGTGCCGGCGGGAGTCTGCTTCCCGTGGGAGCAGAAGCTGGCGGAGATCCCTTCCATCTCAGGTGACGCAGAGCTATGCAAGCGCGTTTGGGAAGACATAGACGCGCTGGCGTACGTCTACATCTGGCACATGGTGCTGAGTTTCTAGGGCCTCGACCCGCTACCAGGTGCGCTCTTTGAGGATTGCGCGGATCTGCTCCTCGGGGACAGGGAGTTTGCCCATGTTGTCGCGAAGCCACTGAGAGAAATCCTTCTCGATGGCATCAATCCAGCGAGTGTCGATCTGGCCGGCGGTGTACTTGCCTTCGCGCAGACGCTGATGACCGAACAGGTCGCGCAGGCGGACGACTTCGGACGTCTTGACTACCTGCTCCGCCAACTGCGGCGGAATGAACAGCACGCCGCCGTCGCGGCCGAGCACGACATCGCCGGGGACGACCGTGGCGCGGCCAATGCGGATGGGCGTATTGATGCCGATCATGGTGGAATTAAGGTTTGCGCCGAGCGAGCTGTAGTGGTGAGAGGGGTCGTAGGTGCGGACGAAGGAGACGAAGTTCTCCATCTCATTGAGGCCGTTGATGTCGCGGATGGCGCCTTCGTAGACAATGCCGTTGCCGCTCTTGGCATAGATGGCGTTTCCGACGTTATCTCCGATCGACGGCCCATTCTGCTTGAGCCCGAAGTGGTCGCAGACGTAGACGTCGCCCTTTTGGAGCATGTCGACCGGCCAGGCGTTATGCGCGCCGATGCGGCCGTCTTTCTTGCCCTGCTCGTCGATCACCTTGTGGATGTCGGGCCGGCCGGGGAGCCACTGCGCGGTGAGGGCGCGGCCGACGAGGATCTTGCCGGGATGAATGGCGAGCCAGCCGTCTTCGTACTGATAATTGAAGCCGGCATTGCGAAGAACGGCCCAGGCCTCCTCGAGGGTGACATCACGCATGCGCTTGATGATGGAGTCCGGGACCTTGGGGCGGCCATCCGGGAAGCGCTCGCCCTTCCACTCGGGCGTGTACTTGACGAGCTGTTGACTGTCGAAGACACCGGGTTGCGCGTTGGCCGCCAGCGCGGCGGCGAGCAGGATGAGCGCGGCTTTGAGCTTCATGCGGGTGGAACTCCTTTGCGGGACCTGAACCATTCTGACACTGCGCAGGCTTCCAGCCTATGATGGTCTCGACATGAGGAACACGATAGTCGTATTGGTCATGGCTGCCTTGGCGGCTTCGGGACAGGGGCGGAAGACGGTGTTTATGATCACCGACGCCGAGGGAGTGGCGGGCATCTGCCGCCAGGAGCAGACGGATCCGAAAGACGCCGAGTTGCGGCAACTGCTCACGGGCGAGATCAACGCCGCGGTGGAGGGGTTTCTGGAGGGCGGTGTGGATGAGGTGATCGTCTGGGACGGCCACGGCGGCAGCGCGACTCTGTCGACCCAGACCATCCATCCGAAGGCCAAGCTGATGATAGGCGGAGGGGGACTGACGATGACGCTCGAGCGTGGGTATTCGGGGGTGGTGTTTCTCGGACAGCACGCCAAAGCCGGCGTGCGCGCGGGGATCATGGCGCACAGCTACAGTTCGCTGGGAATCCAGAACATCCGGTTGAACGGCAAGCCGGTGGGGGAGACAGAGACCCGCACGATGCTGGCCGGATGGTACAAGACGCCGGTGATCATGCTGACGGGCGACCAGGCGGCCGTGGACGAGATGAAAGTGATGGTGCCGGAGGCCGAGGTCGCGGCGGTGAAAGAAGGGTTGGCCAGGCATACGTGCATCTCGCTCTCGGCGCAGTCGGCACGGACGATGATCAAGCAGGCGGCGCAGCGGGCGGCTGCGAAGATCGGCAAGATCCAGCCTTATCGGGTGGAAGGACCGGTGACGATCGAGATCGAGTACACGACGCGCAATTCGCTGCGGATCAATGCGGGAGAGGCTTTAGGCGGGGAAGTGGTGGACGACCGGACGATTCGCTATCGGGGGAAGGACTTCTTCGAGGCGTGGACGAAGGCGCGCATGTGGTAGCAGGCGCGCCTTCGCAGTTTCGGTCTAGGTGATCGTCCAGCCCTTGCGGAACACGGGCTTGAGCAGCTTGTTGGCTTCGTTGTTGTTGGTGATGCGCATCTTGTCGGGATCGTATTCGAGCTTGCCTTCGTGGCGCAGCGCGATGACGCCGAGCAGCATCCATTCGACGAAGGGCGCGGCGACGTCGAAGTTCGAACAGGCGGGATCGCCGCCCTTGCAGGCGCGGATGAAGTCGCGCATGTGGCCCGGGCGAGCGGGTGAGCAGCGGCGCCGGCATGCGGTAGTCCTTCATCTTCTCGACGGGGAGCAGGCGCGTGACTTCGCCGTAGGTGCCGGTGGTCAGCATGCCCTTGTCGCCGATGAAGACGCTGCCGTCGGGGGTAGGGAAGCGCAGTTGAGCGTCGGGCGCGCGGAGGGCCTGGAACTCGTCCCAATTGAAGACGCGGCCGGGGGAACGGAAATCATTGCCGGGCGGACGCATCATGCCGGGGAAGCCGCCGGCTGCCCTTGACCGCGGCCGCGGCCGCCGCCTTGGCCGCCAGCCTGGGCCCCGGCGGGACCGCGGCTGCACCTGCGGGGCGCGCGAGCGAAGGCGGATCGCCGATCCATTCGCCTTCGGGCACGCCGGGGATCGTCGGGCTCTTCTTGCAGGCCGTCGTACCAGAAGACCTTCAGCGCCGGCATGTCGCCGTAGGCGGCGAAGTCGAAGCGGGTCACCGACGCCTTGGGGAACATGAAGGGGCTCGTGCCTTCCTTCTTGATGCACTCGACGCCGACGATCTTGCGCTTGGAGAGGTGCAGCGCCATGTTGGGCGCGCCCAGGATGTGGCAGGCCATGTCGCCGAGCGCGCCGCAGCCGAAATCGTAGAAGCCGCGCCAGTTGAACGGCTGATAGAAGAAGCCGCCCCAGCGGTCGGGTTCCGTCTTGCCGCCGGCGGTGAACGGCCGCTTCTCGGCGATGCCGAGCCAGAGGTCCCAATCGAGCGTGTCGGGAACCGGCTCTTCCTTCGGGATCTCGGTGAGGCCCTGCGGCCAGATCGGACGGTCGGTCCAGGCGTGGACTTCGGTGACGTTGCCGATTTCGCCGGACCAGATGATCTCGGCGCACTGGCGCGTGCCCTCGTTCGAGTAGCCCTGGTTGCCCATCTGCGTGGCGACCTTGTACTTGCGCGGCGGCTTCGCGCAGCTGGCGCGCCTCCCAGACCGTGCGCACCAGCGGCTTCTGCACGTAGACGTGCTTGCTGCGCTCCATGCACCACATGGCCGCGATGGCGTGCATGTGGTCCGGGGTGGCGACGATCACGGCGTCGATGTTCTTGCCTTCCTTGTCGAGCATCTGGCGGAAGTCGCGGAAGCGCGGCGCCTTGGGGAAGCGCTTGAAGGTCGGCGCGGCCCGGCGGTCGTCGACGTCGCACAGCGCGACGATGTTCTCGGTCGGCGCGGCGGCGCCGAGATTCGGAAGCGCCCTGGCCGCCCGAGCCGATGGCGGCGATATTCAGTTTCTCGTTGGGCGATTTGTAGCCCACCGCCTTGAGCGAAGGCGACGCTGCCGAATCCGGCCGCCGGAACGGCGCCCGCCAGCAGCGTGCCGTAAAAGAAATGTCGTCTGGTGGATTCGTAAGCCAAAGCTGACCTCCCGCAACTATCGTATTCCAGGGAAGCGCAATTTGCACCGCAACGGCGGCCGGCTAACGGGACTTGACGTTGCTAAATCGAATGTCGCGGCTCAGGACCATGTCGACCGAGGACCCCTTCCGGAGCATGGCTTCCGGCCCGCGAGTGAGCAGGACGGCGACTGCTCCGGCGGCTGCCCCGGCGCCTGCGCCGATGGCGGCGTCGCGGCCCTCTCCGCCTATCCAGTTGCCCATTGCAGTGCCGCCGATGGCCGTGCCGCCGACAATCATCGCATCGCGACCGGCTGCGCCGTCGCTGGCGATCTTGCCCTCGGCACGGTCCAGGGTGCCGGGATTGTCGCCATCCATTGCGCCGATGCGGCCGGAGAGGTCGACAGAGCGGCCGTCCCTGAACATCAGCGAGTCGAAGCGGAGGGAGAGTTCGCCTTTGCCGCTGACTTTGCCTGGGCGCTTGCTTTCGGTGATCGTGCCTTGGACGAAGGCGCCTTCAGGAATCACGATGCGGCCGTCTACGGCGATGGGGACCATGGTGCGGAGGTAGACCTGATCTCCGGGGGCGGCATTCTTGGAGCTGACCGTTGACATCACAGTGAGGGGGATGCGGGTTCCTGAGGCGAGAATCGCACTCCCGTCGTCAAGCAGGCGGTTGGCCGGGCGGGCAGGCTGGGCAAGCGCTGCCACGGCGAGGCTGGTCAGGATAAGAAGGAATCGCATTGGCGCCTCCGGAGCTGATTGTAGAACCCTCGGGCGCCGCGCAAGTTTCACCGATGCTCGTTTCGAGGTATAGGTGATTAGGGAGGAGCCGCGAATTGAACGTTCCGCCGCATGTGCTGCCGGATGATTTCGTGGTGTGGCGATCGATCGGCGAGGCGCTTCTGATCGGCTTGCTCGTGGGCGCGCAGCGGGAGAGCTCGCGGAGGGAGGATGGCGAAGACGAGTCGAGGCCCGGCCTGCGCGACTTCATGGTGATCGCGGCGGCAGGGTGCGTCTGTGGGCTTCAGCAATCGCAAGCGTTGACCGCGGTGGCGGGCTTGGGCGTGCTGGCGATTCTGCTCTTCTCCAAGCTTCGAGCCGCCAAAGGCGGGATGACGACAGAGCTGGCCGGGCTGGCGGTGTTCTGCCTGGCCTACGTGACGGCTTCGCGGGATTTCATGGCTGGCGAGCCGATGGCGATTTCCATCGCCGTCGTTTTGACCCTGTTTCTCGAGGCGCGTAGGCGCCTGCACAAATTCTTCCGGGAGACGATCACGGAAGTTGAGTTCGCCGACACTCTACGGTTCCTGGCGTTGATCTTCGTGATCTACCCGGTGCTGCCGGACCGCGGGTTCGGCCCCTATCAGTTCTTCAATCCGCGGCAGGTCTGGATGTTCGTCATTCTTGTCTCGTCGGTGTCCTACATCGGTTACTTCCTGGAGAAGTTCCTGGGTGCGACTCGCGGCTTGTGGGTGACCAGCGTGTTGGGCGGGCTCGCGTCGACAACAGCGGCGACGAGCGCGTTCGCTGAGGATGTGAAAGCGCAGCCGGAGCGATTGCTGGAGTATTGGAAGGCGGCGACGTTGGCGAACTCCATTCAATTCCCACGGATTCTGATTTTGTTGGCCGTCATCAGCCCGCCGCTGGCGAGGGCGGCCTCGCTTCCGATGCTGGTGATGATGGCGGCAGGATTGCTTCTCGCGGTATTGATCCGGCCATCGTCTGAGACGGAAGCGGGCGAACAGCGCCGGATTGAAGTGAGGAACCCGTTCAGCCTGGGCCCGGCGCTGCGCTTTGGCGCAGTGTTCGCGGCGATTGTGTTCCTGGTGAAAGCTGCGTCGGTGGAATTTGGGCAGGGGGCGCTGCTGCTGACGGCCGCCGTCGGCGGTCTTTTGGATGTTGACGCCATTGCCGTGACGGCGGGGCAGATGACCAACTCGGGGACCGCGGAGACCGGCGCGGCGGCGATGGCTGTGCTGGTCGCGCTGCTGGCGAACGCTGTCTTCAAGACCGGTCTGGCGTGGACCGCTGGAACATCGGCGTTTGCGGTGCGGATCGGATTGAGTTTCGGCGTTTTACTGGGGGCAGGCGGCCTGTTTCTGGCCTTCTTCTTAGTCCTCAATTGCACTCGGCTTCGAGCGGGCCGGCCAGTTCCGACAGGAAGAACAGCCGTCCCGGCAGCGTCGGCATGAAGCTGCTTGGCACCCAGCGGTCGGGGCCGTAGCGCAGCGTCACCCACAGGCTCATCCCCTGCCACATCATGCCGCGGCCGAGAGCGCCGTCGGCGCCGCCGATGATGGAGTCGGCCTGCAGAAAAATGCCGGGCCCGATGGTGTTGGCGAACGCCGGCACCAGGGTCGTGCGGCTCTTGAAGCTCGTGATGGCGTTCTGCTCGATGGTCAGCGGGTGCAGCTTGGCGCCGAGCCGGTGTGTCTGTGCCCTCCACTCGGCGTCGCTGGCGAACTCGGCGGCGAAGTGCGGCTCCCAGAAGGCGATGTGGAAGACGCGGCCGATGCCGAACACGACGACCAACTCCGCTCCACCGGCGCGAAGCTCCGCGATCTTCTCCGGATACCTCGGCAGGACACCTGGCGTTGCGAAGCATCGCTGCGTCGGCCGGCACGGTGAGCTCGCCGAGCGGGCCGTAGAACGCCGCTTCCATGGCGAACTGAAAGGAGCCGGGATTGTCGGGCTGGAGAGTGTTTCCCTGCGCGTCGCTCCATTCGTCCATGTTGAATCCGTAGACGTGGGCGCAGTCGACGTTCCACTCCTTCAGGAAGTAGACGGCCCAGCGGTACATGCCCATCGGGCCGACTGGAAGGATGAGGATGAGTTTGCGCCCGGCGTCGCGCGCGGAGCGGATCTTGTGAGCGATCTCGTGGCCAAGCAGAGTGTCGAAGTCGGCCAGCGTGGCGCAGGACACCGGCTGGAAGCCGGGGTTCCACCATGGCTGACGCTCCAATACTGCCGCGGGCGGATGTGCGCAGCAGCCGTCAATTCTGGCCAGGTCCCAGCCCGCGGGGAGGAAGCCTTCCATGAGCGAGCCACGCAGCGTGGTGAGCAGGTTCATGGATCAGTGATAACACTACCGGGGCCGGGTTGCCGCACGGGCGGTTTCAGCCTTGCCGGAACCGCCGAGGTAGTTGCCGTAGCCGACGATCATTGTGGAGGCGACCAGGACGGCGAGGCTGGCCGTGAGCAGGGCGCGGGTCTTGACGCTTGAACCCTTCCACTCACGCAGCGCGATGCCCCAGAGGCTCGAAAAGATGATGATGCTGGCCATGTGCATAGTCCAACTGGAAAACTTGTATGCGCCCATTTGGGTTTCGCCCATCGTGTAGAAGAAGAACTGGAAGTACCAGGTGGTGCCGGCCAGGGCGGAGAAGAAGTAGTTGGCCAGCATGGGGGCGCGCACGTCCGGCTTGGGCTGCGGGTTGAAGTACTCGTGACCGGTTTTATTCCGCTGATTGAGGAAGACGCACCAGATGAAGTTGGTGGTGAAACCTCCAAAGAGGACAACGACAAGAACCGGCAGGCCCTGCCAGATTGGCGTGGTGCCGTGCCGGAGAGTCGCCTGACGGATCGGTTCGCCGGCCGCCAGGCCGAACGACATGCATGCGCTCATGACTCCGGAGAACGTGGCGATCAGGATTCCCTTTTTCAGGGCGAATTCCTTGATGGAGGCACGCTTGGCCTCCTCGGGCAATTCGCGCTCTTTGCTCATGCCGGCGAGTCCGGCGAGCCCAATGCCTGCCAGGCAGACGGCGATGCCGAGAAGGATGACCTGTCCGGACGTGGTGCCGAGAACTTTGCTGACAAACTCGCCATTGAAGATGGGAGGCACGAGTGTGCCGAAGGCGGCGCAATAGCCGAGCGCGACTGCCATGCCAAGCGACAGCCCGAGGTAGCGCATGGTGAGTCCAAACGTAAGTCCGCCCAACCCCCATAGCATCCCGAAGAAGTAGGACCAGAACAGGCTCGCGGCGGGCGTTTCGCGGATGACGGCGGGGAGGTCATTGGTCATGGACAGGCCCAGCGCCCACGGTGCGATGATCCAGCTGAAAAAGCCCCCGACGAGCCAGTAGGTTTCCCAGGACCAGTGGCGCACTCCGCGATAGGGAACATAGAAGCTGCCGGATGCGAGTCCGCCGAGCCAGTGGAAAAACACGCCGAGGATTGGGTTGGGGCTGATCATCTTGCGGTAGAGTCTCAGTCTTTCAGATTCCAGGCCAGCACCGCTGGCCAGCCGGCGTCTTCGCCCAGGACGCAAACGGCGGAGGTTTCCAGCGCGAAGTGGCGGCCGGCGGTTGCGGGAAGGCCGAGCCACTGCGTCGCGAACACGCGCAGGAAGTGGCCGTGTGAAAAGACGAGCACTCGGCCGTCAAGCTGGCGAATCTGCTCTGCCGCACGCCGGGCACGGCCGGCGATTTCGTCGATCGATTCACCGCCGGGGACAGGGCCGTCCCAGATGGTCCACCCTGGAAAACGCAGCCGGATCTGCCCCTGTGTGAATCCGGTGCACTCGCCGTAGTCCCACTCCTGCAGGTCTGGATCATAGACGGCGGCGGCGGCGAAGCCCGCCAATTCGCAAGTCCTTTTCGCCCGCTGCAGCGTGCTGCATCGGACGTGATCGAAGTGAACCGGCCTGAGCAGCCGCGCGGCAGCGAGCGCCTCGCGCTCGCCGTTTGCGGTCAGCGGCAGATCATGTCGCCCGCTGTGCTGACCCGAGAGGGACCATTCGGTCTCGCCGTGGCGGACTAGCCAGACTTCAGAACTCATCCTATTGAAGCTACCGGAACCCAGCCAGCGGATCGGCGCAATGCGAACCAGCCAACGCGGGCCGAAGCGGCAATTCAGGGCATCGAAACCGTTTTCGGCTGCAGTCCCGCCTTGGCGCAGGCGGCGTACACCAGGAAGCCGACGATGAAGCTGTAGAGCGCGGCAGGCTGGATCATCTCCTTGATGCTGTCGAAGGCGGGGATGAACGGCATGACGCCGACGAAGAATCCGGCGGCCCAGGCAATATAGCCGGCCCAGTTGATGCCTTCACGCGGGCCGGACCACTTTCTGCCGCTGAGCAGATAGTCGGCGGCCATCGCGCCGCAGATAGGCCCAAACGACGCGCCGACGATGCTGAAGAAGCCGATCAGGTTCTCCGCGGCGCCGGTCACGGCCAGCACGATGGCGACCGTCACGGCGAGCATCGTCGAAGTCATGCGCGGTACGCCGGGAATCATCGTCGAGAAGCTGTTGCTGGCGATGAACGCGCAAACACAAGTGGCGGGGATGGAGGCGATGGCGAAGAGGAAGAACATGGCCGCGGCGAGCCAGCCGCCCATGGATGGGATGACGGCATCGTAGTTCAGGCTCGCCAGCGCCGGGTTGAGACCCTTGGCCCCGGCGACCGAGAGCAGCGGCAGCCCGCCTGCGACCAACACTGCAAGTGCGATCCCTACCAGGCCCCCCCACTTGACGTCGCTGGCATTGCGGCTGTTGATGCCGAAGTCTGCGCCTGCCGCACCGGCAGTTGCGAAGAAGCCGATGACGATCTGCAGCACCAGCGTGAACGCCGCGTACGGGTTGTTCTGGGCAGGCTGGTACAGAGCAATGCCGTCATAGGTCTTGAAGAAGACAATGAGGATCATGAGCAACGGGATGAAGTTCAGATATGTGGCGACCTTCGAGACGTAGCCGATTCCTTTGACTCCGATGTAGGCCATCACATAGCCCCATAGCACGCCCGCGATCAGGAACGGAACGCTCTTGGGTGCGGCGTCCGAGCCGAGGCCCGAGAGAATGAACTTGGCGGCGAAAAAGGTGGCAACGGCGAACCAGCCCACCTGCAGCAAGCCCATCAGGAGTCCGGGCATCAAATAGCCGCCTTTGGTTCCAAACGTGGAACTGCCGACGACATAGAGCGGGTGCCCCGTCTTCATGCCGAGCATGGCCGGGACAAAATAGTAGAGGCCATAGCTCAGGAGGCCCGCGGCGGCCAGCGCGAGCAGACAGACGACGAGACTCCCTTGAGTGATGGTGCCGGTGGCGATGGCATTGTAAAAGGCGATCCAGAGGAAGACGCCCGCGTAACTGGGCGCGGTGTTGGTGTACCAGGGGGCCCGGTTGGAGACCGGATTGGGAACGGCTTTGGCTAGGTAGGGAGGCAGCATTTCCTGCCGAGTATATAACCGCCCGAGGGGCAGGTGTGGAACAATCGTTCGAAGCCGGGCATCTGACACAGGGGCGATGATATGGTGCTAAGGGACATGAAGATCCGCTACAAGGTTCTCTTGTTGCTGGTTGCGTTGGGGTCGGCGAGCGTCCTGGTTTCCAACTACCTGTCCTACACCAGCGCCAGGACCGCGCTGACCGAGGCTGCGCTGCGGCAGTTGACAGCCCTGCGGCGGTCCAAGGCCCATCAGGTGGAAACCTACTTCGAGAACTGTCAGCACGCAGGCCCGGACGATCTCCGACCTGCAGATGACCGAGTCGGCGCTGATGGAGTTCAGAGCGGCATTCAAGAAGCTGGACGGAGCGCGCCCGCGGGCGGAAGACCAGGCTGTCGTGGACGATTTCATTTCCCGTGAGTATTTTCCAGCGCTGAGTAGTCTGGTCGATCCCCGATTGAACGCACAGGAGTATCGCCCGTCAGGCAGTGGCGCATACTACCTGCAGCGGCGCTACATCGTCGAGAACGGGAATCCACCTGGCCGGAAGATGGATCTCGTCGCTGCACCGGACGGCAGCGAGTACACGCGCGTTCACGCCAAGTATCACCCGAGCTTCAAGAACATCGTTGAGCGCTTCGGATTCGACGACATGCTGCTCGTCGATCGCGAATCAAACCGGGTCCTCTATTCGGTGCAGAAGTGGCCCGATCTGGCCACCGACCTTCATGCGGGAGCCTACAGCAATACCGGCGTCGCCGAGGCATATAGACGTTGCATGGACGCCACCGACAGAAGCGTGTGCATCGTCGACTTCGAACCCTACGAGCCATCGCTGGGCGCGCCGGGTGCATTCGTTGCCACTGCCATTATCACGGGATCGACCAATGTGGGCGTACTCGTCTTCAAGTTGTCGTTCGGCGAGATCGACAATGTCGTTTCAGGCAATGACGGCTGGAAGCGAGACGGGCTTGGCGACACGGGGGATGCGGGCATTGTCGGACCGGATCGTCTCTTGCGATCGACCCCGCGCGGCTACGCGGACAATCCGCCAAGAGTATCTTCAAGAGCGGGGGATGTCGGAGACCAAGATCAGACGGGCGCGCGCCTACGGCACAACGATGCTCCTGCAGGAGGTCCACCAGAAGTCCGTCGACCTGGGGCTTGCGGGGGAAGAGGGGACAATGCGGCAGATCAGCGGATCAGGCAATCCTGCACTTGGTCGCCTATGGCCCGGTGAAGATCCAGGGACTGCACTGGACTCTGGGTACCTCCATCCGTGAAGCCGAAGCGACACAACCGGCGGAGGTCCTGTGGGACAGGCTTCGCAACATGACCCTGGCTGTTTTGTTCGCGACCGCCGCGCTGGCGCTACTGTTCACCAACCTGATGCTGAGACCGATCGCGGCGTTGGCACGGGCCGCCCACCGGGTGGCTGGAGGCGACTGGGACGCGGAAGTCCTCGTGCGCTCCAAGGACGAAATCGGCCAGTTGTCTTCAGCCTTCAACACCATGGTGGCCAGGCTTCGTGAGAGGACCGCCGACCTCGAAAGGCGGGGCGCCGAACTGCTCGCTGAGAACCAGCAACGGGTTGAAGCCGAGCGCAGGATTCAACAGCAGTTCGCCTTCCAGCAGGCGATCCTGCAGACCATCTCCTACCCCATGTTCGTGAAGGACGCGGAAGGAAGGTTCGTCAACGTCAACGGGGCCTACGAAGCGGCTTTCGGCGTTGAAAGAAGCGAGTTGAAGGGCAAGACGATTCTGGAACTCGACTACCTTGCCGAGGACGCCCGGCTCAGATTCCACGAAGAGGACATGACTGTCGTCCGCGAAGCGAGCAGGCGTTCCTACGAGCTGACGACTCAATTCGCCGATGGCCGGACGCGCACCGTGCTCTATTCCGTTGACGGTTTCACCTTCGAAGACGGACGTCCAGGAGGTGTCATCGGACTGTTGGTGGACATCACGCCATTGAAGGAGGCCGAAGCGAAGATCCGTGCGCAGGCGGCCGAAGTCGAGCGGATCAACTTTCAGTCGGACACCGCTCTGGAACTCACGCAAGCGGGTTACTGGCATGTGCCTCTGGATGGTTCGGGCTGGTACACGTCGTCGGCGCGAACAGTGGAAATCTATGGGGATCCCCCTCGGCCGGACTATCGTTACCGGCTGATGGAGGAGTGGTTTGAGAACGTGAGAGCGGGCAACGCGGATGTGGCGCGCTTCACCATCGAGAACTTCAACTCCGCGGCTCAAGGCCAGCTGCCGGTGTACGACGCCACGTTTGCCTACAAGCGGCCCTCGGACGGGCGGGTGGTCTGGATCCACGCGCTCGGCCACATCGTGAGGGATGAGTGGGGCAAGCCAAAGGAGATGTTCGGCGTTGCCCAGGACATCTCGGCGTTCAAACTGATGGAGTCCGAACTGCTGAGCGCCCGGGATATCGCCGAGGAGGCCACGCAGGCCAAGTCCGATTTCCTGGCGAACATGAGCCACGAGATTCGCACGCCGATGAACGGGATTCTCGGCATGGTCCATCTGGCGCTGCGAACGGACTTGTCAAAGCAGCAGCGGGACTACCTCGAGAAGATCCGGCGCTCCGGCGAGCATCTGCTGACGATCATCAACGACATTCTTGATTTCTCGAAAATCGAGGCCGGCAAGCTCTCCGTGGAGAGCGTCGATTTCGAGTTGGACGACGTGTTCGATAATCTGGCTTCGCTGATCGGACCGAAGTCAACCGAGAAGGGATTGGAACTTCTCTTTGACGTCGACCCGGAAATTCCTCATGTTCTCGTCGGCGACTCGCTCAGGCTCGGGCAGATCCTGATCAACCTGGCCAATAACGCCGTGAAGTTCACGTCGAAAGGCGAAGTGTCGGTGAACGCCGGGATGGTGAGCGGGGATGAGCACGAAGTGACGCTGCGCTTCTCGGTGCGCGACACCGGAATCGGTTTGACACCGGAACAGCAGGGGAGGCTGTTTCAATCATTCAGCCAGGCCGATACTTCAACGACTCGCAAGTTCGGCGGCACTGGGCTCGGCCTCGCAATCTCAAAGCGGCTGGCGGAAATGATGGGCGGCGAAATCGGCGTGGAGAGCGAGCCAGGCGCGGGCAGCACATTCTGGTTCACGGCTCGCCTGGGGCGCTCCACGACGGAGCGGCTCAAGCCGCGGGTGTCGGTTTCGGATGAATTCCGGCAGCTGCGCGTGCTGGTGGTCGACGACACGGAGAGCGCCCGTGAAGTGATGGCCGGAATGATGCGGAGCTTGGGCCCTGTGGTCGAGACGGCGGATTCGGGAGACGCAGCGGTCGAGATGATATGCGAAGCCAATCGGTCGGCGAAGCCGTTCGACCTGGTTTTACTGGATTGGCTGATGCCCGGGATGGACGGGATGGAAACAGCGCGGGAATTGTGTGACAAGGTAGCGAGCGAGCGCAGGCCGAAGATCATCGTCGTGACGGCGCACGGTCGTGAAGATTTCTTCCAACAGGCCGGCTCTCTATCCATAGCCGGGACGCTGCTCAAGCCGGTGAGCGCGTCGACATTGTTCGATGTGGTGGCGTCGACAATCGGTGGGCAAGGGCGTGACACCCACGCGGAGCATGTCGAGGTAGGCGATGGCGATGCCTCGGCCCTGGCAGGGTTCCGTGTTCTCTTAGCCGAAGACAACCCTATCAACCAGCAGATCGCGCAGGAGATTCTGGAGCATGCCGGCGCTCGCGTGACGGTTGCCGGCAATGGAAGGATAGCGGTCGATCAGATAAGGAAGGGCTCATTCGACGTTGTCCTGATGGATCTTCAGATGCCGGAGATGGACGGCTACCAGGCCACCGGAGTGATCCGGGCCGACGCCGAGCTGTGCGACACGCCCGTGATCGCCATGACTGCTCACGCCATGGGCAGCGATCGCGAGAAATGCCTGCAAGCGGGGATGAACGACTATGTTACAAAACCGATCGACCCCAAGCAGCTGTTCGCCGCAATCCGAAGATGGGTGCGGCCCGGCGACGGCGAATCAGTAGACGCAGTGCCCCGCGATACGCCGCCGCAAAGAGATGTGGAGGACCTTCTGCCGCAGACGCTCGACGGCATTGACGTTCAGGATGGAGTCAGGCGCGTGGCAGGTAATCGCGAACTTTATTTTCGGTTGCTGCGCGACTTCGCCGTTCGCGAGGCGTCTGCGCCCGGGCGGATTCGCGAGGCGCTGGAGAAGGGTCATATTGAAGAAGCCGCGAGAGACGCGCACAGCCTAAAGGGTGTCAGCGCCAACCTTGGGATGCCGGGCCTGGCAGGTCGAGCCGCCGCCGTGGAGAGTTCCCTCAAGGGTCATGTTGCTGAGCAATTTGGGCCGGCAATGGATGAGATGGACAGGGAGCTGACCCGCGTCATCAAGGCGTTGGCGGCGCTGAAGCCGGTTGCCGTCGCTGCCGGCTCTGCCGCCGGGGAAGGCGACATTGGCGCCGCTCGCGAACTCTTGCGGCGCATCAAGACGCTGATCGAGGCCGGCGATGACGATGCGCCCGCGCTCGTCGAAGGGCTCGCGCCGCTTTGTGGTCCCGCGCTGGCGGAGGATGTGAGTCGGCTCAGCACGCTCGTAGAGGGGTTCGACTTCGACAACGCAGCCGTGCTTGTCGATACTATCTTGGTGAAACTCGAATCCGCCGGGTAGAGCCCGGCGGGAGGCAGCCAGGATGTTTAGACGAATCGCCCTCATTGTGTGTGCCTGCGCGGCGCTCGCGCCCGCTCAATCTCCTTCCCGTAAGACGCCGGTCGATTGGGTAGACCCGCTGATCGACACGAAGAAACCGAGGTGGATCTACTTCTCTTCGGCCTCCCGCCCGTTCGGCATGATCAACCTGAGTCCGGATACCAACGTCGACGGAGACTGGGGCGCAGGCTATCTCTACGGCGAGAAATTCATCCGCGCGTTCAGCCACGTTCATTGCTGGCAATTGGCCGCCGTGCCGGTGATGCCGATTGTCGGACGCATGAACGGGCACGAGGGCTATGAGGCGTACAAGTCGCCGTTCAGCCACGACAAGGAAATAGTCAGGCCGGGTTATCACAAGGTATTCCTGGAGAACTCCGGCATCACCGTGGAACTGACCTCCACGCGGAGAGCCGGTATGCACCGATACTCTTTCCCCGCCTCCGACAAGGCCTACGTTCTGTTCGACATCGGCGCTCCGCTGGCGATGACGAAAATGGATGACGCCTCCATCCGGCGCGTCAGCGACCGCCGCCTGGCGGGGTACTCGACCCTCGCGCCCACCATCCGCCGTCCAAAGCCGGTCACGGTTTATTTCGTTGCCGACTTTGATCAGCCGTTCGCCGGCTTCGGCGGCTGGGAGAAGGGCAGCGTCAAGGACAACGTCCAGAAACTATCAGGAGCGCTGTCGGGTGGATACGTGAGATTCAACTTCCCGCGCCCGGCCATGGTGCGGATGAAGGTGGCCATCTCCTACGTCAGCGAGGAGAATGCTCGCGAGAATCTGAATGCGGATCTGCCGGGCTGGGACTTCGACGCCGTGGTGCGCGCGTCGCGTGAGGATTGGAATGCCTGGTTGGGCAAGGTCACGGTGGAAGGCGGCACGGACAAGCAGCGAACAAAGTTCTACACCGACCTGTGGCACGCGTTGCTGGGGCGGCGGACGTTTTCCGACGCCGACGGTTCCTATATCGACAACACCGGAGACAAGCCGAGGATAAGGCGCGTACCGCTCGACGCCCAGGGCAAACCGACGCGAGCCACCTATAACTCCGATTCCTTCTGGGGTTCGCAATGGACCTTGCACGTCCTCTGGTCATTCGCTTATCCGAAGATCATGAGCGAGATGTCGGCCACGCTGGTGGACTACTACACCAACGGCGGGATGATCGCCAGGGGGCCGGCGGGCGGCAACTACACGTTCGTGATGATCGGCGACCAGGCGACGCCGCTGATCGCCGCGGCGTACAACAAGGGCATCCGCGATTTCGACATCGCAGCCGCCTATGCCGGGTGCCGGAAGAACGCCTTCCCCGGCGGCATCCGGGATCACGCGGGGTACGAGCACGGGCCCAATGCTCAAGGCGGCGGGATGAATTATTACGTCGAGCGCGGGTACGTTCCTCTGGGGGTCGGCGGCAGCGGCTTCCACCGTGAGGGAGCGGCGCAGACCATGGAGTACGCCTACTCGGACTGGTGCCTGGCGCAGTTCGCGGCGGGGCTTGGCAAGAAGGACGATGCCGCCCTGTTTGGGAAGCGTTCTGAGAACTGGAAGAAGCTCTGGGATGCCGGATCCGGGTGGATTCGGCCGCGCAACATGGACGGCAGTTGGCTGACGCCATTTGAGCCGACATGCCTGGGCGGGAACTGTCGCGGATTCGTGGAGAGCAATTCGGCGATCTACACCTACTTCGTGCCTCAGGACATTCCGGGCCTGATTGAGACGATCGGAGGGCCGGCAGAAGTTTGTCGACAAGCTCTCGCGGCAATTTGAACTGGCAGCTCCGGCAAGGTTCATCACGCCGCACGGCAAGCACGGGGAGAACTGGATCGACTACGAGAACCAGCCAGCCTGCCACATGGCTCACCTGTTCAGCCATGCCGGCGCGCCGTGGCTCACCCAGCAGTGGGTCCGCCGCATTAAGGAAGAGGTGTTCGGCGACACGACTCCCTATGGCGGCTACAACGGCGACGAGGACCAGGGCCAAATGGGTGCTCTTGGCGTTCTCATGGCCATCGGACTGTTTGACGTGCAGGGCGGCGCGGCCGTGGCGCCGCGCTACGAGATCACCAGCCCCATTTTCGATCGCATTACCATTGCCCTGGACCGCCGCTATTTCCCCGGAGGCAGCTTCACAATCGACGTCCGGAACAACAAACCCGGAAACACTTTCATACAGAGCGCCGAGCTGAACGGACGCCCTCTGAACGACCGTTTCTGGATCACGCACAAGGAACTTGCCGCGGGCGGCAAGCTGGTGCTCGAGCTTGGACCGGAGCCGAACAAGGGGTGGGGAGTCAAAGCGAAGTAGTGCGTTAGTCGAGCCGGCAGCCGGAGCTTCGCCGCCGCCGCGCAACCCAATCGTAGACGGCATCGCGCAGCGGTCTTGGCACGACGAGGCCGGCGCGGGCGAGCACAGGACCACGGCAAGCCGAGCGCCAGCAGTACGCGAAGCGCGGCGGTGGAGCGTTCGTAAGTCCGGCCGCCTTCAATCAGGCGAACGGTATCGGTTTGGTTGTCCGGGATGAACTCGAAGAGGCTCCGCTTGTCGCGGCGCGAGACGAAGCGGGCGAGCCCGCTGCACAGAGCGCACTCGCCGTCGATGTGGACTAGTGCGGCGTTGCGGGGCAGGCACGGCTCAGGATGCGGCCGCGAGGCGTGCGTTGACCTCGCGAAGCCGGCGGGAAAGCATGCGGATAATGCCCTGCATGATGTTCGGGTTCTCGCTCAAAACATCAAAGAAGTCATCGGAGACGAGGCGGAGAAGCGTAAGCTCTTCCGCAGCCGCGGCATCGGCTGAACGGGGGGCGGAATCGAGCACCGCCATCTCGCCGAAGCAGGCGCCGCGCTCCAGCATCGCAATCTCCTTTCCGGCTTTGGCGATGCGAACTCTTCCCTTGGCGACCAGGTAAAGCGAATCGCCGGAGTCGCCGTCCTTGAAGATCTGGTCGCCAGTTGAGAAATGAATTTCCTCGGCGACCTGCGCGAGCCGGGACAGGCTCTCCGCCGCGATTCCCGCGAACAAGATCGGCGGATTTCAGGAAAATTGTTTTCTCGAGTGTGGTGTACATGTGCGTCAGGGCTTCCTGTTTTTCTCGGGCGACCAGTTCTCTCACCAGGCGGCTGCCCCCCAGTTCTTCCCAGCGAACGGTGGAAAGCAGATTTCGCAGGTTCTTGCGGAAGAGGTAATCGATGATAACGGCGCGCTCCCATTGGTCGCCATGGTGGGCCGCGTGCATCAATTGCTCCTCGAAGCCGGGAGCGGAAGCTTCGAAGCGATCGCGAAAGATCTGCATCCGCTTCTCCCGCTGGGACGGGTCGGCCAGGGGCGAGATCAGCGTTCGCTCTTCTCGTGGCAGACTGCTTTCGATCAACTCCATGACATAGGGGAGGCGTGCGCGGTCGCCTGAACGGAGGGCCTGCAGACAAGCCTCGACTGGAAGATCGTTCTCATTCAATGCGCAGAGTTCCAGTGCGGAGGATACCGCGATCTGATAACGCTGGTCCGCGAGATCGTCGAGCAGGATTGCGTCGGGGTCGGCGTGCAGACGGCTGCGGAAGGCTGCCGCGGTGTATGCGTTCCGGGTGACTTCATCGAGATGCCTGTGCGCTTCCGTGAGGGCATGCGGAGAGAGAGGATGCAGGCGGCGGAGAGCGAGCAGGGTCTCTGTCCACTCCTGGTAGATGGTGAGGTCCTCTGGGCCTGCTATGCCGAGCAGATCGGCTTCGCCGATGAGCCCGATATAGTCGCGCATCGTCTTGAGAATGGCGCCCACCAGCACGACGGTTGGACGAAGCAGCTCGGAGTTCGGCCTTGAGGACTGAGGCGACGTCGGCTGGCGGAAAACGCCTGAGTGCGAGCCGCGCCTGGAGGGCGCAGCGAGGATCGTTAAGGGTATGAACGATGGCAGGCAGAGCGGCCGGGTCGAGCGAGTCCGTCAGGGCGGAGAGGGCGGCGCGTCTGACGATAGGGGAGGAGGAGTGGAGATTCTCCTCGACCTGTGCGCGGGAGAGCACGGTCTGTCCAGGGGGCAGGACGTTCAGCGCATCTGCTCGAGTTGCGGGATCGTGGCTTGCGGCGAGATCGAGCAGGGTTGCTCTGGCGCGTTCGGCAACCGGCCCGCTGGCCGATAGCAGCGCGGCAGCGGCGGCGGCGCGCACGCGGGATGCTGGAGAGGCAAGCATCGCTTCAAGGGCGGGTACCGCCGCCGGGATCTTGCGCTCCATGGCCGTCCGGGCCGCCAGCAGAGCCGTCGGCCGGCTGTCGTTCATGGCTTCGAGAATGAGGGCATCGGGCAGCGCGGCGCGATCCTCCGCGGCGAGCTTGAAGATCTGCTCGCGGACCTGTTCCGATCCATCCCTAAACGCCTGCTGGAGTGCCTTCGCCCAGGGCTGCAGGGGAAAGCCCTCGATGAATTCCAGAGCGGCGATCTGCTCCATCTCGTCGGAACTGCGGAGGGAATGCTCGAGAGCGGCAGCGACGATGGGGTCGCTCGCGCTGACCCTGAGCTCTTCTATGTCGAGCTGGCGTTTTTCGAGAACAGCCGCGAGGGACTCGCGATACTGGGCTCGGATTCGGTGGACGGTGAAGATCCAGACTCCACAGACAATCAGGGCCGCGGCCGTAAGCGCCCATGGAGGCGCGGCTCGGACGAGCGCGAACATCAGCAGGGCGGTTCCTGCCTCCACCACTGCCTTCATCGTGCCGCTGATAATCGGCTTGGCCGCCTGGCGTACTTCCGACGGGATGGGGAGCCACAACAGCTCAAGCGATGAATTGTTGATCGTGAACTTAAAACTCAAGTCGGCAAAACGGCCGAATGCGGTGCCCCAGATGCCCGGCCAGGCCAGCGTGGAGATCAGCCCCGCCGTGAAAGAGAAAGGAAGAACAAGCAGCCCGGCGGCGACCCCGAAGTGAGTGAGAAGCGGTTTGAACAGGAGCAGTTGTGTGGCCAGCGAGGCCACGCCGGTCCAGGCATAGAACCTGCCGAAGAAGGCGACGAGCAGATCGCGGTTCGGGTACATTTCCTGGGCGGCGACCTGAAATCGGAACTGGACAATCGCGCTGACAATCGAGACCGCGGCGATGACAATGGTGATCGAGGCGAGGTAAGGGGTGAACCTCCACGAAGTGGATGCCGCCTTGGCCGGTCTGCGCTGGCGTGGACGGGCGGCCTGAAATGAACTGGCGAAGTAGCTGGTGACGGCCCCCACGGCCAGCGCCCCCGCCACTACTGTAATCAGCGATGAGGAGCCGTAATGGGCTGCCAGCCAGGAGATGGCCGCACCGCCGGCCCAGGCGGCGATGGAGCCGCCCGCGGCGATCACGCCGAACAGTCGCTTGGCCTGACGTGGATCAAACGCATTGCCAGTGATCATCCAGGCCTGTAGCAGGATGACCGAGCCGATGATCTCCATCCAGACATACAGAACCGGGATCGCCCAGCCCTCCATGTGGAGTTGCAGGAGCAGGAGAGAAATCGAGAAGCAGACGAGCGCCCCGGTCACGTTGGCCCTTGTGCTGAACTTGGCGCTCAGCTTGGAAAGTACCCACATGGCGAACGTCACTCCCGCGGCATTGGCCAGGTACATAAGCGGGAGGACCGACTTGTCGTAACGGCTGAGGAAGAATGCGTCGCGAGCCGACTTGCCGGCTATCACGGCCGCGGATACCAGAAAGTAGTGGGCGAAAAGAATCGCCACCGGCCGCGCTTCAGCGGGCTCGATTCTGAGCTTCTGGGTGAGCCACCGGGTTGTATTCATCAGTAGGGCTGAACTCCGAGGGAACCGGCACGGTTTCCCCGGGCCATAGGTACAGACTACAACGGTGGCGGTACACCACCACATGGCGCTTGTACTATGCTTTGTGAGAAGTGGTGACACTGGGAAGAAATAACCCTGGACAGGCCGCAGACCTGGAGGTCCGATTCTGGGGAGTCCGCGGCTCGTTTCCGACTCCCGTCCCGAAGAACCTGGGGTACGGTGGTAACACAACCTGCCTCGAGATTCTCGCGGGGAACGGGACCCGGCTCATTGTCGATGCTGGCACTGGACTTCGTGATCTCGGCCTTGAGATGCAATCCCGCGGTGAAAAACCCGAGGTGATCCGGTTCCTCTTCACGCACTTTCACGGCGACCACATGCACGGGATGCCGTTCTTCATGCCGCTCTATGACCCGGCACAACGCATAGAGCTGTACTCCGGCAAGCCGGCCGATGAGGCCCAGGCGGCTTTCGAAAAGCTAATGACCGAGCCGTATTTCCCCATCGACCTGGCGAAGCTGCCGGGCAAACGGCGGTACGTTCAGTTGGGGTCCACCGCGTTGGAGATCGACGGAGTCAACGTCACTGCGTTTCCGATGAACCATCCGCAGGGCGCCTGGGGCTTCCGCGTCGAGTACCGCGGCGCGGTGCTGGTTCACGCCAGCGACTACGAGCACGGCTCACCGGAGATGGTGCGCGAGTTAGTTGAAAACTCACGCGGTGCGAATGTGCTGATCTATGACGCGCAGTACACTCCTGAAGAGTATGAAGCCAAAAAGGGATGGGGACACAGCACCTGGACTGAAGCGGTCCGCGTGGCGCAGGAAGCTGGGGTAGATCGGCTGGTGCTGTTCCACCACGACCCGTCCCACGACGACGCGGCGGTGGACGCCATCGTGAATGCTGCTCGCGGGCAATTCGCGAATGTTGAGGGAGCTCGCGAGGGAGCGGTCCTGGAAGATTTCAGGTCAGCTCTGATATTTCGACGACGTTCACCGCGCCTTTGCCTTTGAGCACGACTTCCCCGCGGCTGCGGATCACCGCGCCTGCCAGGCTCTGGCCAACCTCTTCAAGCAGACCGACGCTGCCGGGCGCGGCCGCGCCCGTGAGGCGCGAAGCGACATTCACCGTGTCGCCCCAAAGATCGAACTGATAGCGTTCGCTGCCAACAATGCCAGCCATGACCGGCCCGATATGCACGCCTGAGCGGACACTCCAGTCCTTGCCAAGTGCGGCGACTTCGCGCGTGATGGCGAGCCCGCAGGAGACGGCGGCCCGCAGCGGGTCAGCGTGAGGGGCCAACAAGCCGGCGGTGGCCATGAAGGCGTCGCCAATGGTCTTGATCTTCTCCAGGCCGTGGTCACGCGCGCAGCGTTCGAAGATGCCGAACAGGCGCTCCAGGTCCTTCACCACTTCTTCGGCGGTGTGCCTGTCGCAGTAGTGGGTGAACTCGACGAGGTCTGAGAATAGGACGGCAACGTTTTCGAACCTGCGAGGGTAGACTCCGCCGGTCGCCTTGATTTCGACAACCGCCGCGGCGGGCAGGATGTTTTCCAGCAATTGATCGAGGCGGCGTTTCTCCGCCGTGAGCTGTTCACGGGCTTCGCGGAGCAGCAGGTGGGTTTGGACGCGCGCCTGAACGACGGGCGGCGAAAACGGCTTGTGGATGTAATCAACCGCGCCGACTTCGAATCCTCGTGTTTCGTCCTCGGCTTCGGTCTTGGCAGTCAGAAAGATGACCGGAATGTCGCTCGTGGCGGGGTCGGCTTTGAGGCGGGAGCAGACTTCATACCCGTCCATGCCTGGCATGGTGACGTCGAGCAGAATCAGATCCGGCTGTGGGCCGGCGTTGGCAAGCTCGATCGCTTTGGCGCCGTTGGAGGCGATGCGGGTCTTGTAGACATCCTTGAGGATGGCGTTGACCACCTGAATGTTCGCAGGCGTATCGTCGACGAGCAGGATGATCTTCTTTTCGGTCATGCTTCGTTCTGCCGGTCCGGTCATTCGATTGTCGCCTAGACTGGAGCGGCGCGCTCGGCCGCCCGGAATGCTACGCCGTAGAAGTCTTCGCTGCCGAAGTTCCCGGACTTGAGGACAAGCGGCGTGGCGCGGCCCGAGAGTGGTACGCACAGCGGAACTCCCGGCTGTATGTTGCGGCCAACAGCCAGGGCACGGATGCCGAGAGCGCGGCACAGTGCTGATGAAGTCTCCCCGCCGGCGGAGACAAGCACGCGCGGCGGTGAGAGGTTCACGGTATCGGCGGTGAGCGCGGCAAGCGCTTCGGCCAGGCGCAGGCCGAACTGTTGCGGAGTGAGGTTGCGCGCGGCCGACCAGTCGCGGCTGCGGACGAGTGCTTCGGGAGACGAATCGGTCCTGAGCAGGATGGTGGCGTTGTTCGACAGGGCTGCGGCGAGATTCCCGGGTTGAGGGGCGGGGCCATTGTCGACAAGTGCGATGGCGTCGACGGTGACGACCTCGGCCCCGTTGGCTGCGAGCCAGGCATTCTGTTTGGAGGTCGCGATCGAACAACTCCCGGCGACGACAAGCCGGCCCGACCCTGCTTCCGTCTGAATGCGGGCGAGCGGGTCTGCCGAGTCTTCCGAGAGCCAGCCGCGGCGGCGCCAGGCGGCGGGCAAGTGAGTTCCGAAGGCAGAGCCGCCGCTGAGCAGGTGGAGGTCGCAGGCGGCTTCGCAGATGGACGCCGCGTGGCCGTCGTCCAGGCAGTCGACGACGGAGATTTGGACGCCCTGTTCGCGGAGTTGGCGCCAGCGGGCGGAGATGGCGGCAGGCCCTTGTGAGACGTCCCGGTACGAGGTGAGGCCGACGGGACGCGAGGTCTGCCGCGACAGAAAGTCTACGAGGTTGGGATTCGTCATCGGATTCAGCGGGTGAAGGCGCATCGGCGAATCCGAAAGGAGCTGTCCGTTGACGAAGTGGTAGCCGCAATACGTGGTGCGGCCGTTGACCGGCAGGGCGGGCAAGGCGATAGTGAATGACTCGCCGAGCGTGGCAAGGGCGGCATCGAGCGTCGGGCCGATATTGCCTTCTTCGGTGGAATCGAACGTGGAGCAGTACTTGAGCAGATAGCAGCGAGGGTCCAGGCTTTTGGCGCAGTCGAATGCGGCCAGGGTGCGGGCGACGGCGAGTTCACGCGGCAGGGCGCGGGCGGCGGTCGCGAAGACGATGCCCTGCGCGTTGTGGGTCCATTGATGGAGATCGTCATCGCCGGAAGCGTCCAGGACAAGCACCACCGGAACGCCCTGATCGGCGAACATCCCGGCGAGATCGGATGCGCCGGTGTCGTCGTCGGCGACGGCGGCAAACAGAAGCCTGCCGGCCGGCATCTAGCGCTGGCCTCGCAGTTCGGTAAGTTGGGCGGCGGTGAGAAGTTCACCCCGTCCCTGAAGCAGGAAATAGAGCTTGGACTGTTCCTCAAGTTCTTCGGCAAGGGCGGAGGCTTCGCGGAGATCCCGGCCGGTTGTGATGGGGCCGTGGTTCTTCAGCAGCATCGCCGGCGAGAGACGAGCCGCGGCGCGGACTCCATCGGCGAGCCCGGGGTGGCCGGGGCGCATGTAGGGCACCACCGGCAGACATGGAATGCGCATCGCGAAGTAAGGCGTGTAGACCGGCAGCGCGTCACTGGGGTCAAGGTGGGGCAGGCACGACACCGCGGTCGCGTAGGTGGAGTGAAGATGGACAACCGCGTTCGCGTCGGGGCGTGTCTCGTAGACGGCGAGATGGAAGTGAGCCTCCTTGCTGGGCTTGTCACCTGCCAGGTGATTGCCGCCTGAATCGAGCAGGGAAATGGTGGATTCTTCGAGACTCTCGAAGGACGAGTTGGTTGGGGAAACGAGGATGTGGTCGCCGAGGCGGACGCTGAGGTTGCCGGCAGTGCCGAAGCTGTAGCCGCGATTGAAAAGCGAGCGCGCTGTTTGAACGATCGCGGCGGCCGCCGCGAGCTGCTGCGAGGTCATCGCTTCACATCCTTTCACGGAAGACAGAAACAAGGTTGTACTCGCCTGAGGCGGCGGAGAACACGGCGCGGTTGCCCTCGATTCGCAGGAGCCGCAGGCCCGCGGATTCGAGCACGTCCTTTGCCGAGGCGGCAGGGAGCCAGAGGGTCGCTGTCGCGCCCACCGGCACGCGCACAGTCCATGAGAACCGCCCCTCACTGATGCGCCAATGGCTGGATATTGGGCCGCGGACGGAGTTGTAGTCGACGTTCACCCAGGTGAGATCGCCAACCGGTTCGGGCCGCAATTGGAAGTGCTTGAAGCCGGCGGCGGTTGGATCAAGCCGGATCCCGCCGAGGCCCGAGTAGAACCACTCCTCGACATGGCCGAGCATGCAGTGGTTCTGCGAGGAGGCGGGGTTGGCGTCCCAGGCCTCCGTCAGAGTGGTTGCGCCGGCCGCGAGCTGAGCGCCGTAGCTGGGCGGAGATGTGCGGCTGTTGATGCGGTGGAGAACATCGGAACGATTGCCGTCTGTCAGCGCGCGGATGAGGAAGCGATAGCCGACGTCGCCGGCGGTCTGCTGCCAGCCCCGCTTCTCGATGTCCTCGACAAGCCGGGCCAGGATGCCGGCGCGATCGGCCTCATCGGCCAGGCCCAGCACCAGGGGCATGGCTTGTGCCGTCTGGCTGCCGGTGCCGTAGGTATGCGTGGCGGGGTCGTAGTAGGCCTTGAGGAACGCCTGGCGTGTCAACTCTGCGCGCTTGCCCCATTGAGCGGCCTCGTCAGGACGATTGAGGACGCGGGCGGCGGCTGAGAGCGTCGAGAGGTTTGAGTAGTGGAAGGCGCTCGCGGTGATGCCCTTTGGGGTGAGCTTCGAAGGGCCGGGCGAACCGGGGCCGATGTCGTACCAATCGCCGAGCCCGTGGGAGAGCAGCCCGCCCGAGGCGAGTGAATCGAGATAATCCGCGTAGCGGGTCATCATGGGCCAGAAGCGCCGGTAGGCTTCGTTGTCGCCGTACCACTCATCGAGAAGTCGCGGTATGTTGATGGCGGCGCTGCCCCATTCCGGGGAGTCGCGGAAGCCGCCGCGGAACACCGTATACTCGGGCGCGATATCGGGGACCAGGCCCGTGTGGATCTGGGCTTCCTCCATGTCGTGCAGGATCTTGGGGTAGAACGTGCGCAGATCGTAGTTGAACATCAGCGAGGGCCCCATCAGATGGGCGACTTCGAGCCAGCCGAGCTTTTCCCGATGAGGGCAATCGGTGAGAACGCTCTGCAGATTGCTGCGCACGGCCATATCGACGAGCTTGTGGATGCGGTTGAAAAGATCGCTGGAGGATTCGAAGGTGCCCACCCGCGGGGCGTCGGCGTGGATGAACTCACCAGTGAGCGATTCGACCTGTGCGGCGGTTTCGACCTGGACGTATCGAAAGCCGTAGTAGGTGAACCGGGGCGCCCACTCCTCGACGCCTTTCCCGGACAGCGTGTAGGCGAACCACATGGGGCCGCCTGAGCTGCGTTGGGAAACTGTGCCGTCGGGGTTGAGCAGTTCGCCTGGGATCATCTTCACAACGGCGCCTGCAGGTCCGGAGACGCGCAGGCGGGGCCGTCCAGCCATGTTCTGGCCGAGGTCGTAGACACGCACGCCGGCGCGGGGCTCGGTGACCCGGACGGTCTTGAATCGTTCGGTTACGCGAATGGGCGGGGCAGCGTGGGCGCGCATGACGGTGGAGTGCTGGTCGGAGGATCCGGCATTGCGCCATGCGGAGTCGTCGAAGCCCGGAGCGTCCCATCCGGCCTGATCGAGGCGGGCATCGTGATCCTCGCCACCAAAGACGCACGAGAAGGTGATGGGGCCTGGAGACGTTTTCCAGGTAGTGTCGGTGGCGATGACTCGGCTGGATCCGTCCTCAAAGACGAGATGAAGCTGTGCACGGAGCTTGGGGCGTCCGAAGGAGCCGTTGTATTTGGCGTAGCGGCCGCCGGGGACATTGAAAAAACCGTTGCCAAGCAGGACACCGATCGCGTTGGGGCCCTGGCGGAGGAGGGAGCTGACGTCGTAAGTATCGTAGAGAACGCTGGCGCGGTAGTTGGTCCAGCCGGGGGCGAACTCGCGGTCGCCGACGCGCTTGCCATTGATGCGGGCTTCGTAGAAGCCCAGGCCGGCAATGTGCAGCACGGCCGAGCGCAACGGTTGGGTGAGGTCGAAGGCCTTGCGGAAAAGCGGCAACGGGCCGGAAGAGAGGCGGGTTTCGGGGAAGGCGATCCAGGCGGCGCGCCAATCGTTTTCCGAGAGCAGGGCTGTGGAGAAAGTGGCGGACTCGCTCCAGCCGGACGGAGCGGCTGATGCATCCCAGAGCCGGAGCTTCCAATAGTAACGCTGGTTCGAGGCCAGAGGCTTGCCGGCGAAGGGCAGGGAGATGCTTGCCGTGGCAACGCGGCCGGAATCCCAGAGGTCGCCCTCGTTCCGTGCAAGCCGCTCGGCGGACGAGGCGACGAGGATTTGTACGGCTGATTGTGCCGCGCCCCGGTCGATGCTGGCCGGCTGCCATGACAAGCGCGGCGCCGGGGAATCGATGTTGAGTGGAGATGAGCGGGCGTCGACTTCGAGACGGACAGCAGAAACAGAAGCGGCCTGGGCCAGGGCGGCGACGGTGAGGAGAGGGAGCAGGAGGCGCATGTTCGTCGAGAACTCCCTTATACTCCTTCGGCCGCACGGACGTGGGGTGGGGCCAAAAAAACATCGCCCCTGCGGCAAGCAGGGGCGATCAGCTATAGGGGGTTAGTCTTCGAACTTGTTATCGCTTCAGGCGCCGCCGGGCGAAGCCAAGGATGCCGAGCCCACCAGCCAACATCGCATACGTGGCGGGTTCGGGAACTTCCTGCGGGAACACGCTGCTGCCGGCATAGATGCCGCCGCTAGTGCATGTCTTGCCTGTTTCGTCTGTGCAGGTACCCGTTGGCAATCCCTGAACGTGAGCCGCCGAAAGGAAGTTGAACCCGTTCACGCTGGAGTTGAGGACGTTGAACGAGTTCTGGCTGATCCCGAGCATCGCGATCTTGACGGTCAGGAAATCGCCATTCTCAAAGTTGTCCTTGGAGTTGCCGGTCGTTTTGAGATTAAACAGCAGGTCGTATCCATGAGAACTCAGAACGTTTTGGTTGTTTACTCCGAGTGTCACGTAGGGGCTGCCTTCGCCGAGCCAGCCGCTACGGCTGATCTCTGAGATTGTGGCGGAATACGAGCCGCCCTGCAGGAGGCCGGGGTTCAAATTAAACCCCCAATCGGTCACGAACTCCTTGACGGCGGCAGTCTTGATCAGTCCGGGCGCGGAGAGTGTCATCAACACCGCATTGGGGCCGATGGAGTTGTCGTCGGAAGCATCTGTGATCGTCGCGGTCAAGTAGGGCTTAGTGGGGCCTGAAGGAGCGGCGCCGGTCCAAGCAGTGTCCATCCCGATGATGACAGCGGCCGAACCGCTAAGGCTGAGAACCGCAATCAGGGAGGCAAAGGCCAAGCACCTCAGAAACAAAGTTCTGCCCAGTTTTCGTGACATGTGAATACAGTTTAGGGGGAAGGCGTGGCCTCATCAAGGAACTGAGGGAGCAGTACGAACCTGAAAAGTTCCAGTACTATGCTGTCGCGCCAACCTCGGAAGGCGATTTCATTCGCAGCCAAAGTCCGACGCTGCATAGGTTTAGGGCTGCGGCTAACGAGGAAGTAGGTCTCGGCGCTGCCGGTCCAGGCAATGAGCCAGGGGAAGGCATTGGCGCTGAGGAAGGAGCCGATGTTGCCGACCATGTTCATGGCGGCGGAGACGGAGCCGGCGTTCTTGCCAGCGATGTCGGCGCAGTAGCTCCAGCTTGGGGAGATGGTCATGTCGACGCCGAACGTGGCCAGGGTGAACCAGCCAATCGCCTGCCAGGCGGATGTTGCGGAAGATCCAGCGACCATGCAGGCGGCGGCGAGGGCGAAGCCGATCATGCCGGGCAGACGGCGCGACCAAGGCCTAAGCCTGGGGTTGCGGAAGAGGCGGTCGACGAGCCAGCCGCTGAACCACAGGGAGGTGGCGCCGACGAGGAGAGGGATCATGGAGAGGCTCGCGGTTTCGGAGTCGGAGAGCGAATAGGTCTTCTTCAGATAAGGGCTGAGCCAGCTCAGGCAAATGAAGAAGGTGAAGTTGCCGGCGAAGTACTGACCCATGGCCGGCAGGAACCTGGTGGTGGTGAAGACTTCTTTGAGCCGCATCTCGGAATGGGCCGGAGCGACCGGGACGTGGTGGGAGTCCTTGGGGTAGTCAGTGAAGCGAAGGAACCAGAAAGCGGCCCAGAGCAGGCCTCCGACTCCGAGGAGGAGGAAGGCGACACGCCAATTGGAGATGGAGAGGAGCCAGACGATCAGGGGGAAGGCAGCCGCGCCGCCAAAGCGGGAGCCGGAAAAGAACAAACCGTTGGCACGTCCCCGCTCGGCGATTGGGAGCCAGTTGACGAAGGCTCGGGCGGTGCCGGGGAACGCGCCGGCCTCGGCGATGCCGAACAGGAATCGGATGACCACCAGGGACACTAAACTCCAGGCGGCGCCGGTGAAGGCGGTCAGAGCGCTCCAGACGGTGACGACGGCAGCTAGAGCGAGCCTGGGCCCCCAGCGGTCGGCGAGCCAGCCGCCGGGCACTTGGGCGAGTGCATAGCCCAGGGAGAAGGCGCTGAAGACCAGTCCCATCTGGGTGTCGGAGAGGTGGAGGTCGAGCGCGACCGCATCCTTGGCGCTGGAGATGGCGACACGATCGATGTAGGTGATCAGTGAAAGGACGAACAGCGCTGCGACGACCGAGTAGCGATGGGTCACGCTGCACCGCCGAACAGGCGATAGGCGGTTTCGGAGAGGATCATGCGCTTGGCATCTTCGGCGATGTCGAGGCCGATGATCTTGGCGAACTCGATGGCAGTGTTCTCGGTGAGGTCGGAGCCGGCGAGCAGCCGGCTGGCGGGGATGTGCGACAGGACCTCAAGGACATGGTTGGGCATGAGCGAGGAAAGTTCGAGAAAGATGTTGGGGCAAAATTGCGCCGCGACGATGGCTTCGCCGAGCAGGAGTCCCCCGCCGCCGCAGTGGGCGATGACGATGTTCAGTTGGGGAAAGTCGCGAGCGGCGGGCATGAGCATGGATGGCAGCGAATAGGGGATGCCGGAGCCGGTGTGCCAGATCAGCGTCATGCCGTTTTCGGCGGCAGCTTCAAAGACGAATTGATGGCGTTTCCACAACGGGTTAACGGCCGTGTATTGAGGCTGAACTTTAAGTGCCCGGAAGCCGTGCCGCTCCCGGCAGCGGCGGACTTCGTCGCGGTAGGCCTGCTCGCCCAGGAAGGGGTCCAGGCAGGCGGCGCCGGCGAGGCGGGAAGGGTGGCGGCGGACGGCTTCGGCGATGAGGTCATGAGTTGCGCGGTGGTCGTCGACGACGGGGAAGGGAATGGCGAGGGACCGGTCGACGCCATGGCGATCCATGGAACGCAGCAACTCGTCGGCGGGGGTGACACGTCCGGAGTGCCTGGCTTCGCCGATGTGCGTGTGGGTGTCGAAGATGACAAAGCCGTCTCGCATGGCTGGTTACTCGATGGCTGGTTACTCGATGGCCGCGGCAATCGCAATGCCAAGTTCAGTGGTTGTCATTCTGCCGCCAAGGTCGGCAGCGCGAGCTTCGGGGTTGGATAGCACTGCGCGGGTAGCGGCTTCGATGGCGCGGGCGGCGGCGGGCTCGTTGAGCCACTCGAGCATCATCGCGGCCGAGAGGATGGTCGCCACCGGGTTGGCGATGCCCTTGCCGGCGATGTCGGGGGCGGTGCCGTGGGAGGGCTGGAAGACGGCGTACTTGGGGCCGATGTCGGCGCTGGGCGCCATTCCCATACCGCCGACGATGCCGGCGGCGAGGTCGGAGATGATGTCGCCGAACATGTTTTCAGTGACCAGGACGTCGAAGCGCTCAGGGCGCTGGACAAGATAGAGCGACATTGCGTCGACATAGATGCGGTCTGTCCGAACGTCCGGGAATTCGGCGGCGACCTGGTCGAAGACGGAGCGGAAGAAGGCCATGGAGGGCAGGACGTTGGCCTTGTCGACGAGGGTGAGATGACGGCGGCGCTTGCGGGCCTGAACGAAGCCGGAGCGGACGATGCGCTCGGCGCCGCTGCGTGTGATCAACATGGTGTCGCGGGCTTCGGGAGCGTTCGGCGGAGGGGCCGGGTCGAGACGCGAGGAGAACAGCCCTTCCGTGTTCTCGCGGATGATCAGCAGGTCGATGGAGCCGGCGGGGTGGTTTTTCAGGGGCGAGTCGTTCTCGTGGAAGAGATAGAGCGGGCGGAGGCCGCAATAGAGATCGAGCTTCTCGCGCAGGTCGAGTTGCGGCGTCATCTCGATGCCGGAGGGCCAGCGCACGTCGGGCAGGCCCATGGCACCGAGCAGGATGGCGTCGAATTCCTTGGAGCGCTCGAAGGTGGCGGGAGGGAGGGGGTCGCCCGAGCGGAGGTACTCGCCGGCGCCGACGCTGAGCGATTCGAATTCAAACGCGACTGGGTAGCGGGCGGCAACGGAATGAAGGACGCGGACGGCCTCGGCAGTGACCTCGGGGCCGATGCCGTCGCCGGGCATGAGAGCGATGCGGTAAGTTTTCATGGAAGTTGGACGACCTGGTTCAATTCGGCGGAATCGTATGCGGCGAAGACGGCGCGGACGGTGCGGAGGTAGCTGCGTGCTTCGCTTTCGCAGGGCTTGCCTTCGTGCAGGCAGGCTGTGAAGTGTTGGTGCAGGGCGAGGATGCTGTCGCCTCGGTAGCCCTCCGGGGGGATGTGGTAGATCTGTTCACTGGCAGGTTCGCCGTATTGAGTGTAGAAGAGGCGGCCCTCGCCGTCCATTTCGAGCATGGCGGCGTCGCCTTCCATGCGGAGGCGACCAAAGGTGGCTTCCGGCGGCATCGGACCACTGATGCGGTTGGCGTCGATCAGGCCCTCCGCTCCATTTTCGAAAGCAGTGCGGATGAGTGCCGCGTCTTCGCCGGCCATTACGGGATTGAGGCGGGAGGTGTGGCAGTAGATTTCGGAGAATTCGCCGCAGAGAAAACGGAAAGTGTCGAGGAAATGGACGAGTGTCTCGAAGATGAGGAACCGTTTCATGTGGACGAAGTAGGGCTGGACGCGGTATGGTGCAGGGCCGCGGCCGTCGCCGGTTCTCACACGGAAGCCGAGATGATGGATGCGGCCGAGAGCACCGGACTGCACGATGCGGTGGATTTCGCGGTACCAGGGCTGCCAGCGCCAATTTTCGTGAACGAGCAGGCGGACGCCCGCGGATTCGCAGGCTTCGACCATGGCGATGGAATCCTCCAGTGAAGGAGCCATGGGTTTCTGGGTGATGACGGTGACGTGGTGGGCGGCGCCGAGGCGTGTGAGGGGGAGGTGCGTATCGGGGCCTGTGACGATGTCGAGGAAGTCAGGGCGTTCGGCGGCGAGCATTTCGCCGGCATCGGCGTAGACGCGTTCAATCTTCCAGCGGGCGGCGAAGGTGCGAGCTTTGTCGAGATCGGGGTCGGCGACGGCGGTGATGGTGGCGCCGGGGCAGCGGAGCCAGGCGTCGGCATGGAACTGGGCGAAGAAGCCAGCGCCGGCCATGACGCCTTTCAATTCAGAGAAAGCCATGGGTCAAAGCTCCAACTCACAACTATATATAATCCCGGGAGCCTTGGGCAGGCGGGATTTCGGGGCGGCAGTGATGCGGCAAGGCCCTTGGGGGTGGAGTTCGTGGGTTCGTGAGAACCCGAGGTTGGGTTCGGTCGTAACCCAGCGGGGTTCGGAGGAGGTTCGTGCCTGGGATCCATGTGATTGGGAGCATTGGAGATTTGGGTTCGTACATAGGCTGGCGGCGGGCCGAGGCGGGGCGAGGGGCTGGCGGCGAGCAGGGAGAGGGCGCGCCGAGGGCGTATTCGTGCTGAGGTCGGGTTTGAGATGACGTTATTCATTCCAGGCATGCATAGCCTCCCGATCATAGCTACACCACTGGAGCAAGGATTTCGGGGGAGACAGAGGGGAAGGTGTTGAAAAGAGGCCAAAAATGGGACGGGAATTTTTGTGAGGACGTCCGGGAGTGCGGCCCCATCGGCGTCCTGAGGGGCTCGATGCCCCGAAGGGCGCCGGTCGAGGGGTGTGTACACGCAGGAGCCGGCAGGGGCTTTGAGGTTGGATGAAGGGCCCGTCGGGGCGTGAATTGAAGGCTGAGGCTATGATCAGGCGGGCCGGGCGGTTACGGCGACGGGATGATGGGGTTAAGAAACCGGCGAGCTACGCCAGAATCGCGGTAACCTATGCGGCACATGGCTTGCGAGCTTTCGACGTCGCTGCAATCTGATATGCAACGCCTGGGCCGCGAGGACCGAGGCGAATGTGGTGCGCTCAGGGTTCCTTGCCGTATGCAGCCTACTAGGTATCAGATCCGAGTTCGGGCGTTGTCGGCGTCGGTGGATGTTGCGCGGCAGCAGGGCGGCGATCTGTTGAGATCTGAAATTCCGGGTACCGTCAGGTGTGACGAATAACACCGTGCACTGGGGTGTGCCAGGGGATCTGGATGGCCGGGGTCTGCTCGAGGCGACGGGTATTCACATGACGACCAATGAACCGGCTAAAGACGTGGCGTCGCAGCGCGCGGGTGGAACCAGGCCTGACGCGACGAACCGGTGCGGGATACCAGGGCGGTGCGTGTTCGGGGACGACGATATCCGAGTATGCTGGCGCAGACGCAGAACGTTTGTTAAAGACCCGGCAAGCCTTTCGTCTACGTAGAAGTTTGACCATGTCGGGAATCGAAAACCGGTGGTCGAAGGCGGGGGGCATGACGCGGCGGGGAATCAGACGTCGCGTTGGGGAGTTTCGGGTCTGACGGCGGAGCACCGGGTGGAATCGTGCGGTGATCGGGCGCGGGTGACGACGAAGGCTTGCTCATACGACGGCGAGGGCCGGCTGTGAAGCATGCGGTCGACGGTGGCCTGGTGTACGACGGGCGTTTGGAGATGCTGGCGGCTACGTCATCCGTAGATGTGTGGATCGGTCAGATCGCTTCCTTGTCATCGCCCACAGTGTGATCTGGACGGTCGTGATGATCGTATGGTCGTTGGCTTGGCGTGAATCTCACGAGCCCGTGGTGGCCACCGTTCAACTTCGCGAAACGATTTTTGAGCCGGGTCGACGGGGTCGTTTCGGGAAGTATCGATGCGGTTTCGGTGCCGCTTGCCAAAGCTGGTGGGTCAGCCTTTGGGGGCGACGTTGGGTTGTGGTACACGATCATATTCGCGGGACTTATGTTGCTTGGTGGTTCGATCCAGTGGTTTCTGATCGGGCGTCTTCTGCAAGTTGTTAGCTCGAAGTATGGTGGTGCACGAGCGGCGATTTTGGCATGTTGTTTGGTGATTTGGGTCGCGCTCGCCGGGGTGTCATGCGGCGATGTCTTGGTAGTCCATGGTTACGACAGGATGCTTTAGGTACGACAGGCTTCCGGTAAGGTTACCGACGGCGCCAAAGAAACCGGGGTTCCAGACGGGCCTCGATTACTTCGGGGCCAGGTACTTCAGTGCGGCGTAAGGGAGGTTTACTGGAGCGGATTGCACTGACGTTGTCTACTTCGCGCCTGCTCGATCCTCAAGGTGTTAAACCTGTACTCGTACACGGGGAAGCGGCCGAGGTCGGCAAGAACGGGCGAAGCGGGTCAGCCTAAACGCCGCGACTTTCATCCGCCCTTTCTTCGAAGCCCGCTCGTGTGAGCTATTGCCCGGAGTGGACCTCGTTCAGCAGATTGGGGTGACGGTCGAGCAGCATGAGGAGTTTCACCAGCGCGAGCGGCGGCTTGGTCTTGCCGTTCTCGTAACGCGAAAACGCATTGGCGCCGCCGCCGAAGATCGCGGCCGCCTGCCGCTGGTCGAGCGCGAGTTTCTTGCGGACACGCGCGATGAAGCCGGGATCGACGATGGAGGCGTTCACCTGCTTGTTGAACTCCAGCATCGCCGCGCTGACCCGTTTCGATTCCGCCGCGGCCAGGACGCTTTCCCCGCAGGCCGGGCAGAACTCGCCGCGCACGGCCGGAATCGTGGTCGTTTCGCCTTTGTAGGTGTAGGAAATATCGCGCGTGTCGCGCACCAGCTTCCCCACGCCGCAGGATGGGCATTTCATGGCATGGCTCCTTTCCTTCATAGCTCCTTGAACGACACGATCAGCACGTCGTCGATGACCGTGAGCTTCAGATAGACATCGCCGGCCGGCGTCTTCGGGCGGTAGACGTCCTGCCAGATGCGGTGATCGGCGTGCGTGGTCATGCTCTTGTAGAAGTCCCGCGGCGTAAGCGCCGCGACGACGCCGACGATCTCCTCGAAGCCGAACCCCAGCGCCGCGCCGCCAGCGAGCGCCGAAACCGTGGCGCGGACCTTGCCCGCCGCGAGCAGGTTTTTGACGACCGCCAGCTTGCAGTGCGGCGTCCGCTTCTCCATGGCCACAGATTAACCTACTTGGTTATATTTGGCAAGTAGGTTAATGGCGTCGCGGTGACCACCGGCAGGGACCCTCCCGACGCTCCGGGTTCGGCCCGCGGCGGCCCGGGAACCGACTGTGGAGCGGCGGCGACGGACGAGTAACACTTCGCGTGGATTGCTTCAGTGAGATTTGAAGGGGATTTCAAATGCGATTCCTTGGCGTTCTTCCACTCCTGGCATCAGCGCCCGCGCTATTTGCGGCTCAGCACGGCGAATTGTCCTGGAGCGATCTGGCCCAGTCCGTGGGGGCCGATTGGACCCTTCGCCTGGTTTTGCCGGACGGGACCACGATCGAGGGCAAGGCCGCGCGATTCGAACCGGACGTGATGTTCATGCGGATCGCCCGCACGAGCAACAAGAGTCTGCACCCCAAGGGCGAGATTTCCATTCCGCGCGCCCAGGTGAAAGTCGTTGAGATTCGGCAGAACCGGCACAAAGGACGCCGGATCGGCGCATTGGTGCCAGTGGCAGCAGGCATCGCGCTCGGTGTTGGTCTCGCGGCCAGCGCCACGGGTGGAGATGAGTGCAGCGAACTCGGCGGCCTCGTGTGCGCGATGGCCGCCGGATATGGCGCGGGGATCGGCCTGGGAGTGGCAGTAGTGGGCGGCACAGCCGGGTACTTCATCGGACGATCCTCCGACCGGCGCTTCCAGACATTCGCCATCACCCACCCTTGAGGCAGACGAATGTGGAAAGCTGCAGCGGTCATCCTGCCTTTGTTGCTGGCGGGGATAGTCGTCCGCGCGACGCCCGCGAGTGAAATCCTCATCTTCACTGTCTCGCCGCCGGAGATCGTCACTGTCGATTCCTCAAATTGGACAATTGCCGCGAGGACTCCGCTGCCGGCGGTCCCCGCAGGCATTGCCGTGCTTCCGGGCGGTGAGTTGCTCTACGTGCTGGTGAACGGAGCGACAGGCGCCGACGGCAGCCTGGCCAAGGGTCCGAGCGAAGTTCTCGTGTTTGACCGAGGCAGTCACAAGATCATTGAGCGACTGCCGGCAGGGTGGGGAGCGAGCAGGATGGCCATCACGGCCGACGGGAAGTCTGTTGCGTGCTTCCGGGAACGGTCGCCATCGCGGGAGTTCGAGCGAGCCCCATCGGTCGCAGTGGGTTTCACATCGTTGGTCAAACAAGCGAAGCTCGGCGGGAAGCCGTCAACGATTTCGCTCATCAATGCAGAGACTCACAAACTGGTCTGGCAGCGGGAACTCAGCGAGAGTGACGAGAACGTATTCTTTTCGCCCGCCACAGGCCGGTTCTGCGTGCCCAACGAGCGGGAGGGAATCAAGCTCATCGACATGAAAGGAACGGTCCAGCAGGTGGCTCTCCCCGCGCGCAAAGGAAAACGGAAAGCCAGTCTGTCACCGGACGGCCGCTGGCTGTATGTGATCGAAGACGGGAAGGACTCCACGGAGAAGTTGGAGCGGGTGAACGGCCGCATCTTCGTGATCGACTGCCAAGGACTCGCGGGTTGCCCGGACAGTTGAGGTTGAACGGGAATCGCTCAGAGCAGTGGATGGCGCGAGCAAAGAGGGGATAGCAGTCGTCAACGGATCGGGCGCGATCCGGAGTTTTGAAGGCGCGGACATGAGGTGGCGGATCGAGGCGGGCCGCGACTTTCGATTCACGCGCCGGATGGACAAAGAGGGCGGTCTGCTGGTCGCCGGGAAAACGCTGAGCTTTATCAAAGAGGACGGGATTGAACCCTCGTGGAGTCTGGACTGGCACGACAAACTGGGGGGGAACCCCGATTGCGAAATCGTCCGCATCGCGGATTCGAGCATGATCGCGGTGCCGATCATGCAGGCGAACCAGGTGCTGTATCTGGATCGGGTCGTGCTGGCTGACCTGGCGACCCAACGCGTGTTCGAGAGCGTTCCAGTGGGGCGACGCGGCCGCAAGACAGCGAAAGAGATCGGGATTCTTGCGGCTGCAGTCGCCTCCTCTTCGTCCACTTGGTCAAATGCGGTCCCCGGTTCCAACTCTTTCAGTTGGAATGGATTCATGATCGACATGACGACTGCCATGGGGGAAGCGTTCCGGCTTATGGCCGCCGGCAATCCCTCACTGAAGGTCAGTCCTGACGGGAGGTTCGTGTACGCTCTGTCACGGTTCGTGAATGACGTCACCATCATCGATACTCAGAATCGAACCGTTACCGCCACGATCGAAACCGGTGGAGACAGCCAGGGACTGGTGCGCGCGAATCGCGGAACGCTGCTCTGCGCCTGGGCGGGAAAGCGTCTGACGTGGATCAACATGTCTACGAATCAGGTTCACTCCACGCAGCGCCCCTGTCATGGTCGATTTGCACGGGTGCAAGTTGAACCGGGGCAACGGTGGTTAGTGACATTCAGCGATCGCTGCGCCATGTTCTGGGACGTCATAACCGGAGAACGTGTAGCCAGCATCGAAGAGCTTGGGAAACCCAGATTGGTGCTGTCTCAAGAGCCCGGTGAGCCGATGACCAGCCCTCAATGAGGTACGCCTCAAAGCGCTCCGGCGGTTCGGGTTGGCCAGCGGGCGCCTTCGCGGGTGTTCCATAGCCGAACGCCGCGGCAGGAGGAGATAATGCGCGCACCGCCAGAGGCAAAGGTCACAAATCGAACCGGGTAGGGGTGGCCTCGCAGGACCAGCAATTCTTTCCAGGCGCCGGTTTCCCAGATTCGCAGGGTCTTGTCGTCGGAGCCAGACACAAGGCGCGAGCCGTCGGGGTGCAGGGCTATCGCGCGAACAGCAGCGGAATGCCCCGCCAGGGTTGCCAGGCGCTTGCCGCCGGGCAGGCTCCAAACGGCGATCTTCCCACCGGGGTTCGACCCGGCGAGGAGGGTTTCGCCGTCAGGAGCAATCAGGATGGCCGCCGCGGCTTCTCCATCGAGCGAGAATGACCGAATTGCGGACTTGGAGTTCAAGTCCCAGATCCGCACGGGGGCGGCGCGATCAGCGCTGCCAGTGACAAGAGCAGAGCCGTTCGGATGGAACGCGAGAGCGTTCACTTGCGCGCCGTGGCGCAACACGCCTGCCTCATTCCCCGCCGGGACATTCCACAGTCTCACCGTTCCGTCGGCGGCCGACGCTGCCAACAGTGCGCCGTCGGGGCTGAACTGAAGCGCCGTCACTGCGCTGCTGTGGCCCGGCAGCGTGCGCAGGAGATGCCCACTCGCGTCCCACAGGCGGACCAGGCCCTGGGCCGTCGCCGAAGCAGCATGAGTGCCGTCCGGTGAAAAACTGAGCGCGCTGATCCTGCTTTTCTCCGGCTGTCCCCAAGTACTCACGTGCGAGCCGTTGAAGGCCGACCAGATGCAAACAGAGTTGTCCTCGGTAGCGGCGATGAGCCGAGTTCCCGCCGGGTCCAGCGAGACCGCCGTATTACTTCCCGGCACGGGGAGAACGTTTCCGCCGCGCGTGTTGGCGTCCCAAGCCACGACCTCTCCGGATGCGGAGCCGGTGTAGGCTACGGCGCCGTCGCCCACGAATGTCAGGGAATTCAAGCGGTCATGCGTGTGCCGCCTGAGAATGGTGCAGCCGTTGGCTTCGTCACAGAACTGGAGTTCCCCGGAGTGATTCACGAAGCCGTACTGGCTGCCGTTTGCCACCGCAGCGTTGAACGCGATCGCCCCGACGTTTCCCTGGCTCGGATAGCTTCGATCGACGGACTGTCCATTCAGCCAGTTGATCCGGACCCTGACGTCCTGCCCCGGAAGACTGCTTTCCCTTGAAGGGAAGGAAATCCACTTCGAACTCGGGCTGACGGCCAGCCGCCATTCCTGGCTTGCATATTCCTCGGGCGTGGCAAGCATTGCACCGCTTGCCGAGTCCCACACATGAACGTGACGATCGGGTCCGACTGAGGCAATCCGGCGGTTATCCGGAAACCAGATCACGGAGGAAACAGGGCCCTCGTGAGCTTGCCATTGAACGAGGAGGCGCTGCCGCGCCAAGTCCCATATCTGCAGAACGCCGTCGCCGGTGCCGGCGGCGACGCGGGCGGCGGAAAGGTCGAATGCGGCGGACTCGACGCGGCCGCGAGCAGACAGATCGGCGATAGCGCCGAAGCGGTCGAGGGCGTAGACGACAAGATTCCCCGAGCCGCCACGGCAAGCGGCGCGGGTGCCTGATGCATTGACGGAGAGGACGTGGCCAACGTTTTCCTCGCTGATGTGCTCGACGCCGCCCGGAGACCACTCTTCGATCGAGGATCTGGTATGCCAGACCAGCCGGCCATCTCGCATCCCGAAACTCGAAGGGTAGAACTCCGCCGGAAAGGATCCGCTCGCCTGCCAGACTCCAAGACTCGGGTCGGCACGGTACATGAGGTGGCGCCACTCCCAGCCACGGAGGCCGGGGTCGCACTCCAACAAGTGACGGCGAGCCTCATCCGGATCGCCGGCACCGATGTTGAGGGCGGCCGCGCTGATGGCTGCCATATATTGGTTGCGAACGGCAACCTCCCTGGCCGACTCCGCCTGGACAAGGAGCGCGGATGCGACAATCGCCGCGGCAGTGATGGACACGGCGATCACCAACGCCGCGGCAACACCAACGCGATGGCGCGAGGCGAACTTCCTGAGACGGTAAATGGCGCTGGCCGGCCCGGCGTTGACGGGGTCTCCGGTGAGGTAGTTGGACACGTCGGCCGCGAATTCGGAGGCTGACGCGTAACGCCTGGCTGGATCCTTCTCCAGCGCCCTGGCTGCGATCCACTGCAATTCCCCGCGCAGCATTTCGCGCAGTTCCGCCGCACTCAGCTTTCTGGCTTGCGAGATCGTTTCGATGTCCAGGCCGGTCGAGGCCAGGCGACGCCGCGGCGTTGGCGCGCGTTTATTGCGGATGGCGCGCAACAACTCGTCTGGAGGCGCTTCGCGAAGCGCCACCAGGTCGAGCGGCAAGGTTCCGGTGAGCAGTTCGAAGAACATGAGCCCGAGCGAGTAGATGTCCGAGCGGGTATCGGCGGGCTTGCCGGCAGCCTGCTCGGGGCTCATGTACTCCGGAGTTCCAATGAGCGCTCCCTGGCGAGTGACGCCTCCAGAGAGGCTCAAAGCAGAGTCCAGCGCTGCGGCTAGCCCGAAGTCGATGATCTTCGGCCTGGGGGCGCCTTCGGCCACGGTGACGAGAACGTTGGAAGGCTTGAGGTCGCGATGAATGACGCCTTTCTGGTGTGCGTGCTGAACGGCCAAGCAGACTTGGGAAAAGAGTTCCAGCCGCTCAGGTATTGTCAGGCGTTGCTGGTCGCAATACTCCGTGATGGGGAGGCCTTCAACGTACTCCATGGAAAAGTAGGGGCGGCCTTCCGGTGTCACGCCGGCTTCGTAGACCTGTGCGATGCCGGGATGGTTCATCATGGCCAAGGCCTGCCGCTCGGCATTGAATCGCGCCATCACTTCCCGGGAGTCCATGCCGAGTTTGATTACTTTGACGGCGACTTGCCGCCCGATAGGCTCCTCCTGCCGGGCGAGGTAGACCAAGCCCATGCCGCCCTCACCAAGCAACCTGACAACCTGATACTGCCCAATGTAGCTTTCCGCATCCACACCCTCGTGGGCGAGCGTGCCGGCACTGCCGGGTGCGCTCAGACCCAGAGAGAGCAGGCATCGAGCACAAAGCCCACCGGCGGAGACGCGAGCCAGATTCGCGCCGCAGGTTGGGCAACGCCGCGGGATCGTGCCGGGAGATTGATCCGTGGCGGATCGAGATTCGCCTGGGGGTGTCACGGGCTTCCTATGGCAGTCAGCAGATAGCGAATTTCCTCGTCGACTTCGGCGGGGCAGGACACAGTTTGAGCGATTTCAGCGCGGAGCAGTTCGGCGTAACGGTGGCGGAGCCGATGGACTGTGACACGGAGCGTTCCATTGGTCATGTTCAGGGCGGTCTCCAGCGCGTCGTAGGCGCCGCGATCCTGTTCGCCCACAAGAAACGGCTTCAAATGTTCGAACAAGGCTTCCTGAGACTTGGCCTCGTACTCCTGCTGGACGCGGGTCAAAGCCGATTCAAGCAGGGCAAGGGCGCATTGGCGGTCGAAGATGAGTTCCGGAGTCAGGTCTTCGGCACACTCGCGATCTTCACCGGCGAGTTTTCTCTCATCGTCCAGGTAGACGGCCTGTTGGCCGCCGCCGCGCTTTAAGGCCACAGTTTTATCCCATTCGTTGGCGAGAAAGTGGCGAATTGAGGCGAACAGGAACGAGCGGAAATTGCCGCGTTCGCGGCGTGCCTGGCCGAACCAGCCGTGCTCCAAAGCGCTGGCGAAGAACGACTGAGTCAGATCGCGTGCGTACTCGGCGTCATAGCCACGATGGCAAATGTAGGAATGGACCGGAGTCCAGTAAGTTCTACAGAGCCTTTCGAGGGCGGCCGGAGCATTCTCCCCAGCGTCCTTGACCACAGTCCAGGACGTGGCGGGAAACCTTTCCAAGGGCGCTCGCGGAGGCTGGTCCAAGGAGACTGCCGTCATCCAGTATCCGGCAAGCCCAGATTACGGACATCGGTGTCCGTAATCAAGCCTTGTTTTCGCTTTCGGCAGAAGATCGAACACGGCGCCTGGCGCGCACAAGCGCCGCCACGACCAGGACCGGTGTGACGAGAAGGAAGGTGGCCGGCTCGGGGATTGAGAGGAAACTGTCGGCGATAATCGCATGAGTCGCCGCTGTCGGGTGAATTCCGTCCCAGAAAAAGTACGAGTCCGGGTTAGCGCAGATCGAGGGGCCCGCCTCGTCGAAGCATGGTTCGGTGACGTTTGTGAAACCATAGCCGGCCGGATTGGCAATGATCTGCCGCATCAGGGCGGCGGTGTCGAAGAAGATGGCTCCAGGGGGGAGGCTGGCCTTGAGCGCGGAATTGAATAAGTCCGTCACATACGAAGCCTGCGCCGCGGCCGCCGCACCGCCGGCCATTACTCGTGGCGTCAGACCGAGGTCCGGCATTCCGGGGACGATGATCCTTCCGGCCCCCATTGCCTGAAGCTCAGAGGTCATCTGAACCAGGTTCATTACACCCCGGCCGATGACATCCGGGATCGGCTCGGAGGGGTAAATGAAGTCCATCGCTCCTCCCCAGAGAATGAACTCGGACGATGGCGCGATCGGCACGAGAGACGCCTTGGTCGCGTCGAACATGGTTTTCATTCCAGGCAGACCGAATGAGCCGAACGCGGTCGTTGTGCCTGGCGGGATGTCGTTGATATTGCCGACTCCTGTTGTCGCACCGGCCCAGGCGAAGTCAATGCAAGGTAGCCCCGCTGGTAGCGGCCATGATTTCCGCTGCAACGGGACCGTTGGACACGCGCCCGTTCCAATAGGGTGGGGGCGGTTGACCGGTTGCTCCGTAAAGGTTGCCATTGTCGGAGAGACTGTCTCCGTAGACGACGAGGTAAGTAAGTGGTCCAGCCAGCGCGAGTGATGACAGCAGCGCGGCGGCAATGACCAACAAGACGTATTGTCGAATGCGCATGTAGTTTCCTTCCTGACGGGGAATCCTCTGATCACGAATGAAGCATTTGAAGCAATGAGTTACGAGGGGTTTGTACCAGTACCAACGGGCAGGCGGGCTACCAGGCGTGCCTAGAAACGGAAGACGAAGCCGACGGTGACATCGCCCTGGCGCGACTCGTAATTGTTGGAGGCGTCGCAGTATGAACCGTAACCGTAAGGTACGGGATTGCAGGCGGGCGGACCCAGATTGGGCGTTGTGTAGAGATGGATGATGATATAGCGGGCCTGAAGACGCAATCCGAAGTGCTCAGAGAAGAAGTACTTTATGCCCCCGCCGAGGGCATACGAGTATTTCGTATCGCCTACCCCGGCGCCGCCGGTACGCACCGCGCCAAAACCGGCGAGGAAGAACGGATAGAAGTTCGTCCTGAGCCAGCCGTCGTTGTGGTCCGGCACAACGTTGAAAATGAGATTGCCCAGGAATTGGTTGACCCGCAGAGCTGACGGCTGTGTGTTGATTCCTCCCGAGGCTTTCTGGGTCGTCCACATGAATTCCAAACCGAAATCGGGGACAAAGTGATAGGCCAGAGACACGCCTGCGGCGGTGGCGGCCGGCAGGGAGACAGGGGAGGGATCGTTGTCACTATTGCGGAGAGTCCCGCCGAAACGCGCGCCGGCGAACGGTTGTAGCTCAAATTTCCCTTGGGCGAAACAGCCGGTCGCCAGGGAACCTGCGAACAGCAATGTGTGGATTTTCATGGGGGTTCACCTCGAAATATCTGAGCGGATGCGGAGTAGGCCAATCCATAGCTGGGATGGGGATCCGTATCAAGCTTGGGAAGTTCATCGTGGAGCAGTCTCAATGCGGAATGAAGCGAACGCGACTGGATGTTTCGCGAAGAGATCGCGGGTGGGAGTAACAATCCGGGCTGTTTATTTTATTGGCTATTAGCCGGACGCGATACAGCAATTCCCCCTTTGGTCCATGGAATAGGCCGGGGAGTAAGGGGTGACTGTCCCCAACGGCAAGGAGGATCGAAATGAAACTCTCGATTATTCTTTCGTTCATCGCAGTGGCGCAGGCACTGCTTGCATCTCAGCCCGCCGCAATGTCCTGGAGCGACCTCGCCCAGAGTGTGGAGCCCGACTGGACCATCCGGGTGGTGTTGCCGGACGGGACCGCTGTCGAGGGCAAGCCGGCGCGATTCGAGCCGGATGGGTTGTCCATGCGGGTGGTCCACACGAGCAACAAGAGCTTGCACCCGAAGGGAGAGATCACCATTCCGCGGGCGCAGGTCAGGGTCATCGGGATTCGCAGAAACGGGCACAAGGGACGATTGATCGGCACATTGGTTCCGGTGGCAGCGGGCATTGCAATGATCGTTGGGGGCCTCGCGAGCGCAAACGCGGATGAGTATTGTTGGATCGGCTGCGAGGGAGTTCTGGTTGCAGGTGGCGGCTTAATAGTCGCCGCCGGGGGAGGCACCGCAGGGTATTTCATCGGCCGATCGTCCGACCGGCGCTTTCAGACAGTCAACGTCACCGCACCGTAGCAAAACCGGCCTCCCGTGGGATAATCCGTAGCACTGGGTTTGCATGGTCAAGTACCGCTCGAAGGAGACAACCTGATGAAACTCATCCTGGTGCTTGCGCTGGCGGCCGCCACCGCTGCCGCCGAAACACACACCATTCGCGCCGAGCGCTACTACAACTCCTTCGATCACCGCCATGCGGTCCTGGCCCGCATACGGCCCGGCGATACGGTAAAGACCGTGACCATCGACGCCGGAGGGTTCGACGAGAATGGCAAGCAGGCGGGAGAGCGGAGCAATCCACTGACGGGGCCTTTCTTCATCGAGGGCGCTGAGCCAGGGGATGCCATCGCCGTGCGATTCGATCGCGATTCGAATGAATCGCAACTTCGGCTGGACCGGCTACCGGCTGCTGCTGCAGTCGTTGAACGAGGGGATGATTGAAAAAATCTATCCACGCGCTTATCAGAAGGACGCGGCGCTTCCGGGGCGGGACGACCTGGTGAAGTGGTCGATCGATCTGGCTACCGGCAAGGTGCGGCTGGCAGAGCCGCGATCCGCCGTGCACTCCATGGAGTTCGCTGCCGAGCCGATGATGGGGTGCGCCGGTGTTGCCGCGCCAGGCGTGTTCGGCCCAACATCGGGCATATCCGGACCCTATGGCGGAAACATGGATTATAACCGTGTGGGAGAAGGGACGACGCTGATGTTGCCCGTCTTCCATCCGGGGGCGCTTTTCTTCATCGGCGATGGCCACGCGCTGCAAGCCGACGGCGAGCCTACAGGCACTGGCATCGAGACTTCGATGGAAGTGGTCTTCACAGTGACTCTGAAGAAGAAGGCGAATCTCTCGGGACCGCGCCTGGAGGCGCCGGATTTCATCGCCTCCATCGGCAGCCAACCCGAGTTCGCGACTTCGCTCGACCGCAGCCTGCGGCTGGCGACCTCGGACATGGTGGATTGGCTCGTGAAGGACTATGGCATGGAGGCATGGGCGGCCCACTTGCTGGTTGGCTATCAAGGCCGGTATGACGTGATCACCGTGCAGGGTTCGATGGCCTTGCGACTGCCTCGGAGCGCGCTGCCTGTCGCAGGCGCCGTGCGGACTCCGCGACGTCTGGAGTGATATTGTTTTCAGGCAGGAGTCCCGTTATTTATGCGAAGTAGATTGTTCTGGTTGGTGTTGGCCGTTTGCATTCTGTTGCCGGTTATCGCAGCGGCGGCTGACGTGAGCGGCAAGTGGAAAGCGGAGTTCACTACGCCCGACGGCACTGCGCGGGTCAACACCTTCGTCTTCAAGATGGACGGTGGGGCCCTGACAGGCACTGTGGCGGGAACTCAGGACGAATCGCCGATCAAGAATGGCAAAGTCAGCGGCGACGACATTTCATTTTCGGCAGAACGCCCCTTCGGAACCTTCACCTATGCGGGCAAGATCAAGGGCAACGAGATCGTCTTCAAAGTGTCGTTCAACGATCAGACGTTCGAGATGATTGCGAAGAAGGCGGCGAATTAGCTCACTGGACTGGTTTCAGTCGCGCGATGACGGATTCGTAGTACAGCGCAGTGGGGCCCTGATAGGCGGAGTCAGTTCCGATGATGAGCCAGAGGACGCCGCGGTCGTCTGTCCGAACAGGTTGCCAGTGAGTGTAGGACTTCTCCAACTGGACATAGGCGACCTGCCGGTTGATGCAGGCTTTACCGTTCGCGATGGTGTCCACTACGCCCGCGTCAGCTCCGCCGTCCTGCTGTGACCCCTTGTCGATGTTCATCGCCAGACGGTTTTCTTCACCAGGAATCGGAACCGGTTCCGTGACGCTTGCGCCGGCTTTGAGGAAGACATTTTCTCCAGGGGCGCCGCCATCGCCGCTGCAGCCCGATGGCGCATTGGAGTCGAGGATGAAGTCGAAAGTCAGCTCGTAGGACTGGTTTGGTTTCAGACCATCAGCCTCACCGACGATGCGCTTGAAGAACATGAAGGAGCCGGTGGAACTATTCAGGCTCTGCGTGTAGAGCCCAGTGCGCGAGTCGTCGATCTCCACCGGGAGCAGGCGAAGGTCCGCGGCCATCTCTCTGTCGCTGTCGTCGAGGGAATAGTCCGAGAAGCCAGAAAGCCAGCCGTGCGCTCCCAGTTTGAAATCACTCAGTACGACGATCGAGCCGTCGTCTGCCGTGACGACGCGGCCGTCCAGCCTGGCGTAGACGAGGTGATAGGTGCGTGTCGATCCGTCCCCTTCGGCGACAGTTCGCTGGGTAAGGCCGGTATCCCAGCGGTAGATCTCCTGTTTGAAAATGAAACCGCGGCATCCGAGCTGGTCGTATTGCAGAAGTACAGGAGTGGCCAGACCCGGAAAGACGCCAGGATCGCCGAGCCGCGCCGCCTGGTTGCATCCACTCAACCCCGTCGAGTAGGGCTCGGCGTTAACCGCGGTGTGAGCCTGTTTGGTCTCGCGGCCCGTGGCCCTGTCTAGCGAGTAGACAACTCCCTCAGGGGTGACTCTGAGCCACATATCCCGGGAGCCGTAACCGGTGACGAAATAGTAGGTGATCTCGTTGAACACCCCGCTCCGGAGGACCTGTATGTTGAGGATTTGCTTGTTGATGCCGGTGGTCTCCAGAACCCACTGGTTGCCGACCTGGAGAGGAAAGTAGCGCTGGCTAGCGTCCAGGGACACTGCGAGGGCCAGCGAGGCCAGAAGGTAGAATGCGGCTCTCATCTATGATTCCACCTTACCGCCCGCGGAGACCAGGGCGCAGTTGGAGGTTCTAGCGTTATCCTGGTTTGTGAATCAGCCTGGATTGCTATTTGCGAAGACGGAGGTCTTTGAAAGATGAGAGCCGCACTATTTCTACTGGTTTTGTCCGCGACGGTATTGAGAGCGCAGGACGAGGTCCAGACCTTTAAGGTGGACGTGGTTTCCAAGACTGTCAACGCGGTCAACTACAAGTCGAAGGGCGGTTCGACCAAGGTCGATTTCGAGGGCACCTCGCTGATGACATCGGCCACAGGAGAAGCCAAGGTGGAAAGCCGCCAGGCGGTGACCTCCGTCGAGGCGAAGTTCGAAGGCCTCAGGGAGCCATGGAATCTGGGCGCCGAGTACCTGACCTACGTACTGTGGGCCATTTCGCCCGAGGGCAAGGTGTCGAACCTTGGGGAAGTGCTCATCGACAAGAACGGGAAGGCTGAGCTGAAGACGACTTGTGAGCTGCAGGTGTTCGGGTTGATTGTGACCGCGGAGCCGTTCTTCGCCGTCAGCCAGCCGACCGACCTGATCGTGTTGCAGAACGAACTCCGCAAGAACACGGAGGGGCGCAGGTTCGTTGTCGAGGCGAAGGCGGAGCTACTCAAGAAGGGTGAGTACGCCAAGCTCGGCAATCCGCTGGGCCTGAAGCCTGACCTGAAAGCGCAGCCGCTGGAGATGTACGAGGCGCGAAACGCGATCGCCATCGCAACAAACTTCAAGGCCGACAAGTACGCCAACGATACGCTGGAGCGCGCCAAGTCCAGCCTGAAGATGGCCGAGAACGCGATTGCCATGAAGAAGGACAGGAAGGAAGTGGTCACGCTTTCGCGGGAGGCCGTGCAGTTTGCCGGGGAGGCGCGGGCGCGGTCCGTTGTGAAGCAGGAAGAGGAATTCCTGGCGAGGACGAAGAAGAAGGCCGCTGATGAAACGCAGGCCCGGGCCGAGGCGGACGCGGCACGGAAGGCGGAAGAGGCCCGTAGGGCGACCGCCGAAGCCGCCAGTGTGGTGGCAGAGAAGCAGCGCCTGGAGGCCGAACGCCTGCAATTGGAAGCAGAGCGGGCGCGGCTGCAGGCAGAAGCTCAATCGGCCAAGGATGCGGCTGATCGACAGGCGGCGCAGGCGGCTCAGGCGAAGGCGCTGGAAGCTGAACGGAAATCCAAGGAGGCGGCTGAGTTGGCGCAGCGGGAGCGCCAGGAGCTGCGCAAGAGGCTGCTGGATCAGTTCAACGCCATTCTCGAGACCAAGGACAGCGACCGCGGACTGGTGGTCAACATCGGCGACGTCCTCTTCGACATCGGCAAGGCGACGCTGAAGCAGGATGCGCAATTGAAGCTGGCGCGATTCGCCGGGATCGTGCTGAACTACCCCGGCCTGAACCTGGCCAGTGAAGGCCATACCGACAACACCGGATCGGCCGAGCTGAATCAGAAGCTCAGCGAGCAGCGGGCGGGCGCCGTCCGCGATTTCCTGGTTACGCAGGGTTTGGCGGCAGACCGCATCTCATCGACGGGCTACAGCTTCAACAATCCGATCGCCGACAATGCGACTGCCGCCGGGCGCAAGCTGAACCGCCGCGTCGAGATCGTCGTCAGCGGCGAAGTGATCGGGCAGAAAATCGGCCAGTGATCAGGGCCGGCGCAGCCATTTGTCGAAGAACTTGATGGTCTGTGCCCAGGCGTCCTGAGCGGCCTCGGCATTGTAGGCGGGGCTGGTGTCGTTGTGAAAGGCGTGTCTGGCGCCTTCGTAGACGGCCATGCCGAAGGTCTTTTGCAGGCGGACCATGGCGTCGGCGACAGGCAGGATCCCCCGAGTGGTGTTAGCGTCCTGCCCTCCGTAAATGCCAAGCACCGGGGTTTGAATCCGCTCGATGCTCTCCAGCGCCGGGCCGGCGCCGTAGAACGGGACAGCGGCGGCGGTTTCGGGGAAATTCGCGATGAAGTCCCAAGTGTTGCCGCCGCCGGCACAGAAGCCGACCATGCCGATGCGGTTGAACACGATGTTGTTCATGTACTTCATGTAGTCGAGCGTGGCGAGCAGATCGGCGCGGCGCTCCGGCTGAGTGGTGCGGTTGTAGGCCGCCTGCTGCTGTGCAGGGTCGGGAAACTGCGCGATGCCGCCCTGGCGGGAGAGCAGGTCGACGGAAACGCCGATAAAGCCGGCCTTGGCAACGCGGCGGGTGACGTCCTTAATGTGATCGACCAAGCCGCGGTTCTCGTGGACGACGATGACGCCGGGTTGGAGTTCGCGGTAAGCGGTTTTTGGGATGGCGACATAGCCGAACAGCGTGCCTGCCTCGCCTGGGAAAGTGACGTCGCGGGCTTCGATGTCGGGGTCGGTTTCCTCGACGCGGACGCCGGGACGTACGGGTGACGGCTGCTGGGCCAGCAGGTCGTCATAGCCGGAAAGGGCGGCCATGGCAGCGGCAACACTGCCGGTGCGTTTCACAACTCGTTGAATCAATTGTCTGCGGTTAAATGCGCCGTCCACGTAAAGGTGGACTAAGTTATCAATCGGGTCTTGGCTTTCGTACATGGGAAACCCCTCTCTTTCCAGATGAGAGGCGATTTCCCGCGTTTGGGATTCAGAAAGTAAGTCCGAATTTCTCGGCCAGAGCGTTCAGGTCGTCGCCGGAAGCCGGGAGGCTGGAGGCGAGCTTTGCGCCGTGTTGTTTCACAAAGGGACTGGCTTCAGGAGTGGCTCGGAAGGCGCGGATTCTCTCCCACACGCGACTCCAGCGGCCGGTGTAGGACCCGAGTCCGGACAGTGGTGAGCCCTGCTTGAGCACGGCGGCAATGCGGCCGGCGAGGTCGTTGGCCTCCAGCAGTCCGGAATTCATGCTCTGAATGGCCGCCGGTCCGGCCAGGTGCGCCGCGTCGCCGGCCAGCCACATGCGTCCAGAGCCGAAGCTGTCGACCTGCCGCTTCTCAAAACGCACGAGCGTTTTCCAAGTGACATTGCCGATCTTGCCGGCAAACCAGGGAGCGCGCTCTTTGACCAGTCGGCCCAACTCGGATTCATCGAGCATCGGCAGGTCGTCGCCAGGGGAACCGGACGTACGGTCCTTGGTTCGCTCAGTGGGGAAGTAACCGAGGCCGGCATCGAAAAGCCGGTCCTTCATCTCCTCGAGCCTGGGGTCGGAGTAGCCGGGCAGTTGGAAGCTCCAGCGTGCACAACCGCCGGGAAGCGGCCAGAGAACGTCGGTCGTCTCCGCGCCGAAGACGACCCGGATGGAGTGCTCGAGATCTGCGTCGGTGTCGAACTCGAAGACGGCGTAGTAGTCGGCCGGGGCAACCTCAGGGAAGGCGATGCCGAGCGCGCGGCGGACCTGCGAGTTATATCCGTCCGCGCCGACGACAAAGGGCACATCGATCTTCTTCTGTTCCTCGACAACCCACTCGGTGTGCGCGACGCCGTAGCCTCGGGATTCCTTGGCGAGCCGGTTCACGGTGACGCTCACGGCGTCTGTGCCCGGTTCGAGGCTGAAGACCTCGTGGCGCCAGTTGATTTCGATTCCAGCTTGCCGCAATGCGCCCTCCAAGAGGGTTTCCAGGGCGTCCTGCCGGGTAACGTACACTTCGCGCATGGGGGCGCTCTGCTTTTCGCCGTTGCGATCGCACAGGGCGAGAGTCTTGACGCCATAGGAGCCGGCACGGGCCGCGGCTGCCAGCTCGAACTGGTCGAGCAGGTCGATGGAGGCGGCGTGGAGCGCCAGCGCGTAGCTGTGCTGGCACGGCCAGACGCCGGTATCCACGATTTCAACGGTGAGGCCGCGGCGGGCGAGGGAGAGCGCCGCCAGCATGCCGACAGGGCCGGCGCCTACAACGAGTACTTCCGGATTCTTATCCCTGAACATGGTCAGACCTCCTGGTCCGGCATTCAAGTCTATCCCAGGAGGCTCCCGGGCGCATATACTGACATGCAGCTATGAACAGACGCCACTTTCTTTCCTCGAGCGCGGCGGCGGCGATCGCGGCCGACTCAAAAAAGCGTGTCGGAGTGATCGGACCAGGCTGGTACGGCAAAGCCGATCTGTTCCGGCTGATACAGGTTGCGCCAGTGGAAGTAGTCTCGCTGGCCGATCCGGACAGGCGAAATCTGGAGGCCGCGGCGGAGATGGTGAGCCAGCGGCAGGAGTCAAAGAAGAAGCCGCGGATCTACAAAGACTACCGCGAGATGCTCAAGGAGAAGGATCTCGACATCGTGCTGATCGGGACGCCCGACCACTGGCACGCGCTGACGGCGATCGAGGCAATGAAGGCGGGCTGCGATCTGTATTTGCAGAAACCGATCAGCACGGACATCGTCGAAGGGCAGTCGATTCTGGCGGCGGCGAGGAAGTACGGCCGCGTGGTGCAGGTGGGAACGCAGCGCCGGTCGACGCCGCACCTGATCGAGGCGAAGAACCAGATCGTCGATACGGGCAAGCTGGGCAAGATTGGGCTGGTGGAGGTCTACTGCTATACGGGCAGACGCGCCGGGCCGGTGCCGGACAAGCCAGTGCCCGAGTATCTGGATTGGGATTTTTGGACTGGCCCCGCGCCCATGCTGCCTTACAACGAAATGGCGCATCCAGGCGGATGGCGCAATTTCAAGCAGTATGGCAACGGCATCATGGGCGACATGTGCATCCACATGCTCGACATGGTTCGCTGGATGATGAATCTGGGTTGGCCGACGCGCGTGTCGAGCACGGGCGGCATTCTCGTCTTCAAGGATGCAAAACCAAACACGCCGGACACGCAATTGGCTACCTGGGACTTCGGCGATGTGAGGGTCGTGTGGACGCATCGCTGCTACGGCCAGGGGCCGGACCCGGACTATTGGTGGGGCGCGAACTTCTACGGAGACAAAGGGACGTTGAAGGCCAGCGTTTTCCGTTACGATTACGCGCCGGTGGCCAAGGGCGGCGAGAAGATCCACAAGGATGTGACCTACGAGCTGGAGCAGTACCCGGAGGACAAGACCGAGCCGCGGCTGGAAAAGCACTGCGCGCCGGCAATTCGCGGGCACATGAAGGATCTGCTGGCGGCGATCGCGAGCCGCGGCAAGCCTGTCGCCGACATCGAGCAGGGCCACATTTCGACGGCTAGCTGCATCATGGCCAACTTGAGTCTCGAGTTGGGCAGGACTCTGAATTGGGATTCGGCGAAGCACCAGTTCGTGGGCGACGCCGAGGCCGACAAGCGGCTACGCCGTCCGTATCGGAAGCCCTGGGTCCACCCGGAGCCGAACGGCGTTTGAGCGTCTGACGGGCGAGCGCCCTGTACCCTGGATCACATGGCGTCGAAGATCATCGACCGGATCCAGGCGAAGAGCGGCATGCCTCAGTTGTTGGAATGGCTGGCCGAGCGGCTGCCGCTTAGCGATCTGCAGTCGCTGCTCCTTGAGGTCTATCGGCGTCGCGCAGGCAGCCAGACGCCGGCAGGAGTGCTGGCACGGGCAGCGCGCGCCGGGCTTGTTGCGCCGTCCGATGTCGATGCCCGACTGCTGCATCGCGTGGAGCGCTGCGCGTTTGAAGCGGCGGATGGGTTCGATGCCGTCGAACTTGCGCCGGTCCTGCCGCTTGGGTGTCATGCGGTGATGGGCTGCATCGATCAGAACAACGTGCTGACTACGATTCGTAACGCCGACGTGACTGGAGATCCGACCGCCGCCCTTGCCATCGAAGCGGCGCTGCGCCGGCGCCGGCCCGGGCGGCCGCCCGGCGATCGCACGCCGGTCCGATTGTGCGCCAGCCAGCGGGCGGTTCGGATGCAGCCTTTCGATGTGCCCGGTTTTTCGCCGCACTTCAAGCTGTTCTGCCTGTTGAGCGCCGGGCGCGACACGGGAGGGAACGAATTCGAATTCGAGCAACTGCGCTTGCACCTGGCGGTCTACCTGCGTTTCTTCCGGCTGTTGAACCAGTGTGGCTTCCAGATGGCCGAGCCGTTGGTTGAAGTGAGCGATCACCGTTTGACGGAGGAACTGCTCCAACGCGCCGGGATTTCCCCGGAAGAAGTCAGGCAGAGCATACGAGCCCATCAGTTGGGCGGAAGCGAGAGACTTTTGCGCGATCGCGGCGTCGAACTGCCGGATCAGCCGGGAGAGCGCCTGGGAATGGTTCGGAGCAGCGTCTTCGAACCGCTGCGGAGCGAGTTCCCGGAAGTGACATTCCGGCTCCTTATTGATCGGCTGGAAGGCTTCGGTTACTACCGGGGTCTCTGTTTGCGAGTCTCGTCGATTGCAGCCGATGGTCGCCGGTATCCAATCGCCGACGGCGGATTTGTCGATTGGACGGCGCGGCTGCTTGCCGACCGGAAAGAACGCACGCTCAGTTCCGGCATCGGTATCGAGTTCATTTGCCGGAGATACCGGGGAGCCTATGGCGATGGTCCCGGAGAATGAATCGAAGCCGAGCGGATTGTCCCCGGCGGCCAGGATTTCGTCAGCTCGCCAGTTGCGCGCTGGCGCGCGACAGCAGGGAGTCTTCGAAGCCGTAGTCGATGCCGGTCCGTTTGTGATGGCGCTGATACCACTTGAAAGTCTCACCCAGACCTTCAGCAAATGGGACGGGTTTGAACCGCAGTACTCTTTGAGCCTTGGCCACCAATGTCGTGATGGGAGGCAGGTCGAAGTACTGTCCGAAATAGAGATTTGGACCCATGGGATGTCCGCCTGAACGGAGGATTCGCTCCCGGGGTATGCGGACGATCTCTGTCGTCTTGCCGGCGGCCTTGGCCATCAATTCGACTACCTCAGCCTGCGTCAGCGCGCGCGAGTTGGCGACGTTGAATGCGTGGCCGACTGTGTTTGGTGTGCCGAGTGAAGCGATGATCGCGGCGACCAGATCCTTCACGTAGACAAATTGCATCAGGCGCCGGCCGTCGCCGGGCAGGATGATAGGCCGCTTGTCACGCATGTGATCCCAGAAGAATTGCTCTCGATAAAAAGGGTTGCCCGGTCCGTACACGAAAGGCGGGCGGATGGTGACCACCGGCGTGCCGTGGCGCTGATGCAAACGGAACAGCGCCCGCTCGCTTTGCGCCTTGTCGCGGGAATACCGGTCGGCGTGGTCGTCGTCGGCCAGAGCGTCGCCTTCGTGGTGATTCAGGCCATCGCCGTAGGCAGCCACGCTGGACATGAATACATAGCGGCCGCAGTTGCCGGTGAGCAGGTGCGCCAGCGACTGAACCGCCTGTCCGGGAGTACCGCGCTCCCAATCATAGGCGAGGTCGAACACGGCGTCGAAAGACTTGCCGGAAAGCAGCGATCTGAAGGAGCCGACGTCGTTCCGGTCGCCCTGCAGATTCGTCACTTTCTTGCCGAAGTCGTGTGACGACCTACGGTGAAGAATGGCTGTCTCGTGTCCACCCTTGATCAGGGTGTTGACCAGATGCCGTCCAATGAAGTTTGTACCGCCAATTACCAGAATGTTCATCGTTTCAATCGTCCAGGGATCTCAATTCGCCTGCGGCCTGAAGTGATGCGGCTCAGTCGTAGTACTCGAGGCCGAGGTGAGTGATGAGATCTTCGCCCTGCATCCAGCGGAGCGTGTTCTTGAGTTTCATCAACTGGATGAAAATGTCGTGTTCGGGGTAGAGGCCGGGAGCGGTCATGGGACCCTTGAAGTAGAAGCTGAGCCACTCCTGGATGCCTTTCATGCCGGCGCGCTGAGCGAGGTCGAGGAAGAGAACGAGATCGAGCACCAGCGGGGCAGCGAGGATGGAATCGCGGCAGAGGAAGTCGACCTTGATCTGCATCGGATAACCGAGCCAGCCGAAGATGTCGATGTTGTCCCAGCCCTCTTTGGAGTCGCCGCGAGGCGGGTAGTAGTTGATGCGAACAACGTGATGGAGGTTGCCGTAGAGGTCGGGGTAGAGCTTGGGCTGCAGGATGGAGTCCAGCACGCTGAGCTTGGTCTCTTCCTTGGATCTGAAGCTGCCGGGATCGTCGAGGACTTCGCCGTCGCGGTTGCCGAGGATGTTGGTGGAGAACCAGCCGTTCATGCCCAGCATGCGCGACTTCAAGCCCGGCGCGAGCATGGTCTTCATGAACGTCTGGCCGGTCTTGAAGTCCTTGCCGCAGATGGGGACCTGGCGCTCGCGGGCGAGGTCGAGCAAGGCTGGGATGTCGTGGGTAAGGTTAGGAGCGCCGTTGGCGAAGGGGACGCCGGACATGATCGCGGCGTAAGCGTAGATCTGGCTCGGCGCGATCTCGGGGTCGCTCTTGCGAAGGCCTTCTTCAAATGCGGCCATTGTCTGATGGACGGCCGCGGGGCGATGGAAGACTTCGGTGGAGCCGCACCAGATGGAGACAAGGCGGGAGCAGCCGTTGTTCTTCTTAAAATCGGCCATGTCCTGGATCAGGGCCTGTGCCTTGTCCATCTTGGAGCCTTCGGTTTTCACGTTGGGCCCGTTGATCCGCTTGACGTACTCCTGCTCGAAGACAGCCTTCATGGGCTTCAGCGCCGAGAGAGGCTCGCGAACCTGCTCAATCAGGCCCGCTTCGAGAACCTGGGCTTTCTTCGCGGCTTCATACGCATTGTCCTCGAAGATGTCCCATCCGCCGAAGACGAGATCGTTCAGTCCTGCCAGGGGGACGAAGTCCCTGATATAGGGGGATCGGTCGTCGGTTCGCTTGCCGAGCCGGATAGTTGCCAACTGCGTCAAGGATCCAACCGGTTGGGCAATCCCTCGCTTAATGGCTTCAACGCCGGCAATGAATGTCGTCGTAACGGCGCCGATGCCGGGGATGAGAACTCCTAGCTTACCGTCCGCGGGCGCAATCTGGACAGGCTTCTGGGTGGGCAAAACAGCGTACTCCTTCTATGAATTCCGCGGCGATGACAGCGGAATGCGAGAGAACTCCAAACTCTATCCTATCAAGCCCGGCGAAGAAGGGATACCTCGGCCGTCGACCCGGATGCGCGGCATCCGGGGCCTGCCGCCGTCATCACCCCCTCATCAACTGCGGGATCTTCTCAAAATGCCGGTCTCGCGTGGTCGATCCAGAGATTGTTATCGGGGACGGATGTTCCCGCCCTTCTCAACTGGACAAACAGCCGCGCGTACTGCTTTGCCGTTTCCCGTGCGCCTCCGCAAGAATCAGCACAGGCACGGAGACGAGGAAGCGAGCGTGGAACGCAGCGGCTGGCCCGCGGAATCAATTTCGGCCGGTATCTTCGTTTGCCTCATTTACCGCTTTGACGCGACCGCTCTTGATGGCCTCGACAAGGGCTGTGTGATCCAAGGCATTCTGCTCGGCATAGGCTTCCGCCCAATCAGCCAATGCCTGGTCCAAAGTAGCCGACTTGCCACAGTAACCGGAGATCAGGGCCGGTTCGCCACCGCGGGCATGGACCTTCGCCAGCAGGGCGCCGCACGCCATGGCATAGAAGCTGAGTTGTTCGCCAACCAGGAAGTCGACGGGCATGCCGCCCTTCATGTTCTTCATCTGGCGAACGTAGTAGGGCCGGCCATCGATGGAGGTCCAGCCGAGCAGCAGGTCCGAGGAGGTCTGGAGCCCTCTTTGCATCGTGACGACGCGTTTGCCCTCATGATCTACTTCGTCCGGCAACTTCGGCAGGTACGGCGCATGCGCCGGAGCGCTTGCCTCTTTCACCTGCAGGAAAAGTGGATCGTTGTCACCGCGCCCCATCAATAGAACCAGATACGCCCGTAACCCGACACTGCCCACACCTACCACGCGGTGCGCTACGTCCACCACATGATACTTGCGCAACACCCCTTTGCGTTCCCGCAGCAGAGTGGAGGAATAGCCATTCAGGCCCTCGATTACCTTCCTTTTTGTGGCCTCGCCAATGAGGGTCAGGATTCCCGGCTCCGGCCGGAATTGCCACGCGCCGCTGGCGCGCCGTTCGGCCACCTTTTGGAGCAGCGCGTCATTCGTTTGGAGGCGCGCTTTGACGATCGACTTGGCCATAATAGCCTGTGATTTCGGATCGACACGGCCCAAAATGTCGGCCCTGTCGAGGAAGGCGTGCTGATACCAGATGTCGAGCGAACCCATCGCTGCCATCCGCGCCATGTTCAGGCGGTAACCAAACACGCATCGCATTACCGATGCACGGCGTTCCTTGCGGTTCATCCCATTGTTGCGGGCCGCCACGTTCACGCTGGCCACCAATCGTTTCAGGTCCCACTCCCATGGGCCAAAAGTGGCTTCGTCGAAATCGTTGAGATCGAAGATGACGTCACGCTGCGGCGTGCCGTAGAAGCCGAAGTTATTGAGATGGGCGTCGCCGTCCATCCCCACGTAGTGACCGATGTTGCGGGTTGTCGAGAGGTCATATGCCATGACTGCCGCCGCCCCGCGCAGGAAAGTAAAGGGCGAGGCAGCCATGCGGCCCATCCGCAGCGGAACCAATTCCTGCTGGCGGCCTTTGTTCGACGCAAGAACGATATCCACCGGATTGGGCCGTTTTTTGGACGGGGACCATTCCGCGTGGCTTTCCCTCGGGACCTCTGTCCTCAGCCGCTTGCCGGTTTCGAGCAAGTTTTCTCGAGTGGCGACTTCCTCGCGAAGGTCCAGATCACCACTGATGATCTTTCGGCCGAGTGCAGCCGGAATCCTGTTCGCTTTTGCCATTGCGCGTTCCCTTTCTTCTAGCGACCCTTCATCCAAATGATGTTGTACGAAATTCCAATGGAGCGGATGTCGGTGCCGACCCGCGTCACCATCCCTTGGAAGTAGCTGATCTTGATGGCCTGACGGACGCCGATTGGAATTCCGAAGGTCGCGCCCCAGCGGGTGTTTCCCTGGTAGTCCGCGTTGTCCCTTCCGTTGACCTGAGTCCGTCCGCCGGTGTAAAGGGTAAAGTCCCCTGCCAGCCACGCCCGATGAGGGAGGAACCGCACGACGTGGGCTTGCAGGCTGCCGAGAGGAACCTGGGTGCGGACGGAGCCTCCATAGAACTGGTTGTTTGTTGTATAGAGCCAAGCTCCGGCGGCGCCTTCGACGGTCCATTTACCGATGGCGCGGGAGACGCCGATCTCGGGTTTAAAGGCCCATCGGTTCGTGCCTATGTTAATCAGCCGATTCGGGTCATACTGGCCCGTTGGCGCCGAGACGGTGATGCTGGCGCCGACGATGGTCTTCTGCCTGTATTTTGAAATTTCCTTTAGTCCCATGGCGGGCGCGCCATAGATGTTCATGGCGTAACGAAAGACCGCGTCGCCGAGACCTGACCGGTACAAGTGCTGCGCGTCCCCCTCGAAACGCCCATCGAGATTAGCCGCGGCATAGGGAACAACTACCAAAACCTGCACGGTGCGCCCAAGTACACCAAGCGTCTGCCCGAACGCAAGCTGCTCGACGCCAGCTTTGACATGCGCATCCTCAATCGGCAGGCTGGGGTCGAACAGCAACCCGCCGCTGTTGTGGGAATAGCCGATGCTAAAGAAATTGAGGCCGACCGGAGCAGGGATGTAGGCGCGGGGCTGCAACTCCTGGGCAGTCAGATACGTTGAGAGGAACGAGGCAAGCAGCAGGAGACGGACCGAACCCGGGCTCCAGCCGGCGACGCTGGAATGCGCCGGTAGGAGCGGTGGAAGGCCGGCTCGTGAGAACCTCATGCTGCAGACTCACCTACCAGCGGAAAGTTGCCCCGAGCAGCGGGCCTTGGGACAAGGCGGCGTATCTGAAGTTGGCGGCATCTTCCTTGTAGTCCACGTAGTAGAATTTCCAGCCGGCGTTGAGCGTCGCGCGTTTGCCGACCTTCATGTTGAACAACGGCTCGGCATTCACGGCAACTTTCGATCCAGCGCCGAACCCGCCAATATCCAGGCGCGCGGTAAAGCTGAATTTCTCGCCGAATGGGATGATCACGCGTCCACCGAAGAACGGATCCCACCATGTCTTTTCTTCGTACACCTGTGTCGCCAGCGGGCCCCTGAATTTCACGTCCACAGCGATGCTGTTGTAGCGCGCCCCGCCAAGCACTTCCAGGAATGGTGCGACCTTGTAGCCGACGCTCGGCTCGACGATGACCTGGTCCACGCCGGCGTCCGCGACGTCGTTGGCAGCGCCCAGCCCCATATATATGCCGTCCAGCCCAACAAACCATCGCTTGTAGGTCACCCGGGTCCGGCCCATCACGCCGAACTGCAGGTTGCTCAGGATGTCCCCGGCGCTCTGCGAGAAAGACGCTTCCCGGCCCTTGAGGGTGACGTCGCCGCCCATGCTCGCCAATACCAGATACGGCATCAGTTCGACATGGACCTTGTCATCGTCCGCTGGCGCTGCTTGCTGCGCCCGCACTGGCACGCCAAGTATGAGAAGCGCCACTGGCAAGAATGCCATTCGCGGCAGCCGGCTACTTATGGATAATCCGATCATATTCTTCCTTTCATGAAATGCTGCACCCGGATGGACGTGTGCGACCAGTGTCATCATTCAACGCGGCGCTATTGCTTGCCAGCGTTGCTGGTCACCGCTTCCATCACGCGGTCGAGGCTGAAGCTGCCATCAACAAAGGATTCCTCAGTTCTTGTGGTGATTGGAATTGGTCGTTCTGATCTTGATCTCCTTGGCCGTCGCATCGAACAGGGACCTTTCCATGAAATTGCTACCATCCGGCAGGCTATTGAATTCGGTCTTGAGGGTCACGGCATCCTTGGGCTCGTCGAGCCATGTGTCCACGTTGAACGCGCGAAGCTTCTTGGTGGGGAGATCGAAGGCGAGGGTGACTTTGTCGCCGGGTTTTACGTAATCGGAGAACGTCAGCATTCCTGTCGCTGGGTTGAGCTGCGCCTTGCCTGCCTTGAGAGCCGCCTCCATGTCCTGTGGATTCGGCGGAGCGTAGCGCTTGATAAGACTGGAGGCGCGCTCGAGGTACTCCTTGATGTCCTCCACCTTGTTCTCGATGATCTTACCCTTGAGACCCCTCTTTTTGGCTGCCGGCTCAGGAGGAGGTCCGATGGGGGTCTTGACCACTTTGCCGTCTGGGCCGTAATGGCAGTCCTTCTGATCGCGCTTCTTAACCTCGTCCTTGCGAAGTACTTCAGTTGTTTCGGTCCAGGCGTACGTCTTGAGTTTCGCCTGGTTCTCGGCCATGGATTGTTTGACGGTGGCGATGCGCTGCTGCAAAGCGGCCTTGACGGGTGACGCATCCTGAGCGAAGGCCCCGGCGGCAATCAAAGTGGAAAGGATAACGATTCGTTGAGTCATGTGATTTTCTCCAGGTTGTATCAGTTCATCGGAATCGGGGCAGTTAGCGAGAAAATCAGTCGCGTTTCGGTCGGCACGTTGATCTCTTTACCCTTAGCTGCGGCCGCCGAAGCTGCGCCGACGCCTGCGCCGACTGCGGCCCCGATGGCCGCGCCCTGCCCGCCACCGGCCAAAGCGCCAATTCCGGCGCCCACGGCGCCCATTCCGACGCTCCTCCCAACGGCTTTTCTTCCTCTTGCTGCTATTGTTTTCATGCTTTCGTTGCTCCTTCTGCTTTCATGCTTTGCTCGTGGGGGCTCCACTTGTCACGGGAGGACTTTCTCTTCGGGCGACTCACCCACCTGAAGGCTGACCCGGGTGCCGAGAGTCCGGATTCCGCCCATCAGCACTTTGAACCGGGCTCCGTCCAGGTAGGCGTTCAGCTTCTCCCTGTCCGACCAAACCGAGCACCAGACCATGAGGCCTGGCGGACCAGGCTCTTCAAACACAGTGGTCCTGATGTGGCCATCGCCTTCACAGCAGATCAAGCTCTCGCTCGATTGAGCGAACTCGACCCGCTTGTCACGGTTCAGCCTGAATCTGATCTCGATGGTGAACCGATTTGGCACGAATCTGTGAAAGCAATCCCGTGGCCGTAGACGGAGTGAGCCAGCAACTCACCGGTTATCAATGTGTTGACTTGAACCCATTTGTATTCCATGACGGAGATTCGGTCACGACATTTCACGAAGACGCGAAATGTCATAAGTCTAGAACAAGCGGCCCAGCCGGAACTGAAGCTTGCTTCTCGATGAGTTGGCGAGCACCCCGACAAGAACGCGCCAAGACCGCGATGAGAGTCTGAGTGCGGGCGGATTTCATTTCAATTCCCGGCGCGGACACTCCAGCCGATCATCAAGAGGCCCGTGGCCGCGATCCAGCTTCCAACCACCCGCACCGCGATGCGCGCCCAGAACGCCTTGATTGACACAACCAGCCCGGCGAGCAGCGTGACGACCACAATCAACGCCACCATTGTCCCGGTCAGTTCGAGCGCGCCGGAAGGCGACGGGGCGAGCGCCGCCCCGGTCAGGAAACCGTGAAACGCACCGATGACCGACGCCAGCGCCGCCACGACCGGCAAAGGTAGATCGCGGTCCGCCGCCACCAGCGCACCGGCCAGCAGGAACGAAACGCCGGTCGCCATACTCAAGCTCGCGCTAGCCGGAAACATCAGCCCAGCCTGTCCGCCCACCAGCCACGCCGCCGGAAGCAGCGCGAGCAGCCAACGGCCGGAACGCGCTCCGCGCATCGCCGCCAGTAACGTGACCACAACCACCACCGCCAGATCCGCTGGCGAGAGCACCAGATGGGCGATACCGTCATAGACAGGTCCGAGCCCGGTCGTGACCAAATGCGCTTCGGCCTTCGGGCAGCCCAGGAACAGCAGCACGGCGGCAACGGCAATGTTGCCGAAGCGAGTGCGCACTGGTTGGGGTTTCTTCGGTGTCATGTGAGTGCGGAGAAGATGAAATAGACTCCCGCCATCGCCACCGTCGCGCCGGCGACCCGGAGGCAGATCCGGCCGGCCGGCCAGCGATGGATCAGGCCGATGGCAATGCCGACGCCGTGCAGGCAACCAGTTGCCATGACGAAGCCCATGCTGTAGAGCAGTCCGCTTTGGCCGGCGGGCAATTCCGTGCCGTGCGCGTGCCCGTGGAAGATGGCGAAGACTCCAACGATGACCGCCGCGAGCCACAAGGGAGGGCGTTTCTCCGCCAGGACCATGCCGCCGAGCACCAGCGCCGGACAAAGCGATGCCGATCTCAACACCTGGCAGCGCGATGCCGAGCAATCCCATGCGTTCCACCAAACGCCATGACCATCGGGAAGATGACCGGCAAGAGCCACACGGCTGGAGCCCCGAGTTGCGCCCCCCACAAGCCGACCGCGACCATCGCCAGCACGTGATCCCAGCCTGAAATCGGGTGATTCATGCCGGTGAGAAAGCCCGCGGCCTCCCCGGCCTGGGTGTGCGCCCAGGCGCTGGAGGGCGCGGCAAGCGTCGCCAGCAGCGCAAGCCAAGCGAACGATCCTCGAGAATCTGTCGTCCTGTTGTATGCCGTCATCGCATGAGGCCCAGAAGGATCGCGGTTCTTTGAATCGTCCAAAACGCACCTAGCGTTCCGACGGTGTAGCCCGGCAGCGCCAAAGCCCAGCGCGGCCAGCGGATCTCGAGTGAGCGATACGACCGCGCCATCCCCAGGATCAGGAACACGAAGAACACCTGCCCGATCTCGACTCCGACGTTGAAGAGCAGGAGCGCCCACGCGATATCCGCCTGCGGCAGGCCGGTGGCCTTCAGCCCGCTGGCAAAGCCGAAGCCGTGCAGCAGACCGAACACGAACGCCACCACCCAGGGATACCGGATGGTCAGACTCGTTTCGCCGCGCCAGACGCGGACGATCTCCGGGCCGAGAAACAGAATGCTCAGCGCGATGGCGGCGTTCAGCGGCGGCAAGCGGCGCGCTGGCGTAACCGAGCGTGGCCACCGCCAGCGTGATGCTGTGCGCGACCGTGAAGGCGGTGATGGTCTTGAACAACGTCCAGCGGTTGCCAACGATCAACAGCAGCCCGAGCACGAACAGCAGGTGGTCGATGCCTGTCAGGATGTGGTCCGTACCCAGCTGCAGATACGTGGCGGCCAGGCGCCATCGGCTGGGCGCGGCTTCCACGACGAACGAGGGAGCGGACGGCGTCAGCCGGATGACTTGCGTGCGGCCGTCGAGACGCTGCAGGCGCACGAGCACGTCGACCACCGTCCCACTGAGGCCGGCGATGTGAATCGTGCCGCCGCTGAGTCCGCCCGCGCACTTCACCGTCCAGCGCTCGGTATAGGCATTGTTGGCCATCGAACCGCGCGGCTCGGTGACGTTGGCGCAGCCCGCCGGCAGTTCCACGTAGAGTCCCGAGGCGCAGGTTCTCCCCTGGCCAGGCACTTTCCACAGCGCGTCGTAGGTCTCCGGCCCGGTCTGGCGCAATTCGAGATACCCGGGACGAATCTCGTGCGCGAACGCGCCTGGCGCAAGCGCGACGAGCAGAACGAGGAGCGAGGAGCGCGCGTTTCATTTCGCCCTCGTGGCGGCGACTGTCTGCTTTCACCGGCTCCGGCGTTTCGACCGTCACCGTGTAACGCTTGAGCAGCTCCTGGTAAGAACTTCTCTTTCGCTTCCAGCCGGCGGGCATCGTCCCACTCACGGCGCACGACGTCGCGCACGTCCGCCAGCGCGGGCACCCGTGCTTCCAGGCGTTCGCTCACGAACACCAGATGCACGCCGTAGGCGGATTCGACCGGCCCCTGCCATTGGCCGGGCGAAAGTCCGCCCAAAGTCTTCGCGAACTCGTCGCCGAACAGCCTTCGCGACTTCACTGGCCGGGAGCGCGTCGAACTGCGCGGTCCAGCATGAACGGATCGCCCAGCGCCGAGATATCGGCCTTGCCGCCGGCCTGGTTCAACTGCGCCAGCAATTGCGCGGCGTCGCGCGCAAGGCTTTTGCCGTGCTTCTCCGGGTTGAGATACACCTGGCGGAAGGTGAACCGTTGCTCCACGCGAAACGGACTCGGGGTGCGCCTGCAGATACGCGTTCAATTCGGCGTCGGTCGGCTGGGCCTGGGCGGCGACGTCGTCGGTGACGAATTCCATCTTCTGCTGCAGGCGGCGGCGGATGATGGTGTCGTCCTTGTCCAGGCCCAGCGCCAGCGCCTCGCGGTAATAGACCTCTTCCCGCACCCGGTCCCGGATCAGGCCCTCCCACTCCTCGCGGGTGGGCGCCCGTTGCCGCGCGAGGGTGAAGCTCTCCCACATGGACGCGAGCTGTCCTTGCGTGACGACGATCTTTCCCGGCTCGCCGCCGGAGCCCTTCGACACAAGGCTGTAGGCTGCGAAAATCACAGCCCCCAGCAGGAGGAAGTGCACCAGCGGCTCGCGCATGAGTTGCTTCATGTGTTCGGCCATGCGGCTTACTTGGCCGGCGAATACCAGATGGGCGAGGTGTAGGCGCGGTCGGTGACCGTCATCGGAACGTAGTCCGGCATCTTGATGCCGTAACGCTTCTGGTCATAGGCGGTCCAGCGCGGCGACGGGATTTGAATCACGCGCACGTAGTAGAACGCGCGCTGTGTCGCATCGAACTCCGGGTCCTTCCAATACGCCGACAGCGCCGCGGCGCCGATTGTGTTTGTGTACGTCGCGTTGGGCACGTCCACTGTGTTGCCCACTGGGGTTTTGCAGCGGCCGTCGGCGCCGATCTTGCGGCCGCCGGAAACCGACACGTCGAAGATGCGCTCTTGCGCCTTGCCGTCCTTGCCGAGCCAGGACTTGATGATCTGGATGCGGTCGAGGTTCGGGCCGTCCGGATCGCGCATCGCGTGGACCATGAAAACGGGCTGCTTGCCAGACGGCGCGTTTGCGAGATCACCGCCCATGGGCACGCCATGGGCGTAGCCGTTCTCCGCGAAGTCGGCGCGCTCGAGGTCCGCCGGCGCGAAGTCCCAGCCCGCGAACACGCGTACGACGGGCCGGTCACCCGTGGTGGCGTAGACTTCCTTGCGCTTGAGCGCGTCCCAGATTCCCTCGCGGGTGTTCTCGCGCGCCCACACGCCGCCCAGGCCCGCAGCCTGTTCACCCCAGACCGACACCAACGGCCCTTTCTTCGGATCATTGTTGACCATGGCGAGCGGGGTTTTCCAGCGGTCCGGCGACGGCAATCCGTTGGCAAACTCACCGAAGAAGTTGTCCTCCTTTGTCGTGACCACGCCCACATGAGCATCGTTGCCGCCGATCAAGCCGGCCTTGTAGGGATTGGCGCCGAGTTTGGCCTCCATCTCCAGTCCCAGCTTGAGCGCCGAGCGGATGTAGTTGCCGCCCAGCACGCTATTCTGCGCCTGCTCCATTTTGCTGAAATTGATGTCCCATTTCTCAAAATTGGCGAATTCGTCATTCGGCGAGAGATAGGGATGGCTCTCGCCGTCACCCTTGATCTGCGTCGCTTCCAGGAGCGGTTCGTGGCTGGCGCGCGCCTCGGCATAGGCCCGGTCCATGGGTTTTCCGTCGAAGGTCTCCGCCGTATACATTTGGCCATTGCTCAGGTTGCCGTTGTGCGGGATGGCGAGCACCTGGCCACCCGTCTTTTTCACGTATGCGTCCATGTACTTCCACAGTTCCGCAGGATCCTGGCTGTCGAAGGTGGAAAAGGGAACGACCTGCTTGACGCGGTCCACATTGTCGCGGAAAACGACGGTGCGATGAAGATTGTTGCCGCCGGGCGCGCAAGTCCACTCGAAGCCGTGCAGCGCGGTGAAAACGCCCGGCCGGTTCCACTTCTCGGCCGCCGCGGAGGCGTGCGCCCAAGCCGTGCCCGTGAGCTTGCTGGCGTCGAAGACAGGCTTGCCGCTCTGCATGGAGACGACCGCTTCAATGGCGGCTTTGACACCCTCCTGAGGGCTCGTCTTTGACATTTCGTACCACCTCTTGCCCTGAGGGTTTTCGAGGAGCGCGGGGCTTCCGGCACGAATTTCATCGGAAATGCCCATGTACTCGGCATGGTCGGTGATGGCGACCCAGTCCAGCGGCCGGTCCTGTTTGAAGCGCTGGCCGTTGTCGAGGACGACTTCCCCGCCACTCGCAACCCTGAAGAGATCCTCGGGTGTCACCGTTACCCCAAACATCCCCGAGTCGAAGGAATAGCCGGTGTGGACGTGGGCGACGCCCCAAAAGACGCGGTTGGGGGATTGCTGGTCCGGGTAGGGCGAGTAGTCGGGCTTCTTTGGCTCGACTTTCCGGAGTCCAGCCTCTGAGGGAGGGGCGTTCTGGGGGCCGGCGGAGCGACTGCATCCGCCGGTCACGGCCGTGAGGCCGATGGCAGCCAGACCCGCGAGGACTGCAGCATGTCGTCGTGTGTTTCGGTTCATGGACGTCTCCCGATCTTTGCTTGAATGATCCCGGCATCGTCGCGCGACTCCCGGAACCGCCTTGGGACGGTTCCCATTGTGCAATCCTGTGGCCATGGGAGGCAGCGGGGTCGCTAACTCATAAGCCATCAATGTGTTACTTGAAATCAGCCGGTATCCAAGGATACAGCCACGGGCACGACATTTCACGAAGTCGCGAAATGTCATAAGCTGACTTGGGAGCACGACGCCGTTGACGCTGTCACATCCTCAGAGCCACTATTTCGTCGACGCTCAGCTCATGATCGGGTCGGCGACGCTGATCATATCCCTCATCCATCTCTTCCTGGGCTTGCGCGGGATCCGTCGCAACTTGAACATCTCGTTCGCGGTTGCGTGTCTTTTCGCAACAGCCGAGGCGAGTACGGCTTCAGGCAGGTACCTGTCCTTGACGGTCGATGAAGCTGTTCATTGGTTGAAATTGTCCTGGGGATCGGAGATTCTCTTCGGCCTGGCGCTTGTCTGGTTCGCACGGGGGTTTGCCGGGATTCAGGAACGCAGGATTCCATTCCTGATCAGCTCCGCCGCCCTCGTGGGCCTGCTGGCCAACTGGTTGTCGCCATACGGGTTCAAATTCCGCTCGATGCCGGCTCTGGAATCCGTCCGACTGCCGTGGGGGGACGTAATCACCGCACTGGTGGGCGACAGCACTCCGTGGTTGACCTTCATGAATCTGCTGGCCCTCAGCATTGCGGTGTATCTGGTTGCGGCTGGCGTCAGATTATGGCGCCTGGAGGGAGCGAGGAATCAGGCATTGCTCTACACGCTCGGGATCACGCCTTTCCTGCTTCTCGCCGCTCCTCACGGATTCGCTGTCATCGTCGGCTGGGCGCGGCCGCCCGTTTATTATGTCTTCGGGTTTTTCTGCGTCGTCCTGACAATGAGTTATGTGTTGATGAATGAGGTAGTCCGTTCTGTCGAACTGGACAAGGAGGTGGACGTCAAGGAACGCCGCTGGCGCTCGCTTCTGGACAGTTTTTCCCTCCTGGCGATCGGATGCGACCGGGAAGGGCGGATCGCTTACGTGAATCCGTCACTGCTCCAGACGACCGGGTACGGAGAGGGCGAGTTGCTCGGCCAGCCGTTCGGAGTTCTGTTCCCTCCGGAGGAGCTTACGGACCTTCTCGGGGTTTTTCAGGCGGCGATGGGAGGCGAAGCGAATCCGTCCCTCGAGACGGGAGTGGTGACCCGCTCGAACGGGCGCCGGCAGGTCATCTGGTCAACCATACTGCTCCGCGACAGGGATGACCGGATTGAGGGCACTCTGAGTGTCGGCAGCGATATCACGGAACGAGTCCAGGCCGAGCAGGCTCGGGACCAGGCGAACAACCAACTGGCGGCGCTGAAGGAGCAACTGGAACAGGAGAATCAGTATCTGAAGCTGGAGTACCTTGAGCCCATCGAGAAGACAGAGATCATCGGAGAGAGCGACGCGATCCGTTACGTTTTGCACAAGATCAGCCAGGTGGCCTCCGCGGACGTGACGGTCCTGATCGAGGGGGAGACCGGGGTCGGCAAGGAACTTGTCGCACGGGCGATCCACAAGGGGAGCTTACGGGCCGGCATGCCGTTTCATCCGGGTGAACTGCGCCGCGCTCCCCACCACGCTGATCGATACGGAACTGTTCGGCCACGAGAAGGGTTCCTTTACCGGCGCCGACCGGAGCCGTCAGGGACGGTTCGAACTGGCCGAGGGAGGGACGCTGTTCCTGGACGAAATTGCCGAGCTGCCAATGGAGGTTCAATCCAAGCTGTTGCGAGTGCTGCAGGAAGGCGAGTTCGACCGGGTAGGCGGGACGAAGACCCGAAAGGCGAATGTCCGTTTGATCACTGCCACGAACCGCAATCTGAGGAAAGAAGTGGAGGCCGGGCGATTCAGAGAGGACCTCTATTTCCGGATCCTCGGCTTCCCGATCAGCGTGCCGCCGTTGCGGGACAGACGATCGGACATTCCTGCCCTCATCGAACATTTCACTCAACAACTAAGCTGCAAGCATGGACGGCCAATCACCGAGATTCCAAACAAGGTCGTTCGCCGGTTGACGGAGTGCGAGTGGCGGGGCAATGTCCGCGAACTCGAGAACGTGATCGAGAGAGCCGTGATCACCAGCCGGGGCCAAACACTTTCGCTGCCCGAGGACTTCTCCATCCCGCATAAGACCGTTGCGCAAGCGTCAGATCAGCCGCCGTTGACGCTGGAAGAGATGGAGCGCAGTCACATCCGGCAGGTGCTCCTGCAGACGGGCGGGCGGGTTTCTGGAGAGACAGGCGCTGCTCAACTATTGGGCATCAACCCGAGCACCCTCCGCAGCCGGATGGCCAAGTTGGGGATTCACAAATCGGGGTAACGCGCGCTGCGCTATTGCAGTGCGGCGAACTCGGCTTTGGCCAGCTTCAGGACAGGGATATCGGAATCCGCGTCCTTCCACAGCGTGAGGAAGTCCTGGTATGCGGCACGCGCCTTCGCCGTGTCCTTCTGCAGCGCGTAAGCGTGGGCCAGGCCGAGATGGGCCAACGGCACTGTGGGGCAATGCCGTGTCAGGCCGCGATGGTCGAGGATTTTCTGGAACTCCGCGGCTGCGGCGGAGCCTTGGCCGATAGCCAGGTAGGCTTCGCCACGAATGTAGGCGGGATAGATGCACGAGCCGTTACCCCCGCCCAACTCGTATGGGACTGCGGCCTGAAGGATCTCAATTGCCGAAGAAGGCGACTTTCGATTGATTGCAAGCCGACCGCGAATGGCGGGCAGCCAGATCGATTGAGTCACGGTATGCAGCGGGAGGCGTTTGTTCATTTCCTCGGTCATCGCCTGCGCAGCGGCTGCATCGCCTGCAACCGCCAGCGCCAGCACCGCCGTACCCTGCTGCGCGATTTTTAGGGATTTGCCAGCCCACTCCCGGGCCGCTCCTTGATTGCCAAACAGCGCCTCACGGAGCGCGGCATCGGCCGCCCAAGCGGCCGCCGATTCCTTGTTTTGCGCACTATCGGCGGACGCGATGGCTCTCCGCGCCAGCTCGCGCGATTTGTTGATCCGTCCGAAATAGGCTTCGGTGGCGGACTGCAGGCCAAGGATGTTGTGCTCAACATTTGGCTTTCCGTCGAACCACGCTGCCGCTTTAGCCATCCCAGCGGAATCACCCCGCAGAAAGGCCAGGCTAAATAGATTTGTGTGAAGAACCTCCTCGTCGAGCTTGCGCGCCAGCGCCTGATCAGTTGCGGCCTGCGCCTCGGGGAATCGGTCCAGCGCGAGATAGAACATTCCGAGATTCTCGTAAGCTGTCACATTGTCCGGATAGAGGCGCAGGGACTCGCGGGCTGCCTCGGCTGCCTTTTCGTACCGTCCCATGTCCGAATAAGCAACGCCCAGGTTATGGTACGGGAGCCAATCGCGAGGGTAAGATTGTGCCCAGATGGTGAGGGTCTGGACGGCCTTCTCCGGTTCGCCGGTGCCGAACGTGTAATGAGAGGAAGCGATGTAAAGCTTTTCGCGCTCGCTCCGGTTTTCGCGGAGGCTGAAGGCCTTGGCAATGCACTCCCGTCCCCGTTCGATCTGTCCGAGATTGGACAATGCAATTCCAAGGCGAAGATGGGCCGTGGCAAAGGCCGGATCGAGTTCGATAGCGCGCTCATAGTAGTGCACAGCTTCGCTGCTGTTTTGTTTTCTGCCTAGGCTGAAGGCCTTCAGTGCCTCGAGTGATGAGGTGGTGGCCTGCTCGAGAGGCACGTCGAACTTCTGCACGGAGCGAAGTGATTCGCCCAACCCGCCGCGCAACTTGGCGGCGGCTTTGCCGAGTGCGTTGAGCACGTTGTCCTTGCCAGTAACTTGAATCTGTTCGACAGCCAACTGGTCGCCGGAGGCGCAATTGATCGCCGCGAGTCCTATGACGTATTGACTCCCGATGCCGGCAATGGAGCCGCTGATGAGAGCCTTGCAGCCTGCCCGTTGGCACACCTCTCGTGCGATGTCTTCGGTAATCCGGTCGCCCGGCGAGCGGGTCATCTGCTGTAAGGCGGCTCGGACTTTCTGATCCGAAACGATATTCAGGAAAGGCGATTGCCCCAGGTCCGCCGCCAGCGCCTGCTTCAACGCGTCATCGAACACCGCGTCGCCGGTTTTGTTGGTGAAATCGGAGAGGACGATGGTGTCCCTCTCGGTCAGGGCCAGCGCCGGGCGGGGGTAGAACCACCACGCGCCGAACGCCAGGCTCAGGACGGCCGTGGCGCCGGCGGCAATCCACGCGTAACGGGTGCGTTTGACCTGCTGAATGCCCTGCGCAGCCGGCATGGGAGACGCAGTGCCCACTGAAGGCGAAGGCCGTTGCTGCGCCTCGATGTCGGCAGTGATTTCCGCCGCGCTCTGGTAGCGGTTCGCCGGATCGCGCTCCAGGCACTTCATGATGATGCTGTTTAGCCAATCCGGGGTGTCCGCGACAAGCGTCTTCGGCGCTGGCGGAACCTCATGTACGCGCTTGTACATGGACTGCATCGTCGAATCGGCTGTGAACGGAACGTCGCCCGTCAACATCTCGTAGAACATCGAGCCCCAATGCGTAGATGTCGGTGCGCGCGTCTGTGGACCTGGCTTCGACCTGTTCCGGACTCATGTAACGGGGCGTGCCCATCATCGCGCCGGTTTGGGTCATGCCGCCAGCCGTATCGAGCGGCTTCGCCAGCCCGAAGTCGGAGACGAACACTTGGTCGTCCTTGCCAAGCATAATGTTCTGCGGCTTCAGGTCGCGATGGACCACCCCCTCGGAGTGCGCGGCAGCCAGAGCGGAGCAGAGTTGAAGGGTGATCTTCAGCATACGTTCGAGGGGCAGCTTTCCCTCGCGAACCAGGAGTTCGTGGAGGTCCTCGCCATCGACATACGCCATCGAGATGAACTTCGTCCCTCCGGCATCGCCGAGATCATGGACTCGCAAAATGTTGCGGTGCGAGATCCTGCTGGCAAGCAACATTTCCTGCCGGAAGCGCGCCATCGCCTCGGGTTGGATTGAGTATTCTGCTCGTATCAGTTTGAGCGCGACCTGGCGGTCCAGATCCTGGTCGTGGGCGAGGTAAACCGCGCCCATACCACCCTGTCCAAGCAGGCGCACCACGCGATATCGAGGACCGAAGTCCACCACTTCGCTGGCGCTTTGGGCTTGAATTGGATGTCGCGTTGACCCGGGAGGAAGCGCGAACGTCGCTTCGTCGACTGAAGCGTGCCGCGAGGGACGCGGCGTGACCGCTGTCGCGTCCGCATCACCCGCTCCAACCGGCATGGCGGCACCGCAGGCAGGGCACTGTTTCGCCTGATCCGGTACGCGGGCGCCGCACTTGAGACAATCCATGACAGCGAGAAGGATAGCATCGCTCAACACCATGTGAGCCCTTGGCAGACTCCCTGGAGTACGATGGCATTGGGTGTGGGCTGAATGGACGATCTAATTCTCAAACTCACCGATGAGGACGCAGCAGAGATCATCTTCCGCGTCAGCCGGACCCCGTCTGTCGCCGGCAGAAATCCCGAGTGCGACATCCATCTGCCCTACACGGGTGTTTCCCGGCGCCATGCGCAGTTTGATCGGGATGGCTCGGGACTGTGGTTTGTGAAAGATCTTGGCGGAGCCAATGGAACCTGGATCAACGGACAGAGGATTGAGTCGTTACACGGACTGAAGAACGGAGACATTATTGAAGCCGGCACGGCCGCGATGGTTGTGATTTCGGGCGCGAACCAGCGTGCGGAGCCGGATCCCGCCAGCGTCACCATGGTCTGCCGCAATGCCCTGGACCTTCGCAGCCAATGGGTTGGCGCCGGGGAAGAGGCCGCCGTCAAGGTGTCTGAGAATGTCCGCATCGAGAGGCTCATCGACCTCGTCGATATTGCGAAAGGCTTGAACCGGGCGGCATCCATCGACGCGATCTTCGAACAAGTTCAGGATGTGGTATTCCGCCACTTCCGATTCGTTGACCGCCTGGCGCTCCTCGTGGATGTGCACGAGCGGCTCGAACTCGACATCGTTAAAACCGCGTCCAGGGGAGGAGCCCGGGCGGGCGAACCGGGGAAAGACGAACAGTGGGTGAGCCGCACGATCTGTCAGAAGGCCTACCTGGAACGGGCCGCCATCCAGACGGCGAACGCACAGTCCGATGACCGGTTCGACAACGCGGCAAGCATCGTTGCAAAAAATATTCAGTCCGCCATGGCCGTACCGCTTTGGAACGATGATCAGGTGGTTGGTGTTCTGTATGCGGATGCCCACGTGGCATCGTTTCAACAGCTGGGCCGAGCGGAAGACGATCTGGGCTTCTTTTGTGCTTTGGCCAATCTGGTTGCCGCTTCCGTGCAGCGCTGGCGGCTCACCGCCACCTTACAGAGCGTAGAGCAGGTTCGCCGCCGCCTCGAACGTTACCACTCGCCTTCTGTCGTTCAGAAAATGCTGTCCGGCGGCCCCACTCAGGACGGCCGCCTGCTGCCCGAAGAGCGGGAACTCACCGTTCTCTTCGCCGATATTGTGGGCTTCACTGCCCTCTCCGATCGGATGATGCCGGTCGAGGTCGCCAACCGTCTGAATCGTTTCTTTGAGGAGATGCTGGCGGTCTTGTTTGAGAAGGGTGGCACCCTGGACAAATACATCGGCGACTGCATTATGGCGTTCTTCGGGGCTCCACAGGATCAGCCTGACCATGCCCAGCGCGCCGTCAGCGCGGCGCTCGGCATGTTGGATCGCCTCGCCGAACTGAATGGCACTGGCGTCTTCGTCCCTCCAGTCCAGATCCGCATTGCGATCAATACTGGCGCAGCCGTCGTGGGGGACGTTGGAAGCGAGACGCGTCTCGAATACACTGCCCTGGGATCGACAATCAATCTGGCATCCCGCATGGAGGGAATCTGCTCTCCTGGCGACTGCGTGATCAGCGAGGCGACGTATGACCAGGTCAGCGATCGCGAAGCGTGGTCCGATTTCGGGGAGCACCAGTTTCGGGGCATCGAGCGGCCCGTTCGAATCTTCTCCAGCGGCCGGTCTCTTCAGCTCCATCCGCTTGCCTCCGGATTCGTCTCCACCTGAGCGTTCTGTAAAGCGCACGATGCGGTTGCCGACGCTGAATGCTCCAAAGGGCTTACGCGGACAGCCGCATTAGAATCCAGGGCGGCTGCTATACTCCCCCGTATGGGCGGCCGAGCGGCGCTGACGATCCCCACTGTCCTGGCTGACGATGAAGCTCCCGCGCTGGACGAGCTTGCTTTTCTGTTGGAACAGTACCCGGAGATCGAGGTCGTCGGGCGCGCGCAGAACGGCCTTGAAGCGGTTGAGCGAATTGAGGAGCTTGAGCCGGATCTGGTCTTCCTCGACGTGCAGATGCCGGGGCTGGACGGTCTTGGCGTGATCAACAAGCTGAAGGCCGACGGGGGTCCGCAGCCGGCCTTTGTGCTTTGCACCGCATTCGAACAATACGCGCTCGAGGCGTTTCGTGTTGAGGCGCTGGACTATCTGCTCAAGCCGGTGGAGAAGGATCGTCTGGCGATCACCGTCGAGCGGGTTCGCAAGTCGATGCTTGAGCCTGCTCAGATGGAGCCGGCCTCGCTGCAGCCCTCGACGCAGCCTACCCCGCCGGTCGTCAGGTCCCGCTTGCTGGTGAAGAGCGGAGGCCGGCACCTGATCGTCGATTCCGCGGACGTTGTCTACGCGACCATCGAGGACGGCCTGATTACGGTGGTGACGACCACTCTCAGCGGGGAAGCCAACTACAAGACGATTGAGGAGCTGCAGTGCAATCTCGACCCGGCGGTTTTCTGGCGGGCACACAGGAGCTATCTCGTCAACATCAACCGCATCCGGGAAGTGATTCCGTGGTTCAAGTCGAGCTACCAACTTCGGATGGAGGATAAGAAGGGAACGGAAGTTCCGGTGAGCAGGGTGCAGACGCGGCGGCTCAGAGAGCTCTTCAAACTGTAAAGCGCCTTGCGGCGCTTTACAGTTCGTTATCTTCGTCTTCCTGTCCCGGCTTCTTGGAGGGCGCAGGTGTTCCAGTGTCTTTCCTGGGAGCGCCAGTGATCTCCGGGATTCCCATGATGCCGCCGAGTTTGCCTAAGGAGGACAAGTCCAGCGGCCCGTCGATGTGGACGACGGAGACTTCGCGGGGTTCGGCTGCGACGATCAGCATTCCCTTGGATTTGCCGTCCGTGCCCTTGAGAATCATGATCTCGGTGAAGCCGCCCTTCTCCTTCACGGAGACCAGGCTCACCCAATCGCCGCTGGCCTTCACTTTGTCGCGGAAGGTCCGCACTTCCTCGACGTCGTACTGGCCGGACTGATCGAACTCGAACGACCGGACCTGAATGGATTTCAGGGCTTTGGCGGCTTCGCCGAGGTTCTTGCCTTCGCCTCCGGTCAATCCCGACAGCATGCCAAGCTGCTCCGGTCCGAGGTTGACCACCGAGGACTCCTTGGCCTTGTCGCCGAGCTTGTCGAGGAACTTGAAATCAATAGTCTGGGCGGTCAGCGGCAGTGCCGCCGCGAGCGCCAATAGCCAGCGGGATGTCATCGGGTAACCTCCGTGAGTTCGATTCGTTGAACGCCGATGGCACGCAATTGCCGGTCTGCCTTGGAGAGATGCTTCGAAGTGATCTGCAGGGCGAACGTAAACTGTTGGCGGACCACCTCCACGCGCTGCTGCTCAACCTGCTGCAGGTGGTGGCGGATGCCATAGGCGCCGCCGCCAAACACGAAGACGACCGATGCGGCGACGGCGAGCCAGCGGCGGTGGAGTGAACTGCGCCTGGCTTCAACCCGGGCCAGAATCCGCTGTTCGAGCCCGGCCGGCGGTTCCACCCGCCTCAGGGAGTCGCGCAACTGATCTTCGAAACGGTTGAGGTCATTCATGCTTGTTTCATCTCCTCGACTGACGCCTGCCTGCGCAGCATCTTCTCTCTCAGCAGATTCACCGAGCGGTGCAGCCGGCTCTTGACCGTCTGCACCGGGATATCCAGGGTCTGGGCAATCTCGGACAGCTGCATATCTTCCTGAAACCGCAGGATGATCATCATCCTGGCGGCAGCCGGAAGTGCTGCGACCGTCCGCCGCAGGTTGCGGCTGAGAAACAGGTCGCGCTGCTCGGCTTTGGCTCGCGGCTCGGGCACCTGGTCGAGCGAAGGACCGCGGCGGTACTTCCGCTTTCGAATCTGATCGATGGCGCGGTTGCTGGTCACGCGCGCCAACCAGGGCTTGATGTGTTGCGGGGACTCCAGCCTTTGCAGGTTCTCGTGGAGGCTGAGGAAGACGTCCTGTGTGAGGTCTTCCGCGGCCGCACGGTCCTGCAGGGCGTGATAGGCCATGCTGAACACCATGCCTTTGTGCTCCCGGACGATCTCGGCAAAATCGGGCATTGTTGCCATCTGTCAGCCAATACGAACCAGCGGGAAGAAGGTTGCCTGTTTTATCGCGGATGCCGCACTACAGCCCTTTGATGGCGACCTTGGTGTCCTGTTGGAGTTCGGTCAAACGCCTTGTGACCTTTTCAGCACTGTCTTCCTTGAGAACAAAGAAGTAATCGGTCTCTCCGGTCTTGAGGCGGACCTTGATCCTGAGATAGTTACGTTCGCCCCGGCGCTCCAGTTCCATGCCTGATATGTCGCTCAGGGGGGCCGTGAATTTGCCGTAGTCGGAGTCGGCTTTGAAGGTCTGTTTCCTGATGTCGAACTCGAGACGGCCGTCCTTCTCCTTGGTCAGCGTCGAGTCGATGGCCCTCACGTCGATTTCGTACTTGTCCCTGGCGGCGGCAATGCCGGCGCACAGGAGCAGGGAAAGTGCCAGGATTACCCGTTGCATGCTTCCATGATGGCTCAAATACTGACGCCGCTGCGCCAGAGCAGATAGCCAAGCGCCTGGCGGACGTAGAGCCACTGCTCCCGCAAGGTGCCTTTATGGAGGCTGGGGCGGGGACTGCCGTAGACCTCCATCCCCTCGTGCTCCAGGATGTGCTTGGCGCGGAAGATGTGGTAGCCGTCGCTGACGAGGATGGCCGAGCGGAGCCCCATCCGGCGCATGATCTCGCTGACCGCCAGGACGGTGGAGACGGTGGAGTCTCCTTCGCCTTCGACGACGATGGACTCCGCCGGGACGCCGCGGCTGACAAGGTAATTCCGCCCTACGTGGCCTTCCGTGAATTGCGGGTCGCCGCCGGCGCCGCCGGTGGTCAGGATCCAGACCGCCATCCGGCGGCGATAGAGATCGAAGGCATGATCGAGCCGGGCTCTCAGGACAGGGGACGGGCGTCCGTTGTACTCGGCCGCTCCGAGCACGACGATGATGTCTGCTTCCTGCGCCTCGTCGAGCGAAGACTGCATTTCGATCGCCTTGGCGAGCGAAACCACCCACGCCGACGCGGGCAAGCCGACCACCAGGACCGCAATGGCGATAAGCCGCCGCATCGTTCGACCTTATCCTACAGTAAGCTACTATCGGTCTTCCGGAGCCGCAGCGCCATGGCCAAGAACCCTGAAATCACAAGTGCACAGAATCCATTGCTGAAAGAGGTGCGCCGGGCGGCTTCGCGCGGGGCGCGAACGGCGGAAGGTCTCCTGCTGGCCGAGACATTTCACTTGCTGGAGGAGGCGCTGCGATCGGGGCTGCGTGTGCCGATCGTGCTCGCCGAACGCCGGGTTCTGGGCATTGTGGAGCGCCACGTCTCCCGGCTGCGGGATACGCGAGTGCATCCGCTCACCGACGGGCTGCTGGAAAACGTGGGGACGACCGAGTCGGCGCAAGGAGTGCTGGCGCTGGTGGAGCCGCCCGTCTGGACGCTTGACCACGTGTTTCGGGGCAAGCCGCTGGTCGTGATTCTGGACGGGATTCAGGATCCGGGCAACGCGGGCACGATTGCGCGCGCGGCGGAGGCCTTCGGCGCAACCGGCCTGCTGTTTCTGAAGGGCTCAGTTTCGCCATGGAATCCGAAAACGGTGCGGGCCAGCGCGGGCTCACTGTTCCGTGTCCCGTTCGTCGAAGGGCTGGACGTGCAGACCGTGCGTGCGGCATTGAAGCAGCGCCGCGTGCAGACCTGGATCGCGGTTCCTCGCGGAGGTCAGGCTTTGCCGGACGCCGACTGGACGCTGCCTTCTGCCCTGGTGATCGGCAGCGAAGGCCGCGGTGTGAGCACAGGCATGTCGGGGGCGGGCCACGATCTGCACATCCCCACGACTGGGGTGGAAAGCCTGAACGCCGCCGTGGCCACGTCGATCGTCCTGTACGAGGCCATGCGACGGAGGCGGGGAGAATGAACAGCCTGTTCGATCAGCCCGACGCGAGCGCGCCGCGTCCACTGGCCGAAAGGATGCGGCCGCAGACGCTCGAAGAATTCGTCGGGCAGGAGCACATTCTCGGGGCGGGGAAGCCCCTTCGCGTGCAGATCGAGAAGGACCGCCTGACCTCATTGATCCTGTGGGGGCCGCCCGGCACCGGCAAGACCACGCTGGCAACGCTGGTGGCCCGGCAGACGCAATGTCACTTTGTGCCTTTCAGCGCGGTGATGAGCGGCATCAAGGAGATCAAGGAAGTGATGGCCGAGGCGGAACGGGCTCGGCGCGTGGGACAGCGGACAGTCCTGTTCATCGACGAAATCCACCGCTTCAACAAGGCGCAGCAGGATGCGTTTCTACCCTACGTCGAACGGGGAGACATCATCCTGATCGGCGCCACCACGGAGAACCCCTCCTTCGAGGTGAATTCGGCCTTGCTGTCGCGTTCCAAGGTGTACGCGCTGCGGCCGCTCACTACAGAAGAGCTCGTCGAACTGCTCAAGCGGGCCGCCGCCGTGATGGGGGTTGAGGCCGACCCGGCGCTGCTCGAGCAGATCGCGATCTATGCCAGCGGGGATGCCCGTTCCGCCTACAACATCCTGGAAATCGCCTCGGCCGCGAGCGAGGAGGGGCGCCTGGGGCCGCAGGCTGTTTCAGATGCCGTTCAGCGCAAGCTGCTGCTCTATGACAAGGGCGGGCGAGGAGCACTTCAATCTGATCTCGGCTCTGCACAAAAGCGTGCGAAGCTCCGATCCCGATGCCGCGCTCTACTGGCTGGCGCGGATGCTGGAGGCCGGCGAGGACCGGATCTATATCGCCCGCAGGCTGGTGAGGATGGCTATCGAGGATGTTGGGCTGGCGGACCCGAAGGCCGTCGAACTGGCCATCGCCTGCCAGCAGACGGCGCACTTGTTGGGTATTCCCGAAGGCGACCTGGCGCTGGCCCATGCCGCCATCTATCTGGCGGTCGCGCCGAAATCCGACGCGGCCTATCGAGCTTTGGGACTGGCGCAAGAGGCGGCCCGAAACCAGCCTTCTTACCAGGTCCCGATGCAGCTTCGGAACGCGCCGACACGGGCGATGAAGCAGTGGGGCTACGGGACGGGCTACGATCACGCGCACCTCAGCCCGGAAGGGCTCAGCGCCATGCAATGCCTGCCCGACGAACTCGCCGGGACGCAGTTCTACGAGCCCACGGGGCGAGGTACGGAAGCGCAGGATCAGAGAGCGACTGGAGCAGATCCGCAAGTGGATCAGCGAGCGGGCTGGAGGCGAACCGGACCCGGGTTCGGGTCCTTCCACGCCGTAATCGTGATCTCAATCCTGGCGGGGCCCACGAGTTTGGCTATCCCGACAGTGGTGCGCGCCGGCCTGGGGTCGGGGAAGTACTTCATATAGACCGTGTTCATGCTCTGAAAGAGCTCCATGTCGGTCATATAGACCTGCACGGTCACCGCGTCGGCGAAGGTGTAGCCGGCCGCCTTCATGATGGCTCCGGCGTTTTCGAGAGTCTGCGCGACCTCGTCCTCGAACTTTGCAGGGTATGCTCCGTCCTTGTCCCGGCCGACCTGTCCGGCGACGTAAAGCGTTCCCCCGGCAACAATTCCGGGCGAATAGGGACCGGCGGGCTTGGCGCCTTCGGGGTGGATGGGTTTCTTGTCCGCCCCCATGGCGAGAGCGGAAGTCATTAGAATCAACAAGCTCAAGGATTTCATGGGTACTTGATGGTACCAAGGTACTCGGCAGAAACCCAACCATTTCACTATTGAGACACCTCATTTGAAAGGCGATAGTCAATCTAGTTGAGCGGAAACAGATTATGAACTTTTTCGGTGCTGACACATCTGCTTCTCCCTCCAGAGCCACTTTGGATCGCAGGGCTGCTGATCGCTTTCCTATCGAACGCGAGGTTCGCTTCAAAATGCTGAGCAAACGGCATGGAAGCGACGTCGGGCTCGGTACCACCCTTAACATGAGCTCCAGCGGAGTATTGTTCACGACGGATCGGGCGCTCCTGCCCGGCAAGAGGCTGGAAATGGCCATCAGTTGGCCGGCTCAGTTGGAAAACCGCATGGCGCTGAAACTGGTCGCCAAAGGTCGAATCGTCCGGTGCGAAAGCGGCACCGCCGCTGTTGAGATCCAGCAATACGAGTTCCGCACAATCGGCACTCAGGGTATGACTCTTTGACTTTGCTGTTAACTCCTCTCCCTTAACTCCTCACTCCTTTCCCAAGATTGCTTAGGCCCCGGCGAGACCGGGGCCATTTTCTTTTCTAGACTGGAAAGGATGTCGTCAAAGAAGCTGACGGCGCATGTGAAAGCCGCCGGTTGAGCGTCCAAGTTGAGTCCAAAGGTTTTGGACTCCGTGCTCTCCGGGCTTTCCAGGCCGGCTGACAGTAACGTTCTGGTCGGGTTTGAGACGTCCGACGACGCGGGCGTCTACAAGCTGAGCGATACGTGTGCCCTGGTGCAGACGGTCGACTTCTTCACGCCTATCGTGGACGATCCCTTTACTTTCGGCCAGGTTGCGGCGGCTAACGCCCTGAGTGACGTCTACGCGATGGGGGGCCGGCCACTGACCGCGCTCTCGGTTCTTTGCTATCCGGCCAAGGGCGACCTGGAGGACCTGAGAGCGATCCTTGAAGGCGGCTTCGCCAAGATGGCCGAGGCCGGTTGCTCGGTGGTCGGCGGCCACAGCGTGAACGATGACGAGATCAAGTTCGGATTCGCTGTCACGGGGATGGTGGACCCGGGCAAGGTCTGGACCAACGCCGGGGCGCGCCCCGGGGATGTTCTGGCTCTCACCAAGCCGCTCGGTACAGGCGTGGTTTCCACGGCGCTGAAGCGTGGAATCGCGCGGGCTGAGGATGTTGAGGCGGCCATCGCCTCGATGCTGGTCCTGAACAGGATCGAGTGCGAGGCGCACGGCTGCACGGACATCACCGGCTTCGGCCTGATCGGCCACGCCCGGGAGATGGCGCGGGCGAGCGGTGTCACCCTTGAGATCGATTCGTCGAAGCTGCGCTTCCTGCCAGGGGCGTTGGAATACGCGGCCGCCGGGGCTCAGCCTGGCGGTTTGGGCAACAATCGCGACTTCGCTTCCTGCTCGGTCTCCCTGGCAGCCAACATTGCCCCGGAAGTCGAAGCGCTATTGTACGACCCTCAAACGTCAGGCGGTTTGCTGCTGGCATTGCCGGAGAGCGCGGCCGCGGGGCTGCCCGTGGTTGGCCGTGTACTCGAACGGGGCGAGCGCCCAATCGTCATCTTATGAACTACAACCCGATCATTGTCGCTCTCGATGTGGAAACAGCCGCGGAGGCGAAGTCCCTGGTGGCCCGGATTGAGGGTGAGACTCATTTCTACAAAGTGGGGCTGGAGCTGTTTAGCGGAGCAGGCCCCGACCTGGTCCGCGAACTGGTGGCCGGCGGCAACGACGTCTTCGTTGACCTGAAGATGCACGACATCGGTGAGACGGTGAAGCGAGCCGCCGCGCAGGTCGCCAGGCTCGGCGCGAGATTTCTGACCGTGCACTCGAGTCCGCAGGCGATTCGCGCCGCCAAAGAGGGTGCGGCAGGTGCGAAGCTGAAGATCCTCGCCGTCACCGTGCTGACCAGCTTCGATCAAACTGATCTGGAAGCGATGGGGTATCGAGGCTGGACAGTTCCCGACCTGGTGGACGAATTCGTGAGGCGCGGGGTGGATGCGGGTGCCGACGGCTTCGTTTGTTCGCCTCTGGAAGTTACAAGAGTCAGGCAATTAGCCGGTTCCGGAGTGACGCTTGTTACGCCTGGAGTGCGGAGCGCGGGGGCGTCAACGGGGGATCAGAAGCGAGTGACAACGCCGGAGGAAGCAATACGGGCCGGTGCGGATTACCTCGTAATGGGTCGGCAGATCACACGAGCGGTCGACCCTAGAAAAGCTATACAACTGATAGTGAAAGAGTTAGTTCTACAATCCCCTCATCAGGCTTCTCGATAATCAGCATAAAATTATCTGATTGACAGCATGGCGTTACGCTTGTTAGAAAATGTGTAACCGCTTTAGGGGCAGGGTGATCCGTTTGACCTGGGTTTACTCCGTCCTTTCGGGCGGGCCGGTCGCCGGGTAATCCTATCCGCTTCCGAATACTAACGTGTTGTCAGTTGATTCAGTTCTGCAGGGAGCCACGATGAAACGTCTCGCATCTATCGCCTTGATCTCGCTAGCACTGCCGTTCATGCTATGTGCCCAAGCCACATCGCAGGTAAGCGGCGTTGTCAGCGACCCATCGGGAGCTGTCATTCCGTCAGCCTCGTTGGAGCTGGAGAACCTGGACACGAATACGCGGCGAACAGCCACCGCAGATTCCGCGGGCAACTACGCGTTCCTGCAGGTTGTCCCTGGCAAGTACAGGATCACGGTCAAGGCGAGCGGTTTCCGGACGGCGATCGATCAACGACGTCCAATTGCTCGTCAACAACCCGGCGACGGTGAACGTGAAGATGGAAGTCGGCCAGGTCACCGAGACGATCGCGATTTCGGCCGAGGCGCAGTCCCTGAACACGGTGGACTCCTCGATCGGCAACGCCATCAGCAACAAGCCGATCGTTCAGCTTCCCGTTGAACGCGCGCAACATCGTCGGCCTGCTGGCACTTCAGCCGGGCGTGGTATTCACCAGCGAGGACGACACGGATTCACGCAACGGCGCCGTCAACGGCGGCAAATCCGATCAGGCGAACGTCACGCTCGACGGCGTTGACGTCAATGACCAGGATCAAAGGAACGCATTCACGAGCGTTCTTCGCAGTGACTCCCGATTCGGTCCAGGAGTTTCGCGTCACAACGTTGAACGCCACGGCCGATAGTGGCCGCTCCTCGGGCGCACAGGTGGTCATGGTGACAAAGGGCGGCACGAACGAACTGCACGGTTCCGCGTATTGGTATCACCGCAACACCATCACCACGGCCAACGACTTTTTTCTGAACTCCTCCGGCGTCGAACGCCAGAAGCTGATCCGCAACATCTATGGCGGTTCGCTGGGCGGACCGATCATCAAGAACCGGTTCTTTCTTTTCGGCAACTACGAGGCCCGCAGGGACGCCAAGGACGGCCAGGCTCTTCGAACGGTTCCCTCGATGGCAATGCGTCAGGGAATTGTCACGTACCGGCGCACCAATGGCACATTGGGGGCGGTTACACCGACTGAAATTGCCACGCTTCTCGATCCGCGCGGCGTCAACCAGGCGGCGCTGAACGTCATGCAGAGCTACCCGACCCCGAACGATACGACAGTCGGCGACGGCTTGAACTTCGTGGGCTACCGCTTCACGGCTCCCACTCCGCTGAGTTGGAGAAACTACATCGCGCGTGCCGATTATCTGTTGGACTCCAACAGCAAGCACACCCTCTTCGTCCGCGGGAACCTGCAGAACGACAACGAGCAAGGGCTGCCGCAGTTCCCTGGCCAGCCGGCCAACGGAGTCACGCTGAGAAACAACAAGGGCATCGCCGTAGGCCTGACCAGCCTCTTCACCTCCACCCTGGTGAGCAACTTCCGCTACGGTTTGACTCGAGCCGGCGGAGAGACGACGGGCATTGCCAACTTCTCCGCCATCACCTTGCGCGGGATGGACAACCCAGTCGGCATCACACGGGGTGCGGCTACGATCATTCCCGTGCACACCTTCGCCGAAGACATGAACTGGATCAAGGGTTCGCACAACGTCCAGTTCGGCGGCATCTTCCGGACGATCACCAACAACAAGGACAACTCCACCAACTCATACTCCGGCGCCGTTGCGAACGCCTCCTGGCTGACAGGCAGCGGTTCGGGCCTGAACGCCCCATTCCCGGACGTGCCTGCTTCCGCGTACAACCAGTTCCGCTATGCGATGGCAGACGTGATGGGCCTGGTGACTCAGGGCAACGCTCAGTACAACTACCTGGTCGACGGCACGGTGCTCGCCAACGGCGCTCCGGTGCAGCGCAAGTTCCACGCCGATGAGTACGAGTTCTATGTTCAGGACACCTGGAAGGTCAATCGCCAATTGACTGTCACAGCCGGTCTGCGCTACACCCTTGCGCCGCCGATCTACGAGGCGAATGGCCAGCAGGTTTCCCCCAACATTCCCATTGGCGACTGGTTCGACATGCGCGGCGGTCTCGCCCAGCAGGGCAAGTCGCAGATGGAAGCCGGTCCGATTTCCTTCCTCCCCAAAGACAAGGGTGGGCGCGACCTTTACGCCTTCCACAAGAAGAACTGGGCGCCGCGCATTGCCCTTGCCTATTCACCCAACCAAAAGACTTCCATTCGCGCCGGATGGGGCATGTTCTACGACCTGTTCGGCAGCGGACTGATGCAGAGATACGATGCGACGGCTTTCGGCCTTTCGAACGCATTGACCAACCCCGCCGCCGTCTTGACAATTCAGTCTGCCCCCCGCTTCACGGGCATTGACCAGATTCCAGCCGGGCTGCTGCCGGCCCCTCCGCCGGCTACCTTCCCCGCCACCTATCCCAACCTGTTCGCCATCACGAACGGCCTGGACGACACCCTCAAGCCGCCTTACACCATGACGATGAACTTCAGCATCGGCCACGAGTTCGGCAATGGCTGGTTCGTCCAGGGCTCCTACGTCGGCCGCCAATCGCGCCGCTCGCTGATCCGCCGCGACGCCGCAATGCCGACTGACCTGAAGGACCCCGCCTCTGGACAGACTTACTTCGAAGCCGCATCCATTCTGGCTCGCCAGGTCAACGCCGAAGTGCCTACAGCGCAGGTTCAGAAGGTGCCCTTCTGGGAGAACATGTACTCCACTGCGGCCACGGGTTCCCTCACGGCCACCCAGGTGGCCTACAACCGCTTCAACGCCAATCAGTATGACTGGACCTATGCTCTGTATCAGCTCGATACAGGCGCCGGCCAAGGCAACTGCAGCGGCTCAAATCGCTGTTCCAAACTCGGACCGTACGCCTTCTACAATCCGCAGTTCTCGTACCTCTCGGTGTTCAGCTCGATCGGCGGGGGCAACTACCACGCCGCTCAGTTGAACGCTCGCAAACGTTTCAACAACGGCGACCAGTTGGACTTCAACTACACCTACGGCAAATCCATCGACCTTCGTTCCAATACCGAGCGTGTCACCACCGCCACCGGCGTCATCTGGAACCCGTGGCAGCCCGGCCTGATGAAGGGTGTTTCCGACTACGACAACACTCACTTGTTCAGCGCGATGGGCGTGTACAACCTGCCCTTCGGCAAGGGCAAGAAGTACGGCACGAGCATTCCCGGTTGGGCCGACGCCATCATTGGCGGCTGGCAGATTTCGGGTCTGTGGCGCATGGTCCAGCGGTTTCCCGATCAGCGTCGCTGAGAACGGCGTATGGCCCACCAACTGGAACAACAACAACTGGGCGCTCTGGAACGGAAAGCCCGTCGAGACCATACAGAACAAGAACATGCAGGCGCTCGCGGGTTCGAGCGGCCCAGGCCTGTTCAAGGATCCGGGCTATGCTCTTTCAGCATTCGACTATGAGCTTCCCGGCGGCATCGGCACTCGCAACGGACTGCGGGGTGACGGCGTTTTCAACATCGACCTGAACGTCGCCAAGCGTTTCATGATGCCTTACGCGGAAGGCCATTCCATCCAGTTCCGGTGGGAGACCTTCAACCTGACCAACACGTCCCGCTTCGATGTCGCCAGCCTCTCGCTCGACATTTCGTCTTCCGGCACGTTTGGAAAGTACAGCACACTGCTGAGCCAGCCGCGCGTCATGCAGTTCGGCCTGCGCTACGAGTTCTGATCCGTCAGATCCTCGAACAGCACAACCAAAAACAAAACGGGCGGGGCTCATGGCCCCGCCCGTCGTCCTTCGGTGCGATTGGATTAGCTCGACTTACGGCTGACCACGAGGTTGTTCTCAACCGCGAAAACGCCCGATACTCCGTTGGCCCGCATGAAGGCCAGGTTCTTATCCATTTCGTTGTCCACGACGCCCTGCAGTTGCACGCGGCCATTTTCCACGATGATGCGGATTGGCGCGATCGGCGGCATGCCGTAACGCTGCAACGCCGGGTAGCCGTAGATGGAGCGCAGGACTGCCAGCCGGATCCGGTCGTCAAACGGCGACAGAGGCAGCACTTCGATTTTGTTCTCCACCGCGCTGACGCCTTCCAGCCGAGCCACAATCCGGCCGATGTCACTCTTCAGCGTAGGGCCGTGTGACCTGTCCGGAAAGCTTCACAGTCGATCCGTCGACTTGAAAGCCGATAGCATCGAACACGCCGTAGTAGGGCAGCATCAGGATTTCGTGCCGGACCTTGCCGGCCAGACGATCCTGGCCCCCTGCCAGAGTCTGATTGGGGTCGCTTCCCGCCACTGCCAGGCCCGCGGTCAACAGGACCGCAGCCGTCATCGTCATCCATCTGCCCTTCATGACCTTGTCCTTTCCTGACTTTTCCGTAATTTCCCAGTCACTCCATAGGACGCACTGGCCTCAACTCGGAGCGGTTTCGGTAGTTCAAATAGCCTCGGCAGTTGGGCGCACCGCACTTGCATTTCACGGGGATTCCGCCGCTCAAGCAGTAATCGAACAGCAGTTCTTCGCCTTTCTCAATGGGCCGTCTGCTCACCAGCCAGATGCGCCCGCTGCGCACGCGGGCCACGAGGTTTGGCTGGCACGAATGGTTGATGAACTCGGCTCCGCTGCCGCCTATAGCGCCGTCGATCGCCCAGCGTTTGCCGAGCCAGAATAGGTAGACATGGGGCCTGGCCGCGCGCCGCCGGACCTCGTCCGGGCTGATTCGCTCGCCGGTATATTCGATGACCCGGCGCCGGGCGGGGATATCCTGCCCTGCGAAGATCCCCCAGCGATGCACCGGGGATTTGCCGTACCTGAGCCGGAATGGAGATGCGGCGCGCCGCAGTCTGGGCTTGCGGTCGGGCCCGGAAGGAATGACAACTTCACGTGCGAACCGGGTGAGTCCCCGGCGTTTAGTTCCAGCCATTGGTCATGAGTACGCGCACCGCTTCCTTACGGTCAGCTCTAGCCGAAGATTTTTGAAGATCCCTTTGCGGCCGCCTTCGCCGCTTCTTCGACGGCTTTCCCCGCGGAGTCGGTCGCCAGCTTAATGACTCCGGCGAGCTTAGCGGCCAAATCGCCCAACCCCGACTGGATGGGCGGCGCCGGGGAGTGGGGGATCTTGCCTAACTTCGCGACAGCCTCTGCCGCCTTGATCGCAGCATCAGCGATGGAAGATGCCGCTTTCGCTGCGGATTCGGCTACCTGGGGCATTGGATTGAAGACCGGGGCTCCCGGAGTTTTGCCGGCCTGTTTGGCGGTTTGTTCCGCCACTTTCTGTGCCGCTTCAACGGCCTTCCGAATCACCTCCTGCAACTTGAATGCCGGCGGCGGGCCGAAAGGATTCGGTCCGACCGGAAGTCCGCCTTGCTTTGCAGCCTGTTCGACCACCTTTGCCGCGGCTTGAGTGGCCTTGAGAACGATGTCCGCTATTGCTGTGGCGGCGCCCGGGATTGAGCCATTGCCGTGGGCTTTAGCCATGGCTTCACCGATCTTGCGGATAATGACCTCGGCAGCAGCCTTCTGTGCCGCGCTTCCGGCCTTTCCGATTTTGCCCGCCATCGCCGCGGAGAGGTCCTGCGTCGGGTAGGGATCGAAGGCCAGGAGTTTCTTTAGAGTTGGACCACCGGGATCGATACGGCCATCGCAGGGGGCTCCGCCCGCCTTCTGGAACTTCAGGATGGCGGCCTTCGTGAGGGGCCCGCAGATGGCGTCGACGGCCAATTCAGGGGAGGGCCCACCCTGACTCTTCGGGACCAGGTTCAGCAGGTATTGGACCGTAAACACGTCGGCCGGGCGATTACCGCCACCCGCGCCGACTGGACCCCGAATCGCCTTTGCCATAGTCCGCACCCTCCTGACTGGTTAGCCTAGAATACACCGGATGGGCGCCATTGCCTGCGTGTCACAATGAAAAGATTGTGACCGGTCACGACATACGCCAGAAATTTCTCGATTTCTTCGCCGCCCGCGGCCACCGCGTTGTCCGCAGCTCCTCGCTGGTTCCGGCCGAACGATCCCACGCTGCTGTTCACCAACGCGGGCATGAACCAGTTCAAGGACGTCTTCCTCGGCATGGAGAAGCGCGACTACTCGCGCGCCACCACCGTCGCAGAAGTGCGTCCGCGCGGGCGGCAAGCACAACGATCTGGAGAACGTCGGCTACACGCGCCGCCATCACACGTTCTTCGAGATGCTGGGCAACTTCTCCTTCGGCGACTACTTCAAGGCCGATGCCATCGACTTCGCCTGGGACCTGATCACCAAGGACTACGGCCTGCCCAAGGACCGGCTCTACGTCACCGTCTTCCGCGAGGACGACGAGGCCGAGGAGCTGTGGCAGAAGGTCGCCGGCGTGCCGAAGGACCGCATCTTCCGGCTCGACGAGAAGGACAACTTCTGGCAGATGGGCGAGACCGGGCCCTGCGGTCCGTGCTCGGAGATCCACTACGACCTCGGGCCCGGCAGCCGCCGAGCCTGGCCGCGAGCACGAGCAGTTTCCGCAGCGACGGCGGCGGCCGCTTCGTCGAGATCTGGAACCTGGTCTTCATGCAGTACGACCGCGACAGCAGCGGCAAGCTGACGCCGCTGCCGCGGCCCTCCATCGACACCGGCATGGGCCTGGAGCGCGTCGCCGCGATCCTGCAGGGCAAGCTCTCGAACTACGACACGCGACCTGCTGCTGCCCATCGTCGAGCAGCGCCGCCGAGCTGTTCGGCGTCGACGCTACGGCGACGACGCGCGCGTCGATACCGTCGCTGCGCATCGCCGCCGACCACGCCCGCGCCACCGCGTTCCTGATTCACGACGGCGTGGTGCCCTCCAACGAAGGCCGCGGCTACGTGCTGCGCAAGATCATGCGGCGCGCCATGCGCAACGCGCGCATGATCGGCGTGCGAGGAGCCGTTCCTCTACAAGCTGACCGGCTTCGTCGCCGAGTTGATGCAGGCCCGCCTATCCCGGAGCTGATGGAGAGCGTGCAGCGCGTGGCGCGCGTCGTCAAGGACGAAGAGCACCGCTACGCCACCACGTTCCAGGTGGCCGAGAAGGTGTTCCACGACGAGGCGAAGTCCGCGGCCGGCGGACTGCTGCCCGGCGCGGCCGCGTTCAAGCTCTACGACACCTACGGCCTGGCGCTCGACGAACAGGAGGAGATGGCGCGCGAGTCGGGCCTGACCATCGACCGCGACGGGCTTCGACGCGCGAGATGGAGCAGCAGCGCGAGCGCGCCCGCGCCAGCTGGAAGGGCGCCGAGAAGGCGCAGGTCGCCCCGGTCTATCAGGAGCTGCTCGGCCAGGGCCGCACGCAGTTCCTCGGCTACGAGACGCTGGAGTCGGAGCCTGCGCAGGTCCTGGCCCTCCTGGTGGACCAGCAGAACCGGTGCGATGCCGGTCGCCGGCGCAGAAGTGCGAAATCGTCCTCGACCAGACGCCGTTCTACGCCGAGTCCGGCGGCCAGGTGGGCGACACGGGGGTCGCTCATCAATCCGGAAGACCGGCGAGCCGCTGGCGCATGTGTCGACGACCTATCCGCGCGCGTGCCCGGGCTCACCGTGCACAGGGTCGCATGATGCACGCGCCGATCGCACGTCGGCGACGCTGTTGCAGGCGCGCGTGAACGAAGTCGCGGCGCCGCGCGACGATGCGCAACCACACCGCCACGCACCTGCTGCACGCCGCGCTGCGCACAGGTGCTCGGCACGCACGTCAAGCAGGCCGGCAGCGTGGTGGAGCCCGGCCGCCTGCGCTTCGACTTCACCCACTACGCCGCGATGGACCGCCGAGGAGCTGGACGAGGTCGAGCGGCTGGTGAACGAGCAGATCCTGCGCAACACGCCGGTCTACCACCGATCTGATGGACCTCGACCAGGCGCTCGACACCGGCGCCATGGCGCTGTTCGGCGAGAAGTACGGCGAGAAGGTGCGCGTGGTTTCGGTGCCCGGGCTTCAGCCGGGAACTGTGCGGCGGCACGCACGTCGGCCGCACCGGCGACATCGGCCTCGTGCAAGATCGTCTACGAAGGCAGCATCTCGGCGGGCGTGCGCCGCATCGAAGCCATCACCGGCGAGGGCGCGCTGCAGCGGTTCCAGGAGACTGTCGATCGCTGCGTGCACAGCGTGTCGCCGGCGCTGCGCACGTCCGAGCCGGAGCTGCTGGAGCAGGTCGAGAAGCTGATCGGCTCAGCAGCGCGCGCTCGAGCGGCAGGTCGAGCAGCTGAAGGAAAAGGTCGCCCAGGCCGCCGCGGGCGATCTGGAAGCGCAGGCGCGCGACATCAAGGGCGTGAAGGTGCTCGTCGGCGCGCGTGGACGGCATGGACCGCGCAGCAGATGCGCGCGCTGGCCGATTCGCTGCGCAACAAGTGGAAGAGCGCCGTGGTGGTGCTCGCGGCAGCCGACGACGGACACGTGTCGATCGTCTCCGCCGTGACCAAGGACCTCACCGGCAAAGGTGCACGCCGGCAAGCTGGCGGGCGCGGTGGCGCAGGCCGTCGGCGGCAAGGGCGGCGGCCGCCCGGACATGGCCGAGGCCGGCGGCAAGGATGCCGCGGCGCTGCCGGCGCGCGCTTGGAGGCCGTCTACACGCAGCGTCGAAGGAATGCTGTGACGCGTGTTCGACGCCGTGGTCGTCGGCGCGGGGCCCACCGGCCTCGCCTGCGGCATCGAGTTGAAGCAAGCGCGGCTTGTCGGCCGTCCTGTTCGATAAGGGCTGCGTGGCCAACTCGCTCTACCACTACCCGACGCACATGACGTTCTTCACCACGCCGGAGCTGCTGGAAATCGGCGACATCCCGATGACGGCGCTGGGCGAGAAGCCCACCCGCGCCGAGGCGCTGAAGTACTACCGCCGCGTGGCCGAGCACTACGGGCTCGACATCCACCAGTACGAGCGGGTCGATCGGCATCGACGGCGAGGACGGCGCTTTCAGGTGCACACCACCGACCGGCACGGGCTGCCCGCACACCTATCGAGGCGCGCAAGGTCATGCTCGCCACCGGGCTACTACGACCTGCCCAACCTGCTCAACGTGCCCGGCGAGGACCTGCCCAAGGTCATCCACTACTACAAGGAGCCGCACCCGTACTACGACCAGGACGTTGCGGTGGTCGGCGGCGAAGAACTCGGCGGCGATCGCCGCGCTGGAGCTGTACTGGACGGGCGCGCGCGTCACGCTGGTCCATCGCGGCGCCGGAGATCCCGACCAGCGTGAAGTACTGGATCAAGCCGAACATCGAGAACCGCATCAAGAGCGGGCGAGATCCAGGCGTACTTCAACTCCACGCGTGCGCGAGATCCGCGAGAATCGATGTGCTGCTGTCGACGCCGGAGGGCGAACTGGCGCTGACGAACGACTTCGTCTTCGCGATGACCGGCTACCGCCCGGACACCGAGTTCCTGGCCGCGCACGGGATCGTCTTCGATCCCGAGACCCGCGCGCCCTCGCGCCGACCCGGAGACGCTGGAGAGCGAGCGCAAGGGCATCTACCTGGCCGGCGTGCTCGTGGCCGGGATGCACACCAACGAGATCTTCATCGAGAACGGCCGCTTCCACGGCGGGCAGATCGCAGCGCATATCGCGGGCAGCAGGATCTGAGCGCGCCTTCCGCCAGCACCAGCCTATAGCTCAGCGATCCAACCTTGTGCCACCGCGACTGCCGCGCCCGTCCCCCCCGGGCCAAGCCGGTAGAGCATCTTCCAGAAGCCGCTCTTACTCTCAAAGGCCCGGTCGACGAACAGCTTCTTGCCGCCTTTCATCACCGTGGGAGCCTTGAAATCCACGGTGCGGGCGATTGCGAGGAAGTCCTGAAGCCGGTTCTTGAGCGCCGGCTTTAACAGCAGGCGGTTGTAATTAAGCTGTTGCTCGCGCTTTTTTTCGGCGTCCAACCCCGCGGCGACTTGCGCATCTCCACCCAACCCCGCCGCAAGCATCAGCGCCGACTTGTAGGTGGCTCGCGCCTTGACGATGTCGCTCGCCGCCTGTTGCGTTGCTTCCTTCAGCATGGTCTTGGCTTTTGCGACGTTTGCCTTTTCCTCCGCGGTAGAAGGCATCGATGCGTCCATCATTTGGACATCGGCGCTCGCCATCATTTCCAGCACCTGCTTGTCCAGCTTGGCGATCGAATCCAGCCTCTGCATGACGCTCTTACGATAGGAATCGCGCATCATGTTGTTTGTCGCCGCCTGCACGGCAGCCATGTCGGTGCTTTTCGCCGCCGCCCTCATCTCCGCTTCAGTGTCTTTGATGGCTACTCCGTGGTTGACTGCGTTGCGCGAGGTCTTCAGGTATGCGTCGTAAGACGCCGCAAACGCCGGTGACATCACAAACGCCTTTGCCGCAAGGCTCAGTTCCTTCACCACAGTCGCTCGCGTTGCATCGTCCATCGCCAGCAAGGCCTGCGCGCCGGCGCGGCCCATGCCCGGCTCCTGCATCGACCCGCCGGAGCTGTTGACGGAGTTCTGAACGTAGTTTGTCACCTGCCGCTCAAATGTCTCCCGGGTCAACTTCAAGCTGGCGAGCGAACTCTGCCAGGCCATCGCTCCGATCGCCGTCAAAAGACCTGCGGCGCACAGATATATTCTCATCCGATTCTCCTCCTCAAGTCAGATGACTGTTGTTCTATCACAGTGTGCAACGCCGATCCTTAATCCACGCGGAAAAGGACGAGGTCTTCGAAGCGAGCAACAGGGGTGACGCCGAACGACTCGGGCACCATGTTCAAGGCTCTGGTGATCTGAGCGTGCCCGCCGCCCTGCAACCTGCCGACGATCCAGCGCACGCCGCGGCTTTTGGCGAAGGCGACGGCTTGCTTGCGGTTGAAGTCCAGCGGGGTGCGTGTCCTCGGCATGTCCGCGCAGGCCTGGTGATTGAGACCGCCCATGTCTGTGACATTCACTCGCAGTTGTAGATTTTGATCGGCGTTGACCACGCCAAGCACGATGCCGTCGGTGGGGACCGGCCTGTCGAATCGAAGTGCCCACCACTCTCCCCCTCGAAGGTGCTCCAGCGTGCTCCAGCGACTGGCCCGGTTGTTGTCGATGGCCAGCGGCGAGTCCCCCGCATTGGGCGATGCGTCGAGGAACCAGTTTCGGCTGATGCTCACCGGGATGCCGTTCCGCAAGGGCCGCGCCTCAGTGAGAGCGAGCGGAGCCGGCCAGGAAGACGCGGAAGAGAGCCTCACCTCCCGCGTGAACTGCAGCGGCCAGCGGCACTCGAGTTCAAAGACGTTGTCCGGCATCGCCCCAGTGGCGGAATTGAGCGTGTAGACGATGTTGTCGAACTCAGCCGAAGGCAGCGGCCCCAGCGGAACCACCGGCAGATAGGCATAAGGCAATGCGTACAGATCGAGAAGAACATCCCCGGGCTTGACGAACTTCGAAATCGTTTTGCAGAAGCCGTACTCCCAGACGTGTCCGGCGAGATAGTCTTCTGATCGTTGGATGCCCAGTGCAGCCTGCCAGGGAATGCCGCGAAGGCGCCACGCGCCGGCATCAGTGTAGCGATCCATGACCACAGGCATCGCCAGAATGGCATGCAGTACCGTCGCTGCCGCGAACACCCTGCGCGGCAGGACCGAGGATACTGCCAGCAAGGCGAAGGGCAGCATTGGCATCAGGAAGCGCGCTCCCAGGTTTCGCGTCCAGGGAAGCGCGAGGATCAGCGCGGCCACAACCACTGGCCGCGTCGCCCTGCAACGCAAGGCGGCCAACGCCAGTGGCAACAGGATGCAAACTGGTCCCAGCAAGCCCTGGAGCGACTCGCCGCCCCACAGCAACGATCTCACAATCTCTCCAATACTCAGGCCGCCGTAGTTGGCCAGGTGGTTCGCGAGAACCTGTTCGGTGTAGGCGTGGAAGGCGTCGTTTGGGAAGATCGAATTCCCCAGCGGCGCGACCGGGTTGCCCGTCATCCACAATGCGCGTAGTGCCCAGGGCAGGGAGGGAACCAGCGCCGCGCCGCTAAACCAGAGCGCTCGCCGCCACTGGCGCCGCGAGGCGAGCCACAGAACCCCGGCCACGCCAACCAGGCCGCCGGTCACTTTGATCGCGTAACAGAATCCCGCAGCCAGCCCTGCCGCGCGGTCCCGTTCATCATGCAAGGCCGAAAACGCCGCCAGTGTAAAGAAGACCAGCGCAGCATCGGAGTAAGCCGACGAGGCAGCGATCATGACCACTGGCGTCCAGGAGTAGAACACGGCCGCCAGCAAGGCCCGCGATCGGTCCACTCCGCATTGTTGCCCGACACGAGAAATCAGGGGCAGGCTCGCGAGGAAGAAGCCGAAATGAACGAGTTTTGCCCCGACAGGCCCCACGGCCAGGTAGGCAGGCAGAAAGAGCGTTTCCAGCCCGAGCGGGAGGAGATCGTAAAACCCGATCTTCGGGCTGAAGGCGCCGGTGCGAGCCCAGTCAGCCACGAGTCCAAGGTGATAGGTATTCGCGTCGGGTTGGATCTCAGGAGCAAGCGCATGAACAAACGTCAGCAGCACGCCCGGCAATGCGGCAAGCCACATCGGATGGGGCGTCTTCCAACGGGGCCGCGCCACTCGCCACACACCTGCGGCCGCCGCCGCGACAGCGAACCACACCGGCCACGGGCGGGCCAGCCCCAAGCTGAGGAGGACCCAGATTGCGACACTGGCGAGCGCACTCCCACAGGCCAACGCGATCACGGTTGGCCCTACTGCGCGGCGAAGCAGAAGACCTGATTGGACCCATCGGGCGAGAGGCAATACTCTCCGTCCGGCAGAAACTCGTTCACCTCAATTTTGAACAGTCCTTTGTCCATCGCCGTGACGAGCATGAAGAGCGGCCGTGACGAGTCTTTCTTGCGCTTGCCCACTTCGGGAAGCAGCAGCGTCCGCTGGCCGTTCTTGACCTCCATCCGGAAAAGGGACATGCGCTCCGGGTTGAGTTTGCCGGCCTGGAAGACCATGATCGGTTCCGGCAGGGGCGTCTTCACAGGGGAACTCGCTCCCGGTAACGAGTAGAGCGAACCGTCTTTCGACTTGCCCTCCACCGCCATGCCGGACTCCAGTTCCAGCAGTTGACCCACGTGCCAGAGGTATGGCACATCAGGCTTGGCCGGCCTCGGTCCGCTCCACTTTTTTGGAGCTTGGGCCGGCAGGCAGCCGGCGAACGCCATGAAACCCAGGATGATTGCCGCGAGGCGAAGCATGCATCGACTCCTTAACTTCCAGGATATTCCGTTACGAGACGCGGTCGCGCGGCGGCAATGCTTCGAAGGGCGACAGTGCCGCGTGAATCTCGAACTCGTCAGCGGGAATCCGCGGCCAGCGGGCCGGATGGAGGCGGCACTCCGCGCGGGACGAGGGTGAGCAGCGCGGCTCCCGTTTTGGCGGCCCGTTCGACGAACTCCTTCCACTCCATGTCGGGCAGGGCTTCGATCGAAAGGATGGCATCGAAGCTCACCCGTGAGGCCAGCAGCAGCGCGGTCGATGCCGCCGGTTGCGGGAACGACGCGATGGCCGACAGGCCGCCAGCGATTGGGAGAGCTGGCGCATCGACTCGCTTTCAGGCGTCAGCACAGCAGCGTGAGCTGCCTTGCCGGCCGTCTCGCCTGCGACGACGGGACGGACGAGCCGATGCCGGCAGCCGCGTTTCGATCACCGTCCTGTCCGGGCCGGCTGCCATTCGCCAACTGCCATGAGTGCGCTTCAATCACGCCGCGGCTGACGGCCAGCAGCGATTCGGCTTCGTCGCTCGTTGGCGCATGCACATCGATCCGCACGAACACCGCCGGGCGATCGCGCCCCGCGACAAGGCTGACGACACGAGGTTCGGCGAATGCCAGGGATTGCTCCGCGAAGACCAGGACGTTGAGGAAGGCCTGCTCCAGGGCGCTTCGCGCGCCCAGCACGCTGAGCGGTTCGTCACCGATGGTCGATTCTGCTCGAAGCAGCCCCAGCCGCATCGGCTCGCTGCGCAGATCCAGCAGACCTCGCAGCATTTCGCCGATGTCTATCGACTGTCCGCTGGCCGTGATCGAAGGGAGGGACACGCTTCATCATGCTGCGGACGCAGCCGAGGATTTCTTCCTGCGCCTCGCCCTTGCGCGCCAGGTCGATCAGCAGGCGTCCCACCTCCTCGAGCGGCACCTCGCCGTCGAGGATGGCGGTGAACAGGCGTTCTGCATCCGCGGCCGAAAGGTCCGCGGCCGCCGGCTCACGCGGAACGACGCTGCCGAGCATCGTGGACGTCCTCAGTTAAGTGCTTGCGCATCGCGTCACGCGAGGTCATGCCGTCATGAACGATGGCGCGGATCGTCCGCAACGTCGCGGCGGGATTCTCCGCCTGTATGATGTTGCGCCCGAGCAGCCACGCCGCCCGCGCCGGCCTCCATCGCGCCTTCGACCATCTGGAAGCTCTCCGCGAGCGTCTTGGTTTTCGGACCGCCCGCGATCAGGATCGGGACCGGGCAAGCCTCGGTGACCTGGCGATAGGTCGCGGCCGATCCGCTGTAGTCGGTCTTGAGCGCGTCTGCGCCCATCTCGACCGCCATGCGGCAGGCGAAGGCGATGAATTCGGCTTCGAACGCCTTATCCGCCCCCTTGGAGCCGCGGCACATCGGCTCGATGATGTGCGGTATGCCGAACCGCTCGCAGGTGCGTGTCAGCGAGGCGTTCTTCGCGATCTCGTCCGCCTCGACCTTGGAGTCAGCGTAGCCGATGAACATGAAGCTCAGCACGGCATCCGCACCAAAACGGACGGCATCCTCGACCTGCGCGATGAGACAGGTGCTGCCCTCGGCGTAGCTCAGTTGTTCGATCGGTCGCCAGATGTTGGTCCATCCATGCGCAGGATCAGCGACGGAGCCTGCTTGCCGGTGAATTGATCCTTGCAGAGCCTGGCGACGCCGGGCGATACCAGCACGGCGTCGGCGCCTCCCTCGACCAGCTTCGCCATCGTACCGCGCGCGTCGGTAATGCCCGGCATCGGTCCGACGTCGAGACCGTGATCGAATGCCACGCACACGGCCTTGTGACTCTTCTGGTCGAAGATTCGACCGAGCCGAAGCGCCTTTCCGCAATCCGCCGACATGTCAGCCTCCTACGTGATCTAGACCGCCGCGCTGTGCTGCACTGCCGGCGCATCGGCCAGCTCGAGCACGCCATAGGTGAGTGCATCCGCCAGGCTGCGATAGACATTCGAAGACGCAAGCTTGCCGTCCTCGGTCAGGGTCGCCACGATGGAGTCGACGCCGCGTCCGCGCCGAACCTCCGCGAGGATGCCGTCGACAACCGGTGTCAATGGCAGCTCCATCTTCGCCTTGGTTCGGATGGTCTTGCTCGGCACAAGCCTGTCGTTCTCGATGGCGAAGTCGTCGACCACCTGCCAGCCCTCGGACACCCGCAGGGTCTGATCGGAATGAGCCGGCTCTTCCTTGAACTGGCCCGGGTCCGATATCTGGGTGACGATGCGCTGCAACTCCGCCGGCGTGCCCATCCGCTGCAGGCAGCGGTGATACCATCCGCGATGCTCGAAGGAGCCCGCGATCAGCGAAATGAACGCCTGCCTGGGCTCGAGGTTCGGCCGATCGAAGATCGAACGGGCCTTCCAGAAGAAGTCCTCCTTGCTGCTCGCTTGGCCGGCATAGAGGAAATAGACCTGGTCCCGGTAGCGCGAGAAGTCGCGCCTGTAGTGGCGCTCATAGAACGAAAGCAACGCCTCCTCGTCGGCCGTCGCATCCTCGAGCAGCGTGTTCACCACCAGTGAGGACATGTAGCCGGCGAGCAGCGCCAGATGCACCCCAGTCGAGAACAGCGGGTCGATGGAACAGGCCGCGTCGCCCGCGGCGAGATAGCCCTTGCCATAGAAGTTCTCGTATTCGTACAACCAGTCGCGCAGCATCCGGGATCTTGTCGACCTGCTCGGCATTCTTCAGCCGCTCGGCCAGTTCCGGCGTCCCGGGCAATCGCGTCGTGATAGAACTCCTCGGCACCGCGCTCCTTGAGCCGGTCCATGTTCTTGCGATCGACGACGCAGCCGATGCTGGTGATCTCGTCGCGCAGCGGAATGAACCACCACCAGCCATCGGAGAATGTCGGCAGGAAGGTGTTGCCGTTGTCGATGCCGTCGCCGCGGCGAGCGTTGCGCCAGTAGGACCAGACCGCCATGTTCTGCAGGATCGGATTCCATCGCTGCGTCTGGTTCGTGCGCGTGATGAAGCCTCCCTGCCCAGACGCGTCGATCACCCATTTGGCGCGCGCGGGTATTTGTCTCGCTGCTTGCCAGGGTCTCGAATTCCACACCGACGACGCGATCCTTCTCCAGGATGGTCGAGGTTCTCCTTGCACTCCTCGCGCACGTGGACGCCGTGCCTCGCGGCGTTGTCGAGAAGTACCTTGTCGAACTCCCCGCGTTCGACCTGAAATCCGTAGTCGAACGGTATCGAGACGGCGTCCTTGAAATAGGTCGTCCATTTCTTGCGCGTCTCACCCCAGATCCACTCGACACCCCACTTCTTGGTGAAGCGCTTCTCGAGCTCGTCGAGCACGTTGAGCTTCCTGAAGATTTCGAGCGTACCCGACAGCAGGGATTCGCCGATGTGGTAGCGCGGGAACTTCTCGCGCTCGAGCAGCAGCACGCGCTTTCCCGACTGCGCCAGGAAGGTCGCCGCCGACGATCCGGCGGGCCCGCCGCCTATGACGATGACGTCGTAGTGGCTATCGAACTGCGGGGTCATCTCGTACTCCTCGGTTTGGCTGCGCATTCAATCGACAACGACTGAGGTTGCGCCGGAAAGATCGAGCTTCAGCAGGGTCTTGATCGCGATCCCGGTTTCGTCGCGGACGCGCTCGACGCCGCGATAGGCGAACTTCTCCGCCACGCAGACGATGTCGACGATCTCGCTGCCGCACCGGCGTATCGCCTCGATCAGGCTGACCATCGTGCCGCCGGTGCTGATGACGTCGTCGACGATCACCACCTTGTCGTGCGGTTCGACGCCGTTCAGGTAGAGGTTGCCGCTGGTGTATTCGCACTCGAACGGCACCTTTATCTGCCCCGGCAGGCCTGATGGCTGCCAGCGCGCCAGCCCGAAAGGCAGGTCGACCAGCAAGGCTGTCGCTGCGACGAACCGCGCCCTTGTC
>CAVQOO010000024.1:0-44205 GCA_963714395.1 Bryobacteraceae bacterium
ATGCACATACCTGGCCATTGGCCTGGTGTTGTTCTCTTTGACTACCGGGAGAGGTGAGCCTACGCCGGGGACGAAACGCCATTGAGCCATGGTTGCCTGTAGGAAGTGCAGGTGAACGCTTCGTCTGGCTACAGACGTGGGTGGGAATCCCGTACATTGTGCTTCGTCGTCATTGATAGAAAGGCTAAGTCACTGAGTCCGTTCGGTAAAGACCAGGCGGGGTGCGCGCCGTTGGCCAAGGGGGCCGGCCTTGGCGATCATGTGTTGGGGTTGCTGGGCCGTCTGGCTCGCCTCTCCGGGCTCGTTGAACCTCCTCACCGGTGTCGAAGGTGTGGCCTTGCTGTAGCTCTTTTCAAATATATTGGATAACTTTGGGTCGTATTAGCATGACGCTCGGCGGTCGTTTGACCACGGACGGACGCAAATGGTGCTCCGCAAAGACTCGTTCCGATCCCAAAACGCCGATCCACCTCTTGCCGGTAAGGCGCACTGCTCTACCGCCAAGGTGAGCGACGCCAAGTCCGCCTTCTCCACCGTCCGCGGCACACCCATCATCATCATCGTCGAAGCCAATTAGAGCAAAGCCACTTGGCCTGCTGTTCTCGGCTTTGTAACGACGCTACGGAGCCACGCCTGGCGGAGTGCGCTTGGGTCAGACCTTCCTGCTCGATGAATTTCCGGAGTGCCGTCATCATCTGAGAGCGCATCTGGAGATTACGCCACTCGGCGTGCGAGAACCCCACGTCCGAAAACACGTCGCCGCTCCCTCTGGTGATTGCCGTTCCGCTGGTGGGTCGCATCCCCGAGCCCTGGCCCCGGACATCGGTTTGCACTTCAGCGAAGTCGCTGCAACTCCCCAGTCACCGGAACCCTTGCTTCGTTCAGGATCTGGCGCAGAGTTCCTGGACGAATCTGTTTGTGATCCGGTACGACGAGGCGGGCGAGGGGTGGTCGCGCCGAAGGATGATGTGGCTGCCTCTCTGGCGGCTAACGTAAGCGTCCGGTCTTGACCGTCTAGACTGCCGGAAGCCTGCGTGCGGATCCTTGAGAAGGATCCGCATGAGTAAAGCAAGCAGAGCGGTGGACGCGGTGAGTGCGCCGAGATCGCGGCGGCGGTGGACGATCCCGGAGAAGCGGCGAATTGTCGAGGAGGCATTGACGCCAGGCGCCTCGATCGCGCGAGTGGCTCGCGCCCACGACGTAAACACGAATCAATTGCACTCCTGGCGCCGCCTTTACGAGCGCGGTCTGCTGGACGGCATAGGCGAGCGGGCCACGCTGTTGCCGGTAAGAGTGGTCCAAGCCGACGTTGCATCGCTGCCGGTGGTACGGCTCGGCAGCACCGCTGCAACGACAGGCCCCGCACCCAAAGCCGGACGCCGGCGTGCGTTGGGTGTGATTCAAATCGAAGTGCAGCGAGGGCGTCTGCGCATCGAAGGTGCGGCCGATCCCATGACGCTGCGCGTGGTGCTGGAGTGCTGCTGGGATGATCAGCTTTCCCGCGGGCACGCACATCTGGATCGTTGCCGGGGTGACCGACCTGCGGCGCGGTTTCACCGGGCTGAGCGCGCTGGTGCAGACCGGCCTGGAGCAGGATCCGTTCGCCGGCCACGTCTTCGTCTTCCGCGGCCGGCGCGGCGACCTGATCAAAGTGCTGTGGTGGGATGGCGACGGGCTGTGCCTGTTTGCCAAGCGACTGGAGCGCGGCCGTTTCGTCTGGCCGCAAGCCGAGAGCGGCACGGTCTCGCTGACGCGCGCGCAGTTGTCGATGCTGCTGGAAGGCATCGATTGGCGGCGCCCGTCGCGCACGGCGCCGCCGCAAATGGCGGTGTGATAGAACGACAAATAATGACACAGAATTATGTCTGATTAGTGCTCTTTAATATGCCAGCCTTATGCTGCATAATTTCGATGTGGCCGCCGCGCACAAAACGCTGCCGGATCTGACGGGCCTCGACGCCGAGGCGTTGCGCGCGCTGATCCTGGCGCAGCATGAGCTGGCAGCTGCATGCTCTCGCGCGACACGAGATCGAGAATCTGAAACTGCTGATCCTCAAGCTGAAGCGGATGCAGTTTGGCCGGAAGTCGGAGAAGCTCGACCGGCAGATCGAGCAGCTGGAGTTGCAGCTGGAAGATCTGGAAGCCAAGCGCGCCGAGAGTACGCCGCTGCCGGCGAATCTGCCGCCGCCGGCAGCGGAAGCGCCAGAGCAAGCCGGCGCGGCGGCCGCTGCCCGAGCACCTGCCGCGCGAAGTCCGAACCATCGCGCCGAAGCAGGAAGCCTGCCCCGATTGCGGCGGCACGCTGCGGCAGCTCGGCGAAGACGTCACCGAGATGCTCGAGTACGTGCCGGCGCACTTCAAGGTGATCCGCCAGGTGCGGCCGAAGCTGAGCTGCAGCTGCTGCGACCGCATCGTGCAGGAGCCGGCGCCGAGCCGCCCGATCGATCGTGGCCTGGCCGGACCGGGGCTGCTGGCGCATGTGCTGGTGTCGAAGTATGCCGATCACCTGCCGCTGTACCGGCAGTCGGAGATCTACGAGCGGGAAGGCATCGATCTGGACCGCTCGACGCTGGCCGATTGGGTCGGCGGCGCGAGCCGCGTGCTGGCGCCGCTGGTGGAAGCGGTCCGGCGCTATGTGCTGAGCCGAGCAAGCTGCACGGCGACGACACGCCGGTGCCGGTGCTGGCTCCGGGCAACGGCAAGACCAAGACGGCGCGGCTTGTGGACCTACGTGCGGGACGATCGTCCGGCGGGCGACACGGCGGCGCCGGCGGTGTGGTTTGCCTACTCGCCCGACCGCAAGGGCGATCACCCGCAGCAGCATCTGAAGGGATTCCAGGGAACGCTGCAGGCCGACGGCTACGCGGGCTTCAACCGGCTCTATGAAGAGGGCGCGATTCAGGAGGCGGCCTGCTGGGCGCATGTCCGGCGCAAGTTCTTACGACCTGCATCAGGCGCACGCTTCGCCGATCGCCGCCGAGGCGCTGAAGCGAATCGGCGCGCTGTATGGAATCGAGAGCGAGATTCGCGGACGCTCGCCCGACGAGCGACGAGAGGTCCGGCAACTCGCGCGCCCGGCCGCTGCTGGATTCGATGCACGAGTGGCTGCAGGCAACCTTGGCGAAGCTGTCGAAGAAATCCGATGTCGCGTCGGCGATCCGCTATGCGCTCGGGCGCTGGCACTGCGCTCCTGCGCTATTGCGACGACGGGCGCATCGAGATCGACAACAACGCCGCCGAACGCGCGCTGCGCGCCGTCGCCTTGGGACGGAAGAACTACCTGTTCGCCGGCTCGAACTCCGGCGGCGAGCGCGCCGCCGCGATGTACACGCTGATCGGCTCGGCCAAGCTGAACGGGCATCGATCCGGAGGCCTACCTGCGCCACGTGCTCGAACGCATCGCCGACCATCCGATCAACCGCATCGCCGAACTGCTGCCGTGGAACGTCCAACCTGGCCAGCTGCTGAAGCGACGCCCGTCAACTAAACGCTCCTCCGTAAGTGTCCACTTATTTCGTAAGTGGACACTTGTCCGCCCTCGCACAAGTGTCCGCTTAAGGCAAGACGGTCGAGTCCGGACGCTTACGCGGCTAATGACAAATCCGACTCGAAGAAGGACCTTCACAAGTTCCCGGCCGGAAATGTCCGTCGGAAGTTTCACTGGTTTGCGCTGGTCAGAAGTTCGACCTACTCTTTGCCGGCCTCACTCGGGACCGGGTCGCCTGTGGCGATACAGTCTTCAATATAAAGATCTGCCTTCAATATAAAGATCTGCCGCTTCGCGGATGTTTCTAATGACCTCGTCACGCGTGTCGCCTTGGGATACACATCCCGGCAAGGCCGGCACGGTGGCGACGAATCCGCCGTCCGATTCCTGTTCAAGGATCGCTGTATAGCGCATGCAGAATGGTGCCCTTGATGATAGCAATGGGCGCGCATCCGCCACTGCTCTACTCCAAACCGGCTCCCCGCACTTGCCAACCTCGATTCGCCCTGCTTGGACAATGCTGCGTTTCTCCCTGGCTCTCTAATCGGCCAGCCCTCGCTGTGCCTTCTGCCACAGTGGTCACCGTTAAGGCGGTCACCTCCGCGCGCCGCCCTGGGAAGTCCACCAGTCGCCACCCTCAACTCCCCTGGACTTGTGATCCAGGTCGGGGACCACACGCGCTATCTTACGGCGCTGGCAGCACTCCGCAGACTGACTAAGGACCGCTTCTCCGATCTTTTCCAGGCAGTTTTCTCCTGCTGCAGCTTCGTGATTCCCACTTCGATCGACACTCCCATCGCAGCGCCGCTTTTGAAAGGGCCATGCGTGCGGCTCTCCTTCACATCGGCCAAGCCCTCCGCGATGCTGACTCGCGTCGGAATCCGCAGGATCGCTTTCCCCACCTGCTGCCGTGCCAGGTCCAGCTCATACGTGGACTGCAGGTTCATCCAGAAATCCGCTGACGTGCCGAAGTACCGGCTCAGCCGCAGCGCCGTGTCGGCAGTCACATTCCGCTTCCCGGCGAGAATCTGATACAGGCGATTGGCGGGCACTTCGATCACATCGGCCAGCTTCTTTGCCGAAAGCCCCAGCTCCTCGAGTTCGTCCGCCAGAATCTCCCCGGGATGAATTGGTGTTCGTGCCATCTTCCTACTCCTTTCCCTGGTGGTAATCGACAATCTCGACATGGATCGGCCCGGCCGACCCGTCGGGCCATTCGAAACAGATCCGCCATTGGCTGTTGATCCTGATCGAGTACTGACCCTTCCTTCGCCCGCTCAAGGCCTCCAGCCGATGTATGCCGCTGCGGCACTTCCTACCTCAACGAGCAGTAACGGCGCCGGCTCGCTGCAGCCTTCCTATCGGGGCAGGCCGCTGCAGCCGCAGAAAGACCCAATGGTGCGGATCGAGGGCAAGCTGTTTCAGTCCCCTTCCCATCGGGGCAAGCCGCTGCAGAATAGTCTGTAACTGTCGCGTTGATCGGGGCAGCGGCTGCAGCTACCCTAGCACGCAAGAGGGTACGCCAAATACTCAAGGTTTCAGTCCCCTTCCTATCGGGGCAGGCGTTCATATGCGGAGGCGAGTTGGTCCGGCAGCGCGCCTTTCAGTTGCAGAATTCGGAAACCTCCCGCCCAAGAACGACCTCGGCATACCGCCGCGCACGAGAAAAATGACCTCGGATATCAGCCGCCTTGTCCACAGGGTCATGCAACCATGCGGTCAGCAAAATATCCCATGGTTCTTGGGTCATTGGTACTCCTCGTCCCCCTCTGCAATATCACCCTCAAATGTCTCAAATCAATTTTGCATCTCGAGCAGCCGCCTATTTTCTCCGAACATCTGAGCACCTCCCCCAGTCCCAAAACTTTTCGACCTCGATTTCCCCTCATTTCAACGCCTTCCAGGATCCCAATCACGGAATCCTTGTTCGCCATCGTGTATCTAAAATCGGGAGGCTATGAAATGCCTGACGACATGAACATGAACATCATCGACAACCCGCCGGAAACCGGCGAAGCCATCGAAGACAACGACAACACCACCGAGGACGCCGCGACTCCACTCCGGCCGCCCCTCCCCTTCTCAACCCGCCCCCGCTTCACCCGCGCCGAGCAGGCCCGCATCAACGGCGCCAGGTCTCGCGGACCCAAAACCCCGCGCGGCAAGGCCATCTGCTCTCTCAACGGCTTCAAGCACGGCCGCTACATGAAGAACCCCACCCCCATCGCCATCGAGGACTCCTCCTATTACCCCGAGTTCCTCGAAAAGTACCTCCGGCGCTTCAAGCCGGCCGATGGCCCCGAACTCCAGCTCATCTCCGAGGTCGCCTCCATCGACTGGCGCCTCAATCGCAACGTCGCCTTCGAGTCGCGCAACATCGACATCCAGCTCCGCCTCGAGACGCGCCAGCAACGACTTCGAAGTCTTCGAACTCACTCGCGCCACCATTGCGAATCGCAAGCTCGTCGACACCTCCAAGTTCCCCGAATTCCTTGACCACCAGCGGGATTCGCTCGTTCGCTCCCGCAAGGCCATCTACGAGACCTTCTTCCGGATCCGCCAGGCCCAGCCATCCTCGGACCAGACCCAAATCCCGAATATCTCCTTCGACATCGATCCCGAGAGCGAACCCACGACCAGTCCCGTTGAACGAACGACCAGACCGGAACCCAGACCAGAGTACCAGACCGAACCCGTCCCAGCACCAGACCCGGCGGACTTGGCCGCATGCGCTTCCCCCTTTGTGAAGTCGGCCACTTGTCCCCGGCCCCAACTCCCACTCGGACAGTCCAAGGTGGGACAGGCCCCCTGGCCTGCGGCGGGGTCTCCTGACCCCTCCTCCTTCGCAGCCGCCTCTCTCGACTTCTCTCCCGACCCCGTCCAGTCCGCCGTCCTCGACAGCGATTCCCCCCGCCTCCTCCTCTGCTCCACACGCCAATGGGGAAAATCCACCGTCACCGCCATTAAAGCCATCCATTTCGCCCTCTCCCGCCCAAAATCCACCATCCTCGTCGCCGCCCCCTCCCTCCGCCAATCCGCCGAATTCCTCGCAAAAGCCGCCTCATTTCTCGAAATCCTCGACATCCCCCGCCGCACTGACCGCCGCAATGCACGCTCCCTCCTCCTCCCCAATCGCGCCCGGCTCGTCGCCATCCCCGCCAACCAGGTCACCACCCGCGGCTTCTCCCCCGACCTCCTCCTCTTCGACGAAGCCGCCTTCGTCGCCGAACCCGTCTATCACGCCCTCCTCCCTTCGCTCGCCGCCACCCGCGGCCACCTCTGGCTCCTCTCCACACCCAATGGCCAATCCGGCTTCTTCTACGACGCCTGGCACGCACGCACCCCCGATCAGCGATTGGGCTCGCTTCCAGGTAAAGGCCTCCGACTGCCCCCGCATCTCCTCCGACTTCCTCGCCGAACAGCGCATCCTCCTCGGCGAATCGGTCTTCAAATCCGAGTTCCACTGCGAATTCACTCCCGGCCCCGGCCAGCTCTTCCCCCGCGAACTCTACGACTCCTGCATCGACCCCAACGCCAAAGCCTGGGAGTTCAACATCCCATGAGCATCAACTTCGGCCCTTCAGCATCGCCTGTGGGTCAGGCCCCTGGACCTGCTGGCAGGCCCCCAGGCCTGCCAATCCGTCCAGCAGTTCCCCTCTCCCCACCCGCCTCTTCGCCGGCCTCGACCTCGGCCAGCGCGCCGACCACTCCGCCCTCATCCTCCTGGACCGTTCCCTCATCCCCACCGGCGAATTCGACCACGTCCACTATCGCCCCGTCACCCGCCTCGCCCTCACCCTCCGCCTCGTCAAGCACTGGCCCCTCGGCACTCCCTACCTCGACATCGCCGAGTGGACCGCGAACTCCTCAAGCAGGCCGCCCCGAAATCCGGCCCCGCCCTCCCCATCCTTCTCGCGTTGGACTACTCCGGCCCCGGCGCCCCCGTATTTGAACTCATCCGCTCAGCCCGCACCCGTGCCCAACTGCAGCCGGTTCTGATCACCTCTGGCCGGCGCGCCTCCCTCGCCACGGACTCCACGATCCTCGTCCCCCGCGACCATCTCCTCTCCGAACTGCGCGTGCTGCTCGAACGTGGCGGCCTGATAATCCCCCCGGATCTCCCCTCAGGCAATCGGCTCCGCGAAGAACTCGCCGCCCTCGGCCAGTGCCCACTCCTCCACCCACGACGACCTCGCCATCGCCCTGGCCCTCGCCGTCTATGCCGCCCTTCGCGCCACCCCCGCCCTCCGGAGGCAGCCATGACCTCCCAGGACCCGCGGCACTCCTCGAATCCGCGTTCCCGGAGAATCGTCCTACCGATTTCAGGAATACTCCGGCCCAGCGCCCCTTGCCCGCCTCGCTGAACCCATTGAAAAAAAACGGCCAGCCGATTCCAGCGGAATTGGCCATAATCGTGCAAAACTAATGGTGCGGGAGTGTATTTGCCGGGCGTCAATCCCGGCGGGGTCTAGCATGTCGGAGCTCAGGAGCCAATTCACAGGCGCGTTGCTGGTCGTATTGACCGTGACCGCAGTGATTTGCGCCGGACTCAACTACCAGCAGCAGGCCCGCTACCACCTGCCCGACGATGGCGCCACCTGGATGGACATCGTCCATGGTGAACCCCCCTCCCAGAGCCAGCGGGTCACAGCCGTCCATGTGGAATCCGGCGGTCCCGCCGAACTCGCCGGAATCAGAACCGGCGATGTCCTGCTGCGCATCGCCCCCGTCGAAAACTCGGAACCGGTTCCCATCCGCGAGGCCATCGACGTCGCCCGCATCCTCCAGCGCGCCGGAGTCTGGGCCAAGACCACCTACATCCTCGACCGCGACGTCGACGGTCGCGGCGTCGAGATCGAAGCCAAGGTCATCGTTGCCGACGTCAACCGCGACCGCGCCCTCTACTTCCAATACGCCGTCGGCGCCGCCTATCTCGTCATCGGCCTGTTCATCTTCTTCCGCCGCAATCAGGCCAGGGCCGCTCTCCATTTTTATCTGCTCTGCCTGGTCAGCTTCGTCCAGTTCGCCTTCCATTACACCGGCAAGCTCAACAGCTTCGATACGGGCGTCTACGTCGCCAACGTCCTGGCCGGCTTGTTCGCCCCGGCCCTTTTCGTTCACTTCTGCCTCATATTTCCCGATGCCGGCCGACGCTGGGGAAAATGGAAAGCCCTTTCGCTCTACGCCCCGGTCATCGCTCTCGCGCTCGTCCAGATCGGCGTCGCCACGGGCGTTGTCCGCACCGCTCTGCCGCTCATCGAGATCCGCTGGGTTCTCGACCGTCTCTGGCTCGCGCTCTATTGCGGCAGCTTCCTGGCCGGCGGCATACTGCTTCACCTCGGCTATCGCCGCACTGAGGACCCCATTGGCCGCCAGCAACTGAAATGGCTCCGCAACGGCGCCTTCGCCGGCATTGTTCCGTTCACTCTCTTTTATGCGGCGCCCTTCATCGCCGGCATGGCGCCCGGGCCCACGATGCGGCTCTCAGTGCTCTTCCTCGCCTTCGTCCCCCTCGCCTGGGCCTATGCCATCTTGCGCTACCGCCTGATGGATGTGGACATCATCTTCCAGCAGGGCTATGTCTACGTCCTCACAACCGTTTCCGTCCTCGCCGTCGTCTACCTCCTCCTGTTTGCCCTGTCAAAACGCGACGGAGGCAGCGGCCGCCTTGATGAGCTCAGTCCAACCGCCGTCGTCCTGCTCGTGCTCATCGCGGCTTTCATCTTCGAACCTATCCGCAACTGGATCCAGCAGCAGTTGGATCGCCACGTCTTCTATCGCGACCACTACGATTACCGCCGGACCCTCATCGTCTTCGCGCGAGAACTCAGCTCCGAGATGGACCTTGACCGCACCCTGCTCAGCGTGGGTGAACGCCTCCTCAATACTCTCTCGGTCAGCCATGTCGCCTTCTTCCTCTCCCGCGAGGACAGTCCCGGTTTCCTCCTCTACGAGGCTTTGGACCGCGATGGCAAGAAGCGGCCGCCTTCAGGCCAACTCGACCTCAGCTTCCTCAGTGAGTCTCCCAGGCGCCCTACATCTTCTTCGAGCGCACCCGCCATGCCCTCGACGTCCTCACCCGCCGCCTCCCTCAAACCGTTCGCCAGACCATCGCCGAGCTCGACCTCACCTACTACCTGCCCTGCATCGTCCGCGGCCGCACCATCGCCTGGCTCGGCGTGAGCCGCACCGAGCAAGGGCGACTTCCTCAGCTCCGATGACATCGACCTGCTCTCTTCACTCGCCGGCTACGTCGCCATCGCCGTCGAGAACGCCCGCCTCTATAGCCGCCTCGCCGCCAAGGTCGAGGAGTACGAGCGGCTGAAGGAGTTCAGCGAGAACATCGTCGAATCGATCAACGTCGGCATTCTGGCGGCGGACCTTGAAGACCGCGTCGAGAGCTGGAACACGCAGATCGAGCGTCTCACCGGCATCCCGCGCGAACACGCCGTCGGCCGGCGCCTCGCCGAAGTCTGTTCCCGGCGGAGCTGGCCGATCACTTCGATGCGTCCGCGGCTCAGCAACGAAGTCCACCAGCTCTACAAACTCCGCTCTGCCGCGCATTGCAACGGCAACGGTCCATGGCGACGACCCGCGCCCGAAACCACCGTCAACATCGCCATCGCACCGCTGGTCTCCAAGGAAGGCGCACGCATCGGCCGGCTGATCATCTTCGACGACGTCACCGACCGCGCCGACCTCGAGCGGCGCCTGGTGCAGGCCGACAAGCTGAGCTCGATCGGGCTGCTGGCCGCCGGCGTGGCGCACGAAGTCAACACCCCGCTGGCGGTGATCTCGACCTACGCCCAGATGCTGGCCAAGCAGGTGTCAGGGCGACGAGCAGAAATCGAAGCTGCTCGACAAGATCGCCAAGCAGACCTTCCGCGCCAGCGAGATCGTCAACTCGCTGCTGAACTTCTCGCGCACCTCGTCCACCGCGTTCGACGAAGTCGATCTGAACAAAGTGATCCAGGAGACGCTCTCGCTGCTCGAGCACCAGTTCGAGAAGACCGGCATCCGCGTCGACGTCGAACCTCGCCGAGACAGCTGCCCGCCGATCCACGGCAACGCCGGCAAGCTCCAGCAGGTCTTCCTGAACCTGTTCCTGAACGCCCGCGACGCCATGGAAGAGCGGCGGCACGCCGGTGCTTGCCGTCGAGTGCCGCAACGGCGGCGCAGGCGTCGTCGTCGAGATTCGCGACACCGGCCCCGGCATCGCCCCGCGAGCATCTCAGCCGCATCTACGATCCGTTCTTCACCACCAAGGGAGTCGCAGAAGGGCACCGGACTCGGACTTCGGTGACTTACGGCATTGTGGAAGAGCATGGCGGAATGATCGAAGCCGACTCAGCCGCCGGGCCAGGGCGCCATGCTTCCGGCTGGAGTTCCCCGCTCGTCAGGAAACCGGTGAATGCCTGAAGACATGACAACCTGCCCGGCGCCTCGTGCCGCGGCCGCATCCTCGTCATCGACGACGAGGCCGATATCCGCGAGAGCCTCGAAACCCTGCCTCGACCTGGAGGGCTACTCCGTCGACTCGGCCGAGAACGCCACCGAAGGCCTGCAAGCGCTTCGAACAGGGCAGATCTACGACCTGGTGCTGCTCGACCTCATGATGCCGGACCGCTCCGGCATGGAAGTGCTGCGACGACGTCCGCGAGCGCGACCGGGAGACCCCCATCTTCATGATCACGGCCTACGGCTCGGCTCGAAGTGGCGGTCGAGGCGCTCAAGGCCGGCGCCAACGATTACTTCTCCAAGCCCTGGGACAACGAAAAGCTGCTGATCGAGATCGAGCGCCAGATCGCGCGCACGCGCCTGGAGCGCGAGAACAGCGAACTCACGCGCGCGCTCAAGCAGCGCTACAGCTTCCCCAACATCGTCGGCAAGAGCGAGCGCATGCTGCGCGTGCTCGACCTGGTGGCGCAGGTGGCGCCCAGCCGGTCCACCATCCTGATCACCGGCGAGACCGGCACCGGCAAGGAACTGATCGCCAAGGCGCATCCACGCCAACTCGCCGCGCGCCGAGCAGCTGTTCGTGGCGGTCAATCAGCGGCTCGCTGCCGCCCGACCTGCTCGAATCCACGCTGTTCGGCCACGTCAAAGGCGCCTTCACCGGCGCCATCGCCAATCGCAAAGGGCTACTTCGAGATCGCCAACCGCGGCACGATCTTCTTCGACGAGATCGGCAACCTCACGGCCGAGACGCAGGTCAAGCTGCTGCGCGTGATCCAGGAGCGGGAGTTCATGCCGGTCGGCTCCACCGAGACCATCAAGGTGGATGTCCGCATCCTGGCCGCCACCAACGCCGACCTGCTCAAGATGGTCGAGGAAGGCCGGTTCCGCGAGGATCTCTACTACCGGCTGAACGTCATCAACATCGCGCTGCCCGCCGCTGCGCGAGCGCAAGGAGGACATCCCGCCGCTGGTCGAGCACTTCTTCCAGCTGTACTGCCGGGAGAACGAGAAGTTCCTGGACTCCGCAGGGCCGGTCACGGCTGCACTTCGAGCCCGAGGCCATGCAGATCCTGATGGATCACAACTGGCCCGGCAACGTGCGCGAACTGGAGAACGTCGTCGAGCGCGCCGTGGTGCTGGCTGTCAACGAAACCGTCCCGTTGAGCGTGCTGCCCGAGCACATCCTCTACTCAACCGGCGTTCGCCCTCCCCGTCCCGCCGATGAGGCCCTGCCGGCCGACGCCACCCTGTTCGAGGTCGTCGCTGATTTCGAGGCCAAAGTCATCATCGAGGCGCTCGAGGCTACCGGTTACTCCCAAACCGACGCCGCCGCCAAGCTCCGGATCCCCCTTTCCACCCTGAATCAGAAGATCAAACGCCTCGGCATCCAGATCCGCAAGAAGGGCGCCTGAGCTTCGATGCGCTGGACCGGCGACTGTTGACTTACTGATTGAGAAACCATCGAATACAGTCGCGGAAGTCTTGTCGATAACGGTCCAGGTCGTCTGCCTTCGGAGTGATCCTTCGCAAGACGGCGCTGGGGATCAGCCCGGCCAGCGTCTCCGCATAGCCGAAGGGATGGATCAGGTCGCGGCCAGTGCCGATGACGAGAGTCGGGAGGCTGAGTCTTGATATCTCCGCCCGCGTCACGCCGGGCCCGTCCGCGGAGATGCGCGTCAACAATGCCGCCGTCACCGCCTGGGGTTCCCGGGCGAACAAGCCCCGCAGAGTCGCCAGATTGTCAGGCGCGCTCTGGCTGAACTCAGCGGCGATTGCCGATCGCTCGAACAACGCGAGAGCCTGTTCTTGTGGATGCTCGCTGAGCAGCCGCCCCACTCAGGGCCATCGCTCGCAGGTTCTCCGGCCCCGCCTCGGCTACCCATGCCGGCCTTGCCAGAATCAGTCCGTCGAACCAGGTCCGGCCGCCGCACTGCCAGCCGCAGCGCGATCGCCGCGCCCATCGAAATGCCGCCGGCGACGACTGGTGCAATTTGTCGCGACTCGATGAACGAAACCAGGTCGTCCGTGAAAGTCGCGATCGAGAGTTCGTCGAAGTCTCCGGCTGGCGATTGGCCATGCCCGCGGCACTCCATCGTCACCAACCTGCATCCGGCATCGACGGGAAAGACTTCGGCCGGCTGGCCCGTATCGCCGCACAGGCCGTGCTGGAAGACGACCTCAGAGCAGCGCATTGAGAAACTGAGCCACTCCTGGAGCCTCGTCGGCAGAGAGGCCATGCGTGATCAGCGGGCCTTCGAACTTCGCCTGACGCAGGCAGCGGACGAAGTGCGGGTAGTCGACAACGCCCTTCCCGGCCGTCGTGAAGCGGCCGTCGGCAAGGCGGTCCTTCGCATGGGCGATCGCGATGCGGTCCGCCAGCAGATCGATGCCCGCTGCGACAATCGCCCGCTGACGTTCCAGCGTCCCCATCTCGAACAGGTTCGCGGCGTCCAGGATGATCCTGATCCGCGGGCTGCGCATCTCTTCGATCAGCCGCCGCGCCCGCTCCGCGGAACTGATCACGTTGGCGAGTTCCGGCTCCACGCCAAGCTCCACATCATACTGGTCGGCAATCGCAACAGCCGCCGTCATGCTCTCCACCAGGATTCGCCACGCCTCTGGCGTGTCGTTGTCAGGATGACGCCGCCACATGTTGTTGGGGTCAAAAGTTCCGGTGCAGAGGGTGAGCAGGCGAGTTCCCATGGCATGCGCGGCCGATGCGATCACTCGCATCCGGGACAAGCCCAGCTTGCCGGACCGCAGGATCGGGATGGGCCATGTTGTAGGTGGCCGACACGGCCGACATCTCGACTCCGTGCGCCACAGACGCGGCGCGAACAGCGGCGGCCGCGGCGGCTGGGATCTCTTCCGGCATGTCCTGGAGGCCCGAGCAGGTCATGTTGTACTGGACAGCCGAATAACCGGCCTTCCGCGCTGCCGCAAACAGTGCTCCGGGCTCTGTCCCAGCCCACGTTTTGGCAAAGATTCCGAGCTTCATCAGATTCCTCCCGATACTTCACTGAGCTTCACCGGACGCCCCGTTCGGACCGACCCGGCAATCGCCGCCATCGCTCGGACCGAGGCCACACCGTCGTCGATGTTCGCTCCCCGCTGCGGCGCGCCATGCAACACTACATCGGCGAACGCCTCCAACTGCCGCCGGTAGAAGTGGCCGTCGGCGCCGAGCACCCGCGTCGTCGTCGCTGTCTTCTCGTGAAAGATATCCACCTCACTAGTCTTGTAGAACCAGGGGTTGTACGTCTTTCCCACGACGCTTCCATTCTCGCCGTAAATCTGGAAGCCTTCGTGCCAGTCCATCCGAACTGCAACAGTCAGGTCCAGGTGCCCCATCGACGCCATCGGCGAATGCCACGTCGACGAACCAGCAATGCGCCCCGAAGCGCTCCAGCAGCCGCGCGTCCACCTCGACGATCTCGCCTCCCAGGAAGCTCGCCGTGTCGACAAGATGACTGCCGTGCGCCAGCATGTAGTAACGCTTTGGGTCGGCCTTCGGGTTGCCTGATGGCCGCTTCGACGCGCTGCTTGCGACGATCGCCGGCTGCACTGCATCAGTCATCGCATAGCGATGTGTCGAGTCGCAGTACCAGGCCTTCAGCGCCAGCTTCTGGCCCATCTCCTCATCGACAAACTCCTTGGCAGCCTCCAGGCCGGCGTCAAAGCGCTTCATGTGGCCCACCTGGAAGACAAGCCCGCTGCGGCGAACCGACTCGCGCAGTTCTTCAGCTTCTTCAACGGAGGCGGCGAGGGGCTTCTCGCAGAGCACGTGCTTGCCTGCCTCCAAAGCCAACTTCGCCGCAGGCACATGAAACGCGTCGGCAGTTGCGATGATGACGGCCTGCACGTCCGGGTCGGCGAGCATCTCCTCATAACGCGGGTACGTTTTGGCTGGCTTGTGCGTCCATGCCATGCGTTCAAGCAAATCTGCTGCTACATCACAGATTGCATAAAGATCGGTGTTGCGGCCCTTGACGCAACTCTCGAAGTGGGCTGCCTGTGCAATTGCGCCGCAGCCAAGCACACCTACCCTCAACCGCCGTTCTTCCTTTGGAACCATGACTGTCACCAGTCTATTCACTGCGGAGCACGCCGGCGATGTCCTTGCGCGAAGCCCTCGCGGCCGGAACAACGGTTGCGCCGAGTGCGACCACGGCCAATAAGGCCGCCACCAAGGCGTAGACGCCAGGTTGCGCTGGTGTCACGCCATACAGCATCTTCTGCGTGAACTTCGCGCCCCAGAGCGCGAGCAAAGCTCCTGCTATCGCTCCCGCGCCAAGCGTCGCGAAACTGTGGGTGTAGATCAACCGGCGCACGTCGCCGGGCGTCGCCCCCAGCGCCATGCGGATTCCGAACTCGGGCCGGCGGCGCTCGATCAGGTACGAAAGCACACCATAGATGCCCACTGCCGCCAGCGCGAGCGCCAGTATGCCTAGAGCAGCAAACAACAGCGCCAGGAGCCGCTCCTGGAAAACGGAGTCCTCGATTTGCGTCTCCAAAGTCAAGAGCTGGAAACTCAGGTTTGGGTACTCCCTGCTCAGCATCGCGTTCACTTCCCGGAGGATCACAGCGGCCGGACCGCGCCACCGCAAGGCCAGTCCGACGTCGCCGGGATGCTCCCGATGCTGCGCAAACGGCATGTACATTGTCGGTGGAACCGGAGCGCGCATGCTTCGATACTTCGCATCCTGGACGACTCCCACGATCTCGACCGTTCGCTTCTCTGGATCCGCCATCGTCACCTGTCGTCCTATTGCATTTTCTCCGCCAAAAGCCGCGCGGGCGAACGCTGAATTGACGACGGCCACCTGCGGCCGGCTTCCCGTATCTTCACGGCGTACGCCGCGTCCCTGAAGCAGCCGCGTCCGGAAGGTCTGTGAAGAAGTCCGGCGAAACAGCGTTGTAGTGAATGTGCACTCTCCGCGGACCATCGGGTGATTGAGCTTGCACGTCGAACTGCCACGCCCAGCCGGAGATCGGCGTCACGTATGAGAGGCTGGCCGATTCCACAAGAGGCAGTTGTTCGACTCGCGCCAACAGATCGCGATAGAAGGCTTTGCGCGCCTCCACGGACAGGCCGCTGCGGCGAAGATCGATCTGCCCCACAAGCACGTTTTCACGATCGAATCCCGTCTCAACCGTGAGCAGATTACTCAAGGTCGTACCGAAAAGCACCGCTCCGGTGATCAGCACCACCGTGGCTGCGATCTGCCCGCCGAGCAGGAGGCGCCGCAGCCGCATCACTGCGATGGGATGGTCGCGCTCCCGCTTTGAAAGCGTCGGCCGGTTCGATCCGAGCGCAGGCGCCAGGAAAATCCTCAAACCGCCGAACACGCGAATCCAGGATCTCCAATTAACGTCGAGCAGATTGGCCTGTTCAGTGGAGGCCTGCTCAAGAACAAAGCGAGCCCGCGGGAAATCGGACGGCGGCGGCGGCGAACGCCAGAGGACCCCTACGACACGGACCGCAATCTCCTTGTGACGCGACGTGGCACGCGCCAGCATCAGATTGGCGGCCGTGAAGCAGGCGAAAGTTCGGACCGCATCCTTTCCTCGCAGGTACGGCTCCGCGGCCAGCGGCAAGTAGATGTCCGCCGTCTGGCCGACCACGAGTCCAAAGAACTCGCGGGGTGCTACGCCTATCACAGTGAAAGGCTTTCCGTCGACATGCAGCGGTCGTCCGAGCACTGCGGGATCCATGGAGAACGCCCGCTCCCAGAGCCGGTGGCTGATCAGCACGACCGGCGCGCCGGCGGCGTCCCGCTCTTCGCCCTCGTCGAACGTGCGGCCCATGCCGGCTCTGAGTCCGAGCGTTTGAAAGGCCTGCGCTGACACGAATGCCCCGGTGATCGCTCTCGTTTCCCCACCGGACTTCACGTCGAAGCCGGTGGCGGCGTAGGCAAACACTTCATCGAGGGACTCTTGACGCTTCGAGAATTCCTGCCACAACGCGTAGGTGAACGTTTCTTCCGCCTCGATATATCCCCAGGACATGAAATTGCCCAGCCGCACATTCATGAGGCCCGCTGGGTCCTTCACCGGCAGGGACCGCAGATCAGAGCGTGCGTGATGCTGAAAATCGCGGTGTTTGCGCCGATGCCGAGCGCAAGCGCCGCGATGATCAGCAGCGAAACCGACCGGCTGCTCCGCAGCGTCCGGAAGGTGTACCGGGCGTCCTGTGCCAGACCGTCGAGCCAGGTCATGATCGACGCATCGCGAGTTCGCTCTTTCTGCAGAGTCAGATTGCCGAAGCGCAACATCGCATCCTGTTCGGCTTCATCCGGCCTCATGCCAGCCTTCAGGTTGTCCTCGCGGCGCATCTCGAGGTGGAACGAGAGTTCGTCGTCAAGCTCCTTCGAGTGGCTCCGGCCTCGAACTATGTTGCGCAAACGGTCCCACATCGACATCGTGATACCTCACGCGAACTTGAGAAACTTCGCCACCGCTCCCGACACGGCCTCCCAGTTCTCCTGCTCCGTGGCAAGCCGCTTCCGGCCAGCGGCGGTGATAGTGTAATAGCGGGCTCGCCGGTTGTTTTCGCTCGCGCCCCACTCTGCCTTGATCCAGCCCGACTGCTCCATGCGATGCAGCGCCGGGTACAGTGAACCCTCTTCGACCCTCAGCAGTCCGTCGGAGACCACCTGAATGTGCAGCGTAATGCCGTAGCCGTGCGAACGGCCCCGGCTCTCAAGGGACCTCAGCACCAGAAGATCCAAGGCTCCCTGCAACCGATCGTTCGAATTCGTGCCCATGTTCTCTCTCAGATGTCTAGGGGAAGTATTCTCCAACTCACGCTCTCTGTCAAGGGCTTCCTCTGGTGTGTGACAAAAGTCACTGCCATTGAGGCCGATCGCAGCTAAATTCAACTACAGGCCACGCCTGCCTGGAGGACCATTTGTGAAAAGACTGTGGATCAGTTTTGCTGTCGTGCTCGTATTATCTTTCGCCGTCCTCGGCTGGATCGGCACACGCATCTATCAGGAGATGCCGCCGCTCCCCGACCAGGTGGTGACCACCGACGGCAACGATCGTCATCGCCGAGCGGCGAGATCGGCCGCGGCCAGAACGTCTGGCAATCGCTCGGCGGCATGGAGGTCGGCTCGATCTGGGGCCACGGCAGCTATGTCGCCCCGGACTGGACGGCCGACTGGCTGCACCGCGAAGCGATGTTCATTCTCGAACGCTGGGCCGCCAAGCGAGTTCGGCAAGCGCCTACGACCAGCTCGCCGCCGAACGACAAGGCCAACTTGCGCGGCCGGCTCGAAGAGCTCTATCGCGCCAACACCTACGACCCGGCCACCAACACCATCCGCATCGATCCCGTCCGCGGCCGCGCCTTCGAAGGCTGCCTGCAGCACTACTCCGACGTCTTCTCCAAGGGCAACACCGCCTACGCCATTCCCGCCGGCAGCCGTCAGCAGCCCCGAGCGCCTGCGGCAGTTCTCCGCGTTCTTCTTCTGGACCTCGTGGGCCGCCTCCACCAACCGCCCCGGCGAGACCATCTCTTACACGAACAACTGGCCGTACGAGCCGCTGGTCGGCAATCGCCCCACCGGCGAAGCGTCGTCTGGACCGGCGTCAGCATCATCATGCTGCTGGCCGGCATCTCCGCGATGGTCTGGTGGTACGCCGCGCAGAAGGCGGATGACGATCACGGCCAGCTGCCCGACATCCGATCCGCTGGGCAAGTTGGGCCGCCACGCCGTCGCAGACGCGCGACGCTCAAATACTTCTGGGTCGTCTCCGCGCTGATTCTGGTGCAGATGCTCGCTGGGCGTCATCACGGCGCACTACGGCGTCGAAGGCGACGGCTTCTACGGCATCCCGCTCTCCGAAATGGCTGCCCTACAGCGTGACCCGGACCTGGCACGTGCAGTTGGGCCTCTTCTGGATCGCCACCGCCTGGCTCGCCGCCGGCCTGTTCATCGGCCCGCTGGTCAGCGGCAAGGAACCCAAGGGCCAGCGCCTCGGCGTCAACGTCCTCTTCCTGGCGCCTTGCTCGTCGTCGTCGTCGGTTCGCTGACCGGCGAGTGGCTGAGCATCCAGAACAAGCTGTCCGATGCCGACGTCGTTCTACTTCGGCCATCAGGGCTACGAGTACGTCGACCTGGGACGCGTCTGGCAGATCGCTGCTGTTCGTCGGCCTGCTGCTCTGGCTCTTTCTCGTGGTCCGGGCGCTCTGGCCGGCGCTGCAAGAACGCCGGCGACCAGAAGCACCTGCTGTGGCTCTTTCTCATGTCCGCCGCCGCCATCGCCCTGTTCTACGGCGCCGGCCTGACCTGGGGCCAGCACACGCACCTGTCGATGGTCGAATACTGGCGCTGGTGGGTCGTCCACCTGTGGGTCGAAGGCTTCTTCGAGGTCTTCGCCACCACGGTCATCGCCTTCTTCTTCATGCGGCTGAACCTGATCCGCCCGGCGTTCGCGGCCGCAGCGGCCCTGCTCTCGGCCACGATCTTCCTGTCCGGCGGCATCATCGGCACCTGCCACCACCTGTACTTCTCCGGCACGCCGACCGTCGCCCTGGCCTGGGGCTCGGTCTTCAGCGCCCTGGAAGTCGTGCCGCTGGTCCTGGTCGCCTTCGATGCCATGGACGACCTGCGGCGCGGCCGTCTCACCATCTGGGCGCAGCGCTACAAGTGGCCCATCTACTTCTTCGTCTCCGTGGCCTTCTGGAACATGGTCGGCGCCGGACTGTTCGGCTTCATGATCAATCCGCCCATCGCCCTCTACTACATGCAGGGCCTGAACACGACGCCGCTGCACGGCCACGCCGCCCTGTTCGGCGTCTACGGCATGCTCGGCATCGGCCTGATGCTGGTCTGCCTGCGCGCCTTGGGCCCGGACGCCGACTGGACGGACGGCTGGCTCAAGTTCTCGTTCTGGGCATGAACGGCGGCCTGATGGCTATGTGCGTTGGCAGCCTGCTGCCGGTCGGCCTGATGCAGACCTGGGCCTCGGTGGAGCACGGCTACTGGTACGCCCGCAGCACCGAGTTCCTGCAGACGCCGCTGATGCAGACCTTGCGCTGGATGCGCGTGCCCGGCGACACCATCTTCGCCTTCGGGGCCCTCGTCCTGGTCGCCTGGGTCTTTACTACCAAGATGAGAGAGCCCCAGGACAGCTAACTTAACAGCGCTTTGCCCTCGGAGTACTGCGCTAACCGATGCAGACTCCGAGGGCAGGCTCGAAGCTGGGACCGTACGAACTGCTCTTGCCCATCCAATTGACAGACAGCCATCTGCTGGTTAATGATTATAGACATGTCTAATAACGACATGTCGAAACCACGCACTGATGTTCCATATGGGACCTTGGATCTCCTCGTGCTGAAAACACTCGAGACGATGGGAGAGATGAATGGCTATCGCATCGCCCGGCGGATTGAGCAGGTGTCGGGCGACGCCCTGAAGCTGAGCCAGGGGGCGATCTATCCGGTATTGATCCGCTTGGAGCAGGAAGGCTGGATTCGGGCCAAGTGGGGTATTTCCGAGACGAACCGGAAGGTAAAGTTTTACTCGTTGACCAAGGCCGGCACGAAGCAGCTTGAGGCGGAGGTCCAGAAATGGGAGCAGGCCAACGCGCTGGTGGCGCGGTTCCTGGAGGCGGCTCCATGAGGTGGCGTGGGCGAATCGAACGTGTCCTGGCGCTGGTGCGGGGCCGGCGGCTGGATCGGGAGTTGGACGCCGAGGTCGAGGCGCACCTGGAGATGGCAGAAAGAGATGCGCGGAAAGCAGGATTGTCGGCCGAAGAGGCTCGGTGGGCGGCGCGGCAGGAGATTCGGGGGAATCGAACAGATGAAGGAAGAGCATCGGGACCGGAGGAGCGTGCGCTGGATCGGGACGGGGATGCGCGACTTCCGCATTGCCATCCGCACGCTCGTCCGCGCGCCCGGTTTCGTTGTAGTGACCGTGCTGACGCTCGCGCTCGGCATCGGCGCGACCGCGGCTGTCTTCAGCCTGATCCAGGGAGTCCTGCTCACGCCGCCGCCCTATAAGGACCCGGAGCAGCTTGTCCTCATCCCCTCCACTCGTACAGACGGCCAGCAGCAGGAGAGCCCGCGGCCTTGGCCCGCGGCGCAGTGGCTCGAGTGGCAGCGCGAGGCAAAGTCTGTCCAGTCGATCGCTGCCTACCGCTGGATGTTCAACTTCGTGATCTTACCCGATGGCGTGGAATCCTTCGAGGCCATGGCGGTCACGCCGGAATACTTCTCTGTCGTTGGACTCGAACCGGTGCTCGGCCGCAAGTTCGTTGCTTCGGACACTGCACCCTCCGCCGCCCCGGTTCTCATGATCGGCTATGAGATGTGGCAGCGCAGCTTCGGCGGCAACCCCAACATCCTCGGCCAAACCGTCCGCGTCGGCCGCCAGGACGCTCCGTTCGAAATCGTTGGCGTAATGCAGCCCGGCGTTCGTTTCCTCCCGTCTCCCAATGCTGCGCAGGAGCCAAACTATGACGTGAACGCGCTCGTGGACATCTGGGCGCCCTTCGCGCCGGGCTCCAATCCTGAGGAACTCAAGCGCCCGCAATGGAATATCGTCGGCCGTCTCGCCCCCGGTGGTACGCCCGAGCAGGCGCAGGCCGAGCTCGCTCTCATCACTGCGCGGCAAGCCCAGGCCGATCGCGACTTCGCCGGCTTCACGCCCGACGTCCAGTTGCTCACCTCCGAGTTCAACCGCGACGGCGAGCGCATCCTGCTGCCGCTGTTCGGGGCCGCCGCGCTCGTCCTCTTGATCACCTGCGGCAACGTCGCCGCGCTGCTTCTTCTGCGCGGACTCGGCCGCCAGCGGGAGTACGCCGTGCGCGCCGCACTGGGCGTCGGTCGCGCCGGGCTCTTCCGGCAGGCCTCCACCGAAAGCCTGCTGCTCGCTCTCGCCGGCGGCGCGCTCGGTATCGGCCTCGCGTTGGGTGCGGTGCGAGCATTCAAGCTGATCGGCGGACAAGCCATTCCACGGCTCGACGCCGTCACCACCGGTTGGCCGGTTCTGCTCTTCGGTCTCGCTCTCGCCCTCATCGCCGCCATCCTCGCCGGACTCATCCCCGCCTGGCGGGCCTCGCGTCTCGATCCAAACGAAGTTCTGAAAGGCGCCGGTACCAAGTCCACCGCCGGACGCGGCGAGCGACACCTCTTGCGAACCGTCACAATGGCGCAAACCGCGCTCACGCTTGTGCTGCTGGTTGGCGCGGGCCTTCTGATCCGCACTATGATCAACATCTCCAAAGCGCCATCGGGATACGAAACGAACCATATCCTCGCGATGACCGTGACCTCGGTCAAAGGCGACTGGTCCGATTTTCATCGCCGCGCACTCGATCGAGTCTCCACTCTTCCCGGCGTCCGGGGCGCCGTCTACGCCTGGGGCGTCCCGCTCACCGGCAACAGTTGGCCCGCGCGCATCATCATCGAGGGCCAACCGGTTCCCGCGAGCCAGAGTGAGGCGATCGAGCTTCCTCTGCGCTCGATCACTCCGGGCTATTTCGATCTGCTCGGAATGGCGCTGACCGAAGGTCGCGACTTTCGCTCCAACGATGACGACGCTGCACCACAAGTCGCCGTCGTGAACCAGGCCCTCGTCGACCGCTACTTTCCTAACACCACCGCGCTCGGCAAGAAGGTCTGGCTGCAAGGGCCCGACAAGGCGCCCAGCAGCATAGTCGGTGTTGTCGCCAACAGCCGCACCGATGACCTCACGCGTCAGCCTTCGCCCGAGATCTACATGTCGTTTTGGCAGACGCGCGTTTACTCCAAGCACCTTCTGGTTCGGACCGAGTCCGAACCACTCGCGATGGCTTCCGCCATTCATGCCGCGATCCGCGAGGTCAGCCCATTCACCGCCGTCGAGCACGTCAAAACATTCGACCAGATCCGCAACGACTCTCTCGCCGGCCGCAGTTTCGCCATGCAGCTTCTGGCCGGTTTCGCCGCAGTGGGCTGCCTGCTGACGCTCGTCGGCATCTACGGCGTGCTCTCGCTTTCGGTGGCCTCACGCCGGCGCGAGATCGCCATCCGCACCGCGGTCGGCGCCAAGCGCCGCGACATTCGCAATCTGATCTTTTTCGACGGATTCCGGCTCATCGCCGGTGGCGTTGCCGCGGGACTCGCCGGAGCACTCGTGCTTTCGCGCGTGCTGCGCTCGTTCCTCTATGAGGTGGAGCCGAACGATCCCGCAACGCTCTTCGCCGTCGCGATGCTATTCATCGGTGTGGCTCTCCTGGCCTGTTGGCCTCCGACCCGGCGCGCCACCCGCGTGGACCCGATGAGGACGCTCAGATGCGAGTGACACGGCACGCCGCAGTTGGAAGCACCACCAGGCGGCGAGCCCCGTTAGCCTCGCAGCAGCCGGGCCACCGTCTCCACCTGGGCCTCGGTGTTGTAGATGTGCGGCGAGAAGCGCAGTCCGCTCGCGGGGCCTTCGGGTGTCATCGCGATCGCCACTCGGTGCCTGTTCCACAATTCGTCGTACACCGACTTCAAGTCCCGGCCTTTCGGCATCACTTTGATGACAGGGCCGCACACCGCGGCCTCGCCGCTCGACCGCAACTCCAGATTCGGCAGCGCGGCCAGCGCTGTGCGCAATCTGCCCGCAATCTCCAGCGTCCGACGCTCCACCTCCGACGCACCCAGCCGCTCATGCGTCTCAACGGTCGCCAGCAGGCCGGCCAGTATCGGGTCGGCACGCTGCCCCAGTTGTTCGAACTTCCTCGCCGCAGTCGGCGCGTCAGACCAGTAGTCCACGCTCAAAACCGCCGGATGCACTTGTTCCAGCCGCTCCTTCCTCACATACAGCATCCCCGCTTCCAGCGGCCCCATCGGCCACTTGTGGAATGAGCCGGTAAAGGAGTCGATTCCCAGTGAGTTCAGTTGCAGCCGCATCCAGCCGAACGTCTGCGCTCCGTCGACATGCAGCCAGATGCCGCGCTGCCGCGCCAGCTTCGCCAACTCCGCCACTGGATAGAGCAGCCCCGTTGTATTGGTGAAGTGCGACACAGCGATCACCCGCGTCTTCGGCGTCACGCCCTTGGCCACGCTATCGAAGACCTCGGTCGGCGTCCGCGCCATGATCGGCACGGGCACGACCTTCACCTCCGCGCCGGCAAGCTTGGCCCGCAATCGCCAGCTCTGCGTGTTGGACGGATGGTTGTGCTCGGTGATCAACACTTCGTCGCCCGGCTTCAGCGACACGCCCTGCGCGATCAGATTGTTGCCTTCGCTTGTGTTCCGCAGGATGGCAATCTCATCCGCGGCCGCGCCGACCAGCGCCGCCAGCTTCGAACGAACGTTCTCCGACAGCGTCTTGTACTTCTCCCGATTCTGGAACGCAGGGTTCGAGTGGAAATCGGCCACCATCTTCTGCTGCGCCTCAGCCGCGACGCTCAGGCACGGCGCGATGTTGGCAGCGTTCATGTAGATCAGGCCGGCCCCGAGAGAGACCAGCTTCTCCGAACCCGGCGCAAAGGCCGAAGCGATAAGACTGCGGCGTCCAATCAGCATGTGAATCTGCTCAGGGTAACTCAATACGAAAACATACGAATGGAAATTTCGTATGCTAGAAGCGTCATGCGACTCCGGCTGAGTTTTCTTGTGGTTCTTGCAGCTTCCGCCGTTTGGGGGCAAAGCTCGACAGCTTCCCTCACTGTTCAAGTCACCGACGCGGATGGTGCGGCGCTGCCCGCCGTTGTGGTGACGCTCAAGGACGAAGCGCGCAATCTCGAACGGATGCTCGCGACTGGCGAGTCCGGCACTGCGGTCTTTTCGAGCCTCGCGCCCGCGGCCTACAAGGTCAGCGCTGCGTGCGCAGGCTACCTCGCACCCACCGTTGCGCCCATCGTTTTGAATGTCAATACGGAGGCCTCGCTGCGCATCGGCCTGGTCCCTGCATCGCGACGCGACAGCGTGACGGTGAGCGCCGAGTCGATTGCCGTGGTCGCCGAATCGCCGGCCGTGCGGACCGTGGTCGACCGGCAGTTCGTCGGCGCTCAGCCGCTCAATGGCCGCACTCTGCAGAGCCTTATCGCGCTTGCGCCCGGTGTCGTCGTAACCGCTGCCTCTCTCCCCACTCCTGGCCAATTCAGCGTCAACGGCCAACGCGCGTCCTCCAACAACTTTCAGGTCGACGGAGTAAGCGCCAACTTCGGAACCAGCGCCTCGGTCACTCCCTATGAACCGGCCGGAGGGACGGTGCCGGCGCTCTCCGCGCTCGGCACCACCACGTCGCTGGCCTCGCTCGAATCCGTCCAGGAGTTTGCCATTCAGACTTCTACTTACGCGCCCGAGTTCGGTCGGCAGCCAGGCGGCCAGGTCTCCATCGTGACTCGCTCGGGCGCCAACGATTGGCACGGTTCTCTGTTCGAATACTTCCGCAATGACTCGCTCGACGCCAACAACTGGTTCGCAAACGCGAACGGCCTGCCCAGAGGCGCTCTTCGACAAAACGACTTCGGCGGCAGCATCGGAGGCCGCATCATTCGAGACCGCACGTTTTTCTTCGCTGCCCACGAGTCGCTCCTTCTCCGCCAGCCGTTTGTGACCTCGCCGCTGACCGTGCCGTCGCTCGACGCGCGGCAGAACGCCACCGGCGACATCAAACAGATCCTCAACGGATTCCCCCTGCCCGTCGCTGCGCCGCTGGCCAGCGACCCCACCACGACACCCTACATCGCCACCCTCTCCAACCCCGCCTCGCTCCACTCCACCAGCGCCCGTCTCGACCACCTGCTTGAGTCCCGGTCTGCAGCTCTTCGGCCGTTTCAGCCTTGCACCGTCGGAAAACCGCGAACGCGCCAAATACTGCGCCACAAGCTGCATCTCGGTCACTGACGTCGATGTCCAGACCTACACCGGCGGGCTCACGTGGACCATATCGCCGCGACTGCTTAACGACCTCCGTCTGAACTACTCCCGCTCGGCCACGCGGCTCTTCTACGACATGGACACGTTCGGCGGCGCAGTTGTCCCTGACATGGCTACGCTCTATCCGAGCTTCACCAACCGGGACGCAGGATACGCCTACATCGAAGTCGACCCCGCCGGCGCAAACACGCTCAGCGACGGCCTCTTCGTGAACAACACGCAGCGCCAGTGGAACGTGGTCGAGACGCTCTCCTACAACACCGGCCGGCACGCCTTCAAGTTCGGCTTCGATTATCGCCGGCTCAACCCCATTTCGGACTCCGGCAGTTACCGCCGCCAGTTCCGCTACAACAACATCGCCCAACTCGTTGCCAACACGGCCCAGGGCGGTTCGCTGTTCGCGCCCGATGTCGTCATGCATCCCGTTTACTCCAACTCATCCTTCTATGCCCAGGACGCATGGCGGGTCCACGACCGCGTGACTCTCACATACGGCCTGCGCTATGACGTCGCGCCCAGCCCTACGGAGGCCAACGGCAACACCCCCGCTACCGCCGTCAATCTCGACGACCCTGCCGGAGTTGCCCTATCACCCAAGGGTCAATCCTTCTACAGAACCGATTGGAGCAATTGGGCGCCGCGCATCGGCGCGGCCGTTCGTTTGAACGAGAGCGGCAGTTGGCTGCTGCGCGGCGGGTTCGGGCTCTTCTACGACCTCGGCTACGGCTTCACGGGTAACGCTTTCTCCACCAGCCTCTGGCCCTACACGCGAACGCTGAACCTGAGCGGTGTCGCCTACAACGATCCGCGAATGAGTTCGCAGCCGCCGGCCGTCAGCACAGCGCCGCCCTACCCGAGGGTGTTCGGCTACGAGGACAACTTCCGCACGCCGCGCGTGGCGCAGTACAACCTCACCCTCATCCGTCAGTTCTCCAGGGCCGACGAAGTCTCGGTCGCCTACGTCGGCGCCTCCGGCCGCCGACTGGCCCGCATCGAGCAGCTTCGCGGTTACAACCCCGCCTTCACCCGCATCGACGCCGTCCGCGCCAACGCTGAGTCCGGCTTCCACTCGCTCCAACTGCAGTACAACCGGCGGCTTGCGCGCGGCCTGCAGGCTCTGGCCTCCTACACCTTCGGCAAGAGTCTTGACACGGCCAGCGAGGAATCGATCAACAACTTCCAGGCCCCTGCCGCGCGGCTCGACCCCAATGGCGATCGCGGGCCTTCGTCCTTCGATGTCCGCCACGCGCTCAATGTCGCCATCAGCTACGAAATGAAATGGGGCATCGCGCTTGATGGCATTGTCCGCGGGCGCTCGTCGACGCCGGTGAACGTCCTCACCGGCCGCGATCCGTTCGGCTTCGGCGTGACTACGGTGAGCCGTCCCGACCTCGTTCCCGGCCGGCCACTCTACCTCCCCGATCCGAACGTGGCGGGCGGCCAGCGATTCAACCCCGCGGCGTTCGACTCGGCCACGCCCGTGGCACAAGGCCGCCAGGGCACGCTCGGCCGCGACGTGATGCGCGGCTTCAGCGCGGCGCAACTGGATCTCGCCGTTCGCAAGCGATTCTCCTTCGGCGAGAAGGTCGCCTTAACCGTCCGCGGCGAGCTGTTCAACCTGACCAACACCCCCAACTTCGCCAATCCGACCGGCATCCTGACCAGTCCCAATTTCGGGCGCTCGACGCAGATGCTCGGCTCCGGACTGGGCGGCCTCAGTGCACTTTACCAGCAGGGCGGTCCGCGATCTGCGCAACTCGCTGCCCGCCTGATTTTCTAACCCTGTTCTTCCTGGAGGTATTATTCCCATGCAAAACCGGCCTAAAGGGGGACAGACACCCCTTAGTACTCGGGTACTAAGGGGTGTCTGTCCCCTCTTACTGACTTTTTCGCTTGCCGGACATGATCTCTACATCAGGCCGGCCAAGTCAGTTACCGCACCCAACGAGAAGATCCGCGTCGAGTACCACAGCGGCGACGCCTTTCCTCTCAGCCAGTCAACCGTCGTCCTCGAACGTCTCAAGGACGCCAAGCGGATCTCCGCCGAAGGCGAGGCCGCCTTCGAAGCCATTCACAACGAGGCTAAGATGACCGTCGCCACCGCGACCGCGCCCTCCAAAGGCCATTTCTGGCTCATATCAAGAACCACCCCCAACTTCATTCAACTCGACCCCACAAAGTTCGAGGAGTACCTGTCTCACGAGGGCCTCGGCCGCATTTCCGCATGGCGCAAGCAGAATAATGAGTCGGCCCTGCCGGGCCGTGAAATCTACAGCAAGTTTGTGAAGAGCTTGCTAGTCGCCGGCGCCGGCGACGGCAGCTTCGCGAAGCCTGCAGGACTCACCATCGAGTTCGTCCCCCTCGAAGACCCCTACGCGGCCACGCCCGGCGCCACTGTGCGGTTCCAACTGCTATTCCGCGGCAAGCCCGCTGCCGGCCATGAGGTCGAGTTGCAGTGGGCAACAGGCAGCAGAGTGGACCGCAGCATCCTCGGCAACACGGACGCCAACGGCATCGTCAATGTCCCTGTCAAATCCGGCAGTTTCCACAAACTCCACGCCATCATCATGGAGCGCCGCGCCGATCGGAAAGACGCCGATTGGGAGAGCTACTGGGCGACTCTGACCTTCGCCCCGCGTTGATCAGTCCAGCCGCTTGTGGAAGCGCAACGCGCTCGAACCGAGCACCACTACGCCGAAAACGGCCAGCGCCACCATCTGCGGCCAGAGCACGTCCGCGCCGCTCCCCTTCAGAAAGACTCCGCGGACAATCTCCATGAAGTAGCGCAGCGGGTTCAGGTACGTGAGCCACTGCACCACCTCGGGCATGTTGCGGATGGGGAAGGCGAAGCCGGAGAGCATGAAGGCCGGCTGGAAGAAGAAGAACGACGCCATCATGGCCTGCTGCTGCGTGTCTGAGATCGTCGACATGAACAGCCCCGCGCCCAGCGTGGTCAGCAGGAACAACAGCGCCGAAAAGATCAGCAGCAGGAAGCTGCCGCGCAACGGCACGCGGAAGAGCAGCAGCGCGATGGCCGTGACCAGAGCCATATCGACGAAGCCGACCATGCCGAACGGGATCGTCTTGCCCAGCATCAGCTCGATCGGCCGGATCGGCGTCACCATGATCTGCTCCATCGTGCCGATCTCCTTCTCGCGCACGATCGCCAGCGCGGTCAGCATCAGCGTCACCAGCATGATGATGTTGACCATCACGCCGGGCACGAAGTAGTTGCGGCTGCGCAGTTCGGGGTTGAACCAGACTCGGGTCTCCGGCGTCACCGAGGGGATTCGCAGCAGGACCGGGCCGTTCTGCGTGCGACCGACCAGCTTCTCCTGCTGCCGCCGTTCGAGCAGCATCCGGTTCAGCGAGGCGACAATCGAGCCTGCGTAGTTGCCGACGATCGCCGCGGTGTTCGAGTTCGTGCCGTCGACCAGGATCTGCACCTCGGCAGTCCCGCCGGACCGTATCTCGCGCGCGAAACCCGCCCGCACGCGGACGACGGCTTGCACGTCGCCGCGGTCGAGGATGCCGGAGGCTTCCCGTTCGCTTTCCACCGTCGCGGTGATCGTGAAGGTCGGCGCGGCCGTGAAGCGCTCGCGCAGTTCCCGGCTCTCAGTCGAGCGGTCCTGATCCATCCAGGCGAGCTTGACGTGCTCGACGTCCAGGTTGACGGCGTAGCCGAAGATGAGCATCTGCATGATCGGCGGGACGAACAGCACGTCCGGCGCCGCGGCTCGCGCAGCGTCTGGCGGAACTCCTTGCGGACGATCTCGCGGATCCGTTCCCACATGGCGTATACTCAGGCGACCTTTGCTCGCATCTTGCGGACGCAATCGTGAAGATGATGGCTGCGTACGCCAACAGGAAGATGAACTGCGGCCAAAGCACCTCGAGCCCGACGCCTTTCAGGAAGATCCCCTTCAGGATGGCGACGAAGTAGCGCGCCGGGACAATGCGTGTGAACTGCTGAATCACGAACGGCATGTTGTCGATGGAGTAGATGAAGCCCGACAGCAGGAACGCCGGCAGGAAGCTGGAAAGCAGGCTGACCTGGTAGGCCAGCAGCTGCGAGCGCGTGACCGCGGAAAGCAGGATGCCCCAGCACAGGGCGCCGAACAGGAACAGGGCGCCGCCGGCTGCCAGCAGGAGCACGCTGCCGCGCAGCGGCACGCCGAAGACGCCCACGCCGACAATCAGGGCGATCACCATGTCCACCATGCCCAGCACGAAGTAGGCGCACATCTTGCCCAGCAGCAGCTCCATCGGCCGCACCGGCGTCGAGAGCAACTGCTCCATCGTGCCGTTTTCCCACTCGCGCGCGATCGTCAGCGAGGTGAGCAGCGCGGCGATGATCATCAGAATCACCGCGATCAGTCCCGGGACGATGAAGTTCCTCGACTTCAGCTCGTTGTTGTAACAACACGCACGCGCGGCTCCACCGGCGTCTTCAATTCGCCGCTGCCGCGACGCTTCAGCTCCGATTTCGCAGTTCAATGGAGTAGGCACCGACAAGCGCCTCCGCGTAGCCGCGCGCGATGGAGGCCGTGTTGGAGTCGCTGCCGTCGAGGGCGAGTTGCACCTTCGCCTCCTGCTTGGAGGCCAGCGTCTCGGCGAAATCGGCGGGGATGACCACCGCCAGCAGCGCCTCGTCACGGTCGATGACCCGATCAATATCGCGCGGCGATTCGGCGATTCCAACGATGCTGAAGTAGCGCGAGCCGGCGAAAGCGCTCGATCAGCTCGCGGCTCTGCCGGAGTCTTGTCGTGATCGTAGATCACCGTCGGAATGCGGTCCACGTCGAGCGTGAGGGCGTAGCCGAACAGCAGCAGCAGCAGGAGCGGCACCGCCAGCGCCATCACCAGGCTGCGCCAGTCGCGGACGATGTGGATGGCCTCCTTGCGGAAGATGGCGGAGAACCGGCGGAAGTTCATGATTGCCGCGCCTCCTCCGCTCGATGCTGGCGACGAAGACTCGTCCATGTCGCGCCCCGTTGTGTGCGGCGCGTAGCTCCGCCGGCGTGCCGAGCGCGATGACGCGGCCGCGGTACATCAGCGCGAGGCGGTGGCAGTACTCGGCCTCGTCCATGTAGTGCGTGGTGACGAAGACGGTGGTGCCGCCTGCCGCCAGCTCGTAGATCAGGTCCCAGAACTGGCGCCGCGCGATCGGGTCGACGCCGGAGGTCGGCTCGTCCAGGAACACGATCGGCGGCTCGTGCAGGATGGCGCAGCCCAGCGCCAGTCGCTGCTTCCAGCCGCCGGCGAGCAGGCGCGTCATCCGGTGCCGCTCTTCCTCGAGGCCCGCCATGCGGAGCGCGTACTCCTTGCGCTCCGCCCGGCCGTCGCGCGGCACGCCGTAGATGCCGGCGAAGAAGTCGATGTTCTCCTCCACGGTGAGGTCGTCGTAGAGCGAGAACTTCTGCGACATGTAGCCGATGCTGGACTTGACGCGCTCCGGCTCCCGGGCGACGTCGAAGCCGCCGACGCTGGCGCAGCCCGAGGTCGGCGCAAGCAGGCCGCAGAGGATGCGGATGGTGGTGGACTTGCCCGCGCCGTTGGGACCGAGAAAGCCGAAGATCTCCCCTGCGGCACCTCGAGGGTGACGTCGTCCACGGCCGTGAACGTGCCGAAGCGCTTCGTCAGGTCGTGAGTCACGACGCTCAGCTCACGCGGCATGGGTGTGAGCCTCCTTCTGGCTCGCGCGAATCTCGGCGATGAACACGTCTTCCAGCGACGGCTCGAGCGGCTCCAGGCGAACGCCAGCGGCCTCCTCGACTGCGGCGCGCGCCTCGGGCCGGGCGAGGTAGACGTGCAGCGCCGCGCCGGCGGGCTCGGCCGCGATCACGCCGTCGGCGGCGTTCAGCCGTGCTCGCGCCTCCCGGCTCGTGTCAGCCGATCTGAAGCAGCGCGGCGCGAGGCTCGCCTTCAGCGCCGCGGGCGTATCGCAGCGGAGAATGCGGCCGTGGTCCATCAGGCCCACGCGGTCGCAGCGCTCGGCCTCGTCCAGGTAGGCGGTGGTGACGAAGATCGTCATGCCTTCCGAAGCCAGCCGGTAGAGGATCGCCCAGAAGTCGCGGCGCGAGACCGGGTCCACGCCGTTGGTCGGCTCGTCCAGGAGCAGGACGCGCGGCTTGTGCAGCAGCGTGCACATCAGCGCCAGCTTCTGCTTCATGCCGCCGGAGAGCTTCGCCGCGGCGCGGTCGCGGAACGGCGCCATGCGCGTCATGTCGAGCAGGCTCGTCGCAAGCTCATCGCGCGCGTCTCCTTCGACTGCCGAACAGGTCCGCGTAGAACCGCATGTTCTCTTCGACGGTGAGGTCGCCGTAGAGGCCGAACCGCTGCGCCATGTAGCCGATCTGGTCCTTCACCTCGTCCAGGTGGCGCGCCACGTCCAGCCCGCCGACCTGGATCGAGCCCGCCGTGGGATCGACCAGTCCGCACAGCATGCGCAGCGTGGTCGTCTTGCCCGCGCCGTCCGGCCCGACGAGGCCGAAGATCTCGCCGCGCGCGATTTCGAGCGAGAGTCCGTCCACCGCGTGAAGCGCGCCGAATTGCGGAGACGCCGCTGAGCCGTATCATGCCGGGGCCTCTAGCGGACTTCCATGTGGACATCCACCGGCATGTTGGACTTCAACTCGCGGTTCGGGTTTTCCACCTCGATCTTGATGCGGTAGACGAGCTTGACCCGCTCTTCCTGGGTCTGAATCTGCTTCGGCGTGAACTCGGCCTCGGAGCTGATGAAGGTGACCTTGCCCTTATACGTCTTGCCCGGAAATGAGTCCGATGTGACCGAGACTGCCTGCCCGATCTTTACGCGTCCCAGGTCCTGCTCGTTGAGATAGCAGCGGACTTTAGGGTGGTCGATGTCACCCAACGTGAGCAGACTCGAGCCCGCGGGCAGCACCTCGCCGGGTTCTGCGTGCCGCGACAGGACGACGCCGTCGACCGGTGAGACTAGTGCGCGGTCGCCAAGTTGGACGCCAAGGACACGAGCGCTTGCCTGCGCCCGTTCAATCTCGGCCTGCCGCAGGGTAATCTCCTGCTTCCTCCGCTGCACGTCGATGCGGTTCGCTTCACCCAGCCTGATAGCGGCCCGTGCGCGCTGCACATTGGCTCGCGCCTGCTCGATTGCCTCGCTTCGCGGACCTTCCTTGACCAGCGCAAAATTCTCCTCGGCTCGTTTCATCCCGGCGGCTGTCGCCTGTGCGCGCGTGCGGAAACCCTCGTACTGCGCCGTCGAGATGTCCTCCGCCTTGATCAGCTTCTGCGCTCGCGCCCAATCCCGCTGCGCCAGATCGTTCTCCGCGCGGGCCTGGTCGAGCGCGGCGCGGGCGTTTTCGATTTCCTGCGGCCGGCTGCCGGTCTCGAGTTCCTTCAGGCGCGACTCCGCCCCTCGCAGTTCCGCCGATTTCAATTCGAGATCGCCGGCAATGGTCTCCGTTTGCCAGTTGATCGAAGTTTGAAGCTGCGTCAGTGCGCTTTGAGCGGAATGCACTCCTGCCTGTTCCCGCGACTGCTGCGCTTCCAGTTCCGCGGAGTCCATCCGTGCGATCGGCTGGCCCGCCTTCACAGGGTCGCCCTCGTCCACCTTCAACTCGACAACGCGGCCGGGCTGCTTGAAGCTGATGTCGACTTCAGTCAGTTCGATGTTGCCGCTGAGCAGCAGGGCATTCTCCTCGCCGTTCCTGTTCAAGGCGAAGCGCCACACAAGGAACGCGGCCGCGGCGGCGAGCAAAACGACTGGGATGAGTTTCTTCTTATTCATGGGGCACTCCTTGATCAGCGGCTCAACAACATATCCAGGTTTCCGACAGCGACCGCGAGGTCGATACGCGCGGTCTTCTGCCGGAACAGTGCAGTGACATCGTTCTCACGCGCCCGCGCCACGCGCGCCTGGGCGTCGGTGACTTCGAGGCTTGGAGCTACGCCTGCGTCAACCCGCCGCTCAGCCTGTTCCAACTCCTTCTGCGCCAGGTCCAGCGTCTGTCGCGAAACCAGGACCTGATTCTCAGCCGCGCGCAGCGTCTCCACTGCCACCCTGATCTCCAACTCCACCTGCTGCCCGACGTCCCTCGTCCGGATCACTTCAGCGCGCGCCAGCGATGCTGCTTCAGCTCGCCGCGCGTCGCGCCGCCCCCCGTCCCAGATCGGCACGTTGATCGAAACGCCGACCGATCGCGTGGGCAGCATCACGTCCGGTGACGCGCCCAGGACGCCGTAGTCGCCGAACGCCCTGGCCGAGGGAATCCGCTCGCTGGCCACTGACTTCCTGTTCAGGTCCGAGGCCTTCTCCCGCAGGAGTTGTGCCTTCCATTCGGGACGAAGCTCGCGCGACGCCGCGATGGCCTTGTCCAACTCCGGGATCTCCGCCGGCTGCCACGTCATCGGCTCGGCCAGCCGTACCTCAGTTGCCAGGTTCGTGTTCATCGAGCGCAGCAGTTGGAGCACTGACGTCCGGCGGTCCTCCGAGGCCAGGATCAGCCGCTGCTTCTCCTGAGACAGTTGGACTTCGGCTCGCGTGACGTCCATTCCCGTCCCGGTGCCTGCATCCTTCTGCGAGCGGGCCCGGCTCAACACACGTTCCGCCAATTCCACGTTGGCTTGCGCTGCCGCCACTGCCGCCTCCGTTCGCAGAGCATTCAAGTACGCTCGCGCAACAGCCCCTTCCGTCTGCGCCCGTGCCGCGTTGAGTTCTTCCCTCGATGCGGCCGCCTGCACCTTCGCCGCCTGCCACCGCTTGATTGCGGCCAGATCGAAGATGCTCTGCGATGCCTGCGCCCGAGCGTCCTGGGTCTCGATCGGGCCGATCAGGGCCGGCAATTGAATCGGGAGGCCGGCGGGCAGTTGCAGGCCGAATGCCTGCAGGTTGTTGGTGAAGCTTCGAAACGTGTAGTAGCCGTCAATCTGGGGAAGCAGCGGCGCAAGCGCCTGCCGCTCCCTGGATCGGGCCTGTTCAGCAGACTCCCGAACAAGCCGCAGGCGCGTTGCACCGTCAGGGGCCAGCGCGATGTCGACGGCTTGCTTGAGAGAGAGTTCGAGGGTTGCCGGCGCCGGTGCCTGGGCCAGCGCCGCCAAAGCGGTGAGAAGCAGTGCAAGGGGACGCATCAATCGGCTCCTGGTGTGGACTTGGCGCTAGCCGCGGCGCGGAATCCGGCGGCGCAAAAAGTAACGACGCGGTCGAGCATCTCGGGCCAGCCATCCAGATTACTTTCGCCCTTCGTGAGGGCGGCCAGAGTCTGTTGACCTGTGAGGGTGTGGCCCATGGCGCCGATTGTGAAGTGCATGCACCAGCCGAGTTCGGCTTCAGTGAGTTGCGGCAGCGTCCGGCGGAATGACGGGCCAAAGCGGACCAGAATCGGGGCGACGATCGGCATGAATATCGTGGTGATGAGGTCGCCGGGTTCGGAGTGAATGCGCGCGTACAGGCGGGGGATCTCGGCGGCTCGCGGATGATTGTCTCGCGCTTCGAAAACCGGAAGCAGAAACGCGCGAAGCAGGGCTTCCAGCTCCACCGGCTTGTCGCCGGCGGTGTCCTCAAGCGCGTCGAGGATCTGTAGCCGCCGCTCGTTGATTGGTGCGATCAGGCGCCGGAGCACAGCCGCGATGAGCTGGTCCTTGCCCTGAAAATGGTAGTTGATCGCTGCCAGGTTGACGTGTGCCGTGCTAGTGATCTGGCGGAGGCTGGTGTTGTGGATGCCGTACTCGGCATACAGCCGCTCGGCGGCATCCAGGATCCGCTCCCTTGTGTCTGCCCCTCGGGAAGGCAACGTTTCGTGGGTAACAACCGTTTGAGTCATACGACTGTTTGAATCGTACAGTCGTTTCAAACGAATGTCAAGTCCCGGGTAGTGTGAGCCTTCAGACCAGTCCGCGCCGCCCCTTCATCTCGCGAGCAATGGCCGACAGGTCCTCCCCCGACAAGCCCCTCCGCGCCACATCCATCAGTCGCGAGTCCTCGGCCGCAATATGCCTGCGGTACAACTCACATAGCCTTGCCGCCGTCTCCGAGTACTCGACGATTGCCCCTGCTTCATCCACCTCGGCCCGGTCCACGATCTCTTTCAGACTCAGATAGATCCGCTCCGCTTCCGCATGTTCCATTTCGAGCGAGGCGACCAGCGCCGCCTCGGTCTCTGTGATCCTTCCGCGCAGCCTCGGAAACAGGCTCTCCTCTTCATCGCGCGTATGTATCGCCCCACTGGAGTCCATGAACGCGAGCGCGGCCCGGATCGCCCGAAGCGCCTCATCCTTTCGATTCTCCAGCGCCGCGCCTGCCCGCTCCAGCGTCGCCAGCGCTCCTCGATCCGTCGATGGCACGCCATCAGGTGCTCCAACGGTGCGTCCAATGTCGTCGATTCCCCGTCCGTCCCGCCCGTCTTGATCTGGATCATAGCCTCACCTTCCTGTTATCGCACTCCGTACCACTCCAGCTTCCCCGTCTCGGGGTTCGACACCACTGCCGTCCCCTCGTCCGACCCAACCAGTTTCGCTCCCCGCCTGAACTCCGGAATCCCGGTCGAACGCTCCCACTGTCCTGTCCCCATATTCAACTCGAACATCCCGAAAATCGGCGACGGCCCCGGCGCCACCCTCACCCCATCCTGCGAGACCGGCAGCAACGCAATCGCCCTTCCTCCCGATGTCACTGTCATGCTCACCCCCGCCGTCCCACCCTTCGGCACCGGCACGTCCCACGTCTCCAGCCGCCCGGTCTTCTCGCGAAACCGTGCCAGCTTCCGGTCCCCGGGCAGCCACGCCCACACAGCGCCGTCCGCATTCGCCCATAGGGCCGGCAGGCCCAGGGCAGGGAAGCGCGACAGCCCTTCCGCAGTCCGCTGCTGCGACTGCATCGGCAGTGGATAGAAGGCCGCCGCCTTCCCATCCGCGCCCACCCGATACAGCAAATGCCGCTGCTCCTCAACTTCGCCCGGCTTAGCCAGAGAATACCCCAGGCACCACGCCGATTCCTTCGTCGCCGCCGCCACCACCCAACACGAGAAGCCGCCCGTCCCCACCGTTCCATCCCTGCCGCCCAACACGACCAGGTTCTGCATCCGCCGCGCTGTTTCCATTGCCACGCCGCCCGCAACCACGTCTCCGTCAGCGGTCAGCGCCGCCGTCGTCACTCGAAACCGCGTGTACGGGCCGCCCTCAGGCTTGAGACTGTATTCCCTCAGCGTCGTCCCGTCCCGATCCTCCTCCGCCAGTCGCACTGCACCTGTTCCCGGGACGTCCACATCGCGGCCCAATAACAGGCGCCCGTCCCGATACCCCATCACTCCCGCCTTGGGTTCCTCTCGCGAGAACTCCGGCTGCGCCTTCGCCGCCAGTGTCCAGCACGCAAAGAGAATGATCCACCTCATCTCTTCACCCTCCCGCCGCACGTCTCCCGAGTCAATTCAATCTTCTCGTCGCTCAGATACCCGTACCTGTTAATCCACACGCGGCCCCCTGAAGATTCCCACGCCACCCGCAGCCGGGCTTGATAGTCCTTTGCCGGACCGTAGCCATGGGCAAGCGCGAAAACCGGAACCCGTCCGGCCGCAAGTTGTGCCTGCCGGATCTTCCGTTCCATTGCCTGCGGCGAAACCGGATGCGGCGTGTCCGGCCCCGGGTACGAGTACGCGCCGACGTCGCCCAACGGCTGTTCGTCTATGTCCATCAACCTCACCAGGACAGCCGCCAGCAGTTCGCTCGACAGCCCCGGATTGGCGGCCAACAACGCATCGCCGTAGAAGCGGACCATCATTGGCCAGTGCATCGTATAGAGCTTCACGCTGATCCCGTTCGAATGAGCCGCCGCTCGCGCGAAATCAAATCCGGAGACGGCGGTGAACGGAGGCGGGAACGCATTCGGGACGAGTTCCTTCTCCGCGCCCCCCGCCTGAGTGAGCACTGCCCGGAAGCCCGCCAGCAGTTCATCCACGAGAGTCGCCTTGAAGCGCATCAGCTCCAGGAGCCCGGCACTCTTTGTCATTGCCGTCAGCAACCCGAACCGCCCGCCGTCGCCGCTCAGAAGGGCTTCCAGGTTCCGATTGGTGAGCCCACCGTGCAGTTCCTCATAGGCCGAAAGAGCACCCCTCCGCATCGCTTCCCACTGCATGTCGAGACGCATGGCCGCCTGCTGCGCGGGTTCGCTGAAATCGAGAAACGCCGAATCCAGCAGATACGGTGGATACTCCGGCCAATCCGGCCGGATCCCGTCGATCTCCGGATAGGCCCGGCACAGGTCCCGAATCAGCGCTTCGCCGTAACGGCGGATCTCCACGCTGGCCAGGCTGCCATTCTTGTCTACCCGCCTGGGCGGCACGCGCCCGTCCGGCAGTCGCGGCTGATCCTCCTCGCGCGCTCCGCCGAACTGCACCCGGTAGCCCGGCGGAATGGCTGCCTGAAACTGAAGGTAGACCTTGAGCCCGGACGCCTTCGCCCCACGCACGAACTCCCTGACCACCGCTCCACTCTTCCTGGTGAGCGCGTCCGGCGCGACTGGTTGATACCGCAGCCCGGCATAGAAACGCGGCTCCGGCGCAAAGCTGGGCGACGTCCTCACGAACAGTTCGCGTTTGCCCCACAGCGGCCTGTCGAGCAATCGAACGCCCCCGGCGCCCGCGTCGTCGGGCGGTTCCCGCGATCCTGTGCTTTCATTCGCGGCTCCATGACATAGGGAGAAGTGCAGACAGCATTGGCTCCGGCCCGTTCCAGCCTCTGCAGCACCCCGTCGACACCCTCGGACTGGATGTACTCCGGCATCACAGTAATTCCAAGCAGCCTTCGCGTCGGAGCGGCGCTCTGCCCTCCACTGGCCAACGCCGCCAGACCACCCCCAACGAATTCCCGCCGCTGCAACATTTTCGGCCTCCGCGCCCCCAGTGTATAATCGCCGTCGTGCAGCCATTCCGAACCCATCGACGAGCGCTGATTCTGCTCCTCGCCGCCTCTGTCCTGCTTTGTGCGGCGGCAGCCCTCGAGATTCCCCTCCAGAAGCTCCCGATTTCCACTGCGCCGTCCGGCCAGAAGGCCGGCGTCGACATCCGCCCGGTTCTACCCGGCGAGATCAATGAAGTAACTACTGATTTCGTCTCCTTCACCGGTCCCGCCCGACACGCCGAGCCTTCCAGGACGGACTCCGAGTTGGTGTGGCTTTTTCTCGGAGGCAAAGGCACGCTGCGGACGAAGGACAGATCCTTTACCCTCGACAGCGAGACTATAGCCCGAGCCCCGCTCGGCTGGGCATGGGATATCGTTGTGCCCCAGGGCCAGGTTCTCTACGCGCTTCGCGTTCGCAAACAACTCTCGCCCGCGGACATGACCGAACTGAAGAAGTTTCCAGGCAACAATACAGCACCTCATGTCATGAAGTTCAGCGAGTGCCCCACCTACGGCGAGGCCATCAAGAGCAAGAAGACCACCAGCCGGACCCTTCTGCCCGAAAACTACGTCCCGCGAGTCGCCATGGGGACTGTCGAAACCACCGGTCCGGACACCGTCGGCGCACACCGTCACGCCATGCTCGAGCAGCTCTTCCTCGGACTGAAGGACAACGACATAACAGTCATCGCCGACGACGCCAAGGCCAATCTGACCCCATTCACCGTGCTTCACATCCCGTTGGGCTCCAACCACGGCGCCGAAGTCGCCGCGGGCAAGAAGCTCCACTACATCTGGATGGACTTCTTCGCCACCAAGGAAGGCCAGGACTGGCTCAAGATGCACAAACCGGAGACGCCGAAGAAGAAGTAAGGGGGGACAGTCACCCCTTAGTCCACGGACTACTCCCAGGCCTATGACAGGCTTCACCCTTTTCGGTCCCATCCACCTCGCCGTCATCGCCGCCACTGCCGCCACGCCCCTCGTCCTCCTCCGCCTTCGACGCCCGGCAGCAGTCCGCAAATCCCTGGCCCTCCTGCTCGCCCTGAACGAGATTGTCTGGTATTCCTTCCGCTACTCGACCGAAGGCTTCCGTTTCCCGGAAGGCGATGCCGCTCCAACTCTGCGATGTTGTCGTCTGGCTCACGGTTTTCGCCGCCTGGACTGCCCGCACCGCACTTTTCGAGCTGACCTGGTTTTGGGGCGTTGCCGGCGCCGGCATGGCCATCCTCACGCCCGATCTCTGGGCGCCCTGCTGGAGCTACCCCACTATCTACTTCTTCCTCTCCCACGGACTCGTGGTGGTGATTCCCATTTTCCTTTGGGCCTCCGGAATCACACGAGCCCGCCCCGGCTCCCCCTGGCGTGCCCTAATTTGGGTCAACGTCTACGCCGCCGCCGTCGGCGCTTTCAATGCCGTCTTCAAGACGAACTACATGTACCTGTGCAATAAGCCCGAAGGCGCCTCAATCCTGGACTGGTTCGGTCCCTGGCCCTGGTACATTCTCGCCGGCGAGCTCCTCGCCCTCGCCCTCTTCTGGCTTCTCTGGCTCCCCTTCCGATTCACTGACCGGCATCCTCGAAATTCCTAGGACCGATTGACACCAGTCCGTCAAGTTAGTATTTTCGTTCCAACCTACTTTAAGGAGAGACAGATTCGAATGTCTTTATCTGCTCGCAAAAGACTGAGCCGCAGAACGTTGATGGCCGCCGCGGGAGGGTTCGCGGGCCTTTTCAAGATGACGGAGGGCCCGGCCTTGTCGCAGGCGGCCCGCCAGTCGGGTCCCAACCGTAACTCGTCGCCGAGCCAGCTCAAGATCACCGACATGCGATTCGTGCTGGTCGCCTCGAACTACGATTACCCCATCATCCGCATCGACACCAACCAGGGGGTCTACGGCCTTGGCGAGGTGCGCGACGCCGGCCGCGAAGGCACCGCGCTGGTGTTGAAGCCGCACCTCATGGGGCGCAACCCGCTCGCGATCGAGCCCCTGCTCGACAGCCTCCGCAACTTCGCCGGCCACCAGCGCCTGGGCGGCGGCTACAGCGCCATCGATATCGCGCTGCACGACATTGCGGGCAAAGTCTACGGCGTGCCGGCCTGGCGCCTGATCGGGTCGAAATACCGCGACCGGATCCGCTTCTATTGCGATACGGACCAGACCAAAGACCCCAAGATCTTCGCCGAGCGCCTGAAGAAGCGCAAGGAGATGGGCTTCACGTTCTTCAAGATGGACCTCGGAACCAACCTCGTCTCCGACCGGCCCGGAGCCGTGAACAGCCGCAGAACCGCCACCGAAAAGGGCCTCGGCTACCTGTGCGAGTACATCCAGGCCATCCGCGACGAGATCGGCTGGGATGTTCCGCTGGCCACCGACCACTTCGGCGCGTTGACCGTCAACGACAGCATCCGCTATGCACGCGCCTTCGAGAAGTACGACCTGGCCTGGGCCGAGGACATGATTCAGGTCGGCCACCTCGGCGCCGGCGGCGACGCCCCGAAGAACTGGCGGGCCTACAAGGAACTCTCGGATTCAACCACCACCCCCATCGCCACGGGCGAGAGCCTGTTCGGCCTCGAAGAGGGCTTCAAGGACCTCATCGACAATCGCGCCGTCGACATCATTCATCCCGATCCGCTCACCTCCGGCGCAATCCGCGAGACCAAGCGCATCGCCGACTACGCCTCCCTCCACGGCGTTCAAACGGCCATTCACTTCGCCGGGTCGCCGGTGGGCTGCCTGGCTAGCGTTCACATGGCCGCGACCATCAAGGACATGCTCGCCATGGAGAACCACGCCGTCGACATCCCCTGGTGGGGCGATCTGGTGACCGGACCGTCGAAACCGATCGTCGACCGCGGCTTCATCACCGTCCCTGACACTCCAGGCCTCGGCGTGGAACTCAATGAGGCCGTCGTGAAGGAGCACATCCGCAAGGGCGGCTACTTCGCTCCCACGCCGCAGTACGACGACTACATTCTCGACCGCTTCCGCCTCGGCGGCCCGTATCCCCACCTCGACGCAAACGGAAATCTCGTGAACAAGTAGGGCACATTTCAATTTGAGGAGAGGATCTCATGTCAAAGCTGATTCCAATTCTGTTCCTTTCAGCCGTGACGGCCTTCCCGCAGGCCACACGCACGGCCAACATGGTCGGTTCGGTGACGGACCCCAGCGGCAGCCTTGTCGCCGGCGCGAAGGTGATCGTGGTCAACACCGAGACGAAGTTCACCTTCGAAGCCACGACGAGCGCCACCGGCGACTACTACGTGCCCTACCTTCCCATCGGTGCTTACGAGATGAGCGTCGAAGCCCCTGGCTTCAAGAAGTACATACAGTCTGGAATTGTCCTGCGCGTCGGCGAATCTCCCCGCATCGACGTGCGGCTTGATGTCGGCACCGTCGCCGAGTCGGTCACCGTGACCGGGCGCCACGCCGCTGCTCGAAACCGAAACTTCAATGGCCGGCGCCACGTTAGGCAACAAGGCGTTCATCCGCATGCCCGTGCTGCAGATGAGAACCTACAACATCCTCACCTACCTGCCTGGCCTCAATAACACCGGCTTCAACGCCTTCAACGTCATCGGCCAGCGCAGCCGCTCGATGGGTTACTCCATTGACGGCGTCTCCGCCAAAGAGCCCGTCCGCGGGACCTCGATCAGCCACACTGAAACCGTACAGACCAGCACCGATGCCCTTCAGGAGGTAAGACTCCTGACTACCGGCGTGCCCGCCGAATACGGACGCGCAGCGGCCGGCGTGCTCACCGCGGTCTTCAAGAGCGGCACAAACCAGCTGCATGGTTCGGCCGAAGACCGCTACATCAATCAGGAGTTCCTACACCGCCGCTACTTCGACCAACTCAAGCAGACGCCCATCCAGTATCACGAACTGTCCGCCACCATCGGCGGGCCCGTCGTGATTCCCAAGGTCTATGACGGCCGGAACAAGACATTCTTCTTCATGGCCTTCCAGCAGCACAATGAGAAGGCCTCCGAAACCGCCATCACCACCGTGCCCAGCGCCGACATGCTCGCCGGCGACTTCAACTTCGGCGGCGCCGGGCTCCCCATCTACGACCCCATAACCACCCGCCAGGACGCCACCGGCAAATGGATTCGCGATCCCTTCCCGATGAACCGCGTGCCGCTAAACCGCTTTGACCCCGTGGCGAAGAATTTCCTCGCGCAGAACCCCTTCAACGCGGCCAACCAGGCCGGCTACACAGATTCCCGCGGTCCTCACGAAAACCTCGCCATGGCCACGCGATACCGCTCCTATCGCACGCGCTGGGACTGGAAAGGCGACCATCAGTTCAGCAACAACCACAAAATCTTCGGCCGCTATTCATGGAACCTCCACAGCGTATGGAGCAACCGGAACAATACGCACTTGCAGTGGCAGACCATCAATACCGAGGCTGTTCCCACTCCAACCGACCAGGGCAACATGGTCATCCAGGACACCTACACCTTCAGCCCGACGATGATCAACGAGCTTCGCCTCGGCTACAACCGCCGCGCCACCTCACGCCTGCCCGATAGCCTCAATCAGGGCTGGGCCAGACAACTCGGCATCCCGAATGCCTCCGACGACAGCTTTCCTGTCTTCAACAACACCGGCTTCGCCATTAGCCCGGGCGGCTATTCCCGCTCGGTTGGCGAGGATTTCACGGTGTCGGAGAACATGACCAAAGTGCTCAACAAGCACACCCTCAAGTTCGGCTACGAGATGTTCCGCTCGCGCTACAGCATGAAGCGCGAGGACCTGCCTTCCGGCACATACAATCTCGGCGGCACGGACATGCCGTTCACGGTCAACACCGGCAACGGTTTCGCATCGTTCCTCCTCGGCAGCGTCAGCAGCGCCACGTTCACCAACTCCGTTGCCACATGGCTGCCGCGCTGGATGTCCCACGGGCTTTACTTCCAGGACGACTGGAAGCCGTTCCGGAACGTGACCTTGAATCTCGGGCTTCGGTGGTCTTACGAAAGCCCGTTCAACACCAAGTACGGACAGCAGTCACAATTCGACCCCAATGCGATCGATCCGATTACCGGAAGAAAAGGCGCCATTACGCACGGCGGGGGATTGCTCGCCACGAAGGACCTCAACAACTTCCAGCCCAGAATCGGAATGGCCTGGACAATCAGCCCGAAATTGGTGTTCCGCGGCAACTTCGGCATCATGACGCAGGATCTGCTGGCACCCGATGCGGGAATGTTGTTTGAGGAATATTTCGCGCAGGCGGCCATCCAGCAACCCGCGGGTGACCCCCGCATCGCCTTTCTGCTTTCTCAAGGTCCGCCCACCATCAAGTACACCCAGAATCCCGATGGCAGCGTTCCGTTCGTTGGAACCAACTACTCCAGCCGCGGCGCCACCTGGTACGACCCCAACATGCGCATGCCGTACATCATGAACTGGTCGGGCGGCTTCCAGTATCAGGCCACGCCCGTCTGGCTACTCGAACTGATGTACCAGGCCTCGGCGGGAGTCGGACTCCTGAATGCCTGGGACATCAA
>CAVQOO010000025.1:0-11355 GCA_963714395.1 Bryobacteraceae bacterium
AGTGTGTCTCCAGGCTCACAGCGCCCTGATAGCCGTCGCGCAGGAGGGCCTCTATCTGGCCTTTCCAGTCGATCTCGCCTTCGCCGATCTGTTCCCAGATCGCCTTGTGCCCTTCCATGTGGCAATCCTTGGCATGCACGTGCCGATGCGATCCTTGGGCAGCAGATCGGTAGCCGTCCGGGAACGGCTCCTCGCCGCGACAACGCATTGGCCGGATCCCATACCACCTTCAGGCCTGGCCTATTCACGCGGTCCAGACCGCGGATCTCCGCGCCGGTCGCGATGTTGCAGGCGTGCTCGTTCTCGAGGCCGATGATCACGCCGCGCGCGGGCGCGCCTGTTCCGCCAGTTCTCCACCGCTTCGCGACGGCTCGAGGCAGGCCTCGGCTCGACGGTGCGCCAGTAGGAGAAGACGCGGATGAACTTCGCTCCGGTCATCTCGCGCAATCTTGAACGCGCGGTCGGCCAGTCGCGGCTGATCCTCGAAGGTATGCGTGGATGCGAAAACGTCCTGCTGGAAGCGTGCGTCGAGTGCGGGCCCGTCGGGCAGCACGCACTTGAGCAGCGGTGAAGCGATGGAGAGCACATTCATCCCGCGGGCGTTCAGCAGGTCCATGGCACGCTTCACCTCGTCGTCGGTGAGGTCCATGATGTTCTTGCTCCATACCAGGCGCAGTTCCGCGCCGGTCATGCCAATTGCCTGCATCGCGTTCAGCGACGCTTCAAAGTCGGCCGGAGAAAACTCGTCGGTAATCGCGGCCAGTTCCAATCTGGGAGTCATAGCGCCGACTATTGTCTCTCAGCGCGCTCCTGGCTTGCACTGCGCCCCTCGACGATCGCGTAAGTTTTCCCAGCTCGCAGTCGTCCCAGTTTCTGGCGATCGCCGCTTGGCCACTCGATTTCGACAGCTGCGTCCGTGTCGCCGCCCAAGCCGAATGTGACCCGGAGATCAGATGCGGAGCAGTAGCTCGACCCTGAGCGGACCATGTTCCACTGACGTCCGCCGGTGGAGTCCACTCGGACCACGGCGCCTATGGCGCTACGGTTGGATTTCGTTCCCTCCAGTTGAAGTCGAATCCAATTCCTTCCCTTCGGTGCGGCGTCATTCCTCAGCAACCTCGCGGCGCCATGATTGGCGGAAATCAGGATGTCCAGATCGCCGTCGTTGTCGTAATCGGCGTACGCCGCGCCGCGCGCCACCATGGGCTTCGACAAATCCGGGCCCAGCTTGTTGGAGACGTCATCGAACTTGCCGCGCCCCAGATTCCTGAACACTAGCGGCGATTGCGCGAAGCGCACCTTCGGCTGAACGCGCCCGATCTCCTCTTCGATATGTCCATTGGCTGCGAAGATGTCCAGCCAGCCGTCGAGGTCGTAGTCAAAGAAGAAGACTCCAAAAGAGAGGCAGAGCAATGAGGAGCGTCCGACCTGCGAGCGCGGCGCCTCGTCCACAAACAGCCCCTTGCCTTCATTCCGGTAGAGTCCCAGCATCTGGTTGGAGAAATTTCCCACCAGCAGGTGCGGCCGCCCGGAGCGGTCGAAGTCGCCGGAGTCGACGCCCATCGCCCCCCGGGCGGCGCCATCTTCCCCGAATGCGACTCCACTAGCCACTGCGTCGTCTGTGAACGTCCCGTTCCTGAGGTTCCGGTAAAGCTTGTTCGGTTGCGTGTCGTTGGCTACGAACAGGTCCGGCCAACCATCGCTGTCACAATCAAGTACCGCCACACCTAGCGATTTCCCCGAAGGGTCGAAGAGACGCGTCTTCTTTGTGGCATCTTCGAAACGGCCGCCGCCGAGGTTGCGGAACATCCTGTTGGACACGCCCTTATAGGACTCCGGTGTGCAATAGCTCTTGGCGACGCCATCGAGCGAACAGAACAGGTCGCCTTGGGGTTTCCAATCGACGTAGTTGGCTACATACAGGTCGAGCTTCCCGTCGCGGTCGTAGTCCACCCAGGCAGCAGACGTGCCGAAGCTCGCATTGACGATCCCGGAAGCCTTGGTGACGTCCGTGAACCGAAGCCTGCCCTCATTGCGCAGGAGACGGTCGCCCTCGAGTGCCGTCAGGTAGACGTCTGGTTTGCCGTCATTGTCGAAGTCGCCCACCGCAACACCCATTCCGTATTGCTCGAAGCCGAGTCCGCTGGAAGCCGTGACGTTCGTAAAGGTCCCGTTGCGGTTGTTCTTGTAGAGTGCCGCGATCGAGCGCCGGCCGCGCGGAGTCCAATCCTTGGAGTTGACCAGCAGAATCTCCGGCCAGCCGTCGCCGTCCAGGTCAGTGAAAGCGCAACCGGATCCCATCGTCTCCGGCAGCCACTTCTTGCCCGCTTTACCGGCGTTGTGCTTGAAGTCGATGCCTGCGGGCTTGGTGACGTCGGTGAACGTGGGCTGTGCTGCCAGGTTGAGCCCGGCAACCGCCACCAATGCGATCTGGAATCTCACGGCAGCCTGACTCCTTCGTGTTCGTGGATCGTCTGGCGTTCGTTGTTGTCTTCCGGGCTTACACGTCGCATCTTCGCCGTCAGGAGCTGAGCATCCTCGTCGGCCTTGAACCGGCGGAAGAGCTTCTCGCTTCGCGCCGCCTTTTCCGGCGCCCCCACGCCGCGATAGGCCAGCATCAGGTTGTAGTGCGCCTGCAGATCCTCGGGGTCGATCAACAGGACTCGCTCCAAGGCGGCCACCGCACCCGCGTACTCGCGCTTGAGGAAGAGGATCCTGCCGATCTGATTGAGCACCACCCTGTCTCGCGGATACATCTCCGAGGCCTTGTTGAGACTCGACAGTGCGGCATCGTAATCGCCATCGGCCTTCTGTGCCATCGCCAGGAAGAACCAGGTCCGGCCCAACTGCGGATTGATCGACATCGCCTTGCTTAGGTGTTGCTTGGCGCGCTCGATCTCACCTTCCTGAATCAACGCACGGGCGATGTTCAGCCAGCCATCGGCGTACTCTGGCTCCGCTTCGGTCACTCGAGTGAATGCGTACTCGGCGCCTCTCAGGTCGCCCTGAAGCAGAAGGCCGATGCCCCAATCGTTCCAGCGTTCGCGGTCGGCCTTCTTCACGGATGGCCCCCATTGTGTCTTCTCGCCCGCGCCGGCGATGCCCACTCTCACTTCATCCTTGGCCAAAGTGATGATCGGCACATCGGGAATGTCAGCGCCTTCGAACGTATACTCCCGCGAGTCATGTCCCAAGCCGACCAAACGAGCGTCCTGTGCGGGTCTTGCTTTCCCCGCAAAGGCATACTTCGTGTAGAAATGCGAGAACTTCCGGTAGTTGAGCTTCGCCGTGAATGTCAGCGGCCCCTGTGCGCCTGCTGGAATCTTGACACGGAAATGGGCCGTATCGGCCGCACCCGGAGGAATCAGTTTTACGTAGAGCAGGCTCCGCGTCTGCCAGGCATTCCGTTTATCGATCGGGTTACCGTCTCCGTCAAGCATCATGCTGCGGTAGAAGTGGGCGCCTGTCTCAACCGGCCCCTTACCCCCGTTCTCCGCCATGCCGCTCCAATAGACTACTTTGCCGGTTGCGTCTTTGCCCTGCAGTTCCAACCAGACGTCAAACGCGTCGACTGTCCCGCCCGGAAAGAAATGGCCGATCTTGCGGGTCCGAACCACGACATCCACGCGAACCGTCGAGGCTGGCTCGAGCTTCACGCTCAAGTCCTCCATCGGCGCGGAAATCTTCCCCACCTCGCGGAGGAAGTACGGTGACGACGTCTCCGCCTCCTCCCCCACGGCGAAAGTCGACATCAGTTGAGGCTGCGATTCCTTGCGGCGCTGCATCGACGCGCCCGGGGACTCTTCAGCGGGAGCGACCGCGAAGATGTCCACACTGATGAATCCCGACTGCAGGAATCCTTGGACGGCAGCCAACTGTGCCGCGTCGCCCTCGGCGGTCGGCACTGCGGTGTTCGCCGCCGCAAACCTGTGGTTGTGCACCATCCCGTTGCGGTTGCCCGGATCCTTCGAAGCCACCAGCGGCATGTGGCAACCGCCGCACGTCAGCGGCTTCTCAGGGTAGTAGAAACTGCGTGCGCCCTGGCCGGAAACCCCCGAGGCCTGCCAGTTGTCGTAGTCGTTGAATCCACGCAGCCAGCGGTAGTTGTTCACCGGCACGTCCAGGTGCACCTTGTGGCAGGCGGAGCAGAACTCCGCGTTGTCCTTCATGAACGGCTTCAGAAAGATCTTGCGGTGCGGCTCAGGTTCGATCTTCGTGAGAAAGCGGTCAATGGTCCGAATGAACGGATTCTGGCTGGAAGCCAGGTCGTGCAGTTTCGGATACTCGATGGTGAAGCCGCCGTTGCCCATCGATCCGTTCACGTGAACGATCGAATGGCAGGACACGCAGCCGAGCCCGTTCTGGGCTTCAGGGGTGTCCACCTGCTCCTTGATGGGACGCTCAAACCGCCCGTTGAAGAACACGGCGTGATCGTGGCAGCCTGCGCACCATTTCGACCCGCGAGTGCCCGAGATTTCCTGCATGTGCTCGATTGACTTGCGGTACCACTGGTTGTTGAACGACGCGAAGTGGTGCATCGACGAGTTCCACTGTTGATAGATGTCCTTGTGGCATTCGCCGCAGAGTTTGGAGTCCATGAAGAATCCCGAAGGGATGAGGCCGTTCACGTTCGTATTGGCAGAGGACGGCCAGAAGGGGCTCTTTGGTCCCGCTCCCTCCTCCTCCATCGACGCGGGCACCACGAGGGGATTGCGGATCTCGGCCTGATATTGCGGCGAGGCCTTTTGCCATCCCATCGCTGTCAGGCACAGCACTCCTCCGGCGCAAAACACCCAAGTCAGCTCGCGTCTCCGCAGGAGCATCACGGCAACGGCGGTGCCGGCCAACGCCAGGCCAACATGGCTCCACAGCAGCCAGTTGAAGTCGCGGCTCGCACCGGTGACGAGCAGCGCCATACCTGTCGCCCCGCCTGACAGCAGTATCCACCACGTCCACTTCAAACGCTCGCGCCACACCCAGACGAGGCCGATGAGGCACGCGATACCGAGCCCCACGTGCGCCAGCACGTTGGTCATGTAGAACAAGCTTGCCTCGGCGAATGCCGCCAAGTAGAAGCTGTTGGCAAGCAAAAGGAGAAACGCGATGCCAAACCAACGCGTTGTATTCATCGGGATCGGCCTGTTCCGTTCAACGCCCGCAACAGCCGCAGTGCGGGCCGCGTGTTGTACTTCTCCTTCCATTGGCGGTGGGCGGCGGAGTCAGGAAACCGCTCGTCAAGCGAATAGGGATACGAGGACATACCGTGAAACGGCAACGGTTCTACCGTCTGCGAATATGCCGTATTGGCATCCCGGTCCTTGGCCCAACCGTCAAACTTGAGCAGGAAATCCCGCTTCCAACCGGAGGGCAGCGGCGGCAGCGACTTCGCGTCGAATTCCAATTGCACCTCGTCGCCGGAGCCCATGATGACCATCCGGTCATCGATTCCCGACAACAGCTCCGTCACATCGCCGTAGCGTGTATACATGCCCGGAGTCGGGTTCCACGCCGAACTCGGACGCCCCTCCCCATAGCTGAACTCCTCGGGCTGCAGACGCTGCGGATGTACCCGGTGATCGGCGAAGCCGCGGAATCTGAGATCAGTCCTGGCCGGCAGGAGGCGAGTGAGTCTCGTTTCAGGCGCACCATTACCCTCCAACAAAAACACCTCATCCCAGAAGAGGCACAGGTTGGTCGCAATGCGAATTTCGCGGGATGACGACGCCCACTTGCCAGTCAGGTCCACTGCAATCGTCTTGGGCTTGCCCGCCGGCATTCCCATGTCGGCCAGCGCGGTCACCCATTCTCCCCGCTCGTTCTTCACCTCCAGGCGCGGCGGCTGCAGTCCATCCTTGCTCGCCTGCGCCCGTGCAAGGAACGTCGAGCCGTCTGCCCAGTCGACCCATCCGTTCAAAACCAGAACGGCACGACCGTCCTTCGCTGCCGCGCCAAAGTCGAACTCAACTGAGTGCATTTCGGCCACACCGTGGAAGTCCCGCTTGAATCCGCCCGCGTAGCTGCGATCCTTCTTCGAAACGGCTCGCAGAGCATCGCTGCCGTCGGCGGCACGGGCCTTGAGCGGGTAGAATCTTTTCCGTCCTCCAAATAGCCGGAACTCAGGGAATGGAGGCGACTTCCATTTGTCGTTCGAGTGCACTTCGATTTCCCGAGGATGATCCACTGCCACCAGTTCGATCTGATCGAGGTAACTGACCTCGCTCAGTTCTTCTGTGACCCTGACTTCGTAGACGCCGCCGCGTTCCTGCAAAGACTCTCCCGCAATCGACACGTATTCGTCGTGGTCGACTGGAAAGTACGTGCCGTCGCCCGCGGCAGCCCCCAACGGGGCCACGCCCAGCACGTCGGTGATGTACTCGAACTCTCTGCCATTCCACGTCCAGATCACCGGACAGGAACCCGAGAGCCTCTGCGCCTCCTGATACTGCAACGGCATCCGTGACTTCTGATTTGTTTCGTTCTGGACAAGTCCGTTGGGCCAGGTTATCCGCACGGTATCGATCGTCGCCGCGCCGCGCACGCCGAAGCTCAGCGGCACGCCCCGATACACGCGTTTCTGATAGAACGAACCTGCCCGGACTTCGACCTCCGCTCCAGTCGCCAGCTTGAGGTTCTTCACGCCGTTGAGCCGAACACGCGTCCACAGGTTCTTGAGCGGAGTCTGATTCGTCGACAACGAAAGCGAGCCCTGTTCGTTGACCGATGCCACATCCACTCGGCCGTCCTGGTCGAAGTCGGCAGCCACCGTTTGCACAAAGCTCGACGGCAGGCCATCCGCTTTTGTGACGAGCCACTCGCCCCGGCCCTGAGCGCGCAGCACTTTCCCGTCAGCCAGCACGTCGAGCAATCCACGGTTCTCGAAGTCGCCAACCGCCGCGAACGCCTTCGCCGGCCACTGGCCCGCAACGAATCGACCATTCCGGTTGTACGCCGCACCGCCGCTCCAGAAAAGATCCAGTTGCCCGTCGTTATCGAGGTCGTCACTGGCAAGCCCCTGTGCGCCTGACGGAATCATTGGAAGTTCGACTACTTCGAATTTGCCGCCCAGCCGGTCGCGATACAGCACCGCCGGCCTGTCAGCGTAGGCAATGACAAAGTCGTGCGACTTGGTATCGGGGATCAACCGGATGGCCGCGCCAACGGTCGCCTGCCCTTTCACGAACGGCAAGTCGCCCGTTCTGGCTGCGAAGCCAGCCTCCGATTGATTGCGCAGCAGCGCGGGCGCCGGACCTAGCAAGAGCAGATCGAGATCATAGTCATGGTCGTAGTCGATCCACAACGCACTGGTGTAGGTCCCCGCGGGCGCCGAAAGCGTCACCTTTCGCAGCGTGCCTCGTTCGTTCTGCCAGAGCGTGACGCTGCCACCCGCGCCAACGATGAGGTCTGGAAGTCCATCGTTATTGAAATCCCCTGCCTCGGCGAAGCTGAAGTCCTTCACCGATGACAATTCCGTTTGCGGCCACTCGCTCATGCCTTTTCTGTAGATCCGGATTCCCGATTTCGACATCGCGAGCAGGTCTGGCGTGCCGTCGGCATCCATGTCAACCACCGACAACCGCGCCGTGGGCGCGTCAACCTGGCCGGGCAATGCGGCCTGCTTGAACTTCAGCCCATCGCCTGGACCCGCATCGACGGCGGCAGACGGCTCCATGCGTTCGTAGATCTCAGAGAAGAAGCTCCACTCCACGTCTTCATTTCCCGTACCGGCTTCTTCATGCTTCTTCTTCAATTCCTGAAAGCGCGCCAGCTCCAGCTTCGCTTCTTCCTGTTTGCCATTCTGCCGGTAGTGATTGAAGAGTTGGAAATGAGGCGCGGCCAGATTTGGATCGAGCCGTGCCGCGAGTTCGAATTGCTTGAGCGAATCCTCAATCCGCCCGGCATTTTTGTACAGCGTGCCCAGGTTGTACTGTGTGATGGCCTCGTCCGGAGCGAGTTGTGCCATCCGCTCCAGTTGTCCAATCGCCTTTTCCGTCTCACCCTGGCGCTTGTATTCGATCCCCAAATTGAACCAGGTGTGAGGAAGCGCGGGGTCAATCTTCTGCACGGCCTCGAGTTCGGCGATTCCCTCAGCGGTCTGGCCATTCCGCAGTAATGACAGGCCGTAGTTCAATCGATCCACCGCATTGGCGGGATTCAATTGCCATGCCTGCTTTAATTGCTCAACGGCTTGCGCCTGCGTGGTCGGGTTCTCATAGAACGCCTTGCCTAGCACACGCAGCTTGGCCAGCCGTTCGGCAGTCGGATCCGCTGCCGACCCCGAAGATAAGAGAACGAAACCAGCCACTCCGCACGCCAGGATGGCGGCGGTTGCCCCCCTATATCTCATTTCGGACATTGCACCTCATCCAGAGAAACGCGTCAATCGTATGAACATACTATCCGACATGGAGCTTGGTGTAATTTGGAAGCCTGTGTCCAGCCCATTCGCTACGAAAGAGATGGCGGAAGGCTATGCGAAGGCCCGTCCGCCATTGCACGCTCATATCCTGGGGCGTGCGGCCCAACTCCTCGAATTTCGCTCGCGCATTCCGTCTGCGCTTGACATTGGGTGTGGCTCTGGAGTCTCCACGCGGCCCCTGACCGGCCTTGCTGTCCAGGTCATTGGAATCGAGCCGAGCCACATGATGACTGCCCGCGCCCGCGAAGCAGTGCCATCCGCCCGGTTCATTACCGGGCAGGCAGAAGCGCTTCCCCTGCGGCCCCGGAGCATTGACCTGATTACCGCGGCAGGCAGCCTGAACTACACTCTCCTCACCGAAGCGCTCGACGAAATCGCACGCGTGCTCAAGGCCAATGGCGTTCTCTGTGTGTACGATTTCTCCCAAGGCCGCCGATTCCGCTCTTCGCCGCTGCTGAAATCCTGGTTCGACGATTTCGAGCGCCGCTATCCCATGCCGGTTCGGGAAGCGCTCGGTCTGAGCCCGGACATCCTCGCCAGCGCGAGCCCCAACTTCAGCTCGTTGGTTGCCGAACAATTGGAACTCGCCCTGCCCATGACCGCGGAGCAATACGCCGCCTACATGATGACCGAGACAAATATTGCGGCGGCGATCCGCCTGGGGACGGAGCGAGCGCAAATCCTAGATTGGCTGAGGAACTCGCTCGCTCTCGTGTTCAGGAACAGACACCGAAGAAGTTCTCTTCTCCGGTTATGTCGTTGCCTTAGGCTGCGTTCTACCCGTTAGCGAACTGGCAGATTCGCCACGTTCGCGGCGATATCACCGACTCGAATCGCGACGGGCTGGCTGCCCAGTGAGTCCGGTCGGCACCGTGACGACGACGATGTAGAATCCCGGGAAACCGGGAACGGCGGTAGTCACCGTCACCGGCGCGCTGCGTCCGCCAATGGACACCGTGACCGGCCGAAGGACGAGGTTCGGAGAATCCAAGGACGGGTATTGTCCTGTTCTCAGCGCGGGCAAGGTCTGGCCCATGCCGGTCACGAGGATCGCAATCGGCTCGCCGCCGGAGGCAGGCGACTCGGGACGAATCAACGACATGTCGGCAACCCTGTATGCGATGGCGGCCGTCGCGTCGAAGTACAGCGCCGGCGCTACTGCGTCGACTCGCACAGTCATCGGCGCGCTGGCTCCGCCGGCGTGCTCCACCACCACCGGTTGACTGCCGGTCGCGGCGTCCGCGGGCACCTGCGCGACGATGTAGTCGTGCGGATCGCGCCCCAGCGTGAGCAGGGCGGCGCTGCGGCCTCCCACTGTCACTTTCACGCCATTCAGCATCAGCGGGGCTGCTCCTTCGAACGAATCGGAGTTCGCCGTCGCCGGGAAGAGGTTTGTCCCGTAAAGCGTCATCAGCCCCAGCGGGGCCACGGTGTCGCTTTCGATGTTGCTGTTGGCCGGATAGACGTCGGTTACCACCGGCACCGTCAGTGTCGCACTCAGCTGCGCTCGAACTGCACCGCTCGGATTCGTCGAGGTGTGCAGGTTGTAGTAGTAGCCCGCCGGGTCCGAGCCGACGCCGTTCACGTGGCCGAGCGCCCCGGAAGTCGTCTGCTGAACAGACCGATAGATGTTGCCGATTCCCGTCGCTGACGCGGGCTGGTTTGCCGCCGCCAACCGTGAGTCGATGACGACACCGGAGTTGGCGCCCGCTCTCCCGTTGTGCAAATGCATGCCAGTGAACTGAGTGCTGCCCGGAAATTCATGATTGACGTCGAATATGGTGAGTGCCGCCACTGCCCAGCCATCGCTGTTTCGAAGCGTGTGCGCGGTGAACCTGGCCCATCCCCGCGCGTCCAGCCCGGCAATCGGCGGGACTTCGTTCGACGGCAGCAACGTCACGTCGAACGACATTGAATCCGTACGGCGCAACTGGGCCCGGACTGCGCCGCCCGTGTTCACCGTGGTGTGGAGGTTGATGTAGGCCAGCGACGGGTCGCCGAACAGGGCTTGCAGCGTCAACTGCTGGTTCGTAACGGATGGATCGGCGTCAACCTCATAGTGCAGGGTGCCGCCCCCATTCACGGCGGGCAGCGGGCCGGTCAGGCCAGTGTTGATTGTCACCGGCGTTCACCCGGCGGGAGCCGGATAGTGAATGTGGAACCCCGTGAAGTTCGTCCCCTCCGGGAATCCTGTATAAGTTGCGTCGAAAATGACTTCAGCGCTGGTCACCGTGCCGTTGGGCATTCGCGCCGCCCGCACCGTTACGGCGCCGAACGCGCTGGCGTTCAAACCGGCGATCGGCGGGACTTCGTTATCCGGGCTCATCAGGCCCATCAGCACGATCTGTTCGGCCGGCATCAACTGCCCGCGGATTTCACCGCTCGGCGAGCGCTCGGTGTGCATATTCACGTAGAACCCTGCCGGATTGGCCAGGATCTCCTTGATCAGCGCAGTGGTCGCCTCCGATGGCTCCAGAACGCCCTGCGTGATCACCTCGCCGTTCTGCGCGTTCTCGATCGGCCCCGGCAGGCCGCTGCCGATCACCACAGGACCGGCAACACCCGACGCGCCCCGATGGATGTGCATCATCGTGATGGTCGTTGCCTGCCCCAGACGATAGCGCATCCGGAAGTCGACTGAGCCGGCAACGACGTCGCCTGCCGCATTCCGTGACAGGTGCATCAGCACTGTCACATTTCCCGTCGAGTTCGGCGCAGGCAGCGCCGGCACTTCATTCATCGAGTTCGCGATGACGCGAAATGGAATTGTTTCCGTTTTCACCTGCGCGGCGACGCTCACGGCTGCCAGCAGTCCGAATAACAGTAACTTCTTCATGGAAGGAACCCCCTGAGTCCCAGCGATTGTCTCTAAGTGAAACACAGGATTCGATTGGGGGCAAGTACGTTTTGGGGCAATGCAGGTTTGCATCCCTTGCGCC
>CAVQOO010000026.1:0-16746 GCA_963714395.1 Bryobacteraceae bacterium
CCCCAAACCATGGGCAAGGACGTCCAGTACATGAACCCGGCCACCGTCCGCATGCCTTCCTACGGCTGGTATGCCCGCGATATGTGGCAGATCACCCGCAAGCTGACTCTCACCTATGGAGTCCGTTGGGAATACTACGCTGCCCCTCGCCGCGACCATTGGGCAGGCGAACGCTATGACCCCAACACCGACCGCGTGTATCGCGGCGGCTACGACGTCGGCCACGGGCAGTTTGCACCCCGCGCCGGTATCGCCTACCGCTTCAATGAAAAGACCGTGATCCGCGTCGGCGGCGGCATCAGCATCGATCCCGACACCTTCCGCTACCTCCGCGACGATTACCCCGCCACCATCTCCACCCAATACTCCGGAGCCAACAGCTTCTCGGCCGCCGGCACTCTCAGAACCGGTATCCCCGAAGTCGTGGGCCCCGACCTCAATCAAAGTGAATTCGCACTGCCCCTGGCCGTCGGCACCACCACCTTCCCGCAGAAGTTTGACCGCGGCTACATCGAGAGCTTCAATTTCACCATCCAGCGCGACGTGGGCCTCGGCTTCAACGTCCAGGGCGCGTACGTCGGCAGCCGCGGCATCCGGCAGCCTGTCAACCAGAACATCAATGCCGCCGGTCCCGGCGGAGGCAACACCGGACGCGCACTTTACGCCAAGTTCCAGCGCATCTCCAACATCACTTACCACACGCCCTACGACACCACCTCTTACAACGGGTTGCAGTTGCAGGCCACGCGCCGCGTGGCCGGCTCCACGATGGGATTCGCCTACACCTTCTCCAAGACGCTCACCTACGCCGACGACCAGGACTCCGGTCTGACTTGGAACTGGGTCCCCATGCAGCAACGCAACAAAGCCGTCGCAGGATTTGATCGCACCCACAACTTCCAGTGGTACGGCGTCTACGACCTGCCCTTCGGGAAGGGTAAGAAATGGGCCCAATCCGGCTTCGCTGCCGCTATCGCCGGAGGCTGGCACATCAATTGGATCCTGAGCCGCACCAGCGGCACCCCCTTCAACGTGGCCTCTTCAGGCACCTCGGTCAACGCACCCGGCAACACGCAGACAGCCGATCAGGTCCTCAGCGAGGTGGAAATCCTCGGTGGTCACGGCGTGGGCCAGCCCTACTTCGCGCCACTCGCCTTCGCTGCCGTCACCGACGTGCGCTTCGGCACCAGCGGCCGCAATATCCTGCGCGGTCCCGGTGTGTTCAACCTCGACGGCAGCGTCTTCCGGGACTTCAAGATGACCGAACGGTACATCCTCCAGTTGCGCATGGAGATGTTCGGCGTCACCAACACGCCGCAGTTCAACAACCCCGGCAACACCGTCTCCAACATGACCAGGAACGCCGACGGCTCCGTTCGGGCTCTCGACGGCTACACGGAAATCACCGGCGCCGCCGGCGAGCGCGTCCTCCGCTTCGCCGCCAAGTTCACCTTCTAGTTCCCTGTTATTCGGCCTGATCGGGGACTGACGCAATTCCAGCCGCAAAGCGGCTGGAAAAGTCTGTCCCCGAGACGCATGACGGCCAACGCGATACGAAGAGCCCGCTGGGAGCGGCTGCCGCCCATTCGCCCATTCGGGGACGCATGAGGGATTCACCGAATTTTCCCAACTCAATCTCCCCATCCCTCAATCACTTGCAACGATCGGGCCAAAACTCCGACTCCTTCTGCGTCTGCATAGGGCTGAAAGGAGGCCCTCGTGCCTATCTCCAACAAACAGCTCCACGCCAATCGCGCCAACGCGAAAAAATCGACCGGCCCAAACTCCCCCAAAGGCAAACAGGCCAGTTCCAGGAACTCCACCACCCACGGCTTGCACTCCCGCCGTTTCATCGTCGAGCCGGACCAGCAGTCAGACTTCGAAACCCTCCAGACCAGCCTTCGCGCTGAAATCCTTCCCCTTGGTGCGCTCGAAATCGACGCCTTCCAGCAGTTACTCCATGCCGCCTGGCAGCTCCGCCGATCCGACACCCTGGAAGCCAAACTCCACAACCCCGATAGCGACCCCGAAGACCAGCTTTCCCGCCTCGAACGCCTTTCCCGGCTCCGCGGCGCTCTCGAACGCTCCTACCAGCGTGCCTATCGCCGCCTCCGCGAACTCCAATCCTCACGCGCCGCCGAGCTGATCCTCTCCAACCCCACCGCTCTCGCCCATGTCGCTCTCACGCCGGTCGCCCCGCCCCCCAAACCGGACAAGCCCTCAGAAATAGCCACGGCGAAACGAAGCCATTTCGACCCGTCTATTCACCTTTACCAATGGATTGAAACCCAGGCCGCCTCCGGCGCGCTCCCCCTGCTCCCCTTCCGCGCACTGCTCCGCATCTGGCATCAGCTCAACCGGTCGCCCGCCGATCCCGCCAATCCTGCCGCTCTACCCCAGGAGCATCCCGCGGCATGACCTGCGCCCCAACCACACCCGGAGATCATCCTCGTCTTCGCGCGCCGCAATTACGCTCGCTTCATCGGATTGACTCATCGTTTGTACCCGATCTTCCGCAGCAGCGAGTGCCGCCACTCAATGTCCGCCGGCCCTTCAACACCCTTCGGCCCCTCACCGTCAATCACCCCCAGAATCCCTCTTCCCTGCGCTGTCTCCGCCACGATCACCTCCACCGGATTCGCCGTCGCGCAATACAGCCCCACCACCTCCGGCACGTCCTTCAGCCGCGTCAGCAGGTTCACCGGATATCCTTCCCGCATCACCACGTAGAACGTGTGCCCCGCCGCCAACCGCCAGCGCATTGCTTGATCGCGCACTGCTTCAGCTCCTCGTCGTTGCCGTCGGCCCGCACCAGGCACGCGCCCGACGCCTCGTTGAACGCCACCCCGAACTTCATCTGCGGAACCGTGTTCACCACGGCCTCGTAGACGTCCTCCACCGTCTTGATGAAGTGACTCTGCCCGACCACAATGTTCGTGTCCGCGGGGAATTCCAGTCGCACCGTTTTCAGTTCCATCGATTGCCTATACTACCAGCGTGGAGCGACTCATTCTCGACCGCCTCGAACGCGCCTCCAACGGCCGCGCCGGCTACAAGCAGCTCATCCGCGAACTCGGCGCCCGCGGCGCCGATCGCCAGCAGATCGACGACGCCCTCGACCGCCTCTGCCAGCCAGGGCAAAGTCATCGAGCTCCGCGGCGGCCAGTACGTCCTCGCCAGCAAGCCGCGGAGTACGTCGTCGGCCGCCTCAACATGCACCGCGACGGCTACGGCTTCGTCATCCCCGAGTCCCCCCGCCAGGCCTCAGCGGCGATCTCTTCATCCCTCCCGGCGTCGCCGACACGGCCATGCACGGCGACCGCGTCATGGTCCGCATCACGCACTCCGGCCGCGACGGCCGCGCCGACGGCGAAATCGTCAGCGTCCTCAAGCGCGCCCACCCCACCGTGGTCGGCGAGTTCCGCGCCGGCCGCCACGGCAACTTCGTCGTCCCCCACGACGACCGCATCCAGCAGTGGATCGAGATCCCCGACGGGCTGGAAATCCCCCGCCAGGCCCCGCCCACGACCGCATCGGCGCCGCCTCCACCCAATACCGCAACGCCCGAGGACCTCGACGGCATGATCGTCAACGTCGAGATTCTCGAGTTCCCCGAGCGGCGACGGCGCGACCGCCGGCCGCGTCATCGAGGTCCTCGGCCGCGAGACGATTTCGGCGTCGACGTCGAGATCGTCATCCGCAAGCACCACCTGCCGCACCGCTTCCCGCCCGAGGTGCTGAAGCAGGCCGAGGCGACGATCCCCATCATCTCCGCCCGCGAACTCGCCGGCCGCCGCGATTTCCGCGCCCTGCGACATCGTCACCATCGACGGCGAAACCGCGCGCGACTTCGACGACGCCGTCTGGGTGGACCGCCTCCCCAACGGCAACTTCGCCCTGCACGTCCACATCGCCGACGTCAGCCACTACGTGCGCCCCGGCACCGCCCATCGACCACGAGGCCCGCCTGCGCGGCACCAGCGTCTACTTCCCCGACCGCGCCGTGCCCATGCTGCCCCTCGAGCTCTCCACCGACATCTGCTCGCTCAATCCCGCAGGGGACCGCCTGGTGCTCTCCGCCCTGCTCGAGATCGACCACCAGGGCGACGTCGTCGCGCAGGAGTTCTGCCGCGGCGTCATCCGCAGCGCCGAGCGCATGACCTACACCAACGTGCACCTGCTGCTCGAAGGCGACGCCGGACTGCGCGAGCGCTACGCCGCCCTCGTCCGCACGCTTCGAGCTGATGCGCGAGCTGGCCCTGATCCTCAACCGCAAGCGCATGCAGCGCGGCTCCATCGATTTCGACCTGCCCGAGCCGCTCATCGAATTCGACGAGTGGGGCGGATGACCGGCGTCACCCGCGCGCCGCGCAACATCGCCCACCGCATCATCGAGGAGTTCATGCTGGCCGCCAACGAAGCCGTGGCCGCGCACCTGGAGACTCACCGGCGACCGCTCCATCTTCCGCATCCACGAGCCGCCCGACCCCAAGCGCGTCATGGAGTTCGAGGAGATCGCCGCGCGCTTCGGCTACTCGCTCGGCGTCGGCGCCATCCCCGTGAAGCGCCATTCCGTCGTCGACCGCCGCCGCGACGGCCGCAAAGAGCCGCAAGGACATCGTGCGCGCCGACGACGCGCGTCCAGGTCACCTCGCAAGATCTACCAGAAGCTGGTCGCCAAAATCGAGGGCAAGCCCGAGGAGCGCATCCTCAGCTACCTGATGCTGCGCTCGCTCAAGCAGGCGCGCTACTCAGCCGACAACGACGGGCCACTTCGCCCTCGCCGCGGAAACCTACACGCACTTCACCTCGCCCATCCGCCGCTACCCCGACCTGATCGTGCACCGCCTCCTCGGCGGCCTCGCTCGACCGAGAGCCCCGTCGAGATCGACGACCTGCAGGGCATCGCCGACGACTGCTCCGAGACCGAGCGCCGCGCCGCCGACGCCGAGCGCGAGCTGGTCGAGTGGAAGAAGGTCAAGTTCATGGCCGAGCGCGTCGGCGACGACTTCGACGCGCTGATCATCAGCACCACCAAGTTCGGCTTCTTCGTCGAACTCGACCGCTTCTTCGTCGAAGGCCTGGTCCCCATCGACCTCCTCCCGAACGAGCGCTGGAGCTATCGTGAATCGACACGCTCGATCATGGCCGATCGCTCCCGCCGCGAAATCCGCATCGGCGACCATGTCGAAGTCCGCCTCGTCCGCATCGAAGCCTTCGACAACAAACTCCTCTTCACCCTCACCCCCCCGCCGCACACCCCAAAACAGAAAGTCAGGAAGAAGTAGCCAATCATGCGCCTGATAGCACTATTCGCATTGGCATCGATCCTCCAATCCGCCCAACCCCCAAAGCGTGTCTACATCGCCCCCGACGACCACACCGACTATATGTGGACCGCTGACGAGGAGACCTACCGCCAGGTTTATCTCGAGATGATCGACTACTATCTCGACCAGGCCGACAGAACCGCCTCCAACCACTCGGATCACCAGGCCCGCTGGAACTGCGATGGCAGCCTCTGGATGTGGACCTACGAGAAGAACCGGACCGCCGCACAGTTCGAGCGCTTTCTCTCCCGCATCCGCGACGGCCACATGAGCGTCCCCTTGAACGCAGCGGTCTCCTGCTACGGCGCGACCCCGGCCGAAGCCATCCTCCGCGGCATGTACTACGCCGGCCGCATCGAACGCCGCCACAATCTCCGCTTCCCCCTCGCCGTCGCCATGGAGAACCAGACCCTCCCCTACGGCCTCGGCGCTCTCTGGGCCGGCGCCGGCGCCCGCTACAGTTGGCGCGGCATCTGCGGCTGCGCCAGCCGCCTCCTGCCTGTCCGCCACAACTTCCGCCCCCACGAGATCTATTGGTGGCGCGGCCCCGACGACAGCCGCATCCTCATGAAGTGGAACTCCCTGCTTCGCGAGGAGATCAAGGACAAGCGCAACTTCTCCTCCAACGAGTGCATCGGCGGTTACGCCGAAGCCTTTGACCCCGTCGCTTCCCTCGACTTCATCGACTCCAACCCTCGCTTCAAGCAGGTCTGGCCCTACAATGTCACCGGCATCTTCGGCAAAGGCTGGGACCGTCTCAAGACCATGGACGAAGAAGTCGTCACGGCCGCCAAACAACGTACGTCACCCCAACGCCGGGTCATCGTCTCCAACGAAGAGGACTTCTTCCGCGACTTCGAAGCCACTCACGGCAAGGATCTCCCCAACTTCTCCGCCGCCTTCGGCAACGAGTGGGACCTCTACGTCGCTTCCGTCTCCGAACTCTCCGCCCGCGCCCGCCGCGCCACTGAGAAACTGCGTACCGCCGAAGCCCTCGCCACTCTCGTCAGCCTCAAGCGTCCCGATTTCCTCAAAGGCCGTGAAGCGGCCCGCGACCTCGCGTTCCTCAACCTCGGCCTCTTCTGGGAGCACAACTGGACCAGCGACGGACCCATCCTCCGCTCCGCTCGCGCCGCCTGGGGACGCCGCATCGTCTCCGAAATCGAGCAGTACGTCGACTCGCTTGAAGCCGACTCCGCCTACGCCCTCGGCGCCATGATTCCCAAGCCGGGCCCCCATCCTCGCTTCTACGTATTCAACCCGCTCTCCCGGACCCGCAGCGATTTCGCCGATATCCCCTATGACGGCCCTGAGGCCATCAATGTCTTCGACGCCGAATCCGGACTGTCCGTCCCATTCCAGTTCGTCGACCACGAATGGCGAACTTACGGCAAGGGCCGCAGGCACCTGCGCATTCTTGCTCAAGCGATTCCTTCGGTCGGCTACAGGGTCTTCGAGATCCGCCCCGGTGCAATGCCCGCATTCGGTAACGCCGCAACTTTCGCCAACGGCGTTTTCGAGAATCCCTTCTACCGCCTCAGCGTCAACCAGCGCGGAGCCATCACGAGCCTCCTCGACAAATCCTCCAATCGCGAACTGGCGGTCAACCTCAACGACCTCGGCGACGGCATCGGAGAACTCACCCTCGAATCTACCGGTCCCGTCTCAGTCACCCTCAAAGCTCAGGTCCGCTCCCCGTTGGCGCGCACCACCCGCATCACCCTCTACCGCGCTATACCCCGAATCGACATCGCCAACGAGATCACCGAGAACTTCTCCGGCACCCTCGCCTGGAACTTCCACTTCAACCTCGTCTCCCCCGATGTCTGGCACGAGGAGGTCGGTGCGATCATCCGAGCCCGCCTCGCCAATGACGGCGGCCACTATTCCCCTGTCCACTCCCGCCTCGACTGGCTCACACTCAATCACTTCGCCGCCATCTCCGGCGCAGGCGGCGCGGGCGTCGCAATCTCCAGCCCCGACCTCTCCTTCATGAAGCTCGGCGCCAGCGAAATCGTCAACGGCGTCTCCAAACTCGACACCAGCACACCGCAGATCTCGGTGCTTGCCGGCGGCCAGGTCGACGGCGCCCGCCTCGGCGTTCCCTCGCAAGGCGGTGACAACTACTTCCTCCAGCGCTTCTCACTCCTCCCCTTTGACCGCTTCCAGGCCTCCGAGTCGATGAGCTTCGCCCTCGAGCACCAGAACCCCCTGCGCGCCGCCCTCGTCACCGGCGGTTCAGGCTATCCCGAGAAATCGCACTCTTTCCTCGCCCTCAGCAATCCCGACATCATCCTCTGGGCGCTCAAGCCGGCCGAGGAAGGCATCGGGCAAGGCGTCGTCGCCCGCGTCTGGAACCTCTCCGCCGGCCACAGAGACTTCTCCCTTGCCCTGGCCTCCGGCATCTCCTCCGCACGGCGCGTCACTCACATCGAAACTGACATCGCCGCCGCCCGCCTCGCCAAAGCCCGCATCATCGAAACCATCGCCCCCTCGCAGATGCTGACCTTCCGCCTCAACCAAACGCCGCCCACCCCGCTGCGCACCCCTCGCAAAACGCCGCCGCGCGCACATCGACTCGCTCCACCGCATGAGCCGTGCTCATCACGCACCGATAGTCATGGCAGTGCCGTAGCCCGCGCGTGTGACCCAATTCGTGAAGCGTCTCTTTCAGCGCCCGCTCCACCAGCAACTCCTCGTCCGCCGGCAGCCCATAATAGTCGTTCCTCAGCCGGTGCAGACTCACCACTGCGCTACCTCCCCGTAGCAGCGCCTCCCCGAACACGAACGTCAATACCGGCACGGCCAGGTCCAACTCGGTGAACGCCACACGAACCGTTCCAGCCGGGTTCGCCTTGCCCTTCATCAGCGCCAGTACCTCGGTCGACCAAACCTGCTGCCGCTCGTCGTGCCATGCGCCGTTGATCTCCAGCACCGCGGTCATCACCCGCATTCGCACCCGCAGCATCCGCGCCAGCCGGACCGACAAGAGATCCAGCACCTCCAGCGGCGGCACTCCCACGCCGCTCGCCAGTCCTGCCGGAACAAGCTCGACGCTCTCCAGCATGGCCTTCCGGCTAGTTCGCCTGCGCCTCGCGCAGCCCGTAGCGCTTGATCTTGTTGTACAGCGTCGTCCGGTCGATATCCAGAATGCGCGCCGTCCGCGACAGGTTCCAGCTCGTCTCCTCCAGGATCCGCTCGATGTGCGCCCGCTCGATGTCGTCCAGCCGCTGCCCTCCGTGATCTCCTGCGCCGGCGCGCCGCGGCGCGTCTGGAACGGAAAGTCCGCCGGCGTCAGCTCGTTCGCCGGCCGATCACCATCGCCCGCTCGATCGCGTTCTCCAGTTCGCGCACGTTGCCCGGCCACTCGTAGGCCATCAGCAGGTCCAGCGCGCTGGCCGACAGTCGCTGTGGACGGCCGGTTCATATGGCCGCCAGCTTGTTCAGGAAGTGCTCCACCAGCAGCGGAATGTCCTCGCGCCGCTCGCGCAGCGGCGGCAGCTCGATGCAGAACACGTGCAGCCGGTAGTACAGGTCCGGCCGGAAGACCGCTCCTCCACCAGAGTCTCCAGGTTCTTGTTGGTGGCCGCGATCGCGCGGAAATCCACCTTGATCGGCTCGTGTCGCCCACCCGCACGATCTCCTTCTCCTGCAGCACGCGCAGCAGGTCGGTCTGCGTCTTCAGGCTGATGTCGCTGATCTCGTCCAGGAACACCGTGCCGCCGTCGGCCACTTCGAACTTGCCCTTCTTGCGGTACTGCGCGCCGGTGAACGCGCCGCTCTCGTGGCCGAACAGCTCGCTCTCGAGCAGCGTCTCGGTCAGCGCGCCGCAGTGGATCGCCACCATGGGCATGTAGCGCCGCGGACTCGCCGCGTGGATCGCCCGCGCCACCACTTCCTTGCCCGTGCCGCTTTCGCCGGTGATCAGCACCGTCGCGTCGGTGGGCGCCACCATCTCGATCAGCTCCACCACGCTCTTCATGGCCGGGCTTTGCCGATCAGCTCGGTTTCCGGGAAGATCTCCTGCAGGTTCTCGCGCAGCCGCGCCACCTCGCTTCGCGCGCCGTCGCTGTCGCAGCGCGTTCGCCACCAGGTGCGACAGCTCGTCCGGATCCACCGGCTTGGTGATGTAGTCGTAGGCGCCGTGCTTGAGCGCCTGCACCGCGGTCTCCACCGATGCGTAGCCGGTCATGATGATCACCGGCAGGTCGGGGTCGATCTCGCGCAGCTTCGCCTGCAGCTCCATGCCGTCCATGCCCGGCATCTTGATATCGAGCAGCGCGATATCGAACCGGTCGTGCTGGATGGCTCTCCAGCGCCTCGGGCGCGCTCGGCCGCGTGGCTGACCTCGTAGCCCTCGCTCGCGAACCATTTGCCGAGCGAATCGCGCACGACCAGTTCGTCGTCGACGATCAGAATCTGCCTGGGTTCATGCATGCTCAGCCGTTCCTTGCTCGCGCGCCTGCGACCGCCGAGCGCGTGCACGGAGCGTCGATCGATGAACTCGGCTCCCTTGTCCCGGGGTCGAGCGCACCGAGATGTCGCCGCCGTGCTGCTCGACGATGCTGCGCGCCACGGCCAGACCCAGCCCCGTTCGGTGCTGGTCTTCCTTGGTGCGTGAAGAACGGCTCGAAAATCTGCGGCAGCACTTCGGGCGGGATGCCGGGGCCGTTGTCCGCACGCGTAACCACGCACGTCCCTCGTCCGGCTGCCCACTTCCGTCGCGACGATGAGCTCGCCCGCCCTTCCGCATGGCCTCGCCGGCGTTCACCAGCAGCACCAGCAGCACCTGCTGGATCTGGCTCGGCATCGCCGGAAATCTCGGGCAGATCCTCGTCCAGCCGCCGTTCGAGCTCGATCTGCTGCAGCTCCAGCTGGTGCGCACCAGCTCACGGCGCGGTCCACGACAACGTTCAACTGCACCTGCGCCCGCTGCGGCGGGCGCCTGCCGCGCGAAGGTCAGCAGGTTCTTCACCAGGTCGCCGCAGCGCCGGCTCTCGCGCTCGATGATCTGCAGGTGCTCCGTCATCCGCGCTCGGGCTTTCTCGTCAATCTCAGGCCGGTCCACGTCCTTCAGCGTCAGCCGCGCGTAGGTCAGCATGCCGAACAGCGGGTTGTTGATCTCGTGCGCCACGGTGGCCGCCAGCTTGCCGAGCGAGGCCATCTTCTCGGTGTGCATCAGGCCCTTGTGCGCGCTTCCAGCTCCGCCGTCTTCTGCTGCACGCGCTCTTCGAGGTCTCGCCCATCCGTCACCTCGCTGTGCGCTCATCGACTTCGGCCGTCATCTCGTTGAACGAGCCGGCCAGGTCGCCCAGTTCGTCGTCGGAACGCACCGGCAGGCGGTAGGCCAGGTCGCCGCTGCGCCAGCCGGACGGTGCCCGTCGAGCAGCTCGTTCACCGGCCGGTAGACCACCAGACCAGACGAACACCAGCGACACGCAGGCAGACCAGCACCGCCGCCACGACCGTGAGCGACGATAGGCCTGATCCCGGTGCTCGGCCAGCTGCGCGTCCACCGCGTCCAGCGAGAGGTGGGCGTCGATCACGCCCGAGCATCCGCCGCGACGCCGGATGCGCATGGCAGGCCGCGTTGCGAGCACTCCGGGTGATTCTCGATCGGCCGGATCACCGCCAGCGTCCGCTGCCCATCGTCGTCCACGAAGATGCGCGCGCGATCCTGCCGCGTCAGCTTGGCCAGCGGCTGCGATTGCGCGTGGCAGGCGTAGCACGACTCGGCGCGCTTATCCACCACGTGGCCCACCTCGGCCGCGTCGGTGGAGTGCTGAACCGCCCTTCCTCGTTGAAGATGCGGATGCGCCGGATGCCGGGCTCGCGGCCCAGATCGCTGGATCAACGTGATAGAGCGGCTCGCGGTCGTTGTGCCATCATCGCCTGCCGCGCCGACGAGTGGATCACGTCGGAGATGCGCTCGGCGGACATGTAGGACCAGCGCTTCCAAGTGCCGCTGCTCCAGCGCTGATGAAAGTACCCGAACAGGGCGAAAAAGGCCGCCGTGCCGCCGCCACGAGACACCCGGCGAGCTTGGCCGCCAGGCCGAATCCGCGGTCCTCGGGCTCCGGCTCTGGTCGTCACCAATCAGCGTTCAGTCTCCCTGCCGAGCCGGCAAGAACGGGCACGCGAGCCCGCTCGCCGCATTCTCGGCTTCCCGCATCGCTGCGGCTCCTCCTCGTGACTTCGAAAATCGGGCAGGTACTGCGCCGCGAACGCGGAAGATCGCGAAGCCCAGCGGCGACGATCGACCAGCGTCACGGCGATTTCCGTCCACTTCGGGAAGTAGTGCACGCCGGAGCCCGCTTCCAAGCCGGTGACGCCCACGTTCAGCCGGTTGGTGACGAACCCGAACAGCGAACAGCACCGCGCCGACGTACATCGCCGTCGGACTCTGCCGCGATCCGCTCGCGGCAGAACAGCAGCATCGGGCCGGCCATCAGCAGCGATTTCCAGCCCGAAGAGCCAGCGCTCATAACCCGGTTCACAACAGCGCCGTGAGCGCCTTGCGGTGCAACAGGTCCAGGCACCGCATGCGCGAGGTAGACCGCGATCACCACCGCCAGCACCCGGGCCATGCTTTCGCAGCAGCGGAGTTCCAGATGACGCCCGAAGGCGCGGCGCTGTGCCAGCTCTCGAAGATCGTCATCGCCAGCCCACTCGCGATCGCCGAGATGTAGAACAGCACCGGCAGCCAGGGCGAGTACCACAGCGGATGCAGCTTGTGTCGGCACGATCAGGAACAGGCTGCCCAGCGAACTCTGGTGCAGCGTCGAGAGAATCACGCCCACGATCATGAGCGGCAGCATGATGCCGTGCAGCAGCCTCTGAGCGCGTGTGCAGCTCGAACTTCTCGAACACGACCGGCAGGAACTCCAGGAACAGCACCGTCGGTGTAGAGCGTCACGCACCAGCCCACTTCGAACATCACCGAGTGCGGGTTCCACATGATCAGCGGGTGCCAGATGCGGTCCGGCCGCCCCAGGTCGAACAGCAGCGCGACCGACCACCAGCATGTAGCCCAGGAACGCGGTCAGAATCGCCGGCCGCACGATCGGCTTGATACGTCTTGATGTTGAAGATGTGCACCGACCGCGACCAGGGTGAAGCCGCCCGCCGCCAGCCCCACGCCGCACAGCACGTCGAACGCCGATCCAGATGCCCCAGGGGAACTGGTCGCTCAGGTTGGTGGAGGCGCCCAACCCGTAGTAGAACCGGCTCACGCCGGCCACTATGCCCGCCGCCATGATCAGCCAGAATACGATGCGCCAAAGTGGGAACCGCGAAACGGTGTTCATCGCGACACCCCCTCGCCCGTCATTGCGCCTTCGCTTCGCGCCACTTCTTCTTTCCGGTGGGTGATCCAATGGATGCCACCCAGCAGCACCGACCCGATGACAGCCACGTCCGGCACATACTGCAGCGCGTTCCAGGTGTAGGTCGGCAGCGCCGCCTTCGTCATTCCGCCCGGATAACCCAATTGCTCGAACGGCACCGCCGCCAGAATCAGGACAGACGTGCCGCCCACCTCCTCCAGCCCGTAGATCTTCTGGTAGTACTCGCCCGGCTTCTCCGCCATCCGCTTCTTCGCGATCTGAATCAGCGCGTCGCGCTCGCCGGTGATCGTCGCCTCGAAGCTGCACGCCTCGCTGCACCGTGTTACTGCGTCCGCTGCCGTGCGGTCGCTACACATGTCGCACTTGCGCACCATCGGCAGCCTTGCCCCCCATTCGTACGACGGAACCTGGAAGACGCAAGCCACCATGCAGTACCGGCAACCCATGCAGCGGTCTTCGTCGTAAACCACCGGTCCCGAGGCCGTCTTCTGCAGGGCCGCAACCGGACAGACACGAAGCGCACGCCGGATCGATACAGTGCATGCAGAGCTTGCTGCTGAATCGCTCGCCATGCGTGCGCATCGCTGTCAACTTGTGTGCCGAAGTCGTTTCTTCCGCCGCCACCTTGTCGTTGTATGGCAGCTTCCTGCCTTCCGAACAAGCCTTCTCGCACTCGCGGCAGCCTACGCAAAGCGTGCTGTCGTAAAGTATCGCTCGCGCCATGAATCTCTCCGGGACTCTTTCGTCCGGTTACAGAATACCAGACTTATGAGTCTTTTGGTCCGAATATGTAGAGAATCGCGGCAACTAGTTCAGCAGGAACTTGCGGCCGGCTTCCTTCCACACGTCTACGGGGAGGTTGGCTGTAGCGTTCTTCAACGGACGGCCGCCGTCGGCTGCTGTCGCCAAGCCCATCCGCTGCTGCAATCCAAAGAAACCTTCTGCCGAATCCCGAATCCAGGTCCGCAACAGTCCTTGGGGCAGCAGGTTGTGGGTCGAGGCCTCTTCATCCGGAGAAAACACTGTCATCATCCAGCCCTCTCCGTATGGGTCGTTCCTCAGCAATTCGGGGTTTGCCATGATCTCAGGATTGACGTCCACAACTTCACCCTCAATCGGCGAAACCAGCTCGATTTTCTCCTCGCCGCGGAACAACGCAACCGTCCGCTGCCCCTGCCTCACCCATGTGCCTGGCTTCGGCAATTCGATCCGATCAACAGGCCCGGCAAGAATCGCGGCAAACTCATCGGCGCCAACACGATGCACGCTCTTCCGCTCACGGTTCAGCCATGTGTGCCCGGCATGGTAACGAAGCTTCGCCGGAAAATGGAAGCCGTCCACAATCTCTTGCGCGGCAGACGTTGCGGCGCCTTCCTGATCGACAGGGGATACGGCAGGTTGGTTCTTACGATGGAGAATGTAGTCCACCGACAGGAAAACGGCGAAAGTGAGAATAACGAAGATGACAGTCATGGTTGAATTCCTTCCACCCATGTCTATGCATTTCGGGCTCCATTCTCTGAATTCAGGTTAACTATGTTCACATTCAATTACTTGGCAGAAATCGGGGGCTTTGCCGCAACTGTTGAATCCTTCTACAGCCGAAAGCCGATTCAGTCAACTTGGACTGCAACAGGCTTACTTTCTATGACTTACACTCATGTAGAGAATATCGACAGGCGTTGTCGCAAACAACAGCACAATCGAGTCGTGCTAGAGAGCAGCCTCTCCATCGAGGCTCCGCCAGAGATACCAGCAGGCAATAGAGGTGTAAGGACGCCAGCAGGCAGCGATCTTGAGCATCTTGTCCGGCTTCGGCGGCTGCTTCAGTCGATAGACGCGATGGATCGCGTTCCGAAGACCCAGATCGGCCACGGGGAAGTATACATCTGGCCTGCGCAGGGCAAACATCATGAACATCTGCGCCGTCCATACCCCTACGCCCTTCACCGCCGTCAAACGCGCCAGAACCTCGTCGTCCGGCAGCTCGTTCAGGCGGGAGAAGTCGAGCTCACCGCTCAGAGTCCGGGCGCTGAGGTCCCTGACGTAGCGCAGCTTCTGAGGCGACAGGCCCAAGCCCCTCAGCCGCTCGTCCGGCAGGCCTTCGATGGCCAGCGGCACGACCTTGCCGTCGCAGGCCTCGGCAAGGCGGCCATAGATCGTCGAGGCGGCCTTGGTGCTCAGCTGCTGCCCCACGATAGCCCGCAGCAGCGAGGCAAACTCGGCGGAGCCGTACTTCATACGGAATGGCCCCACCCTGTCAATGATTGCGCCCAAAATCGGGTCGGAGGCCCGAAGGTGAGCCAACGCCTGTTTCATCAGATTCCTCGCTCGATTGAAACACAGTGCCCCGTGGGCGCATCCTGGATAATGTCATGGTACGAAAACTCACTCGCCGCTGGCTGATGGCCCAGGCGGCAGTCTTGGCGATGGCCCAGCCTCCAAAGCCGGCCACCCCGCCCGCCAGCACCCCTCCGCCCGAAGACCTCGGCCAGACTATCAAAGTCGACGTTGACCTGGTGAACCTCTACTTCTCGCGTTAGGGATAAGCGAGGCGGCTATCTCGCGACTCTGAACAAGGAGGACTTCGACTTCTATGAAGACGGCAAGAAGCAGGATCCAAAGATGTTCGCCCGGGAATCCGACCAGAGCATCACTGTCGGGCTGCTGGTGGACGTCAGCGGCAGCCAGGAAGCGCTGATCGAGGAAGAGCGGCGAGCCAGCTTCCGGTTCTTCAGCCAGATTCTGCGGAAGAAGGACTTGGCCTTCATTATCAGCTTCGGCGCCGACACCGAACTCCTGCAGGACATGACCAACTCCCTGCCCTTGCTTCAGAAGGGCCTGGGACAGCTCCGATTGAATGCGGGCACAGGCGGCATTGGTCCCACACCCTCCACCGTCCCCATTCCAACCGGCGTTCGCGGCACCGTGCTCTACGAGGCGGTATGGCTGGCTTCACAGGATATGCTGCGGAAGGAGGTTGGGCGCAAAGCCCTTGTTGTCATCACCGACGGCGTCGACGTGGGGTCGCGTATTAAGATCGAGCGCGCCATCGAAGAGGCTCAGCGGTCTGACGCGATCATCTATGCCGTCATGTTTGAGGATCCCCGCTACACGAACTGGCAGTATGGCGGGTTCTCCGGAGAAGGCTCGATGAAGCGGTTGGCCGAGGAAACCGGCGGACGCATCTTCCGTGTCGATCGCAAGTACTCGCTGGAGGACATATACAAAACGATCCAGGAAGAGCTCCGCAGCCAGTACGCCGCCGCCTACACGCCTACCAACGCAGCCAAAGACGGTACGTTCAGGCGGCTGGAGATCCGAGCCAAGAACCAGGATTACAAGGTGCAGATTCGCAAGGGGTATTACGCGCCGAAAGACTCCGCCTGATGCGGATAGGATCAGGCCGCGGCCAGCATCCGCTGCCTGATCTGAAGATAGCTTCGGATGGCGATGTCCAGGGCAGGCATCGGCTCAATCCCCAGCGACTCCATGAAGGCGTTGGACAGCGCGGAATACTGAGGCCGGCGCGCCGCGGTGCGGTACTCGCGTTCATTGGTGGCATGCAGCACGGGATTCAATCCCGCTTCCTTGAACACCAGCTTCGCGTAGTCGTACCAGGAAACGGCTTGGCCTCCTCCGCAATGGACGAGCCCCGAGATGCCCTTTTCGACCATTACCGCCGTGCGGTTAGCCAGCGCCGGAGCATACGCGGGCGATGCCACGTGGTCTTCCACCACCCGGATGGCCTTGCCTTCCTGTGCCAGGCGGAGCATCAGTTCGATGAAGTTCCCACGCGCCGTCTTCAACCCGCCGGGGCCGTAGACTCCGGAAGTGCGCACCACCAGCGTGCGCTCCAGGTAGGCCCGGGCATACAGTTCACCAGCCAGTTTCGAAACGGCGTAAGCGCCCAGCGGATGGGTTGGGTCTGACTCGGAATACGGCCGTCCGGCTCTGCCGTCAAAGACATAGTCCGTGGAGAAATGAACGAGCTGGGCGTCAACCTGCCTCGCCGCCAAAGCGATGTTCCGCACCGCCAACCCATTGACTATGAAAGCCGCTTGCGGTTC
>CAVQOO010000027.1:0-27543 GCA_963714395.1 Bryobacteraceae bacterium
CCGCAGTCAGATCGCCCATGTTGACATAGCCGGGGGGCCCTTTCTCCCAACGAACCCACGCCACCTGGTCCGCGAATAAATCCTCGATGATGCCGAGCCGACCATCGTTGCCACGTACACGATCGCCGGCACGCAAGCTACCTTCAGACATTTGCTAGTCTCCCAACCGCGTTAAGACGCGGCGCACCATGGCGGCGGGCGACTTACTGCGACATTTCGGCCGCGTTAAAATTTGGAAACTGGATGCTGATGAAACTATCGAGAGCCTTATCGCCGCATGCCGAGGTGATGCCCGCCGCGACCGAAGGATGCCGATCCGCAGGCTCGCGGCTGTTGATCGCGGTCCACCTGCCGAGTGGGACCGCCCCGGCGTGCAGTTCTCCCGCGCTCGACCGAAGGCCGCCAGAGGTACGGGATTTGTTTGTCGGCTACCACGACCGGGGCCACGCATACGCCCCCGAATACCCCGAGTACGTAAACGCGCTGACGCGCAAGTCTTTGGTGATGCGCGGAATGCGTCCGTAGCCGTCGGCGAAGCCTCTGAGGCGGCGCGCCATCTCCTCGGCCGAGAGAAGGCGCTTCGCCCCCGATGGGCGCGCGTAGTCGTTGATCACGTCGATTTGCGAGGCCGTACGCTCGATCCCGCGTTGTCAACGTGGGGGCGCGGATGTGCTCAGCCTCGGCCGTCTCAATGCGACCAAGCGGCGAGCGACAAGCTCGCCGAGGAGCTAGTCCGCGTATACCCGCTCATCGCCGAGCAACTCGCGGAGTTGCCGGCGCGTGCTCGGGTCCAGCTGGCCGACGCCGGTATTCGCCCGCGACCTCCCGGTGCCGCAGCCGCAGCAGCGTTTAAAGGAATTGGCTGTGGCGAAGGAGGACGACCGGACGCGAAATCCCTGTTTGCAAAGCGCGGTGCGTGGGCGAGTGAGGCGGAAATCGACTGATTCAAAGTCCACAATGGAGTTCTGAGTTGTTGACGGAACAGCGCATCAACCTGCACGAAGCGAGCAGGCCTCGGCATAACCTTGGCACTCGATCACGCAGCTGTTGGGCGGGAGAGGCTGGTTGTCCATGATGATGGCGCGCAGATATGGCTGACCTTTGATTACAAGGACGCCGACGCCGTCAAGCTCCGACGCGCTTCGCCATACGGCAAACACCATAGAGCCGGCCCGCATCACGGCGTCCTTCTCGATTGGTGCGGGGAGCGGAGTGGACTCTGCGAGTGCTATGACCTGCCGCTTGAAAGCCCTGTAGGCTTGCTCGGTTCTAGTGCGGGCGTGATTTCTCACTCCTCGACACCCTCGACCTCGAATTGTATCCGCTCGCCAAGGTGACATCGATGCCCAAGGCCGGCGGCGAGCAACTCTCGCGCCTCCTCAGGGCTCCCCGCCTCTACGCACCACTCCTCGGCACGCGTCACCATCACCGTGGCGTGGTAGGTCTTCAGTTCGGGTTCGGACTTCCGCTTCAATGCTGCTACGGCCATGGACGCTCTCTCTTTCGGCGAATCACTTTGGCCGTGCATTTTAGGCGTGAGCCGACGACCAGAACAAATCTGGAACGCAACCCAAGATTCACTGATCGGAAGGGCTTCTACTCTAGGATTCGGAACGTGGCGAGCGCCACATTGGTTAACAGCTGCGGCGTTCAGTGTACGGAGTAAATCGTGGCCCCTCGCGCCTATTGGAAAGGCTATCTCAAGCTGTCCCTCGTCTCTTGCCCGATCGCGCTGTTCCCGGCGACCAGTGAGCGAGAGAAGATCAGCTTTCACCAGCTTCACAAGCAGACCGGCAACCGGATCAAGTATCGCAAGGTTGACGCTGAGACTGGCGACGAGGTCGAGAGTGCCGACATCATCAAAGGCTACGAAGTCGGCAAAGGCGAGTACCTTGAGATCGAGCCAGAAGAGCTTGAGGCCATCGCGATCGAGAGCAAGCGCACGATCGAGATCGACGAGTTCGTGCCTCGCAAAGAGATCGACGAGCTCTACTTCAACAACCCGTACTACATCGTGCCGGACGGTGAGGTCGGCCAGCAGGCCTTCGCGGTGATCCGCGAGGCCATTCGCCAAGAGGGTATGGTCGCGATCGGCAAGGTCGTCTTCACATCTCGCGAGCATATCATCGCGTTAGAGGCACGGGATAAAGGGCTGCTCGGCGTGACGCTGCGCTACCCCTACGAAGTGCGCAAGGAAGCGGACTACTTCGACGACATCGCCGACGAGAAGTTGCCGAAGGACATGCTCGACCTTGCCAAGCACATCGTGGACTCGAAAAAGGCCGAATGGAAGCCGGAGCGGTTCGAGGATCAATACGAAGATGCTCTGAAGGAGCTGCTGAAGAAGAAGCAGTCCGGCCAGAAGATCGAGGCGCCGCGCGATCGCGAGCCGTCGAAGGTGGTCAATCTCATGGATGCGCTACGTCGTTCTGTGGAAACAGAACGGGCGGGCGGCGAACGACGGAAGCCAACGGCGCGTGATCATCGCGCCCCAAAGAAAGCCGGCCGCTCCAGCGCTCGGGCAAAGAAGGCGAGCTGATTGCGTCGATTTCTGACGCGCTGTCTCATTCAGCTGAAGGGCCGGATGATGCCCTTCCGCTGAGGAAGCGATTGTTGCCGTCAAGGAGAGAAGTACAGACCGGGTGAGAGTGGCTCAGCCCGGTCCCCGTAACGCAGAAGACATTGCCGATGACTAGCCGCGCCCCGCCAAGCTGAGCCGGCGAAAGTATCGCATCGCAGTGCCGGAACAGCGAATGGTTTCTGGGGACGAGGTCAACGGTGCGTTAATCGCTGTCGCGCTACGCTGCGGCATGATGAAACATTTCGTTGTATCCGCCGCTGTGCTTTGGGCTTCGCAACTAAGCGCAGATGCGGCGCCGCTATTGCCCTCGCAGGAAGACCAAGATTTGATCACCGTCAAGACCTGCCGGGATCACGAGGTCCTATCCTCGCTGAAGGCAGCAATCGATAGTTCGCTCCGAACGAGCTCGACCCTGGCCAGCGGCATGCATCCAAGCAACATACACTTAGAAGCAATCTCGATCGACCGGCCAACCGTCGTTTGCTCCACAACTGTTGCTGCCAAGGGAATCCGCGAGCGGATCGTCTACTCGATAGCGTTAGAGGGATCGTCCTACGTCATCAAATTCGGCGGCGAAGCCGAAGGAAGTAAATTGTTTCCGTATCAACTTGAGGTCCGGCCAATCAATATGGACATGCCGCCCGGCTGCTCTGGACCGATTGCGACCCGTCCGCAGCGATGCTTTGATGCAGCCACCCAGGCCGGCAACGATCTGCAGTATTGATAGTCACCCACCACCCCATGCCGCGCCGCCGTTCGATGCTTGCAGCTTTATACATCCTCAATCGCTTCTCCCCGACCTGTGGTTGCAGTTCTGGCTGGCCATCAGCCTACAATATTTATCGCGCTCGGCTTCGATGTTCTAGGCGAAGTAGTGGATACGATTCCGCGATTGCCATCCTATATGAGGGCGTGGTGCATCCCGACATTCTGAAGAGTAGAACATGGAATACGCAGTGAAGGCAGAAACGAAGGAAGGTGACGTCATAACACTACGGCGGGGGTTCCAAACGCGCGCCGATGCCGAAGATTTTCCCATCCGATTGTCACGATGGCGCCGCGTCTGGGTTGAGCGCCAACTGAGTGAGCCAATTTCGCCGTTATGATCTACGCAGGTATCGAGTACGCCATTCGTGCTGGCGTAGGCCGGAATGAATGGGTTCTACTGATTTCATTTCCTGACAATGCTGGCGGAGGCCCGACCGCGTTGCATTACAGCGGCTCACGAAATGACGCCCTCGCTGAGGGTAAGAAACGGATCAATAGCTGGTTGCGACGACAGAAAAAGCGAGCCCCCTCGTCTCCGGTTAGTCCCTCCAACCCCGTTTTCGATAATGCGAGCAGACTTGCCGCAGCGTCTTGCGATGCCGAAGACGACGGGAAGTGAACGCGGAACTGCAGCCGTCACGCAAGAGCGGCATCTGAAATGGGCCGGACAGTCGCGGCGGCTCATCAGGCCGCCGCTTTGTCCTCTTTATCCACCCCACGCGCTACAATCAGCAAAGCATCGTCCGGGAAAGGACGTTGCAGGGCCTTCGCCTCATCCCAGGGTGCGCGCAGCCAGACGTCGCGTTCCTCGTGCGTGGTCAGGATGACCGGCATGGCCTTGGGATGGATGGGCCCAACGACCGCGTTAGGTTCTGTCGTTAGGAACCCAAACACTAGGTGCGGACCAGGGACGGGCTTCGATTTGGGGCCGCGATCGCGTCTAAATTCGGTCCAGATGCCTGCAAACGCAAACAGCGGGCGATCCGGGTTCAAAGCGAACCACACGACATCCTTCTTACCCGTGGCTGGATTGGGCTCAGGGGCGTACTCGGAGAAGCTTGAAACAGGCACAAGACACCGGTTTTCGGGCCTCAGCCAGCCGCGCCAGTGAGGCGAGGACATGTTGCGGATATTTGTGATGGGCGGCCCGCCGAATTTAGGCGGCGGAGGCATGCCCATCTCATTTTGATTAGCTCGCGTTGACTGTTATGGTTTCGCACGACTGGAGCTTCCTGATCGGGAAACACGCCCGCCGTCGAACTTGGCGAGCAGCGTCATCCCATTGGCGAGCCGAAGCTCGGCACCCGCCGATGTCAGCGCTGAGTTCTGCGCCGGAACGACATCCTGGACGATTGGAAGACCGGGGTGAGCGTGGCATCGCTCACCCAGAGAGGATGGTCTCAATCGCGCATGGGTCCCATCAGGTGGGGATCACCGCGAGCGGGCAGGTTTCCGCAGGCTGAGCGGACTTCCACAGCCGAGTAGAACTTACGCCGGTTCAAGCCTGACAGAATCTGCACGAAATCTTCAGAAAAAAGCAATGCCTGCTGCAGCCTGGCTTCAAGCTTTGGCATCCGATCTGCGGCTACACGTTTACGCCACGTGCTTAGCGCACGCAGAACCCATTAGCCCCATTCACGGCCAACGCGCACTACGCCGCGGCTAACCCAAGGAGCCACGACCATGGCTGTTACTGCTGTCTTTTCTCCCGCCACCGGCCAGCTGACGGTGTTCGGCGATGTGCTCGACAACACTATCAATACTAGCCGCGATGCTGCGGGGACGATTCTCGTCAACGGGGGTGCCGTGCAGATTTAAGGCGGCAGCGCGACGGTCGCTAACACCAGCCTGATCCAGATGTTCGGTCTAGGTGGTAACGACACTATCACGCTGAACGAAGCTCTTGGCGCGCTGCCTAAAGCAAACCTGTTTGGGGGCGCAGGGGCCGACGTGCTGACCGGGGGCTCAGGGGGAGACCAGCTCTTTGGCCAAGCCGGAAACGATACGTTACTCGGGAAGGGCGGGAACGACCTCCTTTTTGGGGGCGCCGGTAATGACAAGCTGACAGGGGGCGACGCCGACGACCAGATATTCGGTCAAGGGGGCGACGACCTGATGATCTGGAACCCGGGCGACGACACTGATCTGTTCGAAGGCGGTGATGGCATCGATACCGCCCAGGTCGCACTGGAAACGACCATAGGCGAACACTTTGCCTGGCTCGGAGACCTCAAAGCAGACCCTCGGATCGCGGCGAACGTTGCTCTGTAAGTGACCCTGTGCACCGGTGTTATGTAACCAGATTGCCCCGTCGAGCCAGACGAAAAGCAATGGACAGACGTAAGGCGAGCCATCCGGGTTGACCGTGGCAAGGTGACCGCAATAGCCCGAGCACAGCAGTTCATCGATGCCAGTAGACGACATCAGCTTGTCCGCGCGACGCATTGGTGGGCTGCTCATAGATCTACCTCGAAGCCTTCGTTTTCGCCGACCATGGCGTCCGCTTCAGGTTCTCTAGCCTGTCCGCGGTGATGGGATTTTCGGAGCTGTCGAGAGGGCCGGTCTTAGGCGATCTTGCAATCGCAGAACAAAGTCTGCAAGTGGCCGAACGGCGCCACTTCTGAGAGTTACGGGTTCTGCCATGGGTCTGCCGCAGGCCTGACGGAGACAAATCCTAGGCGCGACAGATCGCGGAGAAAACCGCTTGACAGCGGGCTTTTCAATATGTGACCATTACGGCACATATGAAACTCAAGGCCGATCCCGATAGCGACCAGCTCGATGCCGTGTTCTTCGCACTCGCATCTGAACCGCGTCGACGCATCCTCGACGCGCTCAAGAAGGAGCCCGGCTGCAATGTGAACCGCGTCTGCGAGTACCTAGAGAACGACATCGGCCGCTTTGCCGTGATGAAGCATCTCGCGACGCTCGAGGCTGCGGGCCTGGTGATCGCCGAGCGATCCGGCCGTGAACGTCTCCTCTGGTTCGACCCAACGCCAATCCAGTGGATCCATGAACGATGGACCACAGAACTGAGCGCCTTTTGGGCGGCTCGATTAACGCGGCTGAAGTACAGCGCCGAAGGCGCTGAAGTGATTCGACTTCCCACTCAACAGACGAAAGGACGTCGGCATGGCTGATGACAAGACTTCCCCGGATGCGATCTTCCGCATCGTGATCCAGGCCGACATCCAGAGGGTGTGGCGTGAGTTGACGAAAACGGACGAAGCGCAGGGCGCAGTGTTCAACGCCTGGCTGCACACGAAGGGACTGGTGCCTGGCGGGCACATGCAGATGCGGACCGGCTCCGGGAAGCACACCCTGGTGGTCGGCGAGGTGCTTGAGGTCGATCCACCGCACCGCTTCGTCCACAGCCATCGCTTTACACAGTACGACGATCCGGTGTGCCAGGTGGCCTACGAACTCAAGCCGGTGGCCTCGGGCGTCGAGGTGACGCTGCGCGTCAGCGGAATGCCAGCCGGAACGCGCACGGCCAAGAGCATGCAGCAGGGTGGCCACATGATCCTGAAGTCGCTCAAGGCGATCGCCGAGACCGGTCGACCGCCAATGGGAACTCGACTGATGTACGCCGCCTTCGATCTGATGGAGTTCGTTCTGCCGAAGCGCACTCGCAGCGAGCACTGGCCGCTGTAACGACAATTGACACACCCAGGAGACAACCATGGCCGATCCCGAAGCCGCCGTCGCGACCCAGCTACGCAACATTGAAGGCAAGACCGGAAAGACCTTTGCACAATTCTGCAAGTTGATCGCCGCTTCAAATTGACCAAGGTCGGAGAACAGCGCGCGATGCTGATGGAAGAATTCCATCTCGGCTACGGCGATGCCAACACGCTCGCGCTTCGAGCCAAGCAGGCAGCGCTGCCCGAGGCGGCGGGCGCCGATCCTTTGGATGCGATCTACGCCGGTCCAAAGGCGCCGCTGCGACAGATCCACGAGCGCCTGCACGCCGCGATCAGCAAGTTCGGACCGTTCGAAGCCGCGCCCAAGAAGGCTTATGTCAGCCTGCGCCGGAAGAAGCAGTTCGCCACGCTCGGACCCGCAACGAAGGATCAGTTCGAGCTTGGGCTCAATGCGAAGTCGCTTCCCGCTTCACCACGACTGAAGGCCCTGCCGCCGGGTGGCATGTGCCAGTACAGCGCACGCCTGTCCAAGCCGGGTGAAGTCGACGCTGAACTGCTGCGCTGGGTGCGCGCGGCGTACGACGCCGCGGGATAAGTCAATTGCCGCAGCTTGCATCCGCGTACGTGAATCGAAAGGCACAGACATGGTCAACTCGTTTCGAAAGGTGCTTCCATTCGTCTTGGCCGCTGTGCTTGTGGCCCCTGGCTCTGCGGCCGAGAGTCAGCCAGTGAGTAAACGTCAGCAGTACGTTTACGTTCTGAAGTTGACCCCGCGCATGCAAGCGGCAACTGCCTGGACGGATACCGAGAATGGCGTGATCGGACAGCACTTCGCGCGCCTGGCGAAGGCGACTGACTCGGGGCAGGTGATTCTCGCGGGGCGCACAACCGAAGCGCTCGACAAGACCTTTGGGCTCGTGATCTTTGAGGCCGAAGGCGAAGAGGCTGCCAGGCAATTCATGGAATCCGATCCGGCGGTCGTGGCCAACATCATGTCGGCCACGCTGCACCCGTACTCGGTCGCGCTCTACCGCAAGGTCCGATAGCAAGTACTCCAGTCGCCGAGCTACGCAGGTCGACTGTTTCTCGCCCAGACCCCGAATCCATCCAGCCAGGCCACGACGGATGTGGGGGAACGTCTGCTCCGAGCTCGCAAGGTCCGTCCGCTTTGCGGTTGATTTCGATTGCAGGGGCCAGGTCCGGTTCTGGCCGTCTTGAGAAGTACCAGACGACAGATCACTCGTCTTCACTTCGGATCGACTTCATCCGGCCTTCTTCGTCAAACTCAAAAGTGATCACGCGCGTCATGTTCTTGAAGACGAGACGGTAGATCGGCTTCTTCGTGTCCTGGACGCCGTCCGGTCCGACAGCCGTCACGGACTGCAGCGTGCCCCGTCGTCGATAAGTCGCCTCGATGTCTGGGAGGTTCGGCTGGATCCCCCGCCACAGATCGGCAGTGAACCACTCTTCACGCCAGATGGATTGGGCTTGGGCCGCGCCTACAGCAAACTCCCGCACGCGTTGGGTCCACTTTGCATCGGCGTTCGCGGCGGCCACGAGCACTGGACCACCTAGGCTGGGCTCGACGAGTCGCACGATGCGGGTGATGCCGCCTGGACCACCGTACAGATTCGTAAGGAGCACGATAGCCAAGTCGCGGCTGGGCACGCGGACGTAGTTCGCAACGAACCCGGCGGTCTGCCCACCATGGCTAAGCGTTGGCACCGGAAGGATCTGATCAGTGAACCAGCCGTAGCCGTAGGTCGTGGCGGGCCCGTCCGCCAGCGTCACCGCTTGTTGCGCAAGTGCCGCTGTTTCCGGTTTGAGCAGGCGCGGTTGCCGCTGCTCTTGTTCCCAGCGGGCCATGTCAGCCACCGTCGTCGCAATGTCACCGAGGCCACGGCCGGTGTGCGGCTGGATGGCTTCACGGTTCTCGAGTCGATCATTTACCAACCGATAGCCCGCGGCCCGGCCCATCAGGATCTGGTTCGGCAACGCAGTGCGCGTCGCTGTCATGCCAAGCGGCGTGAAGATCCGCTCCTGCATGAACTGGGCGTAGCTCATGCCACTGACTTTCTCCATGACTCGAGCGAGCAGCCAATAGCCAGTGTTGGAGTACTCCCACTTCGTCCCAGGTTTCGCCCCGATCTTGAGTTCGAGAAGCCGTTTCAGGAAGTCGTCGTCGGAGAGCGTCTCCCGGTACACCCCGTAGTCAAATGCCTCCTCAAAATCCGGCAAACCCGAGGTGTGGCTCATGAGATGGTGCAGCGTCGGGGCGCCCCATGGCTCAGGCAAACCAGTCAGGTACCGGCCCACTGGCGCATGCAGATCGACCTTGTCCTGCTCGTACAACATGAGAATGGCGTAGGCGGTGAACTGCTTGGAGATCGAACCGATCTCAAATACGTGCTGCGACGTCGCCGGTACGCGGAGCTCGACATTGGCCAAGCCGACAGCGCGGCTGTCGACCAACTGTCCGCCTCGAATGACGCCGACGACGATTGCCGGGATCTGATAGACCTGCCTCTGCCGTTCCAAGTAGCCGTCAAGTTCGTCAGCATGAGCGGGAGCTTGGTAGGCAGCCCCGACGACCAGGGAGACGACGACTACGAGACTCGAGAGGCGCATCGCGTCAAAGTAGCGCTGTGCCCAACCTTCCACAAGGGCGGCTTTCGGGTGGACTGGCCGACCTGGGACGGCGTCAGCTCGTGGCCGCAGCTTGCCTTGAGGACAACTGGGCAAGACGCCCGCAAGCAGTCCTCAGCGGCTGGGCCTGGTGGCCTGCCGTTAGCGCTCCACTTGAGCACGAATTCAGCCGTCACCTACCGCGTACTGTGTCAAGCCTTCCAGTTTCTTGCCAACAGGGACAAACTGCCACCCGAGCGCCTTGGCAGCGACGGCATCCCAGTGTCCGTCGCCATAGTACGTAATCGTTTCAAACACGCCAGTCAGTTGCCCGAGCGCACGTAGCATTATCTGCGGCCTCTCGAAGTGATCATCTGAGCTGGCCAACGGAACGTCGTTCACCGGGAATCCGGCGATCGAAAGCTTGAGCAGTGCTGAGCCGCCCCAACCACCTGTTGCGTACGCGATTCGATGCGTGGTCGATGTGTGCAGACGGCGGACAAATGCTCGCGCGCCAGGAACCTCAGCGAATGGCCCGTGCTCAGACATTTGGCGTCGAACACCTTCAACAAAGCGATTTCGTACAGCGGCGACTCTCTCTGGTGTTGCTTCCAAGTCATTGTCACCCAGTATCTCGGTCAAGATGCCAGCAGCGGTGAACTGGGTATACAACCCCCAGGATTCACGAAGTTTGACACCGCCAAGGGTGTCGCGGACTGACTCTAGATACAGCGCATCGTCGCTCGCGTCGGTCTGTAGGAGTGTGCCGTCTATGTCGAAGATCACTGCTTGCATGGTTCCGCCATTCAGTCTCCGAAGTCGGATCGGGTCCGCGTTCCGGCGATCGTGGAGGCAAGTCCGGATGACAGCAATTGGTCAGCTAGAGACCAGCCATTTAATCTACTTCGGTGGCGTACTCAACACGCAGCCAAGGCCAACGGGCAAGGTAGGAATGGGCCTTCTCTCGGAACAATCCCGCGTGATCGGTCAACGGGTTCGGTGACAACACTCCGCTGTAGATCATCTCAATTCCGTGCGGCGCATAGATGTCGTACCTGGCTCCGTCCCGTCGGATGCCGACGCAGGTCGCGGGAATGAGGAAGCGGTCAATGCCTTCGGTTGCGTTGTGTAGCTGCGGGTACGGGTGACCAAAGACGTCTTCGTACCAGAGATGAACACGCGCCTGGTTCTTCAGCTCGACAGCGATGTCCAAATCAGCCAGCAGGCAATCAGCGCGCGCTTGGACTCGCTGCTCCGCCTCCGGCGACAAGTCGCAGCCGTCGAAGTAGAAAATGTCGTAGTCCTTTATTTGCGCCTCTGGTGGCAAACCGCTATGTAGGTTCCAGACCGTCTGAAACAAGCAGCCGGCAACCAGCCAGCCTTCGGGAAGGTCGAGTGCATCCCAGCGCTCGAGGATCGCCTGATTGTTCCGATTGGCCAGGACGTCATGCAGGAAACGGTCGCGCATAGGTCGCAACTCTACGGCCTTCGCGGCGACTGCGAAGACGGCCGCTTTGCGGCGAAACAGGCGGTCACGAGTTAGGGCTGCTCGTGGCCGGACTGTGACCCACTTGTTGATGCTATCCAACGCACTCAGCGTCGAGCAACAGGAAGTACGGAATTCGAGCCGCGTCCTCCAACTCTGGATACTTCGCTATCGCCGCGACCGAGGGGCGAGGCTCTCGTAACCCTCGTAGGATGAAGCCGGCGTCTCGGAGCCATGCGAACCAGTCCTCCAGGGTGGCGTGGTGGGCCGACGTCGAAAACTCGTAGGCCCAGCCCTTCCACTTGTACTTGATGGGTCCGCGATCAAAATACCGGTCGATGCACAGCCACTGCTTTGTACCGGACTCGTCCTTCGCCCACCGTCGGAACGGCGTATCGGTGCAGGGGTGTGCAATGGAAGCGACCAAGCGACCGCCGGCTATCAAGGCGTCGTGGATCCCCCGCAGCACCTTTTGAATGTCGGGCATGTCCTGCAGCGACAGGCAAGACGTCACCAGGTCGAAGCCATCGTTTCCGATGTACTCGTTCAGGCGGGCGGCGTCGCCGGTGACGTAGCGGATGCCGAGCGGCTCTCGGGCTTCCTGCTCCTCGGCGTAGGCCGACATCCCCGGTGAGATATCGATTCCAGTGACGAGTGCGCCGCGCCGCGCCAACTCGCGCGCGAAGTAGCCTGTCCCGCTACCCACATCGAGGACTCTCCGCCGGCCTACCTCGCCGCAGAGCTCGATCTGCGCCGGTCCGAACAGCTCAAGCCGGTAGAAATCGCGCCCGGTCGCCTGAGCCTGTGCGTAGGCCGAAGCCGCTGCATCCCACTCTTCCCGCACCGAGTTGACGTCAAAACGCTCTGAAGGCTCCGGCATCCCCGCCCCGTAAACGTGTCCGCAAGAGGGCGAAATCTACTGCGCTCGTAGGCGGCTGGTTGTGGCCGATTACGACTTGTCTTTAGCCTGCTTGCTGCGAAGCGTGTCGAGATCTTCAGCTCCGTACCCAAGTCCCGATGCGAATGTGTCAGCGCGCGAGGAACTCTCGCCTGTAGGTGCGCCGCCACGAAACACTTGAGCGACGATCCAGATCAGTACCGCGACGGCGATGAGGAGAAGCACGGTCAACCAGAAATAGTTCATGTTGCCCCCATTGCGAAAGCATGGAAGGACCCGATCAAGTCGATACCCGTTCGTCGGGTCGGACGACGTCAGCTTTCAGGCAATTCTCGGCCGGCGTCGTGACCCCAGCAAGTGGCCGGGTAGCGACACTGTGCTCACCATCCAGCGCGCTCAAGGCAGGCGGGCAGATGCCAATCGAAAGCTATTTCTGCAGTCGACGCGACAAGCCTCATACCGCCTCAGCTGTGCCCCAGTAGTTGTAGGTCACGAGACGAGGGCCTGGGAGATACATTGTTTCCATGTCTTCGGACCGAAAGCCGGCCTCCTTCAGGAGAGCGGGGATGTCTCTGTCCAAGTGGCATCCGCCCGCGACTCTGGACCACAGCGGTGTGAGCCTGACTTGCCATCGACGCACGGCGGAATCTGGCGCGAGCCCATGCTCGCAGAAGATCAGTTTGCCGCCGCGTTTGAGTACCCGCCGCATCTCCCTGAGCGCTACCACCGGATCGGGGATCGTGCACAGCGAGTACGTGACGACAACCGTATCAAAGGTGTTCGCACCAAACGGCACCTGCTCAGCAGACAGGCCTACAAGTTCCACGGTTAAACCCGTCTGTCCAACGCGTTTCTGAGCCAGGTGGTGCATTGCCACACCCGGGTCCAGGCCCACAATCCTCGCGACTTTGGCCTTGTCGTAGTACTGAAGGTTAAGTCCCGTGCCAATGCCGATCTCGAGCACCTGCCCCCGCGCCAACGGCACAACCTTCCGACGCTGGCGTTGCACCGCTTTGATGCTGCAGGCGAGATCTATGAGATACGGCAACACATGGCGCTCGTACCAACTTGCATGGGGTTGTGCCTTCATATGCGAGCCATGGTTCGACTAGAAGGCGCGCTTTCGGAGTTGATCAGGCTCGGTGAACACGGTCGGGAGACGTTTCGGGCGATTCAGGCGGAGAGCCCGAGGGGCGGCTACTGGTCGAACATGGAAGTAGGGCAGGGTTGAGCATCAGCGCAATAATGTCAACAGGTGGGAGGAGGGTGGCTGACGTCCGCTCTGCTCGGAAAGCAGCCTTACACGTTGCCTGCCGGGACTTCGGAACCCGGCCACAACCTGTCATTGACCACGACCGCGAGATCCTCCCGATTGCAGACGTGCAGGGCAGCATCACTCCGCCTCACAGCGGACGCCGGCAGCAAACTCCCGGCCGCTTGAGATCTGACCCTGGGATCGTCTCTTGCCTTGGTATATCCGTCTTGATATATTTGCCACATGAAGCCCATCGTCTTCGTTGGTGATTCGCTCAAGCGACTGCGCGAGTTTCCCGAGGAGGCGAGGCATGACGCCGGCTACCAGCTCGACAGAGTTCAGCGGGGCCAGACGCCAGATGACTACAAGCCGATGCCGTCCATCGGTAAGGGAGTCGAAGAGATCAGGATTTGGGACGACTCGGGAACGTACCGCGTGATCTACACGGCCCGGCTGGCCGATGCCGTCTACGTCTTGCATGCCTTCCAGAAGAAGACGCAGGCGACCTCGAAACGGGATATGGACATCGCCAGGCAGCGCCTGGCGCAGGTGATGAAGGAACGGAGATGAAGAAGAAGGCCGTCGATCGTTACGACAGCGCGTGGGACGCACTGGCCGACACCCCTGAGCAGGCAGCCAACCTGCGCGCCCGCACCGATCTGATGCAGAAGATTGCGGCGATCGTGAAGGAACAAGGTTGGACGCAGGTCGAAGCGGCACGGCGCTGCGGTGTCACGCAGCCACGTATGAATGACTTGCTGCGCGGGCGGGTTTCACGGTTTTCGCTCGATGCCTTGGTCAACATCGCGACCGCGATCGGTCGCAAGGTTCACTTCGAGCTCAAAGCTGCGTGACTGGGTCGGCCTGGGAAAGTGACCGATGAAGATTGACATTGACCGCCTTACGGAAGCGGAACTGGTCGACCTCAACCATCGAATCGTCGAACGCTTGCGGCTCTTGCAGCAGATGAGATCTCACGTTCGGATGTTGGAGTTCAAGGTGGGCGAGCGTGTCCAGTTCCAACCGGACGGCCACCCTCCGGTGACGGGTGTGTTGACCCGCTACAACCGCAAGACTGTCACAGTGATCGCTGATACCGGCCAGCAATGGAATGTGGCGCCACAGTTCCTGCAGCGAGTCGCACCTCCCGCGACAGAGAATGCTCAGAACCCAAACGTCATCCCCATGCCGAAAAGGCCGAGGTAGAGGACGCGACCGGCAGCGCCGGACGGGTCTCTCGTCTCTGTGCGGCCAGGACCCGCCATTGCAGCTATCCGCCGATCTGGCCTAATAGCTGACGTCCTGGTAACGGTCGGGTGGGACCCATGATGGCCAGCGAGTTGTCCGAAGAAGATCGACGAGCCCTGACGCGCCTCGAGGAGGCGATGTGGCGTGAGGAGACGCGCTTCGATAAGGCGTTCATGGAGCGGGCGCTGGCGCCGGACTTCTTCGAGTTCGGCCGCTCGGGGCGAACGTATACGCGGCAGCAGATCTTGGACTCTCCTAGAGAGCCCATTGCTGCCCAATTGCCATTGGAGGACTTCCGAGTGAGACTCCTCGATGCCAACACCGCTCAACTCACTTACAACAGCAGGGTGCGTTACCAGGACGTCGTGGAGTCTGGGAGGCGCAGTTCGATCTGGTCAAAATCGGGCGACACCTGGGTGCTCCGGTTCCATCAAGGAACTCCCTACGCGGGCTAGGCGCTCACGGCCAGTTCCTGCCGTCGAGTTGCGCTGCACGATCTGCCTATTAGCGGACGACATTTGCGCTCTGGCCGCGTCTGTCAAATTGCGTCGATTGCCGATACTGGGGCCGGATCGTTTGCGGGTGCCAATCCTTCCTGGAGTGGACGGGGTGCTGCAGGCCATTGCGGCAGCGCGCTGGACCTGGCTGGAATCGCGAACCAGAATCCGTGGCACAGGGATGTGGCCGAAATATTGAATCGCGGGGAGAATCGGCTACAAACCGTCTCTCGCTCCGGGTGATGTTGTGCTGTCAGATTCTTCGCGACGCTTCTCGTAAATCATCGCGTCTCCCTTGCTCGCTTGCCATAGTAGGGACTGGCGGATGCCAAGAATATTTGTCAGCTACAGAAGATCCGACTCCCAAGGCGAGGCTGGCCACATATTGGCTGATCTGCGGAAGCGTTTTGGAGCTTCCAGCGTATTCATGGACATCAGCGCGATTTCTCCTGGCGCTGACTTTCCGAAGGCGATAGAACAGTCCATTCGTGAGAGCGACATAGTTCTTGTTTTGATCGGACCAAACTGGCTAGGGGCTCGCGACGGTCAGGATCGAACTCGGCTCGACGACGCGGAGGACTGGGTTCGTCTTGAGATCGAACTCGCTCTGCAGAATGAACGCAGGATTATTCCGGTGCTGGTTCAGGGCGCTCGAATGCCAAGCGCCGAGGAGTTGCCCGACTCGTTACGTCCCCTCGCGAGGCTCAATGCCCACGAAATCTCGGCAAAGCGCTGGGACTACGACTTTCAAGAACTGGTGCAGGCCACCACCAATTCACGCTCGACGCGTAGACGAGTTGTTGGCAGAGCCGTAGTAATAGCAGTCGGACTGGGTGTCGCTGCGATGGCTACCGTGGCTTGGATCTACGGACGACCGAACGGATCGAGTTCACCCGACAGCTATTCTGCCTCGGTGGCATATCAAGAATTTGCGAATTCCAGAAAGGCGTTGATGTCTCTCCCGAAAGTCGGCGACCGCGAAATGCGCGCGTTCGAGCGCGCGCGACAGGCGGCCTGTGTCGGCTATCCGATTAGCTGTCAGCGGTCCACCTTGCCTGAAGTCACGCGCGTCTGGCAGAAAATCTGCCAGAACAAACTAGGTCGAGCTTCACCGGATCATGTCGCGAAGATGTACCTCATATTTCTCTATTCGGAAGAAGTGCTCAAGGACTACCTAGACACACCGGCATCGCCTGACGAAACATGGGGAAAGTGTCTCTTCGACCTTTCCATGGCGATGGGCATGGAGCAGCAAGAGCGCACCAACGACGAGATCCGCAGTCTTGGCGGCAAGTCGAGGTGACCATCATTGTGATCGCGCTTGAGCAGCGAAGGGCGAACTCGGCCAATTGCTGACTTCTCGCAGCAAGGTCAGAATCGCCCGAAAGCCGTCATTCCCCGTGACTCGACAGCGGACGTCCATGCGACTCGACCCCGATCTGAGGCGCACCTGGCTCTTCGGGCCCGGTGCCGACGTACGCGTTCATGACGCCATGGCGCAGAGCGGCGCCGATGGACTCATCGTCGACCTGGAAGATTTCACCCCGGAGTCGCGCCGCGACGAAGCGCGACGCGGCCTGGTCGATCTGCTGGCTCGCTGGCGCAAGGCTGGGTACATGGTCGCCGTACGGATCAACGCGCTCGACGCTGACGGTCCGACTGACCTGGAAGCAGCGATGGCGGCCCATCCTGACGTGATTGCCTATCCGATGGCAACGAGCGCCGAACAGATGCGCGCCCTGGAGGAAGCGTTGCTTCATTGGGAGCGCAGACTCGGCATGGAACTACAGGCAACCGAGATCCTGCCCGTCTGCGAGACAGCGCTAGGCGTGGTCGAGGTCAGATCGATCGCTTCGGGCAGTTCTCGCGTCCGGAGTGCACTCCTCGGTGCGGAAGACCTCGCCGCGGATCTATGCGCGGAACGTCAGCAAGATGCCACTGAACTGGACCACGCCCGACGTCGTTTCATCCTGGAGTGTCGGGCCGCTGGTATCGAACCGATCGATGCCCCTTATACGTTCAGCGACACCGAGGGCGCCGTACGGGAAGCGCGGTATGCGCGCCGGCTCGGATATCGCAGCAAGGCCGTGGTGCGCCCTGAACATGCACGGCCGCTCAATGCCGCTTTATCTCCGAACGACGAGGAGGTGCGACGGGCCGAAGCGATCGTCAACGCTTTCGAAGCGGCACGTGCCCAGGGCGAAGACCGTGCGCTCGTTGATGGGCTGTGGGTCGAGGTGCCGACATATCGCAATGCGCGCCGGCTCCTCGAACGGGCGCGACGACTAAACGGCCGGGGCGATTAGGCGGAGTGCGGCCATGAGCCGCCACTGCTCGCTACCACCCAGTCGGCCCATTAGTGCCCGTTCGACTCTGGCTGGAAACTAAATCACGGGACGCGGCGGGAGCTCGTTCGTAGCATGCACATGGCATGCTTTCGGTTTCAATCCACCTAGAGGAGGTGTGTGATGGCCGTTTATATGGTTGAACGCGATTTGCCCGGTATCACGATGGAGCAACTTGCGGCCGCGCAGAAGGCGGCTATCGAGACGGGAAAGCGCCTCACCGCCTCCGGCAAGCCGGTGCGCTACATCCGAAGCACCTTCATCCCACAGGAGTCCCACTGCATGTGCCTGTTCGAGGCGTCTGATCCAGAACTGGTCAAGCAGCTCAATGATGAGGCCAAAATTCCCTACACGCGGGTTATCGAGGCAGCTGACTTAACGCCGTAGCGCTTCCGACTTCCCGCGGCTTATTTTTGCGCACGGCCGGTCCCATCAGTTCAATCAGCCGCCCAACGGTTGGGCTGCCTCATGCTCCTTCAAACCATGCCGGCACGAGCCTTGGGCCTTGATGCCGGCGCTACCGCTCGGTTAGCTAGCTCGATACGTTTAGGACTGCTTCTAGTGCCCTCGGGCAGCCCGGTTTCGAGAATTGCGCACTTCCGCTTAGAGTGGCGCCCCAGCGAATTAGACCGAAGTCAGCTTTCTGCGTGAAATCGAGGGCGGCTTTCGGGCGACCCGAATGGCAGCAAGGGGTCGTCTACCGTCGACCGACCGTGTGCCACGAAGGTCCGCTCCCTCAGAGAAGGGGACATAAACGGGGAGGGGACTTAGCCTTCGCGGGGTAATGTCAAGCGACCTGCGCCAAGTTGGACGGAGCAAAGGGCGTGGTGCCAAGTCCACCAAGTCGCGACTGGCGTGGCTTCGACGGCGCTTAAGGTTCCTAAGACGCGAAAGCTCACTGGCGAGCGTGGGGATTCTCCGCAGGTGCCGTGCTCGATGGGGCCGGTAATAGCCAATCGCCGCGGCGTGCTCAGCTGCTTCGGAAGTCCGTCGGCACCAGCTGATCGAAGGCCAGTCCCGAGGATGCCTCGCCGCGGCCGGTGGTCTTGGCTGCGCCGAGCCATACGAACACACCGCCGGCGAGCCAGCGCGTCCGCTGGTAAGCGACTTTCACGTGCACGCCCGAGCGCGGCACCTCCTCTTCGTGCACGAAATATGGCTGCCTCGGTGTTTCGTCGAGACCAGACCGCAGCAGCGACGTGCGTGGCTCCACCGGCTTGAAGTTGGCCGGATTGTTGCCCACCCGGCGCGGCATGGCGCCCCGCTGCAGTTGGGTCTCGCGGCTGCTCCCAGCGACGTGCACCGGCACAAACGGAATCCAGTGTTCCGCCACGCTGTTCATCAGCTCGAAGCGAACGGCGGCCACGGGCGCCGGCGGGGCCGGTGGCGCACCGTGGATGCGTTCGAGCGCCTGGCGCAACTCCCGGCCCGCTTCCCCGCCCGGCTTCGACGTGCCGCTCGCCATCGGCACGCGCGTTTCGATGCCAAACACTAGGTTGGCTATCTCGTCGCGCACCATGGCGACTTCTTCGAGCGGCGCGCCCTCGAGTACGAACGGCGTGGACGGCACGAGCACCAGCGAACGCTCGTCGTTGCCGGTGAGCTGGAACATACTCCAGCGGTCCCACGCGGCCTCCCCCTGAGTCGACACGGGCTCGATCCACGTGCGCTCACCGAACACATTTGTCAGGGCGATGCCCTTGACGCTGGCGATCGAGCCCAGCGGCAGCGTGTAGGGAAACACGAACCAGTCGTTCGCGTAGACCAACCCGAACTCGACGAGCAGCAGCTTGCCTAGGTCAGTGGTGTCGGGCCGCACGCGGCCGAAGTTGGTCTGCCGCTCTTCGAACTCCCACCAGCGCGTGTTCGGCATACCCGAGAACACTAGCGACGTCGGGATGAACGTGCTGCTCGACAACACCGGCTGCGGACCCGGCACGGCGACGTTGTCCGAGCGCTCCCTGTCCCGATCGAGCGAATACCAGTCCAGCTGACCGCTGTAGTACTCGTCGGCGACGGCGTGGAAGCCATCCCTGCCGTGTGGCGCCGCGCAGGCGAAGCGATACTCCAGGCGCTGCGGCTGCCAAGCGTCGCGTGCGCTGTCAGACGGCTGCTCAACCAGCGTGGCGAGCCACGCGCGCAGTCGTTGCGACAGTGCCGCCAGCTTCGGGGCGTCCGCCGTGGCGCCGGCAATGTTGTCAGCGGCGGCGCCACCGCCCGCAATGTGCGCGAGCAGTGCGTAGCCGTCCATCGCGCGCTCGGCTACCGCGCCGACCTGTTGCCAGACATCGGCGTGCGCACAGATCGCGGCGTCGCCGGCGGCGGCGGGATCCGGCACTGCGACGGCGTACTCGCGCAGATACTCCGGCCAGTGATCGGCCGACAGCCGCTCGGCGAGAGGTGTGGCGGCTGAGGACGCCTTGGCAAGCAGCTTGCGCCAGCGTCGCCCGAGCACCAGGCGCAGATCGAGCGACAGCTTCTGGCCGGCGCTTTGCCACGCGATCGGTCGGCGCTCGACCGCGGTTTCGAGCGGCTGCGCGAGCGAAAACGGTTCGGCTGCAGCGCTGCCGGGTTCGAAGCGGTCGAAGGCGAGCGTGCCGGTGCAGATGCGCGCCAGCACCGGCGAGCCGGCATCGTCGCCGTGAAACTCGCCGAGCTGCCATTGCTTGGTGAGCATCCACAGCGCATCGCGCACTTCGGCCTTGAGCGCCCGCTCGAAGTCGTGCGTGCGCGGCCGCCCTTCGAGGCGATTGAAGCGCGTGACCGCTGGCAGGGTGCGCACCTTTAGCTGTTCGCTGAGCCCCACTACCGTGCCGACGGTCGCCATGGTCACGCGTCCTTGAGCTGCGCCAGCACGGCCACGTTGCGCAGCAGGTAGTTGGAGATGGAGATCTCGGGAAAGGTGTACGCCGAATAGGTCGCTGGCAGGAACCAGCTGTAAGGCGTGCTCGCCAGGTGTTCGGGCTCGAGCGCGCGCCGGCGTGCGGCGTCCAGCGTGCCGGTTACCGCATCGCGCAGCTCCGACCAGTTCCAGGCGCCGTCCATGACGGCCGGCAGCGCCAGCAGCCAGCACTGCGGCGGTTCCGAGTTCGGGCGGTCGTAGTGAAAAGCCACGCCCGTCGTTTCGGTCTTCTCGGGAATCACCTCGGTCCACTCGTCCACGAGCAGTCCGGCCATCGGTTGGGCCGCGTCGAAGCCGGGCGGAAAGTGCGCGGTGTAGAGCAGCTTGTCGCGCGTGATGGCGCGCTCGGCCGCGGTGGCCGCCGGCGGAATCTCCAGCGCAAACCACGCATCGCCCGCCTCGAACGGCAACTGCAGCGGCTCGGGATCGGGCGCGCTGGTGCCGAAGGCCTCGCACAGGGCGATGGCGTTTTCCCAGTGGCGCATCTTGGCGCGGACGCGCGCCACGCCGTGCAGCCAGTCGTCGACCGGAAACTCGCGGCCGATGGTGTCCACGACGTACTGCGTGAGCCCGCCGTTGGCAAAGTGCGTACGGGCGGCGCTGACGTCGGCCGCCTGTGCGGAGCGCAACGTGAAGCTCGGGATCAGCTGGAAGTCGTCGCCGAACAGCTGCTTGGCCGCCGCCTGGACATTCTCGGTGGTGAGCGGCACCTTCGTCAGCAGCGCATTCGCAGCGGCCGCGCGCTTGCCGACCGCGACGATCAGCCCTTCGAGCAGCGTCTGGAGCTCGGCCCGGAAGCGCGCGATTTCGTCGAAATCCGCCTGCAGCTTAAGCGCATCGCGCTCGAAGGTATCGAGCGGCTCGGCCTGCAGCGCCGCTACGAACGCGGTCAGTGTGGCGTGCTGTGTCGCGGCGATCGCACTGAGCGTGGTCAACTGGTTGGTCAACGCCGTGACCTTGTTGCCGGTGGCGGCGCGATGCAAGGCGACGGTCGCTGGCGGCTGGCCATAGGCGGTGGCGACCAGCAACTCGATGGCGGTCAAGGCTGCACGCTGCTCCGGCTCGGACAGGCCAACGGCCGTGTCGAACTCGGCAAGTTTTTGCTGGGCATCGTCGCGGATGGCGGTCCAGCGGCTGATCAATGCAGCGAGCTTGCCGGCCAGTGCGATGTACTGCCGCTGCCGCCACTGGTAAAGAAAGCCGATGCCGGCCTGCGGCAGCCGCCACGCCGCCAAGGGCGCCACTGCGCTCGCGTAAGCGGCGATGGCGTCGTCGACCGTGCCGGCCGCCAGACCGGCGAGCAGCGTCTGCAGCGCGGTGGTGCGCAGGCCCGCCAGCTCCGCCTGCGCCGCCGTCAGGCGTCCTACGGCGATCTGCGAGGCCGGCAGCTCCGCGCCGCGGGCATCGACCTGGCGCATCAGGTCAGCGGCCTTCAACGGCCGCGACGCCACCGTCATCGCATACAGGCTCGTAACCAGCGCACGCAGCTCGAAAAACGTCACATTCCCTGGCACGCGTGTGGTGTATTCAATGGCGATGCGGTGGCTGAGCGCGGGCGCGTGTGTGGTGTGGATGAACTGAAGCACGCGCTCGTCGAGGAAGGCGAGCGGCACCTCGCCGGTTTCCTGCATCAGGTAGAGCAGATCGAGAGGATGCAGCTGGAGCTGCTGTTGCGTGACGAAGGCCGGCGGCGCCGCGGCACCAGTCGCGCGGTCCACCCACGTCACACGGCAACCCACGGTATTCGCCGCCGGCAGCCGCGTCGCGAGCCACGCGTTTAGGACCGGTTCGGCGCTCGCCATTGGTGACATCGGCACGCCGGCGAGGGGGTTGGCAGTGGCCGCCGGATCCAGGTGTAAGGCGCTGCGCAGCGTGAGCGAGGTGCCGCTGCGCGGCGTCCGGATGACGTCGACCTCCGGCGGCAGCCCGCCCTTGGCGAACGCTTCCAGCGTCCCGGCCGAACGGTCGTAATTGCCGATCACCGCCTGGTGCACGCCTTCGGCCAGCGCCAGGTCGGCGACCGCGTCGTTAACGTCGCGAATATGCGCCACCGCGGCGTCGATAGCCGCATTCATCGCCGCGCGACGCGTCGAATCCGGATCCAAGGGCAGTGCGGCGATGCCCCACGGGTAGCTGCTCGAGCCGCCCGCTTCGACGTGCCGCAGCAGCGCGCGGCCGTCCACGACGTTCGAGGCAGCAATCGCCTCGATGGCCAGCGCATCGTCCTTGGTCGACTGGATCTGCTGCGCGGCGAGCGGGAACTGGCGGCGGATCGCATACATTGTCGCCCGCAGCTGCAGGATGCCCGCATCGTGCAGGTGCCGTTCGAAGCGGTAGCCGAGGAGCGCCCCGAGTGACTGGCCGACCCGCATGCCCTCGATGATGCTGAGCGCCAGGCGCACGCGCTGCGACGACAGGTCCACGGCCAGGCGACCGCCGTTGGCTTGGTAGCCGTTGCGCAGCACGGCCGCCGTCGTCGCGTGGTTCAGCGACGGGGCGTGGATGAGCCCGAGGTTGGTCGCTTCGCGCAGCAGTGGCGCATCTCCCGGCCGGTTGATCAGCGCAGCGACGTCCGGCGCCAGGGTGACGGGCGTGAACGTCTTGCCTTCCGGCCGCACATCTTCCAGCCAGCCGTATGCGCCGAGGTACGTGCCGTCGCTGCCTTCGCCGGCCGCGCGCAGCCGTTCCAGTTGCCAGGTGCAAAGTCCCTGCTTCCACGCGTCCAACCGGTAACTCGCACAGTCGACGTGCTCGGCAAAGGCGCGCTCCAGTGCGGCGGTCGGCGTGCTTACCAGCCGCTCGATGGCCGCGACCTGTTCGGACAGTTCCGGATCGATCGCGTCGATGTTCAGCCGAATCAGCTCCGCGAGCCGCTTGCCGCCCACCGTTTCGTGCAACACTTGGTAGCGGCTTTCGCTCACCGACTGTTCGGCCTGCACGTGCACGAACGCCGGTTCGGCGTACCTCACCTGTGCCGCTTCGATCAGCCCGCGCCGCGCCTTCTCGCGCTCGGCGGTACTGCTATAGGCGACCTGCAACGCGTGGCGCAGCATCAGGTACAGCAACGCCGAAGGCTCGCGTCCGGCATCGAAACCGCGCTCCTCCTGGATGATGTCGAAGTCGGTGCGTGCGCCGTGGGCGAGCCACTCCAGATAGTTCAGCGGGCCGGCGCACGGTGCGACTGCGGCGGTTTCGCTGAACTCCACCGTATCGACGACGGCGCCGTCAAGTCGCGGCGTACGGCTCGAGTAGAGCTTCTTCAGGGCATCGGGCGGCTCGGCGCCGCCGTAACCGAGGCGCTGCAGCAGCGCGAGGGCGTCGGCCTTGCTCGGCAGGTTCTTCAGCATTGCGGTGGCCAGCGGATGGCTCAGCAGCGCGAGCAAGTGGAACTTGTGCGTCTCACTGTCGGCTTTCAGCGCATGGAACTCGACCGACGAAGCGTGCAGGCCGAGCACGTCGAGCAGCACCTGGTGCGGATCCACCCCGGGGCCGGATTTGCCGACGAAGCTCACCTGGGCGAGCTGCGCATTCCACTCCTGCTCGATCTTGGCGAGCAGAGCCCGCAGGCGCCGCAGGTAGCCGATAAACCCGGGGTCGAAGAAGGTCGCCGCACGTACATCGCGTGCGCCGTCGAACCAGGTGAGCGCGCCGAACGACGTGACCGGCAGGATGCCGTAGGGTTGCGCGCCGACGCGCACCGGCGGAAGGGCGCCGCGGCCGCTGACGTAGCGCGCAAAGTAGTTGCGCGTGGCATCGATGTCGTCCTCGTCAAATACCGGTGCCATCATCGTGCGCATCATGTAGCCCACGGTGGCCGGCCACAGCGCCAGGTTCATGGCACGCGCTTCGAGCTGGTCGCGACCGCCGGCGTTGGGAATGCGTTGCGCGAGCGCCGGCGAGAGGCCAAGCAGTCGCGCGAACCAGTCGCCATCGCGACGCAGCAGTGGATCGGCCTCGGGGATGAACGCCGCCTGCCCGCGAAACCCGGTGTCGAACGCGGCGTTCGCATCACCGTGCACGTTGAAGCCAGTACTGTCGTCTTCGGTGTTGTTGGTCGGCGTTCCCTGCGGCAGCAGCTCGAAGCCGGCGCGGCTGTGCAGGTGATCTTCGAGCAGCGATTCGAGTGCCTGCTTACCTTCGACGGGCGTGTCCGACACGCGCACGCCGAGCACGACGATGCGCGTGAAGCCTTCGGCGGCTTGCTGCGGGGTGAGGTCCACGCGGAAGGCCATGCCCACGTCGAGCGCGCGCTCGAAGTCGAACATCCAGCGGATCGACTCCGGAATCTGCAGCTCGTCGCCTTGCGGCTTGAGCTGCTCAGTGCCGGTGGCGGCCGGATCGGGCCCGACAGCGAGCGGCGCCGGGATGATGGCACCTTCCTGCTCGATCTCGATCGCGGCACCGCGCCACGCCGTGAGCACCAGCCGTTCGGGCAGCAGCCGCACGCGCGGCGCGCGCGACCACGAGGTGCGCCGCAAAGCGAGATCGGCGAGCGGCGTGAACTGCAACAGCGCCACCGTCACGCCGTTGCTCGCGCGCGTTTCACCGGCGCCCGGCGGCTGAGCGAGATTGACCGGCGTGTATTGCTCGACGATGCGCTGCGCGGTGGCGGCGCCGACGGCGGTTTCGAGCGCCGGGCGCGCGGCCGCGATGGCGGCTTCGTTGCCGCCGGCGCGCCACACGCCCTCCCAGAACTCGGCGGTCTGCGCAGGCGCAGCGCCGGTCGCCACGATGATGAGCAGCACATCGCTCGCCTTGGCACGCTGCGGCTGGTCGGCGGGGTTGACCGGCGCGTGCTGCTTGACGATCCAGCTCGCGCGACCCACGCCGTGCGCGTTGGCCAGATCGCCCCAGGCTGCGCGTTCCTCGGCCTCGTTGCCGCCCGCGCGCCAGATCGCCGGCCCAGAAGACTTGCGCGTTTTTCGCTTCGGCCTCGGTGAGCGCCGGCTCGAACGATTCGGCCAGGCACTGCGTCCGGATAAACGCGGACCCAGAGTTGCGCCTGGTCCGCGACCGTCTTGAAGCGCGTCTCGAGTCGCAGCGGGAATAGCAGGATCGGATGCCGATCGTCGAGCTTGCGCAGTGCTTCCTTCGGGCTCGGCGAATGGGCCGAAGGCGTTTCCACAAGCCCGCGCCCGCGCGGCCATCGAGCGACTGTGCGCGCTGTTCGAGTCTCGCGCAATCTGGCCGGCGGCCTCACGCCGGCCGCGCTTGGCCGCTTCGCGTGCCAGCAGCAGCGCGTCGTGCACGCGCCTCGCGCTCGGCGCGCCAGCTTGCAAGCTCTCTCGCGGCTGTCTTCGAAGCCCAGCCATCAGTCGCCTTCGGCAGCATCTCGCTGGCGTGCACGGCCATCAGCACCGGCACCTGATAGAGGATGTAGGCGAGCTCGGCCGCGTCGGTCGTCGGCACGCCAGCGGAAGCGCGCTCGTCCTCGTGTTGCTGCTGCAGTTCGGGCGCCGCGCCGCTGGCCGGCGCGGTCAGCCGATGTTCGCGGCCGCTCGCCCGACGCGCAGGAACGCGCCCGGCGTCGAGCGTTCCGACGTCACGTCCAGGCGAGCTCGTTCCACGTGCTGATTGATGCCTGCGGCGCACCGCCTGGCGATGTCGAGACCGAAGCGCGGCTCGCCGGGACGCTCCTTGATCACGAAGAACCAGCCCGGGTCTTCCTCGCCGTCGCCCGGATCGTGCCGTCCACGCGCCTTCGTCGGCGGTGAGGTCGAAGCCGAAGAAGTAGATGTCCGGCGTCGACCTTCGCCTCGTACAGCGGCGTCTTCACGCAGGTCGCGCGGCGGCTTGTCCGCCTCGTCCTGTGCGGATGAGCGGCGCAGCTCGCGCGGCCTTGGTCTTGTCGATCGCGCCGGTCGGCCGTCGCCGGTTCGTCTCCCACTCGGCGCGGTGCGCGTAGATGACGGCGGTCGGATACTTCTTCAGCAGCTCGCCGCGGATCACGAGCACCAGCTCCTCCTCCTTGTCGCCCTGCGCCTCGCGGTTGTCGTGGTCGCCGAGCCGTGTCGCTCGGCTCCAGCGGTGCAGCTCGCGGGATGTCGCGCAGCCGCTCGCGCAGCGTCCTCGACGTCGGCGCCCGCCGTCGGCGAGAAAGCCGCTGCACGTCCCAGAACTGGCGGAAGTAGCTGCCGCGCTGGTCGGTCGGGTACTCGCGCCACAGCAGCTCGCGCGCGAACTCGTGGTTGAGGCCGACCATGTACGCCTCGATGAACTTCTGGTTGGTCTCGAGCAGCGTGATGCTGTTGTTGCTCGATGAGCTGGATGTTCGGCAGGAACAGCTCGCTCGACAGTGTCCTGAGCGGCTCGTACATCGGCAGGTCGATCTCCGGATAGACCATCACCTCGCCGTACGGGTCCACCAGCGGCCTCGCGGATGCGCTCCGGGATCGACACATGCAGCCGTGTCCACGACGGAATCGTGTGTTCCGGCTTGAGCGCCTGCGCCAGGCGCGTGGTGATCGCGGCAATGGGCAGCGCCGTGCGCACCGTGGGCTGCAGTGTCTGCTCGGCCACTTCCACGCGCGCGGCCGCGTGCAGCGCCAGCTTGAAACGCCGTGCCGCCTCACTATCGGCGCCGCTTGCCGGCGCGGGAGAGGGCGAGGGCGTCGGCAGTGCGCCCGGCTCGCCGATCCGGAAGTCGGGGTTCGCCGGCAGGGCAGCGACGACGGCCGGGGTGAGGCCACCGTCGACCAGTGTCGCGATCGCAGTGGCGATCGACACCGCGCGCTTGATGTAGATCGCCGCGAGCACGCCGGCGACGATCAGCAAGAAAGCGAATAGCGCGGGCGCACCGATCAGCAGCAGGAGCAGCGCTAGCACCAGCGCGATCGGCAGCGGCAGCCAGCGCAGCCACGGTAGCCGGCGCAGCACGGCGAGCCAGTCCGGCGGCAGGGATCGTTGCAGCCCCTCGGTGGCCTCAGCCGTAGTCGGCAGCGCGGGCGGCACCGTCTTGGGCGGCGCCGCCACCACCTCGCCGCTATTGAGCCGATCGACGAGATTCGCACCGCGGCGCGTCGCGTCGAAACCGATGCGTCGTGCTATACGGGCGCGCGGGCGCAGCGCCTGGCGCATCACCTTCGACATCGCGGCGGCCGGCACCGGACTTTGCTGCACGTGGTAGCCGACGGTCAGTTCCTCGGCGACGACGCGCCGCTGCAGCGGTGCCACCAGCGTCAGGAACTGTGTGGCCTGCGTGGCCTGCAGCGGGGTGAAATTCTGCTGGTTCCAGACCATCGTTGTGGCCAGTGCGAAGTGCGAGCGCCGCACCTTCAGGTTGCCTTCCAGTACC
>CAVQOO010000028.1:0-134293 GCA_963714395.1 Bryobacteraceae bacterium
TTCGTAATGAGCAGGTCGCCGGTTCAATCCAGGCGGGTGGCTCCGTCCATCAAAAATCAACAATTTGCAGTGACAGCCCGAAAAGGTAAGTCGCTGACCTCACAGCATTCGGGCGCCTTTCCGCACTTTCCAAAACTTGCGGGAATCGGGTGGCTGCGGGATTCGTCAATGCCCAATCCTATGCCCCCACCTTCGCTTCAGCTGGGAGACCCGGCCTGTCCTCCGTGCCGCCCCATCACTCCCGCCCCGTACGAGCCGTGTGATTTTGCCACCCCGGTTCGACGAGCACTCGAAGGCCCTCGCAGCCTTGCATGAGCTTCTGCTGACATTCGAGCCAAATCAGCGCAGACCCAATTCTCGAGAACGGCAGTCGATTACTGTTACCTCTGTGAGACAATTGCGAATCGCAACATCCTTGACGCTTGCGGCTTTCCCCATCGAAACAACCAGTCGCAAATGCGAGAAACCGGTTTCATGTCCGAGGAGGTCCTCATGAGCTTTCGAAGACGCTGGTTCCTGGGCAGCGCTGCGGCGGCGCCGGCGGCCGGATGGGCCGCCAGTCCGGGCCGCCAGGCCGCATCTCCACTGGAGAAATCGCTGGCCGCCGCCCTGGCGACGATCGGCCTCTATAACACCCACGAGCACCTCATCCCGGAGCAGGAACGCGTTAGCCAGACCATCGACTTCTTCACTCTGGCCGGTCACTACGCCCTCAACGACGTGATCTCTGCCGGTCTCGCCGGCGGTGACCTCGCAACCGTGAGAGACGCCAAAGCCCCTCTCGAGCAGCGCTGGAAGGCTTTCGAGCCCTATTGGAAGGCCGCGCGATTCACCGGCTATGGACAGGCGCTGAGCATCGCCATCGCCGACATCTACGGTGTGCAGGAGATCTCTGCGTCCTCTATCCGGCACATCAACGATGCCATCGCCGCCCGCAACAAGCCGGGTCTCTACGACTACGTGCTCAAGGAGCGAGCGAATATCGAGTGGTGCCTCGTCGACGCCTATTGGAACGTCAAACCCGCTCCCCTCGACAAGCCGTATTTCCTCCTGTCGCATCGATTCGACCGTTTCATCACCCCCTCTTCCCAAAAGAACGTGACGGCGCTTGAGGAGGTTTCCGGCGTCTCCATCACTTCCCTGGCCAGTCACAAGCAAGCCCTCGAGAAGACCTTCGAGCTCGGCCTGAAGGCGGGCATGGTGGCCCTGAAGAGCGGCCTCGCCTACTCGCGCGAACTGCTCTTCGACGAAGTCCCCGAGCGCGACGCCGCGGCCGACTTCGACGCCATGATGAAGGGCGGCACGGAGCTCCCCAGCGGCTTTCGCTCACAAACCAGCCGGCCGTTCAGGCGGTTGGAAGACCATATGTTTCACCAGGTGGTCCAGCTCGCGGACGCCCACCGCATCCCGTTTCAGATCCACACCGGACTCCAGGCGGGCAACTCCGGCTTTGTGGAGAACACCAGGCCGACCCACCTGACGAACCTGTTCTACCGCTATCCGCGAGTCGAAATTCGACCTTTTCCACCTCGGCTACCCCTATCAGCAGGAGTTGGCCGTTCTGGGCAGACTCTTCCCCAACGTCTACCCCGACTTTTGCTGGACCCACATCGTCTCGCCGCCGGCAAGCCGTCAGGCGCTGGATGAGTACTTGGAGACTGTCCCGATCAACAAGATCCTGGGCTTCGGCGGCGATTACCGTTATCCCGAGCTCTCCTATGCCCATGCCGGAATCGCTCGCAACAATGTCGTTCAGGTCCTCGCGCGCAAGGTCGAGGTCGGACTCTTCACCGAGGATCAGGCGCTCGAGGTCGGTCGCATGTTGCTGCGCGACAACGCAGTGCAGCTCTTCGGTGTGAAGCCGCGCTAGTGTGGTGCGTCACGCGGATTGCACAGTGCTGAGCGCCGCCCGGCCGCGCATCACCTTGGCTAGGATAGCGGCGAGCAGCCTCACGGAGTGCGTTTTCATCTATCGCTCCGATAGAGCGCTCAAACCTGGAGGCGGGGCGCCGCCTCCCGTTGGTCGGCCCCCAGGCTCCAGTCCAAGAACGCGACGGAAGGAGCGCGCCCTGCTCATCGTCAGCGATGAGTTCCGGCCGGCTATTCGCTCGATCGGGTTGCTCGCCAGCATTGCCCGTCTCCGCTTCACCGGCGCACGCAGAATAACACGCACCCTTCAGAGCCCCAGGCAAAAGGTGACATTTCTACTTTGCCAGGAACACGACATTTCTACTTTGCCTTGACAAGGATGTCGGAGGATGTCGTAGGATGTGGCAGCAAAGTGAGAATGTCGTGTTTGGGCAAAGTAGAAATGTCGTCTTGACAGCCCCAAGCTCAGGGGATGCAGGAAGGACAGCTACTGATGACACAGGCCGATAGAGACCGGCTGGTGGCGTTGAAGAAGGCGCGGAAGAAGTTGGTCACACAGCGCGAGGCTGCCGCGGAGCTGGAACTGAGCGTACGGCAGGTGCAGCGCCTATTGGAGGCTCTGAAGCAGCGCGGCGACAAGGCTGTTGTCCACGGATTGAGGGGAAGGCCTTCGCAGCGGCGGATCGAGGAGGCGGTGGAGCGGGAAGCGGTGACGATCCTGTCGGCGGATGTGTACAAGGGCTTTGGGCCGACGCTGGCCCGGAGTATCTGCGCGACAAGCACGGCATCGAAGCCAGCAAGGAGACGGTGCGGCAATGGATGATCCGGGGCAAGCTGTGGCTGGCCAAGCAGGACAAGGTCAAGGAGGTCCATGTCTGGCGGCCGCGGCGAAGCCGGTATGGGGAACTGGTGCAGTGGGACACCAGCGAGCATGACTGGCTGGAAGGTCGTGGAGAGCAGCTCTACCTGATCGCGATGATCGACGACGCCACCAGCCGGCTGTGGGCGCGGTTCGTGCGGCACGATTCCACCGAGGAGAACATGAGATTGCTGTGGAGCTATCTGGAGAAGTTCGGCCGGCCGCTGGCGTACTACACCGACAAGGCGAGTCTGTTCCGGACGGCGGAGAAGCGCAAACGCGATGAGCCTGGGGTAGAGAAAGACGCGGTGGAAATGCCGCCGACCCAGATCGGCCGTGCGTTGCGGGAATTGGGCATCGCCTGGATCGCTGCGCACTCGGCGCCGGCCAAGGGGCGAGTGGAGAGGAATTTCGGGACGGCACAAGACCGGCTGGTCAAGGGCCTGCGCGTGGCGGGAGTCAAAACAATCGGCCCAGCCAACCAGTATCTGGAGGACGACTACCTGGTGTGGTGGGAGCGGGAGCTGACGGTGGAGGCGGCCAACCCCGACGATGCTCACCGCCGGCTGGACAAGAGCCACAACCTGGCAGGCCTCATTGAGCCATGTGGAAATGCGGCAGGTGCGCAACGACTACACCCTGCGCTTCGAAGGAGGGTTGTATCAGATCCAACGACGGGCGATTGTCAGTGGATTACGCAAGGCCAACGTACGGGTCGAGAAGCGGCTGGACGGCTCGCTGGCGGTGCGGCACGGCCAGCGATATCTGCCGGTGAGCTTGTGCGAAGAGCCCGAGAAACGGGCGAAGCGCCGGCGGTGAAGGCCGAGGGTGCGGCCCGCAAGAAACCGCAGCGTGGCAGCGACTGGAACAGGAACTTCGATTTGAAGAAGGCGCCGAAGGTCTGGCAGGCGGCGCAGGAGTCGGGTTACCAGCGGAGGACAGCTGAATGATCCTCCAAGTCAATGCCCGGCTCCGGATGTGGAGATCTCCGAAAAGCGAGCAGCCTCACGGAGTGCGTTTTCTCAGGCAGGCGGAATCTATCGCTCCGATGATGCGCTCAAACCTGGAGGTGGGGCGCCGCCTCCCGTTGGTCGGCCCCCAAGCTCCAGTCCAAGAACGCGACGGAAGGAGCGCGCCCTGCTCATCGTCAGCGATGAGTTCCGGCCGGCTATTCCTCGATCGGGTTGCTCGCCAGCAGAGCCCGTCTCCGCTTCACCGGCGCAGGCAGAATAACACGCACCCCTCAGAGCCCCAGGCAAAAGGCGACATTTCTACTTTGCCAGGAACACGACATTTCTACTTTGCCTTGACAAGGACGACAGGTAGGATTGATCCGCAGGACTGCTTGTAGTATGCTTTTGCCACATCGGAGATTTTTGTAAGGATTCAGGTCCCATGGTCTGAATCCAGAAATCAGCCTTCGACGGAAAAGGGGTCGACATGTCGAATGTTCGTTCAATCCGCGTTTCGCTCGGGCTTATTGCTCTACTGCTGCCCTTGCCAGTTCTTGCTCAAAACATCACTGGTGCTCTGACCGGAGTGGTAATCGATCCGGCAGGTGCGGCCGTTCCGGCTGCGCAAGTCGAACTCATCAACCAGCAGACGCAAGGAAAGCAGACCACTACTTCCAACGACTCGGGAATCTTCCAGTTCCCCAGCCTCCTGCCGGGATCCTACACCGTCAGCATTTCGATGGCCGGATTTCGCTCGCACCAGGTGAAGGATATCGCCATCACGATGAACGAGCGCCGCTCGCTGGGCGACATCGTGCTGCAGGTTGGCCAGGTGCAGGAGAAGATCGAGGTGACCGCTGAAGTCACGCCGATTCAAACGGCCTCCAGTGAACGCGCCGGCCTGATCACGCAGACGCAATTGCTCAACACCGCCATTCGCGGACGCGACTTCGTGGCTCTGCTCGCTACCCTGCCAGGCGTTTACGACGAAAACATGCAGGCGCGCGACGTCTCCAAAGGTCCCGGCGCCGGCGGACTCCACATCAACGGCGGGCGATCCACATCCATCAACTTCGCCCTCGACGGCGTGCAGAATACCGACACCGGCTCCAACGGCGGATCGCACGTCCAGCCGAACATGGATGCAGTTTCGGAAGTCGTGGTGCTGACCAGCAACTACCAGGCGGAACACGGCCGCAACAGCGGCGGCACGATCAACGTCACAACCAGGAGCGGCAGTTCGGAGTTCCATGGCAGCGCCTACTGGTTCTATCGCCATGAGAGCCTTTACGCGAACAGCTTTTTCCGGAATCGCACTGGCACAGTGCGGCCCATCGAGCGCATCCAGAACTTCGGCTACACAGTCGGCGGTCCGGTCTACACGAACAAATGGAACAAGGAGAAGGACAAGATGTTCTTCTTCTGGTCCCAGGAGTTCGTGCGCAGGCAGAACTTCGCCGCCACGACATTCGTGACGACTCCGACCGCGATCGAGCGGCAGGGCGATTTCTCGAACACGCGCGACGTCAACGGAGCTTTGATCGCCATCAAGGACCCCAATACCGGAGCGTCTTTCCCGGGCAACGTCATCCCGCAATCGCGTATCAACAAGTCCGGCCTGGCGATTCTCAACTACTTCCCGCTCCCTAACTACACCGAGGCGGATCCCGCCCTCAAGTACTCCCGGAACTACCGGTCGAGCGGCAGCGGCGCATTCCCCCGCCGCCAGGATCTGTTCCGCATCGACTATAACGTCAGCCAATCCATGCGTGTCTACTTCCGCGGCACCATGGACAACGACGACGAAAACTGGCTGTACAGCAACTGGACTGCCGGTAGCCACAACTACGACATGTACAACACGTTCCGCGAACAGAACGGACGCGGCGGCCTGCTCCACATCTCGAACACGTTCGGCCCGACGTTGGTCAACCAGTTCACCATGGGCGCGAGCAACCGTGCGCAGACCTTCGACCCCAGCGACCCCACCCTCGTGGCTCGCAGCAAGATGGGCAACCTCGGCCAGTGGTATCCCGGCGCCAATGAGTCCGGGGCCATCCCCGACGTCAGTTTCGGCGGCGTATTGAACGGCATCAACGGCGGTATCGGCAATATCCCATACACGAACAGGAACCCTGTTCTTTCCTACATCGACAACGTCAACTGGATGAAGGGCGCGCACGCCCTGAAGTTCGGCGTCTATCTCGAGCGGATGCGAAAGGACGAGGTCGGCGGCGCCAATACGCGAGGCGCATTCACTTTCGACCGCAATGTCAACAACCCGTTTGACTCCAACTACGCCTTTTCAAACGCACTGCTGGGCAATTTCAACAACTACTCCGAGGCGAACCTCCGCACATACTCGCACTACCGCTACTGGCAGACGGAGTTCTACGCCCAGGATTCGTGGAGAGCCTCAAGGAAGCTCACGCTCGAATTCGGCGTCCGCTTCGTTTTCTCGCCCGCGACCCATGACGACCGGCAGTACCTGACCACCTTCCTCCCCTCCTCATACGATCCGAAGACAGCGGCGGTCATGTATGTCCCCGGCATGGATCCGGCCACCAACAAGCGTGCCGCCGTCGATCCGCGCAACGGCAACATCGCGCCAGTCACCTACATCGGCCTGTTCGTTCCCGGTTCAGGCAACTACGCTCCCGGCATGGAGATTGGCGGCAAAGGAGCGCCCGACGGTTTGTACACAACGCCGTTCTCCATCGGACCTCGGTTGGGATTTGCCTACGATCCGCAGGGCAACGGCAAGACAGCCATCCGCGGCGGCTTCGGAATGTTCTATGACCGTCCGCAGGGTAACGTTTACTCCGGGACTGTCGGACAGGCGCCGGTCTCCTACAATCCCACGGTATCCTTCGGCAACCTCGACACCTTCCTCCAGTCCAGCGGTGTCGTAGGACCTCCGGGAGTGACCACGATCCAAAGTGCGGAACAGCCCTTGCCCATGACCATGAACTTCAGTCTTGGAGTCCAGCGTGAAATCGGCTTCCGCTCGGTTCTCGACGTTTCCTACATCGGGAGCCTCGCGCGGCACCTGATCATTCAGCACAACATCAATTCCATCCCGATGTATTCCCAGTTTGATCCGAAGTACAACGATCCAACCACCGGCAGTCCCCTCCCCAATAACTACCTGCGGCCGTACCTCGGCATGGGCGACATCAACGAGCGGACCTTCGACGGCACCTCCAACTACCACGGAATGCAGCTGGCAGTGAACCGCCGCATGTCCGCTGGTCTGCAGTTCGGCGCCTCCTACACCTGGTCGAAGTCACTCGGCGTTTCCAACGCCGACTTCGGCGGGGTCAGCATGTACTTCCCCGTGCGCGGCTGGAACTACGGGCCTTTGGGCTACGACATCCGCCACATGTTCTCGTTCAACTACAACTACGAGGTCCCCAACCTCGGCAAGAAGTACGACAACAAGTTCCTCGGCGCGATCACCGACTACTGGCAGATCTCCGGGATCACCACCTTCATGACCGGCACGCCGTTCACGCCGGGCTTCAACACCTCCGATGGGCAGAACATCACCGGCTCGCAGGAGGGCGCGAGAATCACCGTCATAGGAGATCCTTTCCTGCCAGACAGCGAGCGGAGCTTTTCTCGCAACTTCAAAACTGAAGCCTTCGCCCGCACCCCGCAGCGCTCATTTGGCAACGCGGGCGTGAACATCATGCGCAACCCAAGCTGGAGCAATTGGGACATGAGCTTCTCCAAGCGGATCCCGCTCAAGAGCGAGCAGCGCTACTTCCAGCTGCGCGGCGAGTTCTACAACATCTGGAACCATAGCCAGTTCAACGGCTACGACACCACCGCCCGGTTCAATCCGGCGGGACAGCAGATCAACGCCAACTTCGGCGCAACGACCGGCACACGCGACCCGAGAAAGGTGCAGCTTTCGCTTCGCTTCATGTGGTAGCTGCGGCCCTTCACGACGCCAGCCTAAGGAAGTTTCGCCAGCCAGTCGTACACCTGCTGCTGCAATTTGACCGGGAAGCGGTTGAAATCGTCCGGGGTCCACACGTCCATCTGGCGTCCGAGCGCGCGGTAGGTGCTGGCAGGCGCTTCCAGCACCTTGCGCACTTCGTCAATGCGGGCGTATCTGTCCTTTTCGGGCGCCACGATCAGCACCGGCTTTGGGGCTACCAGCGCCAGCACCTCGTCGTAGTCGAACGGGATCCGATCCTCGTGGCCAAGGAAGAAGCCGAGGCGAGGAACGAGCCCATGCAGGTGCGAGTAGTGGCGAATCCCCTCGGTTCCATTCTCCGGCGTGCTGAGCCGAAGAGGATCCACTCCGCAAATGGAGGCCACGCCGCGGACACGATCGTCGAGGGCGGCAGTCATCAGTCCCACCTTCGCGCCGAGGGCGTAGCCCAACAGGTAGACCCTGCTGCCGTCGATCGCTTCGAGCGCCGTTACCGCGTCGATTGCCGCGCGCGTGTCAGCCACCATCTTGCCCATGAGCGACCACTTCGGATACCGCTCATAGAATCGTCTTGCATCCAGCACGCGGGTGCCGAATCCGAGCTGGTCGAACGCCAGCACGGCGAACCCGCGCTTCACCAGTTCCGGGAAGCTGGGGCGGCGCTCGAGCGCGTAGTCCGCTCCGCCGGTTGACCAAGGCGATCCCGCCGACCAGCCGTTCTGATAGGTGTACGGGTGCAGCCAGACCACCACGGGCATTTTGCCGGCCCGGGGCTTGCCGCCGGCGCCGACCGGGTAGAACAGGGTCGCCTGCAGGTCGTCGCCGAACGCGACCAGCGCAACGCCCATGCCGTCCTTGGCGAGTCGCGTCTCCGCCGGTCCTCGCGGCACGGGACGGTTGAACAAACCGGCCAGCCAGCCGGGGTCCGTCATGGGAGAAGCGTCTCCCATGGCCCGACTCGCGGGAAACCGCAGACCCGCAGGTTCTTCGCCGAGCGCCCACAGCAGGTTCCCGCGCAGTTCGTCCCGCTTGGCCTGCCACGCCTGCTTGTCACCTACGGATTTCAGCCACGCGCCCGCCTCCCGCTTCGGGTACTTCAGGGGGTCGATGGTCTCTCCCGAGAACTTCCGCCAGGCGTCGAAGGTGTAGCCGTGCGTCCATGTCTCCCATTTGGGATGCACCTTTCGCTTGAACACCGTGTCGAAGAAGTCGATGAAGTTCTCGATGTCGCCCGCCGTGGTCGGGTGCTCCCCTGCCCTGAGATGCAGCCACAGGTTATCGCTGCCGAGGAAGTCGTACGCCCGCTTCGCCGCGCGATAGCCCTGTTCGTAACCGAATGGGTTGCTCGCCGACTCCGAGTACGCCGTGTACATCATGCACCCGCGCGGCGCGACCAGCGCCATCAGCGTGTGCTGGTCCACCGGCAGTTTGTCCTCCCGGCCGGCGAAGAACCGCAGATGGGGCGAGAACCAGTGCGGCTGCGCTCCCGTGAGCAGTTGAATGCTCTCGTTCGAGAACATGTCCGTCGTGTAGCGCCAGGGGTCACACTCGCCGGTGTTGCCGCTCGATGGAACCACCGCCCCGATTCGCTCGTCGAATGCCGCCGCCAGGAGCGCCTGTTTGCCGTTGCGGGAGTGGCCCGCGAGCCCGATCTTCTGCTTGTCCACTTCGGGCAGCGTGTACAGGTAATCGACGGCGCGCATGCCCGCCCAGGCCCACCGCGCCAGCACCGGGAAGTCGTAGTCAGGGTAAAGCTCGATGTACTTGTCCGAGTCGTCCTCGTTGCCGTAAATGGGGTCGGCGGCATAGTAGATGCAGCCGATGTAGCCCCGGCGAACGGCGGTCGCCACCCACGGGCGAGTGCGCGGATGGTTGGTCATGAACACCGGGAACGGGCCGGGTCCGGGCGGAATCATCAGCTGGACACGCAGTGTGCCGCGGTGCTCCGGACCGAATTCCAAACGGACGTGGCGGATGGTGACACCGCCTTCCTTTTCCGTTCCCGTCACCACCGCGCGCAGGTTATTCGGAGCGGGCGGCATGTGGCCGAACATCCACTGCTCGATCTGCGCCCTGAGCCACTTCTTCTGAATCTTCCCAATCCGCCGCCGTGCGGACCATCCGCGTGCGGCCGTTCTCGCGCATCAGAGCGGGTCCGGCAGCTCGGATATCGACGGCATGGATTGGAAGTCCGGCGGCAGGGCCCCCGTCCGCTTCACCCATTCGTCCCAGGTCCTGTCGTGCGCGTTGATCCGTCCCGTGGGCGGAGTCCGGCTGGGGAGAAAAGTCTTCAGGAAATGGTTGAGGTCTTGTTTACGCCTTTCCGTTGGGCTGTCCTGGGCAAAAGTCGCAAGCGCAAGCCCGCAGGCCGCGAGGAGAATCGCTGATTTCCGATGCATCGGGTTGCCGGCCTCTGGTCAAGCATACTCCCGACCGCGAGGCTGGCAGCGAGGCGTTCAGTATCCGAGTTGTTCAATCATTCGCCGCGCCCGCGGATGATTGGGATTGAGGCGCAGAGTTTCCCGGAGTTCCGCCACGGCTTCCTCCCGCTTACCTTGCGCAGCCAAAGCCGAGCCCAAGCCGAAGCGGGCCTCGGCATCCTCTGGCTGATAGAGCAAGCCGTGCCGGAACCGCGCAATCGCATCATCGGTCCGGTTCATCGCCAGCAAGGCGAATCCCATGCAGAAGTGCGCGGCGGCATCGTGGGGGTTGATCTTGAGCAATTCATCGAGTTCCTTCAACCCCTGGGAGTAGTTGCCCTGCTGCATCACTTCGATGGCCAGATTCAGCCGGGCGGCCGTGTTCTCCGGATTCAACTGAATGGACTTTCGAAAATGGCCGGCGGCCTCGGCCGCCTTTCCCCTGCTTTTCGGCGATCAGGCCGAGCTTGTTGTACGCCGCTGAGTCCTTCGGATTCTCCTTCAGGGCGGCCCGGTACTCGGCCTCCGCCTCCCCTGTCTCCCCGAGAGCGTCGGCGGCCTGGCCGAGAAACAGATGGATTCCTGGGATATCGGGGTGCGACCGAAGCAGGGCACGGAGCCGTTCGACGGCCGCGGGCTGCTTGGGCGACTTGAAGAAATCATCCGCGAACCCGCCCAACGGCACAGCATCCTCAGGCCTCAGGCGGAGGCACTCGGTCAATTGAGTCATCGCTTCATCCACGGCCGGCGGCTTGTCTGGATGGAAAGTGAGCAGCGTGCGTGCGAGGAAGTTTCTGACATCGGCGTCCTTTGGGTCGGCTTGCACCGCCCTCCGCCCGGCATCGATCGCCCTGTCTGCCAGCCCTGCGCGGCTCAGCAGACCGGCGTGCTTGAGCAGCCGCGTTGAGGAATGGCTGTAGCCGATCAACTGCTCATTGAAGGGATCCTCGAATGGGGGTACTACCTTCCATTTGGCGAAACTGCCGCTTTGCCGGGCCTGCACGGCTTTTTCTGGCTGCCCAAGGCCCTCGTGGGCTTCCTGAAGCAGTGCGTAGAGCGGCGCTGCGTGCGGGTATGCACGTGTGAGGGGTCCGATGATTTCGATCACCCTGTTCCACTCGCGCTGGCGCGCGGCGACGCGTCCCAGACCGAAAGTTGCCTGCAGGGATGCGCCGCCGTCAGGCGCGCGGGCGGCTTGCTCGTAGTACTTTGCGGCTTCGTCCAACTGGTCCACTTTGAAGAACCAGTCAGCCAGTTTCAGCAGAGTGGGAACATGGCCGGGCTTCAGGCGCAGCGCAGTCTGCAGGAGCTTCAACTGTTCCTTCCCGCCGCCTGTTTCTTCCTCGAGGACAGCTTGCGCGTACGCCCATTGATAATCGTTCGGAGCCAGGCGGGCGGCGATTCGGTAGGCCGGCTCAGCCTGTTCGAAGAGCAAATTGGCGTGGTAGATCATCCCGAGCTTGCCCACCGCTTCCGCCGATCCCGGCTTGCGCCGCGCTTCCTGGTCCGCGTTTTGCAGCAGCGTGCGAAGCTCCGGATTGAGTGAGGCAAGGTCCGGCGGTTTCGGAAAGTCCGCCGGCAGCTTGACCGGAAGCAGCAGGGGCGCGAGCAGCCAGGTAGCCACGCCAAGCGCTGCGGCGAGTCCCGCCAGTTTCAGAAGTGCCGGTCTGTCAAAGCCGCGTTCACCGTCTCGGGATGCTGGTTCCATGGTTACTTTCGCTCTTTGGGCGTCGGCTGCCCCCAGTGATTGAGCCACAGCACGACACGCCCATCCTTGGTGAATGGCTGGTAGACGTTCATGCGCGCGGTAACCAGGTCGGGCTTGCCGTCCCTATTCATATCCGCTGCTTCGAGGCTGATGAGATGGGTCGGAGTAGTGCTGATCGGGTGTTCGGTAAAGTTCATTTTGCCGTCGTTCTCAAACCAGGCCAGGCTCTGGGCGTCCGGACGCTCCCAGAAGTTGTAGCAGGTGACAGCCGCGACGTCGAGATCGCCGTCGCCATCGAAGTCAGCGGCCACGGCACCGCTGGCGCCAAGGAACCGGGCGATCGCGTGGTGTTCGAACTTGAACGCGCCCTGGTTTTCCAGCCATTGGACGCTGTGCCAGGGCCGGGGACGCGGCGGCAGGTAGTCGAACGCGTCTCCATTGGTGAGCAGGACATCCACCGCGCCGTCCTGATTGAGGTCGGCCAGCCTGATGCCGCTGCTGCCGTAGTCTTCGTTCGTGCTGCCCCAAACCAGGTGGGATTTGAAGTTCCCGCGCCCATCGTTTTCGAAAACGTACACCTCTTCCCACTCCTGGCTGACCAGGCTGACTATGTCCGTGTCGCCGTCCTTGTCGATGTCGGAGGGAATCGTGTGAATCACCCCGGAAAGACTTTGCAGCAGATGCGAACGGAACTGCCCGTTGCCGAGGTTTTCCATCCACCGTGTCTCGCCGTCGTCGTAGCCGAACTGCCCCACGATCAGGTCCGGGCGGCCGTCGCCGTTGAAGTCGGCGCCGCGGACATCGGTGACCCTGGCGATGTGGTCGATCACCGTACGCGCGGTGAAATTCTGCTTCCCGTCATTGTCGAGGATGACTACCGAGCCGATCTTGTCATTCGAGGGGAACAGCAAGCCCATGCAGGCCACCAGCACATCCAGGTCGCCATCCTTGTCGATGTCGAATGCGCTGACATGGGCCGGAGCCGGCAGCTCGGCGCTGATCCACTTCTCCGTATAGGCGCCGGCCGGCGATTGGCGGATCCAGCCGACCCGCTGCGTGTGCATATCGGCCACCAGGACGTCAGGTAAACCGTCCTTGTCGAGGTCCACGATCTCGAGGCTGCCGACGCGCGGTGGATTGGGCGATGGAAATCCGATTGGCGCCGGGGTGAGAAAATCGATCCTCGCTCCGCGGCTGGCCTTCGGCGCACCCTCCTCGACGCCCTCCTGACGGGCGTCCTTGAAGATGTGCCGGAAGATCTGCCCCCCGGAAAGCCCCGACTGCCGCGCCTGGTAAACCAGGACAGCCAACGGGACTCCCAACATGACGGCCGCGATACTCAGCCCCGACCTCAGCCGGATGCGTTTGCCCCGTGGCGACTTGGGCCTGCCGGCCTGCTTTTCCATTCTTCCCGTGTGCTCCTACGCGGCGAAAAACCAGATCATTCCAGCGCCGGCGGTCCAAACGAACGATCCTAACGGAAGCGAAGCAAGCAGCGCTTGTCGCTCTTTCCCCGAGTCGGTCAGCCAGCACTGGTAAATCGTCTGAAACGCGTAGGCTGAGCCGGCGAGAACACACCCCGCCTGCAGCCACGGGATCGCCGGAGACAAGGGAATGTGCCACGCGCTGCCCGCCATGCCGAGCAGATTCCATCCCCAATTGAATGGGTCCGAGAGGCTCTGGAGAAGAAAGGTCAACATGGAGAGAAAGGTCGCAAGCGCAAAAGCGATCCAGCATCCCAGCCCGATGGGTACCAGAGCCGCTGTTGTTGCCCGGAATTGATCCTTGGCGTCCAGCCGCGACCCACTGATCCCAATCCCGGCTTTGGTGAGCAGATACCACAGTAGCGGCAGGACACCCAGGCAGACGATCCACACCACGAGGGCATACACACCGAAGCGTCCCCCAGTTCTGCTTGTCCAGAAGGTCGATACAATCCCGGATCCAGTCCCACGCGCCAAGGTTGATGAAGCAGTACAGGCAAGCCAGGGCAAACATGACGATCGCCTGCCAGGCCTCGCCGTAACTCGCTATGGTGGTGTCCCGTCCCGAGCTCCGCCAGAAGACTGCGACGTTGTCATAGGCGCAGGTCTTCACGCACTCCATGCAGGCCCCGCAATCGTTGTTTCGATCGACCTCTGCGACGCAGAGGCCGTACGGGCACCCCCACCCTTTCACGCTGCCGGTCAGGCAGAACCTCTCTTTGCAGTCCACGCACGGTTCAGGCGAGACCGCCCGCACCATCACTTTCCCGGTCATGGAATACAGGCTGATGTAGCTGTTGATCGGGCAGAGGTACCTGCAGAAAAGCCGCGGCTCCGGGAAGAAGGAGACGAGGATGGCCATAACCATCAGCACAATCAGCATCCAACTGGTGGCGGGCGGCAGTGCAACCAGCGTGGTGCTGAAGGTCCCGAGCAGCAAAAACAGAATCACCCGAGGCCAGGCATTGCTCAGCCACGAGGGCCAGACCAACGGCACGCCGAGGATCCGCCGGCCGGATGGACCCGCCAGTTCGGCCGGATTGCCGGCCTGCCGCGCGCGCTGCCACCACTCCCCGATCACGGGGAGCGGGCAGACCGTGCACCAGATCCGTCCGCCCAGCGGCACCAGCAGGATGATCAGGGCCGATAGCCACAGCACCCAGATGATCATCGGGCCCGCATTGCGTCCCGCGACTTTCGTGCCGAACAGCCCGGCGAGGATGATGAACCAGAAAACGCCGAGCATCGGCAGCGTCAGGTTGAATTGAAACGAGGGAGCCTTCAATACCCGTTTGAGCCAGGGAAAGGCGCTGAAGAGGTTGTGGCGGCGAGGGGCGCGAGGCCGCCGGGCGGCGGCGCCGCAAGGATCAGCCCGGCAAATGGGATGGCGGCCAGCAGTCCGATCCCGCCATGAAGCAGAATGTTCGGGGCAACGATCAGGTCGCCTCGCTCGGTCCCGTGCAGCGGGCCGTTGTAAGTGTGATTGCGGAACGTCGACTTCGAAACCAGCCATCCCCGCCACCCCGGTAGTCCCGCCGTGATCTCCACCGCTTCCATCAGAACGGCGGGGATCATGGGGGCGCGACAGCCGCTGAACCAGCACCTGTCGCTGGCCGGGGGTGATCGAAACGTGAAGGTCGTAGTCCTGGAAGAAGAAGCTCTGGCCGGTGTCGCGCGTCGAAAATGTGAGTCGCAGGCGATCCCCGCGATTGGCCTGAATCCGGGAAGGGCTGAATCCGTAGCGATATGCCTCGATGTGGATATCCCTCGCCTGTGGGCGATTCGGCGCAACGCCGGCGAGCCAGGCCGGCAGTGCCGCGCCCTATGATCAGAATCAGCAGCGCCGCCAGACGCCGCGGCAGAGGATTGCCGGCTTCGGGGCTTCGTCTTTGTTCTTTGAGGGGAAGCAATCCCGGGGGATTGCCCAGGATTGGGAAGGAGTGAGAGGCCGGGTCGGTCCGAGGCCGGTCCTCAATCGCCATGGCTCCACGTTCCACGCCTCCATGGCCATGGAACAACGACCCGCAGGCTGCACATTCTGCAGGGTCAGGTCGAGTCCGGGGGATCTTCACGGACCGGGGAATCACTCGGTCATCGTATCATCGCGGAACGCAGTCCGAGAGTTGAGGAGCAGGACGCCGCTTCGCGCACTACGGTACGCGTTGTCTAGCGGCGCCTCTACCAAAGTCCTCGCAAGCGGGACAGCCAACAGTAAGGCGGAAGGTGGTTGTGGAACCGCGAGGCTGCTGCGGTTGCTGGGAATCCCTGGCCACCCGTCCTATCTGTGGGTTCGAAGCATCCTCTATAATCCGGATTTGTACACGCAGATCGTCGAACTCTGTTGACTTGTGTACGCTCCGACCGACTGGGGAGGACAATTTTCATCCCGTTACCTGGCGCTATCACGCCGCTGCGCAACGTCGTGCCGCGGCTCGGGTGCAGCCGCGCAAGCGGCGGCCGTCGCGGTCCGCACGCGAATATTGAAATCGCCGCAAGAGCGAATCGGAAAGTCGGTTACAACGAGAACCAACCCGATCCACAGAGTAAAGGTGGCGGACGAGTCCCGGCATTCACGAACTGCTCCACGTCGCCGGGGTTCCAACACGACAGAACCATAGCAGGTTCGGGTGGACACCTGCTCGCCGGTGGGCTCGGACGAGAACCCGGCTCAAATGGTGGGCCGGCGTGCCTAAACGATGAGACGGAACACGCTGCTTTGCACCATATCCGTATACCGTTCCAAACCCCGTCCCATAAAAGCCAAACCCGACTGCCTGATCCGCGTGGTTACTGGCTTCGATTTGGTTGTATCTCCATTGAACGTCCAAGTCCGGGTTGCCCGTGATGGGCCTGATGACCGAATAGTCGGTAGTTCCGAAGTTATGTGGGATCGGCGGACCGCATTCGACGCCAGGAGACCCACATTCGCAAAAGTACTTCCAGTTGGAAGGGGTCCCGCTGAGTAAGGGCCCCATCAACAGCAGCAGAAAGCAGTACCGCATCGTCCATTTGCTCTTTCAGGCGGCTTTACAATACCAACGGACCTTGTTGACTGCAACCCCCCAAATTGAATGGGCGTACCGGGGCCCTCATTAGGCCGGTTTGCTTGAACCTGGGTACGATCAACCGGGGACACGAATCGTCAGCGTGCGCTGGAAGGGCGTGAATCCCGTGAGATACACACAGTATCCATTGGCGCGCAGCACTCCTCCGTGGGCGACATAGGAGGAGCCGGATAGGTTCAGATACTCGTGCTCGAAGATGCCCGGGCCGAATTCGATGACATCGTCCCCGATCCGGTAATTTGCCATGCCGGACTTGAACAGGAATGTTCGGTCCTTCACCTGCTCGACGACATCGCCCTCGAACTTGCCGCCGGGCCGGAAAGCCACTTCCACCGTGAAGGGGACTCCTTTGTGGCCGGTAATGTCGAATTGCAGTTCGAAGACGCCGGCGTTCTCTATGACGGTGACCTTCTGGTCCAGCGTCTGCACATTGCTGACCCGCCGCCGGGGGAAGTTCAGCTTGCTCCAGAATCGTGAATCGGCGGCTGGAGTGAGCGGATAGTCGCCGCGAGCGTTCCGCTCGGCCTTCGGAAGCGGTTGATAGTACGGAACATCGAAACGCTGGCGCAGCATGTAGCGATTGCCGTTCGCCTCGAGACCGGCGCTTCGGAACGCGCCCTCACTGAAGAACATGTCCTCCCATGCGTACGGATTCGAGGACCGCCTTGCCCTTGCGGAAGGTGAAAAACGTCGGATTGCTCGCCAGTCCGGATCCGACGCCCATCGGCCAATCGGAGCCACCATAGACGGTCGCGCTGATCTCGCCTCGCCGGATCCGGGTGAGCGAGGAGTTGGAGAACACTTTGGCGTAGCTCGATGGTATGGGCTTGGGCTCCGCCAACGGGGACTTGAGCAACGGTTCCTCGAGGAAGTTGATCAGCGGATTGGTCCGCTTCACGCGGTCGCCTTGCTGATCCTCGATCATGTTGACCACCGCGGCGTACAGAGCGTTGCTGTCGCGCGCCGCGAGATAGCGGTATTCGAGATAGTATCCCGCGGCGAATGCAGCGGTGGTCTGGTCCTGGCGCCTGGAGCCGACCGTCTCCAGTTCACCGTCCGGGTGCATGTAGTACATCGTCATGTCCAGGTTCTTGCGCACTGGTTCCAGCAGTTTCGGGCGGTTCAACAGGCGCGCCATCGTGACGAATGCGCTGTTCTCCACGTGAGAGTAGATCCCGGTGCTTCGCTCGGGGTATTGTCCGTCCTGGTCGATGTAGATCCCTTCGTCCAGCCAGTCATCAATCCTGTCGACGTACTTCTTCGACGGGAATAGTGAGTTGATCCGCGCGAGGGCGGAGCAGATCACCCATCGGTGATTCGGAGTATGGACTCCGCCTGTGACCAGCGCCTGACCGCCCGCGCCGATGAACCGCCCCATCGCCTCTTGAGCGGAGCGAAGGCGATCGTCGTTCATTGGCCGCAGGACGGACAAGGCGGAACACAGCGGCTCCAGAACGAAACCGGTGTCGGGCGGCGAGTTCAAATTGCCGGAGTCGATGGTGCCGTCAGGATGCTGTGCAGAGAGGAGGACGTTGGCTGCCTTCTCCAATGGGGCAATCAGTTGGTTCGACTTGTAGTGCGCGGATTCGGGGCAACAGAATGATGCTGCCAGTACCGCCGCTTGTCCGGACACGCGCCGCATCATCATGGGACGCGGCACGCTGGAAGTGCCCAGTTCCTGTAACGTCTGCTCGACGGCAGCGTCGTTGGCGCGGACCAATTCCTCGTAGAAGGCGCTCGCCGGAACCGCGGATTGGGCGGCGTCGATGTGGGATCCAGCCACAGCCGCCGCGCCGACCTCACCAACAAATGCCCTTCGACTGATGTCCATAAGATAAGAATGCCTCGACTGCCGGCAGGAACACATCGGCGAGATCGACTGGTATTCTTCAAGAACGCTCCGTTGAGGGTGCTGACTGGGAAGCAACGCCTTGAGTGAATGTTCTGTGTGTCGATCTATCTTGGGACTGCTCTGCATCCTGCTTTGCGGCTGCCAGTCGCCCCAGGCGCGTGTCGAACCATCCATACAGTTCACGAGGCTCCCCCCCTCCGGAGAGGGCAGTCCGGATAAACTCCATCCGATTGAGGGACGTGTGACCGGTGCTCAAGCGAACGAGAAAGTCGTGCTGTTCGCCCGGAGCGGAATCTGGTGGGTGCAGCCGACCGCCGACCAACCGTTCACGGCGATTCAATCGGGGTCCCGCTGGGAGAGCATGACGCACCCGGGTTCAGCGTATGCGGCCCTGCTGGTTGATCCGCAGTACCGTCCGCCGATGACGCTCGAGAAACTGCCAGGACGGGGCGGCCACATTCTCGCCGTCTCGGTTGCGGAAGGTTCGATGTTGACGCGTCCGGCGGGCCGCACCATCCACTTTGGAGGATACGAGTGGGAGGTGCGACAGGCGGCCAGCGACCGAGGCGGTACCAGGAATCTGTACGATGCCGAAAACGCGTGGACGGATGACAACGGATTCCTCCATTTGCGCATTGCCAAACGCAACGGCGAATGGACGAGCGCAGAGGTCAACCTCCAAAGAAGCTGGGGATATGGATCGTACCGTTTCGTGGTGCGCGACATCTCTCACCTCGAGCCCGCCGCCGTATTCAGTGTCTTCACGTGGGACGACACCGGCCAACCCCGGGAGATGGACCTTGAGATCAGCCGTTGGGGTGAGCCGGGCAGCAAGAATGCGCAGTATGTAATCCAGCCGTATTACGTTCCGGCGAACGCAGTTCGATTCGTCGCGCCGCCGGGAGTGCTCACGCACACTCTCGTATGGGCACCCGGACGAGTCGCTTTCAAGACGATGACGTGGATCGGAAGTTGGATCCGGGCGGATTGTCGACGAACACACTTTTTCTTCCGGTGTGCCGTCGCCCGGGAACGAGACGATCCACATGAACCTGTACCGGTTCGACAACAAGGCGAACCCCCTGCGTCGTGAGTGCGAGGTGATTGTTGAGAAGTTCGAGTACCTCCCCTGAGGGACGGCCCTTTCGGGCTCGCGCAGTGTGCTGGCTGCTGGCCGGCTTGGCGGCCTGCTGCGCCGACGTCGTGCATGCGATCGATCCACACCGCGCGATGTCCCAGTATCTTCATGATCGGTGGGGCCCGGAGCAGGGATTCCCGAGGGGGCCCGTGTATGCGATCACACAGACCGCTGACGGCTACCTCTGGATCGGCACGGAGGCCGGACTCGTCCGATTCGACGGTCTGAGTTTTCGCCTCATTGCGGATGAATCAGGAACCTTCAACATTGCGAGCGTGCTCGGCCTGTTGCCCGACGGTGAGGAGCGCCTGTGGGTTCGCATCCAAGGCCCCAGAATGCTGCGGTACTCCAACCGCACCTTTGACGATCCGCTCGCCGGACTGCCGTATGCCAACATCACCGCGATGAGCCGGGCAAATCGGGGAACCCTGATCGCTTACGCGCCGGAACAGGGGGCTGTGACCTACAGCGGAGGCAAGTTTGAAATGCTTCCGGCGGCAACCTTCCTTCCCCGCTCGCCGGTGATCTCCTTAGCCCAGACTTCCGACGGCGACATCTGGATGGGAACCCGCGATGCGGGTCTGTTCTGCATGTCCGGAAGCAAAGTTTTCCCGATCACGCGCGGATTGCCGGACCCCAAAATCAACTGCCTGTTGGCTGCCGCGGATGGCGAATTGTTGGTTGGCACAGATGACGGCGCCGTGCGCTGGAATGGCACCCAACTCGAGCCGATCGCGCTCGGGCACTCGAAGCGCCGCATGCAAGTGCTCGCTATCGCAAGGGACCGGGATCGCAATCTCTGGGTGGGCACCAACTCCAGAGGGCTGTTGCGGCTCAACGATCAGGGCGTCTCCTCGATGGTTGTCGGCGAATTGGGGTCGAGCGAGGCTGTCACGGCAGTTTTCGAAGATCGAGAGGGGAATGTGTGGTTCGGCAGCGGCCGCGGCATCGAACGTCTCCGCGACAGCCCGTTTGTCACTTACTCACAGGAAGAGGGTTTGCCTTCCGACGGCAGTAATCCCGTCTTCGTCGACGCAGAGAGCCGCGTGTGGCTTCCGCCAGCCGGGGGCGGGTTGTGGTGGTTGAAGGACGGACGATACGGACGCGTCTCCGCGGGCGGTCTGGACAGCGACATTGTCTATTCGATCGCCGGCGGCAAGGGCGAAGTGTGGCTCGGCAGGCAACGCGGCGGATTGACGCGCTTGCGCTCTGAAAACGGAACGTTCAAGGCAACGAATTATACGCAAGCCGATGGGCTCGCTCAAAACAGCGTCTACTCGGTCTATCAGAGCCGCGGCGGAACGATCTGGGCCGGGACCTTGAGCGGCGGCGTGAGCAGGCTCAGCGGCGGACAATTCAAAACTTACACGACTGCAAACGGGCTGGCTTCAAACACCGTCGCATCGATGCTCGAGGCCTCGGACGGCAGCATGTGGTTTGCCACGCCAAACGGATTGAGCGCGCTGTCGAAAGGACAGTGGCAGACCTACTTGGCAAAGGATGGATTGCCATCGGTCAACGTGAACTGCCTTCTGGAGGATTCCGCCGGCCTGCTCTGGGCCGGCACTTCAGCCGGACTGGCTTTCCGCGGCCCCAAAGGATTTCTGAGCCCCGCCGGCGTGCCAGAGGCACTGCGGGAGCAAATCCTGGGTATTGCAGAGGACCGGCACGGAGCGCTTTGGTTGGCGACCTCAAACCACGTGCTGCGCGTGCGGCGGGACAAGCTGCTGCAGGGCGCTCTGGTGGATGGAGATGTACGAGAGTATGGACTGGCCGACGGCCTGCGCGGACTCGTGGGAGTGAAGAGGCACCGGTCAGTGGTCACGGACACGCTTGGGCGGATCTGGTTCTCGATGAACCGCGGCATTTCGGTGGTAGACCCAGCCCGGCTCATGGTCGGTTCGGCCCCGGCAATCGCTCACGTTCAGGCGATCAGCGCTGACGGGGAGACAATCGCCCTGGGAGATCCGGTTCGAATTCCGGCTGGCCGCCAGCGGATCACCTTCAGCTTCACCGGTCTGTCGCTTTCGGTTCCTGAGCGTGTGCGCTTCCGATACTGGCTCGAAGGATTCGACAAGGGTTGGAGTGCGCCGGTCTCGGAGCGCGAAGCCGTGTACACCAACCTGAGCCCGGATTCGTACCGATTCAGGGTGATCGCCAGCAATACTGATGGCGCATGGAACAGCTCGGAGGCCGGCATCGGCTTTGAGGTGGAGGCGGAGTTCTGGCAATCGTGGTGGTTTCGGCTCTGCAGCTTGCTTGCGCTGGCCTTGGTGATCGCAGGCGTTTATCGTTTCCGCTTGCACCAAATGAAACAACAACTCAGTGTTCGATTCGAAGAGCGCCTGTCTGAGCGGACCCGCATCGCCCAGGATCTGCACGATACGCTTCTCCAGGGGTTCCTGAGCGCTTCCATGCAACTTCAGGTCGCGGCCGATCGTCTGCCGGGGGATTCGCCGGCCGCGCCATTGCTCGGCCGGGTTCTCCAGTTGATGGCGCAGGTGATTGAAGAAGGCCGCAGTACGGTGCGGGGCTTGCGAGCATCGACTTCGGGCGATGGGGACCTGGGGCAGGCCTTCTCGCGAATCAAGGAGGAACTCGCCATTGGCGATCAAGTCGCTTTTCGCGTCATCATCGCGGGCCAGCCGAGATCGCTGCATCCGATCCTGCGCGATGAAGTGTACAGGATCGGCCGGGAGGCGCTGGTCAATGCCTTCCGCCACTCGCGCGCAAAGAGCATCGAGATCGAGATTGAATATGCGGCGAAGCGCTTCCGTTTTCTCGTTCGCGATAATGGTTGTGGAATCGAGCCTGGCGTGCTTCAATCAGGACGCGAGGGACACTGGGGGCTTCCGGGAATGCGCGAAAGAGCGGAACGAATCGGCGGCGAACTGCGTGTCTGGAGCGGCCCGTCGGCTGGGACAGAGGTCGAGTTGTCCGTACCAGGCGATACTGCCTACCGAACCCCGGCTTCAGGGTCGAAGTGGGGATGGTTTTCCAGAAAGCGAGACGCGGAGTGATTGAGCAAGTACTCATTCGAGTCCTCAGCGTCGATGACCACCCTCTCCTGAGAGAGGGGATCGCCACGATCGTCCGCAATCACTCCGACATGCTGCTTGTGGCAGAGGCGGAGAGCGGATGCGAGGCTATACAACTCTTCCGTGAGCACCGGCCCGACGTGGTTTTGATGGATCTCAGACTTCCGGACATGAGCGGCATCGACGCTTTGATTGCCATCCGGACAGAATTTGCCGAGGCACGGATCATCATGCTGACCACCTTCGAGGGCGATGTGGAAATCCATCGCTCACTGGAAGCAGGGGCTCGGGCGTACTTGCTCAAGAGCATGCCGGCGAAGGACCTGGTGGACGCGATTCGACAAGTCCATGCCGGCAAGAAGCGTGTTCCGCATGAAGTCGCCGCGCATCTGGCTGAGCATCTTGGCGACGAAGCACTGACCGAGCGCGAGATCGACGTGTTGCGGCACCTCGCAGGCGGCAACCGGAATCGCGATATCGCAGAAAGGCTCTTCATCTCTGAGGAGACAGTCAAAGTCCACGTCAAGCACCTCATGGAGAAACTGGGGGCAAGCGATCGCACTCAGGCGGTTGCCATCGCTGTCCGCCGCGGCATCATTCAGCTTTAGTGCGGTACGCACTCAGCTCGAAGAGCTAACCCAATAGTGGTACGCGAGCATTCCGAGTATTGGGGATTCGCTTCGATGTCAGAGCCGTTACTCTGCATACAGCGTGCATTGGACAAACCGGCTCAGGTGAAGGGAGACGCAAGCTGCAGCGGCTATTTTCCACGTTTCCGGGTGGATGGCCTGGAGTAGGCCTGCTGTTGCTGCGCGCCGCGGTCGGCTTGACGTCGGCCATTCAGGGAGGAATCTATCTGGCCGATTGGCGCCACCTGACGCTCTGGACGTGCGCTGCCGGCTTGCTGGGATTGTCAGGTGGGGTTGCGCTTCTCGTCGGGTTTATGACGCCCGTCGCTGGCTTTTTCTCGGGTCTCGGAGCGATTGGCAGCGCTGCTTCCTGGCTCCCCGCCCCGAGCCGGAACCTGTTCGATGCAACACTTCCCACGGCCCTTGTGGTTGTTGTCTCTGCCGCTGTTGTCTTCCTGGGTCCCGGAGCGATGTCGGTAGATGCGCGCCTGTTTGGCCGGCGAGAGATCATCATTCCGCGCGGTTCGCAATCCACCAAGTTTTGATCGCGAATGCATCGATCGTGCTATGTACAAACTGTACTAATCATGAGCAATCTCCTTCCTCCCGCAGGAAGTGGTGGAGTGCACCTCCGGATCGCGGACTTCGCCGTCCATTGAGGCTCTCCCCGATCGCACGGTCCAACTCGGCTCGCTGGAGGTTCACCGCGTCCTTCCGGTTCGCGGGCGGCGGCTGATCGGCCCGTGGTGTTTCTTTGATCGATTTGGTCCTTTGATCTTCACGGAGGAGAAGGCGATGGACGTCGCACCGCATCCGCACATCGGTCTGCAAACCGTGACGTGGCTTCTGGCGGGGGAGGTTGTTCATCACGACAGTCTGGGCAGCGAGTGCCTCGTCAGGCCAGGCCAATTGAGCCTGATGACCGCGGGACGGGGCATCGCACACACCGAGGAAACTCCGCGGGACAACTCCGGCAGGTTGGACGGAGTGCAACTGTGGGTGGCCTTGCCGGATACGAGCCGTGCGATCAACCCCCACTACCAGTGCACCAGGGAGCAGCCGGCCATGGATTCTCGAGGCGGCGTGGTGACGGCGATTCTCGGAGAGTTCGCAGGCACGGCTTCCACGGGCAGCCAATACAGCCCAGGAGTGGCGGCTGACATTGCGCTTTGCGCTGGCGGCCGGATGATTCTGCCGTTGAAAGCCGAGTTTGAGTACGGGGTGCTGCTGGCCTCGGGCGATGCCGCGGTCTTTGAGAGCGAGGTGGAGTGTAATACCCTGTACTATCTCGGAACCGGCCGGGAAGAGTTAAGGATTGCCAGCCGTACCGGCGCGAGGCTGCTGTTGATTGGCGGCGCGCCCTTCGGAGAGAAGATTCTAATGTGGTGGAACTTCGTCGCCAGAACCGCTGAGGAAATGAAAAGCGCACGCCAATCCTGGGAGCGGCACGAGATCTTTGGAGAAGTGTCTCGATACAACGGTCCACGTCTGCCGGCGCCTGCCTTCATGGGGCGGCCGATTCAATCGGGGTCACAACAGGAATGAAGAAGCCCTACATCCTCGCCATCGACGACGACCTCTCGGTGCTCCGCGCCATTGAGCGCGACCTGAAGGCCAGGTTTGCGCCTGACTATCGAATTCTGAGCGTCGATTCGCCGCAAAAGGCGCTCGATGCCGTGCGCCAACTTACGTCGCGCGGGGACCGCATCGCGCTCTTTCTTGTCGATCAGCGAATGCCTCACATGAGCGGCACTGAGTTTCTGCAGGCGGCGGTTACGCTCCAGCCTGAGGCCCGCCGCGTGTTGCTGACCGCCTACGCCGATTCCACGGCGGCCATCGACGCGATCAACAAGGTGAAACTCAACCACTATCTGATGAAGCCGTGGGAGCCGCCGGAGCAACACCTGTATCCTGTGCTCGCCGATCAGCTCGAAGACTGGCAGGCCGGCAATAAGGAGACTTTCGAGGGAGTCTATGTGATCGGAACTCGGTGGGCTCCCGAAACCCACCGGCTGAAAGACTTTCTTGCCAAGAGCCAGATTCCCTATCGGTGGATCGAGCCTGATGCGATATCCGATCCGCGGGTGCAGGCGGCGCTCGAAGGGAAGACAGCGGCAATGCCCGCGGTCATTTTCCCGGATGGCTTCGTGCTGGAGCAGCCAAGTCTTTCGCAAGTCGCCGAGAGGCTCGGGCTGGCGACGATCCCCAGCCGCCGGTTCTATGATGTGATCGTAGTTGGGGCAGGCCCTGCGGGACTGGCTTGCGCCCTCTACTGCAGTACCGAGGGGCTAAAGACTGTTCTTGTGGAGCGCGAGGCTGCGGGCGGACAGGCGGGATTGAGCTCGCGCATCGAGAACTATCTCGGCTTTCCATCCGGACTCAGCGGGGCCGACCTCGCGCGTCGCGGAGTCGCGCAGGTCCAACGGTTCGGCACCGAAGTACTCGCCCCGGCGGAGGCGGTGAGTCTCGTCGTAGACGGCGAGTATCGTGTTGTCAAACTGTCGAGCGGACAGGAACTTGCTGCGCATAGTGTCGTCATCGCAGCCGGAGTTCAGTGGCGGCGGCTCGAGGTCCCCGGAATGGATCGGCTCACCGGCGCAGGCGTCTATTACGGCGCGGCTGTCACCGAATCCTCCTCGTGCAAGGACGAGGACATTTACATCGTGGGCGGCGCCAATTCAGCCGGCCAGGCGGCAGTGCATTTTGCCGAGGTGGCTCGGTCTGTCAGGATGATCGTCCGCGGCGAATCGCTGTCGAAATCCATGTCTCACTACCTGGTTGAAAGGATCGGCACGATTGCGAACATCTCAGTCATTCCCAACGCTGAGGTGGTCGAAGTGAGCGGCGGAGAACGACTCGAAGAGATCACCAGTTCGGCATCACGACTCGAATGTGACGGAGAAGCTTCCGGCTGCTGCACTGTTCATCTTCATTGGCGCTGAACCGCATACGGATTGGTTGAACGGGGTCGTGTGCCGGGATGGCAAAGGCTTTCTCGTCACCGGCTCGAATCTGATGAACAACGGCAAGCGTCCAGAGGGCTGGCGCCTCGACCGCGATCCCTATCTTCTCGAAACCAGCGTGCCCGGGGTTTTTGCAGTGGGCGATGTCCGCGATGGAGCGGTCCGCCGGGTCGCCAATAGCGTTGGCGAAGGCTCCATCGTGTTGTACTTCATCCGGCAGTACATGCGAAATCGATAGAAGGCACTGATGCCAGATCATGCACCTGACCAGATCTCCGCTGAAGAGCTGCTGCAACTGCCGCTGTTTGAAGGCGAGAACCGCGAGGCGGTGGAATGGATCGCCAGCCAGATGGAGGTGCGCCGCTATGATTCTGGCGACGTGATGGTGCGCGAAGGTGACCCGGCACGGGAGTTCGTCGTCATCCTTGAGGGCGAGATTCACTTCCGTCGAGGCGGCCACGACAACGTGCTGGTCGGGTCCGCCGGCGAGGCCACGGGCGTCCTTCCCTTCTCCAGGATGAAAACGTGGGGCGGCCGCGGATGGGCTGCGCAAGCAACCCGGATCGCCGCCATGGATGCGTCCCACCTCCGCGAGCTGGTCTACCGTGCGCCGTTGCTGGCTCAACGGCTGGTTGCCGAAATGACGGACCGCACGAGAGAGATCACGAGAATGGAGGAAGGCTCGAACCGGCTGCTCGCGTTGGGCAAGCTCGCCGCCGGCCTGGCCCATGAGCTCAACAATCCCGCATCGGCGGCCGTTCGTTCTTCGGCCCGCTTGCGCGATGTGCTCACCGATCGCCGCAAGCACGTCCTGGCCATGCGCGGGGAAGTGATTCCTGAACGGGCTCGCGAAATCATGGCAAGCCTGGGTGAATCAATCATCGAGTGCGCCGCCACCACGCCCGGCTCAGTGGACGCCCTCGAAAGGGCTGATCGCGAATCGGAGCTGTCCGACTGGCTGGAGTCCGCAGGCGCCGCCTGGAGAACTCGCCTCAGGGCTCGTCGATGCCGGAATCACCGCGGATCAGCTCCGCCCGCTTGCCTCGCTCGTCCCCAGCGACACTCTCGCTCTCGGCCTTCGGATCCTGGTCGCCGACCACGAGATCCTGTGCCTTACCCGCGAGTTGGAGGAAGCGTCGCGTCGAATCTCCGACCTCGTCCAGGCCGTCAAGTCGTATTCCTACATGGACCAGAGCCCCGTTGCTGAAGTCGACATCGGGCAAGGTATCGACGTAACACTCCGGATGTTCCAGCACCAGCTCAAGCACGGCGTACGCGTCGAGCGGCAGTTTGACCGGAACCTGCCCCGCATACGTGCCAATGGCAGCGCCCTGAACCAGATCTGGACCAATCTCATCGACAACGCCCTGGCTTCGATGGAAAGCCTCCCGCCAGACACGCCCAAGGTGCTTTCCATCAAAACCTGCGCTGAGCCCGATGGCGTGCTGGTAGAGATCGCCGATACAGGCCCCGGCATTCCTGCCGAAGTGCAGAACCGGATGTTCGAACCATTCTTCACCACCAAGCCCGTCGGCGAGGGGACCGGTCTCGGACTCGATATCGTCCAACGCATCGTCCGCAGCCACAAGGGCTCAATTCGTGTCGAATCGGTCCCTGGGCCGCACCGTGTTCCAGGTGCGCCTGCCCCTGACACGGCAGTAATCCTCCCGACTACCACGATTGGGTTATTCGGTGATCGACCGAAGGTGGTAGGTAGAAACCGTACGATGTCGTGATGTTTCTCCGGCTGCGCTCCCGCAAAGTCAATACAAAGGAGAGAATCGTGATACTCAGTGCATTCACCCTGTTTCACGTGTTGATCAGCCTGGTGGGGATCGGATCGGGCTTTGTCGTGTTGCAAGGCCTGCTCAATGCGAAACGCCCCGATGGATGGACCACGCTCTTTCTGTCGACCACGGTCGCGACAAGCGTGACCGGTTTCATGTTCCCCTTCGTTCGCTTTTTGCCGTCTCACGCGTTCGGCATCCTCTCGCTGGCATTGCTCGCCGTTGCGATTTACGCGCTGTATAACCGTCACCTGGCGGGCGCCTGGGCCAGGATGTACATCGTCACTTCGGTGACCGCCCTCTACCTGAACGTGTTCGTGTTGATCGTGCAGCTATTCCAGAAAGTGCCGCCGCTGAGAGCGTTGGCCCCGACGCAATCGGAGCCGCCATTTCTGGCCGCGCAGCTCTTCGCCCTGGTTCTGTTCGCCATGCTGGGAACTCGCGCGGCGCGCAAGTTCCATCACGAGCCGCAGCGAGCCGTCTGATCGATCGAATCCTCTCCACAACGGCACCACAAAAGGACACAGGATGACGACTGCAATACCTATACCCAAAGGCCGGATGGGGTCAGGCCCCGTGTCATCCAAGTGGTTCGGCACAGGGTTGACCGACCGCGTCCTCAAGCTCTTTTCCTTTGTGGAACCAGGCGAGGGAATAGGAGCGCTGCTGCTCGCCGCGAACGTGTTCCTGTTGCTCACCGCCTACTACATCATGAAAACAGTTCGAGAGGCCTTGATCCTGGCCGAGGGCGGCGCGGAGATGAAGGCCTATGCGGCCGCCGGGCAGGCAGCGCTCCTGCTGGCCGTCATTCCGGCCTACGGTTGGCTGGCCGATCGACTCACCCGCTTCCGTCTGGTGGCGGCCGTCATGTTGTTCTTCTTCTCGAATCTGCCGGTCTTCTACGCGCTCAACGCAGCCGGCGTTCGCATCGGATTCGCATTCTACCTGTGGCTCGGGATCTTCAACCTGATGGCGCTCGCGCAATTCTGGGCGTTTGCGAATGACTTGTATACCGAAGAGCAGGGGAAACGGCTCTTTCCGGTGCTGGGCATAGGCAGTTCATTGGGTGCGCTGGCAGGCTCGCAAATTGCCTCCGTCTTTGTCGCCGACCTGGGGATGAATCGCCTGCTTCTGGTCGCGGGAGGACTGATTGCCGGCAGCCTTTACCTGACTTGGCGCGTCAACCGCCAGGCGTGTGAGGCATGCGCGACGCAACGCGCCAACAGCGCCTCGCCCCTGGGGCCGCGAGGCGCCTTTGAGATCGTCTCTTCGGATCGCTACCTCCGGCTCATCGCTCTCATGGTGGTGCTGCTCAACGTCGTCAACACCGGGGGCGAGTATGTCTTGAGCAAACTGGTGGTGGCTGAAGCGACCCGGTACGCCCTCGGCGCGGCCGACCCCGTAGCTGCGAAGCAGGCCTTCATCGGCCACTTCTACGGAAACTACTTTGCCTGGGTTGGGATTGGCGGCCTCGTGCTCCAGTCGTTCCTGGTTTCAAGGCTCTTTCGCTGGGTGGGTGTGCGCGGAGCGTTGTTCTTCCTGCCTGCGATAGCGCTCGGTGGGTACAGCCTGCTCGCTGCCCTGCCGGCGCTGACCATTGCGCTGACAACCAAAGTCTTCGAGAACTCCACCGACTATTCGGTTCAAAATACGGCCCGCCACGCCCTGTTTCTGCCGGTTAGCAGAGAGGCGAAGTACAAGGCAAAGACCCTGATCGATACGTTCTTCTTCCGGACCGGCGACATGACGCAGGCGGCGATCGTTTGGCTTGGGACATCGTTGGCATTCACGACAAGGCATTTTGCGTTGACCAATGTCGCCTTCATCATTCTGTGGCTGGGTGTGACGTTTCTGTTGTCCAGAAACGGGGCTGTGGCTGCGCCCGCACTCGCCATCAAAAGCAACTGATCGACCGAGGCGGCCAAGTCCGACGCCGAAGAGGAGAAACCACCATGGGCAATGCACTGAAAGGGAAAGTTGCGCTAGTCACCGGAGGATCACGAGGCATCGGCGCTGCTACAGCCCGCGCACTCGCCGATGAAGGAGCGGACGTGGCAATCAGCTACGTGGCCTCGGCTGCCAAGGCCGAGGCGATCGTCCGGGAACTCGAACAGAAGGGCGTCAGGGCCGCTGCCCTGCAAGCCGACCAATCCGATTCCGCTCAAGTCGAAGGGCTGATTGGCCGGGTTGTGGAGCGCATGGGCCGCCTCGACATTCTTGTGAACAACGCAGGAGTCGCCGCCGGGGGGCAGGTCGACAGTCCCGACGTCGACCTGCCGGCGCTCAGCCGCCTGTATGCCATCAACTTCACAGCGGTGGCCGCGGCCATCCGTGCCGCGGCGAAGGTCATTCCCGAAGGCGGCCGGATTATCACCATCGGCTCGGTGCTCGGTTTCCGGGCCAGCTTTCCTGGCTTGGCGGACTACGCTGCCACCAAAGCCGCTGTCGTTGGATACAGCAAAGGCGCTGCCCGCGACCTGGGGCCGAAGAAGATCACGGTGAACGTCATCCAGTCCGGCTCCGTCGCCACCGACATGAATCCCGAGGAAGGCGCGTCCGCCGAGGCACAGAAGTCAAGTATCGCGCTGGGTCGATTCGCACGGCCCGAAGAGATCGCCGCCGGCGTCGTCTTCCTGGCCAGCCCCGCGGCTTCGTACGTCACCGGCTCGGTCCTGAGTGTGGACGGTGGATTCACAGCTTGATCGGGGGACAGCAGCGTATGAAAACATCCATGGCTCTGATCCTGCTCCTCCCGCTTCTCGCTCTTAGCCAGACGAGGGAGGATGAGCTCAATCAACAGAGGTTCGAGTATGAGAAGCGGCTCAAACCGGAAAAGCTCTCAAAGGCCGAGGAAGCCCTTCGCCGGGTGAAGGACGAAGGGCTGCTCTCACGCACGAATTATGGGTACAAGGGCTTCGGTGTGAAGCTCGGCGGCCTGGTCACTGGCGGCGGCTTCGCCTTCGGGCCTTCGTTCTTCCGGGACGACCTGAAGAACGGGTCGATCGCCGTCCAGGCAGCCGCACAGATCTCCTTCAAGAACTACAGGAAGGCGGAGGCTCGATTCGTGCTGCCAAAACTCGCCAACGGGCTCATGTTCTTCGATGCGCACGCGGTTACGCGAAACTACCCTGGCATCAACTACTACGGCCCCGGACCTGACTCGCAAAAAGTGCGCGCAAACTACCGGCTCGAGGATACTTCCTTCGACGCGACTGCCGGCGTTACACCTTTCCGCTTCGTCAGGGTTGGCGGCGGGGGCGGGCTCCTCAATGTCAACGTCGGGCCCGGCAAGGACAGCCGCTTCGCTTCGGCCGACACCTTGTTCACGCCGGAACAGGTGCCTGGCATCGATCGCCAAACGGATTTCTATCGCTATGGCGTATTCGGCCAGTTCGACTGGCGCGATGACCTGTTCGGACCCAGGAGCGGCGGCAACTACGTTGTTCGATACACGCGCTATGAAGACCGCGGCCTGCGACGTCACGACTTCAACCTGGTCGACGTCGACCTGCAGCAGTACATCGGCTTGTTCAACAAGTCTCGAGTCATCGCGCTGCGCGCTCACACCCGCCTGACCGATACGAGGGACGGCCAGAATGTGCCCTTCTACCTGCAGCCTGTGGTTGGAGGCTCGGACGATTTGCGCGGCTTCCGGCCTTTCCGCTTCTCCGGCCGCAACAGTCTGGTGCTCAACGCCGAGTACCGCTGGGCGATCTTCTCCGGCTGCGATGGCGCGGTGTTTGTCGATGGGGGGAAAGTCTTCGAGCGTCGCGGGCAGTTGAACTTCAGGGATCTGGAAGGCAGCGCCGGCTTCGGTTTGCGATTCAACGCGCGCAATCGGACCTTCATCCGGTTCGATGTCGGATTCAGCCATGAAGGCTTCCAGATCTGGTTCAAATTCAACGATGTGTTCCAACTCCGGCCGCTGGGAACGGCGGACTCTCAGCCAATACTGTGAGGCCTAGCCATGAAACGCCTTTTCATCCTGTTTTCTCTCTCACTGCTTACTCTGCCGGCGCAGAAGTTCCGCCCGGACGACCCCCTGGAGACCGAGTTGAAACCGTTGCCGGTCAATAACCCAGCCGCGCGAAAGTTGAGCGACTATTACGATGCGCTCAGTCACTCACTGGCCACGCCGGGCGAGTTGAACCGCGAGTCGCGGAAACCTATCCCCGCGCGCGCGGTGAGCTCTCTCGGAGAGCCGCTGCAGGGCGCCTGGTGGGTGAAACGGCATTACTACAACCCGATGTCTCTCGAGCAGCTCGTGGCTGGACCCAGCCAGGATCACCCGCCTTCGATGCGCGGGCCCTGGACGGTTGTCGGCGCGAAGACTGAGGGCATCTCGCCTGGGTTCCTGATCGTCGATGACAGGCAGGAACTCTACTTCATCAAGTTCGATCCATCGAGCAACCCAGAGATGGCGACGGGCGCTGACCACGTTTCGATCCGCCTGGTTCATGCGCTCGGATATCACGTGCCGGAGAACTACCTGGTCGAGTTCTCCGCGCAGTCATTGGTGGTGGGCAAAGACGTCAGGATCGCGGATCGATTGGGACGACGCCGCAGCATGACTCGCCACGATCTGGGGGAGATGTTGCGAAATGTGCCGAAGTCGAAGGAGGGCCAGTATCGAGCCACGGCGAGCCGGGCGATTCCCGGCAAAGGCATCGGCCCGTATCGTTACTTCGGGCGCCGCAGCGACGACCCGAACGACTTTCATTCCCCACGAGCACAGGCGCGATCTTCGCGGTCTGGCGATTGTCTCAGCCTGGATCGATCACGACGATTCCCGCGCCATCAACACTTATGATGCGCTGGTCGAGGAGAGCGGCACCAAGTTCATCCGTCACTACATCCTCGACCTCGGTTCCACCCTGGGCAGCGGCACGCAAAAGCCAAACAGTCCGCGATCGGGAGGCGAGTACCTGTTCGGCTGGAAGCAATCAGCCGTCCAGTTGACTTCGGTGGGCCTGGCGGTGCCTGGCTGGGCCAAAGCTAACTATCCCCGCCTGCCGTCTGTCGGCCGATTTGAACACAACCGTTTTGATCCGGAGAGCTGGGTGCCGGAGTACCCCAATCCGGCTTTCCTGAACAGGCTGCCCGACGACGAGTTCTGGGCCGCCAAGCAGATCATGGCGATCAAGGATGAAGAGATCCGTGCCATCGTCGACTCCGCCCGCTATTCGGACCGGAAGGCCGCGGACTGGCTGGTCGAGTGCCTCATCCAACGGCGTGACAAGATTGGCCGCACCTACTTCAGGAAAGTGTTGCCGCTCGATCGATTCGAAATCCGGAACGGGGCGCTCCACTACCAGGACCTTTCCGAGACAGCAGGCTTCGGTGCCGCCGGTCCGTATGCCATCCAGTGGCACCAGCTTGACAACGCCAGCGGATCAACCAGGCCGATCGAGGCCGCAACCAGCTCGACTCTTCCGTCGAGCGGAGGCACATATCGGGTAGCTCGAATCACGAGTAGCGCCCGGCCCAGGCAGGCCGTGGACGTCACCGTGCGCGTCGAGGGCAACCTCGCGCCCGCGATCGTCGGAGTAGACCGGCAGTGGTAGGGAAGCCAATGGCACAACACACAGGACAAACAGCATGGGCCTTCGCGACAGTGTCACACTGGCGCGCAAGCCATGCACGAGCGGCCAGGGCTTCTACAGCTACCCGAATCCCGCCTTCGACCAGCCAGGGTTCATCTGAATCGGCTGCGGAGGGCTACCACCATGCGGGGAAGATGCAGGAAGTAGTTGAACTTGAACGTAGGAGGCAGAGGCATGAGCGCGATTACTACCAAAGACGGCACACGGATCTATTACAAGGACTGGGGAACGGGCCAGCCCGTCGTGTTCAGCCACGGCTGGCCGCTCTGTTCCGATAGCTGGGAAGCCCAGATGTTTCATCTGGCCTCCAACGGGTATCGCTGCATCGCCCATGATCGTCGAGGCCACGGACGATCGAGCCAGCCCTGGCATGGCAACGAAATGGACACCTACGCTGACGACCTGGCAGCTCTCATGGAGGCGCTTGACCTCCAGAACGCTGTCCTCATGGGCTTCTCAACAGGCGGAGGTGAGGTGGCACGCTACATCGGCCGCCACGGATCGAAGCGCGTGGCCAAGGCGGGGCTGATCTCATCGGTCCCGCCGCTGATGCTCAAGACCGCTGCCAATCCTGGCGGCCTCCCGATCGAAGGTCTTCGACGATCTACGCGCGGGCTCCCTGGCCGACCGCTCGCAACTCTATAAGGACCTCGCCAGCGGTCCATTCTTCGGCTTCAACCGCCCAGGAGCCAAGCCTTCACAAGGCATGATCGATTCCTTCTGGCTTCAGGGAATGTTGGCCGGCCACAAGAACGCATACGACTGCATCAAGGCATTCTCTGAAACAGATTTCACCGAAGACCTCAGGAAGTTCGACGTGCCGACACTGATCCTTCACGGTGACGACGACCAGATCGTGCCGATCGGCGCCGCCGCCCTTTCCTCGTCAAAGCTTGTCAGGAACGCCACGCTGAAGGTTTACAAGGGCGCTCCCCATGGCATCACCGACACGCACAAGGACCAGTTGAACGCCGACTTGCTGGCATTCCTGAAGGCTTGAAGGAGCGCCCCAGCTTCGACGGCACGCCTCTCTCTGGGCTGCGTGCGCAGACGGACCGTTGCGGAGGGACCCAGATCATTTGTGAGGGATACCCGGAAATCGCGGGTTGGTGTATACTTTCGTCAAGTCTGGGAACGAGAGGGGATTCCGGCCCTCGGGATTGCAGTAGAAGCCGATGCGACTCCAAGTCCTGTGCGCTGTGGTGTTTGCCGCCTTACCGGTTGCGGGCGCGCCAAGTTTTGTGCGCGACGTCAAGCCGATCCTGCAGAAGCAGTGCCAGGGCTGTCACCAACCGGCCTCCTTGTCGTCCGGGCTCGACCTGACCACCTATGAGGGGTTCAAGAAGGGCGGGGCGAAAGGGCCGGCGTTTGTTGCCGGACAGCCCGAGCAGAGCCTGACCATCCGCTACCTGACCGGCGCGGCACAGCCGCGAATGCCGTTCAGCGCGAAGCCGCTGGGCGAGCGCGAGATCGAACTCTTTCGGGAGTGGATTCGCGACGGGGCCAAGGACGACTCGCCAGCGGAACTGATCTCGACCGGGCCGATCACGTACAGCCAGCCGCCCGTGCTGACTGCGCTGAGGTTTTCGCCAGACGGTGCCACTCTGGCGGTCTCCGGGAACGGCGAGGTGCTGCTGCACAAGAACGACGGCAGCGCACTGCTGAACCGGCTGAGCGGGAAGGCGGAGCGGATCCTATCGATCGACTTCAGCGCGGACGGCAAACTGCTGGTGGCAGGCGGCGGAACACCTGCGCAGTTTGGTGAGGTGCAGATTTGGGACCCGAAGGAAGGGAAACTTCTGAGGTCGGCGACCCTGACCAATGACACGGTGTTCGGCGCTTCGCTGTCGCCGGACGCGTCGAAGATCGCCGTGGGCTGCGCGGACAACACCGTGCACGTGCTGGAGACCGCGACGGGCAAGGAACTCTACAAGATCGGCAACCACGAGAACTGGGTGCTCGACACCGTGTTCGGCGTCGATTCGAAGCGCTTCGTCTCGGTGGGACGGGATCGTGCGGCGAAGCTGATCGATGCGAATTCCGGGGCGTTTCTCGAAAACCTCAATCTGCTGCGAGGCGAATTGACAACGGTGGCACGGCACCCGAAGAAGGACGTGGTGATCATCGGCAGCGACGACCGCTATGCGCACATCTACCTGATGGACCGGCCGAAGAACATGAAGATCGCCGACGATACGACGCTGCTCAAGTCGATTGAACGGCAGGATGGGGCGATCACGACAATTGAATGGTCGCCGGACGGAACGCGGATTGCGATTGCGGGGGCGTCGGCGAGTGTGAACCTGTACGATCCCGAGACCGGCGAACGCAAGGCTTCCTGCAGTGGACATGCAGCGGGCATCTATGCGCTGGCGTTCAGTCCCGATGGGCAAAGGCTGGCGACGGGCGGCTTCGATGGCAAGGTGCGGATCTACAAGACCGCGGACTGCTCGCTGCTTTACTCGTTCGTGCCGGTGCCGATCACGGCGGATGCGTCGGGGGGTGGGCAATGAAGCTGGCCCTGGCAATTCCACTGATTGCGACGGCGTTGATGGCGGGTCCGCCGTCAATCAATGAACTGCAGCCGCGCGGGGTGCAGAAGGGCCGGTCGTTCACGCTGACCATCGCGGGACAGAACCTGGGCGAAGGGCCGACGGTGATCTCGACGCTGGCCGCGTCGTTCACGCCGCTCTCGCCCGAGAAGCCGGGCATGGAGGCGAAGTACGCGACGTTCCTCGTCGAGCCGACGAGGGGAATGGACCGTTGGCGTGTACCCGATCCGTATCCAGGCGGCGAACGGGATCTCCAACATCCTGCTGTTCAGCGTGGGCGCGTATCCGGAGATCACGGAAGAGGAGTCGAGACCCGGAGCGCTGCCGAATCAGAACGACTCGATCGAGAAGGCGCAGCCTCTGCCTGCGACGCCGGTGACGCTGAATGGCACACTGCGCGGAGCGGAACGCGATGTCTACCGCGTGCAGGCTGAAGGCCGGCGAGCGGCGCGTGATCGAGATCGATGCGCGAAGGGCCGGGTCGGCGATCGACCCTGTGATTCGGGTGGTCGACGGATCGGGAAAACTCGTCGCGCGATCTGAAGACAATCCGCTGCTTCAACTGGACGCACGGCTCGATCTCACTTTTGCGAAGGAAGGCTTCTATTACGTGGAAGTGCATGACGCGCGCTACTCCACGCAGGCGCAAAACTTCTACCGGTTGAAGACGGGAGCGTACACATACGCGACGGAGATCTTCCCACTCGGGGGACGCCGGGGCGAGAACAGTCGAAACAACGCTCTCGGGCACCAAGGTCGAGGTGGATCTGGCGAAGGCTTCAACGCCGCAGGTGTTTGTCAACCTGCCGGATTCGCCCGGCACTGCCGCTGCCGTTCGCGGTAGGAGACGAACCGGAGGTTCAGGAGCCGGTGGCGGGGCCGCTGGCATTGCCGGTGACGATCAATGCGCGGCTGGCGAAACCGGGCGAAGTGGATCGCTACGAACTCGAAGCGGCTCCCGGCGAGCAGTTCATGTTCGAACTCGAAGCGCGCGAACTGGGCACTTCGAAGATCTCAGGCCTACTGACTGTGTACGACGAGAAAGGGAAGCGGCTGGACAGCGCCGGCGACGAGCCGCTGCCGGTGGATGTCGCGGCGGTGCAGGTATCGAGCAGGACGCAGGGCGATCCGCACCTGCTGTTCAAGGTTCCCGAGGGCGTGCGGAAGATTGCGGTCACGGTGGAGGATCTGGCACTTCGCGGAGGCCCGCATTACGGCTACCGGCTGCATGTGTACAAGACGAACTGCGAGCTGCGTGCGACGGTCCTCACTCCGTTCGTCAACATCCCCGCGGGTGGGACGGCGTTGGTGACGGTGAACGTGGAGCGCCGCGGCTTCATGGGACCGCTCAGGGTGGAAGCGGTGAATCCGCCGGCCGGGATCACCGTCGCAGGCGGAGACATCCCGCACGAAGTGCCCGATCCGAACAATCGCGATTACAGCCGCAGGGCGATCCTGACGCTGACGGCGGCCGCGGATGCCAAACTGTCCGCGGGGGAGCTTTCATTTCGGGTGGCCGGCAAGGAAGCCGGATGGAAGGCGGTTTCGCAAATGACGCGCGGGTTGGGCTATGCGATCGGCGTCGCGGGCGCGACTGCGCAGGGAGTGGTCGACCGGCAGCGTCCGCTCACAGGCGCCTGGCTTGGCTATCAACTGCCTGTCGCGCTCACCGACCCGCCGCCGGCGACGCTGGAACTCGCGCTGGAAGAGACGAAGAAGAAGGATGCGGGCTTCGAGTTCAAGTATCGCTGGACGTGGCACACTGCGAATCCGATGCAAGCCACTCCGCCGAACGTTGGAGTGGACGTGCCGAACTTCATTGATCTCCGGGCGATCGAAATGGAAGTGGATCCCAAGGATCGGCAAGACCGGAACTTTCCTGATCACCTCGACCCGCAACACGCTGCCGGCGGTCTACAACATCGGCGTGAGCGGTCGCTTGCGCGTTGATGGAAGCGACGAGCTGATCTACTCTCCACTACTCAAACTGACTGTGCCCGCCATGGATTCGGAGGATAAGAATGCGACTCCCGCTGCTACTCGTTAGCTCCGCTCGTGTGGGCAGCCTGCACGGCGCCGGCGGCGGAGCCGGTGACCTTCCTGCGGGACGTGGCGCCGATCCTGAACAAGGCGGGCTGCACGTCCGGCCCGTGTCACGGGGCGGCCAAGGGCAAGAACGGCTTCAAGCTCTCGCTGCGCGGATACGATCCGCAGTTCGACTACGAGGCGCTGCTGTACGATCTGTCGGGCCGCCGCTTCAATCGCGCGCAGCCGGGGCGCAGCCTGATGCTCGCCAAGCCGACGCAGCAGGTGGCGCACGGCGGCGGGTTGCGCTTCGAGCAGGATTCGAACTACTACAAGACCATCTACAACTGGATCGCGCAGGGCGTGCCGTACGGAGACCCGGCCAAGGACGCGGTGGCGGCGCTCGAGGTGGAGCCGAAGGAAGTCGCGATGACGAAGCCCGGCGAGACGATTCAGGTCAAAGTGACGGCTCGCTTTGCAGACGGACAGACGCGCGATGTGACCAACGAGGCGACGGTGGAGTCGAATATCGCCGACGTGGCGAAGGTCGACGCCGCTGCGAAGGTGACGGGCGAGCGCATCGGCGAAGCGACACTGCTGGTGCGCTATCAGGGCAAGTTCTCGACGATTCCGGTGACGATTCTGAATCCGAAGCCGGGATTCGCCTGGAAGGCGCTGCCGCAGTACAACTACATCGACACGCTGATCGACGCGAAGCTGCAGCGGCTGAAGATCCAGCCCTCGCCGGCAACGGACGATGCGGCCTTTCTGCGGCGTGTTTCGCTCGACCTCAGCGGGCAGTTGCCTTCGCCCGACGACGTGCGCGCGTTCCTGGCCGATCCGGCGCCTTCGCGAGTCAAGCGGGCGAAGAGGATCGACAAGCTGATCGCGAGCCCGGCCTATGTCGATCACTGGACCGTGAAGTGGAGCGACCTGCTGCAATCGACGCGCAAGTTTCTCGGCGATAAGGGAACGTACGGGTTCCGCGAGTGGATTCGCGAGTCGATCGCGAGCAACAAGCCATACGACAAGATGGTGCGCGAGCTGCTGGTGAGCCGCGGGAGTTCATACGACGATCCGGCGGCGAACTACTTCCGGACCACGCGCGAGCCGAAGCCGACGATGGAGAAGACGACGCAGGTGTTCCTGGGCGTGCGCATGGTTTGCGCGCAGTGCCACGACCACCCGTTCGAGCGCTGGACGCAGAATCAGTATTACCAGATGGCGGCGTTCTTCTCGGCGGTCGGCTTGCGGCCGGGCTACGAAGTGGGCGAGGAGATCGTCTACGATCAGCGCGCAGACTATGAGATGAAGCATCCGAAGGACAGCCGCGTGGTGACGCCGGAGTTTCTCATCGCGTCAACTGCGCCGGTGAAGATTCCGAGCGATCAGCGGAGACGCGACGCGCTGGCCGACTGGCTGATCTCGAAGGACAATCCGTTCTTCGCCAAAGCCATCGCCAACCGCGTGTGGAGCTACTTCTTCGGCAGGGGAATCATCGACCCGGTGGACGATATCCGCGCGTCGAATCCGCCGGTCAATCCCGCGCTGCTCGATGCGCTGACGAAGGACTTCATCGATCACAACTTCGATCTGCGGCACCTGATGCGCACCATCGCCAACTCGCGGTCCTATCAGGCTTCATTCGTCACCAACGAGTGGAACGCGATGGACGGCGACAACTTCTCTCATGCCATTCCGCGGCGGCTCAACGCCGAGCAGTTGATGGACGCGTTGACGCAGGCTGCCGGCGTCGAGGCCGAACTTCCCAGAGGTTCCGGAGGACACGAATGCCTCGCAGGCGCTCGATCCGCACATCGGCAAGGACGGTTTCCTGGATTTGTTCGGGCGACCGACGCGCGAGTCGGCGTGCGAGTGCGAGCGGCGAACGGAGTTCAGCCTGCCGCAGGCGCTGAACCTGGTGAATGGCAAGACGATTTCGGATGCGGTTGCGGATCCGAAGGGCCGGGTGGCGAAGATGGTGCTGGCGGCAAGGCGGACAGCGCGATCGTGGAAGAGCTGTATCTGGCGGCGCTGTCGCGGCCGCCAAACAAGAGCGAGGCGGAGCAGGCGGTGAAGTATCTGAACGGCGGAGCGAAGGCGATGCGAGCGCAGGATCTGCTGTGGGCCCTTCTCAACAGCAAGGGATTTCTCTACAGTTACTGACAACCGGTTCGAACCAGAGGGAGCTGACCCGTCATGCTGAATATTCCAGGGCATTCCGCGCCAGATGTGTGAAGGTCCCACGCGGCGCGAGCTGATGCGCATCGGTTCGCTCGGGCTGGTCGGACTGCATCTGCCGGGCTTCTTCCTGTCGCAGAAGGCGGCGCTGGCGAACGATCTCGCGCAGAAGTACAAAGGCGCGCGCGGCTTCGGCAAGGCCAGGAACGTCATCATGATCTTCCTGCAGGGCGGGCCGAGCCACATCGACATCTGGGATCCGAAGCCGGATGCGCCGGCCAATATTCGCGGCGAGTTCAAGCCGATCAAGACGAAGATCCCGGGCACGCAGATCAGCGAGCACATGCCGATGATGGCGCAAGCGCTCGACAAGGTCACGCTGATCCGCTCGATGAGCTACACGCCGAACGGCCTGTTCAATCACACGGCCGCCATCTATCAGATGCTCACCGGCTATCCGCCGGACAAGGTGTCGCCCTCGGGCCAGTTGGAGCCGCCGAACGCCGGCGGACTTCCCGACCGCGGGCAGCCATGTGAGCAAGCTGCTGCCGCCGAAGGATCCGATGCTGCCGTTCGTCGAACTGCCGCGGCCGCTGCAGGAGTCGGGCATCATCGGCAAGGGCGGCGCGGCCGGATTTCTCGGCAAGGCGTACGATCCGTATCGCATGTATCAGGATCCGGCGGAGACGATGACGCTGGAGGATCTGTCGCTGCGCAAGGACATTCCGCCGGAGCGGCTGAAGGACCGCTTCGAACTGCTGAAGGGCATCAACGGATCGATGCCGGATCTGGAGAAGGCGCTCGACGGCGCGGCCGTGGACGAGTATTACGGCAAGGCGTACGACCTGGTGCTGATCGGGCAAGGCTCGCGACGCGATGGATCTTTCGAAGGAACCGGCAGCGGTGCGCGAGCGCTACGGACGGCACACGTTCGGACAGAGCGTGCTGATGTCGCGCCGGCTGATCGAGGCCGGGACGAAGTTCGTGCAGGTGAACTGGCCGTCGGTGGCCAATGGCGATCCGGAGAGAACGGCTTGGGACACGCACGCGGCCAATTTCGGGCCTCTGAAGAACCTGCACTGCCCGAAGCTGGACCAGGCGCTCTCCGCGCTGCTCGACGACATGGATCAGCGCGGGCTGTTGAAGGAGACGATGGTGGTGGCGGTCGGCGAGTTCGGCCGGAGCCCGCGGATGGGCGTGTCGACTTCGGGCAACTCGAACAGCCCGGACGGCCGCGATCACTGGCCGTACTGCTACAGCGCGGTGGTCGCGGGTGCGGGCATCGCGCGAGGGATGCAGTACGGAGAATCGGACGCGACGGCGTCGAGCCCCAAGGAGAAGCCCGTTCATCCGAACGACCTGCTGGCGACGATCTATTACGGCTTGGGGATCGATCCGGACATGGAGATCCGGAATCACCTGAATCAGCCGCGCGAACTGGTGAAAGGGAAGATCGTCAGCGATCTGTTCGCGTAGGCAAACTTCTTTGGGAACCTGCAGTCCCGTGAGCCGTATTCATCTTTTAGATGCATCTCGAAAGCTTAGGGCAGGACCTACGGTATGCGTTGCGCGGGTTCCGGCGCGACGCGGGCTTCTTCATAGCGGCAGTGGCGATCATCGCGCTGGGGATCGGGGCTAACACAGCTATCTTCAGCGTGGTCAATGGAATGCTGTTCAGACCGCTGCCATTTCAAGGGGCGGACCGGCTGGTGTGGATTGCCAACACGGGAGCCCGGGGCGATTTGTCATCCGTCACTTCAAGGGTCTCCACCTTTCTTGAATGGAAGAAGGCCAACCGGTCATTCGAGGAGCTTGCGGCATACTTCGCGTTCTTCGACTACGGCAGCTACAACATGATCGGGGCCGGGCAACCGGAGCGGCTAATCGGAGTCGGCGTATCGCAGAACCTGCTCAGCTTCCTGGGAGTGAAGCCGGTGCTGGGGCGCAACTTCAGGGCGGAGGAGTGCGGGGACGGTCCTCCGTCGGCAGTGATCCTCGCGCACGGATTCTGGGAGAGGCGGTTTGGGGGAGATCGATCGATTGTCGGGAGGCAACTGAGGCTGAATGATGCCATGGCGACAGTCATCGGCGTGCTCCCGCCGGACTTCGATTTCTCGGCGGTGTTCGTGCCGGGTTCTCGGGTGGACATGCTGGTGCCATTTCCGCTGACTCAGGCGACCGACAGGTATGGAAACACACTGGCGGTGATTGGCAGGCTGAGGCCGGGCATTGCCGTGGCGCAGGCACAAGCCGAAATCGATGTGGTCAATGAGGCGCTTCGGCAGGCAGAGCCGCAGCGATGGAGTTTCGGGGGCAAGGTCACGACACTGCGCGAGCAACTGACGGGCAGGTTTCGGCGGGGATTGCTGGTGCTGCTGTTCGCAGTGGGTGGGGTGCTGCTGATCGCGTGCGTGAATTTGTCGAATCTGCTCTGGCGCGCGGGGCGGGGCGGCGCAAGGAAGTGGCGATCCGGTCGGCGCTGGGCGCGAGCCGGATGCGGCTGATGCGGCAACTGCTGATCGAGAGCATGACGCTGTCTGCTTGCGGGGCGGCGGCGGGCGTGGGGATCGCCTGGTTGTGCGTGCGGTGGGTGGCCTCGCTGCAGACCATCAGCATGCCCCTGCTGCGGACGGTGACAATCGACGGCACGGCGCTGCTGTTCACCGCAACGGCGGCGGTGCTGACGGGACTGTTGTTCGGCATTGTGCCGGCGTTTCAGGCATCGGGCATTCATGAATCGGAGGCGCTGAAGGACGCCGGGCGGGGCTCGAGCGGTGGCAGGCGCGGGGCGTGGACACAGAATTCGCTGGTGGTTTCGGAAGTCGCGCTGGCGGGCGTGCTGCTGATTGGGGCCGGGTCTGCTGATTCGGAGCTTTCTGCACGTGCTGGACGTGGACCTCGGCTTCAAGACGGAGCAGGCCACAGCGTGGCGGATCGCGGCGGGGCCGCAACGCAACACGAACGTGCTTCAAATGCAGTTCTACGACCAGGATCGTGCGGGACGTCCTGGCAATTCCGGGAGTGGTTTCGGCAGGGATCACAGACGCGTTGCCGCTGAGCCGCGATCGCAGTTGGGGAATGTTTGCCCGAGGCGTGAGCTATCCCAAGGGACAGGGGCCGATCGCACACCCCCGGATTATCGACTGGCGCTACCTGAAGACGATGGGGATTTCGCTGAAGGCGGGCCGCGACTTCACGGAACGCGACACCCTGGAGGGCGAGCGGGTGGTGATCATCAACGAGAAGGCGGCCAGGACATTGTGGCCGGGCCGGGATGCGATCGGGCAAATGGTGTCATACGGCGGCGAGCGGCGGGTGGTGGGGGTTGTAGCGAACGTGAGGCATCTGGGGCTGGAGCAGGAGGGCGGGTTGGAAGGCTACATTCCGGTGCTGCAGGCAGGCAGCGGGTCGGTGGATCTTGTTGTACGGAGCACGTTGGACGCCGGGGCGCTGATTCCGAGCGTGCGGCGAGTGCTGCGGTCGGCGGAACCGTCGATGCCGACTGAGGAGTTCCAGCAACTCGGCGAACTGGTGGAGCGATCGGTTTCGCCGAGGCGGTTCATGACACTGCTGCTAGGCGGCTTTGCGTGCGGGGCGCTGCTGCTGGCGGTAATCGGGATCTATGGCGTCGTGTCCTACAACGTCACGCAGCGGCTGCAGGAGATCGGAATCCGAATGGCGCTGGGCGCATCGCCGGGGCAGATGCAGCGCAAGATCGTGGTGGACACCGTTGCGCTGGTCTCGGGCGGGCTGTTGATTGGAGTGGCGGCTGCGCTGGCGCTGACGAGGCTCGGGGCGTCGCTGCTGTATCAGATCGAGGCGACCGATCCGATGGCATTTGGCGGGACGATCGTCATTCTATTGATGGCAGCGGTGACGGCGGGGTTCATCCCGGCGTTCCGGGCGTCGAGGGTGGACCCGATGTCGGTACTGCGGTCGGAGTGAGTCTCCTCGGCCGAAATGAAGTAGGCGCTGAAGCCGCTGGCTGGATCAATTAAACTCTCAACGCGCCTTCCCGGGCCGTATCGAAATCAACTCCATCGATGCCGGGCAAGATGTCGATGGCAACCGGTTCCCGCTTTCAGGTATTTAACGCTTTGGGCGTGGAAGGCGGACAAGAGGCCCTTGAAGTCTTGATACATCCGGAGCGATGCCTTTCAGCGCAAATGCGGCGGTACTCAATTCGGAGACTGCATCCATCCGTTCGTGCGCCGGACGGCTTTGCCAGTAGCGGTATTCGTCAGCCTTCATTTCCTTGTGGCTTCTGTATTTGCGGATGAGCTTCTCCATGGTTTCCGTTCGCAGCACGTGCACGCCAGAGCCTAGTTGCCGTGCCCACTGCCGCCCTGTTTCTTCAGTCTACTCTCCGAGAGATCCAAGGACGCGAGGAACCGCCGGGCGCGAGCTGGTGTCTGGAACACCATGCTGCCATTTCTTCTCATTGCCGCGGCGACCTGTACGATTCCGGTCGAGGTCTATCGCAATACGATCTGGATTCAAGTGAAGGTGAATGGGAGCGCGCCGCAGTCGTTTTTGCTTGACTCGGCCGCCGGACGGAGCGTGGTAGCTCGGCCGACGGCTGAAAAGCTCGGGATGCAGATCATCGAGATGGGAGAGCAGGCAAACGCGACTCCTTCGGAGAAGCCGGTGCGCATGGCTGCTTCACCCAATGTCGAGTTCGACATTGGCGGAGCGAAGTTTACGACTCATGCGGCGGTGATCGGCATGGAAGTTCCCGACGCGATCTATGGGCGGCGCATGGAAGGCGTTCTGGGGGGGGATTTTCTTTCCAAGTTTGTTGTGGAGCTGGATTGGGAGCAGCGAGTGATGAAGCTTTACGACCCGGCGGGGTACAAGTACAGCGGGACGGGACAGACATTACCGATTCTGTTTACCGGCAAGAATCCGTCCATTCGCGGGCGAGTCAGGTTGGGGGGCAAGACGGTGGAAGGGAACCTGCTGATCGATTCGGGAGCTGCGAGCACGCTGGCGCTGAGCGCGCCGTTGGTCGAGGAGCAAGGCCTGCTGAAGGCGGTGGAGGCGGCGGGAGGCCGGCTGATTGAAGGCGAAACGGTGGGGGCGGGGGGCGGCGCGGCGAACGCGAGCACGCGAGCTGAGTGGCTCGAAATCGGGACTTACCGCATTGCGGGGCCGCTGACGGCGTTGTCGAAGGCGAAGAGCGGATCGATGGCGAAGGGGGGCTTCGACGGCTATATCGGCTGCAACGTGCTGCGGCGATTTAGGGTGATTCTGGATTTCGGACGGCTGCAAGCGACGTTTGAGCCGAATGCTCAGCTTGGCGATCCGGACGAGGCGGATGGGACGGGAATGCGGATCTGGGCCAGGGGCGCTGATTTGAGGTCGTACTATGTGCGTTCAGTGGTGCCAGGTTCGCCGGCGCAGGAAGCGGGCGTGCAGGCGGGAGATGCGCTGGTGTCAATCGGGAGTGAGGCCGCGGGCAGTCTGACGATGGAGCAGATTGGAAGGAAGACGCGCGGCAGCGGGGCGCTGGCGCTGGTCTTTGACAGGGCGGGAGAGAAGAGGGACGTCCGGCTGGTGATGAGGCCGCAGCTCTAAAGCCGGAGTCACATTTGGCATACCCTGGACCCAAGGAGGGACTGGGATGTCCAAGGTTCTCACTGAAGTCCTGAATGCGAACCAGCAGTATGCGTGCCGGGTTCGGAGAAAAAGGCAAACTGGCGATGCCGCCGGCGAGGCGATTCGCGGTGCTGACGTGCATGGACGCGCGGCTGGATCCGGCGAAGTTCGCAGGACTGGCGGAGGGCGACGCGCACGTGATCAGGAACGCGGGCGGCCGCGCGAGTGACGACGCGATCCGGTCGCTGGTGATCTCCTACAAATTGCTGGGGACGAAGGAGTGGTTCGTGATCCATCACACGAACTGCGGGATGGAGTTCTTCACGAACGATGTGATGCGGGGAATGCTGGCGAAAAGCCTGGAGACGGCTGCGCTGACCGCGGAAGGCTTCAAGGATGTGGGGAGCGGTCCAGGGTCGACGGCCGGGGAGTATATCGAATGGTTGACGATCAAGGATCAGGCGCAGAGCGTCGTGGCTGACGTGGATCGGATTCGGAATCACCCGCTGGTGCCGCGCAACATTCCGATCTATGGCTACGTGTACGACGTTGCGACAGGGAAGCTGAACGAAGTTGCGGAGGCGACACGGCGGGGCGCGGCATCTTGAGCCGGAGATGAGCGCATGAGCGGCTCCCGGTGAGGGAGAATCCAGTCATGCGCCTGATTGCAGGGATGATCTGTTCGGCCTTCGCGTTGCAGGCCGCTGTGGTGGACTTGAGTCGCGCGGTGGTGGTGGCGCCGGACGGGAGTATAGCGGCGACGGTTCTGGTAGAGGAGGTCGAGAAGCGGACGGGCGTGCGTCTGCCGGTGGAGGTCGAGCTGCCGAGGGGACGCGCCGGGATTGTCGTCACTACACGGAACGGGAAAGCGGAAGGGTATCGACTGATTCTAGAAGAGCGCGGGGGCGCGCCCGTGGTGTCAGTGTTGGGAGCGGATGCGCGCGGGAGCGCTGTTCGGTGTGGGAGCGCTGCTGCGGACGATGGAGCTGGTCCAGGGCAAGGTGGGGGTAGAGTCGCCGCTGGACGTGACGAGCGCGCCGGCTTATCCGATTCGCGGGCATCAACTGGGGTATCGCTCAACAGCGAATTCATGGGACGCCTGGACGGTGGCGCAGTTCGACCAATACATCCGGGAGCTGGCGCTGTTCGGCGTGAACAGCATCGAGAACATCCCGTTTCAGGACGCGAGGGCGAATCCGCTGATGAAGGTGGAGCGGCGGGAGATGAATCGGGCGATGTCGGCGATCTGCCGCAAGTACGGGCTGGATTATTGGGTGTGGACGCCGGCCGATTTCGATTTGAACGACGGGGCAAAGCGGGCGGCATTGATGGCGAGGTTCGATGAGCTGTTTGTTGACAGCGTGGAGCTGACGGGCGTGTTCGTGCCGGGCGGCGATCCGGGAAACAATCCGCCGGAACTGCTGTGGCCGTTTCTGGCTGAAGTGGCGCAGAAGATGAGCGCACGGCATCCGAAGGCGCGGATCTGGCTTTCGCTGCAAGGGTTCAATGCGCAGAAGGAAGAGGCGGTTTATCAGTACCTGGACAAGGCACAGCCGGCGTGGCTGGGCGGGTTGGTGGCGGGTCCGTCGAGCCCACCGATCGCGCGGACGCGGCAGCGGCTGAATGCGCGCTACAAGCTGAGGCTGTATCCAGACCTCACGCACAACAAGATCTGCCAGTACCAGGTGCCGGAGTGGGATCAGGCGTACGCGCTGACGCTGGGGAGGGAGGCGGTGAATCCGCGGCCGGCGGAGTATGCGCAGATCCACAACCGCTACGCGCCATACAGCGACGGCTTCATCTCGTATTCGGACGGCGTACACGACGACGTCAACAAGATCGTCTGGAGCGCGTTGGCGTGGGACCCGTCGAGGGCAGCGCGCGACGTGCTGGTGGAGTACACGCGGCTCCATTTCGGGAACGCGGTGGCGGCGGAGGCGGCCGATGGAATTCTGGCGCTGGAGCGGAACTGGCGCGGACCGCTGGCCGACAACGGCAGCGTGGAGGCGACGCTGCAGACATGGCAGCGGCTGGAGGGCAAAGCGCCGGAACTGGCGGGGAACTGGCGCTGGCAGATGTGCCTGCTCCGGGCGGTGTACGACGCGTATGTGAGGCACAAGCTGCTGTATGAGACACGGCTGGAGGCGGAGGCGAATTCAGTGCTGGCCGGGGTGGAAGCCGGAGGCGCGGAGCGGGCGATGAATGCGGCGATGGCGGTGCTGAATCGCGCGGTGTCGCAGCCGGCCAGTCCGGAGTTAAGGGCGCGCATTGTCGAGTTGTGCGAGAAGCTGTTTCAGTCGGTCGGACTGCAGACGAGCGTGGAGAAGTATCACGCGAGCGGGGCTGAGCGCGGAGCGGTGCTCGATTTCGTGGACAATCCGCTGAACAACCGCTGGTGGCTGGAGGACGAGTTCAAGAAAGTGCGCGCGATGGCGTCGGAGCCGGAGAAGCGTGCGCGGTTGCTGGAACTGGCCGCGTGGGAGAACCCTGGTGCGGGGAGTTTCTATGACGATGTCGGCAATGTGGCGCGCTCGCCGCACGTGGATGGCGACGCGGAGCAGGATTCGGATTCGTTCCGCGGTGCCGGAGCCGACATTCTGGTGGTGGGACAGCGGCAAGAGCCGGGCGCGGCTGTCGTGGCAGACGACGATGTGGCCGCGGAGGATGGTGTACGAGGGGCTCGATCCCGAGGGGACGTATGTAGTGCGGACGGGCGGGATTCGGCAAGTCGCTGCTGAGCGTCGATGGAGTCGAGGGCCGTGATGACGGCAAGCAGATGGGCGAGTTCAAGGAATTCCCCGTTGCGCGCGGAGCATGTGAAGGACCGACGGCTGGTGCTGACTTGGGAGATCCCCAAGGACGAGGAGCATCTGAACTGGCGGCAGCGGTCGCGGCTGGCCGAAGTGTGGCTGCTGAAGAGGAAGTAGCGGCATGAGTGGAGCTTCCGCGCGGGATCGTGCCGGTGTTGCAGACCCCGTTCGATGAGCGCGGCGCGATCGATTTCGACGAGTCTCGGCACGATTGATCGAGAACGCGCTGGCGGGCGGCGGCGGCGGGGTTTCTCGCGCCGGCGGTGGCGAGCGAGGTCGGGACGCTGGAACCTGCCGAGCGGGAGAGTCTGCGTTCGATTCGTGGTGCAGACGCGTTGGCGGGCGAGCGCCGATGATTGCAGGGTGCTCGGCGGCGCGGCGGAGGAGTGCGCGAGGCACGCGGCGTTCGCGCAGAGCGGCGGGCGCGACGGCGTATCTGATTTCGCCGCCGGATGAGCTGCGGGACAGGCCGGATGAGCTGCTGGAGTTCTTCCGCCGGGCGGCGAGGGAGTGCGCGCTGCCGCTGATTGTGCAGGATCTCGATTGGACGGGGCCGGGGTTGTCGTTGGGGACGATCGAGCGGTTGCGGGAGGAGCTGCCGCAACTGGCCGGGATCAAGGTGGAGTCCGTGCCAGCGGGACCGAAGTACACGCTGGTGCGGGAGGCGTGCGGGGCGGAGTTCCACATTTCGGGCGGATGGGCGATCGCGCAGATGATCGAGGCGATGGATCGCGGGGTCGACGCGCTGATACCCGAGGCGTCGATGACGGCAGTGTACTCGACGATCTGGGAGTTGCACCATGCGGGCCGGCGGGAAGAGGCGGTGCGGTTGTTCCGGCAACTGCTGCCGGTGGTGGCGTTCACGAATCAGGAGATCCGGCTGTGCATCGCGTTCTTCAAGCGGCTGCTGGTGCGGAAGGGGATCTTCACCGGCGAGACGATGCGGCTGGCCGGGTTCGAGTGGGACAGGCACAGCCGGAGGATCGCCGACGAGTTGATTGCGTACTACCTCGAGCTGGAGGCGCAGCCATGAGTACCGACGAGTTCTGAGAGGCCCGGCGCGGTCGATATACTCAACTGCATGACCAAGGCGAAGTGGAGTGCAGTGGTTGCCGTTGCGGTGGCGGCGGGAGTGGCGGTGATTGGGGCGGCGAGACCGGAGTTGTGGGACCTGCTGCCGCGAGAGACGAACCGGGGAAACAGGCGAGCGGGGCGTGGCTCGTGGCAACGCATCAACTCGTGCGGCCGTGGAATACAGGGGTGGCGATCGCGGGGCGGCCGGCGGATTTCGCGCTGAACGAGGGGGCGACACTGGCCGCGGTGCTGAACGGCACCAGCGTCGTGATGATGGACGCGACGGCGGGCAAGGAACTCGCGCGGACGACGAGCAAGACAACGTCGTATCTCGGCATTGCGTTCAGGCCGGGGACAAATGAGGTATGGGCGAGCGAGGCGACGCGCAGCGGGCCCGACAGCCTGCTGGTCGTGAAGTACACGGCGGATGGGCGGATAGAGGGCACGTCGCGAATGGATTTGAAGCCGCACCCGATACCTGCCGGACTGGCATTTTCGAAAGACGGCAAGACTCTATATGCCGCAATGCATCACGACAACGAAGTGGTGGAGATCGACGCGGAAACGCGCGTGATCAAGCGGCGGATCCCGGTGGGGTTGGCGCCTTTCGCCGTCGTGTTGGATGAGGCAACGGCGCGGTTGTATGTGTCCAATCGAGCGGGTGAGCGGAAAACGAATACTGCCACTGCGCCGAGCGGGAAAGAGCCACTGCCTGTGGATGCCGCAGGTTCGGTATTGAAAGGCAGCCTCAGCGTGATCGAGCTGAAAGCGGGCTCAGTGAAGCCGGTGGAGACGGGGCTGGCGCCGGCCGGGCTCGCACTCTCCGGAGACGGCAGGATGCTGGCGGTGGCGAACAGCCATTCGGACACGGTGCAGGTGTTCGATACAGGGAGTTGGAAATCAGAGACGCTCGCGGTGGCGAGCGGGAAGGCGTCGCTGGGGGCGATTCCGAACAACGTCGCCTTTCGCGCGGACGGACAGAGACTGTACGTGGCGTGCGGCGGCGAGAATTCAGTAGCCGTGTTTGATCGCAAGGGGAAGAAGTGGGAGATTACAGGACGCGCTCCGACAGGATGGTTTCCGACGGCGCTGCGAATTGGCGCGGGCGGAAAGCTGATGGTGTCGAGCGTGAAGGGGACGGGGAACGACGAGCGCGAACCGGGCAGGCACAACAGCCGGGTTTATGAAGGGATGCTGAACAGCTACGCTGATCCGACAGCAGCCGAGTTGAAGGCAGGAGAGAGGGAAGTGGCAGCGGCGGGCAGTCCGCGATTTGAGGCGGCGGGCGGCGTAGACGACGTGGCGAAGCTGGGCATCAAGCACGTTTTCCTGATCATCAAGGAGAACCGCACGTACGATCAGGTGTTCGGAGATATCGAGAAAGGGCGGCGCGATCCGTCGTCTGGTGATGTACGGGCGGGAGGTGACGCCGAACCATCACGCGCTGGCGGAGGAGTTCGTGCTGTTGGACAACTTCCACGCGAGCGGGGCGATCAGTTTCGAAGGCCACCAGTGGCTGATGATGGGTTTCGTCAGCGACCACGTCGAGCGGGCGTTGGCGGCTGCGCCGCGCGGCTACGCGTGGAACATGGGCGACTCGATGACGGTGTCGCCGGCGGGCTTCTTCTGGCAGGACAAGCGGAAGCCGCTGGACGTACTGCTGCTGGGCGCCGCGTCGCTGCCGGGCCGGCGCGATCAGGCGACAGGGTTGGTGAGGGACATCAACGAGAACGAGATGAAGACGTGGGGGGAGTACTGGGAGCATTACCAGAAGGGGACATGGAGAGACGTGATCGCGTCAACGTGCGCGGTGCCGGCGCTGCGCGAGATCTATGACGAGAATTTTCCGCAGAGCAGCATGAGAATTCCGGACCAGATTCGCGCGGAGGCCTTCCTGGAGCGGCTGAAGAAGTGGGAGGGCGCGGGCAAGGCGCCTCAGTTGGTCATCATGACGATGACGAGCGACCACACGGAGGGCCGGAATCCGAGGGCGCCGAGGCCGGCGTCGATGGTGGCCGACAACGACCTGGCGTTAGGGAGGATCGTTGAGGGCATCAGCAACAGCAGGTTCTGGGAGAGTTCGCTGGTGCTCGTCGTGGAGGATGATGCGCAGGACGGAGTAGACCATATCAGCGGACGGCGGACGATCGCGCTGGCAGCGGGGCCGATGGTGCGCCGCGGGGCGCTGGACGAGAACTATTACACGCAGACAAGCATGGTGCGGACGGTTCAGGCGGTGTTCGGGATTGAGCCGAAGACTCGATTTCTGGCGAACTCGCGGGTGATGTCGAGCCTCTTCACGGTTCGCGCGGACATGAAGCCGTTCAAGGCGCTGCCGGCGAAGATGAAACTGGACGACATGAATCCGCCCTTGAGCGCTTTGAAAGGCAGAGAGCGCGAGGCGGCGATCGCGAGTTCGCGGATGAACTGGGCTGAGGTCGACGATGTGCCGACCGATGTATTGAATCGGATCCTGTGGGAGGACCGGAAGGGCTGGGGGACGCCCTATCCGGCCAGGAGCAAGAAGACAAGGTAGACAACCTCAGTCTTTCTTCCGGTGCAGCCGGGCGAAAAAGGTCCCGGCCGGGCCTGAAAGCGAGCCGTCCTTGTCGCGGGTGAGCACGATTTTTTCATCGTCCCATTGGATGGTGATCTTGTCGCCTTGCACGCGGTATGGAGAGGTCTCTGTCAGAATCCCCATGGTCATGTGCGCCTTGCCGGCTCTGAGTTCGAGGGCGAAGTCACCCGTGGCGTTTGCGTACTTGCCTTCTTCGGCGCCTGCCAGCGCAGGAGAGGGACAAGAGGATGAGCATGATGATGGTGCGCATGGTTCTACTTCTTTCTGAACAGGTCGCCGATTTTCCTGGCGGCCTCCGAGATGCTCTCCGCCGATTGCGCGCCTGGGGCGGCCGGAGCGGCGGATGAAGAACTGAGGTTCTGGAAGTTGAGGCTGTATTCGCGGGCGACGCGAACCTGCTGGCCGTTGGTCATAAGCTCGATCTGGCCGACGACAACGTCGTAGGTGAAGCCGGTGCCGAGGATGCTGTTGCGGGGCGGGTTGTAGCGGATGAGCGAGTAAAGGTGGCGTTGCGCGACTCGCCGGGCTGCAGCGTGAAGGATGGGTCGATACTGCGGCCCATCAGGCCGATTCCCTGAAAACTGGTATCGTGCGTGCCGGCGCGTCCCCAGTAGTAGGGATTGCCGAAGTTGTCAGTGGCGGAGCTGGTACCTCCCTTATAGGCGAGGATCAGCGGCTGGTTGGTCACATTGCGGAAGCGGACGTTCAGGCGAATGACGTGGTGCGCGCCCGGCGCAGCCTGGCTGCCGGTGAGGCTAACGACCTCGGCGGAGAAGATGCCGGCGCTGTAGCAGCGGGGTTTGCCGGCGCAGGCGTCGGGCATGGGAGGTGGCGGCGCGGCCTGAGGCGCGGCCTGAGGCTGGACCTGGCTCTGGATTTGGGGTTGGGCGGGAGGCGCAGGCGCGGCGGGCTGATTGCCGCCGAGTCCGGCGAAGCGGATGGCGTGTTCGCGGCCGAGTTGAAATTGGTTGGCTGGGAGAGGTTGGATTTCGCGCAGGGCGAGGTCGAGGGTGAAGGTTGTGCCAAAGACTTCACGGCCGGTGGCAGGCCTCCAAATGAGCTCGAACCGGGCGTCGCTGGCTTCGCCGGGCTGGAGGATGAACTTGGGGTCGAAGGTGTTGCGGGCGATGAGGCCGATGCCGCGCACGGCCGCTTCACCGGCGATGAGGTAGCGATTGCCCTGGTCGTCGAGAGCGACGCCGGCATCGGCGATGAAGCCGAGGATCAGGGGTTGAGGGTTCTTGTTCTGAAAGCGGACGGTGGCGGTGAGGAGGCGGTCGCGGCCGATAGCGGTGACGCGGAAGTCGATGATGGTCGCGGCGAAGGGGTTGACCTCGGTACAGCCTGCCCGGCCTCCGCAGACTGGCGGGTTTTGTTGAACGACGGAGCGGCGTGGCTGAGTAGCGGGCTGAGCGGCGGGCTGCGAAGCGGCCTGAGCGGTGCTGGGAAGTTCCAGCCCGGGCCCTTTCGCAGCACTGCGGCCGAGGCCTGGCCAACATATCGCTGGCCGCCGTCGTCGTAGGCGACCATGTACCACGCCGACGCGGGGTCGTACTGCGCGGCGACGCCCTTCATCCAGAAGCTGCCGACCCTGACCTGGAGAGGTTCACCCGCATTGAAACTAACGGGGGGCTGGGGTGCAGGCCGGGCTGCGCGCTGCAGGAGCGCGTGCGCCACTGCACTCGACCCAACCGGCGATGGCGTTACCTTTCACCTGGCAAAAGCTGCCGACGGAGCGGATCACGACACCGCGTTCGCTGGTATTGTTTCCGGTGTTGAACTGGATGATGTCGCCGGTGGAGATAGCGTTGGGAGGCGCGTCGGCACGCTCCAGCAGGCGCAGCTTGGCGCCGTCGTATGGCCGGGACCTACGCCGGTGATTCGGGCGAAATAGAAGTTGGACGGGTCGGGTCCGGCGGCGATTTCGGCGACCTGCGGGCCCATGCCGGTGGTGAGCTCGACAAGGTCGCCGATGGCGAAGCGGTTGGGCAGGGCGGACCGGTGCGCGGCTGCGGCGGAGATGGACAAGCAGCAGGATGAGAGGGAAGGCGAGGGTTCGTGTGGTCATGGGAGTGCCTGGGTTCAAGCAGTTGCGGCGCGGGCGCCAGGAACAGGGAGTTGGCCGACGTACTCCGAGTAGACCTCGTCGGCGATTTTGAAGTTGCTCTTGATGCGCCGGCGCATGACGATGCCGAAGATCAGGGCGGGGATGCCGGCGACTGCGCCGATGATCGAGAGTGTGCAGATCACTCCGATGATGATGGGAATCGTACCGAGCATCTTCATCTTGCGGGAGTCCCCGAGGAGCTCTTCTTTTCGGGCATAGAGGATGTCGGGGTCGGAGGAGCCGGTGGACTTCAGACGCGCCGAGGACTTGTTGACGGTCGAGCCTTGCGATGGGCATGTCTACCTCCCAGGTGGTGATTCGGTGGTTGCAGCCAGTCAATTGGCGGCTATACTCAGCAATACGCGGGGCCGGGGACAAAACCGTCATGCATGGTGCAGATTCTCTATTTGCGGAGGGAGCAGGGGACAGGGAGGCTCTCGACTACCTGTTCAGCCTCGCGTATGAGGAACTGCGGCGGCTGGCGGCGGGGGTGCGCCGAAAGGATCCCGGGGCGACGCTGAGCCCGACGACCCTGGTCAACGAAGCGTGGATGAAATTGGCGAGGACTCCGGAGGTGGCGCGGGCGCCGGAGTTGCACTTCAAGCGGATTGCGGCCAGGGCGATGAGGCAAGTGCTGGTGACGGCGGCGCGGCGGCGGATGGCGGACAAGCGGGGCGCAGGGGCTGGGGTGCGGATCACTTTCGATGAATCGCTGAATGCGCCTGTGCCGGACGATGAAGAGTTGCTCGCGTTGGACGATGCTTTGAACGAGTTGGCTCGCATGAATCCGCGGCAGTCGGCGATGGTCGAGGCCAGGTTCTTTGGCGGGCTGGAGGTGGAGGAGATCGCCTCGCTGCTGGGAGTGTCGGAGGCGACGGTGCTGCGGGACTGGCGGTCTGCGCGTGCCTGGCTGGCGGCACAGGTGAAGCGGGGGGCGCATGGAGAGTAGCCGCTGGGAGAAGATGCAGGCGTTGTTTCACGCGGCTTCGGAGATCGAAGGAGCGAAGCAGGCGGAGTACCTGAGGGCGGAGTGCGGCGGCGATGTCGAGTTGATCGACGACGTTCTGGCGATGATCGAGGAGGACAGGGGAACCGCCGGGCCGCTGGACGGGAGAGTAGAGGATCTGGCGGGGCGCGCGCTGGGCGAGGGCGTAGCGGAAGGGCAGAGGATAGGTCCCTACCGGATCGAGCGGGTTCTGGGTGAAGGCGGCATGGGGACGGTATTCCTGGCGTCGAGGGCGGACCTGGGGTCGGTGGCTGCGATCAAGGTGCTGCGGGACGCGTGGATCTCGCCATCGCGGCGGAGACGGTTCGCCGAGGAACAGAGAATGCTAGCGCAGCTTAATCATCCGGGGATTGCGCGGCTGATGGATGCGGACACTCTGGCGGACGGCACTCCGTACTTCGTGATGGAGCACGTAGACGGGATGGCGCTGGACAAGTATTGCGCGGCGGGGCGGCGATCGCTGGAAGAGCGGCTGCGGATTTTCAGGGATGTGTGCGAGGCGGTGCGGTTTGCGCACCAGCACGCAGTGATTCACAGGGACCTGAAACCGTCGAACATTCTGGTGACAGCCGCGGGCGTGGTGAAGCTCCTGGACTTCGGGATTGCGAAGCAGGCGGACACCTATGAGATGAACGCGGACCACACGAGGACAGGGCTGAGGCTGCTGACGCCGGCCTACGCGTCGCCGGAGCAATTTCGCGGGGAGAGGGTGGGCATTCACAGCGACGTGTATTCCCTGGGGGTGGTGCTGTACGAACTGCTGACGGGGCGGCTTCCGTTCGACATGTCGAAGTCGAGTCCGGTGGAGGCGCTGGCGATGGTATCGGAGCGCGAGGCGGTGAGGCCATCGCTGGTGGCGCGGCGGGTGAGGGAGCAGAGCGACGGGAAGGGCGCGGAGGAAGAGGCGAGCGCAGCGGCCTGGGCCGACCTGGATGTGTTGTGCCTGAAGGCGATGCACAAGGATGTGGGACAGCGGTACGGATCCGTGGAAGCGTTGATGCGCGACGTGGACCACTACCTGGAAAGGGAGCCGCTGGAGGCGAGGCCGGATACATTGGGTTACCGGTTGAGCAAGTTCGTGAGGAGAAGAAGGGCGGAGGTGGCGGCGGCGGCGGCCGTGGCGGTGGCGGTCACAGGCCTGGTGGGGTACTTTCTGGTGCGGCTGGCTGGCGAGAGGAATGCGGCGCTGGAGGAAGCGGCTCGAACACAGCGGGTACAGCGCTTCATGCTGAATCTGTTCGAGGGCGGAGACAAGGAGGCGGGGCCGTCGAAGGATCTGACAGTGGCGACGTTGATCGATCGCGGCGCGCGGGAGGCGCGGATTCTGGACAGGGATCCGGCGGTGCAGGCGGAGTTGTACCAAACGTTGGGCGAGATCTATCACAAACAGGGGAATCTGGAGCAGGCCAATGCGCTGCTGAACGAGTCGCTGGCCCGGCGCAGGGCAACCCAGGGAGCTGGGGCATCGGAGGCGCTGGTATCGCTGGGGCTGCTCAGAGTGGATCAGGCGAAGCTGGACGAGGCAGAGAAGTTCGTGCGAGAGGGGTTGGATCGAAGCAGGCGCGAGTTGCCGGCGGGCCATCCGGCGATTGCATCGGCGACAGATGCACTGGGGCGGGTGCTCGAGGAGAAAGGAGCTTACGACAAGGCGATTCCGGTTCTTGAGGAGGCGGTGCGGCTGCGCTCGGAAACCGGGGCGTCGAAGGCGGATCTGGCGGCCAGCCTGTACGAATTGTCGAACGCGCATTTCTACGCGGGGCACTATGCAGAGGCGGAGAAGCTGAATCTGCGCGTCCTGGCGATGAACAGGGAGATCTACGGGGAGCAGCATCCGCGGGTGGCGGAATGCCTGGTGAACCTGGGGGCGATCCAACAGGATCTGGGGCACTACAAGGAAGCGGAGAAGTACCACAGACAGGCGCTGGCGATCACGCGGGGTTTCTATGGCGAGAATCACCACAGGACGGCGTCGGGCATGACGATGGTCGCCCGGGCGCTCGTGTTCCAGGAGCGATTCGACGAGGCTGTGGAGATGCTGCGGCAGGCGCTGACCGTCCAGGAACGGGTCTTCGGGGCGGTGCATCCGCGAGTGGCTTCGGCGCTGAACGAGCTGGGCAACTCCTGGATCAAGCTGAAGCGCTTCGATGAAGCGAAGGCGGCGTTCCGCAGGGTGGTGGCGATTTACCGCGAGGTGTACGGGGAGCAACACTACCTGATCGGAATCGGGACATCGAACCTGGGCAGCGCGCACATGGCAGCGCAGGAGAACGCGGAGGCGGAGAAGCTGTTCCGCGAGGCGGTGGCCATGTTCGAGCGGACGCAGGGGCCGGACCACATCAACACGGCGATCGGGCGGATCAAGCTGGGCCGGACGCTGCTGCGGCGCAAGTAGCCCGATTGGTTATGACAGCAGCGCGTCGACGGCTTTGCCCTTGGCGTCTTTGGTGACGTAGAAGGGGCGCTTTTCGAAGACTTCGGACCAATCGTGGGGGATGCCGAGGGCGCGGTAGATGGTGGCGTGCAGGTCCTCGATGGTGACTGGGTCTTTGGTGATCACACAGGGACGCTCGGGGGCGGTTTCGCCGTAGACCGCGCCGCGGCGGAAACCGCCGCCGAAGAGCAGGACGCTGGAGGCTTCAGTGAAGTGGCGGTGCATGCCGTAGTGCTTGATGTCGGTCATGAGGTCGGGCTGTTTGACCTGGTCCTGGACGACATTGCCGGGCTTGCCTTCGGTGACCATGTCGCGGCCGAACTCGCTGGCGAGGATGATGAGGGTGCGGTCGAGGAGGCCGCGTGCCTCGAGGTCGAGGATGAGCTGGGAGACGGGGCGGTCGATGGTCTCCTTCATGCCCTGCGCGCGGGTGTGGCCGTTCTCGTGGGTGTCCCAGAAGCGGAAGGGAATGTACTCGGTGGAGACCTCGACGAAGCGAGCGCCGGCTTCGACGAGGCGGCGCGCGAGCAGGCAGCCCTGGCCGAATTTGCCGGTGTTGTAGGTGTCGTAGGAGGACTTGGGCTCGAGGTCGAGGTCGAAGGCCTTGGCGGCGGGCGACATCAGGAGACGGTGGGCGTTCTCGACGGAGCGAAGTAGGGATTCGCGCTGCGCGTCGGTGCCGGACTGCATGACCGGGTTCAACTTCATCAGGTCGCGATAGGCCTGGTAGCGGCGGCGGAAGCGCAGCTCGGTGAACTCCTGCGGAGGGCGGACGGCGGAGACTGCGTCGGCGGGGTCGGGAATGTTGAAGGGTCCGAACTCGCTGCCGAGGAAGCCGGCGGTGGTGTAGGCTTTGACGGCGTCGCTTTCGGCGCCGATTTCGAGGTTCTGGCCGATGTTGACGAAGGCGGGCACATCGGGCTTGCGGGGTCCGAGGATCTTGGCGACCCACGAGCCCATGTGCGGGACGGGCACGGGCTGTGGCGGGGCGTAGCCAGTGTGCCAGTGGTACTGATGCTTGGAGTGGAGGATGAAGCCGAGGTCGCCGACGCGGTGGGAGCGCAGGAGCGTGCCGCGATCCATGACCTTGGCGATGCGTTCGAGACCTTGGGAGATTTGGAGCCCGTCGACCGAGGTGGGGATGGGGTCGAAGGTGCTGAGAACGGAGTTGGAGGGAACGCCGGAGGCGAAGGCGGTTTTGCGTTTGGGGTCGAAGGTCTCGGTCTGGGCCATGCCGCCGGCCATCCAGAGGAGGATGACGGAGTCGGCTTTGGCCGGGAGCAGTTTATTCTTTTCCGCGGCGGCAGCGGCGAGGCTGGCTGAGGCGGCGCTGAGGAGGAATTCTCTTCTGGTGTTCATGTTGGGCTCCTTAGCGTATGAACTGAAACTCCGGCGACATGAGGACGACCCAGAGGAGGTCCTGGAGGCCTTCGCGGCTGGGCTTACCGTTGGCGGCGACGAGGTGGAGCGCGGCTGTCATTTCCGCGGGAAGGGGCGGGCGGCTGAGGGCGTGCTGGTAAATGCCGGTGACGAGGCCGCTGGGAGTAGAGGGGGGCGGCTTGAGCGGCAGCGGGCGGATCGCCGGCGGCGGAGACGAGCTTGCGAGGGTTGGGGGCGGCCTCAAAGACAAACGCGCGGACGGCGGGAGAGATGTCGGATTGGTTGGAGGCGGGATCGATGGCCAGGGTGGCGCGGAATCGAGTGAAGGTCTTGCCTGTGAGATCGATCAGGAAGTCGCGGCCGAGGGTGACGCCGGAGGGCACGGGCGAATCGCCGTTGGGCCCGGAGAGGCGGGCGTTGTTCCAGAGGACTTTGACGCGGGCGGGGTCGTAGGAGTCGACGTCGACGACGAGGAGATGGAGTTGCTTGCGGCCCTGGATGTCGAGGTCAACTTCGACCTTGCTGCTGCCGCGCATGAGGCCGGAATCGAAGAGGCTGGCGGGGGCAGGGTCGAGTGTGCCGACCATGCGGCCTGCGCCATCCTGGAGCCACTGATTAATGGTTCGGCCGTTGGTGAGCTCGAGAGCCTGCAGAGTGGTGGATTCGATCTGGCGCTCGGTGACAGCGCCGTCGCGGACGGGGCGGCCGAGCGCGCGGGTCATGGAGTTGGCTTTGAAGCGCCATTCGCGAGCATAGATGCCGGGGACGGGGCGGTTGTCGATGCGGACGCGCCACTCGCCGGTGATGGAGGCAATGGAATCGGCGAACTGCTCAGAGGTGAGGCGGCGGGGCCAGGGACCGGAGAAGACGTAGTCGGGGTCGCGCGGATTGCCGGCTTTGACGGAGGGGCGCTGCCAGGCCTGTGAGGTCATGATGGTGCGCAGCAGGTGCTTCATGTCGTAGCCGCTGTTGGCGAAGTCGGCGGCGAGCCATTCGAGCAGGGGCGGGTGCCAGGCGGTGCCCTCCATTTCGTCGAGGGGCTCCACGAGGCCGCGGCCGAACAGGAGCCGCCAGACGCGGTTGACGATGGTGCGGGCGAAGAGGCCGTTTTCGCGGGCGGTGAAGAAGCGGGCGGCGGCGGCGCGTTTGTCCTGGAGTGACGTTGAGGCTGGGGGCGCTGCCGAGTTCGGGATAAAGGAAGGCTGGCTGGGCTATCTGGCCGGTGGAGACGTCGCAGCGGACGATTTCGAGGGGCTCATTGGTGAAGAAACTGGCGAGGGCGTAGGCTTCGCGGAGTTTCCAGTGGCTGATGAAGCTGTCGTGGCAGGAATTGCACTTGAGGTTGATGCCGAGGAAGACCTGAGCGGAGTTCTGCGCGGCCTGCATGGGAGGAGTCTGGGAGGCGTTGACGGTACCGCGCCAGGTGACGCCCTGGATGAAACCGGCGGCACCACCTTTTTCGGGGGGAGCGAGGAGGTCGCGGACGAACTCGTCGTAGGGCTGGTTTTGCTTCGAGGGCGTTGAGGAGCCAGGGGGTGATGGAGGCGCGCTCGCCGTGATAGACAACGCCTTCGTCGTTGTGGAGCAGGTCGTTCCAGAAGCTGATCCAATGTTCGGCGTAGTTGCGGGGGTGTGCGAGAAGCTCGTCGATGAGGCGCTGGCGTTTGTCGGGGCGCGGATCGGCGAGGAAGCGCTGCTGCTGGTCGGGCGGAGGGAGGAGTCCCCAGAGGTCGAGGTAGGCGCGGCGGACAAAGAGGGCGTCGGAGATAGGGGCTTTCGGAGGGACGCGGTGGCGGCTGTAATAAGGGGCGAGAATGTTGTCGATGCCGGCTTCAGTGGGCGGCTTGAGGGCGAGTGAGAAGGCTTGGGTCGGGGCGGCTGTGGTGTTGACGCGGGCGCCTTCGTCGATCCATTTCTGGATGATGGCGATGGCGGCGGCGGGCAGGGGTTCGCCGCCGAGAGGCATGCGAGCGCCTTTGGTTCCGTTGATGCGCTGGAGGAGGAGGGAGCGGGCGCTGTCGCCGGGGACGAGGACGGGACCGGATGTGCCGCCGCGGAGCATGTCCTGACGGGCGGCGAGGGAGAGTCCGGCCTGACCGGCTTTGCCGTTGTGGCAATTGAGGCAGCGGGCGGCGAGGATGGGGTGAACCTGTTGGGCGTAGTCGACGGACTGGGCCGATAGAGGGGCGCAGAGAACGAACAGGGGTGCCCAGAAGAGACGCATTACTTGCATTGTAAATGCGGCGAGTCGGGAGCGGCCAGATCTTCGAGAGTCGAGGAGGGTGAGACGGCTCATGCGGCAAGGCCTCCGGCCGGCGAATTCTTGGGTTCCAGGGAACCCGAGGATGGGTTCGTAGGATACCCGACAGGGTTTGAAGAAGGTTCGTACTCGGGATCGATGTCGTTGTAACCATTGGGGATTTTGGGTTCGAACGGGGTGGCTGGCCCGGCGGGAGCCGGTGGAGAGAGGGATGGGAGGACAACAACGCGGCGATTGGGGCTGTGGGCGGCCAGCGCTTGAGAGCGCCGGGTTGGTGACATTGAATAATCCGAATTCGCTGGCCATAGCAAGGCTCCCCCGATGAAACGCTCCACCATCGAAACAAGGATTTCGGGGTGGGATGTCGGGAAGGCATTGAGAATGGGGAAGAAAGAAATTGCCGGCGGGCTTGACGACGCCGAGATGGGCCGGCTCAATCGGGCGGCGCATCGCCTCAGAGGGTAAGAACGGTAAGATAGGAAAACGTGCGTAGGACATTGCATCTCGGCGTAATCGCCAGCCTATTGCTGGCCTTCGCCCAAGCTCCGTTCCTACATTTCCATGACCGCGATCCGGGCCATGAGCATGCTCACGGATTCGCCCACGCTCATTGGTCTGTCGAGCACAATGATGGCCCTACCGTGCAGTCCGACGATCACGCCGTCGACGCTCGTCCTCTGAGCTGGCTTGCCGGTGATGGGAAGTCCCCAGTCAGATTAGCCGCCATTCTCCCGGAGACCATTGTCCTTCCGGAGCCGGCGGCGCAACCCAGCCTGTTAGCCGAACTGATCCCGCACAGCCACGATCCACCGTGGCGGCTCTCTCTCAAATCCCGCGCCCCTCCTGCCTAACCCACCCATCAGGCGCACCACTCGTGTGCGCGAACCCCCTGTAGTTCCCAAAAGTTGATTTTGATGAGGTGGCGCAATGCATTTGCCCAATCGCGCCGCCACTTCTCTGCTGTCCATGGCCGCACTTGCGGGCCTATGTTCGGCGCAGGAGTGGACGGAATCGAGCGTAGTCCAGAAGTTCCTTGAACAGAGTCCATACGCGAGGGAGGCCCGCGCTCGCGCGGCCATCGCGCAGGCGGAGGCCAAAGGCCGGTCACTCTACGCAAACCCCAGCTTCAACTACAGCCGGGAAGGCGCTGGACTCACGGAGTTCTTCCAGGCGGAGCAGGCAATCCCGATCAACGGACGGTTGAAGCTGCTGCGCCAGGCCGGCGATTCGGCGGTTCGTGCGACCGAAGCAGAGGGCGCCTTCGACATCTGGCAAGCTCGCACCAGTCTGCGTCTGGCGTTCTACCAGCTATTGGCGGCGCAGGAACGGGAACGGGTCTACTCGACCGGGCTGAAGGAAATCGAGAACGTCATCCGGGTGCTCCGCGACCGAGAGCGCGAAGGCGAGGGCTCGAAGTTCGACCGGATGCGTACCGAGCGGGAGCGGGCCGAACTTCTTGCCGAACTTGCTCTCGTCCAGGCCGAGATGGAACTGGAACGATCTCGCCTCCTGGCGTTTCTTCCGCCGGCGACTCAAGTTGCGACGGTCGCGGGCCAGATCGAAACGATCCTCGGACCACTCGACGGAACAGCACTGGTGCAACGGGCAATGGGTGCGCGTGAGGATTTCCGGGCCGAACAGACGGCGCCTCGAACAGTTCCGGCTGGAGGAGCGTGCGGCGGACCGGTTGAAGATCCCCGAGCCGGTGCTGAACGCCGGATTCAAGCGCGCGGATGTCGGTCAGAACAGAATCGCGAACGGAGGCGTGATTGGCGTCACAATTCCGCTGCCGCTCTTCAACAAAGGCCAAGCCGAAGTTGCTCGCTACTCCGCCGAGCAGGAACGGATCTCGGCCCGGCTGCAAATCCTCTCGCAGCGGATTCAGGCGGCAGTCGAGGGGACCGTACGCGCGTTCAACGTCCGCGTCCAGGCCCGCGACCGGTACCGCCAGGAACTGGCCGACAGCGGACCGGAGCTGATCAAGATCGCGACGGTCGCCTATCAGGAAGGCGAGATCGGAATCCTGCAACTGCTCGACGCCTACCGCTCACAACGGCAGGCGCAGTTGCGAATGCTCGATATTCAGGCAGCAGTGAAGGAAGCGCAGATCGAACTGGAACGCGTGGTCGGAGAGGAGCTTGGGAAATGAGAAGGTCGTTCATTCTTTTGCTGGTGATCTTCACCGCGGGCTGCCAGAAGCAGGAGCCGGTCGCTCAGAAGGCGACTGAGCCGGAGCCGCATCCGGAAAGTTACACGAACTGGACGACGAAGACCGAGCTGTTCGCGGAGTACCCGCCGCTGGTGGTTGGCCAGACAAGCCGCTTCGCCGTCCACTTCACTCGACTGGACACGTTCAAGCCGGTCGCCAAAGGAAAGGTTGAGATTCGCCTCACCTCCCCGGACGGCAAGGTCGAATCGTTCCGCACGGACGGCCCGTCCCGGCCCGGCATCTTCGGCGTGGACGTGAAGCCCGCGGCGGCCGGAGAGTTTAAGCTATCGGTGCACCTCACAACCGACGGTTTGACCGATGCACACGAACTCGGTGCGATTGAAGTCGTCGGCAACGAAGGCTGCGGCGGTCCACGAACATGGGGCGGAAACAGACGAGAAGATCGCCTTCCTAAAAGAACAGCAGTGGACCTTGGACTTCGGCACGGCCATCATCGAAGACCGGAAGTTGAGGTCAAGCATCCGGGTCCCGGCGGAAGTGCTCCCACGCTCTGGCGGTGAGGCGGAAGTCACTGTTCCTTTCGACGGCCGGCTCGTGGCCGAGAACCTTCCCGTCATCGGTGCGCGCGTATCGCAGGGGCAGGTGCTCGCCAGCCTACTCCCGCCAACAAGCGCGCCGAGTGACCTTTCCTCCTTGGAACTGGCAAAGGACGAAACATCGCTCGCGCTTCAATTGGCCCGCAAGGACCGCGAGCGCGCCGAGAGGCTCGTCCAGTCCGGAGCGGCTCCCGCCAAGAGGCTTGATGAAGCGAGGACCGTGGAAGCAACGGTGGAGGCACGGCTCAGGGCAGCGGAGACGCGCATTGCCCAGTACGAGGCATCCAGCACAGCCGAAGCGAATCCGAAGGGTGCCAGACTGTTCGCCTTGCGCGCTCCGATTTCCGGAATCGTGGTGGAGACAACGGCCGCGCCCAGCGCCAATGTAAAGGCTGGCGAGACAATCTTCAAGATCGTCGACGCCGATTCGGTCTACGTTTCCGCGATTGTGCCCGAGGCGGAACTGCCGCAGATGCGGAATCTCAGCGGGGCGGAATTGGAGGTTCCCGGCTCCGCCCAGCCGAGGCCTCTGAGCCGCCTCGTATCCGTCGGGCGAGTGGTGGACCCGCAGTCTCGGACCTTTCCAGTCATCTACCAAGTGGATAACCGGGACCGGAGCGTCGCGATTCATCAGGCGCTCCACGTCCGATTGCTCACCAAAGCGTCGGGTGCCGCTCCGGCCGTGCCCGAGTCGGCCCTTGTGGACGACGGAGGCCGGCCTGTGATCTTCATTCAGGAGTCCGGCGAAGCGTTTCTTCGCCGGCCCGTGAAGCTCGGAATCCGCGAGGGCGGATACGTCCAGGTGCTTGAAGGGGCCTTTCCTGGCGAGCGTGTCGTCACGCGAGGCGCGCATCTGATCCGGCTTGGCGGCCATGTCCAACCAGGTGCCTGCGCATGGTCACGTTCACTAGGGAGAGATCCGATGCTTGATTCACTTGATTCGCTGGTCTCTTCATCACCGCGCCGTCGTACTATTCATGACGGCAGCGCTACTGATCTGGGGCGGGTACTCCATTCGCGATACGCCCCTGGATGTCCTGCCGGATCTGACAGCGCCGACGGTCACTGTCCTGGTGGAGGCGCGAGGCATGGCGCCGACCGAGATGGAGGCGCTGGTTACGTTCCCCATCGAATCCGCCATCAACGGAGCCCCCGGTGTTCGCCGCGTGCGGTCGGCGACGGCGGTGGGTGTGGCGGTGATCTGGGTCGAGTTCGACTGGGGACAGGAGATTCATCGCGCCCGGCAGACGGTGAACGAAAAACTCTCGCTCGTCTCCGCCGCACTGCCTTCAAATGTCGACAAGCCGTATCTCGCCCCCATCTCCTCGATCATGGGCGAGATCCTGTTCGTCACGCTGGAATCGGATCGCCATTCAGGAATGGAACTGCGGACCGTGGCCGACACTGTGCTTCGCCGGCGAATTCTTGCGGTGCCCGGAGTCGCTCAGGTGGTGCCGACGGGTGGGGACCAGAAGCAGTATCAAGTGCTGGTGGCGCCGCAGCTACTGCGCCAGTTCTCGGTCTCGCTCAACGATGTCGAGAACGCCCTGCGGCAGGGCAGCCAAAACGCTTCGGCGGGATTTCGTGTCGCCGGGGGGCAGGAGTATCTGATCCAGGGTGTTGGCCGGGCTTCTTCGGAGGAAACAATCGGCAGCATCGCCGTGACATCGCGAGACGGGCGGCCGATCTTCGTTCGTGACGTCGCCCAGGTGCGAATCGGACCGGCACTCAAGCGCGGCGAGGGTTCCCACAACGCAGAGCCGGCGGTCGTTCTCGGCATTCAGAAGCAGCCCGGCGCGAACACGCTGGAGCTGACGCGGCGTCTGGACGCAACTCTCGATGAGATCCAACGTGGCTTGCCGCCAGGGATGAAGATCGACAAGCAGGTGTTCCGGCAGGCGGACTTCATCGAGAGATCGCTCGAGAATCTCACCAAGGCCCTGCGCGACGGGGCCATTCTCGTCGTGATCGTGGTGGTGCTCTTCCTGATGAATGTTCGCGCAGCCGTCATTACGCTCCTCGCGATCCCAGTGTCTTTGCTGACGGCGGTGCTGACCATGAATTGGTTCGGTTTCACGATCAACAGCATGAGTCTGGGCGGCCTCGCCATCGCGATCGGCGAGCTGGTGGACGACGCCATCATCGACGTCGAGAACGTCATGCGGCGGCTTCGCGAGAACACTCTGAAGCCAGAGGCGGAACGGCTGCCCGCGCTCGAGGTCATTTACCGCGCGAGCAGCGAGATCCGAAGCTCGGTCGTCTTCGCGACCGTCATCGTGGTTCTGGTCTTCCTGCCGCTGTTCGCGCTGAGCAGCGTGGAGGGCCGGTTGCTCACCCCGCTCGCCTTCGCCTACATCGTCAGCCTCACCGCTTCGCTTGTGGTCGCGCTGACGGTGACACCGGCACTTTGCTCCTTCCTGCTGCCGAACGCGCAAGTCGATTCTGAAGGGCCACGAGCCCTGGCTGGTGACGCAATTGAAGCGGATGTATCAGGCCGACGCTGAACTGGTCGCTTGACCATCCGATCTGGGTCGTCATCCCTTCAGTACTGCTGATCATTGCCGCGGGAGTGGCGCTCTCCCGGACGGGCCGGGCGTTCCTGCCGGAGTTCAACGAAGGGACGTTGACCATCAGCGCGGTGACGCTGCCCGGCACGAGTCTCGCGGATTCCGACAATCTCGGGCGCGGCCTGGAGCGGATTCTGCTCGGCATTCCCGAGGTGGTTTCCACCGCGCGAAGGACCGGACGGGCGGAGCTGGACGAGCACGTCCAGGGTGTCGAATCCGCCGAGTTGGACGTCACGCTGCGAATGAAGGATCGGCCAAAGGCCGAGGTACTGAATGAGATCCGCGAGAGGGTGACGCTTCTTCCCGGAATGAATGTCACGGTCGGCCAGCCCATCTCGCACCGCATCGACCACATGCTCTCCGGAACACGCGCCAACATCGCGGTCAAGGTCTTCGGCGATGACCTCGTTCTGCTGCGTTCCCTGGCGCGCCAGATCGAATCCGCAATGAAGGGAATCAACGGGGTTGTCGACCTCTCCGTCGAGCAGCAGACCGACATTCCGACGGTGCGCGTACGCGTGAGGCCGGAGGATGCCGCTCGATTCGGCTTGCAGCCTGGCGATGTCGCAACCAAGATTCAGACAGCCTTCGTCGGCATCGAAGTCAACCGAATCCTGGAAGGCCAGATCAGCTTCCCGCTGGTTGTCCGCTACCCGGAGACGCGCCTGGAGGATCTCGCCGTCATCGGCAAGACGCTCATCGACTCACCCTCAGGAGCGAAGGTTCCGCTCGATTCCGTGGCCGACATCTATGAGGATCGCAGCCCGAACTTCATCAGCCGCGAGGGCGTTCAGCGCAAGATCGTCGTGCAGTGCAACGTCGCGGGACGCGACCTGTTGGGCGTGGTGAATGAGATCGAAACGGCAGTGGGCGCGCAGGTCAAACTGCCGCAAGGATACCGTGTCGAGTACGGCGGGCAGTTCGAGAGCGAGGCTGAGGCTTCGCGCCGCTTGCTGGTCCTCGGCGGAGGTGTGATCGTCGCCATCCTGCTCATCCTGGCCACTGCGTTCCACTCCACTCGCGACGCCCTGATCATCATGCTCAATCTGCCGCTTGCCCTGGTTGGCGGGGTTGCCGGCGTCTATTTCGCCGGCGGGGTTCTTTCCGTCGCCTCGATCATTGGGTTCATCACTCTGTTCGGCATCGCCACTCGAAACGGCATCATGCTGGTCGCGCACATCCGCCACCTTCAGGAGGTGGAGGGTGTGACCGATCTCCGCCAGGCGGTTGCGGTGGGCGCCACTGAGCGCCTCGCGCCGATTCTGATGACGGCCATGGCGGCCGGACTGGCGCTCGTTCCGATTGCCGCCGGAATGGGCAAGCCTGGAAGCGAAATCCAGGCGCCCATGGCCATGGTGATTCTGTTTGGTCTGCTTCACATCCACTGCCCTGAACATGGTGGTGGTTCCGGCCGTGTATTACGCGGCTGGGCGGCGCGGAACGAGTGCCGCTTGAACTGAAAGAAGCCGCGGGGATTGGAGCCGCTGAGAGCAATCCTCCCGCGGGTGTTGAAGCCGGGGTTGCGGTATGCGGCTTCTGCAAGGGGGGGTCGGGAGCGGTTCGAGGACAGACTCGCCGCCGAAGACGGCGGCATCATCTGTCCCCGAACGCGGGCGGCGCGTTGAGATCAGTCTGTGGACAATGGGAGGGTGAGACAGCTTGGCGCGGCATTCGTGATGGCCGCCGTGGCGCTCGGCGCCGCGGCGGAGGTGACCATCGACTATCCGCGCGAGGGCTCGCTGTTCCCGCCCGAGATCACGGCGCCGGCGTTTCTGTGGCGGGAAGCGTCCGGACAGATTGCCGCGTGGCGGGTCGAAATCGAGTTTCAGGATGGCAAGGGCGCCATTCAGGTCAAACCGGTGGTATCGAGACTCAAGCCGGGCGAGATCGATGAGCGCGCGGTGGCGGCGACCAACGAACCGCCGCAATTGCCGGCGGAGATGGCCGGGAGCTGGACATGGACTCCGGAGGCCGCGCTGTGGGCCGAGGTCAAGAGGCGCTCGGTTGAGCGGCCGGCGCGAATCGTCGTGACGGGCTTCAGCGATAGCAGGCGACGCCACATGGTTTCGCAGGGTTCGGTTTCGATTCAAACGTCGCGGGATCCGGCAGGCGCTCCCATCTTCTACCGGGACGTTCCGCTGATGCCCTCGGAACTGGAGAAGGGAGTGATCAAGCCGCTGGCGGAGGCGGCGATCCCGCTGATCGCGTGGCGGCTACGCGACCTGAACCAGCCGAAGAGCAAGGTGGTGCTGGAGGGCATGCACACCTGCGCGAACTGCCACTCGTTCTCCGCCGACGGCAAGCACCTGGGGATGGACCTGGACGGGCCGCAGAATGACAAGGGCTTGTATGCGATCTCGGCAGTGGGGCCCCGGACGGTTGTGCGGAACGAGGACGTGATTTCGTGGCTCTCGTTTCGAGAACAGCCCGCCGGCCCAATGAGAGTGGGCTTCATGTCGCAGATCTCACCCGACGGACGATACGTGGTGACGACGGTCGGGGCGGAGCGGGACTTGGCGCGCAACTACTACGTGGCCAACTTCAAGGATTACCGATTCCTGCAAGTGTTTTATGCCACGCGAGGGATTCTGGTGGTGTACGACCGGGCCACGAAAGAACGGCGTCCGCTGCCCGGGGCGGACGATCCGCGCTTTGTGCAGACCAACGCGGCGTGGAGCCCGGACGGGCAATGGCTGGTGTTTGCGCGCGCCGCGGCGCGCGAGGCCTACCCGGAGGGGGCGAAGCTGGCCGAGTTTGCAAACGATCCGAACGAGACGCAGGTGCAGTACGACCTCTATCGGATTCCGTTCAATGGCGGAAAGGGAGGCAAAGCGGAGCCGATCAGAGGGGCGTCGGGTAACGGGATGAGCAACTCGTTCGCGCGGGTTTCGCCGGACGGGCGGTGGATCGTGTTCGTTCAGGCGCGCAACGGATTGCTGATGCGGCCCGACAGCCAGCTCTACATCGTACCGGCCACAGGGGGAGAGGCACGGCGGTTAAGGGCCAACACGCCGCTCATGAATTCCTGGCACAGCTTTTCGCCAAACGGCCGCTGGCTGGTGTTTTCTTCGAAGGCGCGCTCGCCGTACACGCAGATGTACCTGACGCACATCGACGAGGAGGGCAACGACAGCCCGGCCATTCTGGTCGAGAATACAACCGCCGCGAATCGAGCGGTCAACCTGCCGGAGTTCGTGAACATCCCGCCGGGCGGTCTATTGAGCATCGAGGCGCCGGCGGTGGAGTTCTACAACCGCTTCGATCGCGCCTGGGCGCTGGCCGTGCAGAAACGGTTCGACGAGGCGGTGCCGGCCTGGAGGAAGGCTCTGGAACTGCAGCCCGGCCGACGCGCGAGCCAACAATAACCTGGCTTATGCCCTGGCGCAGACGGGACGCCTGGAAGAGGCGGTTCCGCATTGGAAGAAATCGCTGGAATCCGATCAGGGCTACGCCGAGGTGCACTGGAATCTGGGCCGGGCGCTCGAGACGCTGGAGCGGCCGGAGGAGGCGCTGCCCTATCTTCGCGAAGCGGCGCGGCTGAGGCCCGCCGACGCGGAGCCGGAGTATCACGCCGGGCTGGTGCTGCTGCGTCTGGGGAGGCCAGCGGAGGCGCTGCCGCATCTCGAGAGATCGGTCGAGCTCGACGCCAAAAACGCTGAGGCGCAAAACGACCTGGGGGTTGCGCTGATGCAGACAGGGAAGCTGGCCGAGGCCCGGCGGCGATTCGAGAAGGCGGTGGCGCTCAACCCGGGATTGGCGAAGGCGCAGTTGAATCTCGGCAACGCGGTCTATCTCAGCGGCGCGATCACCGAGGCGCTGGCGCATTGGCGAGAGGCGCTGAGATTGGACAAGGACAACGTTGCCGCGCTCACGCAGGTGTCCTGGGCGCTGGCGACAAATCCGGACGGCGCAGCACGCAGCGGCGCGGAGGCGATTGGGCTGGCGCTGCGCGCGGTGGACCTATCGAAGGGGCGCGACGCGGCGGCGCTCGACGCGCTGGCCGCTGCCTATGCAGAGTCGCGGCGCTTCCCGGATGCGGTTGCCACGGCGAGGCGGGCACGCGACGCAGCGGCGGAGCAGAACCGGCAGGCTCTGGCGAGCGCGATCGGGTTGAGGCTGGAACTCTACCAGCGCGGAGAGGCATTCCGCACTGCGCAGATGACACGGTGAGAACCTCGGCGCGGATTGTTGGCAGGCCCAGATCCTCAATCTGCCGAGGCAGCGAGATGCGTATGCGCGGTTTCGGGCTGAATGTCGATCTCGAGGCCGAAGTCGCGCTTGACTGCATCGTGGAAGCCCTGGTCGTCGAGCGCGTTGAAGTCGATCCATTGCTCATCCGTCATGGCGGCACGCCAACCGATGAATGGTTCGGCGTCCGGTCCGGCAGGGTGCCGCAGCTTGGCGGTCCCGCTTTCGATGACGTTTCTGATGACCGCGGCGACAACGGAAGGCGGCGTCGGATGCTGGAGCGAGGCGTGAAATAACGCGGCGAGGTGTCGTGACTGACGGTAATGGGATGGGGGCGGATCTTCGATCGCGTGAGCCATTGGCGTATCGATGATGCCGGGCTCCACGATGGCGACACGGACGCCGAAGGGTTTCATCTCCTGTGCCACCGCTTCGCTGAGAGCTTCCAAGGCGAACTTCGAAGCGGCGTATGCCCCCAGGGGTGAAGACGAGATCTTACCGGCGACGGAGGTGACATTGATGATGCAGCCGCTGCGGCTCTCTCTCATGCGCGGCAGCACCTGGCGCATGCAGCGCAAGGCGCCGAAGTAGTTGGTCTCCATGATTGCTCGAAAGGCGTCCATGGGGAGTTCTTCAATCGAGCCGTGCCGTTCGATGCCGGCGTTATTGACGAGGACATCGATCGATTCGCCTTGCCGGAAGATCCCGGCGAAACAGTCCGAGACCGATTGATCGGAGTCCACATCCATCGTGAGGATCGAGATGGGCAGACCCTCCCGGGACGCCTGCACTTCCAGTTGGGACGCGCGTGAAGGATTCCGCAATGTGGCGTAGACCTTGTGGCCTGCCCGGCCCAAGTCCAATGCGGTTGCCAGCCCAATGCCAGAGCTGGTTCCTGTAATCAAAACGGTTGACATCCCAGAGTCCTCCCAGGGCCCCATTCCACAGACGCTTTCGAGCGGGCGTTCGCTGCGGTTCAGGCAAGGATACCAGAATGCCAGGCCAGAATAAGCCTGACGCCATCAGACCTTGAGGTCGTGCAGGAAGGGGTAGCTTTCGCGCATGGCGTCCATGTTCATCTCGACGTAGTAGTTCTTGACGCCGCCCTTTTTGGCTGCCTCGAAGAGCTTCTTCCAGTCGACGGAGCCCTTGCCGACCGAGGCCTGTTTCTTGTCGGGGGCCGACCAGTCGGCCAGGTGCAGGGAGATGAAGCGGCCCGGGTATTTGGTCATGTAGGTTGCCGCTTCGTAACCGATGCTGATGACGGCGACCTGGAACTGCATCTTGACGAGCTTGCCGTCGAGCCGCTTCATGAGCTCGTCGTAGATGAGGGTGCCTTCGAGGGTCTGGAACTCGCCGTGGTGGTTGTGGAAGCCGCACTGGAGTCCGGCCTGCTTGATCTTCTCGCCGGTTTTGTTGAGTTCTTCGGCGGCCTTGCGCCAGTCGTCGAGGGTCGCGGTCTTGGGCAGGCCGAAGCTGGAGAGGATCATCTGCTTGAGGCCGAGATCCTTGGCGAAGGCGATGCGCTCGTCGAGGTTCTCGCGGAGCTCCTTGGCGCCGTAGTGGCAACTGTCGCAGTGGAGGCCGGCCGCGCCGATGATCTGCTTCATTTCCGAGCCGGACATTTTGGTGAGCGGCGTCCACCCGTAGCCGGGCGGCGAGCACATTTCGACACTCTTGTAGCCGATGGCGGCGAACTCTTTCAGGGTGCCGGAGAAGTCCTTGAGGAGGGCGTCCTTGACGGGGTAGACCTGGAATCCCGCCGGGAGCTTGAGCGGATCGGCCGAGAGTTGCGATGCGGCGCCGGCCAAGCCTATCGCACTGGCACCGAGAAAAGTCCTTCTGGAAACTGACTGCATATTGAAACTCCTTACAACTCCCAGCCTTTGCGGTATTCGCGGACGAGGTATTTGTTGGCTTCCGGGATGTTGGTGATCTTCATGTTCTCGCTGTCGAAGAGAACCTTTTTGCCGGCGCGCAGGGAGACGGTTCCCAAGGTGACGGCATCGGAGATGCCGCTGGCGTTGAGGAAGCTGCCCGGCGAGGGATCTCCGCCTTGGAAGGCGGGCAGCCAGATGGCGTTGCGGTCGCTCTGACCGCCGGCGGCGCGGCGGGCAGGCTGCGGGCGGCTTCCCCGGGGAAGAGCGGCTCGATCCTGCCCTTGGCGGCGAGCTGCGGATTCTGGCCGTTGAAGCCGGCGAAGATTCTGCCCTGATCGCCGACGAACAGGATGCCCTCGATGGGCCATTCGACGTTGGCGGCTTCGAGCTCATCGGGCAGGCGCGGCTTCATGCCGCCGTCGTACCAGAACAGGTCCAGCGCCGGGCATGGGGCCCGGGCGGCGAACTTGAAATGGATGGTGCAGGCGGCGGGGTAGGCGAAGTCGTTCTTGACGCGCTTGCTGACCTGCTCTTCGATCGTGCAGGTGTGAGTGGCCCAGGCGTCGGCGCTGAGCGGGGCGCCGAGGTCGAACTCGGTGAACACCGGCCAGAGGCTGTAGATGCCCATGTCGGCCATGGAGCCGCCGCCGAACTCGTACCAGCCGCGAAACACGGCGTGGGTGTAGTGCGGATGATAGGGGCGGTCGAGCGACGGGCCCAGCCACAGGTCCCAGTCGAAGCCCTTCGGGCACCGGCGGCTGGTCCGTCGGGATCTCGTGTACTGCGGCCAGACGGGCCGGTTCGACCAGTTGTGAATTTCGCGCAGCGTGCCGATGGCGCCTTCCTTGATCCGCGCGGCGATCCGGCGGTTGCCTGTCGCCGGCGCCGTCGGGCAGGAAGTGGGTGGCGCACCTTCGTCTTGCGGGCGGTTTCGATGACGAGCCTGGCCTCGTGCATGCGGTTGGCCAGCGGCTTGTGCATCATGACGTGCTTGCCCTTCTTCATCGCCGCGATGGCGACGGTGGCGTGGAGATGGTCGGGCGTCATGATCTTGACCGCGTCGATGTCCTTCTCTTTCTCCAGCAGCTCGCGGAAGTCGGCGTAGGCGTTGACGGCCCTTGAACTTGTCGACGCCGCGCTGATTGGCGTAGTAGGTGTCGACGACTTCCTGGCCGACGTCGCGGCCGCCGGGACAGCCGGTTTCGTTGGCCTGCCAATCGGGCTTGCCCAGGATCCTGCGAATCGTGTTGCGGATGCAGTCCTTGCCCCACTCGACGTAGTCGTTGGTGCTGCGGTTGGGGTCGCAGACCGCGACGATCTGGATCTCGGGAGCTGGCGAGCAGGCCGGCAAGCTCGGTGAACCCCTGCGTGCCCATGCCGATGTGGGCCAGCGTGATCTTGTCGCTCGGAGCGACGTAGCCGGCCCCGCCCAGGACATGCCGGGGAACGATGGTAAACGCGGCGGAAGCGGCGGCTGAGCCAACGAAGGTACGACGGTTGGTGTCGGATGCCATCTGGCGCCTCCTGCTGGGGCCGAGTATATAACAGGCGACTGCGGAGCGCCGCAAAAGGCGCTATTCGTCGCGGAGCGCCTCGACGGGGCTGACGCGGGCGGCGAGCCAGGCAGGGGCGGCGGCGGCCAGAGCACCGCAAATCATTAACGCAGAGGCGGAGCCGAGGACGGCCCAGAGGTCCATGCCGCGGACTCCGAAGAGAAGTGTTTCGAGCCATTTGGCTTGTGCGGCGGCGAGCAGGAAGCCAATGGCAAGACCGATGGCGAGGACCGCTGCTCCCTCGCGGAGAACGAGGGCGACGACGCCGCGACTGGTGGAGCCAAGGGCCATGCGAACGCCGATTTCACGGGTGCGCCAGCGGACGCCGGCGGCGAGAACTCCTCCGATGCCGACGACGGCGAGCAGGCTGGAGAGGGCGGCGAGGGCGGTGATCAGGGCGGCGAGATTGCGCTCGCTGGAACGCTGGGCGGCGAGGCGGGCGGCGACAGGCTCGGCGCTGAGGATGGCGATTTCGGGGTCTTCAGCGCGGACGGCTTCGCGGAGGGCGGTGAGGGTTTGGTTAGGGGTGGCGGTCCGGGCGATGAGCGAGAGTTCCATGATCACCTCGTTCTGCTGGCGGAGGGGGACGTAGACCTGCGGGTCCTGGGAGGGGTCGCGGCGGACGTGGCGGAGGCGGGCGTCGCGGGCGATGCCGACGATGGTCATCCACTTGGCCGTGGGGGGCACGTAACGGATGCGCTTGCCGAGGGCGTTTTCGTTGGGGAAAACGAGGCGGGCGAAGCTTTCGCTGACGACGCAGGCTTCGCGGCCGGGCTGGCCGTCTTCGGGGAGGATGTCGCGGCCGGCGACGACGGGGATGCCGAGGGTGCGAAGGGTTTGGGGGCCGGCGTCCATGAAGCGGACGGCGAAGTTCGGCGGTGCGCCCTGGGCGGGGCGGCCCTCGACCAACATGCCGCGGCCGATGCCGGTACGGGAGAGAGGGTCGCCGCTGATGAGTTCCGCGGTTTGGACGCCTGGGATGGCGCGGGCGCGGTCGAGAATGCGATGTGCGACGGCGAGCCGGGATGGGAGGTTTTCGTAGCTGGAGGATGGGCTATCGAAGCGCAGGGAGACGAGTTGATCGGCGTCGAAGTGGAGAGGTTGGCCGGTGAGCCGGAGGAAGCTGCGGGACACCTGGACGGCGCCGAACAGCAGGAGGGTGGTAAGGGCGGTTTCGACAACGATGAGGGAAAGGCGGACGGAGCGGGATCGGCGGCCTTGGCCGAGGGAGCGGTCCTTGAGGGTATCAGGGGAGGCTTCGATGCGGGCGAACCGGAGGGCCGGGAGGAGTCCGAGGAGGAGTGCGGCGGCGGCGGCGAAGGCTGCGCCCATCAGGGTGGCGCGCCAGTCCCAGGCGGGGCGGGCCCAGGAGGGGAGGTCCACCGGGAGGAAACGCAGGAGTGCCGCGGTCCCCCAGGAGGAGAGCGAACGCGCCAAGAATGGCGGAGGCGAGGGCGATGAGGGCGCTTTCGGAGAGGAAGATACGGCAAGTGTCGCTTGCGGAGGCACCGAGAGCGGTGCGGACGGCGAGTTCGCGTTCGCGGCGTTCGCCGCGCAGGAGGAAGAGATTGGCGACGTTGGCGCAGGCGATGAGGAAGAGGAAGAGTCCGGCGGCGGCAAGCAGGATGACGACTTCGCGGGACGCTCCAGCCATTTCTTCACGCAGGGGTTGGAGGCTGGCTTTCCCGCGGCCGGCGTTGTCGCGGGGGTAGGTCCTGGCGAGTTGGGCGGTGAGGGCGTTGGTTTCGGCGGAGGCTTGCTGGAGGGTGATGGCTGGTTTGAGACGGCCGACGGCGTTGAGGAACTTGATGTCGCGGAGCTCGAGGAAGCGAACGCCCCGGCGGGTATGCTGGGAGAAAACCGCGGGGTGGGTGTCGAGGGGAAGCCAGATGTCGTTCGCTTTGCCAAGTCCCGAGAAACCAGGGGGCATGACGGCTGAGATGGTTAACAGGGCGTCGCCGACCTTCAATGTGCGGCCGAGGACGGCGGGGTCCGAAGCGAAGGCGCGCTGCCAGAGGCTGTTGCTGATGGCGGCTTCCGGGCCTTTGGGGAGATGGCCAAGGTGAGGTGCGACGCCGAGGGTGGAGAAGTAGTTCTCGTCGACCATTTCGCCGTCGAGCTTCGTGTTGACGGGGCCGCCGAGGGCTTTGACTTCGATGCTGCCGTAGGCGGCGAGAGCTGAGTAGGAGTGGAGGGAGCCGCGCCAGTCAAGGAAGTTGGGCCAGGAGATGCCGCCGATGCGGCCGTCGTCGCTCATCTCCTGCAGGCGGACGAGGCGGGAGGGGTCGCGGAAGGGCAGGTCGCCCCAGAGGACGGAGTCCATGAGGCGGTAGAAGGAGAGGTTGCCGGCGAGGCCCAAGCTGAGGGAGATCACGGCGATGATGGTGAAGCCGGGGGAGCGAGAGAGACGGCGCGCAGCTTGCATCCAGTGGAGGTCCATGCGGGTTGGACGGCGAATCAGGGGCGTCGTTAGCGAAATTAGCAGCGTGCTCGCTTCTGGCCTGAAGCAGCCGGCGCGTGTAGCGTTCATCGGCCCGATGCCCCTGCGCCAGGGCCTTGAGCAGGTCAGAGGAAAGCGACTGAAGGGCACCAGTGCTTCTCGATGTATTGAATGACCAACTCGGTGCCTGCGTCATGGCTCACGTAGGGGGCGTCCTTGGGGTCATACATTGCGTCGGTCAAGTCGCGGATGAGCATCGCGCGCATGCCCCAGCGGGTCATCTGCTTGATGGCGAAAGAACGATTGAGCACGCACATGTTGGTGTGCACGCCCATCATCAGGAGGGTGGTGATTCCGCGAGACTTCAGCGCGCTGTAGACCTCCTCGCCGTTGTCGGAGATGAGGTCCGCGGGCGCGATCTCGATCATGGGATGCTGACGGGTCCACGCGCGATGGCTGGTGTCGCCGGGCGTATCGCAGCCGCCGTCGGAGTCGTCGATGGGCAGTTTTGGTGATTGCAGATCAAGGGGTGCGGGGGGCGTCACCTTGGGCAGGCTCTTCATGGCGAGCCGCTGGGGAGCCTCGCGATAGAAATCCATCGTGTCGGAAGGAGCGTGGACGATCAGAATCCCTTGGCTTCTGGCCCGCGCCAATAGTGGATTGGCCCTCTTCGCGATTTCCGTGACGCGTCCGGTCGGCGCCTTTGCACCAGTGGCGGTCCCACATGTCGCAGATGATGATGGCTGTCTTGCGCGGCTCAAGCGAGGTGCTGAAACTGACCTCCTGCCACTCGCCGCTGCCCCGAAATGCCTCCACGCGGCTGCGGACCTGGAGCGTCATCGCCGCTCCTCCGACGGTCACAGCGGCGGCGATACCCAGGAGGAATCGGAATGGTTTCATGACAACAGCATGGCCTCCTTGGCGAGTTTCCTGAAAAGGGCAATGTCACGCCGCTGGATGGCGAGAAACTCGTCCTTGGAGATCGACATGGTCTTCTTGCCGGTGGCTGCGTCGCCTAGTTCCGGGTACTCGAAATGCAATTGCATTGGGCCGGAGAAGCCGCCCTGCTTCGCCAGCGCCAGAAACTCAGGGAGCTTCACCATCCCCTGGCCAAGGGCGCACCATCCGGGAGACCATTTGCCGACGGCGTCCTGCTTCCAGGCGAAGTCCTTGATGGCGATGCCTCGGGTAAACGGGAGCAGGAGCCGGGTGGAATTGATCCAGCCGCCGAAGCCTCCCTCAACGGTGGCGTGGCCGATGTCGTAGTTGACCGAGACAGCTTCGGGGGAGAAGTCTTTCAGGATGAGATAGAGGTCCCAAAAGGAGGCGCCGACCTGCCCGATTCCGGAGTGCGTGTGGTACATGGCACAGACGCCGTACTGCTGGTTAAGGGCCGCCAGATCCTTCACACGAAGCCTGTACTCGGCGAGTTGTTCGGGGATCGGGCGTTTTGAATCATAGCGGAAGCCGCCCCAGCGGTAGCGGCGAACGCCGAGGGCCGCAAGCGTCTTGACGACGGATTCGGCGTGCGGGGTGGTGGTGTCGACAATGTCTGTTGTGGCCATGCCGAGGCGGGATCCGGCTTTTCTGATTTCTTCGAATGCTCGCGGCAGGTCGTCCTGAACGCGCTCTGGAAGGACGTGGCCGCCAGGGCGCAGAGTGAGATCGATGGCGTCGTAGCCAAGGTCGACGCACAGGGCCGCCATGTCCGGGATGGTGGTCCAGTGGAAGTGCTTTGAGAACGCACACAGAGAGAGGGGACAGGGTTGGCTGAGGCTGGCGGCACCATCGATGCAGTGCCGGCGAACAGAAATTCGCGGCGGGAAGCGCTAGACATCATGACTCAGACCTCGACTTTCCGGGCTTGATCGTTCCACTTCATGCGGCGGCCCAGCTTGAGGGACATATTTGCCAATTGCACGATGAGCGCTGCCTGGAAGCCGAGCCGCATCGGGGCAGTGGGCGTCTTGCGGGTCCGCACACATTCCAGGAAATTTTCCACGTGCAGGTCAGTGGCTTTTCCGAAGCCTCCTTCGGAGGCCTTGCTGATGGCAGCAACCTCCTCGGCGCCTTCCATATAGACTTTGAATTCCTCACGGCTCACGTCCATGCGGCCCTTGGTGCCGTCCAATTGGTTCAATTGGTCGTTTCGGCTCTTGTAGCGCATCGCCGCGTAGCTGATGGTGAATATGCCGAGGAAGTCTTCGGGGTACTCCGCGCTGACCACCACAGAGTCTGGCGTGTCGACGCGCTCGCGGTGGATTTTGCCGGCGGCCGCAGTCACGGCCAGCGGATAACTGGCATTCATCAGCAGGTGGATGCCGTCATAGACGTGGGCGCCCTGGTCGGCCACGATCCCGCCGGCGTAGTCGCTGTAGAGGCGCCAGTTCTGGAAGCGGTGCACATCGAGGGGCCTTTTCGGCGCCGGCCCGAGCCACTGCTCCCAATCCAGCGGACCTCTCAAGGTAGCGTCGCGCCTCTCCCCGCCCAAATGAGTGTTCAGCCACCAGGAGCGGACGGTGTGCACGCTGCCCAAGGTGCCTGCCGCGACGACTTTTCTGGCCTCCAGATAGAGGTCATAGCTGCGGCGCTGCATCCCGACCTGGACAATGTTCTTCGATTTCTTCTCCGCCTCCACCAGTTCGACGCCCTGCTCGGGCGTCTGGCAGAGCGGCTTTTCCACATAGACATCCTTGCCGGCGGCCAGGGCGTCGAGAACCATGCGGTGGTGCCAGTGTTCGGGTGTGGCAATCAGCACTGCCGCGACGTTCTTATCGTCAAGAAGCTGTTTGTAGTTCCGGTAGGCTTTGGGGCTGGCGCCCTGCGCCTTGGAGGCTGCAGAGAGGCCGCGCTCCAGGTTGGGCTCGTAGACGTCGCAGATCGCGCCGACGCGCAGGGACGGGTTCTTCTGGAACACCGACATCACGAATGTGCCGCGCCCTCCGGCGCCAATCACTCCCAGCACGATTTGATCGGATGGGGGCGACTGAGCAAAGGCAGCGCCGGCGCCTGACAACAGGAAGCTTCGTCGATGGTGAATCATGCTTTTTCCTTCTCGATCGATCTGGAGCAGACAAAGATCAGGATGCCCACGGAGAGCATTGGCATTAAACCAAAACCAATGAACACGGGCGTGTACGAAAAATGGGCCACCACCCAGCCTGTCACCAGGCTGAAGAGCATTCCTCCGAAACCAGCGCCCATGCTGGCGAGTCCCCAAATGGAAGCGAGGGTATTGCGGGGGTAGGAATCGGCTGGGAGGGCCAGCAGATTCGCCAGACAGAAGGTATAGCCGAACGTAGCAACTGATACCAGCGCGATGGACCAGCGCGCCTGCTCTACCAAAACGGCTGGGATGGCGCTCGTCATGAGGAGAGCCGCCACGACAAACGAAGCCTGGCGAGCGCGGAGGGTTGGGACGCCAAGGCGAATCAGGAGGCCCGAGAAGGCGCCGCCCGCGAGGTTTCCGATATCGGCAGTCAGGAACGGAATCCAGGCGTACATGCCAATCTGCTTCAGGTCGAATCCGCGCGCGGAACTCAGATACTGCGGGAACCAAAAGATGTAGAAATACCAGACCGGGTCAAAGAACACCTTGGATAGGGTCAGGCTCCAGACAAAGCGCTGGCGGAAGAGGTTGAAGGCGCCGGGTGAAGGGGCTTCGGATTCGGCGGCAGCTTCGGGTGGAGTCCAGTAGGTGAACCACCAGACGGTGAGCCAGACGAAACCGGTGGCGCCGATGAGAAAGAAAGAACTCTGCCATCCGTAATTGACGATCAGCCATGCAACGAGCGGCGCGGCTATCAGAGCGCCGATGGCGGAACCGCTGTTAAAGATCCCTGAGGCGAGGGCTCGTTCGCGGGCTGGAAACCACTCGCCGCAGAGTTTCACGGCTGCCGGCCAGTTGCCCGCTTCGCCCATGCCTAGCAAAAACCGGCAGACGCCGAGCGAAAGGCTGGAGCGCGCGAAGCCGTGGAGAATGCTGGCTACAGACCACCAGAGCATGCAAAGGGCGTAACCGGCACGCGTGCCGATGCGGTCAATGAGCGGTCCGGAGATGCCGTTCATGACCGTATAGGCGAGCATGAAGGCCGAGACGATGCGGGAGTACTCGACATCGCCAAAGCCGAGTTCCTTGCGTAAGACCGGCGCAGCTACAGACAGAGTCTGCCGGTCGAGGTAGTTGATGACGGTGGCGAGGAATGCCATCGCGATGAAGAACCATCGAGACCGGCGGATTGGCACGGCCGATATCTGTTGTGTGCTGGTTGCCGGTATTATCCCGGGCATCGAGATACAGTGTACAGGACGATCGCCAAAGCCCTGAGTCAGCGCGCGGGCGGGTAGCCGACTGTGTGGGCGAGGATGATCTTCGCGTCGGCGGGGAGGTTGGCGAGTTTCGAGAAGGCGGGGCGCTGGACGCCGACGCGGAGGACGGAGTTGAGGCCGTTGGCGGCGCAGTAGAGGGCGGCGTTCTGGCTGATGGCGCCGGCTTCGATGGAGACCCAGGAGAGGACGTCCGCGTCGGTGTCTTCTGCGGTCTTTTTCGTCTTGCTCATGTTAGCGACAAGGATCAGGTTGACCGGGGCGGTGCTGACGAAGTCCTGAGTGCCGGCGAGGGCACGATGATCGCCCGTGGCGACGGGGATGAGGCGGTGGGGTTTGGGGTCGTAGAGGTAAATCCCCATTTCCAGAACGACATAGACGTCGACGGTTTGCCAGTTGTGAGCCGACGGGGCCGTGCGGCCGCCGGTGGCCGGGCGGTTGACGCCGTAGGCGGACCAGAGCAGGTGGGAGATGGTTTCCAACTGCAGGGGGCGGGCGCTGAACTCGCGCGCGGTCTGGCGGGCGGCGAGGGCCTGCGAAAGAGGGGGTCCGCCTTTGGTTGGAGGAGGGGGGAGTTGGATTGGTTCGGTGGCGGCAAGGGTGAGGGCGAGAAGTAGCAGCGCTGGCATGAAATCAGCTTATACTTCGGGTCATGTCCCCGCCGAAGGAGCAACCCGAGCACGAGTTGTTTCGCGCGGCGGAGTTCTGGCAGGAAGAAGAGCGAGCATCGCGGAAGGAGATGGTTCGACAGTCTGCGCGATGGATCGTGATTTTCGTCGCGCTGTTTGCGTTCGGCTGTTTCGTGATGTGGTGGGCCGGGCAGGCGATTCTGTATGGCACGGCACGGACGACCAACACGGAGACGCAGGCGACGTGGCGGTTGTTTGGGATCGTGCGGGACGAGGCGACTAATGAACCGGTGGCGTTTGCACGGATCGCAGACGGTCCCGGTGCGAAGCCTCCACACTTCAGCTCGACGGCGGATCATCTGGGGCATTTTGAGCTGCACACGCTGCCCGAGCGGCACGAGGTGACGGTGAGCGCACTCGGATACCGGGCGCGGACGGTGAAGGTGGGTCGCGAGTGGTTCTCCTGGATGCCGTCAGGAAATGAGCGTGTGGACTTTCTGCTGCGGCGGGAAGCGGGAAGGTAACGATGGACACCAAGGGATTCATCATCGCGGCAGTGGTGTTCGTGGCTGCGCTGGCGTGGTTCGGCAACCGCTCGATCTACTTCCCAATGAAGTATCCGGAGGGAGATTGGGACCTGGCGCCGGGCTCGGGGGTGAGCGATGTGTGGATTGAGACCGCGGACAAGGTGCGCTTGCACGGTTGGTTCGCCGGGACGCAGGCGGGGCGGGTGGTGCTGTTTCTGCACGGCAACGCGGGCAACGTGACGCACAGGCTGGACAAGATCCGGCGGTTGAACGCGGCGGGGATGAGTCGTGCTGGTGCTGGACTGGCGCGGGTATGGACGGAGCGAGGGGTGGCCGACGGAGCGCGGGCTGCGGAAAGGATGCGCGCGCGGCGTACGAGCATTTGAGGCAGCCGCGGTCTCGGGCCGGAGCAGATTGTGTTGTACGGGGAGTCCTTGGGGACGACGGTGGCGACGCTGCTGGCGGTAGAAGTTCCGTGCGCGGGGTTGGTGCTTGAGGCGCCTTTTCCGAATGTGCAGACGGTGGCGGGGAAAGTGCTGCCGGTCGTGGGGCCTCTGCTGGTGCGAGGGTATGACGCGTTGTCGGTGATCGGAAGGGTGGGAGTGCCGAAGCTGTTTGTGCACGGGGACAGGGACGAGGTGATCGATCTGGAACTGGGCCGGAGGTTGTTTGCGGCGGCAGCGGAGCCGAAGGAGTTCTGGCTAGTCAAGGGCGCGGGGCACAACGACATCGCGGACGTGGCGGGGGAAGAGTACACGGAGAAGATGAGGGAGTTTGGGGCGAGGGTGTGGGGGCGATAGTCAGGGGCGCATGGGCCGGAAGTTGACGCCGCGCGTCTTCAGGAGCAGTTGATAGCGCTGCAGGCGTTCCAGAAAATTTGCGTAATCCATGCGGCTCCGAGGAGTCCAGGCAACTTCAGCGAGGGCGGTAAGCCGGGGGAAGGCCATATATTCGATGCTCTCGGGAGTCGGCATATATTCACTCCAGAGCTGCCCCTGGGTGCCGAGAATCCGCTTGCCTTCTTCTGGAGTGAGTTCGGCAGGGATGGGTTCGAACCCGTAGACTTTTTCAAGAGGGACGAAGCCGCCGATGGTCAAAGGTTCGCCGGGTCCTTTCGCCTGGTAGTAGTCGAAGTAGGTATGGCTGTTGGGGGCCATGACGACGTCGTGGCCTTGGCGCGCAGCGGCGATACCGCCTTTGCTCCCCCGCCAGGACATGACTGTGGCACTACGATCTACTCCGCCTTCGAGAATCTCGTCCCACCCGATGAGGCGGCGTCCGCGCCCGGTGAGGAACTGATCCATGCGGCGGATGAAATAACCATGCAGTTCGACTTCGCTCCTGAGGCCCAACTCCTTCAGGCGCGCCTGCGCCGCGGGGCTGGCCTTCCACTGATCGAGAGGAACCTCGTCGCCGCCGACATGGATGAACTTGACGGGGAATATCGAAAGGACTTCGTCCAACACGTCCTGAAGGAACTTGATCGTGCTTTCGTCGACGTTGAAGACGTTCCTGTTCACCCCCCACTGAGTGAAGACTTCGAGCTTTTCTGAGGTGTTGCCCAACTCAGGGTAGGCGGCGAGGGCTGCCTGGGCGTGCCCGGGCATCTCGATTTCCGGCAGGATGGTGACGAAGCGGTCGCGGGCGTACTCGACCATCTCCCGGAGATCGGACTGCGAGTAGAAACCACCGTGCGGCTTGCCGTCAAAGCCCTTCCCGTCCCGCTCATGGCCGACGCGGGTCTCTTTTCTGATTGAGCCGATTTGGGTGAGCTTGGGGTACTTCCTGATCTCGATGCGCCAGCCCTGATCGTCAGTCAGATGCAGTTGCAGCATGTTCATCTTCTGCATCGCCAAGGTGTCGATGAATCGCAGGACAGCCTGCTTGGGGATGAAGTGGCGGGCAGGGTCGAGCAGCGCGCCGCGCCAGGGGAATCGGGGATGGTCTTCAATCCGCAGGCAGGGGATTGTCTTGCCGTTGGAGGCTGTGGTTTCAGGGTCGATCAACTGGAGTAGCGACTGTGCGCCGTAGAAGGCTCCGGCAGGGCTCTTGCCGCGGATATCGATCCGCTTCGTGGTTACTTCGAGGACGTAGCCTTCGTCGCCAGGGATGTTGAGGGCGGGCTCCACGATGATGCGGATGCTGTTGTCGCGAGGCTTTGTTGAGGTAGAGGATTCGACAGCCAACCGTTCGGCGAGCAGGCGGGACGCCTGCCACGCTTGCTTGTCAGAGAGGAGTGCAGTGGTTGACTTGATGAGGAAGACACCCTTGCCGGGAGTGACACTGGCCGGCCGGGGGATGATGGAATCGCCGGTTGCGGCGCCTAAGCAGAATGACGCTGCGATCAGTCCTGTGAGAGTCCGCATGGAAGTAATCATCCTCCTATCAGAGTAGAGCCGGTAAGATGTGAGCATGAGACGCCGGACTCTTTTATCACTTCCCTTGATGGCCGCGGGACGGGCGATGGCGGCAGACCGCCTTCAGGCTTTCGGATTGCAGTGGTCGGTGCCGATCCTGGCGGACTGGGAGGTGGCAAAGGTGGACGGGGTGGAGACACTGAATCTGCTGGTGCCGCGGCCGCAGCAGAAGGACCCGCGGCGGCCCGGCCAGTACGCGCTGGCGGAAACCGAGCCCTTGGGCAAGTTCACTCTCGAAGTGGACGTGAAGCCGGGCAAGGCGGGGGAGTCGCTGATCATCGTCTATTCCTGGAAGGATGCGGAGCACTTCGACTACGTGCACCTGTCGGTGGATGCTGCAGCGAAACAGCCGGTCCATAACGGAATCTTCCACGTTTTCGGTGGAGATCGTTCGAGGATCAGCGTGACGGAGGGACCGGGTACGCTGCCGGACGGCGCGTGGCGGCCGGTGAAGGTGAGTTTCGACGCGGCGACAGGCATTGTGGAGGCGACGGTGGACGGGAAGGCGAACCCGTCACTGCGAGCGGCGGACTTGAGCCTGGGGGCAGGGCGGATCGGGTTGGGGTCGTTCTTCAATACGGCGGGCTTCAGGAACTTCAAGCTCACCAGGAAATAACATCGCCATTCCACAGGATGAAGGAGAGCATGGCAGGGTCCTTAGGGAACTCGACGGGGACAAGCTTGCCCTGCCAGGGGCGCTGGATGGTGATGGAGGCGGGAAGGGTATTGGCGGACTTTGCGCCGGCGGCGCGGAGCGCGCCACCGAGAGTGCCGCCGGCCTGGAGGTAGAGCGGGGCGCCGTTGGCAGTGACTGAGACTTCGGCGTGCAGGACGGAGTCCTTCTCAATGGCGATGCAGGCGACGTTCTGATTCGCGGTGGCGCGGCAGAAGCCTTCGGGGTCGGTTTCGAATTCACGGGTGGCGCGGTCGAGCAGGGCGACGTCGGGTGCGGCGACAAGGGCGATGCGGCGATCCTGTGCGACGCTCCAGGTGCGGAGGAAGAGGCGGAGACGTGTGGCTTGAGCGGGGAGGTGGAGGACGGGATGGTCAGGAGAGACGCCGCGGGTGACGACGCCGCGGCGGTTGGTTTCGGCCTGGCCGGGAACGACGAGGACGCCGCCGCGGCCGGAGGGCCTGGTGAGGTAAGTGGAGGTGAGGTAGCCGGCGACCTGGCCGTCTTCGCGGACGGGCGTGACGGTCTTGAGGGCAAAGCCGGGCTCGACGTCGAGGTAGCCGGTGAGGGTGGGGTCGCCGTGGATGAGCCGCCAACTGATGGGCGGAGGCAGGGTGAGGGAAGAGGCCAGGCGGGCGGGCAGGACGCGTGCATCGCCCGCGGTGAGACAGCCGGCGGCGACTTTCGCGTCGAGGGCGGAGGGGAGAAGCTGGAACCAGTTCTTTTCGAGGGAGACGCCGGGGAGCATGATCCGGGAGCCGTCAGGGGTGGTGGCTTCGACTTGGGTATTGCGCGGGAGGAGAGCGGCGGTGTCGGTGCGGATATTGGCGGTGCGGCCCTTCCATTCGAGGGTGAAGTCGGGGAGATTCACGGCGCAGGCAGGGTTGCGCGGGGAGGCGGAGCGAGCGCGCTGCAGGACGACGGTGTCGTTTCCGAGGGATTGGGGGGCGTTGGGGCGGGGCGGGACAAGGAGTTGAGGTGGCGGCGCGGAGATGACACGCCATGCGGAGGTCGGACGCTTGGCGCAGCCGGCGAGCATCAGAAGGATCAGGAGGAAGTAGTAGGCCAGACGGCGTCGCATTTGGGTCACCAGTAACATGGACACCGCCTGCTATCCTGGGGTTTCGCCCGCCTTCACTTCTGGTTATGTTCCTCAAAATACTGGCTCATCCGGTTCTCGTGAACCTGAATTTCCATATGCCCGCGATCGTGGACCTGTCGCACCCGCTGGTGCTGCTGACGGGTGAGAACGGCTGCGGCAAGTCGACGTTACTGCATTCGATCAACTTCGCGCTGAGCGGAGAGGAGTCGCCGGACTTCGTGTATCGCTGGGAGAAGAAGATCGAGCCGCCGAAGGTGTTTCTGTTTGACGCCGAGCAGCACAACCCGCGGATGCACCTGGAGTTGTTCGAGGACAACCCGCAGATGAAGGAGTTCGTACAGATGGCGAGTCACGGGCAAGTGATGCTGTCGATGTTCAAGGAGACGTTCCCGTCGCTGCCGGAGGGGACGTGCCTGCTGCTGGACGAGCCGGAGATGGCGCTGTCGGTGAGCAATCAGCGGCGGATTGTGAAGATGCTGATGGAACTGGTGGACAAGAAGAAATTCCGAATTGTGTGCGCGACGCACTCGCAGGTGCTGATCGACGCGCCGGAAACGTACGTGATCAACCTGGACAACCACATCAACCGGAACGTCTTGCCGGAGGATATGGGGACCGAGGGTCGAGCACGATTCAGTAGCGCGGCGGCTCAGACTCCGAGTGGCGCACATCCGTACGTGCGGGCAAGGTCGTTCATCTGATTGCGGAGCGCGGCCCAGAGGCGAGCCACTTCACTGCCGTAGTTGCCGCGAGCAACGGTCTGATTGATTTTGCGGCCGTCATCGAGCATCGCCTCGACCTGAACTTTGGTCTCCATCCATTTGTCTGTGGCGTCGAACTTGCGGCGGAGACGATTGGTGGAGCGGTTCAGCGCATCGAGGTCATCGTTGAGCTGGTCCTTGCCTTCGCTGGCGGCGGCTTTACGAGTTTCCGTGTTGGCTGATCCACCGCGACGGGCGGTGCGGCCGCTTTGGGCCGCCTGGGACTGGGCAGTGGAGCCTTTTTCTTTGGCGCTATCGCCGCGGCGCTCGAGATAATTCCTGAACTCGTCGACTCCGTTTTCCACCGTTCTGATTTTCTCGTTGACCGCAGCTTTGGCGATGGGGGTTGCGCTGAGACGATCGTTGACCCGCAAGGATGGGGAGCAGCGTCAGGACAAGGGGACTCACTCTCGGGAAGTTCATTCGGGCTCTCCTGATTTGGGCTGACACTGAAAGTGTCCCATTTCCCAGCGAAACTTAGTTGGAGGCTGCGTTGTCGGGGGCGATGTAGCCTTTGCGGGCGAAGACGCGAGCGTTGCCGGCGCGGCCGCGGGCGTCGCGGGAGAGTTCGACTTCAACGTCGCGGCGCTCGCCCGAGGTCGTCTTGGGCAGCGGGTAGTAGAGGACGTAGCGGCTGCGGAGGCGGCGGATCATCTCGACAAAGCCCTCCTCGGGGGTGTCGGAGAGCAGCATTTCGCAGCCGGTCTTCTCGGCGATCTTGTCGACTGGCTTTTTGCCGCGGGGGGTGCGGGTTCCAGTCTTGACCACCAGGCCGCAGACGACCGTGTCGGCCTTCCAGGCGGCGTCGATGACTTCTTCGTCGTCCATTGTGCGGTCGCCTTCGTTGTCGGTGATGAGCAGGACGGCGCGGCGGCGTTCGCTGCGTCCTGCGGCGGAGAGGTGGACCGAGCCGACGAGGATGCCTTCCTGCAGGTGGGTTGCGCCCGTGAATTTCTGGGCGAGGACGCCGTATTTAATGGCGGATTCGGCGTCGCGAAGATCGTCAGTGAGTTCGTTGATGCGGCGGACTTCGCCGTGGACGACGGAGACTGCGACGCGGTCGCCGGGACGAAGGACGGCAAGGGCGCGGCGCGAGCCCTGGGCGACGGCGGTAATGGCGGGCTTCATGCTGCCGCTGATGTCGAACAGGAGCATGAGGTCGAGAGGGGCCTCTTCGCGAGCGCAGTGGGTGACCGGCATGGTCTTGCCCTGATCCTTGACGACGAAGTCCTTGGCGCTGAGATCGCGGATGGAGTCGCGGCCGGCAAGGACTTCCACGTCGACACGGACGAGATTGACGCCGGTCTTGAAGACCGGTTCCTGGGCCGAGGCGACGGCGCACACGAAGATCAGCACGGCCAATCGCTTGAGTGTCATGCTGAGTGTTGAACGAATGGCGGCGCCATTTAGTTCCTTTTTCATGCTGCGGAATACCCTGGCCGATTACTTCAGTTCTGTGATTGCCCTGGAGGGGGAGTATCTAGTTTACGACGACGGTTTTCGGCCGCGCAGTTATACCTATGCGGAGTTGGCGAGGGCGGCGCGGAACCTGGCGGCACGCCTGGAGCAGGCCGGGGTGGGCCGCGGGGACCGGGTCATTCTCTGGAGCGAGAACCGGCCGGCGTGGGTGGCGGCCTTCTGGGCATGCGTGCTGCGGGGGGTGGCGGTAGCGCCCATCGAGGAGCGGCACTCGGTTGAGTTTTTCGAGAGGGTGGAGAGAATCACGCAGCCGAAGGTGATTCTGGCAGGTGATGAGGTGGCCGTTCCCTCAGGGGTGACTGTCCCCATCTGGAAGCTGTCCGGGCTTGATTGGGAGACGGAGGGGACGGAGTTCAGCCAAGTGGAGGCGTCGCCGGACGATACGGTGGAGATTCTGTTCACATCGGGGGCGACGGCGGAGCCGAAGGGCGTGGTAATCACGCATCGGAACATTCTGGCGAACATCGTGCCGGTGGAGCGGGAGATTCTCAAGTACCGCAAGTACGCGAAGCCGTTTCAGCCTATTCGCTTTCTGAACCTGCTGCCGCTGAGCCACATGTTCGGGCAGGCGATGGCGATCTTCATTCCGCCGACGCTGGGCGGGGTGGTGGTCTTCCAGCGCAGCCAGAATCCGCAGGAGATCGTGCGGCAGATCAAACAGCGCCGGATTTCGGTGCTGGTGTCGGTGCCGAAGATTCTGGAGGTGCTGAAGGAGTATGTGACCGGGGTTTGCCCGGAGGTGCTGGAGGCGGCTCCGGCGGGGGAGAAGTTCTGGTGGCGGTGGTGGCGATACCGCCGGGCGCACAAGCTGTTCGGGTACAAGTTCTGGAGCTTCATTGTGGGCGGGGCGGCGCTGGATCCGGCGCTGGAAGAGTTTCTGGGGTGGACTGGGTTGGGCAGTGATCCAGGGCTACGGGCTGACGGAAGCGGCGCCGATTGTGACGCTGAACCATCCCTTTCATTCGCGCAAGGGGACGGTGGGAAAGCCGATTGCGGGAGTGGAACTCAGGATTGCGACCGACGGCGAGGTGCTGGTGCGCGGGGGGAATGTGACGGGAGGGTATTTCAACAATCCGGAGGCGACGGCGGAGGCGTTTGAGGACGGCTGGTTCCATACGGGCGACATCGGGGAGTTGGACGAGTCGGGCCGTCTGATGATCAAGGGGCGGAAGAAGGAGATGATCGTGCTGCCGGACGGGCGGAACGTCTTTCCTGAGGACGTGGAGCGGGTGCTGAACGGGCTCGGCGGGGTGGTGGATTCGGCGGTGGTGGGGGCAAAGACGGAGGCGGGTGAGCAGGTTCACGCGGTGCTCGTGTTGGATGAAGGGATCGCGGCGGAGGGGGTGGTGAGGGCGGCTAACGCCGAGTTGGAAGATCACCAGAAGGTGCGCGGATTCACGGTTTGGAGCGAGAAGGAACTACCGCGGACAGAGGGCACGCGCAAGCTGAAGCGGAGGGAGATCAGGGCCAGGATTCTGGGCGAGATGCCGTCGAGGACGGTTTCGAGGCCCTCGGCTGATGGGATCGAAGGGTTAGTCGGGAAGTGGGCGGCGGGGCGGACGGTGACCGCGGAGACGTCGCTCGAGGATTTAGGCTTGTCGTCGCTGGATCGCGTGGAATTGATGGTGGCCATGGAGCAGAAGATGGGCGGCCCGGTTGATGAGGCTGCGTTTGCCCAGGCGAAGACGCTGGCGGATCTGAGGGCGATCGAGAGCGGTCCGCCGGCTGCGCAGGCGGAGGTGATCGAGTTTCCGAAGTGGAACCGGTCAAAGCCGGCGCACTGGTTCCGGGTGTTCAACCAGAACCTGTGGCTGCTGAACCTGGCTCGAATCTTCGCGTGGGTGAGGGTGGAGGGCCGGGAAAACCTGAAGGGGATTCGAGGGCCGGTGCTGTTCGCGTCGAACCACCAGAGCTATTTCGACGGGCCGGTGATCCTGATCGGGCTGCCGCTGAAGTGGCGATCGCTGGTGGCTCCAGCGATGCGCAAGGAGTTCTTCGACGCGCATTTTCACCCGAAGAAGTATGGCGTGTTTGCGTGGTTCACCAACAGCCTGAACTATTGGCTGGCTGCGCTGATGTTCAATGCGCTGCCGATTCCGCAGCGTGAGGCGGGGACGCGGCAGACGCTGCGGTATGTCGGGGAGCTGGTGGAAGAAGGCTGGTGCCCGCTGATATTCCCGGAGGGGAAGCACAGCCGGGACGAGACGATCGGGCGGTTTCAGGCGGGTGTGGCGATGATGGCGGCTCGGCTGAGAGTGCCGGTGGTGCCGATCAGGCTTCGCGGAGTGAACCGGGTGCTGCATCCGGACTGGAGCATGGCGCGGCCCGGGTTCGTCAGAATGAAGATAGGCGAGCCTATGTACTTGGAGGGGGAAGATTATGCGGAACTGGCGAAGCAAGTGGAGGATCGGATACGTGGGATGTAGGATTCTGCTGGTTCTGGCCGCGGTGCTGCTGGCGGGCGAAGAGCCGAAGGGCGACTCGAGGAAAGCCGGGAAGCTGACGGCGCAGGCTGAGAAGCTGGAGAAAGAGGGCAAGCTGGCGGAAGCGTCGGCGCTGTTCAGCCAGGCGCTGCAGGCGGACTCGACGCACACGCCGGCATTGAGGGGGCAGGGCCGGGCCTTCCTGGCGGAGAAGCGCTATGGGGACGCCGCCGCAAGCCTGCAGAAGGCTGTCGAGTTGGAGAAGAAGAACACCGAGGCTGAGACTTGGAGGCTGCTGGGCGACGCATTAATCGGGATGGGGAATGACTCGGGGGCGGCAGGAGCGTACGAAAAGGCAATTGCGAAGGGGCCGCCGACCGCACAGATGTACAAGGGGCTTGGGCGCTGCCGGCTGGACATGGGTCAGCACAAGCTGGCAGTGGACGCATTGACGCAATCGATTCGCCTGAGGCTGGACAATCCTGAGCCATACCTGCTGCGAGGCGAGGCTCAGGGCTACATGGGCAAGTACCGGGATGCGATCGAGGATTTCGATCGGGCATTGTACTTGAAGCCTGATTACCCGGAAGCCTATTTTGATCGCGGATACGCAAACGGGGAATTGGGGCTCTTTGATCGGGCTGTGAATGACTTCACGGCGGCGCTGAAGCTCAGGCCAGAAGCCGATTGGACGCTACGATCGAGGGCGCTGGGGTATCGCGGAGCGGCGCTGGAGACTCAGGGCAAGACGGATGAGGCGCTCGCCGACTACAACGCAGCCTTGCAGGCGGATCCATCGAATGGGCGAGTTCTGAACACGCGCGGGGATTTGTATGCGACGCAGGGCAAGCACGAGCTTGCTCTGGCGGACAGGGAGAAGGCCGTGGCGATGGAGCCGACGAATCCGTACTACTACATTGCGCGCGGATCAAGCCATCACCAGCTTGGAAATCACGAACAGGGGTTTGCCGACCGGACACGGGCGATTGAGCTGAATCCGGAGTTGTCCACGGCATGGCTGGCGCGGGGCAGTGCGCGGTACCTGATGCAGGATTACGAAAGGGCGGTGGAGGATTTGCAGCAGGCGCAGAAACTGGCGCCTGACGACGATGAGGTAAAAGCGGTGCTGGCGAAGGCGCGGGCCAGTGTCGATTCCAAGAGGAGAGCGGAGCAGTCGAAGGCAACGATTACGGTGGTTGCCGAGACGCCTAAGCTGACGGGGCCGATTGGGGCGACTTCGGCAGCGCAGGCGACCGTGCCTGTGACGGCGCCTGTCGCGGCGCCGCCGGTTGTGGAGACGCCCAAGCCGGCTTTGCCGGCAGTTGTGAAGCCGGCTCCTCCCCCCGCACGGGCTACGCCGAAGGCGGCGGTGCGCGCCGCGAACGGCGGGACGGCAGAGTCGCATCACAAGGCGGGCCGCGCGCTGATGATGGAGGACAAGTTCGAAGAAGCGATCACGGAGTTATCCGCGGCGATCGAGCTGAACCCCAACCTGCCGTTGGCCTTCAATGCCCGGGGGTATTCGCAGATGCGGCTGCGCCGCTACACCGAAGCGTTGAGGGACTTTGATCGGGCGCTGGCATTGGATCCCGGTTACAAGAACGCGCAGCAGAACCGGGCGGCGACCCGACGGAGTTTGGGGTTGAAAGATTAGGGCCGGGGCGCGGCTTGAGTTCGTTGGAGGATCCTGATCACAGCCCGGCGGTATGAGGACAAGGCAGGTGTCCCGCCGTCCTTCACTTCAAGCACGATGTGGAATTCGGTGGGGGTTCCGGCGGCTGGAGGGATGAAAGTCAGTTCAGGTTTGGCCGAATCGGCGAGGTCGATAGCACGGCTGGAACCGCCGGGTTCGGGGTAGTGGGACCAACGGTATTCGAGGGCGTGTCCATCGGGGTCCGACGAGCCGGCGGCGCTGAGGCGGATGTGGTCACCGGCGCGGGCGTCCAGATGGAGGATGCCGAATGACCGGTCGCCGTTGAGTACAGCGAGGGGTTTGTGATTGGCCTTGCGGGGATCAGGGGTGGCGCACCAGTCGAGGCGAGCTGCAAACTCGTTCTGGAAAGCCTCCCGCCATCGCCAGACCGTCGCGCGGGGCTCCCTGATTTCGCCGACGCGGTCCTCGGCATCGTTGAAATAGTCGTCTCGAACGCGCCGAAAACGTCCACCCCAACCGCCCCATTCCGGCCTTTCGGGATCGCTCAATCCGTTCGAGAGGAAGTAGAACCAGGAAGGTGTGTCGCCTTCTTTCAACGCCCCGTGGGGGTTGGGCGCGGTCCAGGTTTTAGTTGGGTAGAGGGCCCCGAGCGGTCCGTGTCCGAGGCGCACGTTGCTGTCGATCCACTGGCGTGATGTGAGCGACTCATCGCCTCCGAGATACATACCGCGGTAGACCGAGAGGCGTTTGTCATTCGGGAGAGGGCCGCCGAGCGACTTATCCGGATTGCTGGTGCTCAGGACAAAGAACAATTTGGGGAAGTTATCCAAAATCCAGGGGCCTGTTTCATCCTGGTGGTCGATGGAGTGAACTCGCAGCTTCTTCAGGAATCGATCGAGTTCTGCGGGAGTGCGGTCTTTGCGGACACTCCACAGCGCCTGGGCCAGGTCGTGCGCTCCGCCCCAGATCGCGACGTTCACAGGTCTTGGATCCGGACGATCCACGACAGAGACGATCCAGCGCGAAGCCTCAGTGTCGCGGCCTTCGCCAAGAGCATTCAACGACCGGTCGGGATCGCCAGCTTTGACGACTTCCAGAAGGCGCTCCGTGACGGGGTATCCCGAGCTGTGGCGGACGAGATTCGGGCGGACCTTTCCGTAGGCCTGAACGATTTCCCGAATCAAGTCCGGACGGACCTTGGCCTCTTTCAGCTCGCCCGGGTGTGCCGGACGCCGAGGCGATCAGGGCCTCGATTTCGAACTCGTTGGACCAGGTCATCAAGCGGATCATGGACTGCTGGTCGTCGGGATCGCCGCCGATGTCGGTCAGAACAACCAGACGCGGCCTGCGAGGCTGCGCGGCGTTTGCCGCGAGCGCAGAGCCGAGGAAGGCGACGAGAGACAAGGCAGCAAGGTTTCGCATAGCTGCGCAAGGCCAGGATTAGCGCGGAGAGCGCTTGTAGACTTCCATGGTGAAGCAGCCGGCGGCGGTAGCGCCGCCGTCGAGGCGGAGGACCTGGCCGGTGATGTAGGCGGCTTCGGGGGAGACCAGAAAGAGGGCGGTTTCGGCGACGTCGTGCGGAGAGGCGAGTCGCTGGGCGGGGATGGTGCGGGCGCGGTCGGCGAGTTGCTCCGCAGTGTAGATGCCGGCGAGCATGTCGGTGAGGACGGGGCCGGGGGAGAGGCAATTGACGCTGATCTTGTACTGGGCGAGTTCGACGGCGAGGACGCGAGTGAGACCCTCGATGGCGGCTTTGGCGGTGCCGTAGGCGGCGAAGCCGAATTGGCCTTGCGCGGCGGCGACGCTGGACATGTTGAGGATGCGGCCGCCGCCGAGGCGTGCCATGGCGCGAGCGGCTTGCTGGCTGGCATGGAACGTGCCGTCGAGGTGCATGGCCATCATTTCCTTGAAGTGTTGGTAGTCGAAGTCGAGGAAGGCTTCGAGGCGGGCGATGCCCGCGTTGTTGACGAGGATGTCAAGGCGGCCGAAGCGGCCGAGGGCGGCTTCGACAAGCTGCGATGAAGTTTCGGGGTCGCGGATGTCGCCGAGTACGATCTCGGGTGTACCGCTGCAGAGTGCGGCGGTTTCTTCGGCTGCTTCGGCGGAAGTGCCGTGGAGGACGATGCGGCAGCCTTCTTCGGAGAAGCGGACGGCCATTTCGCGGCCGAGGCCGCGGCTGGAGCCGGTGATGATGGCGGTTTGCCCGTCAAGGCGCATGCTTCGGGTCTTATCACAGTCAGGGAGTGCGGCAGTTTGATGGAACATCCGGATGCTGGAATGCGTTATCCGGGGCATGGCTCCAATCCTGGGAAGTATCGCGGTGTTTGTGTCGCTGCTGGCGGCGCCGGTGCCGCAAGACGAGTTGTCACGCACATTGTCGTCGCTGGACAGCGCGGTCTTCGACGCATACAACCGCTGCGAGTTGGAGAAGTTCAGCGCGTACTTTGCCGAAGACGTGGAGTTCTACCACGACAAGACCGGGTTGATGACCGGCAAGCAGAATCTGGTTGAAGCCTTAAAAAAGAACATCTGCGGCAAGGTGCGGAGGGAACTCGTCCCAGGCACGATGGAGGTCTATCCGATGGAGGGTTATGGCGCCGTGCAGATGGGCGTTCACAGGTTTCATCATCCGGGAGCTGACGATAAAGAGCCGGTTGGCGAGGCGAAATTCATACACCTGTGGCAGAAGAAGGATGGCGTCTGGAAGATCACGCGGGTGATTAGCTACGATCACGGGGCGCTGAAAAAGTAGGTCTGCACGAGAGAGGCCTGATCAGTTGGAGTCGTCGGGCAGCACCGGTTCGCCGCCGCGGTCCTTTGTCTCAGCCATCCACTTATCGAGCCGGGCGGCGTATTGTGCGACCAGCTTGGCGTGTTTGGGATCGGATGCAAGGTTGCGGACTTCGTGCGGGTCGGCTTTCATGTCGTAGAACTCCACGTCGGGCTTGCGGGCCGCCATGAAGAGGCTTTGGGTGGCGTTGAGTTTGCCTTGCGCGAAAAGCTCCTTCATCACGCCGAGAGTGGGGTACTGCTTGGTGATGTAGTCGTTGTGCTGCGTGTAGGGGCGATCCGGCATGAAGTTGCGGATATAGGAGTAGCGGGCGTCGCGGACACAGCGAATGCGGTCGACGGTCATGTCGCAGCGGTCGCGGGCAGTGACGGCGTAGTCGCGAGCCTGGGCGGCTTTGCCGAAGAGGGGACGTCCGTGGAAGCTGGCGGGGACTTCGAGACCGGCGGCGGCAAGGGTGGTGGCTGTGACGTCGAGCAGGACGGAGGGGTCTTCACGAACCGTACCGGGTTTGACCATGCCGGGCCATTTGACGAGCAGCGGGACGTGAGTGCCGGCGTCATAGCACCACTGCTTGCCGCGGATGAGGCAGCGGCCATTGTCGCCGAAGAAAAAGATGACGGTGTTATCGAGAGCGCCGTCCTTCTGCATGGTGTCGAGCAGAGTGCCGACCTGGCGGTCGAGGAGGTTGACGCAGTCGAGATAGTTGGCGAATTCGTCGCGGACGACGGGGTGATCGGGCCAGTAGGGCGGAAGTTCAACTTTGGCGGGGTCGATGAGTTTGGCCAGCTTGCGAGCTTCAGGAAAGGAGGGGCCTTTGTGGGTGGCCTGAAAGTTTACCTGGGCGTAGAAGGGCTGACCGGCGGCGCGCTGGTTCCAGTGGGTTCCGTCGAAAGGCTTCTCGGCGGCGAAATTGTAGTCGGTCTTGCCGGTTCCGCGGAGACCGGGTGCGATGTCGCGAACATTGGCGGTGAAATAGCCGGCATCGTGGAGGCGGTGGCTGACGAGGCGGGCGTCGCCGGGGAGTCGATATCCGTCCTTGCGGTGGCTGCGGTGCAGGTGGGCTCCGGTGGTGGTCTGGTAGAGGCCGACGTTGAAGCCTGAACGAGATGCGGAGCAGACGGGTCCGGTGGAGTGGGCATGGAGGAAGCGGGCACCCTGGCCGGCAAGGCGGTCGATGTTCGGCGTTTCTACGCCCCTGTAGCCATAGCAATTCCACTGAGGGCCGTTGTCTTCGGCGAGGATCCAGAGAATGTTGGGACGGTCAGCGGCGCTGCCTGACAATGCCCGCACAAAAGCGGGCGCTGCGGCAATAACAGGAGTGAAACATCTTCTTAACATCTTTTAGACCGTTGAGTCCTTTATACTACTAGTTGAAATCCCCTTCAGGAGTCTTATCTGTGCATATCCGAACCTGGATTACTGCTGCAGTTCTAAGTGCGTTCACACTTGTCCCGGCGTATGGGCAATCGCTCGCCGGCCTGGGCGCAATCAACGGTGTAGTCAAAGACGCGAGCGGAGCGGTTATTCCGGGCGCGAAAGTTGTGGTGGCCAACCCGGAGAACGGGATCAAGCGCCAAATGGAAACCAACGAATCGGGCATCTTCAGCGCTCCGTCGCTCACGCCGGGCAGCGGCTATGAATTGTCTGTTGAGCGGTCCGGTTTCGCGCTGTACACGTTGAAAGCAGATCGAGGTGCTGGTCGGCTCGAACGTGACGCTGAACGTCGTGCTCGGACGTGCAGGCACAATCGCAGGCGGTGACCGTCAACGAGTCGACGCCGCTGGTGGAAACGACAAAGACGGGCGTCTCGCAGGTGGTGGAAAGCTCGCAGATCAGGAATCTGCCGATCAACGGACGCCGCGTGGACACCTTCGTGCTGTCTGACGCCGGGCGTGACCAACGACGGCACGTTCGGGCTGATTACGTTCCGCGGGACTCCCGGCGGCAACGCCTTCCTGACCGACGGCAACGACACCACCAAGGCTTCTATAACGAGAACGCGGGCCGCACGCGCATCAGCTCCAACATCAGCCAGGACGCGGTGCAGGAGTTCCAGGTGCAGTCCTCGGGCATGACGGCCGAGTTCGGCCGTTCGGTGGGCGGCAGTATCAATACCGTGACGCGCAGCGGGACCAACATGACGCACGGCACGGCCTACTGGTTTTTCCGCAACCACAGCCTGAACGCGCGCGACCGCTACGCCACGCTCAATCCGAAAGAATCGCGCCATCAGTTCGGCGGCAGCGTCGGCGGGGCGATCAAGAAGGACAAGCTATTCTACTTCCTCAACACGGAGTGGAGCCGGCGCAACTTCCCGGGAATCTCCTCGGTGCACGAACCCCCAGCTTTTTGACGCCTCCGGCAACTTCATCGGAACTGCGGCGCGCCGGCCAACGCCGACGCAGTGCCAGAACGCCGATCAAGTACTTCCAGCGCTTCTTCGGTGAAGTTCCGCGCACGGCCGACCAGGACACTTACTTCGGCAAACTCGACTGGCGCCCATCGGAGCGGAACTCCTTCTCCGCCAGCTTCAACCTCATGAACTGGGTGTCGCCGAACGGCATCCAGACGCAGGCGACGCTGACGAACGGCGAACGTCGTCGGCGGCAATGGCGATTCTTCAGTACGGCACCGCTTTGCGCGCTTCGCGCACACGGGCATCATCAATCCCGCGCTGGTGAACGAATTCCGCTTCGGCTGGTTCAAGGACCGGCTGTACGACACCGTCAACCCTGACCTTGGCGCCGCCAAACGGACTTGTAGGCGCGCTCACCGTGCAGGGCCAAGCCAATCTGGGCGTGGCGAACTACCTGCCTCGCGTGCAACCGACGGAGGACCGCTTCCAGTTCGCCGACAACGTGACGTGGCTGAAGGGTGCGCACAACATGAAGTTCGGTTTCGACTTCGCCCACACGCGCGACAAGCTGGAGGCGCTCATCAACAGCCGCGGCAGCTACACCTACGCGACCTTCACGAACTTTGCCCTGGATCTGACGAACCTGGACGGCGGCAAGCGCTGGCAGAGCTATTCGCAGGCCTTCGGCGACCCGGAGCTCACCGTCCACGTCCGCGACTGGAACTTCTTCGTCCAGGACCAGTGGCGAGTGACGCCAAAGCTGACGCTGAACTACGGCATCCGCTACGAGTACGCGCAATATGCGCAGCCCCAGATATTCAATCCGGATTACGCGCAGACCGCGAGAATCAACCAGCCGAAGCTGAATTTCGCACCTCGCGTCGGCATGGCCTACTCAATGGGCAAGAGCGGCAAGACGGTGCTACGCGCCGGCTACGGCATCTTCTATGCGCGCATGCCGGGCGCGTCGGTGGCGAATATCCATCAGAGCAATGGCGATCTACCAGAAGTCGATCACCTATCAGAGCAACAACGCTGCCCAATTGGCCGCGGGACCGATTTTCCCCGCGTTTCTGCCCGCGACGAACCTGAATCCCACCCGCCGGCACGGTTGACATCGGCTTCCCCTCAGGCGGACTGCTCACGCCGTATACGCAGCAGTGCGACATCGGCATCGAACATGAGATCGCCAGGAATACTGGAATCACGGTGAGCTACCTGGGCAGCCGCGGCGATAACTTCTTCGCAACCCGTGACCTGAACATCGGGCCGGCTTCGGGTTCGTACACCTATTCGATTCAGGACGCGGCTGGCGCGACGATTGGGACTTACTCAACGCCCGGTTATCTGGCGGCCAATCGAGTCGATTCCCGGTACCGGAGGGTGAACGAGATTGGTAACTTCAACAAGATGTGGTACGACGCCATGGTGGTGCAGGTGCGGCAGCGGGCTTCAAAGTGGCTGCAAGGGACGCTGGCCTATACCTGGTCGCACGCCATAGACTACAACGCGGGCGGCGGTGGAAGCGATCTGTTCATCGCGTCGAACTCGCTCAGGACCGTTTTCAACGGCGATTTCGCCGGCGAGAAGGCGACCTCGGAACTCGACCAGCGGCACCGCCTGGTGCTAACAGGGTTGATCGAGATGCCAAGGGTCAAGAGCGACAACGGGTTCGTGAAGTACGTGGTCAACGATTGGAACCTTTCGATGATCGCGACGATCGCGAGCGCCTTCTACGCCACGCCCACCATTCGCGTCGACAACAATTTCGCGGGATCCGCGAATACCAACACACTGAACGGATTCGGCGGAAACTTCCGTGTACCGTACCTTTCCAGGACGACTTTGCCGATCGAGAGCGTGGGGCGGTTGGATGCCCGGCTTTCGAAGGCGCTCAGGTTTACGGAGCGCTATCAGCTTTCGCTGAACTTCGAGGCGTTCAACGTTTTCAATAACGTCAGCAACACGGGAATCATCACCGAGGGCTTTCGGGCTACCGGTGGCGTGATCCGTCCGGTGGCCGGTATGGGCAACGGCACCGCCTCGCAGGGCTTCCCGGACGGCACCAACGCGCGCCGCGCGCAGGTGTCGGCACGGTTCGTGTTCTAAAACGCTGGTATACTGTTGGTTTGGAGAGCCCGCGCCGATGGGCGCGGGCTTTCTCTTGGAGTAACCCCCAATGATTTACTTTTTGACTACCATCCACGTGATCGTGTGCCTGTTTCTGATCATTGTGGTCCTCCTGCAGAGCGGCAAGGCCGCCGATCTCGCGGGCGCATTTCGGCGGAATGGGTTCGCAGACGGCATTCGGGCCGCGCGGAGCGGCGACAGTATTGTCGAAGGCGACGACGGCCTCCGCGGTTCTCTTCATGGTGACGTCGCTCTCGCTGGCGATTCTGTATACGCGGGCCGGCGGCGGCGCTGGATCGTCGGTGCTGGACAAGGCTCCCGCGGCTCAGACGACCCCGGCACCTAAGGCTCCGGCGACACAGCCGGGCACGCTGCCTTCAGGTGCTCAGACCTCTCCGGGAACGAATCCGAACGAAGTGAAGATCGACATGAGCCAACAGGCTCCGGCAGCGCCCGCGGGAGCACCGGCAGCGGCGCAGAAGAGCGCGCCGAAGCAGGACGCTCCGCCCAAGAAGTAGCGCTCGCACCGGTTCGAGGGTGTAAACTGAAGTTGTTAGCCACGCGGATGTGGCGGAATTGGCAGACGCGCTACGTTGAGGTCGTAGTGGGGTAATCCCGTGGAGGTTCAAGTCCTCTCATCCGCACCAAAAGATCAGGCGGCCTGAAAAGGCCGCCTTTCGTGTTTTGGGTGAAGGGATTCCGTTGCTTCACCGCTTCGCTGGAGCAAGCCGCCAGTCGGGACCTTCGGCCTGGACTTCCTTGTGGCGGCGGATAAGAGTGTCGCTCATGCGCTTGAGACGGGCTGATTCGCTTGAGGCGAGGTCGGTCTTTTCGCTGGGGTCGTTGCGAAGGTTGTAGAGTTCGAAGCGGTCGAGCGAAACGGATTTCACTTCGTCCATGAAGTCCGGCTGAAAGGCGCCGGCAGCGGGGCGGGGGTTGGGCCGGGAAGGGATACCGGCCACCTTCCAGTCGCCGTCGCGGAGAACGGCGCGAGGCTCACCAAGAGCGTTGAAGTAGTGCCAGCTCAGCGGACGAGTTCGATTGAGGGGCTTGCCTGCGAGCGCTGGCAGAAGATCAACGCCATCGATGACTCGGGTCGAGGGAGGGCGCACTCCCGCGAGAGCGCAGACGGTGGGCAGCACGTCGAGATTGCAGACCGGGACGTTGGAAACCAGGCCAGGTTTCATTCTGCCGGGCAGGCGGACCGCGCCCGGGACGCGGATGCCGCCCTCGTAGAGATGCAGCTTCATGCCGCGCAGAGGGCCGGGGGAGCCGTAGCTTCGTTCGGAGCCCTTGTAGCGATTGAGGGTCTCGGGGCCATTGTCGCTGGTAAAGAGAACGAAGGTGTTGTCGCGCTGGCCGCGCTTGTCGAGGGAGTCGAGGAGGCGGCCAAAGGCGCGGTCGACCTGGGATACATTGGCGAAGTACTCGGCCTGTTGCGGTGTCTTGGCCTCGGGGTAGAGCTTGACGAGGTCCTCGGCGGAGGCGACAGGCTCGTGCGGTTCGTGGAAACAGAGGAAGAGGCAGAAGGGGTTCGATGAGTCGAATCCGTTGAGCCATTGCAGAGCTTCGTTGACGATGAGGTCAGCCGAGTAACCTTCGAGCGGGCCAACGGGTTTTCCGTTACGGACGAAGTTGCGAGGGTTGCGGTGGGAAGGGCCGGCATTGTTCTGGGTGGAAAACCAGTGAGAGAAGCCGTGGTCGCCAGGGGTGGTTTGGCCGGGCAGGTCCATGCCGCCATTGAGGTGCCACTTGCCGGAGTGGCAGGTAGCGTAGCCCGCTTGCTGCAGGAGGGCGGCGAAGGTCGTTTCCTCGCGGCGCAGGTGCATGGGCGATTTCGGGGGGATCCAGTCGTAGATTCCGGCGCGGTAGGGGATGCGGCCGGTGACAAGTCCGGCGCGAGAGGGCGAGCAGACGGGGGCAGAGGCATAGCAGTCAGTGAAGCGGACACCTTCGCGGGCGAAGTTGTCGATACGCGGCGTCTTGATGGCGGGGTGGCCGAAGCAGGAGAGGTCGCCGTAGCCGAGGTCGTCGCAGAGCGCGATGACGATATTGGGCGGGCGGCTGGAGGAGCGGGCCGTAAGAAGAGCGGGGGCGCCCGCGAGAGAGGAGATGAACTGTCTGCGCCGCATGGATCTACGATACAGTTCTGTCAGATGCGACGCCGTGATTTTGTGGCTGGATTGGGCGCGCTGGCGCCGGCGCGGAAGCCGAACATCGTGTTCGTGCTGCTGGACGATTTGGGATATGGCGACTTCGGCTGCTACGGGCAGAAGATCATACAGACGCCGGTTGTCGACAAGTTGGCGCGTGAGGGCACCCGATTCACAGACTGCTATGCTGGCGGCGCTGTTTGCGCGCCATCGCGGGCATCGCTGATGACTGGGCTGCACGGGGGTCATGCGCCGGTGCGGGCCAACGCCGGGACGATCCCGATTGAGCCGCGAGACGTGACGATGGCGGAGGTGCTCAAGCAAGCAGGGTATGCGACGGGTGGGTTCGGCAAGTGGGGACTCGGTGACGCAGGGACTGCGGGAAGGCCGACTGCGCAGGGGTTCGACGAATGGTTCGGCTACCTGCACCAGATTCACGCGCACGACTATTACACCGACTATTTGTGGGATGGCGACAGGAAGTTCGTGATTGAGGCCAATCGCGAAGGCAAGCGGGGCGCCTACACGGCGGACCTGATCAAGGACCGCACGCTGGAGTTCGTCCGCAAGAACAAGCAGGGCCCGTTCTTCTGCTATGCGGCCTGGACGCTGCCGCACGCCAAGTTCGAGGTTCCCGAATTCGGGCCGTATGCGGGGCGGACGGATTGGCACGAGAACGAGAGGGCGTATGCCGCTATGGTGAGCCGGGCCGATGGCTACATTGGGGAGCTGGTGGCGACACTCAAGGCCGAGGGACTGGAGCAGGAGACGCTGCTGGTGGTGGCCAGCGACAACGGCGCACACGACGGCATGAATAAGGGGTTCGAGCGATTCCGCAGCAACGGCGCGCTGCGCGGAACGAAGGGGACGCTGTACGAGGGCGGGATTCGCGTACCCATGATTGCGAGATGGCCGGGGCGTGTGCCGGCAGGGCGCGTCACAGCGGCGCCGTGCGCGTTCTGGGACCTGATGCCGACGTTCGCGGAGTTGGGCGGCGGGCAGGCGCCAAAGGGGATTGACGGGATTTCGCTGACGCCCGAGATTCTCGGCAAAGGGCCACTGCAGAAGCGCGAGGCTCTCTACTGGGAGTTTCACAACTTCAATCTCAAGACGATGAAGTGGCAGGGGGAGATGCGACAGGCGGCGCGGGCCGGGAACTGGAAGGCCGTCAAGCAGAAGCCGTCAGCCGCGATGGAGTTGTATGACCTGAGCGCGGATGTGAGCGAGTCGCGCGATGCGGCTGCTGAGAACCCGGCAGTGGTGGCGCGGATGGAGCGGATATTGCGGGCATGTCACACGCCGCCGCGTCCGCATGACAAGGGGCGGGCGCAGCCGGCGCATTGACATGTGCTCCACATGTTTGTATGTTCAAGACATGTCGAAGATGATCCAAATACGAAATGTGCCGGAAGCGCTGCACAGGACACTGAAGTCGCGCGCGGCGCGCGAGGGGATGAGCCTCTCCGACTTCATCAAAAGGGAACTGGAGCGGACGGCGGAGCGCCCAATGATGCGGGAGTGGTTGGAACGTACGCGGCAAGGGAAGCCGATTGCGTCCAGCCGGAGCGCCGCACAGGTCGTGCGCGAGCTGCGAGACTCGCGGTGATTGTCCTGGATGCTTCTGTCGTTGTTGAGCTGATCACCAGAGGGCAATTGGCAGATCCGCTTTTGCTCGATCTGGCCAGACGCGACGAATCGTTCATCGTGCCTCATTTATTGGACGTCGAGGTCGTTAGCGCTCTGCGGAATCTGGCCGCTGGGCAGAGGATTGACCCGGAGCGAATCGCCCAGCTTCTTCAAGAGTTGGAAGCGCTTCCCGCAGAGCGCGTCGCACACACGCCCTTGCTCGGCCGGATCTGGGAATTGCGGCACAATTTCACGGCCTATGACGCCGTGTACATCGCCCTGGCCGAGGCGACTGATTCAGTCCTCTATACGACCGATGAGAAACTGCGCCGGGGCCACAGGGCGAAGGTGAGGGTGTTCTCGGCCTGACTCGATGCCACACTTGTTCCTGCTGGCAGCGCCAGTGGAAGATAATGGACACGCTGAAGGCCAAGTTTCCCAAGGCCGAGCGCTAGACCACGCGACCGGCCAGGAGGCCAGTCCTACGGGCGCCAGGTTTCGGTCCAGGCGGACCAGCCGTTGGGGCGCAGTACATCCGTGGTGATGGCAAGAGGCGTTTTGGCCGAGGCGGGGGCGAGATCCAGTGTGGCGGTCGCGCCGGGAGCGAGATCGGGGAGAGGCGCTTGGAGCCGCTCGAGCGTGGTCGGGCCGGGGCCTTCGAAGAGGGCGCGAAGCGTGTAGCCGCGCAGGGTGTAGGAGGGCAGAGTGTCGCGATTCTTGACGACTACCTGGAGCTTGCCGCCGTCGTAGCTGAGTGTGACGGACTCGACGGGACTGAGTTCGCGGCGGAGCGGCTCGAACGACTCCTTGCGGCGGCCGTAGACGTCGACAACGCCGTGTACGCGCTGCTGGAGACGGTCGACACCGCGGTCGCCAACGTGGGTGCGGTAGTCGTTGTAGCAGAAGAAAATGAGGCCGGCGATTTCGGGCCGCTTGCGGAAGACGTCAGTGTGGGTGGCCATGATCCGGCGGCGCTTGGCGTCGCCTTCGGGCCACTCAGGCTTGCAGGCGCAATAGCCGTACTCGGAGACGATGATGGGCTTTCGCGGGAATGCGTCGCGGATGCCGTCGAGCATCTTGACGAGGTCGGGGATACCGCCGCCATTCCAGCTTTCGAAGTACTCGTTGACCTCGACAGCCTCCATGATGCGGGAGATGTCCTTTTCGGGAGTCTGGCGGAGGGAGTAAGAGGCGTAGGTGCGGGGGCGGCGCGGGTCAAGACGTTTGGCTTCGTTGTACATAGCCTCGGCGAAGCCGCCGTCGGCGGGGCGCTGTCCGCCGATTTCGTTGCAGCAGCCCCACATGACAACGCAGGGATGGTTGCGGTCGCGAGCGATCATCTCGCGCATGTGTCCGAGGCCGTTCTGGACGATCCAGTCGTCGGGTTTGGCGCCCATGCCATTGAAGGTTGCCTGGCCCCAGGTGGGGACCTCGAGTTGGACCATGATGCCTTCGCGGTCGCAGAAGTCGAGGACGCGCCGGTCCTGCTGCCAGTGGACGCGCGTGAACATGCAGTTCAGCTCTTTCATATCGCGGTGGTCGTGGTCGATCCAGTGGGTGGGTTCGGCCATGCCGAACTCGGGATGAGAGCCGGCCATGCGTTCGACTCCGGCGAGCCGGATGCGCTCACCGTTGAGCCAGATACCGCCGTCGCGGATCTCGAACTGGCGGACGCCGAAAGTTTCCGTGACGGTGTGAACGCCGGCAGGGGATTCGAGCTTGAGAGTCAGTTCGTAGAGGTGCGGGTGATCGAAGTGCCAGAGGCGGGCGCTGTCGATGGAGAGGTCGGGCAGGCGGAACGAGGGGCCCTGGGCGGTGAGGCCGTCGCGGGTGAGGACGGTTCGCTGCGAGGTGAGGTCGCGGATTTCGGCCGAGAGGCGGCCTGAGCCGTTGATCGTGGCAGTGACCTCGACACGGGCTGTGCCAGTGGTGAGGTTGGGGACGGCGTCGAGGGCGACGCGGTCGATGTAGTTCCTGGGCGTGACGAGCAGGCGGACTGGTCGATAGATGCCGCCGTCGTGGGCCCAATCGCTGGAGTTGCCGCGGGGCAGCATGCGGTCGTTGAAGGCGTTGTCAACTTCAACGGTGATTTCGTTCGCCGCGCCGAAGTTGAGCAGCTTCGTGATGTCGAAGGCGAAGGTAGTGTAGCCGAGGCCCATGTGCTCGCCGGCGGGCTTACCGTTGACAGTGACCTTGGCGGTATGGAAGACGGATTCGAATTCGATGCGAACGATGCAGTCGCGCCAAGCCGTGGGGACGTCGAATTGGCGGCGGTAGAGGGCCGTGCCGCGATGGTTCTCGTAGCCGGTCATGACTTGCCAGGTGTGAGGGACCGTGACCGGGACCGAAGGACGGCCCGCGGCCTGGAACTGCCAGAGTCCGTCGAGGGAGACTTCAGCCTGGGTGCCCGCGGCGGCGGGTTGCTGGGCGACGGCAGGTGCAGCGGCCAGCGGCAAGGTGGAGAGAAATCGGCGGCGGTTGGGAGAGAGTTTCATCACTGTCCGGCAGGATATACTTTTGTTGGCTCACAAATCCAGACAGTACTCTCCGAATTGGAGTCGATCTCTTCATGCCCATTCGCACGCTGGCCGTGTTTCTCGCCTTTCTCGCCATGGGGTTCGCCGACGCGGTCGGCCCATTCGTCAGCCTGGCGAAGGCGGAATTTCAGTTGAGCAACACGGTCGCCTCGCTGATTCCATTCGTCGGCTTCAGCATGTTCGGGCTGCTGTCGGTGCCGGTTGGTTTGTTGCAGGACAAGCGCGGCAAGAAGTTCGTTCTGACGCTAGGCCTATTCGTGGCGTTTGCGGGGCTGTTGAACGCCTCGTTTGGATTGACATCGTTCTGGCGATTCCTGCTTACCGTGCTGATGGTGGGCGCGGGCGCAGCCATTCTGCAGGTGGCCGGAAACCCGATCATGCGCGACGTGAGCGAGCCGGGCAAGTACCCGCGCAATCTGTCGCTGGCGCAGTTCGTAAAGGCGATCGGGTCGTTGTCGGGTCCGATGATCCCGGTGCTGGCGGCGAACTATTACGGGGCCAGTTGGAAGGTGATCTTCCCGATCTACAGCGTCTGCCTCCTGGTGACGATTCTGGCGATTTTGCCGTTGAAGGTGGAGGAGAAGAAGGAGCCCGGTCATGCGGCAACCCTGGGCTCCTGTCTGGCGCTGCTGAAGAACGGTTACGTGCTGGCAATGGTGATGGCGATTTTCGTGTATGTCGGGGCCGAGGTGAGCGTGAGCGCCGGCATTCCCCTCTACCTGAAGGAGCGGTTCGACATCGACATCAACAAGGTTGGGCTGCTGGGGACGGGCTGTTCTTCACTGCGCTGACGATCGGGCAGGTTCTCGGGTGGCGTGATCCTGAACTGGATGTCGCCGCGGAAGTTCTTTCTGATTACGTGCTCGCTCTCGATCCTTGGGTTGCTGGGGCTCTACCTTCCGGACAAAACGATGGCGACGGCAAGCTTCTTCCTGATCGGGCTGGGGTTCGCGAACATCTTCCCGCTGGTGTTTTCGCTCGCCGTGGAGCGGATGCCGCAGCACACCAACGAGCTGTCCGGGCTGATGGTGACGGCGATCGTCGGCGGGGCCTTCCTGCCGCCGTTGATGGGACTGGTGGCCGACGCCACGTCCGTGCAGGCGAGCTTCATGGTGCCGATGGCAGCCATCCTCTACATCACCTGGGTGGCGGTCATGAACAAGAACGAAAGGGCAGGCTCATAGACAATGCGCGACTTCTCCAACGACCCGCGGGCGGTGATGACGCTGGATGCCGGTGGCACGAACTTCGTTTTCTCGGCGATGCAGGGCAATCGCACAGTGGTGGAGAGCTTCGCGCTGCCATCGAACGCGACAGATCTCGAGAAGTCGTTGGCGTCGCTAGTGGAGGGTTTCAGCAGGGTCAGAGCGCAATCGCCCGCGCCGCCGGTGGCGATCAGCTTCGCGTTTCCCGGCGCCGGCTGACTACTTCAACGGCATCATCGTCGGGCCGCGCAATCTGCCTGCGTACAAAGACGTGGCGTTGCGCGCATATCTCGAGGATCGATTCGCCCTGCCTGTCTACATCAATAATGACGGGGACCTGTTCGCTTACGGAGAGGCGGCGAGCGGCTTTCTGCCCTGGGTGAACAGTCAACTGGAAAAGGCGGGGAGTCCGAAGCGATTCAGGAATCTGCTGGGGGTCACGCTGGGGACAGGGCTCGGCGGCGGCATCGTCCGCGATGGGGAGCTTTTCACCGGCGACAATTCCGTGGCGGGAGAGATGTGGCTGCTGCGGCACAAGCTGGAGCCTGACATCAACGCGGAAGAAGGTGCGTCGATTCGCGCGGTACGCCGGGTGTATGCCGAGCGCGCCGGACTGGCGGGGGGCGAGGCGCCTGAGCCGAAGTTGATTTTCGACATCGCTGAAGGGAATGCGACGGGTGATGGCGATGCGGCACGGGAAGCATTCAGACGAATGGGCGAAGTGGCCGGCGACGCTATCGCGAATGCAGTGACGCTGATTGACGGCCTGGTCGTCATCGGCGGCGGCATTGCGGGCGCACACCGGCAATTCCTGCCCGCCATTCTCGGAGAGCTGAACGGCGAGTACCCGGCGCCCAACGGAGAACGATTCCGGCGGCTCATCCCGCAAGCCTTCAATCTCGAAGAACCGGATCAACTGGAAGCCTTTCTGCGCGGCGAAACCAAGCAACTCAGGGTGCCGGGGAGCGCACGTACCATTCAATTCGACGGAATGCAGCGGACTGGAGTCGGCCTCTCACGCCTGGGCACCAGCGAGGCGACGGCGATCGGCGCATACGCGTTTGCTTTGAACAATCTCGATCGGCAGGCAGCCATCGGTTAGGTCAATAATATGATTCGCAATCTTTGTTTTTTCCTGGCGGCGTTGATCGCCGCGCAAGCCCAAACTTCGACTCGCGGGGTCGGTGTCTACCCCGGCGATCCGCGGGAAGACTTTTCTCCAGTGGTCAAGCCGGCCGGAGAGGGCGTACGCAATCTTGCGTATCGGCGGCCGGCCTATCATTCATCGAGCTACGACTATAACCTGACCGCGCAACTGGTCACAGACGGCATCAAGGACAGCCGCACGCCGCGATGGGTGGCGACATCGTCGAGCGAGCACGGCACGCTGAAGAAGAATGAGCGTGAGTGGCTGCTTGATCACAACATGATGACGACGGTGGACCTGAAAGGCCCGCGCGGGTGGGTGCAAGTGGAGATTGGGGGAGACCGTCCGCTGCAGGTGGACCGGTTCGTCGTGGGTGCGGCGCCGCAAGTGAACCGGCAGTCGACAGAGGGTTGGAGCATGGCCGTGAAGGTCAGCGACGACGGGCAGACGTGGCGCGATGCGGGCACCGAGTCACAGGCGACTCCCCCGACGCGCAACTTCATGGTGACGGTGCGACTGGCCGCGCCTGTGTCGGCGCGCTACTTCCGAGTGGAGTTCGATAGCGCGGCGGTGACGATGTGGCGTGTCGGCGATGTGGATTTCTTTCTGGGCGACCGCAAGGTAGAGGCGGGCGGACCGCACGACTTCACGAGCGCGTGGATGCCCGCATCGAGCGGTGAGGAGTGGGTCTATGTTGATACTGGCGCGCCTTTCGCTATCGAGCGGATTCAGTTGGCGTGGATTCGTCCGGCGGCCGCTGCCACGTTGCAGGTTTCAGACGACGCCAAGAACTGGAAGCCTGCAGGGACAGTGACTGGCAGCGAGGTGACGCTCAACGGCCCGACACGAGGGCGGTATGTCCGTCTGTTGCTGGCGGCCTCGCCGCAAACGCCGATCCTGAGCGAGTTCGAAGTGATCGGGCGGGGCGGATTCGCAGCGCAACCCAAGGCGATGCCCGCGGCGTCGGCCGATGGCCGGCTGCAGTTGTCGGGCGGCGCATGGCGAGTGGAGCGGGACTCCAGAGTCGCGGTGGCGGGCGCGGATCTTTCCAAGCCTGGCTTCGACGATAAGGACTGGCTGGTAGCAACGGTACCCGGAACGACACTGACGAGCTACTTCAACGCAGGCGCACTGCAGGATCCCAACTTCGGCGACAACCAGATGATGATTTCGGACTCGTTTTTCCACGCCGACTTCTGGTTCAGGACGGAATTCGTCGCGCCAGCGGAGAAGGGACGCGCCAAACGCTGGCTGAACTTCGATGGGATCAACTGGAAAGCGGAGATCTGGCTGAACGGCGAGAAGTTGGGGCGCGTCGAGGGCGGCTTCATGCGCGGACGATTCGACGTGACGGCGCTGCTCAAGCCGGGCGTGAAGAATGCACTGGCAGTGAGGATCGAGAAGAACGCCACACCGGGTACTGTGCGCGAGAAGACTTATCAGAATCCGGACAAGAATGGCGGCGCGCTCGGCGCCGACAACCCGACCTATCACGCTTCAATCGGTTGGGATTGGATTCCGACGATTCGCGGGCGCAATACCGGCATCTGGAACGATGTCTGGCTGAGTGCGAGCGGACCTGTGACGCTGGAGAACCCGTTCGTTCAAACGTCGCTGCCTCTGCCGGACACCTCGACCGCCGACGTTTCGATCGAAGTGACGCTCCGAAACCACGAGTCGAAGACAGTGGAAGGAACACTGCGAGGCCGTTTCGGGGACGTGCCGTTCGAGCAGAGAGTTTCAGTTGAGGCCGCTTCGGCAAAAGTAGTGAAACTCGATCCGGCGAGCAATGCGGGATTACGACTGAAGAACCCGAAGCTGTGGTGGCCGGCGGGCTACGGCGATGCGAACCTTTACCCGGTGGAGATGCGATTTGAAGCGGCAGGCGGCGGTGTGTCCGACGGCACGCACTTCCTCGCCGGCGTGCGGCAGTTCGCCTTCAGCGAGGAAGGCAAAGCGCTGCGTATGTGGATCAACGGCCGGCGCTTCATCCCGCGCGGCGGCAACTGGGGCTTTGGCGAGTCGATGCTGCGCTATCGCGGCCGCGAATACGACGTGGCCGTCGGCTACCACCGCGACATGAACTTCACGATGATCCGGAACTGGGTGGGCCAGATCGGAGAGGACGAGTTCTACGAGGCGTGCGACCGGCACGGCATCGTCGTGTGGCAGGACTTCTGGCTCGCCAACCCTGTCGATGGGCCGAACCCCGATGATCATGCGCTATTCCTCGCCAACTCGCGCGACACGATCCTGCGCATTCGCAACCATGCCTCGGTCGGCCTCTACTGCGGCCGCAATGAAGGGTACCCGCCGAAACCGCTGGACGATGGCATTCGCCAACAACTGGCCGAGTTGCATCCGGGGCTGCACTACATTTCGAGTTCAGCCGACGACGTGGTGAGCGGTCACGGTCCGTATCGGGCCATGACGATCAATCACTATTTCGAGCAGCGCGCGACGCCGCTGTTCCACAGCGAGATGGGCATGCCGAATATCGTGACGATCGACAGCCTGCGGGCGATGATGCCCGAGGATGCGATGTGGCCGCAGGGCGCAATGTGGGGGCTGCACGATTTCTGCCTGAACGGGGCGCAAGGCGGCGCCAGTTTCATTGAACGGTTGGACAAGAGCTACGGCGGCGCCAAGACCGCGGAAGAATGGGTGACGCTGGCTCAGTTCATCAACTACGAGGGGTACCGTGCGATGTTCGAAGCGCAGAGCAAGAACCGCATGGGCCTGCTGATCTGGATGAGCCATCCGACCTGGCCTTCGTTTGTGTGGCAAACCTACGACTATTACTTCGAGCCGACGGCTGCATACTTCGCCGCGAAGAAGGCGTCGGAGCCGCTGCACATACAGTGGAATCCGGTCACGGGCAATGTCGAGGTGGTGAACTACAACGCCGGCGATAAGACCGCCCTGCGGGCGCGGGCTGAAATTTTAAACATGGATGGTTCGAGGCAGTGGGAGAAATCGGTTACTGTCGACAGCACCGAGGATACAGTTGGCGCGGCCATAACGCTGGAGTGGCCTGCTACGCTGTCGCCGGTCCATTTCGTGAAGCTGACTCTGAGCGAAGGGCAGAAGGTGGTGAGTGAGAACTTCTACTGGCGCGGACTCCAGGAGGGCGATTTCCGGGCCCTGCGCGAGTTGCCCGGGGTTGAGTTGGAAGCACGTACCAGACCCGTCAAGGCCGCAGGCAAATGGGTATTGACCACTGAACTCAAGAACCCCGGCAAGGCGCCGGCCTTGATGGTGCGGCTGAAACCCGTGCGTTCGAAAGCCGGGGACCGCATTCTGCCGGCCTTGTTCAGTGACAACTACGTGGCTCTGATGCCGGGAGAGAGCCGGACGGTGCGCATCGAGATGAACGAAGCCGACTGTCGCGGAGAGGAACCGCGCATCGAGATCAGCGGGTTTAACACCAGAGTCGTGATTCGACGGTGAGCCGGGCCGATCAAGGAGCCGTCACTCGGACAACGAGGGATCTACGGAAGGGCGGCAGAATCAAATCGCCCTTTTCGATCCGGCCGGCCGAATGCCGGCTCTTCCACGGATCGTAAACGTCAGCAGACTTGCCTCTGACGGCTACGCGCAGACCGGTCAGAGTAGGCGCCGCAACACCTTGTTGAAGTTCGGAGCGCCAGTCCGTAGAAGCGTCGCGAATCCACAGCAGATCGTGCTTACGGCCGGACAGGAGATAGACGCGCAAACGCGGCTGTTCGATGAACCGGGGTTCAAAATCCTCCTGGCGAGGATCGATGCCCTTGACGGACTCGGCGAAGCGGTCGAAGTGAAACCACAAGTTGTGCTTTTCGATATAGTCCTGCCAATGCCAAAATTGACCGGGCCCCGCACCTCCGGCGAAGAAGCCGGCGAAGAGGCCATCGTGAAGCAGGATTCCTTCGCGATCGTTCTCGTAGAGCTTGGAGGGGCCTGCGTGGTGCGCCTCGACGGCTCCGACCTCAGAGATCACAACGGGCCGGTCCGAAGAGTAGGAGCGGATGGTGCGGACGGCGTCAGCCGTAAGTACATCCATCGGGCCGCGGCAGACATCAAGCGCTGCGCCGGGATCGAGATAGCGGTGAACCTGGGCCATCTCGTTGCCGGGCATGCGAGAGAAGGTGCGATAGATTCCGGCCGCGCGCTCATTATCGAAGCTGCCCAGGCTCTGCAAAGAGAGGTGACGCGGAAATCGCCGCTTGAGCTCCGGCAGCATTGCCTGGGTCCATTCGGTCCATCCGGAACCCTTGACGGCATTGATCTCGTTCCACAACTCCCAACCAAGGATGGCTGGCTCGTTCGAATAGCGCTTGGAGAGAAGGTCGAGTTTTCGTAAGTAGATTGCTTTGCCCTCCGGGCTGGCGAAGAATGCCGCCATGTCGGGGAAGAGCGCGCCGTTCGCAGGACGGCCGAAGGAGATGGATCCCGGGAAGCCGGGCTTCTCAGGCTCGAACGACCGAAAGTGTTCGAGACATAATTTGAGCCGGAGGCCATGCTTTCGGGCCAATGAGATAAGCCGATCGACACGGCGTAGCTTTTTCTCCACTTCAGCTGGATCCGCGTCCGGGTTCAACTCATAGAAGGGGTGGCTTAGATACACGCGGGCGAAGTTGCCGCGGTTGGCTGCGATCAGGCGAAAGCGTGATTCAGTGAGGCGGAACACTTCGTCTTCGCCAGTAGCAAACCGTTCCCATCCGACGTTGGGCCCGATGGGGATATAGGGCCGGCCATTGGTGTCTTCCAGATAGCGGGGGGCGGAAGTGGAAACGCGAATGAAGTCCTGCGCCTGCAGCGCCCACACTGCCCCGAACAGTACTGCCAAACTTGCGACGCGCATAGTTATTAGTAGAGTCTCCTGTGCCGCTTGAACCCTTCGGTTGTCAACCCCCACCGCAGTTGAACGTGAGGAGATCGGCAGCTCCATAGGTCCTGCGGCCGGCCAGGCGACATCCGCGCTTCTCGAAGACCGTCCGCCAGACCGGCCTCTCGTCGCCGCCGCAGTCCTTCCAGTGCCACGGGTAGGAGAGGGCGGTGAAGAGTATCCTGGCCGGCGCGGATGATCCGGGCGGGAACGCCTCACGCTCCAGTGCTTCCGGCGATCCGAGTTGGAAAGGCGGTTTGCCGCGCACGCAGCAAGGCCAGGCGGTGTCGCTCCAGACGATGTTGCCGGGAGAGAATCCAGCCATTCGAGAGTAGTACTTGAATTGCTCCCGAGTAGTGGAGTGGATGATGAGACGGTCGCCTGGGCCTAAACCTGAGCCGAGGTCGCGGACGATCGCGCGAAAGTCCTCGCGAACGACTCCCCCCACATAGAGTGCGCGCACTGTAGAGTGAACCGCGCCCAGCATCAGAATTGCGATCAAGGCGACGGCTGCCCGCCGCCATCCGGTCTCGGAGAGGGATGACCGGCCAAGCCGGCAGCCCATCCGGATGGTCCCCATTACGGCGGCGATACCCCAGGGGACGAGATAGACTCCCCCTCGGGGAGAGAGCGGGATCAGGTGAGTGATGTGGCCCAGCGCAGCGAACAATATCATTGCCCACCCGGCAACAGCCGGTGCGTTGCGCATCCACTCCCGCGCGCCGGCGCGTCGAAATGCGACAAGGAGCGGCGGAAGGCAGACGATCATGACGGCCAGTCCTGGCAGAGGCGCGTCTGTGAGCATTCGGCTTCCGGGCAACAAGCTGACGATCGAAATCAGCGTTGCCGTCAGAGTCGCTCGTGGACCCGTAAACCAATAGGAGCTGAGCGCCGGCTCGATGTTGGGAGTCAGCATAGTGAAATAGACGGCCGCGAATAGGGCGCCGGAGAGCGCAACGCCGCCAGCGAGGTACGCCAGAAACCGGCTCGCCCCGGTCCGGCGCCGCGTGAGCCACCATGCCCACAGGGGAAGCACGGATGCCGCGGCGATCTGGATTGGGGCCGAGTATCCGCTGACAACCAGGATGCAGGCCAACCCGTAGAGCCTGACCAGGCTGGAGACGGTTCTCTCACGGAATGCCTGGACGCTCGCGGCAAGCAGCCCCACAGCCAACGCTGTTTCCCATGAGTAGCTTCTGATTGCCGTTGCCTGTTCACCCAGGGAATCGTTGAACAGCAGCAGGATGAGGCCGGCGATCGCGGCGAGAGGCTGGAATTCCCGCCTCAGAAACCGCCAGAACAAGACTGCGGCGGCTAGAGTTCCCAGCCCTGGAATCAGGCGCCACACCCACTCCGAATCGGCCCATGCGACTCCCCAGCGCAGCACAAAGAGAAAGAGAGGAGGCGTATGCTGCATCCACCCCGTGTAGCGGAGCATGCCGCGCAAATCGGGTTCGCGGACCGAATTGGCCGTCCAGGAGTCATCGAGCCAGAAGGACACGGTCAGAGTCGGCCAGATCATGACGGCAAACGCCGCTGACACGGCAATCAGCAGGAGAACATAGCGGCTCGAAAGGTGTCTTGCAGTTGACCGGATCATAGGGCGAGTTTCAGAATATCGAAGGTCGAAATAGAAAACCGGCCGGAGTCGCGAAGGACACCGGCCGGCGTTTGGACTTCAAAGAAAGAATGATGACCGGCTAAACGTCGTAACTCGACTGCCCTCGGACCGGACGGACCAGGGGCAGTAACTCAAGGACCCGGTGGTTCTTGAAATCGACGTGATACTGATGTTCGTCGATCTCACGAACCGCGGCGACCGCGCACTCGCAACAGACTGACGGACCGCTGCCTGACCATTCCAGCCGATGAACTCGGACCGGTTGATCGTGCTGCGCCATCTCTTTCAGACGCATGCCGATTTCCGGGGTGGTAGTGATCCACGCCGGGCGGCTATCGTCGAGCCATTCATTCTTCCACGCCTGCGGCGCCTTCCGGTGCCTCAGAACGATATGGAAGGACACTGACAAGCCTCCTTGCCGTTCGGGTTGCACACACATAGTGCTGATCATAGGTGACCTAATGCTGACGACCTCCGGCCCGGTGCCGGGCCGCGCGTTTAGCGCGCGGCCGGTTTGAGCGCGTAGCTCGACAACACTTTCATGTAATTGGCGCGTTCGAATGCGGCCGGTTCGGCGACCGATTGCACGCTCATGGAGCCGCGCATCTGCTTCACCGACTCGTACTCGTGCTCCTCCATCCATTCTCTCAGGTTCGTCTCCACCTGTTCGAGATAGGGGATGCCGTGGCGCAGCAACGCCGAGGTCATCATGGTCACGCGAGCGCCCGCCATGATTCCCTTAACGACGTCCTCGGCCGTGTGGACGCCGCCGGTGATGGCGAGGTCGGCACGAACGCGGTTGTAGAGCAGCGCCGTCCAGTGCAGCCGCAGCCTGAGTTCGTGCGAATCGGAGAGGACGAGGTTGGGCGTCACCTCGAGCGTCTCCAGATCGAAGTCGGGCTGATAGAAGCGATTGAAAATGACGAGTCCGTCGGCGCCGGCGGCGTCGATTTTCGACGCCACGTTGGCGAAGGAGGTGAAGAACGGCCCCACCTTCACGCTGACGGGAATCCGCACGCCCGCCTTGACGTGGCTGACGAGGTCGGAGTACATCTCCTCCACCTTGCCGCCCGCCATTTCGACGTCCGTGGGCATGTAGTAGATGTTCAGCTCGAGTCGCGTCGGCGCCGGCCTGCTCCATCATCTGCGCGTAGCGGATCCAGCCGCCGGTGGAGATGCCGTTGAGGCTGGCGATCACCGGAATGTCACAGCTCTCTTTGGCCTTCCGCAGGTGATTCAGGTAGGGCTCGGGACCGAAGTTGTAGCTGACCATCTCCGGGAAGTAGCTGATAGCTTCCCCGTGGCTGTCGGCGGTCTCGACGAGGAACCGGTCAAGTTCCCCGCTCTCGAGATTGATCTGCTCTTCGAAGAGAGAGTGCAGGACAACGGCGCTTGCCCCGGCGTCTTCCAGACGCAGGATGTTGCCGATGTCCTTGCAGAATGGCGATGAGGATGCCATCAGCGGCGAGCGGAGCTTCAGTCCGAGATATCTGGTCGAAAGGTCGATCATTGTGGCGTTCCTCTCTCTTTCCTACTTGTTCTCGCTGCCGGTGCCCGGCATGGCGGCCATCTGTTCGTAAATCCGCCAGCGGTTCATGACGTCGGCCTGCGCCTCGACCAACATCTGCTTGGCCACTTCCGGCTTGGAGTGGACGAGCATGGTGTAGCGGGTTTCGTTATAGATGTACTTCTCGAGCGGCAGGCTGGGCGCCTTGCAGTCGAGAACGAACGGGTTCTTGCCTTCACCGGCCAGAGCGGGGTTGTAGCGGAACATCGGCCAGTGGCCGGTCTGGACCGCCAGCTTCTGCTGGTCGAGACCGAACTTCATGTCGTAGCCGTGGGCGATGCAGTGGGAGTAGGCGATGATGATCGACGGCCCGTTCCACTTCTCGGCCTCCAGGAAGGCCTTGACGGTCTGCATATCGCTCGAGCCCATCGCGACCCGCGCGACGTAGACGTTGCCGTAGGCCACCGCCATCATCGCCAGATCCTTCTTGGCGGCGGGCTTGCCGCCGGCGGCGAACTTCGCCACCGCGCCGCGAGGCGTGGACTTCGAACACTGCCCGCCGGTGTTGGAGTAGACCTCGGTGTCGAGGACGAGGATGTTGACGTTCTTGCCCGTCGACAGCACGTGGTCCAGTCCGCCGTAGCCGATGTCATAGGCCCAGCCGTCGCCGCCGACGATCCAGACGCTCTTCTTGAACCAGCGTGTCGGCCACGGCCAACAGGTCGCGGAGCGCGGCCGATGAGCCGTTGGCCCCGGCCGCGACCAGGTCGCCGGCCTTCTGCTTCAAGGCCGCGACACGATCGCGCTGAGCAAAGATGCCAGCCTCGGTCGATTGATCGGCTTCCAGCAGGCCCTTGGCAAGATCGTCGCCAATCTTTGGAGCGAGTTGCTTGACGATTTCCCTGGCGTACTGCGTCTGAGCGTCGACCGCCAGCCGCATACCCAGGCCGAACTCGGCGTTGTCTTCGAACAGCGAGTTCGACCATGCCGGACCGCGGCCTGCGTTGTTCATCGCGTAAGGCGTAGTCGGCAGGTTGCCGCTGTAGATTGAACTGCAGCCGGTGGCGTTGGCCACCAGGGCGCGGTCGCCGAACAACTGCGTCAGCAGCTTGAGGTAAGGAGTCTCGCCGCATCCCGAGCAGGCGCCCGAGAACTCGAACAGCGGCTGTAAGATCTGCAGGTCCTTCACCTGGTTCTGGTTGAGCTTGGTGCGATCGAACTCCGGCAGATCGAGGAAGAAGTCCCAATTGGCGGCTTCGCTCTCGCGCAGCGGCGGCTGCTCTTCCATGTTGATCGCGCGCCGCTTGACTTCGGTCTTCGACTTCACCGGGCAGGCTTCCACGCAGAGGCCGCAGCCGGTGCAATCTTCCGGCGCAACCTGGAGCGTGTAGGACATGTCCTTGTAGTCCTTCCAACGGGCAGCCGTGGAAAGGAAGGTGGCAGGAGCTCTTTCCAGGAGCTTCGGGTCGTAGATCTTGGCCCGAATCGTGGCGTGCGGGCATACCAGGACGCACTTGCCGCACTGGATGCACAGCTCCTTGTCCCACACGGGGATTTCGAGAGCGATGTTGCGTTTCTCCCACTGCGCCGTGCCGCTGGGGAACGTGCCGTCCACCGGGAAAGCGGAAACCGGCAGCTCGTCGCCCTCGCCGGCGATGATGCGGCCAAGCACTTCACGAACGAACTGCGGCGCCCGGGCAGGAACTGGCGGCCGGAGAGCCTGCGTGCTGGTCACTGCGGAATGAACGGGGACTTCAAGCAAGCCGCTCAGCGTCGCGTCGACTGCCGCGAAGTTCTTCTGCACCACCGCTTCACCGCGGCGGCCGTAGGTCTTCACGATCGACTTCTTGATCTCGGCGATCGCTTCCTCGCGCGGCAGGACGCCGCTGATGGCGAAGAAGCAGGTCTGCATCACGGTGTTGATGCGCGACCCCATGCCGGTGTCTTTGGCCACCTTGTAGGCGTCGATGACGTAGAACTTGATCTTCTTGCTGACAATCGATTCCTGCACCGGGCCCGGAAGCTGGTCCCAGATCTCCTTCTCGTCGAAAGGCGAGTTGAGCAGGAACGTCGCACCCTGGTCGGCCCACTTCAGCATGTCGATCCGTTCCAGGAACGAGAACTGATGGCAGGCGATGAAGTTCGCCTTCGAGATCAGGTAGGTGCTGCGAATCTGTTTGGGGCCGAAGCGCAGGTGGCTGACCGTGATCGAGCCCGACTTCTTCGAGTCGTATACGAAATAACCCTGCGCGTAGTTGTCGGTCTCTTCACCGATGATCTTCACCGAGTTCTTGTTCGCGCCCACCGTGCCGTCCGCGCCCAGGCCGTAGAACAGCGCCCGAACGACCTTCGGATCCTCCGTCGAGTAGGCGGGGTCGTAGGTCAGCGAGTGGTTGGTGACGTCGTCCTGGATGCCGACAATGAAGTGATTCTTGGAAACGGGCTTGGCGAGATTGTCGAAGACGGCCTTCACCATCGCGGGGGTGAACTCTTTCGAGGAGAGTCCGTAGCGGCCGCCGACGATCTTCGGCATCGGCGAACGGCAGCGTGCCGTCCACGAGGGCCTCCTGCATGGCAGTGACCACGTCGAGATACATCGGTTCGCCGGGCCCGCCCGGCTCTTTCGTGCGGTCGAGGACGGAGACGGCTTTCACCGTCTTGGGCAGCGCAGCCAGGAAGTGAGCCGCGGAGAAGGGCCGGTACAAACGGACCTTCAGAATGCCCGACCTTTTCGCCCGCCGCGTTCATGACTTCGACGGCTTCCTGCGCCGCTTCCGCGCCCGAGCCCATCAGGATGATGACTCGTTCGGCGTCCGGCGCTCCTTCATACTCGAAGAGCTTGTATTCGCGTCCCACCACCTCGGCAAACCGCTTCATCGCCTTCTCGACGATGGCGGGCATGGCCGTGTAGTAAGGATTTACCGTCTCGCGCGCCTGGAAGTAGACGTCCGGGTTCTGCGCCGTGCCGCGAATCACCGGCTTGTCGGGCGACAATGCCCGCGCGCGGTGCGCGCGGATCAGATCCTGCGGCAGCATGGCCTTCATGTCGTCTTCGGTCAATTGCTCGACCTTGCACGACTTCGTGTGAAGTGCGGAAACCGTCGAAGAAGTGCATGATCGGCACGCGCGCTTCCAGCGTCGCCGCCTGCGCGATCAGGGCCGTATCCATCACTTCCTGCACGGAGTTCGAGGCCAGCATTGCCCAACCGGTCGCCCGGCAGCCCATCACGTCCTGATGGTCGCCAAAGATCGACAAGGCATGGGCGGCCAGCGATCGCGCGGCCACGTGGAAAACCGTCGACGTCAACTCGCCGGCGATCTTGTACATGTTCGGGATCATCAGCAGCAAGCCCTGCGCCGACGTGAAAGTCGTCGTCAAAGCGCCCGGCCTGCAGAGCCCCGTGGACAGCGCCTGCCGCGCCGCCCTCGCTCTGCATCTCGATCACCGTCGGAATGTTGCCCCAAATATTGGGTTTGCCTTCGCTCGACCACTGATCGGACCACTCGCCCATGTTGGAAGAGGGTGTAATTGGATAAATGGCAATGACTTCGTTAGTCTTATGCGCCACGTACGCGGCGGCTTCGTTCCCGTCGAGTGTGACTTTCTTTCTGGGCATAGTATGTAGGCTCGCGAGTAATGGATAGAGCACGCGCTCTGCCATTCCAGGATATCGGAGTTGAAGCTCTGTAAGTGGCACATTGGCTAGAACTTGCATACGAGAAAAGTCAAGATTAGCCAGTGTGATACTGGGGCAGATGACCCACCTGCACCCCGAAGGTGGTGTCATGCTGATTAAAGCTGTTGAATATCCCCCAGAGCCGCGCCGCGTCTCACAAGCAATGACTCCTCTGCTCGTACTGCTCGCCTTGATCCCAACTGCGCTGACGGCACAGCCAATTCTCGCCGGCGTCGAGGTCTATGGGGCACGGAAGATCGGCAAAGAAAAGATCCTTCGCCTGGTGGGCGCTTCGGCGGGCGCGCCATTGCCTAAGTCCAAGGGGGAGATCGAAGAGAAGTTGGAAACTCTGGATGGAATCGTGAACGCCCGCGTCGAAGCATTCTGCTGCGAGCAGGGACGGCCTATCCTCTACATCGGCGTCGAAGAGCGCGGGCGCCGCCGCCTTCCAGTACAAGGCTTGGCCGGAAAAGGAAATCGAGCTGCCCAAGGAGATCAACTCCGCCTGGGCGGACTTCACCGCAGCCCTGGCCCGCGCCTCCGCCGAAGGAGACGCGGCTGAAGACCTTTCCCAGGGACACTCCCTGATGCAAAACCTTCCGGCGCGCGTGGCACAGGAACGGTTTATCGGGTTGGCGGAGTTGTATCTGGCCCAGCTTCGCGACGTCCTGGCCAACGCCTTCGACCCGGAGCAGCGAGCCACCGCCGCCTATGTACTCGGCTATGCTCCAGTCAAGCGCGATGTCGTGGGCGATCTGCAGAGCGCGATGCAGGACCCCGCCATCTCCGTCCGGGCCAATGCGGCACGTGCCCTGAAGGCTATCGCGGCGTACACTCCCGAGAATGCTGATCTTCGCGTCACCGTTCGCCCGACGTGGTTTGTCGAGATGCTCAATTCCGTTGAGTTGCAGGACCGCATCGAAGGCTTGCGCGCCATCGCCGCTTTTACTGAGAAGCCGGATGAGCACCTCGCTGCTCAACTCCGGGAGCGGGCGCTGCCCAGTTTGCTCGAGATGGCAGCTTGGCAGCATCTACCCCATGCCCTACCGGCCTTCCTGATCGCCGGCCGATTGGCTGGCTGGTCGGAAGATAGGCTGACAACGGCTTGGGCTTCCGGGAATCGCGATTCCTCCCTCAAAGAGATCACTAAAGCGCTGACAGCAAAGCCCAAAGCCAAGCAATAGCCCCTCGCCTTAACCCGCTAGCCAACTTCGCTTGGCCAGTATTCAATCTACCTTATCTTGATAGACATTATCTAAATAAGATAGTCTTGATTGTCAGGCCAGCCAGAGATGCCATCATCCAGACCACATATCCTCTCCCACCTGCGTGCCTTGGAGGCCGAGAGCATCCACATCATGCGGGAGACGGCCGCGCAGTTCGCCAAGCCCGTGCTGCTCTATTCGATCGGCAAGGACAGCTCTACGTCTCGTTCATCTGGCCCGGAAAGCTTTCTACCCTGGCAGGATTCCCTTCCCGCTGCTGCACATCGACACCACGTACGAGTATCCGGAGATGATCGCCTTCCGCGACTACTTCACGAAGAAGATCGGCGCGGAGCTGCGAGTCTACACCAACCAGGCCGCCATCGACGCCGGAGCGCAATCCATACGACCTGGGGACAGCGCAGTGCTGCCATCAGTTGCGGACCCGCGCCGTGGTCGACGGGCTGAAGGAAGGCGGATACGACGCAGCCATCGGCGGCGCGCCGCCGCGACGAAGAAAAGTCCCGCGCCAAGGAGCGCGTCTTCAGCTTCCGCGACAAAGAGGGCCGTTGGGAGCCACGCAACCAGCGACCTGAGCTGTGGAACTACTTCAACGGCACGCGTGAACCCGGGCGAGATCGATCCGCGTATTCCCGCTCTCCAATTGGACCGAATCCGACATCTGGCGCTACATCGAGACTCGAGAACATCGAGGTGGTGCCGCTCTACTTCGCGCAGCCACGCGAGGTCATCGTCCGCGGCCAGACTCTGATCCCGTTGCAGGCCAACGTCAAGCTGCTGGCTGGCGAGAAGCCGGAGATAGTCTCCTGCCGGATGCGCTCGCTCGGCTGCACGCCCTGCAGCGGCGCCATCCGATCGGAGGCCGACACGTCGACTCCAAGTCATCGACGAGCTGGTCAGCTTCCGGCGCAGCGAGCGCGAGAATCGCGTCATCGACCACGACCAGGAAGGCTCCATGGAACTCAAGAAGCGTGAGGGTTACTTCTAATGGCAACCGCAGCCTCGCCCAAGCCCATTACGCTCGACCACTTCACCGCCACCGGTGAAGAGCTGCCCTTGCTTCGCATCTCCACGGCGGGCAGCGTCGACGACGGCAAGAGCACGCTCATCGGCCGGCTGCTGTTCGATTCGCGGTCGGTGCCTCGACGATCACCTCGAGGATGTGCGCAAAAGCAAGGTGAATCGCGCCAGCGCGCGGCATCGATCTTTCGCTGCTCACCGACGGCCTTCGCGCCGAACGCGAGCAGGGCATCACCATCGATGTCGCCTACCGCTACTTCGCCACCGCGCGCCGCAAGTTCATCGTCGCCGACACGCCCGGCCACGAGCAGTACACGCGCAACATGGCCACCGGCGCCTCCACGGCGGATCTCGCCATCATCCTCATCGATGCGCGCAAGGGCTTCCTGCCGCAATCGCGACGGCACGCTTTCATCGTCGTGGCTACTCGGCGTTCGCACGCTGATCTTCGCCGTCAACAAGATGGACCTGGTCGACTTCAGCCAGGATGTGTTTGACGACATCCAGGGGCAGGCCACCTCGCTGCTGGCGCTGCTCGAAGGCGCGGATGCGCAGTTCATTCCGATCAGCGCACTGGACGGCGACAACGTCGTGACGCTCAGTGCGCGGACGCCCTGGTACGCCGGCGCGCCGCTGCTCGACATGCTGGAGACGGCCAAGCCCGCCGTGGACGAATCCGCCCTGCCGTTCCGATTCCCGGTGCAAACGGTCATCCGGCCCGACCTCGACTTTCGCGGCTTCGCCGGGCAGATTGCCAGCGGCAGCGTTCGTGTGGGTGATGAGGTCGTCGCGCTGCCCACGGGCCACACGAGCCGCATCGCAGCGCATCGTCACGTTCGATGGCGACCTGACTGAGGCCTTCGCGCCGATGTCGGTCACGCTTGTTCTTGAGGATGAACGCGACATCGCCCGCGGCGATCTGCTGGTCGCGGCGGCGGCGGACGTTCGCCGTGCGCGCAACTTCGAAGCCACTGTTGTTTGGATGAACGACAAGCCGGCAGTGGAGGGCATGTCGCTCCTGCTCCAACAGGGCCCCCGCACCGTGCCGGCGCGAATCACTCGCGTGCTGCACGCCTGGGATGTCGACCGCCTGGAGACGCGCCGCGCCTCGGCTCTCGAACTCAATCATATCGGCCTGGTGGAAATTGCCGCGGCCGAGCCGGTTCTCTTTGATCCGTATCGTGAGAACCGGGCCACCGGCGGGTTCATCCTGATAGAGCGCTCGACGAATCTCACTGTCGGCGCGGGGCTCATCGAGCACGGCGTCGACAACCGCGCGTCGTCGGGGCCACTGTCGGCCGAAGAGCGCGCCCGCTTGCGCGGCCATCGCGGGGCGTGGATCGATCTTTCCGCTGCACCGCACATCGCTCCGGCGGTGGAACGCGAGCTTCTGGCCGAGCACAAGCACGCCGTACTCAACGCTCCGCCTTATCTGGCCGCGCAGGGCCTGATCGTCATCACGACTCATGCCGAGCCCGGCTCGCCGGACTACATTGCCAAGAGCGACGATTTGCACGCTGTTCTCGCCGACATCCGCCGCACAGTCGCTCTGACCAGCGCATTCGTTGAAGGAGAGGGAATCTGACATGAGCAGAGACGCTATCGCCTCCGCACGCGCGGTCGTTCGGGAAGCCTTGCAGGGAGCCTCGAACCCCTGCTTCACGTGCAGTTTTCAAGCCGAGGACGTGGCGCTGCTCCACCTGCTCATCTCGGAGAAGCCCGACCTGCCGGTGCTGTTCCTGGAGACCGGCTACCACTTCGCGGCCCTTGTCGAATACCGCGATCGCCTGGCGCGGGAGTGGGGTCTGACATCTGGTCAACCTGGAAGCGCAGCAAAGTGTCGCCGAACAGGAAGCCGAGTTCGGCATTCTAAATCAGACTGACCCGAATTCATGCTGCGCGCGCCGCAAGGTCGAGCCGCTGATGCGAGGCCTCGCCAGGCATGACCTATGGTTCACCGGCCTGCGCCGGGAACAGAGTCCGACCCGGGCCAACCTGCAGCCCGCGGAGACTCACCGCTTCCCGGACGGCCGGACGATGGCCAAGGCCAGCCCGCTCTTCGACTGGACCTTCAGCGAAGTCTTCGCATACCTCACCGCCAACGACATCCCCGTGCTCTCTCTGTACAGCGAGGGCTACACCAGCATCGGCTGCGAGCCTTGCACCGCCAAACCGCAGGAGGGCGCCCACGCCCGCAGCGGACGTTGGGGTGGCGCCAAGCTCGAATGCGGCCTGCACACGGTGTCGGTCAAGGAGGCCTGAGATGGAGATCCTGCTCGGATTCGGCATCGCCTGGGTCGTCGGGATGACTGGCATGGGAGGCGGACCCCTGGCTGCGCCGCTGCTAATGCTGGTGCTGGGCCTGCCGCCGGCTGAAGCTGTCGGCACGTCGCTCCTGTTCGTCTCGGTCACCAAGTTCGCGGCAACGACGGTGTACTGGTCGCAGCAACAGATTGATTGGCCGGTCTTCCGGCGGCTCGCCATGGGCGGCGTGCCCGGAGTGCTGATAGGCGCCCTGTTGCTGGACCGCATGACGGGACACCCGAAACTGCAGCCGATCGTGCTGCTGACCATCGGGCTGCTGATCGCGCTGATGGCGTTGCTCAGTTTCTTCCGCGGGCTGCGTACCAAGCAGTTGGGCCCGGTCGTGGAGCGGCCGCATGTGCTGCCCTGGCTGGCGTTTCCCATCGGCTTGGAAGTCGGTTTTTCCTCGGCTGGCGCGGGAGCGCTGACGTCGTTGGCTCTGCTGAACACGACGCACCTGCCGGCGCGCAGGATCGTTGGAACGGATCTTGTGTTTGGTCTGCTGATCGCCGTTCTTGGTGGGGGCATTCACCTGTCGGCCGGCCATGCCAACCTCGAGCTGTTCTGGAAACTCTCCCTGGGCGGGGTGGCAGGCGCGTTATGCGGCGCGTGGTTTGCGGCACGTTTGCCAGCTCAAGCGCTACGGATGGCGTTGAATGTAGTGATGGCGATACTAGGCCAGCAATTGCTTTGGAAGGGCTTCAGCGCACTGAACCGCTAGCGGCTCCAACTCCGGCTTCTGTGATAATCTGATGGAAACGGGCCACCCTAGCTCAGCTGGTAGAGCGGCTGATTCGTAATCAGCAGGTCGCCGGTTCAATCCCGGCGGGTGGCTCCAGTCCCTCTCTGAAAACAAGGGACTTCCCGAAGCCCACCAAGCTGCGAGACCCCTCCACATGGCATCCAACTGTGCCAAAACTGTGCCAAAACCCCTTCAGTGTCGCCTCTCCTGTGCCAGAACCCCTTGTTGTCATTCGCCTTCCGGTTCAGCTTCGAGCAGAGCCTCGCGCTTCATCTGCAGCTTCATCTGCGAGTACTTCTTGAAGACCTTCGCGTCGCCCTGGCGCAGGAGTTGCGTGACCCATTCGTCGGCTACGCCGCCCGCGCTGAGGCGCGTCGCGTAGGTCGACCGGAGGTCGTAGATCCGGAAGTACGGGACACCTGCCCTGCGCAGCGTGGTGCGCCCACACCTTCTTAAAGCTGGTCTGATAGCCGGTGGGGTTCTCCGCTCGGGAACAGGTACGGTCCCGGTCCGGCGATTGCGATCTGTCTTCGGAACGCTTCAACCGCCAAGTCCGTCAGCGGCACCTCCGCGATTCCGTTGGCGTCTTCGAATCGGGAATCCAGACGATCGCCGTTCTGCCAGGTCGACCTGCTCCTTCTTCATCGGTGCGAGTTCCTTGTACACTCGGAAGCCCGTCTCCGTGATGATCCGGATCACATTGCGCAGGTACTCCGGCGCTGGAACTCGATCTGCTGCTTGCTCCGACCACGCCATGTAGTGCGGCCGGAACAAGCCCCTTGACCCGCACGGGAAACTCGACACCCGCGCACGGATTCGCCGCCAGCAACTTCTTGCGAACTGCGACATTCAGCATCCGCCGAAGTACCCGAAATTCCTGATGAACAGTGCTGGGCTTCGACTGGTCCTTTCTCGATACTTGCCGTCGGCGTTCTGACCTCGACACGTTGCTCTAAACGGCGCCGAAGGTACGTCTCTATCATATCCGCAGTCAGGTCGCCATCAGCACCTCGCCAAATCCGGCTTGAGGTGCTTACCACACGGTAGTTGGCCTCGTGCGTCTTCGGAGCGCGGATCGGCGGCTTGGAGAAGCCTCCAAGAAGGAATCCGCCCACTGACGAACCGTGAGTTGCTCTCCCTTCCGAAGCAGTCGGCAGGGTGTTGTCGTCCCGGGCCTGCAGTCGCTCGCGTAGCGTTCTTTGCGCTTCTTGCCAGTCCTCGGTGTTAGTTGATTCGCGCTGGCGCTTACCGTCGCGGTCCCGATAGTCCATCCACAGAACTTCGATTCCTCCTTTCGAAAGACGCCGACCATCGTGTTTCCTCGGTCTTGCCATTTCCCACCTCCTGTTTGAATGTTGCGCGGAAGGGCTCAAGATCCGATTTCAGGAATCGAATGTTGCGGCCCATCACGCGGAGATGGGGAATCTGCTTTCGCTCAACCCAAAGATACACTGTTTGGACGCTGACGCCCAGGTACACGGCGGCGTCGCGGACGGTGAGAGGGAGCTCTTCGCGATCGAGCGCGGCCCTGGGTGGCGGCCCAAGCTCGGAATACGTTCGGGGGAGTGATTGTCGCATGCCTCTTTGTACGGCATGCTTTGAAATCCACAAAATGAGCTGGATTAGAAGCGTTTTCATTCCTTGTCGAAGAGTCGACGAGGTTGTTATCAGGCGAAACCGGGACCAAGTCAAAAGTCGATGAAGCAGCCGGTAGCAGGGGCCACCGGCAAACAGCCGCTGAAACGATGCTCTTCAGGGGGGCGAGAAATTCTCAAAGGGGAATTTTGACCCCCTTGTGTCCAAGAGGGGTCAAATGATGGGGCAATGCGAAGCCGCGACTTTTTGAATCGTCCCGAACCGCCCCTAGAATCGCCGCAGGTCACGAGCGAATATGCACGTCTCACCTGCGGAAAACTCATTCTTTCTGGGCGGTGCCGGCAAGGCGGTCTCCGACACGCCGGCGAACCTGCATTCCAACAGTCGCCATCGACAGTCACACTCGGGCAGTTCAGCAACTGCGCGGAACTGGACTACATCGGAGGCCAGAATCGCGGTGGACTGGGCGAGGGAGGGGGATACTACGCGACGCCCGCTCTCTGAATTGGCGAGGGAACTCGGCCGAACGGAGGAAGCCGTGAAGGAGTTCCTGCGTCGTACGCTCCCGCGGCAACATTGGCCCTGGCGGCGCAAGCCGAGATGGGCGAGTCGGGAGATAGAGCAAGTCGAGCGCGGCGTGAACCCGAATGCGCGCAGCAATGCCGCTGTTCGAAAGCACAAGTGGCGCGTGCGCAAGTCTGAACGTGATCCCGATCGCCAGCCGTTGACGGTGGCTCAGGTCGCGCAGGACATCGGGAGATCCCGAACAACGGTGCAGAGGTTGCTCAAGGAAGGCATTCTGCGCCGCTTCAAGGGCGGGATCGCGGAATCCTCCTTCGAGGCGTTCCTGAAAGAGCATCCCGATCGCATCCCGTATGAGAAGCTCCCGCCCGCACAGAGGGAGTGGCTCGTGCTGAACGGCTTTCCTGATCAGTGCCTCGCGGTCAAGCCCCCGAGCGTCCACGGGCTCCTGGAGTAGGTGCGGCAATCCGCGCAAACCTCATCCGGGGTGGAGGCTGGAACGTTTGACGCAGGCTCTCGACGCGTTCTCCCAAGAGTTCCCATCGGCCTGGGTCTAAGTTGCCTAACGGTGAGGCCTTCGCGAGATGCCGGATGCAGAACGGGTCAACATCCATCAAAGAACAACACGCTGCATCGGCAGCCAATGGATCGTCGGCGAAGACGATACACCCGAGATGACGAGCCGGACCATGCAGCGGGCCATTGCCCTCCATCGCTTCCACTCCGTCCGCGATGACGTAATGGACGGGAACCGTCGCGGCGAGTTCGACGATGGAGTTGTCGATCCCCTGCCAGTGCAGGATGTTCTTCGGCCAGCCGTAGACGGAGCCGGGGACAACCCCAAAGAGATTCTTGAGGCTGAGCGTCACGCCGGCCCAGTGATGGGTCTTGACCTTGGGCATCGAGACGACCACATCGGCGGCAAGTAGCGATTCAGGAAGCCAGAGTTCGTCGAGGTTGGTGAGGGAAGTCTGAGTTCGGACCGCCCGCACGCGGTCGAAGTTGAGGTCGACGAAGCGGGGTTTGCCAACCGAACGCAGCGCATCGCGTAGGCCGCTCTCTTCCAACACGAGTTCTGTATCGCGGACATGACCAGGGCCCTCACCTACGTACACACTCGAGGCGCCCAGGCGGTAGAGGCTATCGGCCGCGGCGGCGATGAGCGTTGGATGGGTATTGATGCACGCCGACGGCGAGTACTCGACCAGGTTGGGCTTGAGAAGAACTCGCTTGCCGGCTACACGCGGCGAAAGTAGCCGCATTCCATCCCATACAACTTGCGCGGCCTGCTCGTAGGATTCGCATCGCAGGACCGCGACCCGCGATTTCGGCCGCCTTCGGGCTGGGACCTGGCGCTGCACGGTCTGATGGATCGCCAAGGCCGAGGTCGCCGCGAGTGATGCGGCGCCAAAGAACGATCTTCGGTTCATCGTGACACCTCCGCGAGATCGAAGGGAGGTTCCTCAAGCGCCAGGGCAGCGAGAGCAAGCGTGAGGACGGGTTTGGTTTCCACACCAATGTGAACTGAGGCGCGCAACTGCTCCTGGAGAGGCCGAATCAGCGCTGTCGGAAGAGATCGAAGAGCCAGGACGGCCCACGCCAGTGAGTAGGTGGACTCGCTCGCCTTGAGACGGCGCATGAGGTATTCCTCCGCGTTGACCACGATTGGGTGGTCCTGCCTTCCGCACGCGCGAAGGGCAATCAAGCTCATGGCCGTGAAGTCGGGATGCGCGCTCAGGCTGACACCGAACGCTTCGGAGTTTCCGGCGTTCCAACCGCCGGAGGGGCAGGCACGGTCGAGGAGCATTGACTGTGCCAGTTCCACTCTTGGAGTTGGTCTTCTCCAAACCTGGTGGGCGATCACCGCGAGTGCGGTCGGCGCTACCCAACTCACCGTTCCGTCGATCCACGGCCAGCCGTATTTCGGATGAGTCGAACTTCACCTGGCGGTCAAACCAGCGGAACTTCCAGCGCCACAGCCAGTGGCCTTCGCGCCCGGTGATTGCATTCAGCCACCTGAAGGAGGGGTCGGCAGCGGCGCGCGCGGCACGCCGGTCCGGCGAGTGCGCCAACGCGATTAGCGCCAGCGAAGTCGCGTAGACATTGGGGATTCCGGTTCCTCTTGTGTTGGGCCATGCCCCGCTCTCGAGTTGGCTCGTGAGAAGACCGCCGATGCCCTTTTGTTCAGTGCGGAACGCGAGAAAGCGCAGCGCCTCCTCCTCGACCGTCCGAGCCTCCCGTACTCGAAGCACATCCAGAACCTTGTCGCGTTCAGCCATAGATCAGCGATTCGACTCCGCGCTATCCCTGCAGGACATGGTTCTCGTCGATTTGGGCCACCCATCGCTGCATTGGCTGCTCGCCAGGCGTTTGCCGACAGCCGATGGTCGTCGCATCACAAGGTCGCGAGAAGCCACAACCAGCCTGAAACAGTACGAAAAGCGCCCAGACGAGGGAGAGACCAACGGTGATTCGCATAATCGTCATCGCACCTGACGGTAAGCGATTCCGAGTTACAGCCCAAACGAGTTTGGCGTGCGATTGGAGAGTCGTACTCGCTTTGGCGCTCGGGGCGCTTCTTCTAAACTCCCGCCATGTTCGCTTCTCCACAGGAAGTCTCCATCGGATTGCGCGATGCCGGGTACGCGACCGATCCAGTCCTGGTCCAGATCATCTGGCTGGCGACTCGGATGCAGAAGCCGATGCTGATCGAAGGACCGCCAGGAACAGGAAAGACTTATCTGGCGCAAGCCTTCGCCGCCGCGGCGCAGACGGAGTTGATCCGTCTGCAGTGTTTCGAGGGGATCACCGAGCGCCAGGCGATCGGCTCCTTCGATGAAGCGCTGCAACGGCTGTTTCTTGAGACCCAGGCCGAAGCGCTTGATCGCCAATGGGAGCGCCTCCGCGCGCAACTCCACACCCTCGACTTCTTCACCCAAGGGCCCCTGCTCCAGGCCGTGCTTCAGCCGAAACCGGTGGTGCTTCTGATCGACGAGCTCGACAAAGTCGACCAGAAGTTCGAGGCGCTCCTGCTGGAGATCCTGTCGGACTGGCAGGTCACGATTCCGAAACTCGGAACGGTGAGGGCGACCACGGTTCCCTTTGTCGTCATGACCTCGAACCAGGAGCGTCGCCTCGGGGACCCACTCCGACGCCGGAGTCTCTACCAGAGGATCGAGCACCCGGATGTGAGGAAGGAGGCCGAAATCCTCGACATCCGAACCGTCGAGGCTCCGATCGAACTGAAGGCACAAGCTGTTGGGCTTGCCCAAGCTTTGCGGGGATACAACCTGGTCAAGCCGCCTTCGATTGACGAGATCGTTCAATTCGTCCGAGCCCTGCAACTGCTCGGTCGCTCGGAGATCCGTCCCGACGATCGCGACGTGCTACTTCCGTTCCTCGCCAAAACAGAAGAAGACGTCAAACGCCTCCTGCTCCGGGACGGTTTCAGCAGTCTGGTAGCAACCGCTCACGAGTATCGCGACCAGGCACTGCAGGCGATGCGTCAAACGGCGTCAGGAAAGGCGGCATGATGTTCCGGGCGCTCCTCGTGGCGGCGATCGGCTGGCCGGCCTGGGCGCAACCCCCGGCGCTGGCCGCTCTGGCGGACCACTGGGCCGACCATTACCGAGTTCCGCGTGAACTCGTCCACGCTGTCATCGAAGCTGAGTCGAACTGGAAGGCGACCGCGGTCTCATCGGCTGGCGCAGTTGGGCTGATGCAACTGATGCCAGATACCGCGGTGGCATTTCGAGTCACCAATCGGTTCGATCCGAGCGAGAATCTGCGTGGCGGTGTCGCCTACCTTGCCTTTTTGCTTCGGAGCTTCGGCGGTGATCGTCGTCTCGCGGTCGCCTCGTACCACGCCGGCCACGGCCGCTTGATGAAAGCCCGGTTCCAATACCAGAACCCGCAGACCCTCTCCTACACCCACCGGGTTGCCCACCTGTATCGGCGTAACCGATGGGAGTCGATTCTGAAGACCCGAAAGGAGCTCGTGGAATGAGGTGGATCATTGTGTTGACGGCGGTGCAGCTATTGGCTGCGCAGATCAAACCTGTTGTGAGCCAGAGGAGTCCCACAGGACAGGTTCAAGTGGTTCGTGTCGCGCCACGGTTCGCGACGGCGATTCGAATCCCTGAAACAGTGAGTTCCGTGGTGGTGGGTGATCCCGAGAGGTTCCTTGTCGAGCACTCGGAGAAAGAGCCAACGCTCGTCCTCGTCAAGCCGGTCTCACAGGAAAGCGCCGAGTCGAACCTTCTGGTCCTGACGACGAGCGGGCGTCAACTGAGCTTCCTCCTCCGGACTGCGGCTGCTGCGCCGAAAGATGTCGATTTCGTCCTGGTCTTCAAACCAACCGGCAGCTTTCTGGTAGGAGAGTCCCCTCTTGCGTCCGCGGAGATCGCCAACACGGCGGAGGTTCGAACAGTGACTGCGTTGGCGCCGAAGGTGCCCTCTGGGTCGCCTGCTTCATCGGCCACTCACTCGGTTGATGCCGACAAACGAACCGATCCGATGCAGGAATTGCTCGATCGGCAACGATCGGCGGCCCTGCCAGAGTTGTATGGCGGACGTCCACCTTCGATCTCAGGTGAAGGAGACCGTGTCCAGGCCGGTGTTTCCGAGGTCATTGATCGAGGGCGAACGGTGATTGTCCTCTTCTCGGCTCTCAATCCTCAACAGAACGCGATCGAGATCATGCCCCCGCAAGTTCAGTTGGCTGGAATGACGAAGAAAGGCGCGCTGATTCGGAAGGACCGTTGGACCACCAGTGAGCAACTCCCGGTTCAAGACTTCCGCCTGTCGCGCCGGCGTCTCGGTCCCGGTGAGAGAGCGGACGGCGTTATGGTCTTCGAACGACCGAGCTTCAAGCAGTCCCACGAGAGCCTGTTCCTGCAAGTGGCGGAGAGCGGAGCCGTTGACAGGCCCGCGCTCGCACCAATCGGGTTCGGCGTCTCAGCAACTCGAGAGGAGAATAGCAATGGCCGATGATCCTATTCCCGTGCACCGCCCAGACGAGGGGCAGGCTCCAGTGGCAAACGACCCGAAGGCCCCGGCCGGAGAACAAGGGCTTGAGGAAGAACTTGAGCAGCTTGAACCGCCAAAGGTATCACTGTTGGATCGGTTGCGCGCGCGCTTCTCTGCAAGTTCGCAAAGCCGCGAACTCAAGTCGAGCGAGCGGACGCGCGGCCTCGTCATCCTGGCCGGCGCCAGTCTGGCTTGCCTGTTCCTCTTCTTTGGCTTGTTTACGTCCGATGCCGGCTCGACCAAGAAGGCCAGGGGGACGACTCCAAATCTCGGCAGACCCGCGACTACGGCCACGCCGACCGAGACATCCACGCGATCAGCAGTTCCACAACTCACGGTGACCCAGCAATCGAACGAGGAGCCGAATGAACTGACGGAACAGGACCTGCTTGGGACCATGCGGAATCGTGGAGCATTGGCGTCGTCCGTCGAAGAGCCGCGCACAAGCGGTACCAAGTCGAGTGGTGCCACCGTAGGGGATCTTGCGTCGGCGGATTTCTCAGATCCTGCACTCACGGAAGCCTACCGCCGGCAGAACCTGAGCCGGCCGCCGCGGCCGACGACTCCTACGAATTGGGAAGAGGCGATCACCGATTACCAGAGCCGCCAGCAGAAGGTCGCCACTCCAGCTTCACAACCGATGACATCGGCGAATGCTGCAGATCAACTCCGGAAGGCATCTCTGGTCTACGTCCGTTCGCAGGCCATGCTGCCGGGCGGGGTACAGGTGCAACCCGCCATCGGGCGCGTCCAACCCAGTCGCTTGCCGCAGGGCACCGCGCTCATCGCACGATTACAGCACGGGGTGAGTTCAGCGGCGAAAGCGCCGGTGATCGCCGTCGTCGAGTACAACTACGAAGACGACGGCCAAATTGTGGTGCCAGCAGGAACCAAGGCATTCGGTGAACTCGTAGGCGCCACTCCGCAGGGATGGGTGACGCTCAAATTTCACAAGCTCGAATTCCCGACCGGTGAAACGGAAGAGATCGACGGCGGAGCGCTCGGAATGCAGCGTCAGGCACTCCGCGGCGACGTGTCGGGACAGAACCACGGCAAGCGGTTCCTGACACGCGCTCTGACCGGCGTGGGCACCATTGCAGCATTCGCGGTTGGTGGACGCGGATTGACTGGCGGGATCGACAACTCGATTCTGCTCCGCGAGCGCATCGCGTCGAACGTTGCCTTGGCCGGCGAGCAGGAGATGGCTCGATTGGCGTACCAGCAGAACATCGTCGTGACCGTGCCGGCGAACACTCGGTTCTACTTGGTTCTGAATCAAACGGAAGCGAGGCGGTCGCGTGACGCTGATTCGAAGGCGACCCAGACCACGAGCAAAATTGGGATGTCCGATCAGGAGTTGCAGGAGATGATTCAGATTCGCAACGAAATCCGCGAGTTGAATCGCTTGATGCAGATGAGCGGCACAAGCGGAGGCAGCCCGTCCCCCTAACGTTGATCAGCACCTCCCCCGCTCTTCTATTCGACAGGGAGCTAAACCCTACGCCGGCAGCGGGGATCATCCGGTTGGACCTGCACATCT
>CAVQOO010000029.1:0-27999 GCA_963714395.1 Bryobacteraceae bacterium
GCCTTTGCCGGCGCACCCGCTGAGGGCGAAGAGGTTTGCATTTGGCCCCTCGGTTGAAATGCCGACTCAGTCACGCCTTGTTTGATCCGGAACGCCGAAGGACATGCTCACCGGACGTCAGCAGGAGATCCACACCGAGCGGGATCAGAAGCTGGAGTCGGCGGTGCAAAGACGGAGGCGGCGTTCGTCGGCAGCTGGCTGCGTGAACATTCCCTTCCGAACCAGTGAATCGCAGTACCTCCACTCGTTGTCCACTGCGCTTGGCATTCCACTGATTCGAGCGAACCATCTTCCGGCTGGCCAGGATGCCTGAGCGAGGAGTGTGTTAGGACAGGTCTCATCGCGAATCGCGCGGCGATCCTGGCTGACCACTGGAAGGGCCAGTCCGGACGTTTAGTGAACCCGAAGAACAAATCCCAACCTGGCTGCGGTTGCCAATCCTCACGGTGAGCGCGCACACTCGCTGCGTATCCTACTGAGGCCAATGGTCTTGTTCGGCCAGGGGCCGCGATTTCTATTCTGGCGAGATGATTGCTTAAACAGTCGGGAGTTCAATCGCGTCGCGCCGGAGTGATTGATACTAGTTAGCCACGGCGAAATAACGCTCCGACAGCCGGACGAAGTAGGAAAACGCATGACCAGGACGAAGAGACCCGAAAAGATGATCGCGAGCCGGAAGGCGGCGCCGCCGGAAGCGACGGCCGAAAGGACTTACGCCGAGCGGTATGCCGCGGGCAAGGCGCTGCGGGAGGTTTGTCCTCGAAAAGCGCACGCCGGCTGGAGGGCCCCCACCGGCCGTAGGGATGCGGTGGAGTTGGTGCTGGCGGCCGAAAAGGGGCGCGTTCCCGATCTGCTCCCTCTGCGCCACGGGCGCATGGTCCGCTCCGCGTTCACGTTTTACCGGGGGGCGGCCCTCACAATGGCCTCCGATCTTTCGTCCACACCATCCACCGGATTGCACGTTCAATGCTGCGGTGACGCACATCTCTGTAACTTCGGCGGATTCGCCACCCCAGAGCGGAGGGTCCTCTTTTCGATCAATGATCTGGACGAGACCCATCCGGCTCCGTGGGAGTGGGACGTCAAACGTCTCGCCGCCAGCTTCGTCGTGGCTTGCCGGGACAAGGGCATCAGCGATGCTACCGGCAAGGACATCGTCATGTCCTGCGTTCGCGCGTACCGTGAGTCCATAGCCGAATTCAGCCAGATGAAGACGCTGGAATTGTGGTACCAGGCGCTGTGGGCGCAAGACATGTTGGCAACCATCACCGACTTGGCCGTCCGCAAGCGAGTCATCAAACGCATCCAGAAGGAGCAAGCGAAAAGCGCCGGCGAAGAGCTCTTCCCCAAGCTGGTGGAGCACAAGGGGGACATTCCGGTCATTAAGGACCAGTTGCCGACCATCTTTCACGCAAAGGGTCATAGCCCGGGGCAGATCGAGAAGATGTTGCTGGATGCGCTCGCAGGCTACCGGGCCACGCTCCCCCATTCCCTTCAGTCACTGCTGGACCGCTATGTGCTCCGGGACGCTGCAGTCAAAGTGGTTGGCGTCGGCAGTGTTGGGACCGCCTGCTGGGTGCTGCTTTTCATGGCCGGCGATAACGATCCGCTCTTTCTCCAGGTCAAGGAGGCCCGCGCCTCGGTCTTGGAGTCTTACACGGCGCCGTGCGTATTCCCCAACCACGGCCAACGCGTCGTGAACGGCTACCGGCTCATGCAGCCCGCAAGCGACATGTTCCTCGGTTGGACCCAGGGCGCCGGGGGGCGCCACTACTTTTTTCGCCAGTTGAGAGATACAAAGATCAGCCCGCGCGTGGAGATATTCGGCCCTTCCGAATTGAACCTCTACGCCACCTGGTGCGGAAGAGCGCTCGCCCTCTCTCACGCTCGATCGGGATCCTCTGCCATGCTCAGCGGGTACATGGGCAAGAACGACGTATTCGACCAGGCCGTCGCAGCTTTCTCAGTTGGCTATGCGGACCAGAACGAGAAAGACCACGCCGCCCTCGATCGCGCCATTAGCAAGGGGAAGGTGAAGGCGGTTTTCGAAGAGGCGAAGTGAGCGGCAGGACGTTTGTCAAGAAGGAAAGGACCCAAGTATGAGCAAGCTAGTCATGATGGTGGTGTGCCTGTCGGTCGGAGCGTCGACAGCGCTGTGTCAGCAGGGCGCCTCCTCAGAAGAATTGATCAGTAAATCAGCCACCGCGATCGGATACCAGGTGGGCGGAGGTTCCACGCAAGTGGATCTCAAAGCCACTGACGCGATTCCGCAGGCAAGCGGTGAGGCCAAGGTGGAAGCCAAAACGGGCGTGACGACCATTGAAGCCAAAGTGCAAGGGCCTGATTCCGGCATCGAAACTGGGCACCGAGCTGCTGACTTACGTCTTATGGGTCGTCTCGCCCGACGGTCGAACCAGCAACGTGGGTGAGATCCAGATCAAAGAAAACGGCGAGGGCGAACTCAAGGCCACGACCCAACTGCAGACGTTTTCTCTGATCGTCACCGCTGAGCCGTATTACGCGGTGCGGCAACCGAACGAGGCCGTCGTGCTCGAGAACGCGCTCCGAAAAGGAACCAAGGGGAAGATCTACCCCGATCAAAGAATACAGGCTCATGAGGCGGGCGCATTACCAGAAGATGGGGAACCCGCTCGCATTGACGCTGGACGTGAAGAACGTTCCGCTTGAGATGTACGAGGCGCGAAACGCGGTGGAGATCGCGAAATCGCGAGGAGCGGAGAAGTACGCGCCAGAGATCTTCACGAAGGCCGATGGCGGGCTGAAGATGGCGGAGAACGCGCTCGCCCGCAAGGCGGACAAGAAGGAAGTGATCTCCTCGGCCCGTTCCGCCGTGCAGTTCGCTGAGGATGCCCGCGCGCTGGCCGCACAGCGTCAGGAAGAAGAGCGCATTGCAGTGAGAGAAGGCTGCGGCCGCCGCCAAAGCGAAGGCTGAGGCAGAAGCGAAGGCCGCAGCGGAAGCCGCGGAAGCCAAACGCAAGGCCGATCTGGAAGCCCAGCGTCAGGCCGAACTGGCCGCGGCGAAGCAGGCGCAGATGAAAGCGGAGGCCGACGCGGCCGCATTGAAGGCCAAAACGGCAGCAGATGCAGCCGCCGCCAAGGCCAAAGCGGAAGCCGACGCACTCAGGGCGAAAGAAGAAGCCGCCAAGGCGGAAGCGGAACGGGCGCGCCAGGCTGCCGAACAACTCCGCGCACAATTGCTGGAATCGCTCAACCGTGTTCTTGAGACCAAGGACACGCCTCGCGGTTTGGTTGTCACCATGGCGGACGTGCTCTTTGATACAGGCAAGTACGACCTCCGGGGGCCGACGCGCGAAAAACTGGCCCGGCTTTCCGGAATCATCCTGGCTAACAAGGGCCTGAACCTCGACATCGAGGGCCACACCGACAGCACCGGCAGCGACGAACTGAACCAGAAGCTTTCCGAACAGCGAGCCGCCACCACACGCAGTTTCCTCATCGAGCAGGGCTTGGCGCCGGACTCTGTCACGTCGAAGGGATTTGGGAAAACAATGCCGGTTGCCGACAACACGACGGCGGCCGGACGCCAGCAAAATCGCCGGGTTGAGATCGTCGTCTCGGGCGAAGTCATTGGAACCAGGATCGGCAAGTGATGCCGGGTGGTTGTGGGTGCGGCGATCGAGCGGGATCAATCCCGAGAGCGTTGGATCGGCGCACCCACCTCACGCGCGGATATCGCCGCCGCGAAGAACCGGTCTGTGCGGGGAGGAGGATCAATGGTGCATCAAAGTGAATCGTCGTCAGCCAAGACCGAGGATTTTTCCCTTTTTGTCGGCGGGCCTGTTTATCAGTTGCTTCTTCGCCTGGGACTCATCAAACCTCCCCTGGACCGGGTAGGTCTGCGGATACTCATCATCTCAACGCTGGTCTGGGTTCCCCTATTGGTGCTGACCATCCTAAACGGAAGGTTTCTGAACGGAGTAAAGGTCCCCTTCCTGTTCGACTATGAGGTGCACCTCCGTCTGTTGGCTTCGCTCCCTTTGCTCATCCTGGCGGAGGTGGTCATTCACCGCCGGGTGAAAGTGATCCTGCGCCAATTCCACGATCGCCAGATTGTGACCAGGGCGCTCCAGCCGCAGTTCGAGTCGATCATCCAATCGGCGATGCGCTTGAGAAACTCCATTCCGATCGAACTAGGCATGTTAACCGCTGTCGTTCTGGCAGCAGGACTTTCCTGGCGGGCAACAGCCGGGCTGCAATCGGACACGTGGTTTGCGACGATGACCAGTGGGGTAGCGGTGAATACCCCCGCCGGCTACTGGTATCAGTTCGTCAGTATTCCCATTGGCCAATTCATCGCACTCCGTTGGTACTTCCGCCTCTGCGTCTGGGCAAGACTTCTTTGGCGGACCTCCAAACTTAACCTGAACCTTGTAGCGACCCATCCTGACGGATCATGCGGACTGGGGTTTCTCGACGGAATGATCGTGGCGATGGCGCCACTTCTGTTGGCTCATAGCTGCCTGCTTGCCGGCAACCTGGCAAACCGCATTCTCCACGACGGCGCCAAACTCCCAGATCACTACCCGGAAATCGCGGCAATGGCCGTTTTTCTCATTTTGCTTGCGCTGGGACCGCTGTGTGTCTTCACTCCCAGCCTGGTTCGGGCCAAACGCCAGGGGCTCCTGAAGTATGGGCGACTGGCCAGCGACTACGTTGTCAGCTTCGACCAGAAATGGATTGGTGGGCAGCGATCGCCTGATGAGGCCCTGGTGGGGAGCGGCGACATCCAGTCGCTGGCCGACCTGGGGAACAGCTTCAATGTTGTGCGGTCCATCGTGCCATTCCCGTTCGGAAGAAATTCTCTGACCGGATTGGCCGTGATCATCGCGATTCCTCTTCTACCCCTGACGCTGACGATGTTCTCCTTGCAGGAACTCGCCGTCCGGCTGTTGAAGATCCTGCTCTGATCTGTCGTTGCGCCACTCACACAACAAGGTGTTTCCTGAGTCTCTCTTGGCATCACGGCCACATCAAAGAGATTTGTTGAATCTGCGGGCCGACGCAGTGGTGTCAAGGGATTGGCGGGAAACAGGATGACGATTTCAAAGTTGCACCCCTTTTCCATCCAGGGACCACTCGGCCCCACCCCATAGCAGCTGAAGCTGCGGTCATCACCCGCGCACGTCCTCGCCCTTGGGCACACGGATGTGCTTGCCCTTGCGCACCCCCCAGAGCGCATCCAGTTCGTTGAAGCCGGCCGACGCCTTCGCCCCTTGGACACCCGGACGCCCCTTGCCCCACGCGGAATTCTCTGTCGCAGACAATCATCCTGGACACCGAATATCCACCAAGACTGAATTTCCGTATGGCGGTTACCAGCTGCCCATCCTGAGGGTGAGCCCGGTGGTGAGGCTCAGAGAACTCCTGTAGTTGCGCCCGTCGAGCAACGGAAGCCATGAGTACCGGTAATCGAGGCTGGCGAGTTTCCACTGGAGGGCAGAGTTCATCCGATAAGACAGTCCCGCCCCCGTCTGCAGTGCGAAAGCGTTGGCCTCGCTCCGGACCGTGTACTGGCTATGGACCGGCTCCTGGTCCGGGATTCTGCCGCCGGTGTGCCACGCCTCATACAGCATCACCTTCTTCTCTGGGTTCATCAATTCGTGAGTGATCTTGTTCCCGCCTGCCAGAATCTGGAAATGGGAATTCCAGCGGTTGGATGAGAATGGGGTCGAGCGGACGCCGCCCAGATAATGCAGCGAGTCGCCGGACCATCCGGAGGAAAGCCCCATCAGATTGCAGCCTCCGATGTCCATCACCGCCTGCCAACGGCTGGCGACGCGAAAGGCGCCTGTGCCACCGCCGCCGAGGCACGAGCCCCCCTGACCGCCGAGGTAGAACGATGGCTGGAATGTCAGGTCGAACTCGAATGGTGAGATCGCAGCTTCGGCCTCCTTGCGCCATCTGGGATCCAACTCGGGGTGGCCAGGTTTACCTGACCCGAGGTACTTCTGCACCGCTTCGCCCTGGTGGTCGGCGCCAAACAGGCCAGGCCGGGTGTCCCTATGCCACGGCACCTTGAACCTCAAAACGTTGGCGAAGCTCCTTGTCGGATTCAGTCCCCCTCTCACCAGCACCATGACGTAGGGATTCCGAAACCTTCCTTCGAGCCACTTGATGAAGTACTTGTCGAGCGCATCCTCGGCAATCATCCAGCCGAGATCAAACGCCGGGGTGGCGACGAGGTCGACAAAACCCTGCTGTGGGAATCGGGTTTGAATGCTCCCGACGGTGGCCTCGCTCATCGGTCCGAGCTCGAACTGTGCGCTGTAGAGCGCGGAGAAGGCAGTTGCGCGAAGCCGACTCTTCCAATAATCGCGCTTCTTTCCGAATTCGACGTACTTGAAGCGAGTCTTGTCGTTCTGAGTGAAGAGGAAGCCGGCGACCGCGCCCTGGATGGGGTGGCCGATGTAGTTCACGTAGAACTCATCGCCGTCGGCCCATCCGTGGAGGTTGCCCACCGATCGGGCGTAGTTGTCGAAGAAAGGTCCTTTCATGCCCTCACGCGTGCCGGGCTCAGTCGCGAGGCGAAAGCCGTGCTGGATACCGAGGAAAAGGCCCGACTGGAGGAATAATCCTTTCCAGTTCACGCTCGTTTGGCCGGTCAGAGCGAGGCCAGTCGGCATCCCGGGGCGGCTGTTTCCTGTCGATCGGAAGGATTGCGTCGATTCCGGCGGGCTCGTCGACGGGGGTGGCCATACCGTTCACCGCCCCAGGCCGTGCGTCTCGTCATTCCGCCGCTCGTTGTTCTGCGCAGCAAGGATAAGAAGCCCCCGTAACAAACCAACGTGGAAGCCAGCTTTCCGATCAGCTTCAATGTTGTGGCACCTCAGGCTGGCCGGCGAGGGGAGTCGTACAGTGGAGCCGCTCCCCTTTTCCTCGAAGTGCTTGACGATCTTGTCTCGCCGGGCCAGGATCGCCTGGATCTCCACTTTGGTCAGGTACTCCCCCATTGCGCCGGCCAATTGGGGTTCAGTCAGCTCCTTCATCTTCTCCAGCAACGCACGATCACATCGTGTGAGGTTCTTCGGTTCGCGAATGTCGTGCGACATACGGAACGCCCGGCTGTGATCGATCATCCAGATCCGCCATTGCTTGTCGATGACGATGTTGCCGAGGTTCCGGTCGGTATTGAAGATGAGCTGGTCGAAGACGCGGACAATCTCCATCTGCTCGTTCCAGGACTGGCACGTCCGGAGGCTTGCATCTTCTTCTTGACTCGATCGAGTTCGAGCATGAGAACGTCATCGACCCACCAGGTGAAGCAGGCCGCGCTGCCCTTGTGTTTGCGTTCGACGCTGACCGGCACCATGTTCAGGCCAAGCAGCCTGTCGAGCTTGTAGCCAGCCACGTCGAATTTCCACGAATCCCTGAAGTTGAGTTCCGTGCCCATCGCTGTCTGGAAGGCTGTCTTAGACTCATCGATTGCTTGAATACTCGCATCGTGGGTCAGGCGCCCATCAGAGAGCGTCGCCCTCAGGGTGCCGGTGATCCCGTGAGAGGCGTTTCGAGTGCGGCCTACTTTGGCCGTGAGCAGAAACTGGGCCTTCTGATCTTCACTGAGTTGCGCGGGGAGCGATTTTGCGGTTTGCGAGTGAAGGGCTCCCGGCAGACCGAGAGCGCTGGCGAGTATCATTCGCCTCGAGACCGATTGTCGATCCATGGTTCCCTTGCCTCGGCTTGCTGTGCCCTACTTGGCAGCCGGGGCCGCGCCGTAGGGCTGATAGGACTCGTCGGCGCGTTTGATCTCCTCGCCCTTGAGTTCATGCGCCTTGTTCAGGAAGGTCCTGAGGCGGGAGGCCCATTCATCGAAAGCCTGGCGGGCGGCCATCGACTTTTCGTGGCGGGAGATGTTGCCGGCGGCGATTTCGGCGCCGTCGCCGAGCGGTTCGCGGTCGACTGCGGCGGCGATCTGTTCGCCGGTGACAGAGTCGACCAGTTCGATCTCGACGCCGACCTTGCCGATGTTGGCGGCGGTGTCGACGGCGTCGTTGGCATCGGCAGGCTTGTCAGCGGCAGCGACCGTGCCGCCGACGTCGACGCCGATGATGGCGGCGCGCAGGCGCAGCACGAGGGGTCCCGGCTGGTCGACCGGCGCGAAGGCGTCAGAGACGGCGTGGGTGAGGGCGGCCCGGAAGTAGTTGGCCGCGGCGGCGCGGGTCTTTTCCGGGATCTTGGCGTCGTCGGCGTCGGAGGCCAGATAGACCTCGACCGGGTCGACGATGACGGCGACATAGCTGGTGAAGGTTCTTCTGCGCGTCGGCGTTGACATAGGTCTTCACGGCGCCTTCGAGGTCGGGATTGGCGGCGAGCTTGGAGTAGTCCTTGAGGAATCCCGAGTACTCCTGATTGGCCGGCATCTTCTTGACGCCGGGAGTGGCGGGCTTGGTGCAGGCCGCGGCCGCCAGCATGAGCAGCGCGATGAGACAAAGGGAGAGGAATCTGAATGAGGAGGTGTTTCTGGTGGACATTTGGCTTCTCCTTGAGGACAACGCAGACGGCGTCAGCCCTTCTTCTCCTGGGGACCAGTCACGCGCAGCAGGTTGACGACCTTGAATGCGCTCGGCACGCCGTTGCACTGCATGTAGGCCATGTCGGAATCCGCCTTTGTTGTGACAGCGCCGAGCAGGATGATGGCTCCGTCCTTGACGATGATCTTGATGTCGGAGCCGCTGCCCCAGAAGTACCTGGAGAGGGTCCGCTGGAGGGCGGCGCGCGCGCCGGCGCGGATCTGCATGTCGAAGCTACCCATGGGGAGGACTTCGATGTTGTTCACGATGCTGGTGATCCCCTCGATGCCCTTGATGCGGTTCTGGGCTTCGCTGCGGTTGGTGATGCGGACGGTCCAGCCGGTGAGGATCACGTCGCCCCCGTTGACATTGAACGAGATGAAGTCGAACTCGCTGATGTAGGGCATCATGGCGAGCTCGTGACGAATCTTCTCGTGCAGTGCGGGTCCGCCGGTGGCCTTGTAGGTGCGGACGTCGAGGAGTTTGCGGGCCGGATCGCCGGCCGGGATGGCGGAGGCCTCCAGGGGCTTGACCTCCTTGAGCTTCATTTCGCCATCCTTCGACCTTCACTTCACCGGTAGCCTCGGCCAATTTGCCGACGTATTCCTTGACCATCTTCGGTTTGTTGACGTTGTAGACGGCGCCATTGGTCAGTTGAACGAGGACGGGCTCATCGCCTTGCTTGAAGGCTTTTCCACTGCACTCCATCCGCTCGGTACTGATTGCGCCAAGCAGGAGGTGCGAGCAGACATCGGTGTCGACGTAGGCTTTGATCGTGGTGACCTCAGCGGCGGTGATGCTGCCGGCAGAAGGCCAGCGCGAGGGGCCATACATATTTCATGCTGATTGTTTCCTTTCATTCGAGATTTCTATCCGGGCTTGCTGAATTCAATGGAGCGCCAGAACTGATTCTCAGTGGTGAGATCGCTGAAGCATCGCGGGATTCGGTAAAGCCCTTTCTGATCCGGTGACCCAACTCGGCTTTGCCCCGGCGCAGGCGCCCCTTCAGCGCGGATTCCGTAAGGTTGAGACGCTTCGCCGCCGCTGCAACCGGGGAGTCCGCCAGATAGGTGGCCATGAGGCACTCACGAAATGACCGTGGGATGCTCGCAATCTGATCCTGGACGAACCTGCGAAGTTCAGACTGCTCGAATTCTTGTTCAGGATTCCTGCCTTCGTCCTGGTACTGGTAAAGCGCATTCTTGTTGCTCAGCCGCTCTGGCTCGATTGGAACGATGCGGCGACGCCGTTGGGACCGCAGCTTCATCAAGCTCAGATTCCTGACTATGGCGATCAGCCAGGGGTAGAACTTCGCTGCTTCTTCAAAACGCGACAGATGCATCCAGACATTGAGCCAGGCATCTTGGACAACATCCTGGGCATCGGCTTCGTTTCGAACGATCCTCCTGGCGAACAGAAGTGACCCTGCGTGATGGCGCCTCCAGAGCAAGGCAAAGGCAAGCCGATCGCGCAACTTTGCCAGTGCGACCAGATCGGTATCGGACAGTTCCTCGTGGGTGCAGACAGGCAGATGCATCATTGCCTGTTCCTCTCCCGTATCGCTTTGGGGGTAAGGCATGGGAGCTCCATCACTTCCTGAGCTTTTCTCCTCCTACCTGCTCACTGATCAACTGGCCGGTGAGCACCCCGAATCCAGTCTCCAGCACACTGTTGGCGTCGGTACGGCCGAAGAGGTCCAGCAGAGTAGCGACCAGTGCCTCGGCACACGGAACAAGGCTCCGCTTGATACTTCTCCTGGCTGCAATGCTCGACATTGCACTCCTTAATTCGCTGCAATCAGCGGGAGATCAACCGCCACCAGAATTACTTCGCCAGCTTCTGATAGTTGGTATTCGATGTCTTGACAACAACCTGCTTCGCAGCGGCATTCAGCGTCGTCGATGCGACGTAGTTCGTCCCATCTGGTAGAGACTGGAATACCACGGCCAGCGCCACCACATCTTCCTTCGGGTCATCCAGGTAGGAGTTGACGCTGATGGACTGTAGCGCCTTCGTAGCGGTGTCGAAATTGAAAGTCAACGAATCTCCCGGTTTGGCATAGTCTCTGAACTGAAGCTGAATCTTCCCCGGACCCGCCTGTCCCAGCGAGACGTGCCCAGCCTGGAATGCCGCCTGCATGCTGTCAGGGGCCGGCGGCATGTACCGGTGAATCAGCGACACCGCCCTTTCCATGTAGTCCTGCAATTCGCCAATCTTCTTCTCCGCCACCTTTTTCTTGAGCCCCCTCATTTCCTTCTTCGGCGCGGGCGTCCCAATCGGCGTCTTGGACACCTTCCCGTCGGCGCCGTACCGGCAGAGGTTGTCGGTTGACTTCTTGACTTCGCCCTTGAGGCTCATGTCCGTGTGCTCGGTCCACATGTACTGCCGCAAGGCCACCTGATTTCTGGCGACGGATTCCTTTACGGTGGCGAGCTTCTGCTGAAGCTCTTGCTTGACGGCCTGTGCTGAAGCAGTGGGCGCCACCGCGAGAATGGGTAGGAACGAGAGGATCAATCGGGCGGATTTCATTTTGAGCTTCCTTTTTCACTGCAGCGTTTGTGTTTCACGACGTGGTTGATTGAATTCACTGAGCCTCCAGGGTTCGGCGCGCTAGTTCGGGATTCTTCACCGGCGGACACGACGTCGAAGCTCATTTCGGGTGGTCCTCCGGCGAGTTCGATGGCGCCAAGAACGAGGCGATAGGACTCTGAGCCGATATGCGACTCGAATGCCGCCTTGGATTCCCACCGCTCGACGAGGATGACGGCCGGTTCCTGACCTTTGTCCTCGTAGATGTGGTAAGCCTTACAGCCCGGTAGGGCCAGCACTTGTCCTTGAATGGATCGCAGTATCTCCAGCACTTCGGCACGCCGCTCCGACGAGAGTGGGATTCTCAGCATGCCAACGACCATGCCCGTTTGGTATGCACGATGCGTACCAGAGCCAATGAGGGGCGAGTGGTCGGCTCTAACTCATTGACTCATCGGGAATAGGAGACCATTCCGTGAATCGGGCAGGATGCCCGAGGTGTACCAGGAGGTTGAAATGAGTTCTTCGAGTTGGGATTTCATCCTCTGATGCTTCCAGCAGGATGAAGGACGAAACGGCTCTCCGCCGGCTGAAGCGGCGTGGATCCGTCGGCAGCCCCAGTTGCGGTTCTCATTCGCCATTCGAACTACAATCCCTTCATTTTCGGTGGCCGTCCGAGGCGGCCGCGTGCGCGCTTGCAGCTGCCATCGAATTTCTGCGCATCAGGCGGTAGTGCCAGTGCGGCAACGTCTCGGGTGTCACGATCGTGGCCAACTCCGCCAAAAGCTTCCGCCCCAGGACAGTGGCTTTAGCAGCCAACCGACGGCGCTAGTGGTCAGTAGCCGGCAAGCGGCGTTCGCCGCGCTGTTCGCGAAGCACGCGGTTCTCTTTTCGAAGGTAGATGCGACCAGAGGCGGTTCTCCGCGATGAGGTGCTCGTTCTGCAGAGGCAGGCGCTGATTGACCAAGCCCGGTACGTACGCCGGCAATCGCGCCCACTTGTCGTCGCGCATGGAGAAGCAACATCATGCGCGGTAGCGGGCTAACCAGTGCTATGGATACTTTGGCCAAACGAGGTGGACCATCGCCACTACGAGCGCGTTGCAGCCTGACACCACGACTACTGACAGAGTGTTGACGAATGCGAAGTCCGCAAGAGGGCCAGTGAGAGTGGGGTCTCAAATGCCCATTGGGGAAATCTGCCCCCACCACGACGGCCACAACATGGACGGTTTTGGCTTCACACGCCATCGGTGGGAGAATATGAAGGACAGAGGTGATCGACCTTGGCGGACACCCATTCAATGTTCGGCGTGGTTCCTACAACGACATCTCCCGTGCTCGGTGAGATGGTGCGTCGCCTTGTCGAACTCTATCGTCCGGAGAAGATCTACCTATTCGGATCGGTCGCTCGTGGGGAGGCGACTGCCGACAGCGACTACGATCTGATGATCGTCGTTCCCGATACCTCCGCGCCCGCCCGGAAGCAGAACCGAGCTGGATACCGCGCTCTTCGCGAAATCGGGGTACCACGAGACATCTTCGTCTCGACCTCGAGCGATTTCAACAAGCAACTCCATCTGAAGGCCTCATTCCCGTCCACGGTTGTTCGGGAGGGCATTCTGCTCTATGGCGGATGATGCGGTACGGATCGACAACACGGTGGCATGGTTGCGGAAAGCGGAACAGGACCTGCACCGGATCGGCCGCTGTCTGGAAGACGACCCGCCCGACAGAGAAGACGCGCTCTTCCACTCTCAACAGGCAGTCGAGAAGGCTCTGAAGGCTTGTCTTACCTGGCACGACGTCCCGTTTCGGAAGACCCACGATTTGGCGGCACTCGGGGCTCAGTGCAGCGAGGTCGACCCCGCGCTTGGTTCTGCGCTGGCGCAGGTCGATGAACTGACCCCCTATGCTTGGTCCTACCGCTACCCCACGGAACTGATTGAGCCTCCCGAAGCCGATGCGCTGGAAGCCAAAGTGTTGGCCACCCAGATCGTCGAGGCGGTCATCTCGCGCCTTCCCGCCGAAGTCCAGGCTCAGTCGCGCGGACCTGCTAACAAACCTGCTAACACTTGCCACAAGAACCAACGAGAAACAGCGTCGAAAGCGAGTCATCAGGATGAGACAAGTGGTTGAAGAACAAGAAAGAGGCCAAACCAGCAGAAAGCGAAAATCAATCTCATAACCCAAAGGTCGTAGGTTCAAATCCTACCCCCGCAACCAACCTCCTCCGCCCGTAAGCGCCTCCCCCTCAAGCACTTCTCAGTCGTCCTCATCTTCCTTCATCAAACGTTTCCTGCTCGAAATGTTGTGGACTGCTAACAAACTGCTAACATTCGCTTTATCTTTGCTCCTGCTCATCGCAGCCTGCAGCTTCGAGGCGGCCTCGCGCCGCGACTGCGGGAACAGATGACCGTACGTATCGAAGGTGACCTGAATGCTGGAGTGCCCCATCTGGTCGCAGACGTACTTCGCGCTCTCGCCCTGTGCGATCAGCATCGACGCAAAAAAGTGCCGGAGGTCATGGAATCGGACGCCCTTCAACCCAGCCCGCTTGACGACCGGTGCGAAGACCCAGACGTCGAAGTAGTCCGGCTCGATCATGGATCCGTCCGAGCGGCGGAAGATCAGTCCATCCGGGTCATCTGCCGACTCTCTCAGGCGATTCAGGTTGGCCAGAACATCGTCGGTGAGCGCGACCCGGCGCACCGATTTCGCCGACTTCGGGGGGCCGATTGTCCAGAGCCACTTCCGCACCTCGTCTTCGGCGACCTGTTTGGAAACCGCCTTCTGAATCACTAACTCCTGGGATTTCCAATCCACGTCGGTGAAGTGGAGCGCCAGGATCTCATTCCGACGCAGGCCAGTGTGAGCGTCGAGGTAGACCAGCGCTCGATACGGTTCCCCGAGCTCTTCGGCCGCGTCGATCAGTTTCCAGACCGTCTCCACCGAGAGCGGCTGGATCTTGCGATGCGGCCTTGGACGGAAGTTCGACCCCCTTGGTGGGATCCGATCGGAGGAACCCACGTTTGACAGCGCTGCCGCCTCGTTTCCCGGTCAGCATGACACGCAAAAGAATCAGCGCATTGTGGACCGTCTTGGAAGACAATTCGACCGCCAACTCATTCACGAAGCGCTGCACCTGCTCGTAGCCGATCTCCGTCAATCTCATCTTTTCGAAGAACGGTTTAATTCTCTGGCGGATGAGCGAGGCGTAGGCAGAGAGGTCGAGCCCCGGATACTGCTGCGGCTCTCGATCCATTCCTCAGCGAACTTCCCGAAGGTCATTGACTTCGGCTCGATGTAGTCGCCCTTGCCGATGTCCCGCAGGAGTTCGTTGAGCCGAGTCTGCGCTTGAGCTTTCGTCTCGAACCCGCCTTCCCACTTCTGCTTTCCTTCGGGGGTCCGGTAGACGACGGCGTAGCGGCCGTAGCGCCTGACGATGCTTCCTCTCTGCCTTGCCATGTGGACACCTCACTGCCTGGACTGAGGCGCCGTGTCCTGCGCGGCGAGGATCTTGGCCAAGTCCTCCTCCGTGAACCGAAGTCTCCCCGACAGAACGCAGTCCGTCGCGAAGCCCGCTCTCCTCCAAGACCTCCAAGACCAGTTCAGAGTTCAGGACATGACCGGAGCCATCGCCGACAAGCACAGTCGACGCGCCGAGGCGAAAGAGGGCGTCCGAAGCTGCGGCGATGAGTGTGGGATGGGTATTGATGCAGGCAGACGGCGAGTACTCGACCAGGTTGGGCTTGAGAAGGACGCACTTGCCGGAGACACGCGGCCGCAGCAGCCGCATTCCATCCCATACAACTTGCGAGCGTGCTCATGCCCGTGCCTTCCACCGCTCGATGGGCGCAACTACAGAAGTTCCCTGAGCCTCACCACCGGGCTCACCCTCAGGATGGGCAGTTCCTAGCAGGCGTCGCGCCCGGCGGCTTACTTCTGCGCATTGGGCAGCACCCCTGTCGGTTGAGCTACCCAAGATTGTGGTTTCCGGCGTCGCGCAGGCGTTCCACCAGTTCCAGGCCCTTGCTGGAGGATACGTAGTCGAAGCGCACTTCGGGGGGCCGGCCCGAGAGTTCGATCGAATTTAGGATCCGGCGATAGGCCTCCGAGCGGATGTGTTCTTCGAGGTCCGCCTCGCTTTCCCACCTCTCCACAAGTATGACTGCTTGTTCCGGGTCTTCCTCTTCGTAGATATGACAGCCTACGCAGCCCGGTTGGGCGGAGACAGGTCCTTGGATGGATCGCAGGACGTCCAGAACTGCAGCGCGACGGCCCAATGAGAGCGGAATCCTGATCGTGCCAATGACCACGCCTTGAAGGTATGCACGAGCATCGCCATATCGAATCCCTGAGGGGGCATCCTGACCTAAACCATTGGTTCTCAACCAAAAACGAATCGAAATGCCGCGCCGACCGGAGTGTCTCAAGGAATGGCGATCGAACAAAACACAGTCAAGAGTTCGACATATCGCACCCTCGGAGGTGGCCATAGGACAGGCGGAGGAGCTGCTTATGATTGACCGTTCCGCATCTGCTGGCGATTCGAAATGCCCAGTTTCTTCATGCGGCTCACCAGGGTTGAAGGGTTGATCCCCAGTTTCGTGGCCGCACCCTTCGGTCCCTTGACTTGCCAGCCGGTCTTCTCGAGCGTCCGGAGAATGTGCTCGCGCTCGGCCTCAATCAGTGTCTGCTCGGGCGCTGCCGCCGGAGCCGGCCATGTCGAACTCCGGCAGCCTCAGAGTGTCTCCAGCGGTAATAATGGCCGCGTGTTCGATCACGTTCCGCAACTGGCGGACGTTGCCCCGCCAGGTGTGACGCTGAAGCGCATCCATCGTCTTGCTGTGTATCCGGGTAATCCTCTTGCCCATGCGGGAAGAAAACTCCTCCAGGAAGCTCCATACCAACAAGGGGATATCCTCGGCTCGTTCGCGCAGCGGCGGCACATGAAGGGGAAAGACGCTCAGGCGATAGTACAAGTCCTCTCTGAATGTGCCCTGCTTGATGGCTGCAGCCAAATCGCGGTTGGTGGCAGCGACAACACGGACGTTCACCTTGATCGTCTTCGGGCTGCCGAGACGCTCAAATTCACCCGACTCCAGCACGCGCAACAACTTCGCCTGCAGTTCGATTGGCAATTCGCCGATCTCGTCGAGGAAGAGGGTCGAACCGTCCGCAATCTCGAAGCGGCCGATCTGCCGCGTCATGGCGCCGGTGAAGGCGCCTTTTTCGCGGCCGAAGAGTTCGCTTTCGACAAGCCCGGCTGGCAGCGATGCGCAGTTCACTTTGACCATTGTGTGGTCGCGGCGGGAACTGAGCCGGTGAACCGCCTGGGCGATGAGTTCTTTCCCCGTGCCGGTCTCGCCGTATACGAGGACGGAGGTGTCGGTGGGCGCGACCTGCCCTGCCAAATGCAGCACATTCCGGATGCCTGCGCTCTGCCCGACGATCTTGGCATGAGTCTCGGTCAGCTTCAGTTCGGCCTTGAGGTACTCGCCTTCGGCCCGAAGCCGGTCATTCAACCGCGCGATCTCCGCGTACGACTGTCGCAGGGCCTCCTCGGCCTGGCGGCGCGCAGTGATGTCTCTGAGGACACCGTAAGTGCGTATCGCGCCTCCGGTGGAATCACGCTCAGATACACGGGCCAGGTGGTGAATCCACTTCACGCCTTGAACGGGATGCAGGAACCGGTACTCGATGGAGAGTCGCTCCACCTGCCCACCATGGAGCCTTTCGCGTTCGTCCATCACCCGCTGGCGGTCGTCCGGATGCAGGTGCTCCAACCAGAACACGAGAGCGTCCAAGCCCTGATCCGGACCCGGTGGCATCCCGGTCATTTCGCGCATCCGGTCGTCAATGGTGGCAGTCCCTTTGCTGAAATCCACGCGGTAGAACCCGAGTCCGGCGAGGTCGACGCCCGAAGCGAGGTTGGCCTCGCTTTCTCGAAGCTGCTCTTCAGCGAGTTTGCGATCGGTGATGTCGATGGAGACCCCCGCAAAACGCTCGGGGATGCCGTTGAAATAGAGTCGGGGCCGCCCGCTGGAAGCGATCCAGCGCAGCCGGCCGTCGGGGGTGAGGATGCGGTATTCGACTGCGATATCCTCACCGGTCTGTGCGGGAACGCTCCAGGGCTTGCCGTATGAGTTCACGCTCGTCGGGGTGGATTGAGTTCTCCAGCCGCGCCATCGTCAGTTCTTCGTCCGGCTGATAACCGAACATCTTGCGGGCACGGGCGGAGGCCCAGAACACGCCAGTCCGGTAATCCAGCGACCAGAGCCCCGCGTTGGCTGAGTCCGCCGCCATGCTCACCAACTCCTCGGCCTCCTGCAGACCGGCCAGCAACTTCTGACGTTCCAGATCGTGCCGCCTGCGCGCGAGTGCGTTGGTGAAGACCTGTGCGACCAGTTGCAGCCGATGGACCAACGCGTCCGGCCAGTCGCGCTCCACCCGTAATGTATTGAGGCCGAGGGCGCCAACGGGTGGTTCCCCGCCCACCGAGAGTGGGAGGCACAGCGTGGATCTGACGCCCAACGCCAGGCAGACGTCCCGGTCGACGGCAGCCGCGGCGGGCAGGTCGTCGAGCGAAGGAACGACGACCGTGCGTCCGGCCAGCATCTGCTGGACGTACCAGGGGAACTGGTCCTGGTCCAGCGGCCCGGCAGGGGGCGCGCCTGGCAGCGCGTAGTAGACGTGGGTGGGCGCTATGACATTCGGAGCCGCAGACGACCATTGCCACAGCACGGCATAGTCGATCCCGAGCGACTGGCATACCCGGTTGAGCGCCTCTTCGATCTCGCGGTCCACCCCAGCCGGAGGCAGGTTGATGAACCGGGAGGAAAGATCGGCAATGAGCGTCTCGAACTCGAGACGCAGTTCGGGGTGCTCCACACGGTCCAGAACCCGGGCATTCATGGCTACGTCTTCAAGCATACCTTCAGATGGGTTGATCGGGAACGCCGGCCAATCGAAGCAGGGTGAAATGTCAACCCGGGTTTGAGAATTCGCACTTTGGCCGCAAGTCTGTCTCAGTCGGTGGGCATGTCAGTGGCTGCATAACTGATTGCGCTTGAAAGGTTTCTGACCTAGGCAGCGGACGCCGGCAGAATGGTGCACTGGCTGCTTAGAGTAAGGGCGTGATCGTGGACGCCTCTGGCTCTTACGGCCCGCTGCGATGCGGCGTGATCGGAGCAAGACGATCCATTCAAGGAAGCAAGGCAAAGGAGACGAAGAAATGGGAACAATGACGACCGAGCAATCCACTGCTCAAGTCAAGGTCGATAGCGCAAGAGTCGATCGCCTGAAAGAACAGCACATGAGCACGCCTCAGGAGGTCGACTTCGAGCGCGTCAGGATCATGGCCGAGGTCTACGAGGACACAGCCGGGTACCAGCAGATCATCCGCAGGGCCAAATTCTTCGAACAGTTGATTGAGAGGAAAAAACTCTACATCGACGAGAACCTCATCGTCGGGCAGCATGGCGAGCAAAATCAATGCCGTGTACACGTATCCGGAATGGAACGTCGAGTGGATGAAGCAGGAGAAGACGGTCGAGAAGTCGAAGACCCCGGAGGACCGGAAGGCCAACGAATGGGCGCTCGAGTACTGGGACAAGTGGGCGCTGCGACCCCGGGCCGCTGAGATCTTCATCAAGAAATACGGCTTCGATCCCTGACCCCGTCTACAAGGCAGGGCTCATTGCGGAGTTCATGTCCTGGCCGGGTGGCGGCGGCAACCTCAACTACCCCAGGGTGTACAACGAGGGCCTCGCCAGCATGATCAAAGAGGTCGAGGAGCGCCAGAAAGCCCTCGAAATGCGGCTGCCGAACGCGTCCAAGTTCTACTTCTACGAAGCCTGCCTCATCACGATGAGGTCCGATCATCCGCCTCGCTCACCGGTACGCCGAACTGGCCCGGGAGATGGCGGCGAAGGAGAAGGACGAAGCCCGCAAGGCGGAGCTGATCGCCATCGCCGAGACCTGCGAGTGGGTTCCCGAGCACCCTGCGCGGAACCTGAGGGAAGCCATCCAGTGCCACTTCCTGTGCCACATCTGCGCCGAAATCGAGCAGGTCGGCTGCGGCTACTCCGAGGCCTACCTGGGCCAGAACTTGGAGCCGTTCTACCAGCGCGACAAGGCGGCCGGGCTGATCGGGCCGGAAGAAGCGACGTTCCTGCTCGAGCTCCTGTTCGTCAAGCTGAACGAGATCGGCTACTACTACGGAGAGATGGTCGCGATCCAGAACTCCGCCGACCTCGGCCAGAGCATCTCCCTCGGGGGATTCACCGAGGATGGTGAAGACGCCACCGCGGAGATGGACTACCTGGTCCTGGACGCGGCGAAGTACCTCCGGCTGCCCCAGCCGCCGCTGTCGTGCATCTACACGGAAGAAGATGAGCGGCAAGGTTCCTGGAGAAGGTCCTGGACGTCATCGATACCGGGGTCGGCATGCCGCAGTTCGTCAACGGCGACGTCATGATCAAGCGGGCCCTGAATCTTTGGCGCGACACGCAAGAAGGGTCTCACGCTCGAAAAGGCCCGACGCACCTGTATCGGGGCCTGCGTGGGGAGCTACATTCCGTATGAGACCGGGCACCCGGTGGAAGGGCAGCCGAACCTCGGGAAGGTCCTCGAGCTGACGCTGAACGACGGCTTCGATCCCCGCACCAAGAAGCAGATCGGGCCCAAGACCGGCGATCCCGCAGACCTTCAAGAACTTCGAAGACCTGTATGCGGCATTCGAGAAACAGCTTCAGTTCTGCGAGGACACCCTCCGCCGCGAGGCCTGGATCGCGAGCATGCTGATGCGCCGAATATCTGCCCGTCACCTGGCGTTCCATCCTCACCGGGGGCTGCATCGAGACCGGAACCGAGGTCTGGAACGGCGGAGCCAACTACTACACGGTCGCCCAGATCGTCGTCGGCGGCGTGGACGCCGCCAACGGGCTGATGGCCGTGAAGCACCTGGTGTACGACGACGAAGAAGCTGACCATGGCCGAACTGAAGAAGGCCCTGGCGGCCAACTTCGAAGGGGAGTACGAGAAGGTCGGAAAGCTCTGCTACGAGGCTCCCAAGCACGGCAACGACATCCCGGAGGTCAACCGGCTTCGTCCACAGGGTGTACGACACCATCTTCCAGGCGTTCCAACAACGTGGACGGCGGCGGCAACTACATCAGCAAGGACATCAAGTCGGCGCCTCGACGCCTACACCAAGAGCATCCACAACCTGATGGGCCTGGTGACCGGCGCGCTGCCAACCGGCAAGAAGGCCGGAGTGGCGCTCACCGATGGAAGTCTCTCGGCCATGCCGGGAACCGACGTCAACGGACCGACCGCGCTGGTGATGTCGGCGGCGAAGAGCATGGACGCCATCAAGTGGTCGCGCGACGCACATGAACATGAAGCTCCCGCCCGATCAGCTCAAGACCCGGAAGGGCAGGGAGAACGTGCTGAATCTCGTCAAGACGCTACTTGGACAACGATGGCTATCACATCCAGTTCAACGTGCTGAACACCGAGCATACCTCAGGGACGCGCAGAAGCACCCGGAGAAGTACCGCGACCTCGTGGTGCGGGTGGCCGGCTTCAGCGCATTCTTCACCCAGCTGCACCCGGGCGTGCAGAACGAGATCATCGATCGCACCTGAACAGAGCTTCGACAAAGGCTGAGACTCACGAACCGCGGCACGGCGTGACCCTGCGGCACGCCGTGCCGGCAGTTCCTTGACCAGCAACACAACACGAAATCGAGAGAGGTGAATATGTCTACAGAAATCGGGCATGCCAGCTTCCTGAGACGCATTGCGATCATGGTCGGCGCTGGCTACGTGCCGGGATTGAATGCAGTGATCAAAGGGGCTGCGCTGGCGTCGGGCAAGCTGGGATGGGAGATTGTCGGCATCCGGGATGGATTTGACGGATTGCTACACCCGGAGCGCCACCCCAACGGTGGACTGGTCACCCTCGATCCCCAACTGATCGAGAATCTCGATCCGGCAGGCTCGGGCGTCCTGGGGCAATCGCTGCGGGTGGATCCCTTCCATGACCGCCAGGTGAATGAAGACGGCATGGTCGAGGAAGTCGACATGTCCGATGAACTCCTGGCAAGGCTGAAGGCCGAGAGACTCGATGCGCTCATCTCAGTGGTTGGTGGGCGTGGGCTGAGTATTGTCTATAAACTCCATCGCAAAGGGCTGAATGCCGTTTGCATCCCGCGGTCGATCGAGAACGACATTGCCGCCACGATGGTGTCCTTCGGTTTCAACAGCGCGCTCAGCTTCACCATTGAAATGCTCGACCGGGTTCGTCAGGCGGCCCAGTCCGCCCGCCGGATTGGCGTGGTGGAAGTCCTGGGAGCGCAGGCCGGATGGCTGGCGCTGCAGGCCGGCATTGCAGTGTGTGCCGACGCCGTGCTGATTCCCGAGATCCCCTGCGACCTTCAAAAGGTGGCGGCGAGGATGAAGGAGAAGGTGACCCCCACGAGGCCGTTCGGGCTGGTGGTGGTGGCCGAGGGCGCCAAGTTCGTCGATAGCCGGCAGGCGGCGGGAATTCAGCCCGCCGTAAACCCACTCAAAGCCTCACTATCGCCGCTGGCAACGGGTGATGCCAGTGAGTTCGTCATTCAGAAGTCGGGCCATGCCGCCGAGACCGTTGCGAACAAGCTGCAATTGCTGATGGCCGCCGAAACCTATCCCATGGTTCTCGGGCCCTGGGTGCGGGGTGGCACCCCCACAGCCGTCGATCGCCAACTGGGGTTGGCTTACGGGGCCGGAGCGGTGCGGGCACTGAGAGCCGGCAAGTACGGGACGATGATGGCCTTTGCTCCACCGGACATCAAATTCGTGCCCCTGGTGGAAGCGATCAACAAAGTCAGAACGGTGCCCGTGGACAGCGAATTCGTGCAGATCGCCCGGTCCCTCGGCATCTGTCTCGGGAGGGAACTATGAACGTCCAGATCGGCAACCCATCGGCAGTGACAGGCACAGTCCTGAATATCCAGCGCTACTGCAGCCATGACGGACCCGGCATCCGCACGACCGTCTTCCTGAAGGGCTGCTCGCTGCGCTGCAAATGGTGCGGCAATCCCGAGAGCATCCATCCGAAGCCGGAGCTGGCCTATGACCCCAGGCTGTGCACCGGCAGGAAGGAATGCGGCGCGTGCTTGAAACCGCCCTGCCCGGAAGGCGCGTTTTACGTTGTGGACGGGCCTGACGACAAGATCCATGTCAACTGGGACCTGGCCACCGGGTGCGGCGCCGAGACTGTTGCGGTCTGCCCGACGAAGGCGCTCTATCTCTTCGGAGAAACGATGACCGTGGATCAGGTGCTGGACGAGGTAGAGAAGGACAGCTCTTTCTACCGCAATACCGGCGGCGGCATCACCGTGAGCGGCGGCGAATGCCTGCTGCAACCTGATTTCACTGCAGCACTCTTGAAGGGAGCGCACGAGCGCGGCATCAACACGGCGATCGAAACGGCGTGCAACGTGCCTTGGCGCTTCGTGGAGAAGGTGCTGCCCCACGTCGATACGATGCTGCACGACCACAAGATGACGATCCCGGAGCGGCACAAGAAGTGGGTCGGCGTGGACAACAAGCGGATCCTCGAGAACTTCAAGAAAGCCTACGAGACGTTTCCCGAACACGGAGTTCATCGCCCGCACCCCGCTGATCCCGGGCATCAATGCCGACGAGGAGCACATCCGGGCGGTGCTGGCCTTCATTCGCCCGCACAAGAACGTGATCGATTATGAGCTGTTGCCCTATCACCGCTTCGGCTTGGGCAAGTACGAGTTCCTGGGTTGGGTGTACGAATTGAACGACTATCAGACGCCATCGGCGGAACTGGTCGCGCACCTGCAGGCCATCATCGACGAGGCGTTCGGCCGCAGCGGCACAACGCCCACGCCGTGAAATGATCTGGCGTTCAGAGCGCCACGCGGTTGGGAAAGGAGTTGCTTTATGATCCCTGTTGAGATAGCGGTGGACGTTTACGAACGCCTGGCGGATGCGCTGGATGCATTGCCCTCCGGTTTCACGAGGACACCTTCCAAGCTGGAAATTCAGCTCATCAAGATGGTCTTCACTTATGAGGAAGCCTGGCTCGCCGGCCAGTTGACTCGAATTCCGGAGACTGCGGCCGAGATCGCAATCCGCGTCGGGATTGACGAGGCCGAAGCAACCGTCCTGCTGGAGAGCATGATACCGAGGCGCATGGTTCGCGCTGACACTTTGGCTCTCGAAACGGGAGTTAAAGGACTGGGAAAGGTCGAGGCGAAGTCCGGCCAGAAGCCGAAAGTCGAGAGCGCGAAGAAATACCGACTGTCCCCGTTCCTGGTTGGCTGGTACGAATCCTATTTACAGGAGAGCAGGCCGGAATCCCCGGAATTTTCCCGAGTTTACGAACAGTACGTGATTGAGGGCGGCGGCGAGAAGATCCTCTCGCCGCGGCCCGGATCGCAGGGCGTCATTGCCATACCGCGGCTCGCTGAAACCCGAATGGCTCGCGCGGGAGCCTCGCAACGATGTCGATGCCCACTTCCAAAGGCATGAGCGTTTTCTGGTAATCGATTGCGTGTGCAAGAAGGAGAAGGCGGCAGCCCACGGCCATAGCTGCCACATGCCTATCAAGCGCTGCGGCTTTGTCGGGCTGCCCCTACGACACCGCTGTCGGAAAACGTGCTCACCAGGAGGAGGCGTCGAGGCTTTGGAATGAACTCGATGCCATGGGCACGATGGTTGTCGAGGGGTTCTATGGATTCACGATGGAGCTGAGGAGCCGCAGTTCGTCGGCGGCTGTCACTGCTGCGGGTGTTGCTGCTCAATCCTCAATGCGGGGCGCCTGGGCAACCTGAAGGAAACGGTCCAGAGGTCGAACTACCGTGTCGAGAAGGACTATGGCAAGTGCCGATCGTGCGAGGAATGCATCACGCGCTGCCAGTTCTTCGCGCACAGCCTGGAAGGGTCGCTGGACGGCAAGTCGGTATATGACCGGGAGAAATGCGTTGGATGCGGTTCCTGCGGCCAGGGATGCCCGTCGGGGGCGCTTCGATCTGGAGCCCATGCCGGAAGAGGAGTGGTTCCAGGTTGCCTCCAGTTTCATGGAATGGGAAGAAGCACGCCTGCGATTCCTGGAGGCGAGCAGGAGTAAGGCGGGGAATGCCAAAAAGGCGACAACTGCAGTACAACAACAGGTAAAAAGGTCTTGAAAGGGCAAACTTATGATCAGAGTGCAAGGTCATGCCGGCCTGCATCGGCGCATTGCCATCAATGTGGGTGCGGGCTTCGTCCCGGGGACGAACGCCGTGGTGATGGGCGTCGGCCCTGGCAGCTGGCAAGTTGGGGTGGGGGATGATCGGCATCCGCAACGGCTTCGAAGGGTTGCTGCACCCGGACCGCTACCCGAATGGAGGATTGGTCACACTCAGCCCCGAACTGGTCCAGGATCTGGATCCGGCCACCGGCGGCATTCTTGGGCAGGCGGCGTGGGTGGATCCATTTTCATGTCCTCAACACCAATGGAGAGGGAACTTCAGAGGAGATGGACTGTTCTGATGAGTTGCTCGAAGGTCTGCAGGCGGAGGCGATTGACGCCTTGATATCCGTCGTGGGCGTCCAGGGGCTTGGCATTTTGTACAAGCTCCATCGCAAAGGGCTCCATACGGTGTGCATCCCAAGGTCCATCGAAAACGACATTGAGTCAACTGGCGTGTCGTTCGGTTTCAACAGCGCACTCAACACCACGATCGAAATGCTGGATAAGGCGTATCAGGCGGCCCGGTCGGCCGGGAAGATCGCCGTGGTGGAGGTCCTGGGAGCGAAGGCGGGATGGATCGCGCTGCAGGCGGGCATTGCCGTTAAAGCCGATGCGGTGCTGTTGCCTGAGATTCCCTGCGACCTGAATCTGCTAGCCGCAAGGTTGAAGGACAAGATCTCAGCCAGGCGGTCCTTTGGCCTGGTAGTGGTGGCCGAAGGGACGAAGTTCGTGGACCCCGAGATCCAGCAATCGGACAGGCTAGCCGAGACCGTTGCGAAGGGGCTGCAACCGCTGATCGAGGAGGAGACCTATCCGCTCGTAATCGGTCACTGGGCCAGAGGCGGCACACCCACAGCGTTGGACCGCCAACTTGGGATGGCGTACGGGGCAGCGGCGGTACAGGCATTGAAGGCCGGGCAGAACGGGGTGATGACTGCCTTCGATCCACCCGACATCAAGTGCGTGCCCCTCAAGCTGGCGATCGACAAGGTCAGGACCGTGCCCACGGACTGCGGGTTTCTGCGAATAGCCCACTCGCTCGGTATCTACTGCGGGAATCCATTGTGAGCAAGAGAAACGAGATTTACCATGAGCACTCCTATCACCTCTGAAGACATCTACGAACGGCTGGCGGATGCGCTGGACGCGCTTCCGCACGGCTTTGCCAGAACACCCTCCGGCGTGGAACTCCGCCTGATCAAGATGTCATTCACCCCCGAGGAGGTCTGGCTTGCCGGCCAGTTGACTCGAATTCCGGAGACTGCTGCCGAGATTGCGAAGCGGGTGGGACGAGACGAGTCGCAGGTCAGAGAGACCCTGGAGAGCCTGATACCCAGACGCCTGGTTCGCTTGGACTCACCCGGGATGTCAGCTCCCGGCCTGGCGCCGACGGTTGTGGGCGAGAAGAAGTACCGGCTGGGACCTTTCCTGGTTGGCTGGTACGAAGCCAATATGCGGCTGCTGGGCGGAGAATTTGCCGAGCTCTTCGAGCAATTCGTGATTGAGGGCGGGGGTGAGCGGATCTTTGCGCCACGGCCCGGCGTACTCGGCGTCGTTCCGGTGCGCGGCTCTGTCAAGCCTGAGCTGCTCGAACCGCATCATGACATCGACGCGCATTTCAAGAGGCACGAGCGCTTTCTCGTGATCGACTGCGTCTGTAAGCGGGAGAAGGAGTTATTGCACGGCCACAGTTGCCACCAGCCTATGAAGCGCTGCGGCTTCGTCGGGCTGCCACCGCAGACGCCGCTCGGGGAAAACGTCCTGAGTGCGGAGGAGGCCGACAATCTGCTCACCGAACTGGCGCGGCAGGGACACGTTCACCTCGCTTTCTACGGATTCACCATGGGAGCGGAGACTCCTCAGTTTGTCGGCACATGCAACTGTTGCAGCTGTTGCTGTGGGATATTCCAGGGCCAGAAACTCTCCTGCGCGGCGGAGGGGCCGCAGAGATCGAACTATCCGTGCCGTCATCGATCCGGAAGCGTGCATCGCCTGTGGGGTCTGCCAGCAGCGCTGCCCTGTCGATGCCATCTCCGACGATGAGATGGGTAAGTCGAAGGTGGAGCGGGCCAAGTGCATCGGCTGCGGAGTCTGTGTGATCGGCTGCGAGACTTCGGCCATCGAAATGCTCCCCGTGTCCGCCGAGGAGTGGTTCCACGTTCCCAGCAGCATGGCGGAATGGGAGGAGATGCGCCTGAGGAATCTGGCATCGGCGAACTAACGGGCGTTCTCGTCTGGAAAGCGGCCTTGTGGACGGTACTCCCGCATGGCGCGATTTTGGTGGAATACACATTTTCGAAAGGAGCATACGACAGTGGCAACAGCAAATCAAGCAACGCCCCTTGAGACTCAACCAAAGCCGGAATGCAGGATGAAGCTCCCCAAACCAGGTTGCAATATCTACAACCGGATTCATGTCAAGAACTACCGGGACGTCCTGATGTGCGGAGCGGGAGTGATTGTCGGAAAAGGGCGGAATGCACGAGCTCATATGCATTGCACCATCGGGATTTCGGTCGCCACTCCCGATACGCCAAACAAGATCGATGCCGCCAGGCTGGCAAAGGAACTTGGAGTGGATATGGTTTTGGTCAACCGCGGCCGCATCTTGACCATTGATGAAATGGAAATCCAGGGAGGCTATGTCATCGACTTCCACGGCGTGAAGATGACGTGGATGGGCGAGATGGTTGCGGAGAATGTTTTCGAACAGTTTAATAATCCGTACCTGCCCTCCGTCATTCAGCGCAACACGAAGTGGACCTGGTGGACGGGGAAACCGGTTTACCTGCTGCGCGAGCCAAACGGCACGGTGTGGGTGATGCAGGAATACGCGAAGGACGTAGATCCGACCCTTACGATCGACACTCTCGACAAAGTGGGAAGCAAGCTGAAGAACCTGCCGAAGGGCTGGACGTTCGAGACCAAGGTGCTCACCGAGGACCTTGTGCTGGATACGGCCGAAGCCGACGGCTGGGCGTCCATGCTTCGTGACGAAGTCGGCTGCACGTATCAAGCTTGCGGCTACGACTCGGATACGAGTGCCAACTACATACCTTAATCGGCAACCAAAGTCTGACCGCATCGGGATCAGTGAGGTCATCGCTGATCCGGTGTCCAGTCGCGATAGATCCCGGTTTGGGTCTGTCGCAACTAGCCTTCTCGCGACTGAGGACTGCAGGACAGAATGATCCCGACGCAGGCGGCGATTGCAGATGAAGCGGCAGAGCCGTGAAAGCTTGGGACAAGCCCCGATGGGCGAGCCGGGAGATGGAACAGATCCAGCGAGGGGCCAATCCGAACGCGCGCAGCAATGCCGCCGTACGAAAGCACGGATGGCGGGTGCGCAAGGCAGAACGCGATTCGGATCGCCAGCCACTGACCGTGGCACAGGTGGCGCAGGACATCGGGAGATCGCGGACAACCGTGCAGCGGTTGCTAAAGGAAGACATTCTGCGTCGATTCAAAGGTGGTATCGCCGAATCATCGTTCGAGGGACTCTTGAAGGAACATCCCAATCGCATTCCTTACGCGAAGCTCCCGCCCGCACAACGAGAATTGCTGGTGCTGAATGGCTTTCCGGATCAGTGTCTCGCGGTCAAGCCCCCGAGTGTCCACGGGCTCCTGGAGTAGGAGCGGCCACACGCGCGAACGTCATGAGC
>CAVQOO010000030.1:0-52819 GCA_963714395.1 Bryobacteraceae bacterium
CGACCAATTGCTCGCGCAGGTGGTGCATCTGCAGCATGGGCATTTCGTCCATGTAGTCGATGTACTGGGCGTACGGGCGGTTGGGGTGGATAGTCCTGCGGATGCTACTTGTCATCGGGAGTCGCGGACAGCGCGGATGGTGTCGTAGGTTCTGCCCCATGCGGTCGCGGGGCGGCGAAGATGTAGATTTGCGGGGGCGGCTCCATGGTGGCCGAAACGGCGGCCGTGCATGTGTTCGGGCGGCTTGACGCCGGCGAGGGAGAGGACGGTGGGCCGAGGTCCATGAGGCTGACCATGGGGCTGGAGACGGTGCCGGGCCTGATCTGACCGGGCCAGCGGATGGTGAGGGCGTGGATGCCGGAGTCATAGACCCAGCGTTTGCCGCCGGTGAGGCCGCGGCCGGTGGTCGCCCCGATAGAAGACGATCGTGTTTTGGGCGAGGCCGTCTGCTTCGAGTTGTTTCGGAGAAGTTGGCCGGCCATGGCGTCCATGATTGAGACAGTGTGCGGTAGTAGTTCGCCAATTCTGCCGGACGACGGGGGTGTCGGGATAGTAGGGAGGCAGGACGGCCTTGGCGGGGTCGTGGACTTGATTGGGCTTGAAGTTGAGCGCGGGTACTGGAGGGTTGCGGCGTCAGCGCGTGCCTGGTTTTCCCCTCGGGAGACGATGAGGTTGACGAGGCTGAAGAAGAAGGGCATCCGGGCAGGGCGGTTTCGGCGCCATAGGCGCTTATTGGAGCAGTCGTCCCAGGCGGAAGGGGCGGGGACTGAATCCTGGTTGGGTTGGCCGAGGTTGTAGTCGGTCTTCGATCGTTGGTGCAGTAGTGCGTACGGGCGCGCGGGAGTGACTCGGGGAAGCACTTGACTTGCGGGGGCAGGACGCCCTGACTGCGCATGTGGCAGGTGCCGAGGGCGTGGATACATGCCGGTGATGATGGAGGAGCGCGAGGGGCGCAGTACGCCAAGACGGAGGAGGCGTCGGGGTGTAGCCGGGGCGCCCCTGAGTGGCGAGGTCGTCCAGGTTGGGGGTGCTGGCGTAGGAGCTCGCCGTAGCAGCGAAAGTCGGGCTGGTGTCTTCGGAGGAGATCCGGAGGATGTTGCGGGGCGGCGGGCAGACTGGGCCGTGGCGGCTGAGGAGGCGGCTAGGATGGCGGGAGCGGCGGCGGTACGAAGGGGCCTGCAGCGGGTGAGTCCGTGTAACATGGAAATCGACCTCCGGACCGGATTCTATCGCAGTGAGCCAGAACATATTTTGGGTGAAGATGGAAAATATCGGAATCCCGGCATTCGGCTCTTGCATCTGTGTTAATGTACTTTTAAGATAAACGTGTATTTCATCTAGCTCTCTACGAGGTTTCCGCATGATCTATTCGCGTTCGGCAGAGTACGCGATCCGCGCGTTCGTCCACTTGGCGGCGGTGCCTGAAGGCAAGTACGCCATGGTTAAGCAGATCGCCGAGAGGCTGACATCCCGTCGCACTTCCTGGCGAAGATCCTGCAGCGAAATGGCCGGAAGGGGTTCCTGCGCTCGAGCAAGGGGCCAACGGGCGGGTTCTGTCTGCGCATGTCGGCGACGGACCTGGATCTGCTGCAGATCGTGGATTCGATTGACGGGTCGGCGGACTTTCGAGCGCTGCCGGCGGGCATGGCTGAGCGTACGACGCGGCGCCGTGCGGAATGCACGATAGCTGGAAAGCCCTGCGATCCCGTATCATGGAGTATCTGGAGCGCACGTCGATCGGACTTGGCCAAGAGGTTCGAGCTGAAGCGTCGGAACCTGGAAAAGCCGAAGAAGGCGAAGCGATCCGCGACAAAGAAGGCCTGAGCCAACCGGCTCCCCTGCGTGCTTCCCATGCACGCGGACGGCACCGGCGAGGCCGGGGCCGATTTGAGGAGGCCGAATGCCCATCCCCAAGGGCGGCGATCTCGCCGTTCCGCACGATCTGCTTGTCCCGATGGTGGTCGAACAGACCTCGCGGGGCGAGCGTGTCTACGACATCTACTCGCGGCTGCTGAAGAGAACATCATCTTCATCGGGACGCCGATTGACGATAACGTGGCGAACCTCTGTATCGCCAGATGTTGTTTTGGCGTCGGAGGATCCGGAGAAGGACATCGCGCTGTACATCAACTTCGCCGGCGGCTCGATCACGGCGGGTCTGGCTATTCTGGACACGATGAACCTGGTGGAGCCGGATATCGTGACGTCTGCGTCGGGCAGGCGGCGTCGATGGCGGCCGTGCTGCTGGCGTGCGGGACGAAGGGGAAGAGGTACGCGCTGCCGTACTCGCGGATCTGATCCACCGAGCCGTCGATGAGCAGGCTGGCAGGGCAGGCGAACCAGATTGATGTTACGCGCGCGGGAGATTCTCCGGATGCGGGAGATCCTGAACGAGATCCTGGCCGATGCGACGGGGCAGGATGTGGAGAAGATCGCGCGCGATGTGGAGCGCGAGTACGTCGTGGATCCGACCAGGCGCTGAAGACGGCATGGTCGACAAGACCATCACCCGCCGGGAGAAGATAGAGCCTGGACATCGGGAAGAAGGCCGACGCCGGAGCAGATCCGGGAGCGCTTCGACCGCGACGTGGAGCGCTTCTCGAACTTCGAGGCGGTCGAAAACACGGCTATCGACAGCGCGCTCTGCACGGCTTTGCTGCGCGACTCGATCGTGGCGGAGCATGCGCGGGCGCGCCGTCTTGGACATCGGATGCGGGGCGGGGAACTTCTCGCTGCACCTGCGGTGGATTGGGGTTGGAGTCGATCATGCTGGTGGACCTGGCAGCCGGCCGATGTTGGACAGGGCGGTAGAGCGGCTGTCGAAGGCGACGGACGCGGCGTTGGAGGCGGTGCAGGGGGATGTGCGCGGGGTGGAGTTGGGGGAGGGCAGGTTCGACGTCGTCGTGGCGGGGGCGGTGCTGCATCATCTGCGCGGGGACGAGGAATGGGAAGCGGTCTTCGGGAAGATCCATGCAGCGCTGGCGCCGGGTGGCGTGTTCGCGGTGTACGACCTGATCGACCACGATTCGCCGGGGGTGCGGCGGGTGATGGGGGCATTACCGCAGGTACCTGGTGGAGACGCTGGGTGAGAGATGGCGCGACGTGTGTTTGCGGTGCTGGAAACGGAAGATTCGCCGCGGGGGTTGATGTGGCAGTTGCGACTGCTGGAGCGGGTGGGATTCGTGGGGGTTGAGGTTGTGCAGAGCACTCGACGTTCGCGGCGTATGTAGCTCGGCGGGCGGGGGGATAGTGAACGGGCGAGGCAACCGTTCCAATCGTTCCGAATTCGTTCCCGCATCGTTCCTAATCTGTCCCAGTGTCGTTCCAAGTTGGATCATGTTGGATCTAAACGACTTCTGAAATCGTTCCAATCGTGCGTGGGCGGGAGGGGCCCAGAGTGCGCGCAGGCGGCGATTGCGGGAAAAGGCCGGGATGGAGGTCGCGTTGGTGCACATGGGACGGAAGCGGTGTTCGCCGCCATTATCGAGAGAGCACACGGCTACGAGGATTCCTGTCGCGGATCAGCGAAGGTGGTTGAGGGGAATGGGGATAGTCACGCTGTGAGGGGCGTGATTGTATGAGAGCGCTGCTGCAACTCCGGGCCGGTTGATGGAAAATCGGCCTAGCAAATAACCCGCGCAGAAGCGCGGTGGAGGTGCAGCAGCATGGAACAGTTTATCGGTTGTGACGCGCACCAGAAGTACTCGGTGTTCGTGACGATGGACGACAAGGGCCGAGCCAGTCAGCCGGTCCGGGTGGAGAACAACAAAGCGGAGCTGAGGCGGTATCTGGCCGGGCCGCCGAAGGCAAGGCCCGGTGGCCGTGGAGGCCAGCGGAAGTTGGTACTGGTTGGTGGACGAACTGGAGGCGGCGGGCTGGAGCCGCGACTGGTGGAGGCCCGGCAGGCCAGGCAGCGAATGGGCGCCCGGAAGAAGACCGACGCGGTGGACGCGCTGGGTCTGGCGATGCTGCTGCGCAACGGCACACTGCCGACGATCTGGATTCCGAACTTCAATCTGCGGGACTTGCGCGGGCTGTTGCGGACCAGGCTGGCGATGAGGCGGCAGGCGACGTTTCTGAAGAACCGGCTGACGGCGGCGATTCGCCGCTACGGGTTGCGCGAAGACCAATGCAGCGACCTGTTCGCGGGCAGAAGGGCGGGTGTATCCTGCTGAACTACATTGGCTGGCTTCCGGCGCAGACGCAATTTGCATGTTGGAGGATGGGATTTGCTGAACGAGGCCGAGCAGCACATCGCCAAGCTCGAGTTGCGGATCCGGGAAAAGATCGGATCGATCGGCTGGGTCCGGCTGCTGAAGAGCCTGCCGAGTGGGCCACGTGTTGGGCGCGACGCTGTGGCTGGAGATCGGAGATGTGGAGAGGTTTCCCACCTCCGAGTATCTGGCCAGCTACGCCGGCTTGACGCCGAGCGTGCACTCGCAGCGGCGGCAAGACGCACATGGGGCCGACGTCGAAGTGTTCGAACCATTACCTGCGGTGGGCTGTACGTCGAAGCGGCGAACTGCATCGTCCGCCACAAGCAGGAGTGCGCCGGCCGTCACGTCGGCCGGCTGTACGAAGCGGATCAAGGCCGAGAAGTGCACGGCCGAAGCCAAGGTCGCCGTGGGGCGCGACCTGGCCGAAGCGAGTCGGCGGATTCGACGAGAACCAGGTCTACCGGGAGCGGCGCGGCGCTGGCTAGTTTCGTCCGAGAGACGGGTGAGCGCGAAGGCGGGTGTAGCCCTTGTGAGGCTGTCGTTGTCGAATGCGAGACCCGGGACGGAAATGCTTTTACCTGGAGGGTGGATAGATGACTAGCGGGACGAAGCTGCATCGGAAGAGCCGACCGGACGAAGCGGAACTCAGGAGGTGAACGGCCGGGGGCGCAGGCGCCGAGCGGCGGGGCTCCGCGCCGCGCGGATCTAACGCATTGGCGCGGGATCGGTCATGGACTTCGCAAAACAAGATGGGCCGGAGGAGAGCCGACTCCCCTTCGATCCCGGCGCTCGCTCGGCGCTCAGGTCGCATCCCTGCGGAGCCTTATCCTCCGGCCAGCTCAGGAGTAGTGTATGCCAAGGCTGAAAAAGTCAGCGCCAACGGCGCTGAAAAGGTTTCAAAAAGTGCTTGACTGAGGCAGCGCTCTCGTAGATGACTGGCCGGTGGAGAAGCCGTTTCGACGGGCTGGGTGCGTAGTTGACCTTCTCGCAGCTTGACAGTTTGTCCATTTGAACTACAATGAAGTTCAAATGGCAGCTCCTGTGAATCTCGGCGAGTTCGAACAAATGATCCTCCTTGCGATTCTGCGACTGCGCGAGGACGCGTACGGCGTGACCATCCGTGCGGAACTGGCGGATCGTGCGGGACGCACAGTCGCGCCGGGCGCGCTATACACCGCGCTGGAGCGTCTCGAGACCAAGGGCTTAATCACGTCGCGCATGAGCGATCCGACTCCAAAACGAGGCGGTAGAGCGAAGCGCCTTGTGACGGTCACCGCTGCCGGCGTGGAGGCGCTCACTCGTGCCGTGCAGGCGTACAAACGGCTGCTGGACGGGCTGAATCTTATGGGAGGTGCGCATGCGTGACAACACCGTTGAAAGGTTGTTCTCGCTGTTTACATCCTCAGATCGTGCAGTCGCGATTGCGCGGCGATCTGGTTGAAGAACGGGAGCAGCGCGGATGGATCTGGTTCTGGCTGCACGTCGTGAGCGTCACGCTCGCACTCTGGCGCAGCGCCGCGACGGAGGCACCGCTGCGAGTGCTCGCGCTCGTGCTGGCAGGATTGGCGCTCTTAACCGCACCGGCATTGGGAGGAGTCGCCGCGGTCTTCTCGTTCCAAACCGATGGATTCGCCCCTGGGTTGGATCGGGCTGCCGTTCTTCTGGTGGGGTGGGGCGCTCTGGACCGGCGCCTCTTTGGTCGCCCTTGCGCCGCGTCGCGGCATGGCGGCGTGCGCGATGCTCGCCGTGGGGGTGAGGCACTGTTGATTGGGTTCGGTGGGCCAGCGGTATGGCGCGACCCGTCGAACACCAGTTATGTCCTCTTCTGCACGACCGGCCTGATCGCGGCGATGCCGCTGCTCACAGGCGCAGCAGTCGCTCGCCGGCGGCTCGTCGCCTGAGCCGTTCTTCCTCGAGAGCAACATCGATGACTCATCATTTCCTGTGCGTTCTGTGCGGCCTCCTCGCTGTCGCAGCGCCCTCCTGGTCACAGCAGACAGAGTGGAAGGACCCGTCGCCGCATATGGTGAAGTTTGTGGAGGTCGATACCGACGTGCGGCTGTCAGATCGACTGGTCGGATTCCTAGTCCGATGAATACCTAAACGATTTCAGAGCCGCATCCCCTCGCCGCCTTGACGCTGAGGAATCAGAGGATCGGGATTGAAGGCCTGACGACGTAGTGGTCGGCGTCCTCGTCGGCGCTCAGGAAGCGAAGGTCCGGCCGGCCGTGGTCATCGCGAGCGCGACGTATCGGGTCGCTACGGATTCCGTCAGGATCACGCACAAATCGTCCGGAAACCAGGCCGGCCAGCGCAGCCCAGAACTTGTTGACTCTCATGCCGATGAGGAAGACCACAAACTCGCCTTCCATTTCGGCCGCCATGCGGGAACCGATCACTTGTGCCAATCTGCCTCCGATCTCAGCGGACGCCCTGAGATGCCTGGTGAACAACGATTCTCAGGTATAGTTTAACCCTGGGCGCCTTGCGGCTCATTACCAGACCGTCGTGGCGGCAGATTGATCGTGGGATTCTGGAGGGTGGAGATGAGGATTTGGTTCGCGCTGGCGTTCGCCGGAACCGCGAGTATCGTTTTGTCCCAGGCGGGGCCGCCGTTTCCCGACGCGCGAGCCAGCGATCCGGCGGCGCTGGGCTGGATGCAAGGGACGCCGCCGCCGCCCGGCAAGATCATCCGGATTGAGGACGGCTCATTCCTGCAGTTTCCCAAGACGCGATGGAGTTTCTCGCATATGAGGGAACTGGTGCCCACCGGAACGTTTCGCGCGGACCCGGGCCGGCATCGGTGCTGCCTCGAGCAGAGCGTCCCGAACTCGACAACGTCGCCTTCACGCCGCTGGGCGCAACGGCGCCGAGCACCTGGAGGGCGTCACTGGAGGCGAACTACACGGACGGCATTGTCGTCCTGCATCGTGGACGCATTGTGTATGAACGCTACATGGGAGCCTTGACGCCGGAGGGACATCACATCGCCTTCTCGGTGACGAAGTCCTTTTTCGGTACGCTGGCGGCGGCGTTGATCGCCGAAGGCAAACTGGACGCCAAGGCAACGGTCGCCCGATACCTGCCGGAACTCAAGAACAGCGGCTTCGGCGACGCCACGGTGGCGCAGGTCCTGGATATGACCACGGGGGTGAAGTTCATCGAGGATTACAACGACCCGGCGTCGGATTATTTTCCTTACCGGTCGGTGCATCAACCTTACCTGCGGCCCGCGAACTACAAAGGGCCCGACCACATCTATGACTACCTGGCAACGCTCGAGAAGAAGATCGAACACGGTGCGGCATTCAAGTACCGTTCCGTGCACACCGACGTGCTCGGCTGGATCCTGACCCGCGTTACAGGAAAGAAGCCGGCCGAGTTGCTGAGCGAACGGATCTGGGCGCCGATGGGAGCCGAGGACGACGCGTCGCTGCGGGTGGGGCCCGCCGGGATCCAGATGCCGGCGGGCGGATTGAATTGCCGTCTGCGGGACCTGGCGCGGTTCGGGGAGATGATCCGGCTCCACGGGCGCTTCAACGGGCGGCAGATCATTCCAGCGGCTGCCGTGGCGGACATCGAAAAAGGCGGGAGTCAGGAGGCATTTGCCGGCGCCGGATACAAGACGCTTCCCAACGGGACTTATCACCATCAGTGGTGGATTCTGCACAACAATCACGGCGCATTCGCGGCGCGCGGCATTCACGGACAGGGCATTTATATCGATCCGAAAGCGGAGATGGTCATCGCGCGGTTCGCGTCCCACCCGATGGCAGGCAACGTCAATCTGGATCCGACGACCCTGCCGGCCTATCACGCATTGGCTCTCCATTTGATGGCGCATCCGCGCTGACCGGCGAACAGCGGGATTGTACCGGTCAGTTGAGGCCCGATTGAGTTCTGCCCCGGATACTCCGCACCAAACACCGGCACAAGACGTGATCATCAAGGGCAAGGGCAGGGCGTTCAGCATCGCACCAGTCTGGCAGGCGGGGCGCCAGAACTTGACGATTCTGTTCACTTCGTCTGGTCGCATACCGGCGACAAGTTGCCGAGAAACGCCCGTTGCGTCCTTTGATCGGTAAGAACCGACGCCGATGCCAATCAACGGAACGGCGACTCGATGGACACGTCGAACCAGAATCCTTCGCCCGCCCCGCATGACGTCTGTTACGAGGCTGCCACCAGACCACGAGTCCAAAGGAACATATCCTAGCGCTGGTGAGGCGTTGACGCCGACCGTGCGGGATGTTCATCAGCCAGCGAGATCGCAGCTTCTCGACACACCATTCCCGGTGTGGGTCAGGGTGTGGCGTCGGCCATTGCTCGACTCTCAAAACCCACCGTTTTCAGGACGCTGAGGGAAAGGGGAGGAAGTCCTTCCGAACCTCCCTTTCGGGGCTGCCTGTCAACCTGCACCGAACCGCAAAATGCGGCCGACATGCTCATGCCTCTGCCACCATTGAGTAGGAGTTCACGATGACAACAGGTCTGCTTCTCCTTCTGGGTACCTCGGTGCTGACGTTGAGCCTGTGTTGTGCCTGCCGACACGCACCTGCTGAACCGGGCCAAGGCCGCGTAGTGCGGTTGGCCGAACTGGAGATCGATCCCGATCAACTCGACCACTACAAGGCGGCACTGAAAGAAGAAATCGAGGCTTCGATCCGCCTGGAACCTGGGGTGCTGACCCTATTCGCCGTATCGGTCAAGGATCGTCCCACCCAGATCCGGATCTTTGAGACCTACGCGGACGTGGCTGCGTATCAAGCGCACCTCGAAACTACTCACTTCAAGAAGTACAAAGCCGTCACTCAGTACATGGTCAAGTCGCTCACGCTGGTCGAGACAGACCCCATTCTGCTCGGTGCGAAGACCAGGTGAGCTCGCATCAGGATGGCAATTGCGTGTGGGCCTACTTTGACACGTCCCACGACCAAAGGTCTTCGGGACACCGCGCGCATCTCCGCCGCAGTGCCAGGGACCCACGAGGAAGAGCGTCAGGACGCAGAAACCGAAGACGAAGCTCGGGCTTCCCGACCTGGATCACAGCAAAACGGCGGTACTGGAGAGTCTCCGTTCCCCGGAATCGCAGCGAGGATATCGGCATGCCATCGATGAGTTCATCCAGTGGTACTGTTCGGAGCCCAGACTGTCCTTCAGCAAGGTCGTGGTGACCCGTTTCCGGATTGCCCTCGAGAACCGCGGACTTGCGGCGGGAACGATCAACGGTCGACTGGCCGCCGTCCGAATCGGCCACGTCTCAGTCCAAACAACCGAACGTTATCTCGGCTGCAAACAGCGAATTCGCGGAGCGGTGAACGACCGGATCGGCATCGAGCCGTAGGTAGCCGCCCTTCGGGGTGCGTTGGCGACTACACCGCCATATGCAGATCAAAGACCCACGGATCGACTGGCCGTATACTCTGTACAGGATATATAGATGCAGCTAAACGAGCGGGAAGCGTCGTTGGTGGATGCCTTCCGTCGCTTGCCTCCCGACGCGGCGACGGAACTATCCGCGCTGGCGGAACGATTGGCGGAACTCGGACTGAACCATAGGATCGACTGGTCCGATTCCTGGTCCGATGAAGACCTGAACGATTTCAGGGCCGCATCTTTGCGCCGCCTCGATGCTGGTCGGGATTAAGGTCCGGCCGGCCGTGGTCATCGCGAGCGCGACGTATCTCGCCGAGCGTCCAGATGCGGTGGTAGGGATTCTCACCACGAAGTTGCCCAGGATGCCGGGCACAACCGATTACGTCCTCCAGGACTGGCAATCCGCAGGACTCCGCGCAGAGTCCTGCTTTCGAGCATACGTTTTGACGGCACATCGCTCGGAATTAACGGTGATCGGCCACCTCAGCGGCCGTGATTGGGAGTCGGTAAAGGCACGGGTTCGTACGGCCTTCGCTATCTGACGGAGCTCCGCTCGCCGGCAGCACCGAGTTTTATTTGTTTGGCGGATGGAGGCCCCAACAATGGAACGCGGCAAGTGCGGTCACGTCAAGAAGTCTTCTGCAAGCACACTCTGAGCCTTCCAGACCTCGATCAAGCACGATCGGCGGCTCTCAATAGCTTGCCCTCGAAAGAAACCCAGCGAGGGTATCGGCACGCTATCGACGAGTTCATCACATGGTATTGCTCCGAACCAAGATTGTCGTTCAACAAAGCTGTTGTCACCCGCTACCGAATCCATTTGGAATCGCGTCAACCTCCGGGCACGATCAACGGCAGACTCGCAGCCGTCAGGCGCCTCGCGTATGAGGCCGCCGATTCTGGCCTGCTGACCCCGGATCTCGCCGCCGGCATCAAGCGCGTCAGAGTACCGAAGAACTTCGGCGTTCGTCTTGGCAATTGGGTTTCGCGGGTCGATCCCCGCCTGGGCGGGCTTGCTAGCCACCTTAGCGACTGATCGTTCTTTACTGCTTTCAGGTAAGCGGCTCGAAGCAGGAGGAGGAACTTTCGTTGGTGCAGTTTCGATCAGCCGGACGGTCGTGTTGACTGCGGTACGAATTTCGCGTTCGGTAAACGGCGCGAGCCGTAGCACGGCTACGGCTTGGCGTCGAGAAAGTCGTTCACCATCGGGACGATGATGGGTATGCGCTGCATCAGTGTCACGTGGGTGGTGTCGGGCAAGATGGCCAATCGCGATGCGGAGCGCGGCTTCATGTCGCCGTGGATCTCGCCACCCTTTAGGCGAAACATTTCAGCAACGTGGGCGAGCCGTATGCCGTCAGCGTCGCCGTGAATGAAAAACATGGGCGTCGTGGTGGCCTTAAGCTTGTCGGCTCCGAAGTCGTACCCGTTCGAGGCCGTGGCGACGATTCGCTGGACGAACTTCGGAAAGTCGTCCGGAGTCGGACTCAGCTTCTTGTACTCGGCCTCAATGGGCGAGCCTTTGAAATCGTCCGCCGTGAGTTTCGGGATATGTTCGAGCGCTTCCGCGATCATGCCGTCACGGCGGAACGTGGACGAAATGATGACTGCCCTTCGCACTTTGTCCGGATGGCGGATCGCACACTGCATCGCCACGGCTCCGCCCATGCTGTAGCCGATAAGGTCCGCTCGCGGGATCTTGAGATAATTGAGCAGTGCGGCCACGTCGTCGGCGAGGTTTTCGTAGGTGATATCTCGTGGGACGTCCGCCGTGCGGCCGTGACCTTGCATTTCGACGGCAATGACTTTCCGTGTTTTGGAGAGCTCGCTGATCCACCCGGCCCAGTTGTTGGTGATGGTCATGAACGCGCCGTGAAGCAACACCACCGGTTCGCCGCCGCCGTGGACTTCGTAGTACATGTTGATTCCATTGACTGGCGCGTAGCCCGTCGTTGGCTTCTGCTGCGCCGACACGTCAGTCGTAACGAGCGTCATTAAAAGGAAAGCTGTCTTCCGCACTGCTGAACGCCGCCCGTTCAGTCGCCGCCCGGAAGCGTTTGTTTGATGGATTGGCTGCGTCATTTTGTCTCCGTACTTGATCCCAGGCTGGCGAGAAGCTCGTCGAGTTGGTCGAGCGCCTCGGGCATCGCGCCCGTCGATCCGGAGTCAAGCGCTTCTTTCGAGGGATAGAGATCGTGCACGACCAACAACGTCTTGCCGGCGTTTTCCTCGAAGGTCACCGTGGTGACGGTCTTGCCGTTGTCACCTTCCTCGTTGGTCCAAACGAGGCGCGAGTGCGGTGTCACTTCGAGGTACGTGCCGAAGAACTCCATCGTCGAATCTTCGTGGCGAAACACCAAACGATACTGCCCCCCAACGCGAACATCCATTTCGCAGGAAAGCAGGGTCAGCCCATACGATTTTGGTACCCACCACCTCCTGAATAGTTCTGCCTTGGTCCACGCCTCGAACACGAGGCGCGCAGGCGCGTTGACGGTGCGTGTGACGACGAGTTCGCGCTCGGACTTCCGCTCCACCCCCGTGCGGTTCTTCGTGGGGGCCTCACTTTCTCTTCTTACGTCTCTCTTCTTACGTCCATTTGCTTTCTCCTTCCGTTTCAATTCCTCGACAACAACCCCCTTGGCGACCACTCGCGCAGAATGCCGTTGGTCAACTTCATACTTTAACGACGACTCGGACGATAGCGATATTCGCTCGACTCTCGGCCGTTGCGTGATCGAAGTTCGAACCCTAAGATGGGTGGGCGAGCCACGGCCTCCGGCGGCCTCGCCTACTCCGCAGGCCCGGCTTGCTTCACGAAAACCAGCGATCCATTCTTTGTTGAATCCAGCCGGATTTGCTTGACCCGCGTGTATTCGGGATCGTGGTACCACCGCTCAGCCGCCTCTTCGGTTTCGAACTTGAGTATGACCTGGACGCTCGGGGGGCGACCCTCGACTGCTTTCGCCGAAAAATCGGCGACGACGACCTCCCCCCGTGCTTCTGGAGTAGCGGCATAACACCAGGAACGTAGGCCTCGTAGCCCTTCGGGTCGGCGATATCGTAGCTGCAGATGACGTATGCGGGCATTGTGGGCTGTCTCCTTTCAAATTGAAGTGCTTTCGGGATCGGCGAGTGTCTATACTTGCCTCTAGTGCAGTGTCTCTAAAATAGCTTTACCACGTCCGATCTCTTCCAGGATCTGGATCGTCCGCACGTCGTGGCCAACGCAGGCGGGAGTAGGCTGACCGCCGGTCGAAAGCAAAGATAACAAGGACTCGCTGTTACTATCGCCGCATAACGAGAGAAGTTATGAGTCAACTGGATGCTTGGGAGGTGGAACGCATCAAAGAGCAAACTCGCCGGGATTGGTCTGGAGGAGCTGCGGCGTGGCGCAAGTGGAATCCACAATTCGTTGTGCTGAGCCGGGCTGCCACGGCGGCCATCATCCAGGCAGCAGGCGTTACCGCTGGTATGCAAGTCCTCGATCTAGCAAGTGGGACGGGTGAACCGGCGCTGTCTCTGGCTGAAGCGGTCGGCGCCCAGGGCCATGTCACGGCCACCGATCTCGCGCTCGAGATGCTCCTGATCACCGAGGAATATGCCCGGCAACGTGGGCTGACAAATCTCACATGCAAGCCCGCCGATGCCGAAGCGCTGCCGTTTCCAGACCAAAGTTTTGATGTGGTCACGTGTCGATTTGGCGTCATGTTTTTCCCAAACCCGGGGCAGGCATTCCATGAGATCCGCCGGGTGCTGAAACCGGGGGGCCGTGCGACATTTGTCGCGTGGGGGGCGCTCGATCAGAATCCCTACTTCACCACCACGGTTGGTGTCTTCATGCGGCATGTGCAACTGCCTCCCCCACCCCTAGATACTCCGACTCCCTTTACCTTCGCCAGGACCGGGACGCTCTCGGCGGCCCTGCAGGAGGCAGGCTTCACGCAGGTCGCAGGAAGAGACCCGCAGCATTCCTTGGAGTTTCCCGGGTCGTGCTGTTCAATGCTGGGAGTTCATCAGTGAGGTGACCGCCCCGGCGTTCCGTCGATTTTTTGACGCTCTTGCGCCAGACCAGCGTGCACAGGTCGTCAGCGAAGTTATTCAGGCCATTGGGCAGTACGACGATGGGCAGCACGTGAACTTCCCGGCCGTCATTGTCATAGGGACAGGGGTGTGCTGAGCCATCGCGAAGCACAAGCTTGACCGAACAATCCCATGCAGCCGAGTGCAAGGACGCGGCAAGTTCTGCGCGGAACTATTCGGCGCGCAGGGCCTCGACAGGATTCACCGAGGCTGCGCGGCGGGCGGGCAGGTAGCTTGCCAAAAGCGCGGAAATGGCCAGGAGCGTGCCGACGGAAGCCAGTGTTGCCACATCCCAGGATTGGATGCCGAACAGCAGTTTGCGCATCAAGGTGGCAGCGGCAAGGGCGCTCAACAGGCCGGCGAAGATGCCGATGACTGTCAGCCAGCCCGCCTCTTTCAGGATGAGGCTGTAGACGGTCCTGCGCTCCGCGCCAAGCGCCATGCGGACGCCGATTTCGCGGGTTCTTTGGCTGACCGAGTACGCGATCACTCCATAGAGACCTACAACGCACAAAAGCAGGGCTATGAATGCGAAGGCTCCGACCAGCCAGGCAGAGGAGCGGCGGAGATAGGCCGACTGAGAGTCTTCGATACGGTTCCGGATCACAGCTCCGTCCATGGTGACGATGCCGCGGCCGAATCCGCGAATCGTGGACGTCAGTGCCGGGAGCAGCGAGTTCGGGTCTTGTGAGGTGCGCACGATGACCGAGAGAAATGTGTCCGGGCGCTGGTTGAACGGAAGATACTGGGCGGGCCGGATCTCATCATCGAGAGCGCCCTCGCGAATGTCGTCTACGACGCCGATGATTTCCTTGATCGATTCGGGAGCGAGGGTGGTGTTGCCGATTTGTTTTCCGATGGGGTCTTCCCCGGGAAAGTACATGTTGGCCAGCGTCTGGTTGATGATGACCACTTTGGATTTGGACTCATCCTCGGCTTCAGTGAAATAGCGGCCCCGCATGAGCTTTGCGCCGATGGTCTGGAAATAGCCGGAACTGACGATGCGGAACAGCACGTCGATGTGCTCGCCGTTGTAGGGGCGGCCGACAAAGCGGATCCAGTTGGTGTTGCCGTTATAGCTCACCGGCAGAATGCTCGTGGTGCCGGCGGATTCGACTCCGGGCAGGTTCGAGACTCGCTGGAGGAGATCTCGCGCGAGAGCTATCTGCTTGGGGCCGTCGTTGAAGGCAGCATCGGGCGCGCTGACTGAGAGGGCGGCCAAGCGATCGGGGTGGAAGCCGAGATCGACGCGGAGGAGGCGATGGAGGCTCTGGCCCAATAGCCCGGCGCAGACCAGCAGGACGGTGGCGGTGGCGAGTTCGACAATGACCAGCTTGGAACCCAGTTGCCGCCAGGACCTGCCGGCAGACCCACGTCCGCCTTCGGCGAGACTCTGGCGGGCATCGCGGAACGGCAGTCCGAGCATGGGCATGAAGGCGAAGAGCGCCGACGCGAGAACGGCGATAACAAAGGCGAAGGCGGCTACGCGGAAGTTCAAGCCGAGATCATGCAGATACGGCATGCGGGCCATCATGTCAGGCGGAATGAGGCGGGCGAGCAATTGCATGGCCCAAGCCGCAGCGGCCAATCCAAGCACGCCACCGGCCAGCACCAGGACGAATCCCTCGGTCACCAATTGCCTGGCCAATCGGGCCAGCGAAGCCCCGAGCGCGCTGCGCAGGGCCATTTCGCGTCTTCGACCTTCAGAACGCACCAGCAAGAGACTCGCGACATTGACGCAGGCAATCAGCAGCAACAGAACGGCGCCACCGATCAGCAGCAGCAGGATGGGCCGGAGGTCTCCAGCGACTACTTCGGTGAGAGCAACGATATTGGCACCCTGTCCGCGATTGGAATCGGGATACTCCTTTTCGAGTTGGCTGGCGATGGATGAGGTTTCCTGGAGCGCGGCCTGCAATGAGGCGCCATCGTTCAGGCGTGCGATGCCATAGAGATGGTGACAGCTCCTACGCTTCTCGCACTGGCCGGCAGGGTTCAGGGTTACCCAGTAAGCGGGGGAGCCTACCGGGGCGAAGTGAAACTCCGGCGGGAGTACGCCGATGACTTCGTATTGTTCGTCATCGAGGGTCAGATTGCGGCCAAGGATGGAGGGGTCCGCGGCATACTCGGAGCGCCATGCCGCGTGACTCAGCATCACCTTGCGCGCGGTATTGCGCTGTTCCTCCTCGGGGCGAAAGTCGCGCCCCAACCTCGGCTTGACCCCGAGGGTGCGAAAGAAGCCAGCACTGACTTGAGCGGCACGGGCGGGCTCGGGGCCCGCCGGTTTATTCACGATGAACCCAGATCGTCCAAACGCCTCCAAGGAGGTGAAGACGGTGTTCATCCTTTTCCAGTCGAGGAAATCGAGATACGAGAGGTTGCACTTGGGGCACTGAGGAGCGCTTTCGTAGACGCCCACGAGCCTGTCGGGATTCGGGTAGGGCAGTGGCTTGATGAGCGCGGCGTCGACAAAGGCGAAGATCGCCACGCTGGCGCACAGGCCCAGGGCCGGCAGGAGGATGGCAGTCGCGGTAAAGCCCGGATTCTTGGCAAGCTGGCGAACGGCGTAGCGAAGGTCCTGAAACAGGCTGTCCATCAAGTTGAGTCCTCTCATGTCGCGGCATTCTTCTTTCCGCTGGTCAAATCCGGCGAATTCCCGAAGCGCGTGCCGGCGCGCCTCGGAGGGGGTCATGCCGGCCGCAATGTCCGCTTCGATCTGGCGTTCGAGGTGATAGCGCAACTCCTCATCGAGCTCCATCTCGACTTTGGCTCGCGAGAAGATCGAGCGCAGACGCAGGCTCAGGATGGTTCCCAGTCGCATCGCTGCCTCTTCGTGTCAGGTGGCCTTCACTACCAAAGAGATCGCCGTAGAAAGGCGCTCCCACTGTGCTGATTCCTGTTCGAGCACCTTTCGGCCGGCCCTGGTCAGTGTGTAGTACTTCGCCCGGCGATTGTTTTCGCTGACCGCCCATTCTGAGCTGATCCATCCGTTCTGTTCGAGCTTGTGCAAGGCCGGATAGAGGGCGCCCTGGCCCACCAGGAGAACATCCCCGGACATCTGCCGAATGCGCTGGGCGATGGCCCAGCCGTGCATGGGCTCGAGGGCGATGACTTTAAGAACCAGCAGGTCAAGGGTGCCTTGGACAAGGTCGGTTGGCTTACTCACCAGACTCCTCTCAGTAACTGACAGTAGAGTAACCGCCTTCGCGGGTGAATTCAAGTGCAACAAGATCACAAAATCGCGGCGGCTCAGATAGAATCGGCTGCGTATGACGATTCAGCAGGCGGCTCTGACATGGGGCATTTTATTTGTCGCGGCGTTTGCGAACGGGACACTCCGGCAATTCGCTTACGCGCCGCTGATGAGCGAACAGAGGTCGAACCAGATCTCGTGCGTGATCGGAATTGCGCTGTTTGGGGCGGTGATCGGGGTGGCGGCCCGCAAGTGGCCTTTTGCCTCGCGGGGACAGGCGCTGCAGATTGGCATGAGCTGGGTGGCGGCGACGGTGGCGTTTGAGTTCCTGTTCATGCACTACGCAGCGGGGCACGCGTGGAGCAGGCTGTTGTCGGAGTACGAACTGTGGAACGGGCGATTGTGGACGTTGGTTTTGGCAAGCCTGGCGGCGTGGCCGGTGGTGTGGTGGAAGGTCAGCCCCACCAAGGCTCACCCTTGGCCATCTGCTTCTTGAGGAAGGCTTCGTCAATGTCGAGCCCGAGACCGGGCTTGTCGGGGACGCGAAGGATGCCGCCACGGACGGCTGGGGGTGCAGCCTGGGTCATCTGCTCACGCAACCGCCCGGGTCTTCCGAGCCAGCTCTCGGAGCGGTAGAAGTTCTGAATGGCCATGGAGAGATGAGCCGATGCGTAGGTGCGCACGAGCGTGCCGACGTTGTGCAGGGCGACCGGCATACGACTGATAGCGGCATAGTCGGCGATCTTGCGGCAGCCGGTGATGCCGCCGGCGAAGGAGATGTCGGGATGGATGATGTCGACAGCCTGGCTGTCGATGAAGGGCTTGAACTCGCGAAGCATCTGGAGTTTCTCTCCGGTGAGAATCGGCACGCGGGTGGAGCGTTTGAGCGCGGCCCAGCCATCGGAGTAGGGGACGTTCAGGGAGTCTTCGACGAACATGACGTTGAGCGGCTCGACGGCTTTGCAGATGGTGACACTGCTGAGCGTGTCGAACTCACCGTGACAGGCGACACCGATGTCGAACGCATCGCCGGCGGCCTCGCGAACATTGGCGTAGCCGCGATAGAGCCTGCGCATCTGTTCGCTGGTGACGGTGGGATGGAAGGGGCGCTCGACCTGAAACGCCTGATCGATATTGAACTTGAAGAAGTTGAAGCCCTCCGGCTGGGCCTTCATTTCGTCGACCCAGGCCCGGCAGGCGGCCTTGTCGTGCATGTCCTTGAGGGAGTCTCCGTGCGAATACATGGGGCAGCCGTCGCGGAACGGCCCGCCGAGGAGTTTGTAGACGGGCTGGCCGGTGATCTTTCCGGCGAGATCCCAGAGGGCGATATCGATGCCGCTGATGGTGCCTGATGAAGGCCATGAAGGGATGCTGCATCGAGGTCATTCGATAGAAGTGGCGCTCGATGGAGAGCGGATCGGCGCCGATGAGGCCGGCCGGACCCATGCTGTAGGATGCGGCTCCGGGGAAACTGCCGGAGGTCATGTGGGCGATGTGGGTGCGCGCCATGGCGGCGTTGGTGCCTGTTTCACCGTAGCCGACGAGGCCGGCATCAGTTTCGATTTTGATGAGGCAGCCATCGAACTGGAAGTCGAGCTGCAGGGCCTTGATGGCGGTGATCTTGACTTCGCCCTTGTACTGGGCGGCGAACGCGCGGTAAGAGGCGAGCCAGCCGGCCGCCGGTAGAGCGAGAGCGGCACGAAGGAGTTGGCGTCGCGAGAACGGTGTGGCAGGCATGGAGAGGATTCTAGCGCGTTCGGTCCGGAGCCTCGCGCCCAGGGGTGCGCTGCGCCCCAGGAGACCGACACCGGTTGCTGTCGTTGATTGGCACTGCTACACTGCAGTCGCTCAAATCGGAGGTCATCGTATGACAATCTCACTTCCTCTTGCTCTGGTTGTTCTCCTAGGGCTCATTCAAACGTCTCAGGCCGCCCTGCTGGCGTCCGCCTACCGTGTTGTACCTTGTTCCGACTACGCACCTGGCTGCTTCTTCGAGCCACGCAGTTTGCCAGGTAACCTCACTTACGATCCTTTCGCCTGGACCAATCTTTACCGTGCATACGACGCAGCCAATCCTTACGACGGAACCAATCCTTTGATCGGCATAATGACGCCCCAAGACGCGAACAGCGACGGGTGGATCGTGGGGCGCGTCGACGTCTACTATTGGGACGAATCTGTTCGGGGACCTTGGGACGGTGTGTCCACTGGGTGGCAGGTTGCAGATACAGGATTTGTTTACCGCTCTGACGTAGGTGCGATTTGCTGCTTGATCGATATGCCGTTTAGTATCAATTCCATCAGCGATGAGGGCTATATCTTCGCGAACGGTGCCTACGGTCGCGGCCTTTTACACATATCCACCATCGATTCATTTCCGCACTTTGACAGGACCCTGCAGCCGACCTTTTTCGGGTCGCTGCCAGAGGGTTGGTTTTTCCCGGAAGGGCTCGACTACCGCGGCAAAGATACAAACGGCGCCTTCACTGTTTGGCATCCGTATATGGGCGCCTATTTTGCCTTCGTGCCGGTGCCTGAACCTTCCGCGAGACTGATTGCTGCCTTGTCACTGCTGGTGTTTGCCGCCATGAGCAGAAGGAAGCGCTCAGCCCCGGGACGATCGACTCCCATCGCGGCCGCCATCGAACCTCACCGGTAACTGATCAGGTTCTTTGCCGTCCGTGACACAGCCTGCCTCAACCCGTGGCAGACCTAGGGTGCGCCCCATTGCCTTTTGGGGTGTGGAGCGCATATGCTACCCCCATGCCAAACGGGACCACCAAGACGCGCCGCCGGTTCTTGAAGTCGACGGCCAAGACTGCGACGGCCGGAGCGCTGCTGTTCGACATCGTGCCGGCGCGGGCGCTCGGTCTGCAAGGCGAGACGCCGCCCAGCGACACGATCAACTTCGGGCACATCGGGATCGGCGGCCGCGGCCGCGGATTCCTGCGGCCGGAGGCGAATGCCGGGAAGCGGGTGCCGGCGTCGTCCAACCTGGGCGGCGACGGAACGCGGATCCTGCGGCCGGCGCGCTCCGTGGCGCTGTGCGACGTGGATATCGAGGCGTCTGGACCAGGCGGCGACGCGGGTCGGCGGCAAGCCGCGCATGTACAAGGATTTCCGACGGCTGCTCGAGGACAAGGACGTCGACGCGGTCTACATCGCGTCGCCCGATCACTGGCACGCGCTGATGACGATCATGGCCTGCCAGGCGGGCAAGGACGTGTACTGTCGAGAAGCCGGCCTGCAACACGATTGAAGAAGGGCGCGCGATGGTGGAGGCGGCCGAGCGGTACGGGCGCGTGGTGCAGATCGGGTCGCAGGGCCGTTCGCAGCCGGCCGCCTGGGAGGCCAACAACTACATCAAGGCGGGCAGCGTCGGGCGAGTTCGCAAGGTGCTGTGCTGGCACTATGCGTCGCCGGATGGCGATTGGACGCCGGACGCCGAGCCGCCGCCGAACCTCGACTACGACATGTGGGTCGGGCCGGCGCGCTGGATTCCCTACAACGTGAAGCACACGCACGGCGCGTTCCGCTGGATGATCGATTTCGGCGGCGGCCAGATTCGCGACCGCGGCGCTCACGTGATGAGCATCGCCAACTGGATCATGGACGCGGACGACAAGGGCCCGGTGATCGATCGAGGCGAAGGGCGAGCCGCCGCACGACGGCATGTACGATTCGGCGGTCAGCATGGAGGTGACCTACCAGTTCCGCAATCCCGGACTGGACGCTGGTGTGGGCGCAGCCGGGGCGTGCCGTCGGCCGACGCTGGACGCGCGGTATGGCGCCGTCTATTGGGGCGATACGGGCAACCTGACGGTGACGCTCGGCGACGGCGCCGGCACGGCGACGGACCAGAAGGTGAAGGACTACGCGGCGCCAGTGCGATTGCGGGAAGGCGTTCCGCAGTCCGGGCCACAGCGAGAATTTCGAGGACTGCATCCGGACGCGGCGAGAAGCCCATCATGCACATGGAAGCGGCGCATCGGGTGTCGTCGCTGTGCATTCTCGGCAACGTCAGTTTCCAACTGCAGCGGAAGCTGGAATGGGATGCCGTCACTGAGCGCGTGAAGGACGACGACGAGGCGAATCGGATGCTGTCGCGCCCCGGGCGCGGGCCGTGGCACCTGTAAGGGAGGAACATAGTCATGCTTCAAACTCGGAACTTTCTGATTGAACTCAACGAGTCCCAATGCCGATGTGCGGTTCGCCGCGTGGCGCGCCGCGGGCGACGTGCCTCCAGCGCTGATTCCGGAGGTCGGCAAGCTGGCTGCGTCGGCCAATCCCGGGCTGGCCAAGGCCGCAAGGGAGGCGCTGACGACGCTGGCGCATTCGGTGGGCAAGGACCCGGCCGCGGCGAAGCGGGGCGCGGTCGTCAAGGGGTTGCTGGATCTGACCGCGACGACCTGGCCGCTCCCGCTGCGCATGCACGCGATGCGGTTGCTGTCGGGAATTGCCGGCGACGGCGAGGTGCCGGCGATCGCGAGATTGCTGGCCGCGCCGGACATGCGAGAAGAGGCGATCTACTGCCTGGAGCGCATTCCGGGCGATGTTTCGGTGAAGGCGATCGTCGCGGCTTACGCGCCAGCGGCGGACGAGTTCAAGCCGCGCATCCTGGCGGCGCTTGGACACCGGCGGGCGGCCGAGGGTGCGGCAATCTGCAGCGAGGCGATGCGATCGCCGAACAAGGAGATCGCGGGGGCGGCGGTGAAGGCCGCGGCCCGCATCGGCAGGGCGCCGGTGCCGCAGATTCCCGAGGGGCCTGAACGGGCAGACGCGGTGCTGCGGTTTGCCGAAGCACAGGCGAAACAGGGCAATGCCGCGGAGGCGCTGCGGTTGTACAAGTCGCTGATCGACGACCCCGCACCGCATGTGCAGTGCGCGGCGGTGCATCGGGCTGTCGAAGTTGCGGTCGGCGGAGGCCGCGGCGGCGATACTGCCCAAGCTGAAGAGTTCGAATACGACGGTGCGGATCACGGCGCAGACGGCCTGGAAGACGATGGCTTGAGACGGTCGGGCGGTGCGACCAGGGGTCGCACGCGGATCTGGGGATCCGCCCTACGCCAACGACTGCGATAGCATCTTGGCCATGCCAATCAGCAACCTTGGGCGGCGGGCATTCCTGGGCAGTGCAACGGCGGCGTCGGCATTGTGCGGGCCAATCGAGATCGGCCAACGATCGGATCTCCACCGCTTTTGTCGGTGTCGGCGTCATGGGTTCGGAGAACCTCGGCGCGGCCATGAATCAACCGGGCGTCGCGGTGAGCGCGGTCTGTGACGTCTTTCAACCCAACCTGGAACGGGCGGGGGCGCTGGCACGACGAGGGGGCCATCAGCCGAAGGAGGTCCGGGATTTCCGCGAGGTCCTGGCCGACCGCTCCATCGACGTCGTGTGCATCTCGACGCCCGATCACTGGCACCCCTACATCACCGTGGAGGCGTGCAAGGCGGGCAAGGACGTGTATGTGGAAAAGCCCGCCTGCGTCGCCGTCAGCGAAGGGGCGGTGATGGTGGAGGCCGCAAGGAAGTACAACCGCGTTGTGCAGGCCGGCACGTGGCAGCGTTCCGGCGCGCATTTTCAGAAGGCCTGCGAGGTGGTGCGCAGCGGGGAACTGGGCAAGATCGCGTTCGTGCGCAGCTGGATCTACAGCAACCAGATCGCAGAAGGGAATCGGCAACCCGCCGGAGCAGGCCCCGCCGCCGGGCCTCGATTGGGATTTGTGGCTCGGTCCGGCGCCGGCGCGGCCATTCAACCCCAACCGCTTCGGCGTCTACCCCGACGCGTACTCCTACTTCCGCTTCTTCTGGGATTACGCCGGCGGCCAGTTGACCGACTCCGGCATCCACATGCTCGACATCGTTCAGATGGCCTTCGGCGATCCCATGCCAAACGGCGTGGTCGGCACTGGGCGGGAAGTACTGGCTGCAGGACAACAGCGAAACTCCGGACACCATGCAGGCTACATTTGAGTACCCCGGCTTCCTCGGCTCCTGGGAGCATCGCTCCAACAACACGGAACTGACGGCCAGCCGCCTGATGGGCATCACCTTCCACGGCTCGCGCGGGACGCTGTACGTGGACCGCGCAGTGATCCGGGTGACGCCGGAGAAGGGCTCTGACCTTCAGCCGTTCGAGATGAAGCGAGTGGCGGATCCGCATCCGCTGCACTGGGCCAATTTCCTGGACTGCGTGCGAACGCGCAAGAAGCCCAACAGCGATATCGAGACGTGCGTCCGTTCTTCGGTCACATCGATTCTCGGCAATCTCTCGCTGCGCGCGAAGATGCGGCTGGATTGGGACGAGAAGCGCCAGACGGTGGAGCAGGAGGCGGTGCGTCCGATGCTGAACCGCGAATACCGCAGCCCGTGGAAGCTGCAGGCGTGATCGGGCGGCGGCGTTTTCTGGCCGCGGCCGCCGCGGCGGCGCCGGCGCGGAGCCCGGCTTTCGGGCGCAGGTCGGCATCAACATCTACAGCCTGCGCTATATGGCTGCAAAGGACTTGCCGGCGACGCTCGCGTTGATCCGGGAGCTTGGCTTTCGCGAGGTGGAGGCCGGGCGATCTGTACGGGCGCAGTCCGGCAGAGTTCCTCGCGCCTGCTCAAGGCGGCCGGGCTGCAGGCGACTTCGATCGGAGCCGTCGTACGAGGCGCTGGACAAGAAACTCGAGGCCGTGGCCGCTCATGCCCGTACGCTGGGCGCCGAGTTACGTTGTGTGCTCTACGATCCCGCACAGCGCGAAGCACCTGGCCGCCAAGGATTGCCAGCCCGCGGCGGACAATCTGAACCGGTGGGGCGAGCGGCTGGCCGCTTCCGGACTCCGCCTGTGCTACCACACGCATGGCACCGAGTTCGATCCGTCGCCGGATGGGACACGGTTCGACACGCTGGCGAAGCTGACCAATCCGAAGTTCGTCAACTTCGAGATGGACATCTTCTGGATCGTCTACGGCTATCAGGATCCGGTCCAACTGCTCCGCCGCTATCGCGGCCGATTTCCGCTCATGCACATCAAGGACATTCGAAAGGGCACGGTGCTGGGCGGATCGCCGGCCGACGTGCTCGAGGAAGAGAGCGTGCCGCTCGGGACCGGCTTGGTGGACGTGCAGGCGGCCTTGCTGGCAGCGCAGGAATGCGGAGTGCGTCACTACTACCTGGAAGAAGAAGCTGTCGACGCGGTCCCGCAGATCCGGCAGAGCCTGCGGTATCTGGCGAGCATTCGGTAGTCAAACGTCCTACCCCCCCAAAAAAATGGACTAAGGGGTGACTGTCCCTACTTAGTCCATGGAATATAATCCGGTTGACATGTTAAGACGCGACCTCATCCGAGCTGCATTGGCACTGCCGGCAGCGGGCGTTCTGGCTCCCCTCGAAAAGCTGGCCGCAGCCGACCTCGGCAAAGTGAAGATCACCGACATCAAGATGCGCCGGTCTGGGTACGCACACGCAGATTCGAGTCGATACCGACGCGGGCATCTCGGGGATGGGCGAATCCGGGGTGACGCCGGCCATGATGAAGGCCTGGATGGAGATCTACAAGCCGCTGCTGGTGAATCAGGATCCGCTGGCGATCGGGTATCACTGGCATCGCATGTCGACGCTGATGCACACCTACATGGCGAGCATTCCGGCGATGAGCGGGATCGACATGGCGCTGTGGGACCTGGCGGGCCGTCTGTTGAATGTGCCGGTGTACAAACTGCTGGGCGGGCCGTTCCGCGAGCAGGTGCCGGTGTTCATCAACACCGAGCCTCGCAACATGCTCGACGCGGCGTCAGTGAAGGACTGGGCGGACCAGTTCAGGGCAAACAGCCTGGGGTTCAGGGCATGCAAGATCAACACCCACTCGGTCTTCGGAATCCCGATGGGGCGGTACACGACGACGCTTTCGGCGCAGGACCTGAACAAGCTGCGAATCGCGTTCAGCAACGTTCGCAAGGAGTTGGGCCTGGATTACGACATCATGGTCCACTGCCATAACGAGTACGACCTGGCGACGGCCAAGGCGATGGCGCGGGCGGTTGAAGAAATCGAGCCCAAGTGGTTCGAGGATCCGCTGCCGCCGCAGTTCTCCGATAGCTGGGTGGCGCTGAAGCGGGACTGCCGGGTGCCGCTGCTGACTGGCGAAAAGTGCGAGATGCCGCAGGGGTTCTACCCGTTCCTGAAGGAGCAGGCGGTGGATTACATCTATCCGGATATCGCCTTCTGCGGCGGAATCACCGCGTTCATGAAGATCGCGGCGATGGCGTCGGTGTTCCGCATTCCGCTGGCGACGCACAACGTCGGCGGCATCCACCTGACGATGTCCTGCATCCACGTGGGGCTGTCGATCATGGACTTCCTGACGAGCGAAGCGGCCATGGGCGGCCCGGGCGGCGGAGTGCTCGCACTGGCGAAGAACCCGCCGGTGGTGAAGAACGGCATGGCGGCCCGGCCGGAAGGTCCGGGACTCGGGGTGGAATTGAACGAAGAGGTATTCCGGGAACGCGCTGCCAGACGTGGCGGCAATACTGAGTTTCAAGACTGGATTTAGCCGGCCTTGGGCAAAGGCCCGAGCCACTCGATCTGCTTCTCGACGCGGGGGTGCAGCTTGTAGGTCTTGCGGACCTCGGCCACGGAGGCAGTGCCGCGCAGGTCAATCTTGGGGAGGTCGTATTGACCGAGGCCGGCGTCGCAGCAGTACTGCAGGTAGCCGGGCCAGGAGGGGTCGACGCCCATGGTTTCGACGCCAATGCGATCGGCAGCAACGAAATCAGTGGACGCGATGGCGAGGCGGGAAGCGACGGGAGTGCCGCGGAGAGGGCCTTCACCTTCCATGCCTTCAAAGCCGTCGATGACGGTTGCTCCCCAGAAGGGGCGCATGCGCTTGGCGGTGAGCGCGATATTCATCTGAATCTGGCGGAAACCCTGATGATAGCGGGATTTGTCATGCCACTTGGCGGATTCGGTGCGCGGGTTGTGCAAGGGCGCGGCCATGACGAGATTTTTGACGGAGAGGGTGGCAACGACATTGTCGTGCGCCTTGAGAATTGCGCAGCCGAGGATGAAAGCGTCGGGGTCGAAGAGGCGCGAGGCAAGGCGGACCTGGGTGAGGTGGAGGTCGCGATCGACGATTTCGTGGACGACGGGGCGAGGGTCCTCGTTGAGGTCGACGAAGCTGACCTTGAGGGGCGGTACTCGGTGAGAACACGGTTGTAGAGGAAGTTTTCGTAGGCGTCCCAGGTACAGTCCTTGGAGGAGTCGGCTATAACGACGGGGCCGCGGTAGCGCTCGCTGAGGTAGTCGAGAATGCCGCGAAGGGCATCGACATGTGTGGAGCCGAGTTGGTTCTTCACGGCCACTGTATTGGGTTTGAGGAGAACGTACTTCTTGCGTTTGAGGGCGGGACGAATCTGGTCGTCGATGGCAATGAGTGCGTTGTAGACGTTTTTGCGCCGGTCTTCGCCGCTGACGAGCGAGACCGTGGAGCGGGCCTGGTAGGAAGAGAGTTGCGCGCGGAGGTGCGGGGCAACTGCGGCGAAAGAGAGAAGGGCTCGGCGTGAGAGGGCTGCCATGGGCACGAGTCTATCGCTGAATGGGAGCTATGCGCCATCGGCCAGTCGCCGGAGGTCCAGAAGCTGGTCCAGACGCTCTGAGGAAAGCCCGCTCATTCGTTGAGCCACCTCACGCACGGTCTGCCCGGCGGCCTGGGCCTCACGGGCAATGGCCGCGGCCTTGGCATGACCGATTTCCGGGGCCAGGGCCGTGACGAGAGCATAGGACTGGTCCGCCAGGCTGGCGATTCTCTCGCGATTTGCGGTGACGCCCTGTATGCAGCGGGCGGCGAGATTTTGCGAGGCCGCGGCGAGCAGGTGAATCGCCTCCAGGAGATCAAATGCGATCAAGGGGAGCATCGCGTTCAGTTCGAGTTGACCGCCGGCACAGCACCAGGTAATGGCCGCCTCGTATCCGACTACCTGAGCACAGACCATCAACGTGCTTTCGATGATGACCGGATTCACCTTGCCGGGCATGATGCTGGAGCCGGGCTGGACTGCTGGAAGGGTGAGTTCGCCGATTCCGCAGCGAGGACCGGAAGCAAGCAGCCGGAGATCGTTGCCGAGTTTGGTCAGAACTATGGCATAGGCTTTGAGCGCGCCGGCGACCATCATGACCGCATCGCGCGCGGCTTGCGCCTCGAAGTGATTATTCGCCTCGCGAAAAGGCAGCGCCGTCCAGGTGGAGATGAGTTGCGCAGTTGCCTGGCCGAATCCGGGCGGCGCGTTCGAACCTGTCCCGATTGCGGTTCCGCCGAGGGGGAGTTCGAGAAGACCTTCGCCCGTCCGGCTAATGCGACCGGCAGCCAACTCAACTTGATGAGCATAGGCGCCGAACTCGTCGCCGAGGTGGAGTGGCAAGGCGTCCTGAAGATGAGTGCGGCCAATTTTGACAACATCGGCGAACTCGGCCGCCTTGGCGCGCAGGTCCTGTTGCAGGCGGTTCAAGGCAGGTATGAGGTCTTGATTGAGGAGCTCCGCGGCCGCGATGTGGAGCGCGCTGGGAATGACATCGTTGCTGGACTGGCTGCGATTGACGTCGTCGTTGGGATGGACGTCACTGCCGCACGAGATGGAGGCGAGGCGCGCGATGACCTCGTTGGCGTTCATGTTGGTGGACGTTCCACTGCCGGTTTGGAACACGTCGACGACAAACTGGGAATCGTGTTTGCCTTGGATCACCTCATCGGCGGCAGCTTCGATGGCGGCAGCGATGACTGGATCGAGCGCGCCAAGGCTGGAGTTGGTGATCGCCGCCGCCTTCTTGATGAGACCCATCGCACGGATGAACTGCCGCCCCAGGCGCATTCCGCTGATTGGGAAATTCTCAACTGCGCGCTGGGTCTGCGGTCCGTAGAGTGCCGTGGATGGCACATGAACCTCGCCCATCTCGTCCCGCTCGACGCGATGTTCGGGGATGAGCGGCGGCAATTCCATCAGTCAATTCCAAGGAGGTGGATCGCTGGCGGGAAATGATTGCTCTGAGGCTACGTCCACGATGTCTTTGTCGTCAGCCTCCTTTGAGGACAGGCCCGCAAGGGCTTTCGCTGCGCGACGCACATCGGCATCCTGCACCCACACGAGTGCTCCGTAGTCACCTTCGCCCGAGCTGACTGCCTGAATGGAGGTGACGTTGATCTTCGTGCTGTGCCAAGGCATTGAGGACAGCGGCGATCGGCACCCGGCCGGTCCGTGCCTTGAATCACGAAGGCCTGTTTTTTGGCACTGAGCTTGAATCCGAGGTCCTTGGCCGCTCGCTTGAAGGCGGCGCTGTCCTCGGCGATGAAATCCAACTGGGACTTGCCCGCGCCGCGTGGGAAGCCGCAGAATCCAATCATGTTGACGCCCGCCCGGCTGAGAAGTGCAAGGACGCGCGCGGCCTCCCCGGGCTTGTCGGGGATGGCGACATGAAAGTAATCGGCTTGGCGAACATGGTCAGGCATTTGAGTGGCCGTATCAAAAACGATGATCGTCAGCGGACGGACCATAGAGCGCCGGAACCTGTGCTTCATTCAGTCGAAGATACACAGTGAGCTGGCCGCGGTGATGAGCGAGGTGGTTGAAGTTGTCCATGATGAACAAGTAGCGCGGATTCTCCAATACGACCTTGCCGCCTTCGAGGAGCCGCCATGGGGTCTGCAAGTCCTCGTCAGATACTTCGGAGATGGCCTGGCGGGCATCGTTGACGGCCTTGTCGTGCGCCTTGATGAGCTCCTCGGAGGAGTTGAACTCCCTCGGCATTCCGTTGCTTGCGCCCTGTTTGGGCTTGATGTCGAGTTCGTCCTGCTTCACCATCATGGAAATCCACGAAGGCATGGTAGCCAGCATGTGAGCCAGTTGCCCCAATGGCATGGATTTAGGGTGCGGCTTCCAGTCGTTTTTTCCCGCCGGCACGCGCTCCAAGGCTCTACGAGTCACTTCGGCTTCGCGGTCCAACTGCTCAAGAATCAAGGATGTTACGTTCATTTCGTGTGGCCCTTTCATCGTGCGTTGACGACTTAGCTTCGACTGCCGGCAATAAATAGACCAAGCCGACAGAGTGCGTGTTACGGACAAAGGGCCATTGGCACCACGAGATGCAGCCGGGCCGTCGTCACAGCCAAGCTGGCGCGGATCTGCCGTAGTTAGAACCGGGGTAAGGGTGGGAACGGATCCGGGTACGGGTTAGGCATCGGCGGATCCTCGTAGCAATTGCCGAACGCACACGCGGCACACAGCGCCCGCGGACGCCAGCCGTTTCTCTCGCAATTATCGAGGATATAGTCGCAGTTCCTGCACGCAGGGATCGCGGGGATGATGGCATCCTGCTGCGACGCGGACAGACGGCCGCTGCGATAGCGCCCGCGCGCTGCCTGCAACGACTGATCGGCGGTAAATCCGGGCATCTTCGAGGTGGACATTCTTACTCTCCTTTCGGTTGGGGGCTGGTATTCATCGGTCGTAATACGCTGACATCTTATTGACCAGAAACGGAAACTCTTCTGTTACGTCGCAACGCACAAAATACTTCTCCGTAAATTCGGTATTGCGGTTGGTGTAAGTGAAGATGCAATCAACCAGGGCACGCGAAGTGCTCAGCGGCGAGGTCCGCACTTCCACTCCCGTCAGCGAAGAATCCAATGCGTATTGATCGGCCGTCCTGGCATAGATCGCCGGGTAACGCATAGCGAGGTAGTTCAAGGCGCGGTGCTCGTTTGTCGCCCCGGCGTTGTCCGTCATTTGCATGATCCTGCTAAACAACTCCTCCGCTGCGGGCGCGAACTGTTCGGCGGCCATCTTCTTCGGCCGGGGAATTGCCTTCACGAGCGCATCCCGATCAAATGAATAGATCTGGTCGAACATGACGATGGGCACCATCAACCCATTGCACATCGTCGGCGGGGCGATGGGACCGCGCATACCGATCACGACATCCACATCGCCGGGACTGGCGATGGGACGAATGGCTTCCACCAACAGATCGATGTCCGTGGGATCCCGCGGCACAAGGAGGTACGTCTCCAACCCCTGAATGTTCAGCACCCAGCACAATTGGCGCGCCAGGTAGCGGTTCTCTCGCTTGGACAGTACGGCATGGAAAGTCTGTTGATCCGTCTTGCCTGCAGTATCATTCGTGCGTCCGGTCACCTGCGCAAATTCCTTTTCCGCGGCGAGATTTGGGAAGCGGGCCTCTATCCTGCCGATGGCATAGACAGGGGAGGGCACTCCGCTGCCGGGACCACCAGTGTCTGACCCTAGCGGAGCGCCACATGTTGAACATCCTCCTTGTGGGGCTATCGACATGCTGCGATGGTCCGTTGAACGGGTTCCCGATGACTCTTCCGCCATTTCAGTGTGTTCGTTCATGGTCGAGTTCTCCTCAGTTGGTTGCTGCTCATTTCGTTCGATTTGTGAAAACCATCCAGCGGTTGAGCGCGTCCGCGCGGCGGCGACAGCCTCCGCAGGGCGCTATTCCTATGTAGGACGTGGTTCGCTTGATCACATCGCCAAGCCCGATATCTTCGCTGACAATGAAACCGGGAAGCCGGACCCGGTGAATCGGGGGGCGGCTCTTATCGGGCTGGGCATTGCTCTCAATGTTCTCTTTCATGCGATTTGCTCCCTCCTATTTCCTGACAACAAGAGCGCATAAGCTGCTGTTGCGTCCAGCAAGGGTGGAACTACCGAGCTTCGCCGCGGTTGAGCGGCGTTGATTACGGAGAGTCGAATGGTTGAGGCGCTCGCGGCAGGAAATTCGGACCACAGCAGTGCAATCGCGCCAGTGACGAAAGGAGTCGCAACGCTGGTTCCTCCGAGGGTGAGCGATTTGCCCTCAGAATTGAGGCTGGTGATGCGGTCACCGGGTGCGCCCAAACCTCGCCTGCCGATCGAACCTCCCAGATTCGAGTCGCTCATCGGCCTGCCTCGCTGGTCGAAGGCTACAACCGGAATGACCCACGGATGACGGGTGATGACAGAACTTCCGAGGGTGCCTTGGTTTCCCGACGCCGCAACTACGAGGACTCCGCGCCTCAGCGACTGGTTGAGCGCCTCTTCCAATGACCGTTCCCCTTTGGTGGAGGGCTCTGCGAGACCAAGGCTCAAGTTGATGATTCGCGCGCCCGCATCGATGCAATCGATGATTGCCGCCGCGAGCGCCGCAGGGTTGGTGCTGGGCATTCCGTCACGCTGGGGGGCTTTCTCGGCAAAAACCGGACGAATCAGGAGAGTGCAGTTAGGGCAAATGGCTGGCGCATCGGAATTCGGCTTAGCGGAGAGGATCCCGGCCACAAAGGTCCCATGAAGGCAGGCCGTGCTGTCAGCCAGAGCGCACGTGGCCCTGCTGTCTGCCCGTGCCTGGCGGACGTGCTTGTTCTCCAGATCGGGGTGTCCTGTAGCAACGGGTCCATCAATAAGGCCTATCGTGATCTCGGGGATGCCTCTCGTGCGCGCCATCAATGCAGTGAGATTGATGAGGTCCAGTACCCCCATGTCCCGACTCCACCCATGCGCCCGAGTCGAGTTTGACCCAGGCTCCCCAGCATGGCCAACAACCCAAGCACTCCCGCCAACAACTCTAAAGCGGGTGGGCCTTAGAATTCCGCAGGACACAGAGTAACAGATCCGGCAGCTTCGGTGATAAAAATAAACTCGAAAATAGAATTGAATTCCATCGCCACCGAAGGAATGGCGAAATGGGGAAGCAGGCGGCTCGCTGATTCGCTTTTCGTGTGCCAATCGCGAATGCAGGAGAGTTACTGAGGACGCATTTCAGGTTGCGGGAATTCCACCGAATCCTGTTAAACTGAGGGCGCTGTTTTTTGGCTATAGGAGATGCAACTATGAAACCGAAGAATATGCCTGGGTTTACCGCCGAAGCGTCAATCTACCAAACGAACGAGCATTACCTGGTGTCCGGAGGCGACGCTAGCCGTGACGGATGGAAACTGCGATTGTGCCGCAGTTCAGTTGTTTTAGCGTAAACGGAGGCAGATGCTGTTGTACGTTGGGGTATTGCACATGCCTCCTCCGCCCCGGCGCGTTGCCGCAATGAGCTGACTTGACGCAAGCAGTGGGTCATCAAAATGAACATTCCCGGATTCACCGCCGACTTGGCGTGCTGTAGTTCGCGGACCCACTACCGATCACATCCTGAGTTGGGGAGGCTGGCGAACGCCATCACTCCTCAAGGGAACCCCGGGCCTTGTTTCGACTGGCAATGCATCAGTTCTTGCGAGCAACTGAATCCGTATGACGCGGGTATATGTTATGACCTTTGCAGGATCCCATGCAGTCCCTACCAGCCGGATGAGACGCTTCCCCCGCCGGGTTGACGGGTAGAGGGAGAATCTGCGAGGGGCCGGCGAGCTATTTCAAGACCAGCGCAGGCTTTTCCAGCAGGCCCTTCGTACATCAGCTCAACCGACTTGATGTTCTCCAACTTGCCGCGGTGCTGGAAGAAGATGAGTCCCGCCTGGGGCAAGGCGCGGTCTCCTTCGGCAAGTGCAGCCTTCTTGAGTCGCTGCTGCCAGGCACGCAACAATTCGATGGGCACCTTGGGTGGAAGCGGGGGCGGAGCGCCCGCCTGCTGGCCACCACCACGAACCGCTGAGGCCGCCCTTGGACTTCGTGTCGTCAACGGCCTCAGGCGACACCCATTCGGGGTCTTTGATGTTCTTGGCTACCAACCCCCAGGGCTGGCTGGGCAGGGGGGCCTTCTTGCCGTTGATTCTTAGCGAGAAGTCGGTGGATGCGATCGTGAGACGCGCGTCCGCCGGGCCGAAAAGACCGACCTCCACCGCCACATAGTCCTCGGAGTTGAGTGGCTCTTGCGCGTTGGGGATGCCGTGGCCGGTGAAATCGGCTGCGATGGTGACCGTGCCCGCCTTCGCTTGAGCCTGATAATCGGCCGGCGCCGCCCGGACCGGCAAGCCTTGGGCTTCCTTCGGGACGGCTGGTGCTTGTGCGTGGAGACAGTGAGCAGCGGCCAAAGCGGAGATGATTCGGAGAGTAGAACAGAGACCTGAAGGGATTCGCATGCCTGTTCACACGTTATCAAATCCGGCCCGTGGAGCCCTGGCAGAGTGGCGGCGCTCAAATATTGACGTGCACCACTTTGGCGGGCGGGAAGCCGTTGAAGTGGGTGGATGAGGCGTTGGAATAAGCCCCGATATTCTCGGCGTAGACGAGGTCGTCGATTTCGAGGCGGGGGAGTTCTTCGGATTGTGAGATGGTGTCGAGGCCGTCGCAGGTCTGGCCGAAGACGGAGCAGACCTGTTTGCGGCCGCGCTTGAAGCTCTTGATGGGGTACTGGCAGTGATCGAAGATCATGCCGGAGAAGGTGTGGTAGACGCTGTCGTCGATGTAGTAGCCGGTCTTGCCATCGCGAAAGGTGCGGCCGATGACGCGGGCGACGAGGGTGGCGGCGGAGGCGACGAGGAAGCGTCCCGGTTCAGCAAGGATCTCGATGTCGCCGGGGAAGAGGCGGTCGATTTCAGCGTTGAGCTTGCGAGCGAGGGATTCGATAGGCGGGACGTGGGCGTTGTAGGGAGCGGGGAAGCCGCCGCCGATGTCGAGGATCTTGATTTCGTGGCCGTGGGTGCGGGCCTCGGCCATGACGGCGGCCGCGATATTGAGCGCCTGGACGAAGTTGTCGTCGTTGATGCACTGGCTGCCGACGTGGAAGGAGAGGCCTTCGACGACGAGGCCGGCGCGGAAGGCGCGGAGAATGAGATCGAGCGCTTCGCCGGGGTCGCAACCGAACTTGGATGAGAGCTCGACCATGGAGCCGGTGTTGGGGACGCGCAAGCGGAGAGCGAGGCCGGCCTGCGGGGCAAAGGCGCTGATTTTCTTGAGCTCGTCGAGGTTGTCGTAAGTGACGAGGGGCTTGTAGTGGTTGAGGGCTTCCAGCGTTTCGCGCGGCTTGATGGGATTGGCGTAGACTATTTTGTCCCAGACAAACTGCTGGCGCTCGACGGCAGGCAAGTGGCGGATGTTCTTGTAGACGAGGAGGAATTCGGGCAGGCTGGCAACGTCGAAGCTGGCGCCGGCGCGGTAGAGAGTTTCGATGATTTCAGGCGCCGGGTTGGCCTTGACGGCGTAATAGGCCTGCACCTTGGGGAGGTGCCGGCGGAACCTGGAGAAGTTCCGCCGGATGATGTCGTGATCGATGACCACCACTGGCGTGCCGTGCTCGCGTGCGATGGACTGAAGTTGGCGCGTGGTCATTTAGTCGAGAACGGGGTCCGAACCGTCGAGCATTTTCACCTTGTTGTGCTTGAAGTACTCCGCGGTGAGAGCCTTCATCATTGCGCCGCGCTGGTCGTAGAGGCGGCGGTGCTTCCGCTTGGGGTGCCTGGCCAGCGCGTAGGAAGTGAGCAGCGGCATGGCGATGGTGGTGTCGGTGTAGCAGACGACGGCGTCGGGGAGGCGGTCGGGATCGACCTTGCCCCAACTCACCGCCTCACTGGGAGTAGCGCCGCTGAGACCGCCGGTATCGGGCCGGGCATCGGTGACCTGGAGGAAGTAGTCCTGGCCGTACTCCTTGATGCGGAGAACTTCCTGGATCTGGGGCTCGGTCTGCAGCATGAAGTTCTTGGGGCTGCCGCCGCCCCAAAGCACGACGCCGCTCTTGCCGCCGGAGCGTTTGGCGGCAAGGACGAAGGCGGTGGTCTCGTTGACGTCGATGGAGGGGTTCAGGCGAAGCTTGTTGCCGCGGAGTTCGACGCCGGCGACGTTCATGCCGATGGTGGAGTCGCCGGGCGAGGACGTGTAGCAGGGGACGCCGGCGCGATAAGCGGCGGCGAGCACGGAGACGTCTTTGAGTCCGGCTTTGCGTTCCCACTCGGCGGCGTACTTGCCGAGCAGGTAGTGCAGCTCGGCGGTGCCCATCTCTTTCTGGAATTCGGGCTCGACGAGGATCTTCCGCAGGATCTCGTCCGTGGCCATGAGGCAGTCGCTATAGCCCATGAGGACGTCGTATACGCGGACGATGTCGTTGGTGCGCAGTTGGGTATCGTCCATGCGGAAATCGCCGACGTGAACGGGGTAGTTGAGGGCGAAGTGGAGGTCGTGATAGAGGTTGGCGCCGGTGGCGACGATCCAATCGACGAAGCCTGCCTTGATGAGCGGAACGATGGAGGAGCAGCCGAGTCCGGCGGGGGTGAGTGCGCCGGAGAGGCTCATGCCGATTGTGACGTCGGGCTCCAGCATCTTCTCAGTGAAGAGGCGGGCGCCTTCCTTGAGACGGGCCGAATTGTAGGCCAGGAAGGTGTTATCGATGATGTCGGCGAGTTTTTCCTTGCCCGTGAGGTTCCTGGGCATGATGCGCTGGCCGGCGAGGAAGTGATCGCGATGCGGGCACTTCTGCTTCTTCAGCCAGTCCGGCATTTCCGTCATGTCTTCGCGGTAAGTACGAGTGGTTTTGGGTGTCTTGGCCATGGTCGACAATAACGATTATGGCAGAAGGTATTACGAAGACCTCGAAGACTCCATTGCAGCTCGGCTACAACATGCCGGCCGAGTGGTCGCCTCATGCGGCGACGTGGCTGGGCTGGCCGCACAATGAGACGGATTGGCCCGGAAAGCTGGATACGATCCGGTGGGTGTACGGCGAGATGGTGCGCAAGATCGAGACCGGCGAGACGGTGCGGATTCTGGTGGGCTCACGCACGGAAGAGAAGCTGGCGCGGAGCTATCTGGCCAAGGCCGGGGCGGAGCTGAAGCGGGTGGAGTTCGTCCTTCATGCGACCAACCGCGGATGGACACGGGACACCGGGCCGATTTGGGTGACGCGGCAGGCGGGCCAGAGGAGGGAGAAGGCGATTGTCCATTTCCACTTCAACGCCTGGGCGAAATACCCGGACTGGCAGAAGGACCGGCGGGTGCCGGAGACGGCGGCGCGCGTGTTGGGCAAGCGATTGTTCGACGCGCGGCTGGGCGGCAGGCCGTTTGTGCTGGAAGGCGGGGGGATTGAGGTGAATGGGCGAGGCACGCTATTGACGACCGAGGAGTGCTACCTGGACCCGGTGACACAGGTGAGGAACCCGGGAGTCGGGCGCGAGGAGTTCGAGTCCGTCTTGAAAAACTACCTGGGCGTGACGAACGTGTTTTGGCTGGCGGCGGGTCCAGTGGGGGACGACACGCATGGGCACATCGACGACATCTGCCGGTTCGTGAACCCGACGACGGTGGTGCTGATCCGGGAGGACAACGCAAAGGACATCAACTACCGGCCGCTGAAGGAGAACTGGGAGCGGATTGGGGACCTGCGTCTGGAGGACGGCAGCAAACCGGAGGTGGTGGCGCTGCCGATGCCGTCGCCGGTTTACTTCGAGGGGGAGCGGCTCCCGGCGAGCTATGCAAACTTCTACATCTCGAACGCGGCGGTGATCGTGCCGACGTTCAACGACGTGAACGATCGCGTGGCGTTGGGGATTCTGGGCGAGCTGTTCCGCGATCGGCCGGTAGTGGGGATCCATGCGGTGGACCTGGTGCTGGGCTTCGGGTCGCTGCACTGTTTGACGCAGCAGGAACCCAGGTGAGCGAACCGGCCTGACTTCAGGCGTAGCGGGAGAGCATGAAACCGATGCCGACGAGCATAATCCTCTCCCAGGCGTTGTGGACATTCCGGTCGTATTCGGGGTCCGTCTCTCTCACGGCGGCAAGAAGACTGTCGAGCCAGTAGTCGTAGAATTCGGCGCCGATGTTCAGTGCACGGGTGCTGTGCTTTTCAGCCAAGTCGCTCAAGTGCTTTTCCGGAGGGCCGGTTTCGTCGCCCACGGCAAGAACCATCTTGTGAAGCGAGGCTTTCAGAGCCTCTCGTTGGCTGGCGAAATCGGTGTGAGCAAATCTTTCAGCGATTTTGGGAGATGAGGCCAGGAATATTTCGTAGAATCGCTCCAGGAAATGCGGATTTGCGGAGCATCGCTCCAGGCTGTCCTGGTAAGTCTTTAGCGTGTTTGCATCCATGTTTGCTCCTCGCCGGACCACGAACGTCGGATCCAGCTCGCCGCCAGATTACCCAGATGCCCCGAAGCGACACGGGGACAGCCTCTCGGCCTAGTGTACAAGAGAAGGTCAGCAGATGCTCCGGGGTGTTTGGTCCGGCGCTAATCCGCCGACCGGTTCTTTCAGTTCGTGTTCGACGACCGTATTATTGAGCCCCTCTATCCAGCTCAGAGAGATCTTCTTTCGGTGAAAGACAAAACCTGTTATCTTTCATGGCGACATGGTAAAGCAGAGAGGGTTTCGCGGGTGGCCTCGGCGAGTGGGCGGGCTGACTCTTGTGGTCGCCGCGGTGCTGGTCGCTGCTCGCATCGGGATGCTGCCGGAGGTTGGCTACCAGGGTTTGTATTGGCTCGTGGCGGCTCCCGGCAGGGCGCTCGGCAAAGGCGAAGCCACAGCGCTGGCCTATTTCAAGGTGAACTGCCAGCCCTACCGGTATCCCCGAGATGTAGCCGCCCTGATGACGTTGGGTGAGCAGGAGGCCGGGCGTCGAAAGAACCGTTTTTGCGTGTAGGGAGCAATGAGGGGCTCAATGGCACAAAGAGGTAGCGGCCGGTTCGACCGGCTAAAGACCGGGTCACTTGCCGCCGACTCCTGGCGCGGCTGCGAGCCGCACGCAGGTGTTCGGGTACGGAACGAGAGTTCACACGGCGGATCCGAGTGACGCGCGACAGCCCTACCGGCGGGCGATGCCGACGACGGCGTTGACGAAGATGGAGCCGAGGGCGGTGGGGATCATGATTTTCCAGCCGATGTTCATGAGCTGGTCGTAGCGGTAGCGCGGGAAGGTGCCGCGGAACCAGATGAACAGGTAGATGATCAGGAACAGCTTCAGGAAGAACCAGAACAGCGGGGCGGCGGCGGCGTTGAACGCAGGGATGGCAAACAGCGCGGCCATGATCACGAAGAGCGCCGGTGAGGCCCACCATGCCGATGGCGTAGCCCTGGATGGGCTGCTTGCGGGACAGGTAGCAGGCAGAGCGGCGGCGGTGGCCGAGGAAGATCAGGATGGGGACGCCGTAGTTGAGCGGCACGTCGAGCCAGCTCACGTTCGGGAAGGGCCGCAGCCAGCCGCCCCAGAAGAGCGTCACAGCGACGCAGCCGACCACGAACATGTTGGCGTACTCGGCCAGGAAGTAGAGCGCCCAGCGGAAGCCGCTGTACTCGGTGTGGAAGCCGGCCACCAGTTCGCGATTCGGCTTCCGGCAGGTCGAACGGCGCGCGGTTGGTTTCGGCGACGGCCGCGATGATGTAGACCATCGAACGGGCACGATCATGAAGCCGTAGTTGTCGAAGACGAACCAGACGCCGCGGTCGAGCTGCGCCTTGACGATGCCCGGCATGCTGAGCGTGCCGGCGCTCATGACGCCGCGACAGCAGCGCGAGGCCAGGGCGACTTCGTAGCTGACGAGCTGCGCGGCGCTGCGCAGCGCGCCGAGCAGCGGAGTAGTGGCTGTTGGAGGACCAGCCGCCGAGGATGATGCCGAGGATGCCGACCGGCCGACATCGCGCAGATGACCAGCAGGCCGACGTTGACGTCGGCCACTCGAAGATGCCGGAGAAGGGCACCACCGCGAAGGCGGTGAGCGGCGGTGAAGGACGAGATCACCGGCGCGAGCCAGAAGATGACCTTGTCGGCGTCGGCGGGGATGATGTCTTCCTTGAGCAGCAGCTTCACGGCGTCGGCGAGGGGCTGGAGCAGGCCGTGCGGGCCCACGCGCATGGGACCGAGGCGCACCTGGAAGTCGGCCAGGACCTTGCGCTCCAGCAGCACGGTGAAGCCGACCGCGAGCGGGAGCGAGCGCGATGATGAGGACGCCGACCACCAGCGGAATGAACCAGGGCTGAGAGAGGATTTCGGATAGTGTCTCATATGCGTTCTCCTACCGCGAGAGGCTGTCTGCGCCAGAACTGCAGGAACGGCTCGGGATAGATGCCGATGCACGAGGGTCAGGACGCCGGTAACGCCGAGCGCGACCCGCAGGCCGAAGCTGGTGGAGAGCGGGCGTCGGTTCTCCGGTCTCGCGATGAACATGCTGCGCACGATGCGGAAGTAGTAGTAGATGGCCACCGCCACGTAGAGCGTCGCGACGACGGCCAGCACGTAGTGGCCGGTCTCGATCAGCGAGAGGAAGATGTAGTACTTGCCGATGAAGCCGGCGGTGGGCGGGATGCCGGCGAGCGAGAGCAGGAAGATCAGCATCAGGACGGCGTAGCCGGGGCTCTTGTGCATCAGGCCGGCGAGGTCGTCGAGGTCCTCGCCGATGATGTCCTTGCGGGCGCAGCGCGACCAGCACGAGGAACGCGCCCAGGTTCATGAAGGTGTAGACCAGCAGGTAGACCAGCGACGCCCTTGATGCCGGTGTCGTTGCCGGCGATCAGGCCGAGCAGCATGTAGCCGGCGTGCGAGATGGAGCTGTAGGCCAGCAGGCGCTTGATGTTGGTCTGGGTGATGGCGGCGAGGTTGCCGATGGTCATGCGTGAGCACGGCGACGCCGATCAGCAGCGGCTCCCAGGCCTCGCGCGCCGACGCCGAGCGGGCCGACGAACATGCGCAGCAGGAAGGCGAAGGAGGCGGCCTTGGAGCCGACCGAGAGGTAGGCGGTCACGGTGGTGGGCGCGCCTTCGTAGGCGTCCGGCGCCCACATGTGGAACGGCACGGCGGAGATCTTGAACAGCAGCCCGACGGTGGTGGTGGCCAGGGCCAGGAAGACCATCGGGTCCCAGGGGTCGCGCGCTGCGACGGCCGCGGCCGATCTCGCGCAGCTTGGTGGAGCCGGCAATGCCGTAGAGCAGCGAGAAGCCGTAGACCAGGAAGCCGCTCGAGAAACGCGCCCAGCAGCAGGTACTTCAGGCGGCTTCGTTGGAGCGCTTGTCGGCGCGCAGGAAGCCGACCATGACGTAGAAGCGACAGCGCCATCAGTTCCAGGCCGATGAAGAGCGTGACCAGGTCGGTGCCGGTGGCCAGGAAGAACATGCCGCACTGGGCGAGCAGGATCAGGCCGTAGTATTCGCCGTGGTGCTCGCCCGCGATCTCCAGGTACGGTAGGAGATCAGCGCCGACGATGAGGGTGGCGACCAGGAAGATCCAGTTGAAGAAGAGCGCGAAGCCGTCGACGATCAGGGAGCCGTCGAAGGCCGTCAGCTCGGCCGCCGTGCTCGCCGAGAAAGAGCTGCTGCCGCCACGAGGCCGCGCCGGCGAAGACTTCGCCGAGCGACGAGGAACAACAGCAGGTACTTGCGCTGTTTGGCTTCGGGAAAGATGCAGGAAATCGAACAGCAGGATGGCGCAGCCGAACAGCGCCAGCATGATGGCCGGCAGCAGGACGAAGTGGTCGGTGGCGGTGTAGAACTGGCTCATCGGGACGGCCTCCGTTCGGCTGGACAGCGGCTGTGGCGCGCTGTCTGCAGTAGCCGGGCCGCACGCGCTCCACGATCTGCTGCCACCGGCTTCTCGAGAATGTCGAAGTAGGGCTTGGGGTAGACGCCGATCCAGATGCGCCCAGGCGATCAGCGGCAGCGAAGACGGCCCATCTCGCGCAGGCTCAGGTCCGGCAGGCCCAGGTTCTTCTCGTTGGTGACCTGGCCGAGCATGGTGCGCTGGTAGAGCCAGAGCAGGTAGGCCGCGCCGAGGATGACGCCGAGTGACGGCGAAGGCCGCCCAGACGCGGTTGGCCTCGAACGCGCCCTGCAGGATGGTGAACTCGCCGATGAAGCCGTTCAGCAGCGGCAGGCCCGCCGAGCTCAGCATGGCGAAGGCGAAGACGATGGCGTAGTTGCGGCATCACGTGCGCCAGGCCGCCGTACTCGCGTGATCTCGCGCGTGTGCCGGCGCTCGTAGATGACGCCGACGATCAGGAAGAGCATGCCGGTCGAGATGCCGTGGTTGATCTGCTGGATCACGCTGCCGGCGATGCCGTTCGGGTTCAGGGCGAAGATGCCCAGCGTGCAGAAGCCCAGGTGGCTCACCGAGGAGTAGGCCACCAGCTTCTTCCAGTCCTTCTGCATCAGGCTGACCAGCGCGCCGTAGATGATGCCGATGATGCGAGAGCACCGCCAGGATCTGCACGATGGTGTGGTCGATCGAGGCCTTGGGCAGCAGCGGCAGCGAGAAGCGCAGGAAGCCGTAGGTGCCCATCTTCAGCAGAACGCGGCCAGGATGACGGAGCCCGCCGGTGGGCGCCTCCACGTGCGCGTCCGGCAGCCAGGTGTGGAACGGGAACATCGGCACCTTGATGGCGAAGCCGATGAAGAAGGCCCAGAAGACCCACTGCTGCAGTGCCGAGCGGCATGTTCAGCTTCATCAGCTCGGCGATCTCGAAGGTGTAGAAGCCGAACTGCTGGAAGTGCTGGAAGTAGAGCGTCAGGATGCCGAGCAGCATCAGCACGCAGCCGGCCAGCGTGTAGAGGAAGAACTTGATGGCCGCGTAGAGCTTCCGCGGCCCGCCCCAGACGCCGATGATGAAGTACATCGGCACCAGCACCAGTTCCCAGAACACGTAGAACAGGAAGAAGTCGAGCGAGATGAACACGCCGATCATGCCCGTCTGCTGGAGCAGGAACATGGCGTAGTATTCCTTGACGCGGTCCTCGATCGGCGTTCCAGGAGGAGAGGATGGCGAGGAAGCCCATCAGCGTGGTGAGCATGACCAGCAGCAGGCTGATGCCGTCGATGCCGACGAGGTACTGCACGCCGAGCGAGGGGATCCAGTCGGCGCGTCTCGACGAACTGGATAGCCGTCCGTGCGCCTTGTCGAAGTCGAGGACCAGCGGCAGCGAAACCAGGAACCCGGCGAAGGCGACGATGTTCGCCCAGCACGCGGATGAGGTTCTTCTGCGTGCCGGGGATGAAGCAGCAGCACGAGCAGCCCGGCCAGCGGCGTGAACAGGATCGAGGCTGAGTAAGTGCTCGTCCATACGCTTAGCGCGCTCCAGTAGTACCCGAAGATGGCGAGCGACGCCCAGCACGAAGACCAGCGCGTAGGCCTGCACGCAGCCCGGTCTGCAGAATGCGCACCGGGTAGGAGAGCAGCTTCGACGGTGAAGGACGCTGAGAGCGCACCGCGCCGTCGACGATCCAGGTGTCCCACCAGATCGAGACGGTGGAGGCGAAGCGGGTCATCCAGCCCGCGCCGTTGACGCCGCCGTCCACGATCGTTGAGTCGAAGCGGGCCATGCGCTTCGCCGCCGCCCTTGCCATGCCGTTGCACGAAGAGGAAGTCGTAGATCTCGTCCACGTACCACTTGTTGAGCAGAGCAGGTGTAGAGGGCGACCGCCGGTGCGCGAGTTCGGGATCTGCCGGTCCGCGTGAAGTAGAAGTACGCGGGCGATGCAAGATGCCGCCGAGGGCGACGCCGACCGAGAGGCCCATCAGGACCCATTCGATGGTCGTGTCGTGATGCGCGCCTTCGGCCGCCTCGTGCGCCGCTGCGTGGCCCGAGCGAAGACCGGCTCGAGCCAGTGCTCGAAGGCCCGGAATGCATCCGGGCAGCGCTCCACAGCTTGGGCATGCCGATCCAGCCGGCCAGCGACGCTGCCCGACCGCCAGCACCATGAGCGGCACGGTCATCGACGCGGGCGATTCGTGGAATGTGGCGCGTGTCGCTCGCTCCACGCGCGACTTGCCGTAGAAGGTCATGAACATGAGCCGCCACATGTAGAAGGCGGTCATGCCGGCGGTGGCCAGGCCGACGACCCAGAGCAGCTTGGAGCCGAGCGGCGAGACTGTAGGCCTGCCAGAGGATCTCGTCCTTGGAGAAGAAGCCCGCCAGGCCGGGGATGCCGGCGATGGCCAGCGAGCCGACGAACATGGTCCAGTGCGTGATCGGGATCTTGTCCTTCGAGCCGCCCATGCGGCGCATGTCCTGCTCGCCGCCCATGGCGTGGATCACGGAGCCGGAGCCGAGGAAGAGCAGGGCCTTGAAGAAGGCGTGCGTGAAGAGGTGGAAGATCGCCACCCAGTACGCGCCCACGCCCAGCGCCAGGAACATGTAGCCGAGCTGGCTGACGGTGGAGTAGGCCAGCACGCGCTTGATGTCGTTCTGCACCAGCGCGATGGAGGCCGCGAAGATCGCGGTGAACGCGCCCACCGACGGCCACGATCGTGCGAGGTCTCCGGCGTCAGGTGGAACAGCGCGTTCGAGCGCGCCACCATGTAGACGCCGGCGGTCACCATGGTGGCGGCGTGGATGAGGGCGGAGACCGGCGTCGGGCCTTCCATGGCGTCCGGCAGCCAGACGTAGAGCGGGAACTGCGCCGACTTGCCGGTGGCGCCGATGAACAGCAGCAGCGCGCATGACGGCTGAGCACGCCGAAGCTGCCGATCTCGGCAGCGAAGCGGCCGCTGCGCGAGCGCCGCGTTCACGTCGATGAAGCGGCACGCGTGCCGACCACGCTGCGAACAGTCAGCAGCATGCCGAGGATGAAGCCGGCGTCGCCGATGCGGTTGACGATGAACGCCTTCTTGCCCGCGTCGCCGGCGGACTTCTTGTGGAAGTAGAAGCCGATCAGCAGGTAGCTGCACAGCCCGACGCCTTCCCAGCCGACGAACAGCAGCAGGTAGTTGTTCGCCAGCACCAGCATCAGCATGAAGAAGACGAACAGGTTCAGATAGCCGAAGAAGCGGTAGTAGCCGCCGTCGTGCGCCATGTAGCCGATGGAGTAGACGTGGATCAGGAAGCCGATGCCGGTGACCACCAGGATCATCACGCGAGCTGAGCGGGTCGAGCAGGAAGCCCCAGTCGGCGGTGAACGTCGCGAGGCGCCGCCGCCATGTGGAACGGCAGGCCGGCCAGCCAGGTGAACTGGATCACCTGGTGGTCGCTCGGGCAGCCGGCGAAGCTGCACGACCGCGCCCGCCGAGAAGAGGAACGAAGCAGCACCATGCCCGGGCAGAGCAGGCTGACGAGCGCCTTGGCGGCCGATGATGCGTGATGAGCGCGTGCCTGTGGCCATGCGCGTCGGCCGACGCCGGCGCCAGCCACGTCGAGGCGCTGCGGGTCGAGCTTCGCCGACAGCAGCATCACCGCGCGCCGAACAGCGGGAACAGCGGAATCAGCCAGATGAGATCGAGAAAGTTCATCGTCGGGCTCCTACCACTTCAGCAGGTCGATTTCGTCGGCCAGCACCGTTTCCTTGTTGCGGAACAGCGCGATCAGGATGCCCAGCCCCACGGCCGCTTCGGCCACCGCGACGGTGATCACGAAGATGGCGAAGATCTGCCCGTTGACGCTGCTCGAAGTGCTGCGAGAAGGCGATCAGGTTGATGTTGACCGCGTTCAGAATCAGCTCGATGGACATCAGGATGATGACGATGTTGCGGCGGGTCAGCACGCCGACGGTGCCGATCAGCAGCAGCGCCGCGCTCAGCACCAGGTAGTGAACGGTGGTGATCGGGATGCATCGTGTCAGATCCTCTTCTTCGCCATGACCACCGAGCCGACCACCGCCACCAGCAGCAGCAGCGAGGCGATCTCGAACGGCAGCAGGTATTCGCGAGAACAGCACGTCGGCGAGCTGCTCGGTGTTGCCCACGCCGGGCGCCGGCGCGGCGCCGCGGGCGCGGCCAGCTTGAAACGCGCCGGCGCCGCGTGCACAGGAAGTAGACCGAGCTCCGGCGCCACCGCCGGCGACGCAGGCCAGCGCCAGCCACCACTGCCGGTTGAACTGCCGCTCCTTGGCCGCCTCGTCCAGGTTCACCAGCATGATGACGAACAGGAACAGCACCATGATGCCGCCGACGTAGAGCACGATCTGCACGGCGAACAGGAACTCGGCCTTCTGCAGCAGGATACAGGCCGGCGACGCCGACCAGCGAGACGATCAGCGAAATGGCGCTGTGGACGGCGCTGCGCCGGGTGATGGTGAGGATCGCCGCCGCCGCAGCATCAGCAGCGCGAACACGTAAAAGAACAGAGTGTCGGTCATAGACACACGTATCGGGCTGTCCGGCTCCACGGCGTCGGCTCAGCACTTGTACTGCGTCGGCTGGGGCCCTCCTCGAGCATCTGCCGGTCCCAGATCTGCGCCTTCCCGCGTGTAGCTCGCCAGTTCGAAATCCTGCGTCAGTTCCAGCGCGTCCACCGGGCAGGCGTCCTCGCACAGGCCGCAGAACATGCAGCGCGAGGTGTCGTAGGTGAAGGTGGTCAGTTCCTTGCGCTTGGTCTGCTCGTTGCGCTCGCTGCTCACCACGATCAGGTTCTCCGGACAGGCCAGCGCGCACAGGTTGCAGGCGATGCACAGCGTCTCGCCGTTTTCCGGGATTGATGTTGAGCCGCGGCGCGCCGCGGTAGCGCTCGGCCACCTTGGGCCGCTCGGCGGGATACTGCTCGGTGAGATGTTGCTTCGGATGCTGGTTGCGGAAGGTGACCCACAGGCCCTCGAACAGGTCGACCAGGAAGATCGTTCTGAGCAGCTTTCGCATAGCGTTCCTCGGCCGGTCTACCGGTCCACCTCCCCGAGCACGATGTCGATGGTGCCGATGATCGCCACGATGTCGGCCACAAGCGCGCCGCGCGCCATCTTGTCGAGCGCCTGCAGGTTGACGAACGACGGCGGCCGCACGCGCACCCGGTAGGGCTGCGTCGAGCCGTCGCTCACGATGTAGTAGCCCAGTTCGCCCTTGGGCGCCTCGATCGAAACGTAGGCCTCGCCGACCGGCGGCTTGATCACCTTCGGCACCTTGGCCATGATCGGGCCGTTCGGGAATGTCGTCCACCGCCTGCCGGATGATGCGGACGCTCTGCCGCATCTCCTGCCATGCGCACGATGTACCGGTCGTAGGTGTCGCCGTTCTGCCGGGTGGGGATCTCGAAATCGTACTTCTCGTAGCCGGAGTAGGGCTGCGCCTTGCGCAGGTCCCACTTCGACGCCGGCGGCGCGCAGCATCGGGCCGGTGACGCCGTAGGCCTTGCAGTCCTCGGCGTTCAGGATGCCGACGTTCTGTCAGGCGCTCCATCCAGATGCGGTTGCCGGTGAGCAGTTCCTCGTACTCGTCCACCTTCGGGCAGGAACATGTCGCAGAACTCCTGGCACGTCCTGCTCGAAGCCGTCGTAGAGTCTCGTACTGCAGGCCGCCGATGCGGAAGGCGTGCGTGGTCAGGCGCGCGCCGCAGTACTTCTCGAAGATGTTGAGCGTGTCTTCGCGCTCGCGCAAGCAGTAGAACAGCGGCGTGATGGCGCCGATGTCGAGCGCGTGCGTGCCCAGCCAGAGCAGGTGGCTGGCGATCCGGTTCAGCTCGGTGAGGATGACGCGCACCGCCTGCGCGCGCGGCGGCGCCTCCACGTTCAGCAGCTTCTCCACCGCCAGGCAGTAGCCCAGGCCGTTGGAGACCGCCGCCACGTAGTCCATGCGGTCCACGTAGGGCGCGAACATGCGCGTAGGTGCGGTTCTCGCCGATCTTCTCCACGCCGCGGTGCAGGTAGCCGATGACGCACTCGGTGCCCATCACCTTCTCGCCGTCGAGCTTGCAGGATGACGCGCAGCACGCCGTGCGTGGACGGGTGCTGCGGCCCCATGTTCAGGACCAGTTCGGTGGAGTCGAGAAAGTGGTGTCCGGCCATGGGTTACTGGCCGCTTTCGATCCCCAGGTTCTCCTGCACCCAGCGCTTGTCCATGCTTGAGGATCGGCGTAGTCCTTGCGCAGCGGGTAGCCCTGCCACTCGTCCGGCATCAGGATGCGGCGCATGTCGGGATGGCCTGCGAACTCGATGCCGAACATGTCGAAGACCTCGCGCTCCAGCCAGTTGGCGGTCAGGTGGACGCCGACCGCGGTTTCGGGCTGGTCGCCTTCCTTGAGATTGATCTTGATGCGGATGCGCTCGTTGCGCGCGAAGCTGTAGAGGACGTAGATCAGGTCGAACCGCTCGGCGCGCTTCGGCCAGTCGACGGCGGTGACGTCCACCAGGTAGTCGAAGCCGTGGATGTCTCTGAGCGAGAGCAGGATGGGGATGGCGGCGCTCAGGCGGGCGACGAGGAAATTCTGGCCGACATAAGTGAAGAACCCGGTGATCGAGTCGCCGAACTCCTCTTTGAGAGCGGCGGTCAGATCGTTTTCCCAGGGCGCGGTCTGCATGACGGCGGGTGGGGCGGGAGGCTTAGGCGGCGGGGCGGCAGGTTTAGCCGCGGCGGGAGGAGGCGCAGGTTTGGGCGCCGGAGCAGGCGCTGCATCCGCTTGTGGTGGAGCAGCGGCTTCCGATCCTGGTTTAGGGGCTTCCGGTGAGTCCGGCTTGGGGTCGTCGGCCATTGGCGAATCCTAACAGAAACCTCAGGGTTATCATACCTGCAAAATCGGTGTCAATTGTCCGATGTTTGGAATCGGCCACAACCGCATGCATGAAAAAGGAGATAAGAGGGCTCTTGGGGGGTTTGGCGGGGGGGCGGGCATCGAATGTAGAATGAAGATTAATCAGACGGTCGAACGGATCGACCGCCGAACCCAGGAGAGTTTGCGAACCATGATGAAGCGCGCGATGACAGGAGTGGCGCTCGCCGCGATGATGCTGAGCAGCGCGGCCTACGGCCAGAGCAAGGGCGATGCCGGCAAGGGCAAGGAAGTGTTTGAGCAGTGCGGCGTCTGCCACTCGCCTGACACGGATGAGAAGAAGATGGGTCCGAGCCTGAAAGGGCTGTACAAGAAGCCGAAGATGACGAACGGGCAGAAGCCGTCCGACGCCAGCATTTTGGCGATCATCAACAAAGGCAAGGGCACGATGCCCGCCTTCGCCGACGTCCTGACCGCCGAGGAGAAGGACAACGTGCTGGCCTTTTTGAAGACTCTCTAAAATCGCATCAAAGACGGGCGGACCAGTCGACGGCCTCCAGGTAGAAGCCGGCCACAGCGCCGGCGTCGACGCCCAGCGAGGGCGTCAGTTTCTCGCAATCAGACCACCGGCCTTCGTAGTATGCGCAGGCCAGCAGGACAGATGCGGAGCATGGATCGACAGTGCGAGCCGGCATGGATCTGCTCGACGAACCCCAGCAGGTGGGTGGGCAATTGGAAGTGGGTGGCAAAGGCGCCCGGGGAAAGGCCTGCCAATATTACGAGGTCAGATACGAGGCTGACCAGGAAGACCTTACGCGCCTCGGCTGGGGATAGCAGGCTGGCGAAAATCAATTCGGCGAATCGAGCGCGGGTCATCATGGCGGAAAGCGTGGAGCGCACGGCGCCGGGAGCGAGGATCGGCAGAAGCAGCACGGTGAGCCAGCGACGGCTTTCGTTCTCGCCGAGCCAAAGCAGGGCATCGAGCACGCTGGTGGCGGGAAAGTGCCGGGCGAAGCGCGCGGAGTTGACCCATTTCAGCAGCAGGAGGCTCAGCTCCGGGTCGTGCAGCACGGCGTCGGCGAGAGACTCCAGGTTGGATGAGTCATCGGCCAGCAACCGGAGCAGACGCACCCGGCTGGAAGCGCTGGCAGGCAGCCGCTGTCCGGAGAGCACTTGGGGCCGCTGGAGGAAGTAGCCCTGGAACCTGTCGAAGCCGTATTCGACGGCCAGGAGGAATTGCTCATTGTCCTCCAGCTTTTCCGCCAGCAGGAGCTTTTTATGCCTACGCTGCCAATCGAAGAGGAGTTTCCTGGCAGTGCCCCAGGGAGAGGGCCAATCAACTTTGATGCAATCGACGAAATCAAGAAAGGGCAGGAGGTGCTCCTGGCCCCAGAAATCGTCCAGGTAGAGATGGAATCCGGCATCTGAAAGTTGCCGGCAGGCTCCCAGGTTCGCCTTCGTGGGCGGGGTGTCTTCCAGGATCTCGAAACCGATTCTGTCAGGAGGGAACAGGCGCAGGCGGGGATCGCCAAGCAGATCCTGGGGGACATTAACGAAGGCAAGATGATCGCCAGCGAGGCGATCGAGGCCGAAAGTGAACAGGCCATGGAGCAGCACTTCTGTGGTGGCTGCGGCGCCTGAGCCAGCGTCTCCGGAGGCCGTGCGATGAAGGAGTTCGTAGGCGACGATGCGGCGGGAAGCGTCGCAAATCGGCTGCCTGGCGATCCAGACGTCCATACGTTGTCTCATCGAGTGGGGAAGAGCCAAGGATGAAGAAATCGGTTCAAACGCGATTTTGCTCAAAGACGGGTTGGGCGGTCCGATAAGAAAGACGCGATGGCGCTCCCACGTCTTCGGACGTTTCGACAACGCTTGATCGCGCTGGGCGTCGTCCTCACCGTGATCCCCCTGCTGGCGCTGAGTCTGGCGCAATGGAAGTGGCACTCGGACCTCGTGCGCCGGTCTGTGGCAGACAGCGAGCGTCAGAGCCGGATCGAGATCTCGCGTTCGGTCGGGCTATTGGAGGCTGGATGCGCGGCTCTCAGTGAGAGCCTGAAGAACCAGACAAGGAGCCAATTGAGTTCGGCTCAGTCTATGCTGGCCGAGCGCGGCGGCGCGCATTTGGTAAGAGGGTGGAACGTGCCCTGGACGGCCCGGGATCAGGATACGGGGCAACTGCGTGAGGCGAGCCTGCCGGTTATGGTGGTTGGCAAGGTTGAGATGGGGCCGGTCTCGACCAGACGATTTGTGGAGTTGGCGCGTAAGGCGACAGGCGCCCATGCCACGCTGTTTCAAAGGCTGAATGCAGAAGGGGACATGCTGCGGATTGCGACCACAGTCACGCTGGCCAACGGCCAATCGGCGACTGGCACGCATGATAACCGCCCGGCGGCCGGACGGCCGAGTCAATCCAGTGATCGAAGCCGTTTTGTCGGGCCGGCAATTCCTGGGGCGAGCCAAGGTGGGCGACGCCTGGAGCATCACCGCCTACGCTCCGCTTGTGGATGACAGAGGGGCCTTGTTCGGCATGCTGTTTGTCGGCGCGCCGGAGACCGCTGCAGCGGAGAAACTGCGGGAGATTGCCAAGGGGCTTCGGTTGGGGCGATCGGGAGTGGCCACGTTGATGGCGTCGAGTGAACTGTCCGGGCGAAAAGACTCCTTGTCGGAGCGGCTGTTGACGGCTGCGCGAGGTCTGGGCGCGAGCCAGGAGGCGCGATTCAGGGCGGCAGGCGCCGCGGGCATCACCTCGACGGCAGAGAGCACGAATTCACCATCCGGCATTCCAAGGAATGGGACTGGGTGTTGCTTGCCGCCGTTCCCATGGATGAGGTTCTGGAGACTTCCGAACGCATTGCTGAAGAGGGCCGCGGCCACAAGCGGGCAACGGCGGCAATGGCTGGCGGGATTCTGATACTGGCATGGCTGACGCTCTGGATTGCAGCGAGGCGATGGGCGGCCGGAATTGCGGGACACGTTCATTCGCTGCAACAGGCGTCGCGATCGATCACTGGCTGCGGCCAAGCGCGTCCGCTCGTCCGGCGTGCGAGTCGCCGAGGTTACCAGTCGCCAATCAGCGGCGGTCGAGAACGTGACGGGCGGCATTTCCCAACTTTCGCAGCAAGGGGCGGCGTTCTCGCTGAATGCGATCGAGTTGACGCGTGCGGCTGCGGAGGTCATGGCGTCTGCAAGCCTCGGAAGCGAGAAGACGCGAAACGTGGCGTGTTCGATGACTGAGATCGACCAAGCCGGCAAGGGCGTGGCCAAGATCATGTCGGTGATCAACGAGATTGCGATGCAGACCAACCTGCTGGCACTGAACGCGGCGGTGGAGGCTGCGCGCGCGGGCAGAGCGGGGCTCGGCTTCGCGGTGGTGGCAGACGGGGTTCGCACTTTGGCCTCGCGAGCATCCCAAGCGGCGCAGGAGACCTCGACGCTCATCGAAGTGGCTTTGGGAGCGTCCAAGCGCGGCGCGGCGCTGGTGGAAGATGCCACCTCGAGTCTCGGCTCAATCAAGGCTCGGTCTAACCGGCTGGATGATCTGGCGGGAAAGCTCTCTGAGCAGGCCATGGCACAGACAACGCGCGTTAAAGGCATTGGCGAGATGGCGGCAAGTGTTGAAGAATCGGGACGACAGGCGTCGGAGGCTGGCGAGGCTGCGCGCCAGGCGTCAGGCGAATTGGCGGCCGACGCCCGCCACCTGCAAGCAACAGCGGACGCGCTTTCTGCCCTTTTTCTCTCGGCTGGCGATTGAGCGGGTTTGACCGGCAATGCCGTGGGCCGCTATATTGGAATTGCAGGCGGTTCCTCACTGCCTGGCCGCGTCCCCATCGTCTAGCCCGGCCTAGGACACCGCCCTTTCACGGCGATAACGCGGGTTCGAATCCCGCTGGGGACGCCAAATCTTTTCTTCCACTTACAGCCCTGTCTTCTGAACGGGCGGCGGTCAGTTCGCGGATCTCATCTCAGCGCTCAGGATCAAGCTCACCAATCCGCAAGCAGGCGCCCGCGGCGAAAGGTGGGCAGGTCTTGGAGAACAAAGTCAGTGGAGCATAAGGCCCAAGCGGGTTCTGTTCAGGTCGGAAATGTTGCGGAGCCTGTTCATGTCTGTGGGGCTCGAAGATAGAAGGTGATTCGATCATCTTCGAATGCAGACTGCCGCCCAAGTAGTAACACCAATATGCAGAATGCGTGAAATTCTGTCTCAGTTTCCGTCTCTTATGACAAGGTGGTGTATCAGAGTTTTACCCATAACTATCGTGTATGCAATAATTTGGATGTCTCACGTCCTTGATGGGGCCGGGTAGCGCACCGGTTGGACCTGCACGTGCATTTGCCGCGTCATGCTGGCTCTTCTGGGGCTATTCGTTATCGGCGCCGCGGCAACGCCTCTTCCCCACAAAGTCATCGGAGAGAGCCGGTTAACAGGCCGCGAGGAAGCGATGATCATTGCGCTCCCGGGTGCCGGCGAGACAGCAAATATCTACTGTGACGTATTCTCTGGGGGACGCTACCGACGGCTAGCGCGGGATCGAGGCTATGTCCTCGTCTGTCTATTGTCGATGGGACTTGGTTTGCGGTTCGAGACTCACGAGGAGCAGATTATCCCGGGGCTTCGCGGACGACTTGGCCGCCGCTTTCCGAAGGTGCGGAAAGTCTTTCTGACGGGATATTCGCTTGGCGGCCGCGGAGCCTTGTTGATGGCGTTAAGGCATCCCGACAAATTTGACGGTGTCGCGGCGGTTGTCCCTTGGTTTCGCCTGCCCGACGACGGACCCGCATTTTTCCCGAGATAGTACATCGCGTAGTCCAATACCCTCACGAAGGTGTTTATCGCTCAGGCGAAACTGGATTTCTTCCTTCCGTTCGGCAGAAGAGACATGAGAGGGTTTGTCACAGCGGGCGAAGGACGCGTCCATAGGCATCGTTATCTGACCGACCATTGGCTTGTCGTCGCCGCATCTGCGAAAGATCTATTGAACTTCTTCGACCGCCGAAGACCAATCGATCAAAACAGCGGTCTGATGCTGGCGTCATCAGGAGAGTGATTCGACAATCAACTACCACAGATGTAACGGGTGAATACATTCAATTGTCTCCCTCCTAGCAAAAGCTGGTCTGTGGCAAAGAGTCTGCCGACCTACAGGGGAGGAGCGGCACGTACAGTACGCCGACCACAAACGGCGGGCTCTGAGGGCAGTGGCTTTTGCTGCGTGTTCTGGATTGTGATTGCCTGGCAGATCGCGCGGTGATAAGGACTAGACGGTTTGATGGTGCGCCCGGCATGAATCGAATCCTGCGCTGACACCCCTTCCCCTTTGACGCCCAGAACGGACAGTGCGAGCTCGCGCTCAGTGGGCTGACAGGCAGCCCAGCGGGGATCTGTTGAAAATGGCAAGCCACTGGGATTGGCTTTGGGCCTTTGAATGACCGTTGTGGCCCCGGTGGCTCATTGCCAGGGAAAGGGGGGCGGCGATGTTCGACGCTCGTATTGAAAGAGAAAGGGCGGATCGTTCGGTACAGTTGCTCATGGTGAGTTCATGGCGCGCCACGGCTCTCATGGCCATCGCGATTCTGGCAATCGCTGGTCTCGGCTTCGCGGCCATGATCCTCATGCAATAAGTGCGTGAGAATACCACTTACTTCCGTCCCAAGGACGCGATCCCCT
>CAVQOO010000031.1:0-75616 GCA_963714395.1 Bryobacteraceae bacterium
AGGACGAGCAGAGCCAAGAGGATCATGGGATTCTCATTGTCCGACGCGGACCGCAAAGGAACGTCCTGGAAACGCACCGATTCGATGCGGCCTCGAAGGGCGAAATCGGCGGCGGAGCAGGTGCAAGAGCGCCTTGCGCGTTCAGCCGACTGGAGCCGCGTTAGCGAACCCTGAGGGGTTCCGGTTGCGCGCCATCAGTCGAACGGAGAGTGCGAGTATCCCGCATCGGCGTCTGGCCGAACAAGCGCTTGTACTCCCGGGTGAACTGGCTGGCGCTTTCGTAACCGACCTCCAAGGCAGCGCTCCCGGCATCGAGACCCTGGATCGACATACGCGCCCGCGCTTCCTGGAGCCGGATCTGCTTCTGATATTGGAGAGGGCTCATCGCCGTCAGAGACCGGAAGTGGTGGTGCAGCGTGGAGACACCCATGCCGGCGATCTCCGCGAGTTCTTCGACACGGAGCGGTTTTGCATAGTTGTCTTTGATCCAGGCGATGGCTTTCGCCGTCCGGTAACTCTGGTCACCTAACGTCGCAATGGCGCGAAGGCGAGCGCCCTCGGGCCCTTGCAGAACCCGAAAGATAATCTCGCGCTCAATCAAGCCGTGGAGGAAGGCGATATCTCGAGGTTGGTCCAAAAGCCGCATGAGCCGGCAGAAGGAGTCCAGCAATTCCACGGTGACCTCACCGATGGCCATCGCCGGGCCCTTTCCCCATATCCGGAGCAACCGCAATCTCCTCCCGGTCGAGAAGTTCCCTGACGACGGGCATTTGCAGCTTCAACGACAGGGCCAGACAAGGCACCTGCTCGCTCGCCTCTACGACCCTGGCGACGACCGGGAGGGCGACGGACGCCACCAGGTAGTGGGACGAACCGTAGGTGAATGTTCTGCCGCCGAGTTCCACCCGCTTGCGCCCCTGCGCGGTCAAGATCAGGCTTGGCTCGTAGGTCATTGAACAGGGTGGGGTGGGAGCCGTTCGCCGGTGCACTGTGAGACCCGGCACTTCGGTAATCCGCTTCTGTTCCGAGCCAACGCAGGCCCCAATCCGGAGAGCCAGTTCTTCCTTCAGCTCCTGCAGCCGGTCAGGCACCGGACTGAAGTTTCGGGTGGGCGTAGGGATCATCACGCAGGCTCCTTTGAACCCAGAGTACATCTCGGGCGAGCATTTTCGCTAGCCATCGACAGGATTAGGCTAAAACTCGGCAGGTTCAGGCTAACGGTCGCGATACCGGAGGTCCTACCCTTGAACCATGCAGATCCGCAAACTTGGAAAGAGCACCCTGGAAGTTTCGGGCATCGGCCTTGGCTGCATGGGCATGAGCTTCGGCTCGGGCCCCCCGAAAGACAAGCAGGAGATGATCGGAGTCCTCCGAATGGCGGTGGAACGCGGCGTCACGTTCTTCGACACCGCGGAAGCGTACGGCCCATTCACCAATGAAGAACTCGTGGGCGAGGCCCTCGCGCCGTTTCGCACCGAGGTGGTGATCGCAACCAAGTTCGGGTTCCATTTCGACCATGAGAGCGGCAAAATTGCTGGACTCGACAGCCGGCCGGAACACATCAGAGAGGTCGCCGAGGCCTCTCTCCAGCGCCTCAAAACCGACGTCATCGATCTCTTCTATCAACACCGTGTTGACCCGAATGTGCCGATTGAAGACGTGGCGGGAGCGGTCAAGGACCTCATTCAGGAAGGGAAGGTCAAACACTTCGGCCTCTCAGAAGCAGGCGTCCAAACCATTCGCCGCGCGCACAAGGTTCAGCCCGTCACCGCTCTCCAGAGCGAGTACTCGCTGTGGTGGAGAGAGCCGGAAGCTGAAATCATTCCATCACTCGAAGAGCTGGGAATTGGCTTTGTTCCCTTTAGTCCGCTCGGAAAGGGCTACCTCACGGGCAAGATCGACGAGAGCACCACGTTTGACAGCACGGATTTCCGAAGCATCGTGCCCCGTTTTTCGCCGGAGAACCGGAAGGCAAATCGGGCGGTCGTCGAGTTGCTTGAGACGATTGCCCGGAGAAGAACGCCACACCGGCCCAAATCGCACTCGCCTGGGTCCTCGCTCAGAAGCCTTGGATCGTACCGATTCCGGGAACCACAAAAGCGAATCGACTCGAGGAGAACGTTCGAGCATTGACGATCGAACTGAGCCAGGACGAGCTTCGCGGCATCGAGAGCGCAACATCACAAATCACGTTTGAAGGAGCCCGGTACCCCGAGGCTCTGCAGCGAATGATTGACCGCTAAACACTGGTGGTCGGAGTAGGAATGATGATTACTCATAACCCCCTCCACAGATCCGGACGAGCGGTATTACCGCATCCGGCTCTTGCCTCAGGTGACGACGCCAAGTCGCCTCAGGGGATAGGGATGGCAAACGCGGGCGGGAGGCAGCCAGCGCTCGATGAGCCGCCGCATCCGCTCCCAGGTGACTCGGCTTCTGGCTGCGCCGCGCACGAGCGCGCGGCGCCAGAGCCGCCCACCTGAAACCGAAACGTCATGCAGCGCCGGCGCGTTCATGGGCACCCCGTAGTAGCGGACAGTGTCCGCCCACCACCGACCGCAGCCATTTGCCCACTGCCGGGAATCGGGTCGTGCATGCGCCGCCGGAGCTCGGCCTTGACCTCCTGCAGCTTCGCCTGCATCCGTTTCTTGGCATCGTCTGCCGCACGCACCGTGAACCTCCCGTTGCTTCTCTTCTTCCCGCAGATGTGCGTGAAGCCGAGGAAGTCGAACGTCTCCGGCTTCCCCTGGCCGCGCCTGTTCCGGTTCTCGGCCGCGAACGGCCCGAACTCGATCAGCCGCGTCTTCTCGGGGTGCAGCTCCAAGCCGAACTTCGCGAACCGCTCGCGCAGCTCGCGCCAGAAACCGCTCGGCGTCCGCTCGGTGCTGGAACCCACGACGAAGTCGTCCGCGTACCGCACGACGATCACGTCGCCGCTGCGCCTGCGTCTTCCGCCACGTTGGACCCAGAGGTCGAACACGTAGTGCAGGTAGACGTTCGCCAGCAGCGGCGACGATGACTGCCGCCCTGCGGCGTTCCCTCCTCACTCGCGTTCCATCTCCCGTCCTCCAGCACGCCGGCGTTCAGCCATTTCTGGATCAGCCGCACGACGCGCCGGTCCGCGATCCGATGCTCGACGAACTTCACCAGCCATCCGTGGTCGATGGCGTCGAAGAACCCACGAATGTCCGCATCGAGCACCCAGTTCACCTTCTTCGTCAGCAGTCCCGACGTAGAGCGCATCCAGCGCACTCGTGCGGGCTGCGCCCCGGCCGGAACCCGTACGAGAAGCCGAGAAAGTCCGTCTCGTAGATCGCGTTGAGCACCTCGACCGTCGCCCGCTGGACGATCTTGTCCTCCAGCGCCGGGATGCCGAGCGGCCGCTGCCGCCCGTCGGCCTTCGGGATGTACGCCCGCTGACCGGCTTCGCTCGGTACGCCCCGCGCTTCAGCCGTTCGGAGAGGTCCGGGAGGTTATCCTCCAGGTCCTCCCCGTAGTGCTGCCACGTCTCGCCGTCCACGCCGGCTCGCGGCATCCCGCTTCAGGCTGAAGTACGCCTCCCGCAGGCGTGTCCACGTGGTAACGTGGTGCAGGAGCGCTCGTGAACCGCAGCTTTCTTTCCCTGCTGCAACTTGACGTACCCGCTCCAGCGCACTTTGCACGCCTTTCCCGGCGCTGTGTCCGGGGCGTGTTTTGCTCGGGCGGGTTCCCTTTGGCCAGACCCCTTCCCTCCATCCCCTCCGCCGCCGGTTGTTCCCGGCCTTGTTCGGGGACTTCGCAGGTACTACCGGCCTGTCCGACTTCCCCTGCTCGTTCATCATCGGCGTGCGTCTTTCGACTTCCCGACACGGCCTTGGCGTCTTCCCAGGGCGAGCAGTGGATCTCCCGGTTCCCGCGCGAGGTGTTTCCGTGCATGCGCGGGGTCTCTGACCGCGCGGAGCCCTTCCGCGTCTCGCCATATCGACACGGCCGGTGTGGCCTTCCGCACTCCTTTACAGCGTCGGCACTCCGGTCTAAGTTTAACGCGGCTCAATACCCGGCCTGCACTTTCCCCTGTCAACGCTTCGCGCCTGCCCTTGCGGACAGCCGCGCATGCTCGGGTCCGGCGTGGGTGGCTCGCCCTTCACCGAGCGGGAAGCTTCATCCGCATACAACCCGCCGGTTTAACCGGCGCACAAAGGACGAACAATGAGGCTTGTCGCAGCCATTGCCATCTCTTTTGTCACGCTCGTGTCACTTGCGCAGAGCCAGACAGCCAAAGATCTTGAAGCGATAAGAATCACGCGAAGCGGCACGCAACCTCCCCAGCCGGCGCCGGCCGACCGATTCACCGGTTCGGCGCGAGTCGATTCTGCCTTTCAGGCGAGCGCACCGGCACGGATCTCCGGCGCCCGGGTTATGTTTGAGCCGGGCGCGCGGACAGCGTGGCACACGCATCCGTTGGGGCAGACTCTGATCGTGACAGCGGGCACGGGCCGGGTGCAGCGCTGGGGCGATCCGGTGGACGAAATCCGGCAGGGGGACGTGGTCTGGATCCCGCCCGGCCAGAAACACTGGCACGGGGCCGCGCCGAACAGCTCGATGACGCACATCGCCATCCTGGAGACAGCTCGACGGCAAGACCGTCGAATGGATGGAGAAGGTCAGCGATGCGCAGTACGGCGCGCCGCTGCGCGGACAGGCAGCGGGCACCGGCGCCGCCGCGCGGCCCCGGCCGTCTCAAGCCGCGATGGGCGACTTTGCCCCCAAGCTGGCCGAGGTGACTGACAACGTGCTGTACGGCGACATCTGGGAGCGTCCGGAGTTGTCGAAGCGGGACCGTAGCCTGGTGACGGTGGCCGCTCTGATCGCCATGAACCGTCCGGACCAGCTCCGGTCGCACCTTCGCATCGCGCGCCAAAACGGCGTGACGCAGGAGGAGCTGATCGAGACCATCACTCACCTGGCGTTTTACGCCGGCTGGCCCAGCGCGGTAACCGCCATCGGTGTCGCCAGAGAGGTATTCGAGAAGAAATGAAGCACGCAGACGATCGCGCTGTGGCTGTCCCCGCCCTTCTCGTAACTCCAGTCAGTGCGCAGCAGGTTGTCAATCTGGCCGGGGCCGCGCCCGGGTCCGAGCAATGGAAGCAGCCTGAGACGGTCGCCGGCTCCGCCGGAAACCGGCGCATCATGAACGTGAGCGTCCCAACCCGACCGTTTACCTGCCGGATCCTTCCACCGCGACCGGCACAGTGGTCATCATCGCTCCCGGTGGAGGCTTCGTATGGCTTTCGATCGACTCAGAAGGCCACGATGTCGCAAAATGGCTGGCCGCTCGCGGTATCGCGGGCATCGTTTTGAAATACCGGCTGTTTCAGGTCGAAGGCCAGGATCCCGCGCAGGTGACCCAGTCGGCCACGGCGGCCCTTGGCGCCGTGATGCGCGACCGCAGTCTGGTTGGTGAGTATGGCAAGTACGGTATTGCCGACGGAATCCAAGCCATCAAAGTCGTCCGGGCTCATGCCGCGGAATGGGGCATCTCTGCGAACGCGTGGTCCTGACGGGATTTTCAGCCGGGGCGATACTCACGTCGGCGGTAGTGTTGCAGCCGGAAGGGCGTCCGAATTATGCGGCTCCCATTTACGGTGGGCCGTTCAACGAGGTGCCTCCGATTCCGCCAGGACTTCCGCCCATTTTCCTCGCGGTGGCGCAGGACGATGCCGGGGCCGAGCCGCTCGTCAGGCGCTTCTACGACGCGCTCAAAGCGGCGGGTTACAAACCGGAACTCCACGTTTTTGCTTCGGGGGGGCATGGCTTTGGCATGCGGAAACAAGGCAAATCGAGCGATCACTGGATCGATGAGTTTTATTACTGGCTGGAAGGGAATGGACTGACTCGCCCGCTTAAATAATCGAGAGAGGTCGAATATGAGAGAGAAGATTGTTTGTCGGCGGCGCATTCGCCGGACTATCCATCAGCCGGCACATTTGCGGCTCCTCAGAACGTGAAGGCCGGCGACATCCCGGTCACGACCTTTGGCAAGACGGGCGTAAAGGTGAGCATCATCGCGCAGGGCGGAGCCCGTATGGATCTCCATCCGAACGTTGCCGCCGCAGCGGCGTATGTTCGGACTGTCTACGATCTCGGTCTCACCTACTTCGACTGCGCGCGCATGTACTGGGGTGGACGTTCGGAAGAAGCATATGGCATCGGCCTGGAGGGTGTTCGAAAGAACGTTTTCCTCACGACGAAATCCGCACAGCGCACAGCCAAAGGAGCGCAAGACGATCTGGAGACTTCGCTTCGGCTATTGAAAACCGATCATGTCGACCTCTGGCAGATGCACACCATTGAGAACCAGAACGACATTGACAAGATCCTTGCGCCCGGTGGAGCAATGGAGGCGTTTGAAGCCGCGAAGAAAGCCGGGAAATGCCGGTTCATCGGTTTTACCGGTCATTTTGACCCCGCAGCTCATGCCGCGATGTTGAAGGCCTACGACAAGTGGGACACGGTGATGATGCCGGTGCATGCCGCCGATCATGCGTATCTGAGCTTTGAAAAGACGGCTCTCCCGGTTGCGAAGGAGTTCGGCATCGGTGTCCAGGCCATCAAGATCTTCGGCAAGGCGAATCTCCTGCGGTCCCTGAATCCGACGGAGTGCCTGCGTTACGCGCTGAGCCAGCCTGGTGTGCACGTCGCGATCTGCGGCGCCGGCACACAGGGGCAGATGGAAGACAACATCCGCACGGCGCAGAACTTCAAGCCGATGACGCTGGAAGAGAGCGCAGAGACCCGCAAGCGGGCCATCACAGGCGCCGGCGTCTACACAGGACCCACGCTGGAGTACTGGAAGAAGAAGGTCTAGGAGACTACAACGTGACAAGTCAGCGGTTTTCGATGTTGTGCCGGCCGGCGATTCTGATCGGTGTCGCCGTTGCGGGCGTGCTTGGCGCGCCCGGCGGCGCTATGGCCCAGGCAATCAAGGATCTTCAGACACCTGGCAAGCCCCTCGTGCTGAAGGCACAAGGCAGCTTCTTCGTCGGCGGCGAGAAGTCTGAACAGACGCGAGCGGAGTTGGGCGGCCTCGGCCCCGCTGGCCACATTGCCGTCAATCAGATGTACGTGCGGTACATGGTGCCGCAGCGCGGCGACCGCAATGTGCCGGTGGTGATGATTCACGGCGCGACCCTGACCGGCAAGTCGTGGGAGACCACGCCGGACGGCCGGATGGGCTGGGACGAGTACTTCGTGCGCAAGGGCCATCCCGTGTATGTCCCGGACCAGGTGGGGCGCGGGCGATCGGGCTTCAATCAGGCCGTCTTCAATAACGTGCGCGCGGGCTCGACGCCCCCGGGCAATCTCCCCAACATACTGCGATTCAGCGACGAGTCCGTTTGGCCGAACTTCCGCTTCGGCTCGAAACCTGGCGATCCCTATCCGGACAGTCAGTTCCCGGTGGGCGCCGTTGACGAGCTCGCGAAGCAGGGCGTGCCCGACCTGAGTTATGGGGGCCTCCCTACCCCGAACCCCACGCACAAGGCGCTGTCGGATCTCGCCAGTCAGTTGAGCGGCGCGGTGTTGATGGGACACTCGCAATCGGGGCCGTTTCCGCTCGCGGCGGCGCTGCTCAATCCCACGGCCGCAAAGGGTCTGGTGCTGGTCGAGCCGGGCCGCTGTCCGGCGAACTATACCGCGGAGCAGATCAAAACGCTGGCTTCGGTGCCGATTCTGGTCGTCTTCGGCGATCACCGCGACACGCCGACAGGGATCTCGACGCGGCCCTCGTGGCAGGAGTCGTTCGATAGCTGTCAGGAACTCATCGGCCGCGTCAAGGCTGCTGGGGGCCAGGCGCAGATGCTCAACCCGCCGGACCAGCGGCATCCGCGGCAACAGCCACATGATCATGCAGGACAAGAACAACCTGCAGATCGCCGATCTCATCCTGAAGTGGATGGATGAGCGCGTCAGCAAGCGAGGTGGCGGAAGAAGTGATGCGAGTGCCGAGCAGAACCTCACGGGTGAGACAGAGAGTCATCGGGAGACGACGATGGTGCTTGTCAGCGAACTCCTGAATCCTGACGGCGCGTTCAAGGCCCCCACGATTGACCAGCCAGACGCGCCAACACCGAAACTTTTAACATTTTGAATTCTGAACACGGATGTACAATAGGCACAAATCTGGGTTAACCGCCCGTATCACGTTCGAACCGGTCGTGAGGATCCGCCATGCCAATCACGTTCTACAACCATTGGCGTCTCGAGGTTCTGGAAGCGATTCATACCTGGCCCAACCGCTACGTCGTGTCGGGCGCCACGGTTGGCAGCGGGACGTACGATCCCATCGTGGGCAGCGTTCAGTTGATCGATGGACCGGTCTGGGTTCTCGATGCCCAGCACCGGCCCCCTGACGGCGACTGGACTTCTTCGGCGATGCAGCAGCAAATGGTGCTCGGGTTGGAACACGTCAACCTGCACCTGCTGGTTGGAGCGGAAGACCCGCTGCCCTTTGAGGACTTCCGGGACATCCGGCTCTCCTGCATCTTTCTTGGCGGGCGGATGTTCGAGATTCCCTATCGTCCGTTCGCCGTTCGCACCAGCGACCTGATGCAGATGCCCGATGGCGTTTTCGAGGCGCGTCTTGGCACTTACTATATGGGCGTGCGGCTCACCAACCGGTGGGGCATGCCGTTCACCGGTAACAACGTCATCGACATCACCCCCGCAAGCCGCGGTTCTCTCGCGCTGCAAGGCATACAGGTCCTGGACAACTGGTCACCGGACGAACTCGATGCCCTCGGTCAACAGGTGACCCCTCAGGGCATTGTCATCGGCGCCCTCCTGCCGGGCCAGTCGCGCACCGTCTATTTCAAGGTGGACGTGACCAATGCGCGAGCCAGGAAGCACGAGGTGGAGTTCATCTGCAGAAACACCGCCGGCATGGCGGACCCCGATCATATCGGCCGCAAGGTCAAGCAACTTATCTACGTCAGCAGGATCGAGTACGACAGCGCGAGCAACGAATACAGCGTTGATACGCCGCAAGGCACCCTGCACGTGCACGTGGAGCAAGTCGCAATCGACTACCTGGCGCTCAGGCGGTCCCTGCGTAAGGCCCGACGCCAAAGAAATGAATCGCCAGGCTGTTCCGGTCCCGACCTGCAAAAGCTCCGGACGCTCCTGCAGGATTTCCTGAGCGGCCAGACTGCGGATTTGTGCGAGATACAACGCTTGCTCGCCTGTTGTTGCCGGCCGGACGCGGGCCCGCCAACCACCGGCCTGGATCCCTTCTACCTCATCTTCACGAGGTTCGGCGTACGCATCGTCCCGAAGGCTCCCTACGGCGGCCAATTCGGCGAGATCCCTTACGACGATCCGTGGTGGAAGCTGCTGCTTGCCCTGATTGCGTTGATTCTCGCTTTGATCGGAGCGCTGGAAGAAGGGGCCCAGGCCGCCTATGAAGACGAAGACCTTGTCATCGGCCGGCTGCACGACTCGGAGCGCCACCAACTCGACGCAGCGCTCTGCAAGCTCGATACGAGCCGTGAATTGGGCTTTCAGCGAGTGCTCGATGCACAGTCCGGCGAGAGCAACAATGTGCCGGTGGTCCCCGGCAATCTGAACGGCACAGTGACAATCTCGCCCGAATTCATGACGCAGTCGGAGGTGGACGAGTTGTTTGCAGAGGCGGCTGACACCGGCAACATGGATGGACTGCGCGTGTTCAAGTCCGGCGCCCGAACCGGTACAACTTTCGCTCAACTCGCCGCGTGGGCCGGACCGTGGCAGCGCTGCGATCTCGCGCCGGAGGGAGATTGCGATGACGCTCCAGAAGAGATCACGCGCTTTGACGATCCCGATCGGCCGAATCTCCGGTTTGAGGCGGCCGAGGGCGCGGACCCGAACAGCGCAATCAGCGATCGGGGAGACTCAGGCTCTGTGTGGATCCACTTCGATTCGAAGCGGCCCATCGCGCTGAACCACTCTGGCAGCCGGGATGCCAACACGGCGACGGCCACATTGCTGCAGTTCATTGCGGATCGTTTTGGAATCACCTTCTAAGGGAGACGACATGGGCACGCCGCGAACAGAAAAAGTTCAACGAATCAAGGCTCTTGTCCGGGAACTGCGGACGCGCTATCGGAATGATCCGAACGTCGTGGAGATCGGTTGGGGCATGGCCAAGCGCAGTGGCAAGCTGGTCCCTGAACTGGCCGTCATCTTCCACGTTCGAGAGAAGTACTCATCCGAGCCCGAGATCAGGAACGCGGGCAGCCAGCCCGTACCGCGAGACATCGAGGGATTTGCCACGCGATGTACAAAAGCGAGTTGCGGTTGCACCGCAGTGGGCGGGCACAAGGAACGACAAGATGGCTGACCCGCTGCTTGGCGGAGTGGCCAGCACCAACCTGGAGAAGATCCACAGGACCTTTTTCTGGAGCGAAGGCGGTGCCGGTACATTGGGAATCCTCTGCAAGGACGCATCGGGAACGGCGATGGCCCTCTCGAACTGGCACGTTTGGGCGGACCAGGGCGCCGAGAACGGGGATCGGATCATTCAGCCGGGCACTCCGGAAGGAGGCACGTACGCTGAGAGCATTTTTAAGGTGGTGGCTTGCGGCGGATTTCTCACTTCCGTCATTGAGGGCAGAACACCGTCGCCTCTGGCCGCGGGTCTCTACGCAGGCGCCGCCGCGGCGGGCATTCTGGCGGGAGCGACAGATCACAAGGACCCGATCCGTCGCGGACAGGAGCTCACGCCGGTCGATGCAACAACGTTCACGCACTCCGAACTGCTGCACATGGAGCTGGGCTTTCCGGTCACGATTCCCTGGGTCGGACAACCATTCCCGGTGGATGTCCATTGGCGTTACGCGCGCCAGACAAACGCCGGCGAGCAGACGGTGGAAATACAGGAACGGCGGGTGAACCCGCAGATCCTGCTGGGACAGAGCGTGGCCCCTGATCGCGCGTTCTACAGGCCCGGCGAGACCGTCACCATGCAGGCGGCCGTTTGGGATTACCAGGACAGGCCGGCGGATGCCTACCAGGTGACGGCGCACCTGATCTCCGTTCAACAGCCTGAGTACGTGTTGCGGGCCGTTCTGCATCCCGCTCTGTGCCGGCCGATCAATCTTGCGCCTGTCTACACGGCAGGCCACCAGCAGCAGGCAAATCCCGTCACGCGCGACGATGACTGGGTGTGCGTGGACTTCGCGCACTTCTCGCCGGCCAGCAGCTTTGCCACTGGAGAGAGCTTCGGTCCTTTTGCGGTGTTTCAACGTGCCAGCGAGGCGTTGCGTATCGTGCGCATGTCTGATGAGGTGGGAACCGCGCTGCTCGTCCCTTCGGCGGGTCTCACAGTTCAACATCCTCCTGCTAACGCGGTGCGGCTGCGGGTTGCGCAGTTGACATCGAGGCCGGTCACGATCCAGGCGTTCAATCAGTTCGGACAGCAGTTAGGCGAAGTGTCGGCACCCAACGTTCAGAATCAGATCCACGAGCTTGTCATCGGCTCGCGCCTGATCTCGCGGGTGGAGATCCGCGGAGGAGGCGGTGAAGGGTTGCTGGTGTCTTACTGCCTGCTGCCCGCCGATGAGGAAACAACGACCACACTCATTCCGGGCTCTCTCCTCGACGCTTACAGGGAAATCGACGTGCCTTTCCTCTCCCGCCCGGAAGGGAATGAGGTGGTGGTTCGGAGGCGCTGCTTCCGTGGCCAGCGCCGGCTTCCGCAGGATGCTCCTGCAGGCAGATATCGAATCTACATGACGGTCTCCAGCGTGAACCACGTTCCGCCCGGCACGCCGCCCATCGAGGCGGCGCGAGTTATCGGCGGACAGGAACTCGGCACCCACAGTCAGGCTCTGGGCTGCACGTTCATGATGCTCGGCGACCACGTCTTCGATATCTTCTGAGTCCCCATCGAAGGCCGGTGCCAAGCGTTCACGCCCCCGCTCCCTTCGCCAACTCCGGCTGCGTCTTCCTACCCCCCACCAGATCCCGCATAAATTCCGCTCCCCCTTCGATCACCGGCTGCCCGTGCCCCACGCACAGCACCTCTGCATTCACCATCTCGCACAGCTTCCCCACCGAGTCCCTGTTCTGCTTGTTGTCCAGCGTGATCTGCGGCCAGCCCAGCGCCGGCTCCGGCCACGTCGAAACGATATCCCCCGCAATCAGCGCCTTTTTCTCCGGCCAATAGAAGGCAAGGCTCCCCGGCGTGTGCCCCGGTGCGTGCATCACCGTCAACGGACCAACGAGATCTCCATCCTTCAGGTTCTCGTCCACCTCGCACGGCGGCGGTACGCCCAGCCCAAGCACGAAGGCGATTTGAAGGTGATACACCTTCAGCGGCTTCTGCGGGATCAGCGTCGTGGTCGGCGGCACCTGCACCTTCTTCTTGCCCGCAATAATCGGCGCCTCCCAGTCGTGCGAGTAAATCCTCGCCCCCGTCGCCGCCTTCAGCGCCGCCAGCCCCCCAATGTGCGATTGGTGCGCATGCGTCAGAATAATGCGCTTGATGTCGCCGGGCTTCCGCCCCATCGCTTTCAGCTCCTCGAAGACCAGCGCACCTCCCTGATTGAGCAAGGTGTCTACCAGTGTCAGCCCCTCGCCATCGTCGAGCAGAAACGCCCGGACGTATCCTCCGCTCTTGTTACCGATGCCGCGCAGCCCCGGAAGAATCTGCATATTGTTCTCCTGATTCGACTGGTCCGCTAGCTTAGCAGATTGCCGCGGCTCCCGAACCCGCTCTCCCGCCTCTCTCCGCTCGCCCTCCCCGGGTGATCATCGAGAGACGCCAAGCACTCCTCCACAGGCCCAGACGCCGCCCACCTCTGGCGCGCCCGCATCCGCGAGGATTCCCTCTAAGCTGAGAGCATGGATTGGATCTCTACTCCCGAGTCTTGGATCGCGCTTTTGACCCTGACCGTTCTCGAGATTGTGCTCGGGATCGACAATATTGTATTCATTAGCATCCTCGCGGGTAAGCTGCCGCCCAACCAGCAATCTCGCGCACGCACGCTCGGGCTCGCGCTGGCATTGATCACGCGCGTTCTCTTGCTACTGTCGATCACCTGGATCATGCGCCTTACCGCGCCGCTTTTCACTGTGATTGGCCAACAGATTTCCGGCCGTGATCTGATTCTCTTGGCAGGTGGGGTCTTTCTGATCTGGAAGAGTACTCATGAGATTCACGAACGCCTCGAAGGCCAATCTGCGGCCGAACGGTCCGATCGAGGTACCGTGACCATGGCGGGAGTATTGACGCAGATTGCGCTGCTCGACATTGTCTTCTCCCTCGATTCAGTGATCACCGCCGTCGGAATGGCGGACGAGGTCGCTGTCATGATTGCCGCTATCATGCTCGCTGTGGGATTTATGATGTTCTCTGCGGGGACGATCAGTGCTTTTGTGGAGCGGCATCCGACGGTAAAGATGCTCGCGCTCAGTTTCCTGCTACTGATTGGCGTCACACTGATCGCGGAGGGCCTCGGCCAGCATTTTTCGAAAGGGTACGTGTACTTCGCCATGGCATTTTCGGTGTTGGTGGAAGCACTGAACCTGCGCGCCAGGAAAGTACACGGATCGGGGTCCTCGGCACACTCCGAAGCGGGCCGGCCGCTCGCATGAGTTAACCGGCAGGAAGCTGCAAACCCCCGCGTGCTGATCCTCGACGAGCCGCTCTTCTCGCTCGATCCGCCCACGCTGGTTGCGCGGCCATGCGAGCTGGTCTGGTTGTGCCGACGCGCCCTCAGGACCAATGGATGACGGCCTTGACGATGCCGGCCTCGCGGCGAACCCAGAGCGGGAACCGCTCAGCCATCATCTCCGGCCCCGCCAGTTCGGTGGGCCAACCGGAAACATCGATCTGTCCTGTCTCCATGCTGTCGAGTACGCGATGGTGTTCTGAGGGCGTGCTATTGCGGCTTGCGAGAATGGTGGCTTCGCGCCGATGGAGATCGGGGTCGAACAGCGACACCTTTTCATTGACTAGCCCGACGAAGATGAGCTTGCCTCCCTGCTGCAGCAGTTGGATTGCATTTTCCATCGATTCGCGGTCGCCCGTGCAATCGAATACCAGCCAGGAAGGCTCTTCCTGGCGCGCCTCCGCATGGGAGGGATAGTAGCGCTGCAGGCCGTAATGGCTGGCCGCGAAGCTCAGCCGCTCGGGCATCTTCTCCACCACGGCGATGTCGGCTCCCGCCGCGCGCAGAAACTCGATGACCGACAGCCCGATCGGCCCGGCGCCGATCACAATTGCGCGATCGTCTGGTTGCGCGCCCGAGCGGCCCACCGCATGGCAGCCGACGCTGAGCGTTTCGACTAGCGGAATCTGCGCCGGGGCCAGCTTCTCGCATCGGTACAGCAGCCCCTCGGGCAGCACGATGACGTCCCGCATCCCGCCGTCGGTGTGCACGCCGATGACGCTCATTCGGGCGCAGCAATTGCTCCGCCCGAGCCGGCAGGCGACGCAAACCCCGCACGTGACATACGGATTGACGGCGCACTGGTCTCCGGCTTTCAACCCCGAAACCCCGTCGCCGATGGAGAGAACCTCGACCGCAAGTTCGTGTCCCAGGATGCGCGGATAGCTAAAGAAGGGCTGCGTGCCCTCGAAGGCGTGCAGATCGGTGCCGCAGATTCCCACCGTCAAAACTCGCACCAGCGCCTCGCCCGGCCCCGGCGCTTGGGGACGCATGGTTTCCCCGAAGGCAAACCGCCCGGGCTGCTCCAATGTAACTGTACGCATGGTCTCAGCGTACCGCTCAACTCAACCGCCTGAGTATCATCTCTCCGGCCGTGGATTGGTGACCGCTGGTGCAGTCGCGGGTGATACGCTTGTCTCCGCGAGGTGCCCTCCATGAGCAAGCCGGTCCAAAGACGAAGGGACTTCCTGGCGACCGCCGCAATCGCCGGAGCCGCTCCCTCCAGCCAGGCGGCCCAGCCGCCCGCACCCTCAGTCGCGAAGTCCGAAACCTCCACCGCGCCGTCGGCCGCCGCCAGGACAATTCAATATCCAAGGACCTTCACCGGCCGCAATCTCGCCATGCTCGCGTTTCCGCTCGGCGGCGTGGCTGCCGGCTCGTGAGCCTCGGCGGGCGCGGTGAGTTGCGCGATTGGGAGATCTTCAATCGTCCCGACAAGGGCAAATCTCCCGGCTACGCATTCCCGGCCATCTGGGCTCAGGTGGGTGACGCCAAACCCGTCGCGCGCGTGCTCGAAGCCCGATTCGCTCCTCCCTATCAGGCAGCCTCCGGCCTGAGCCCGAGCAACGTCTCCGGCCTCGCCCGTCTCGACAGCGCCACCTTCATTGGCGAGTACCCGCTCGCCACCGTGAACTTTCACGACCGCAAACTCCCCGTCCGTGTCACCCTCGAGGCGTTCACTCCCATCATCCCGCTCGAAGCGGACGACTCCGGCCTACCCATTGCCGTCCTGCGCTACAAAGTGAGGAACCCGAACAAGCAGTCCGCCAAAGTCTCTATCGCCTTCTCCCTCGACAGCCCTGCAGGCATCGATCTCCGCAGCCGCTCCGGAAGCAATCGCGCCGTCGCCGACGCCCGCGTCAACGAGTTCCGCACAGGCGCCGGACTGAGGGGACTCTTCATGACGAACCCGGCTGCCGAAAAGGACCATCCCGCGGCCGGCTCGCTCGCTCTCTGCGTCCTGGGCGATCAGGGAAACGTCACCAATCTTCGCGGCTGGCCGCGCGCCAAGTGGTGGGCCAGCCCCCTCCTCTTCTGGGACGATTTCTCCGAAGACGGCCAACTCGGACCCGAAGCGGATCAGCGCAACTCCGTCGGCTCGGTCTGTCTCCAGCGCGAAATCGCCGCCGGCGCCGAAGCCGAATTCACCTTCCTGCTGGCCTGGCACTTCCCCAATCGCACTCCTGCGTGGTGCGGCTGGTCGGCCTCGCAAGGGCGAGGAAAACGAAGTCATCGGCAACCATTACTCCAACGCGCTTCCGCGACGCCTGGCAGGCCGCCGAATACGCCGCCGCTCAATCTGCCGTCGCTCGAAAAGCGCATGCGACAGTTCCTCACCGCGATCCGCGAAACCACTCTGCCCGCCGCTGTCAAGGAAGCCGCCATGGCCAACATCTCGACACTGGCCACGCCAGTCTGCTTCCGCACCGCCGACGGCAAGTTCCGCGGCTTCGAAGGCGCCAACGACGATCGCGGCTGCTGCTTCGGCAACTGCACTCACGTCTGGAATTACGAAAGCGTCACGCAGCATCTGTTCCCTTCGCTCGCCCGCTCGCAGCGCGAGGCCGGCTTCGAACTCGCCGGACGCATGGACGGCGTGCTGCCCATTCGCATCAACGTGCCCGAGGGCAAGCAGACCGGCGGAATCACCGCCATCGACGGCACGATGGGCCAGATCATCCGGACCTATCTCGACTGGCAGCTCTCCGGCGACATGGCCTGGCTGCGCTCCATCTGGCCGAATGTGCGCAAGGCCATGGAGTTCTCCTGGGTCGAAGGCGGCTGGGACGGCGACCGCGACGGCGTCGCCGAAGGCGTGCAGCACAACACCTTCGACGTCGAGTTCTACGGTCCCAATCCGATGTGCGGCATCTACTACCTCGGCGGCCTGCGCGCCTGCGAAGAGATGGCCCGCGCGCTCGGCGAATCCGCCTTCGCCCAAACCTGCCACGATCTGTTCACCCGCGGCAGCAAGTGGATCGACGACAACCTGTTCAACGGGCAGTATTACATCCAGAAGGTGCAGGGCATCCCTGTGGAGAAGATCGCCAAGCCGCTGGTCTCCCGCGGCGGCGCCGAAGACCCCGAGCACCCCGATTTCCAGGCTGCCGATGGCTGCCTCTCCGATCAGCTTGTCGGCCAGTATGTGGCCGGCGTGGCGGGACTCGGACCGTTGGTCGACGCGGCCAAGATTCGCAAGACGCTCCAGTCCATCTGGAAGTACAACTACCGCATGAGCCTCACCGAGCATCAATCCGTCGAGCGCATCTATGCTCTCAACGACGAAGCCGGCCTCCTGCTCTACGACTACGGCCCCGCCAAGCGTCCCAGGATTCCATTCCCCTATTTCTCCGAAGTCTGGACCGGCTTCGAGTACGAGGTCGCCGCTCTCTTTCTGACTTATGGCATGGAGAAGGAAGGGCTCGAGATTGTCCGCAATACCCGTCTGCGCTATGACGGCGAGCGGCGCAATCCGTGGGACGAACTCGAGTGCGGTCACCACTACGTCCGTGCGATGGCCGCATGGTCCTGCCTGCTGGCTGCCGAGCGGTTTTCGGTATCGCGCCTCCAACCAGAGCCGTCTCCGCCGCCCCCAAAGTGCGCCCTGAGAACTTCTCATCCTTCTGGTCGACTGCTACCGGTTGGGGCACGTTCTCGCAGGTCGTCCGCGATGGCCGGACCAGCTTCCGCCTCACCGTACTCGCCGGCAAGCTTCCCTGCGCAAGCGTGGAGTTGGCCCGCCGGGCCGCAGCCGGTTCGAAGTCCTCCGCCAAGCTCGGCTCCAAAGTGCTGCCGCACGAACTCAAGCCGGGGCAGGGAAGTCTCTCCTTCGTCCTCGCTACCCCCGTCGAGCTTGCTGAGGGCGACTCGCTGGAGCTTGAAGCCTGACCCATGCAGAGTGCTCCCCCACTGCTCGCACTCGTCGGCGGTTTCCTCGGAGCCGGAAAGACCACTCTCCTGCTTCATGCCGCGCGGCTGCTCCAGCAGAGCGGCACGCGTGTCGCGCTCATCACAAATGATCAAGGCGGCTCGCTGGTCGATACACACCTGGCCTCGACGGCCGGCATCGACACCGAGGAAGTCGTCGGCGGCTGTTACTGCTGCCGATTCTCCGACTTCATCGCCTCGGCCGGGCGCCTGCTGGCCCATTCCCCGCAGGTGATCTTCGCCGAGCCCGTCGGAAGTTGCATCGACCTCTCAGCCACCACACTGCAACCCGTCAGGCAGCTCTACGGGGATCGCTTCCGCCTAGCCCCCTTCACGGTGCTCGTCGATCCCGCCAGGGCCCGGCAGCTTCTGGCGCCAGATGCCGACCCCTCCCTCGCCTACCTCTTCCGCAACCAGCTCGCCGAAGCCGACCTCGTCTGCCTGACTAAGTCCGATCTCTACGACGACACTCCCGATCTGCCCGGCGGCCATACTCTGCGTCTCAGCGCCCGCACCGGCCAGGGCGTCGCCGAGTGGCTGCGCGAGTTGCTCGGCGGCACTCGCCTCGCCGCAACACGAACCATCGACGTCGACTACAGCGTTTACGCCGTTGCGGAAGCCTCGCTCGGCTGGCTGAACTGGCAGGCGACACTCCATCTCCGCGATGCCTTGAGCCCGGCCATGATCGTCGGCCCGCTTCTCGATGACCTCGACCAGGCCCTGACTGCATCCCGCGTCGCCATCGCTCACCTCAAGATCTTCAGTCAGGCCTCGACTGGTTTCATCAAAGCCGGAATCTGCCGCAACGGCGACGAGCCTGCCGTCGAAGGTGCTCTCGACGCCTCCCCTGCCAGCGAACACGAACTCGTCTTGAATCTCCGCGCGACCGGCGCGCCGGATACGCTGAGGGCGATCGTCACTCAAGCCGCCGCCCGTCTCCCCGGTGCCGTCACCCTTCATCGATTCGAGTGCTTCAGTCCCTCGCCGCCAAAACCCGAGCACCGCATGGCCGCCCCTGGCGCGTGACCGGTTGCCCCGGGCGAATGCCTATGCCACGCTGAGTCATTGAGTCTTCGCCGAACGGCGTAACTGGGGGGCTTAACTACATGCGTGCGACTGGTGATCCTCGACGTCCTATCCTCACTCGCCTGGCTGTCGCCATGGTGTGTGGCCCCGGGCTGATTGCTTCGCTTTGCTCCGCGGCCGACTGGGACCCGAAGCGAGCCGTAGCCTACCTCGATGCCAGGCAGCAGGTCTGGTTCGGCTGGAAACCTGCCGCGGCAAAGGGAGGCCCTTGCATCTCCTGCCATACCGGCGTCACCTATTCCCTCGCGCGTCCCGCGCTACGAAAAGCTCTCGGCGAATCCGCCCGCACCACCTATGAATCGGGACTGCTCGACGGCGCCGCAGCCCGCCTCGACAAACCGCAACCAGCGGAATCCGACGAACACGCCATGCAGGCGTTCGGCGTCGAATCGGTGCTCTCCACCCTCCTGCTGTCACTTGACGATCCATCGAGCGACCGCACCCGCAAAGCCTTCGATCGCATGTGGACGCAACAAATCCGCGCGGGCGACTCGCGCGGCGCATGGCACTGGTTCCACCTCGATCTCGACCCCTATGAAACGACCCAGTCCACCTACTACGGTGCATCGCTCGCCGCATTGGCCGTCGCAAACATGGATGAAGCGTATCGCGAGCGCCCTGAGGTTCGCGAGCGCATCGCTGATCTCAAAACCTATCTCTTATCAACCTCTTCCGCTCAACCGTTACACAATCGCTTGATGCTTCTCTGGGCTTCCGCCAAGCTCGATGGCCTGCTTCAAAAATCCGATCGGAAGCAGGTCATTGAAACCGTCTGGCGCGCGCAGCAACCCGACGGGGGCTGGATGCTCGAATCTCTCGGACCTTGGAAGCAGCGCCCTGCGGTCGAACTGCCCACAGGCAGCCATGCTTATGCCACTGCATTGGCAGCGTTCACACTGCGTCAGGCAGGCGTCTCGGCCTCGGACAAGCGAATGACGAAGGCTCTCGCCTGGCTCGCGAGCCACCAGGATCCGGAGGGCTTCTGGGAAGCGAGATCGATGAACAAACTCCGCGACCCCGGCATCGGTGCCGTTCCAGTTCATGCGAGATGCCGCCACCGCCTACGCGGCAATGGCGTTAGTGGGACCAGACCGGAAGTAAAGCGCCGCACACGTTTGCAGCCCTCAACGACTCCCAATCTCACATCGGTCCTTCCGCCTGTTTGCTTTCAATAATTCAACGAGGTAAACTGCGTTACTAAAGGGTCATGCAAACGTGTGCGGCAGCCCTTCTCCAAACCAGCCTATCCACGGAGCCAGATTCGAGTGAAACGCGCCTCCATCAAGGACATCGCCCGCCTCGCCAACGTCTCCCACTCGACTGTCTCCCGCGCCCTCAGCGGCAGCACTCTCATCAGCCCCGAAACCACTGACCGAATCCGCCGTATCGCCGAAGTCTCCGGCTATCGCCCCAGCGCCGCCGCCCGCAGCCTGGTCACCAGCCGCTCAGCCACCATCGGCGTTGTCGTCACCACCATCGCCGACCCCTTCGCCGCCGAGGTCGTCCTCGGTATCGAGGACGCCGCCAACCACCACGACTACTCCGTGATCCTCGCCAACTCCAACGCCGAGCCCGACCGCGAAGTCCGCGTCGTCCGCGCCTTCGAGGAACGCCGCGTCGACGGCATCATCGTCACCTCTTCCCGCGTCGGCGCTGTCTATGCCGAGACACTCTCCCAAACGCAGGTCCCAATCGTCTTGCTCAACAACCAGCATCCCAGCGAGTTCATGCACTCCGTGATGATCGACAACCTGCCGGCCAGCATTCAGGCCACACGCCACCTCATCGAGCTTGGCCATCGCCGCATCGCTTACATCGGCGATCGCTTCGGATGCCAGTCCGACACCGAGCGCTTCGGCGGCTATCGCGCCGCGCTCGACCACGCCGGTCTTCCATTCCTCCCCCAACTACGTCGCCCACGGCAACGGCAAGCCGGAAGACGGAGTCTCCGCCATGGAGACCCTGCTCCGCCTGCCCGCTCCGCCTACCGCCGTCTTCTGCTACAACGACATGACCGCGCTCGGCGCCATGCGCGCCATTTCGGCGCGCGGCCTCCGTATCCCCGCCGACATTTCCGTCGTCGGTTTTGACGACCTCTTCGTCGCCCAGTACTCCACGCCCCCCCTCACCACCGTCCGCCAGCCCATGCGCGAGATGGGCCGCCTCGCTATGGAAACTCTGATCAAGCTCCTCACCGGAGCCGGTTCCCAGCGCAACATCAAGGTTCCTGGCGAGCTTGATTGTTCGCCAATCCACCGCCCCTCCAAAGGAGATAGCCTGATGTCCCTGCTCGTTCGCCCGATCCGATTCCGGCCAGATCGAGACGTTCGGATTCACCTACCTCGGCTTCAAGGCGCTTCGCCTCCGAGCCGGCGCCAGCATTGGAGAGGAAACCGGCGGCCGCGAACTCGCCATCGTTGTTCTGGGCGGCACGTGCTCCGTGCTTTCCTCGTCAGGCGACTTTCCCACTTTCGGCGGCCGCGCCAACGTCTTCAGCGGCCTCCCTCACACGCTCTATCTCCCCATCGAAACCGCCTTCACCCTCACCGCCGAATCCGACTGCGACCTCGCCTTCTGCTACTCGAACGCCGAAGAGCGCCACCCCGCGGCGCTCGTGACGCCCGCTGACGTGCGCGTCGAAATCCGCGGCGGCGGCAACGCCACCCGCCAGATCAACCACATGATCCAACCCGGCTTCCCGGCCCACCGCATCCTGATCTGCGAGGTCTACACGCCCAGCGGCAACTGGTCCAGCTACCCGCCCCACAAGCACGACGTCCACAATCCCCCCGGCGAGGTGGACCTCGAAGAGATCTACTACTACCGCATCGACCGCCCCGAAGGCTACGCCATCCAGAAGGTCTACACGCCCAGCCGGCAGCATTGACGAGACAATCACGGTCCGCGACGGCGAACTCGTCCTCGTTCCCGAGGGTTACCACCCGGTCGTCGCTGCGCACGGCTACAACGCCTACTACTTGAATGCGCTGGCCGGCTCGGCCCGCTCCATGGCCGCCTCCGACGACCCGCAGTACGCCTGGGTCCGCGAAACCTGGCGCGATCAGGACCCCCGACTCCCCCTGGTTCGATGAGGTAAGAACCCATGGACGTCGTCATCCTCGGCCGCATCGGCTACGACCTCTACTCCGAAGAGCCCCACGTCCCGCTCCCCCAGGTGCGGCGCTTCTCGCGCTACCTCGGCGGCTCCAGCGCCAACATGGCTGTCGGACTCTCCCGCCTCGGCGCCCGTGTCGGCATCGTCAGTTGTCTCGGCGAAGACAGCCTCAGCCAGTTCCTCATCGACTTCCTCAAATCCGAGAACGTCGACACCGCCCACGTGCAGACCCGTGCCGGCTTCCTGCCCTCTCTTTGCCTCACTGAGGTCTCCCCGCCTGACCGTTTCCCGCAGGTCTTCTACCGCCACGACGCCGTCGACACGATGCTCTCGACCACAACCGAGCGACATCGACTACGTCGCGGCCTCCGCGGATGTTCGTCACCAACGGCACATCGCTGTGCGCCTCGCCCTCTCGCGAAACCACCTACCGCGCGCTCGAACGCGCCCACCAGGCAGGTTGCCGGGTCGTCCTCGACGTCGACTTCCGCGCCATGTCCTGGCCCAGCCCCGAGGAAGCCGGTCTCGCCGTTCGCCTCGCTCTTGCCCTTCGTCGACGTCCTCATCGGCAATCAGCCGGAGTTGATGCTGGTGGCCGGCGCCGCCCACCTCGACCAGGCCACCGAGAAACTACGCACGGCCGGCGTCCCCATCCTCGTCTCGAAACTCGGCGAGCAGGGCACCCGCGTCTGGACCGGCGACGAGTCCGTCTTCCTGCCGCCGTACAAGGTGGAAGTGTGCACCACCATCGGCGCCGGCGACGGCTTCGCTTCGGGCTTTCTCTATGCCCTGCTGCAGGGCATGCCCGTGGAGGAGTGCCTGCACTACGGCAACGCCGCCGCTGCCATCGTCGTCAGCCGGCTGAGCTGCTCTGAGGCCATGCCGACTCTTGACGAAGTGAAGGAGCTGATTCGCGCCCAGCGCAGGTAGAATCCGAGAACTCTTATGTTTTCATCTCAACAATTCCTGACAGACGCCGCCATGGCGCGGATCACCGAAATCCGCGTCACCGACCCCGAGTACTCCCTGGCGCGCCGCCCAGGCTCGCACCCGCCGCGAACGCCTCGTCCCTGCGGGCAAGCTCAACATCCTCGCCGCGGACCACCCCGCGCGCCGCGTCACCAAGGTCGGCGACAACCCCATCGCCATGGCCGACCGCCGCGACTACCTCGCCCGCATCCTCCGCGTCCTCTCCGCCGAGTCCATCGACGGCCTCATGGCCACCATGGACATCCTCGAGGATCTCTTCACCCTCGACGGTCTGCCTCCGCGAAGCCGGCGGCTCCCTCGCTGCTCGACGGCAAAGTGCTCATCGGCAGCCTCAACCGCGGCGGTCTCGCCGGATCTGCCTGGGAACTCGACGACCCCATCACCGGACCCACCCCCGCCACCTGCGCAGACTGGCGTCTGGACGGCGCCAAAGCTCCTGCTCCGCATCGCCGACAGTGAGCCCGGCTCGCTCAAGACGATGCTCGCCAGCGCCCAGGCCATCACCGAGTGCAACGCTCTGCATCTGCCGATGTTCCTCGAACCCCTGCCCGTCGCCAAAACCGACTCGGGTTGGTCCGTGCAAGAAAGACCGCGAATCTCTCGCCCGCATCGCCGGCGTTGCCTCCGCACTCGGCGACAGCAGCCGCTATCTCTGGCTCAAGCTGCCCTATTGCGCCGGCTACGAAACCGTCGCCCGCTCCACTTCGCTGCCCATCCTGCTGCTCGGAGGCGAATCGGCCGGCAACCCCGCTCCCTTCCTGAACGAGCTCGCCTCGGCGCTCCACGCCGGACCCAACGTCCGCGGCGCGCTCGTCGGCAGAAACGTTCTCTATCCCGGCGACGAGGACCCTCTCGCAATGGCCTGCGCCGTCGGCGGCATCATCCACCAGGCTTGGTCTGTCGACCAGGCCATCGAATCCCTCGCGGCGAACCGCGGCCGCGACCTGGACTCTCTCTCGCGGCATCTCTGATCCCCATGACTGAGGAGACTTCTCAATGGCCACACGACGAGTGACAATGGCGCAGGCCCTGCTGGGCTTCCTCAAGAACCAGTACGTCGAGCGCGACGGCGTCGAAAACCGCTTCTTCGAAGGTGCTTGGGGCATCTTCGGCCACGGCATCATCGCCGGTTTCGGCCAGGCGCTGCAGCAGAATCCCGACTTCCCCTACTACCTCTGCCGCAACGAGCAGGCCGCCGTTCACATCGCCACGGCCTTCGCCAAGTCGCGCATGCGGCTGTCGACCTTCGCCTGCCTCTCCTCCATCGGCCCCGGCGCCACCAACATGATCACCGGCGCCGCCACTGCCACCATCAACCGCATTCCCGTTCTCCTGCTGCCCGGCGACATCTTCGCACGCCGCAACGTCGCTCCCGTCCTTCAGCAGCTCGAATCCGAGCAGAGCCAGGACATTTCGGTGAACGACGCTTCAAGCCCGTCTCGCGCTACTGGGACCGCATCAACCGCCCCGACCAGCTCCCCTGTTCGGTTGTCGAGGCCATGCGCGTCCTCACCTCGCCCGTGCACACCGGCGCAGTCACTCTCGCCCTGCCGCAGGACGTGCAGGCCGAAGCCTGGGACTTTCCCGAAGAGATGTTCGAGAAGCGCGTCTGGCACATCCCGCGCACCCCGCCCGAGCCAGTCATGCTGGCCCGCGCTGCGGACGCCATCCGCGCCGCCAAACGCCCCTTCATCGTCGCCGGCGGCGGCGTGCTCTACAGCCAGGCCAGCGCCGCGCTCGCCAGCTTCACCGAACGCACGGGCATCCCGGTCGGCGAAACCCAGGCAGGCAAGGGCTCGCTCCCGTTCGATCACCCGCGCAATCTCGGCGCGGTCGGCGTCACCGGCACGCCCGGCGCCAACATCGCCGCGCGCGAAGCCGACCTCGTCATCGCCATCGGCACGCGCCTCAGCGATTTCACCACCGCCTCCAAGACCGCTTTCCAGAACCCCGACGTCCGCTTCATCAATCTCAACGTGGCCGAGTTCGACGCCTTCAAGCACGCCGGACTGCCGCTCATCGCCGACGCCCGCGTCGGCGCTCGAGCAACTGGAAGCGGCGCTCGCCGGCTACTCGCGTCGACGCCGCCTACATCCGCCGCGATCGGCGAGTGGAAGGCCCGCTGGGAGGAAGAGACCGATCGCATCTTCAACCTCCGCCACGGCCCGCCCATCAGCCAGGGCGAAGTCATCGGCGCCGTCAGCCGCGTCGCCAAGCCCGAAGACGTCGTCGTCAACGCCGCCGGCAGCCTGCCCGGCGACCTGCACAAGCTCTGGCGCACCAGCAAGCCCGGCGGCTACCACATGGAGTACGGCTACTCCTGCATGGGCTACGAGATCGCCGGCGGACTCGGCGTCAAGATGGCCGACCCGTCGCGCGAGGTCTACGTCATGGTCGGCGACGGCTCTTTCCTGATGATGTCCTCCGAGATCGCCACCTCCGTTCAGGAAGGCTACAAGCTCAACATCGTTCTGCTCGACAACCACGGCTACTCCAGCATCGGCGGCCTCTCCCGCGCCATCGGCTCCGGCGGCTTCGGCACCAATTACCGCTGCCGCACCGCCAGCGGTCAGCTCGACGGCGATCGACGTCCCCGTCGACTTCGCCGCCCTCTGTTCCGGCCTCGGCGCTCGCACAGTCCGCGTCACGACCCGCGAGGAACTCGAGCAGGCGCTGACGGACATGCGCGGCCACACCACCACAACCGCCGTCGTCATTGAGGTGGACAAGGAGAAGCGCGTGCCCGGCTACGAGTCCTGGTGGGACGTGCCTATCTCCGAGGTCTCTGAAATCGAATCCGTCCGCCAGGCCCGTGCCGAGTACGAGCAGGCGGTCAAACAGGAACGGCGCCACGAGATCGACGCATCGAGGTAACCACTATGGCAACCAGCGAAGTTCTCAACTATGTCGGCGGCGATTGGCGCCGCCCTCTCTCACCGGCCGGTCTGGAAGTCATCAACCCCGCCACGGGCGACCTCCTTGCCGTCTCTCCAGCGGGCGACAACGCTGACGTCGAAGCCGCGGTGCAGGCAGCCTCAGCCGCCTTCCCCAATTGGCGCGCTGTGCCCCCGGCGGATCGCGTGCAGTATCTCTTCCGCTTCAAGCACCTCCTCGAAGAGAACTTCGACGCGATCGCCCGCATCATCACCACCGAAAACGGCAAGACCCTCGCCGAAGCCCGCGGCGAACTGCGGCGCGGTGTCGAAAACGTCGAAGTCGCCTGCGGCATTCCCATCCTCATGCAGGGCTACAACCTTGAGGACGTCGCCAGCGGCATCGACGAGATCATGTTCCGCCAGCCCCTCGGCGTCGTCGCCGCCATCACTCCCTTCAACTTCCCGGCGATGATCCCGCTCTGGTTTCTGCCCTACGCCATCGCCTGCGGCAACACTTTCATCCTCAAGCCCTCTGACCGCGTGCCGCTCTCCATGGCGCGCATCGTCGACCTGCTCGGCCAGACCGGCCTGCCCGCCGGCGTGGTCAACCTGGTCAACGGCGGCAAGCCGGCAGTCGACGCGCTCCTCGATCATCCCGCCGTCCAGGCCATCAGCTTCGTCGGCTCCACGCCCGTCGCCCGCTACATCTACGCCCGCGGCTCCGCCAGCGGCAAGCGCGTCCAGTGCCAGGGCGGCGCCAAGAACCACGTCGTCGTCATGCCCGATGCCGACCCCGAAACCACCACAAAGATCATCGCTGACAGCGCCTATGGCTGCGCCGGCCAGCGCTGCCTCGCCGTTTCGGTCGCCGTCACCGTCGGCGATGCCAACCAGTGGTTCCGCGACTCCATCGCAAAAACCGCCGCGTCCCTGCGCATCGGCGACGGCTTGGCCGACGGCGTCCAGATGGGCCCCGTCATCTCGCAGGCCAGCCGGCAGCGAATCGAGACTCTGATCGCGAGCGGCGCCGCCCAGGGCGCGAAGGCCACCGTCGACGGCCGCGGCGCTCAGCCGCGGGCCTCGATCGCGGCACCTTCGTCGGGCCCACCGTCCTTGACGGTGTCCCCGCCGCCAGCGACCTCACCGAAACCGAAATCTTCGGCCCTGTGCTCAGCCTGATCCACGCCGCCGATGTCGACGAGGCAATGGCGATCATCTCCCGCAACAGCTTACGGCAACGCCTCCTCCATCTTCACCTCCAGCGGCGCTGCCGCCCGCAAGTTCCGCAATCTCATCCCCACCGGCAACGTCGGCGTCAACATCGGCGTCGCCGCGCCCATGGCTTACTTCCCCTTCAGCGGTTGGAAGGGCAGCTTCCTCGGCGTGCTCCACGCCCAGGGCCGCGATGCCGTTGAGTTCTACACCGACAAGAAAGTCGTCATCGAACGCTGGCCGAAGGAGTGGAGCAGAAAGTTTTAGAGATTCTTCAATATGCCTGCACTCAAAGTTGGCAACGCGCCCTGTTCCTGGGGCACTCTCGAATTCGAGGCGGCCAAGGGCGAGCAGATCGGCTTCGGCCGCATGCTCGACGAACTGGCCGCCACCGGCTACACCGGCACCGAATTGGGCGACTGGGGCTATATGCCCACCGATCCGCCCACGCTCTCCGCCGAACTGAGCCGCCGCGGTCTCGTCATGCTCGGCGCCTTCGTGCCGGTGGCGCTCAAGGACCGCTCCGCCCACCACGCCGGAGTTGACGCCGCGCTCAAGACAGCACGCCTCCTGGCCGCCGTCGGCACAGACCCCAAGCCCTTCCTTGTCCTGGCCGACGACAACGGCTCGGTCCCGGAGCGAACCCGCAACGCCGGCCGCGTCACTCCGCACGATGGGTCTCACCGCCGACCAATGGCGCGTCTTCGCCGAAGGCGCCAATCTCGTCGCGCGCACCGTGCTTGCGGAAACCGGTCTTCGCACCGTCTTCCACCACCACTGCGCCGGTTATGTCGAAACGCCGGACGAGATCGCCACTCTTCTTCTCGCTGACCGATCCTCACGCCCTCGGCCTCGTCTTCGACACCGGCCACTACGCCTACGGCTCTGGTGGCGCTGATGTCGTTGCCGGCCTCGAGCGCTTCAAGGACCGCATCTGGTACATCCACTTCAAGGACTGCCAGCCGGAAATCGCCGCAGCCGCGCGCGCCGGTGGTTGGGATTACTTCGAGGCCCTCCGCCACGGCGTCTTCTGCGAACTCGGCAAGGGCTGCGTGGACTTTCCGGCGGTGCTCCGCTGGCTGAAGCAGCATTGGCTACGACGGCTACGCACTCGTCGAGCAGGACGTTCTTCCCGGCATGGGCAACGCCTGCCGAGAGCGCCCGCCGCAACCGTGAATATCTGCGCTCCATCGAAAGCAACTTCGCCTGAGTTAAGAGGAAAGGCCATGAACAAGCAGACTGAATATCGGCATCATCGGCGCGGGACGCATCGGCAAGGTCCACGCCGAGACCCTCGCCTTCCGCCTGCCGGAGGCGAATCCGGTCGCCATCGCGGATGTCAATCCGCAAGCCGCCGCGCGCGGTCGCCGATCACTGCGGCATCCAGCGCGTCGCCGCCGAGCGCCGCCGAAATCTTCGCCGACCCCGGCATCGACGCGGTGCTCATCTGCTCCTCCACCGACACCCACGCCGGCCTCATCGTCGAGGCCGCCCGCGCCGGCAAGCACATCTTCTGCGAGAAGCCCGATCGACCACAGCCTCGCCCGGATCGACCAGGCGCTGGCAGCGGTCGAAAAGGCCGGCGTCAAGCTGCAGATCGGCTTCAACCGCCGCTTCGACGCCAACTTCGCCCGCGTCCGCGCAGCCGTCGCCGCACGGCGAGATCGGCACGCCGCACCTGCTGCACATCATCAGCCGCGACCCGCGCCGCCGCCCATCTGCCTACGTCAAAGTCTCCGGCGGCATGTTCCTCGACATGACCATCCACGACTTCGACATGGCGCGCTTCCTGATCGGCGACGAGGTGGAGGAGATCTACACCGCCGCCGGCGTGCTGGTCGACCCGGAGATCGGCGAGGCCGGCGACGTCGATACCGCGCGTGATCACGCTGCGCTTCGCCAACGGCGTCATCGGCACCATCGACAACAGCCGCAAGGCCGTCTACGGCTACGACCAGCGCGTGGAGATCCTCGGCAGCGCCGGCTCCATCGCTACAGCCAACTGCTATCCCAACCAGGCCGTCGTCAGCACAGCCGAGAGCGTACGCCGCGACCTGCCGCTGAACTTCTTCATGGACCGCTACACCGAGAGCTTCGCCGCCGAACTGCGCGCCTTCGTCGACGCCGTGCTCGAAGACAAGCCCACGCCGGTCACCGGCATCGACGGACGCATCCCGGTGGTGATGGCTCTGGCCGCCCGCAAGTCCTATGACGAGCACCGCCCGGTGCGCCTTGAAGAAATCGCCGCACCAATTTCTACTGTTTCACGGTAAGCTGCTTCTCCAGTTCCTGGATCTTCAGCTTCTCCTCGAGAATCTTCCGCTTCTTTTCCAACTCCGCCAGCTCGACTGCGCTGGCGGCTTTTGCCTCCTTGTCGGCGGCGAGAGCGTCGATGGTGGTCCCCGCGGCGGCCTCGGCATCGGAGATCAGCGACTTGTCCACCGCGGCATCCGATGAGATCGTAACCGTCTTCAGCGCGCCGGTCGCCCCGTACAGTTCAGCCGTCACAGCCGACTTTCGGCCGCCGGTCGACTCGGGCAGCGCGGCGACAACGCCGAACTGAGCGATTGGGATGCGTTGCATCAGCAGGGACGCCTTGCCATAGCTCAACTCCCCCTTTCCCACTCCAGGGATGCGGTAGAAGAAGCCGGTGTTTCCGTTCGACGCCGCAAGCCCCACTGGCGGTTTGTCAATAGCTGCAAGTTGGAAGGTGATTTTCGGCGTGTTCGCAGCGCACACGGGCGCACCCTCCGGAAGCGGGCTGATCTGCGTCACCGCTGCGGTGACTGTGACGGAACAGATTCCCGCGGTTCCGTCAAGCCCGAAGAGTTCCTGCGGCGACGCCGTTGCGGCTCTGCAATTCGAAGACTCCGGTCCACACAACTTTCTGCTGAGTGACTCCAAAGAAATCGTTGATATGCCCTGCTGCGGACTCGTCGATTGTTTTGATCCGGCTCTCCAGCGTCTCACGCGCGGTGTCCTTCGACTGTTCCGAACTTAATACCTTAGCGCGCAGTTCCCCTGTCTGCTTGGACTCGCTGGAAGACATCCCATCCACGCAGGAAGTGGAGCAGCTTCCTGTCGGCGCTATCGATTTGCGTCCGGCCGGAGCCCACATATTCGCGCAACCCGACGCGAAGGAACAATGGACATTGACACGTATTCAACACGCGCCGGGGATGGAAGCGCGCAGAAGAAGGGCCTATCGGCTTCAGGAAGAGACAGCGCGAACGCGGCCTCATCCTCGGTCACAGGAGAGCTGTCTCCCGGACACGCGTTCCGTCAGCCGCTTCCCTCTCGCCTGCGCTTGTTTCATCCGCGAAACCTCGGAGATCGGCCGCCGCAACCCCGCCACCTTCGCAAACACGCCTGCGGCGGATTTCAGCACCTGGCCGATCACCTCTCCCGGTGCGGTCGTTGGCCTCCGCCGAGACCTTGCTGGGGACGCCGTCTTCGGTCAGATCGATGCCGAACTTGCGGTCGACAAACCATTGGAACCACTTGCTCTTGTAGTCGATTGCGAACACCTCGCCGGGGTCGCGCTCCGGAGCGGTGCGGATGGCCGGAGTATCGAGCGAGAAGTTCGTAATGACCTTGGTATATTCTTTGCCGCCCTCTCCGCACGCCGGTGGCGCATTGGGACGAGGGTCGGCGCCTGCAGTGTTTTCCAGGCATGGAAAGAAGAACGGCAATAGATCGCTGTAGCGCCCGGGGCGCCAGCGCGTCCGGACTACCGGGACGTTCGCCGACACGACAGTCCTCGGCAGATAGTAGTTGACACCTCTACTCTTTGAAGCTCCTGGAGTGCCCGCCAGACGGCGTGCCCTCATTGGCGCTGCGCAGCCCTGGAATGCGGCTGAGATCAGGCAGACGAGAATCCCAGCCCAGAGAATCTGACCGTGCTTCATCAGGACATATTCTCACAGGCAACCGCGGGAATCCTCAACAAAATGGCCCGGCGGCGTCGATTCCTGCGAACCTGAGCATAGGTTCATACGTATGAACCCCAAGAGGAAACCCCTTGGAGAACCTCATTCGCGACATCAAGTACGCCGCCAGATCGCTCCTGCGTGACAAGGGCTTTGCAGCCACTGTCCTGCTGACCTTGGCTGTTTGCATCGCGGCGAACACCGCCACGTTCGCCATCGTCAATTCAGTTCTCCTGCGCCCCTTGCCGGGCCCGCACGCCGACGCGATTGTCATCCTGTCCAATCGCTATCCCAACGCCGGCGCAGGCGAGCAGTTTCAAAGCAGCGTCGCCGACTACTTCGACCGTTTGCGCCAAGTGACGGCCTTGGATGAGCAGGCGCTGTTCAGAGGCACTGGCGAGACATTGAACGTCAACGGAACGGCGGAGCAGGTGGAAGGCATGGCCGTCACACCGTCCTTGTTCAAACTGGTTGGAACTCCGCCCGCACACGGCCGCGCATTCACCCCCGAGGAGGGTGAGCTCGGCGGCAACCGCAAAGTGATTCTCAGCAATGCCCTGTGGCGACAGCTCTTTGGCGGCGAACGTTCCGCCATCGGCCGCGAACTCAGGTTTGGCGGCGTTCCGTTCACCATCGTGGGCGTGATGCCAAAGGGTTTCGTCTTCGTCAATCCCGACGCCCGCTTCTGGATCCCCCTGACCTTCACCGCCGAGCAGAAGACTGAATATCACAGCAATAACATGTGCCATATAGGGCGCCTGAAGCATGGGGCCACCATTCAGCAGGCACAGGCACAAGTCGACGCTCTCAACGCGGTCAACCTCGAACGATTCCCGGCACTCAAACAGGTCCTCGTCGACGCCGGTTTCCACACCAGGGTCGAGCCCCTCCAGCGCATGCTCGTCAAGGATGTCGAAGGCGCGCTCTACCTGCTCTGGGGCGGAGCGGTATTCGTTCTGCTCATCGGAGCATTGAACATTGCCAACCTCGTCCTGGCGCGCCTCAGCGTCCACACCAAGGAGATCGCAACCCGGCTCGCTCTCGGCGCGACTCGCGCCCAGGTGGTCCGCCGGTTGATCGTTGAAAATGTCCTCGTGGCTGCGACCGGTGGTGTTGCCGGCGTCCTGCTCGGCGCGCTCTTGCTCCGCGCACTCAATACAATCGGCCTGGATCGTTTCCCCCGCGCCTACGAAGTTCGCATCGATGCCGTCGTGATTCTCATCGCCCTCTCGCTCGCTCTCCTCGTTGGCTTGCTCAACGGACTCGCGCCGCTCGTCACCGTCTTCAGGGCCAACCTGAGCGCAATGCTCCACGACGGCAGCCGCACCGGCACCGCCGGCACCCGAACCCGCCGCCTGCGCCAAGCCCTGGTCGGCGCTGAAATCGGATTTGCCTTCGTGCTGCTGGCCGGCGCTGGATTGTTGCTGGCCAGCTTCCGGCACCTTCTCTCGGTCGACCCCGGCTTCACCACCACAGGTGTTCTCACCGCCTCCACCAATGCGCCGCGAGCCAGATACCGTGGCGAGGCCGAACTCCGCACCCTGATGAGCAGGACGCTCGATTCCATCCTTCGCCTGCCCGGAGTCGCCGCAGCGGGTGCGACCAATGGAATTCCCTTCGGCGGCCAAGGCAACGACAGCGTCATCCTGCCCGAGGGCCATGTCATGAAGCCGGGCGAATCCGTCATCTCCCCGCGCAGCATCGTCGTCACCCCCGGCTACTTCGAAACCATGAAAATCGCTCTCGTGCGGGGGCGCTATTTTGAACCTCGCGATAACGAAACAACGTCGCCTGCGATCATCGTCGATGAACGCCTGGCCAGCCTCTTCTGGCCAAAGGTCGATCCCATCGGGCGTCGTATGTACCGGCCTGAACCGCCCGACCTCAGCAAGACCGACGCCAAGACGCGATGGTTCACAGTGGTCGGAGTCGTGCGCTCTGTCCGGCTGGAGGATTTGGCCGGCACTCGCTCCGCCTTCGGAGCCTATTATTTCCCCTATGCCCAAGACACTTCGAGGGCGTTCACCTTGGCAGTCAGGACCACCGCCGATCCGGGTTCCATGTCGCGATCCATCCGCGCGGCAATCGCCGGAATCGATCCGGAACTTGCTCTGTTCGACGTCAGGACGATGGGCGAGAGGGCTGAGCTGTCCGTTTCTTCCCGCCGAACGTCGATGATGCTCGCGTTGGCCTTTGCCTGCGTCGCTCTTTTCCTCTCCGGCATCGGCATCTATGGAGTCCTCGCCTACCTCGTCGCTCAGCGCAGGCGCGAGATCGGCATCAGGATGGCCCTTGGCTGCACGGGGTCCGGCGTCGTCAGACTCGTGCTCCTTGAAGGCTCGTTGCTTGTGGTCATTGGATTGGCGTCAGGCCTCGCTGGTGCGGTTGCCCTGCAAAGAGCGGTCGCAAACCAGATCTACGGCGTCCGGCCCCTCGATCCGCTCGTCCTTGGCTGCGTCGTCCTTCTGCTCGGGCTTATCTCCCTCGTTGCCTGCCTCGTTCCCGCGCGGCACGCTGTCAGCGTCGACCCCGTCCGTGTCCTGTCTGACCAGTAACCGCTGCATTCCGTTCCAACGCTGTATCATCTTTGGAATGCGTCGACGAACATTCTTCCTTTCCACGCTTGCAGGGCTGAGTCCGGCGCAAACCGCCTCCGCCGATGCCCAGATCGAACTCTCGCCACAGGCTCCGGGGACGGAGATTTCCAAGGATATCTACGGGCACTTCATCGAGCACCTCGGCACTGTGATCTATGACGGCATTTGGGTCGGGGAGACTTCCAAAATCCCCAATATCGGTGGAATTCGCAAGCAGTTTGTCGACGACATGAAGCGCATCGCCGCGCCGAACCTGCGCTGGCCAGGCGGTTGCTTCGCCGACGGCTATCACTGGCGCGATGGACTCGGCCCCGCCGCCAAGCGCCCTCGCACTTACAACTACTGGCAGTACGCCATGCCTCCGGGCCTCGATCACACCGAACCGAACCAATTCGGCATCCATGAGTTCATGCGTCTTTGCCGTCTCGTCGGCGCCGAGCCCTACGTGGCCGCCAACGTCGGCTCCGGCACTCCTCGCGAGTTTCACGACTGGGTCTCCTACTGCAACGCCCCGGCAGGCACCATCTCCCTGGCCGACGAGCGTGCCGCCAACGGTGACAAAGCTCCCTTCAACGTGAGCTGGTGGGGCGTCGGCAATGAGTCGTGGGGCTGCGGCGGCAACATGACACCCGCCGAATACGCCACACTTTACCGGAAATTCGTGACGCAATTCCCCGTCTATCCACCGCAGCCGCACTTGGTCGCCACCGGCCCGCGCGGCCATTCAAAGGATATGGATCTCGGCTGGACGACGGGCTTCTTTGAGGCCATGCAGGGCCATCGCACCGCCGTGGACGGATTCTCGCTGCATTTCTACACCGATTTCCGCAACGGAAAAGGCAGGGTCCGCGACTTCGATGCCGCCGCCTGGCATGAGGTCATCCGCGAAGGCATGCGGACTGAGCAGGTGATCGAACGTCATTGGGAGGCGATGGGCAAGTTCGACCCGCGGCACCGCACGAAACTGGTCATCGATGAATGGGGCGTCTGGTATTCGAAGGGCGACGAGACCGCTCCCGCGCACATCCTGAGCCAACCCCTGACGCTGCGCGACGCCCTGCACACGGCAGTTACCTTCGACGTGTTCAATCGTCACGCAGACAAGATCGCCATGGCTAATGTCGCGCAGACCATCAACTGCATCCACTCGCTGTTCCTCGCCGACGGCGGCCGCTTCGTTCGCACCCCTGCGTACTCTGTCTTTGAGATGTACCAACCGCACATGGGCGCGCGGTCCATCCCGGTTCAGATCCGCGCGGAAGGACTCACCTTGTCCGGCTCCGCCTCTCTGCGCGACAAACAGGTGACTCTGACGCTCACCAACCCATCACTGGACGCAAGCGTCAAGGCGCGCATTCGCCTCGCCTCCGGCAGCATCCTGGAGGGCCGCGGCCAAGTGCTCACGCATCCCGACATGCACGCGCACAACACGTTCGACAAGCCCAACGAAGTGCGCCTCGCGCCGCTGCCGGTGCTCAATCGGAATGCGGAAGTGGAGGTATCCATCCCGCGGCAGTCTGTGGTCGCGCTGCAGCTTCGGTTGAACAACTGATGTATACTGACCCCAATTTGAAGGGCGGACCCGCCAGGTAGTTGCGCGATGGAAGGCCAGACGGTCTCTCATTACCGGATCCTGAAGAAAATCGGCGAGGGCGGTATGGGTGAGGTGTACCAGGGCCTCGATGAGCGCCTTCATCGCACAGTCGCCATCAAGTTCTCCAAGGAAGCCTTTTCCAGACGATTCGCCGTCGAAGCTACCACCATCGCCTCGCTCAATCATCCGAACATTTGCAGCCTCTATGACATCGGCGAATTCCAAGGCGCGGAATTTCTTGTCATGGAGTACATCGAAGGGTCGAGGCTCCCGAGTTCAGTTCCAGTAGAAACTGCTCTCGACTACGCCATCCAGATCGCCGACGCGCTCATCGCCGCTCACCAGAAGGGAATCATCCATCGGGACCTGAAGCCTGCCAACATCCTCGTCACGCAGTCTGGAATCGTCAAGGTGCTCGACTTCGGGCTCGCCAAGCATGTTCCCCTCACAATCGCCGACAGTGACGAAACCGCCACGGCTGCCGCACAACCGAGCCTCACTCGCGAGGGCGCCATCATGGGCACCGCGGCATACATGTCCCCCGAGCAGGTGGAAGGCAAACCCGTGGACGCTCGTTCCGACATCTTCAGCTTCGGCTCTGTACTCTACGAGCTCCTCACGGGTTCCCCCGCTTTCAGCGGGGACTCGGTGATCTCGACAATGTCGGCCATTCTCCGCGAGGCGCCTGTGAAGGCCAATCGGCTGCGCAAGGATGTCCCTGCCGAACTCGAATCCATTGTCGAGCGCTGCCTCCAGAAGAACCGTGAACTCCGCTACGAGTCCGCGACCGAACTGCGCCGGGACCTCGCCGCATCTTTGGCCCGCGTCAAGCGCTCCCGCACAGGATTACGTGCCTTGCTTGGCAATCCGCGAGTTGCCATCCCCGCTGCGATCGTTCTATTGGCCTTGATCGGGATCGGGATATGGTTCGGAGTTCGCACGCGGCGGATCCAGTGGGCCGAGAGGGAAGCCCTTCCGGAAATCGTCCGCTTGGCCGAGCGCGGGGAATACTCACCCGCATTCAGCCTCGCCACCCGCGCGCAGGAGATCATCCCCGCTAACGCCGCTCTCGCGAAACTGTTGCCTGAGGTTTCGATGGAGGTGTCGTTCAACACGGAGCCTCCCGGCGCCGAAGTCGAGATAAGGCCTTACAAGGACGTTCAAGCGGCATGGGTTCGCATCGGGCAGACCCCCGTCAAGCGCCTCCGGATTGCCCGTGAATTGTATCTTACTCGCGCCGCCAAGCCAGGATTTGAGACTCTCGAGTATCCTGGTCCGCACTATCAGAATGTCAATCTGACCATGCGGCTCGTTCCGCAGGGAAATCCCGAGAGCGGCATGGCTTTTGTGCCGAAAGGGACATTTCGGGTGAACCTCTCCGGATTCGGCTACATGGGCCCATTTCCAATCGACGAATACTGGATCGACAAACTGGAAGTCTCCAATCGTAAGTTCAAGCAATTTGTCGACGCCGGTGGTTACGGTAAGCGTGAGTATTGGGAACAGCCTTTCACGAAAGACGGCCGACCGCTCGACTGGAAGAGCGCGATGGCGCTGCTCGTCGACTCGACCGGCAGGCCTGGCCCCGCTACCTGGGAGGCGGGCACCTACACTGAGGGCAAGGACGATTACCCGGTCGGAGGCGTCAGTTGGTATGAGGCTGCCGCGTACGCCAAATTTGTCGGAAAGAACCTCCCGACGCTCTACCACTGGTATCACAGCGCCCGTATTACCAATGCGGATCCCACTGCCGGTGTGCCCCTGAACAATTTTGGACGGAAGGGTCCGGCGCCAGTGGGAAGCCATCTGGGCATCGTCGGGACTGGCGTCTATGACATGGGCGGTAACGTTCGCGAATGGTCCTGGAATGAGGGGCAGGGCCGCCGGTATGCCCTCGGCGGCGCCTGGGACGACCCCACCTACTATCATCTGTGGTCCGAGTTGCGCGACCCCTTAGACAGGGCCCCTGGAAATGGGTTCCGCTGTGTGAAGTACGCCGATGGAACTGTGCCTGCAAGGTTCAAAGCCGCGATCGTGCGCCCGTTCAGGGACTACTCTACCGAGAAGCCGGTTTCGGACGAGTCATTTCGGATCTTCCGCAGCATCTATGCGCGTGAACCGCGGCCCCTCAACCCCGTCGTCGTCTCCGAAGACTACAGCAACGAGTACTGGAAGGACTTGACCATCGCTTACGACGCCGGTTACGGCAGCGAACGGATGAGCGCGCACCTCTTCGTGCCCAAGGGGACAACGCCGCCCTATCAGGCGGTCCTGTTCTTCCCTGGCGCCGGCACCATTCAGCAAACCAGTTCGAAACCCCTCCAAAGCCTGGCGTTCCTCGATTTCATCATCAAGAGCGGCCGCGCTGTCCTGTACCCGATCTACATGGGTACCTACGAGCGTCAGGCGGGCGTCGTGATCGCCGAACACAACCGCGTGCAAGTAGGTCAGTGGGTGAATGAGGTCAGCCGTTCGCTCGACCTCCTGGAAAGCCGGCCGGACATCCAGCGCGGCGCCATTGCCTACTACGGCTTTAGCTGGGGCGGGCACATGTCTCCGATCTTCCTCTCGCTCGAGGATCGCTTCAAGACTGCGGTTCTCATCGTAGGCGGTCTGCTGTTTCGTCCTCGAACTCCGGAGTCCGATGAGTTCAACTTTATCCCGCGCGTCACCAAGCCTGTTTTGATGATCAACGGCCGCGACGATTTCATCTTCCCCTTCGAGACATCTGTGCAGCCCTTCTTCCGCCTCCTGGGCACTCCTCCAAAGGACAAGAAGCTCGTCGTCCTGAACGCGGGCCACAACCTCCTCGCAAATCGCGTCGAGGTGATGCGCGAGACTCTCGACTGGCTCGACCGCTACCTGGGACCCGTCAAGCGATGACGCTAAGAGAACTTCGTCCGCCTCCACAGCAGCGTCCCGCACAGCCCCAGCAGCACCAGCGTCGCCGCGCTCAGTATCGCGATCCACGTGGTGTTGGCCTGAATCGGCGCAGCTTCCGCGTCCATCCCCAGCCACACAAAGATTCCCACGGCTACCAGCACCACCAGGTATTCCCACCACGCCCTCCCCGGCCGCCCCTGCGCTAGCACGTCCTCTCCCTGCATCGACGCCTCCACGCGCGCCGCGATTCAGCCCATACCGGCTCGCACTCCCGCTCCATCGCCCTCCGCCACGACGATTGCTCGGACGCCGGCGCCTCCGCGAAGCTGATCGCCACCGCGCCGGCGATCATGACCACCGACCCCGCGATCACCAGCGTCTGCGCCGTCGCCGATCTGCCCGGCGAGTTCGCCGAACACCAGCGCGCCCCACGCCAGCCCCCACAACTGATTCGTGTTCGACAGCGGAATGCCCCGGCCGATGCCGATGTACTTCGCCGCGTACTGCTGGAACAGATCGCCCAGCACCCAGCAGAACCCGCCCAGGAACAGCCAGAACATCACCGGCCGCGCCTTGCTCAAATCCGCCATCACGTTCGTCGTAGCCGCCGCCGAAGACCAGCGCCAGCGCGAACACCGTCCCCAACTCGCCGAACGTGAACACCGTGACGAACGACAGCGGATTCATGCCGCTGATGTACGCCTTGCGATAGGGGATGTACATCGTGCCCCACAGCAGACCCGCGCCGAGCGCCGCCATGATGCCAAGCGCCGCCGCTCCCTCCGGCCCCGAGCCCGATTGGTGCTGAGTGGCGTACGCCAGCACGCACGCACCCACGACGATCGCCGCCGCTCCGCCCAGCACCTTCAGCCACTGGCTCGCGCCCGAGCCTCGCAATTCGTTGAACAGCAGCCAGCCCCAGAACAGTCCCACCAGGCTGTTGGTGTTCCACAGCGGAAACGCGATCGAGAGCCCGACGTTGCGTGATCGCGAACACCGTGAGCGTGTTGGCCACCGCCCACAGCATCCCTGCCAGAATCGCCCACACCATCAGGTGCTTCTTCTCTTTCAGGTCCAGCCAGATGTAGCCCGTGCCCTTGAGCATCATCGGCACCGTCCAGCGCGCGACGAACACGCCCGCCACCATGCCGAGCGAAATGATGAACGGCGAGAAACCCGCCGTCACCAGCTTGGTCGGCGCTTCCGCCGCGCCCAGCCACGCGCCGGCCGCGAAGCCGCAGGCCACGCCCAGCCAGTGCAGCGTGCGGGCCGAAAGTTGCCGTCGTCGATCCAGTACTGTTCGCCATGGCGCTACTTCACCGCCGCCAGCAGGCTGATGCCAACCACCAGAACGATCACCGGCAGCCAGAAATGGCCATCGGTCAGAATCGCCTTCCACATCGGCTGTTTCAAAGAGTCCTCCTGCGATCCAAACGGCAACCCCGTTATCGTACTCCACTCTCCGTATACAGTGAGAAACGATGCCACTCCGCCGGCGCGATGTCCTCACTCTCCCCGCCGCGGCCCTCGCCGCCCCCGGACCGCCCGCTCCGCAAACCGCCCTCTCCCTCAACGAGGACAATAGCCATTGGTTCTTCACGCGCGCCGGCCAACCGGTCACTGAAGAGTCCGTCGCCTCCTTCGTCGACCAATACGCCAACACCCAGGTCCGCGAGCTGATCCTGTCAGCCAATTCCCAGCGCACCAGTTTTGCCAGCAAAGTGTGGGACCCCATCTGGAAGGGCTATGACCCCAGCCGCCCCCGACGACCAGCCCCTCTTCCGCTCCACCGTTGCCGAAGCCCGCGCCAGCGCCCGCAAGTGGGTCCACACTGCCTGGTCTCTCGCCCAGCAGAACATCGACCCCTATCACCTCTGGATCGCCCGTGCCCGCCGCCACAAGATCGCCCCATGGATATCGATGCGCATGAACGATCTCCACAATGTCGACGACCCCGCGAGTTACATGCACAGCACCTTTTGGCGCGACCATCCCGAGTACCGCCGCATCCCCTGGAGAACTATCGACTGGCGCGACCGCGCCTTCGACTTCGCCCACGCCGCTGTCCGCGACTACCACTTCAGCCTCATCGAGGAATACTGCCAGCGCTACGACTTCGACGGCCTCGAGCTCGACTGGATGCGCTTCGGCTTCCACTTTCGCCCCGGCCGCGAACTCGAAGGCGGCGTGCTGCTGACCGAGTTCATGCGCCGCACCCGCACCCTTCTCGACCAATGGCAGAAACGTCGCGGACATCCCATCCTGCTCGGCGCGCGCGTCCCCTCCCGCCCTCAGACCGCCATCAACCTCGGCCTCGATGGCGCACTCTGGGCCCGCGAGAACATCATTCAGTTCCTCACCGTCACCCCCTTCTGGGCCAGCATCGAAACCGACATCCCGCTCGAACTCTGGCGCCGCCTCGCCGGCGACCGCGTCATCCTCGCCGCCGGACTCGAACTGCTCCTCCGCCCCTACCACGCCTACCGCCCGCTCCAGTTCAATTCGCTCGAAACCGTCCGCGGCGCTGCCGCCGCCATGCTCGCCCGCGGCGCGGACCGCGTCTACCTCTTCAACTACATGGACTCGCAGACCCAGATGGCCGACCCCGAAAACTACCCGGCGCTCCTTCGCGAATGCGGCCGCCTCTCCACCCTCACCGGCAAACCCCGCCGGCACATCGTCACTTACTCCGACACTTGGGCGCCCGGCGAACCCTCTGCCGCCCAACTCCCCAAGACCCTCGCCGCCAACGAATGGGCCTCCTTCCGTCTCCACTGCGGACCCCGCCTCAACAACGCCGTCATCCGCCTCGAATTCGAAGACTGCGAAATCGCCGAACTCCGCCTCAACGGCGAGAAGTGCGAACCCGCCCCTCCCGGCGAGACCCCCAAGCCCGGCCCCGCCCGCGGTTTCCACGCCTGGCGGGCGCCGCCCAACTTCGAAGGCCCAGCCGTCATCGACCTCCAGGCCGCCACCCCCGGCCGCATCCACTGGGTCGAAATCGCCGGATCTTGAATCACCAGCACCAGGGGACAGACACCCTTTACTCCACGGAATACCCCCTGGCCTAAAGGGGGTCTGTCCCTCTCTACTCCGTCCGACTATCATGGCTAGTCAGGCCGCTCGACGCGGCTGCACGTTCTACGACTGTCTCCAATGATCCAACGCCGCACCTTTCTCCAATCCGCCGCGCTCGTCCCCGCCGCGACCGCCAGCCTTGCCCCCACCCAGCCCGCGACCCTCGAAGTCCGCCAGGCCCTCGGCAAGCCCACTCTTTTCCTTCGCGGCCAGCCGGTCCACGCCTCCTTCTACGCCCTCACCGATTGTCCCGGCGGCCGCTACTCCTGGGAGGAGTTCCCCCGCAAGAGCATCGAGCGTTTCGTGAAGGCCGGCTTCAACCTCTTCCAACTCGACCTCTTCCTCGAAGACTGCTGGACCCAGCCCGGCCCCCTCTCCATCGACCTCGCCCGCCGACAGCTTCGCGGAATCCTCGACCTCTGTCCCGACGCCGCCGTCGTCCTGCGCTGGCACCTCAATGCCCCGGAGTGGTGGAAGCGCACCAACCCCGACGAGCTCACCCGCTACGCCAACGGCGACTTCGAGAAAATCGACCGCACCCTCCCCGTTCGCATCATCCAGGACGACCTCCGCCGCACGCCCCGCGCCAGCCTCGCCTCCGAACACTGGTTCACTGCCGCCCGCGAAAAAACTGTCGAACTCCTCAAGGGCCTGCGCCGCCACCCCCGAAGGCGACGCCCTCGCTGGCATTCACGTCGCCTGCGGCGTCTACGGCGAGTGGCACTACTGGGGCTTCATGCGCAACGAGCCCGACACCAGCGCTCCCATGCAGCGCCGCTTCGACGCCTACCGCAAGTCCCTCAACAAGCCCCCTGTCCCAATCCCAACCACCGAAGCCCGCCGTGCTCTCGACGACGGCATCTTCCGCGATCCCGCCAAGCGCGCCGATGTGATCGACTACTACCGCTGCCAGCAGTCCCTCGTCGCCTCCCGCATCGTCGATCTCTGCGCCGTCGTCAAACGCAATTGGCCCCGCCCCATCCTCACCGGCACCTTCTACGGCTACTTCTTCTCGATGTTCGATCGCCAGGCCACTGGCGGCCACCTCTGCCTTCACGACGTCCTGAAATCTCCTGACGTCGACTACCTCAGCGCCCCCCAAGCCTACGGCGCCAACTATCGCGACCCCGGCTCCAGCGGCATCACGCGCGCCCTCATCGAAACCGTCCGCCTCAACGGCAAGCTCTTCCTCGACGAGATGGACCAGACCCCCTCGTGGAAGTGGCAGAACAACGTCGACACCGCCTTCACCCTGACCGACGTCCCTGGCGACATCTCCATCCTCCGCAGAAACGTCCTGGAGTCCTACACCCGCGGCGCCGGCCTTTGGTATTACGACTTCGGCCCTTCCAACCAGTCCGGCTGGTGGATCGATGACCGCCTCATGGCCGAAGTCGCCCGCCTCAAGAAGCTCCTCGACCAGCACCACGCCCAGCCCTACGCGCCCGCCGGCGACGTCCTCTTTGTCTTCGACACTGAAGTCTTCTACTACACCGGCTCCATCCAGGGCACTGACCCGCTCACCGACCCCATCGCCGTCAACCGCACCATCACCGCAGCCTGGGCCGCCGGAGCCGCTCTCGAGACCATCCATCTCCGTGACCTCGAGAAGATCGATCTCTCCCGCTTCCGCGTCGTGGTCTTTGCCAACACGTGGCTGATGACCGCGGCTCAGCGCCGCTTCATTCGCGACCGCGTCATGCAGCCGGGCAGGGAAGTGGTCTTCCAGGGCCTTCCCGCCTACTGCGACGGCGCCCGCCTGAGCATCGAATTCTCCCGCGAACTCACCGGTCTCGACCTCCGCCTCGCCCCGAACCTCCCCTTCTCACCCGCCTTCACCGTCGGCGACTCGTATCCCCGGCCTCTCACGCCACAACCACGTCTGGTTCGCCACCGGCGCCCCGGCTCTCTCCACTGCGCAGTGGCGCGACATCTTCGGCCAGGCCGGCGCGCACCTCTACACCGAAGCCGGCGACATCGTCCACGCCGGCGGCGGACTCGTCCTGATCCACTACGAAAACCGGCGGCCCCCGCCGCATCGCCCTGCGCTCGGGCCTGACGCTGGACCTCACGCTCGCCCCCAACTCCTCCACCCTCTTCAACGCGAAAGGGACAGTCACCCCTTAGCAAAAGGGACAGTCACCCCTTAGCCGGTCCGGACTCGTCAGTGTCCCACTCGGTGGGCGACGGAGATGGCGTGGCGCAAGCGGTTCCAATCGGTGTCGCCCGCCACGGTGCAGTCGGCGGCGAGAATGAACTGCCGCGGGGCGCTCTTCACCACCCGTTTGATCTCGTCCTCGACCTGTTGCGGGTGTTCCGGTTGGCCAGGATGCCATGCCGGTCCATGCCGCCCATGGCTGGGCGTTTGAAGATCGTGGAAATCTCCTGCCAGGAGAGCTGCCTGTCTGTGAGTTTGGAGTTGACGTTGACGACGTGTCCGGGATAATCGCGGACCGCATCGTAGTTGGCGTAGGGCGCGACGTAATCGCACACGTGGAGGATGTTGAAGGGGCAAGCCGCGCTGATTTCCTTCATGGCGACGAGGTCGGAAGGCTTCACGTATTCCGTGAAGATCCTGGGATTGGCGAACTGCTTGGTCTCCGAGCCCTGTGTGGACATGTAGAAGCCATCGACGCCCGCCTGTATGCAGGCGCGCACGAAGATGAGTTGGCTCTCAGTGAGAATCTCCAAGCCGCGCTTTACGGCATCGGGGTTTTCTTCCAGGTGACGCCGCAGCACGGGCGCGGTCGCGCAGTGCCCGGCACACATGAAGGGCGAGTAGAGGGTCATCAGGATCAAGGAATCCTTCTTGGCGGCCTTGACCAGCTCCCGCACTGTTTGGATCAGGGGTTCGTAGAAATCGATTTTCCGAAGCGCAAGTTTCGACCAGTCGGACGGCTTCTGGAGGAAGGCCTGCCGTTCGTAGGTCTGCTCGAACTGGATCTTTACGAAATCCATGTCCGTTTGGCGGAAGTACTCCAGATGGCGCTTGGCGGCGGCGGAACCGGCCTTGTACTCCCCGCCGAAATGAAGGAAGAAGGCGGCCGGAGTGTAATTGGGGTCGGTCTTGCCCGCGAGCCACTGCAGCATGCGTTCCCGTTTGTTTGCCGGCCCGAGGCTGAATGAGGCGGCAAAAGGCGAGATTTCGAGAAACGCGCGTCTGTTCATGTGCTTTAGCATACGCTGACCACCTCGCTGGAGGCTATAGGAGCAGTCACTCCTCAGTACTCGGTCAGCATCTCCCCCACCGCTGCCTCCACCTGCGCCTCCACCATCGCATACTGCAGACGCCGCTCCAGCCAGCGGTCCTTCAACCCCAGCACCCGCGCCTCTGCATCCAGCACTTCCACCTGATCCGCCCGCCCGGCGCCCAACGCCATCCGTACCCGCACCAGCGCCCGCTCTGCCGGCCCTGTCCGCAGTCTCTCCAACTCTGCCAACTCCCGCCGCAACTCCTCGAGGTTCGCCGCTCGCTCCTCCACCTCGCGCTGGATCCGCGCCTGCAGCGCCTGCCTCTCCAGCTCACATCGATTCCGTTGCGCCGCCGCCACTCGCGCCTCCGCCGCCGCCGCAGTCCTGAACAATGGCAAGATCAACCCCAACCTGAAAACCCCATGCCCCCCGATCGGCCATCGTCGTCGTCCGATACGACACCTGCGCGAAACTCAACCACGGATACCGTTCGTTCTTCGCCAATGCCTCAGCCGCCTGATGCTGCTTGCACTCGCTTGCAGCCGCTTCCAATTCCGCTCTCGACCCAGCCGCCCGCGCCGCCAATTCAGCATTACCTGGCAACTCCGCCGGGCTCGCAAACAGCCCGTCAGACAAAACCAGCGTCCACTCGCCTGCATCCGAGCCGCCGATCAGCCGCACGAGCTTCCGCTTTTCTCCATCGGCCAGCGCCGCCGCTCTGCGCAGCTCGCTCTGCGCCTCGGCGACCATCAGTTCCGTCAGCTCCGATTCGTCCGCCTCCTTCAGCCCCGTCGACACCTGCCGCAACACCGTCTTCTGCAATTCCCGCCGCAGCCCGGCAATTCTCTCCGCGACTCTCACTCTCTCCTCCGCGATCGCCGCCCTCCGGAATGCCAGTCGCGTCTCCACCGCCAACCGCGCCTCCGCCGCGCGACTCTCCGCTGCCGCCCCCTGTTGTCGCGCTCTCACCGCTTGCTGCTTCAGCGCCATCTCACGCGGCCGCGGCACTGAGAATCGCAACCCGACACTCGACCTCTCCTCGTATGTCTGCTCATCCAGATCGAAGTTGCTGCGGCTGAATCGAAACTCCGGCTGCCGCCACGCTCGCGACACAGCCATCTGCGCCGCCGCCACCGCCTCAGCCGCCCTCACCGCGCGTGTCTCCGGATGATTCCGCAGCGCCCGCGCCACCGCCTCCTCCATCGTCAACACCGCCGGAGCCCCAGCCCCAGCACCAATTGCCGCTGAGCACGCCAACACCAGCCCCGCCAGAGCCCTCATTGTCCACCGCCGGGAAACACGACATCCAGAGCCTCCCCCGCGTCCATCCGCTGTGCCGCCGCCGATTCGATCAGCACCTCGCGCCCCCATGACGCCAACTGCGGCACAACCCAGAATCTGGCCGGCAGCAGCGTCACCGCTTCAGCGACTCTCACCACCTTCGAAACATGCTCCTCACGCGGGTCTCTGCGCCGCCGCACAACCGCTTTGTCGCCTGCCTGCAGTGGCCGGCCGTCCCTCTCCTGCACGTACGCCACAACCTGCCGCGCTCCCTCGCCGTTCAAGACCGCGAACGGCTCCCCAGCCCTCACCACATCGCCTGGCCGTGCCAGCATCGTCACCACCACGCCGTCCGCCGGGGCAGTCACCTTCGCGTTCTCCAGCCTCGTGCGAAGCACGCGCAGTGCCTCAATCTGTTCCGCCACACGCTGCCGCATCGGCCGAACTCGCACCTGTCGCGATGCATGCGCGGTACTGGTTGAATACTTCGCCCGCCACGCCGCCAGCCGTTCCATCGCCGCCTCGTGCCGCGACTCCAGGTCCCGGATCCTCTGTGGCCATTCAGCCTCCGCGCTCTCCAGCGTCCTCACTTTCAGCGCAATCTCGTCCACCCGATCCCGCCTGGTGAGCCCCTCCTTCAAATACTCATGCTGCCGCTGCAACTCCTCCCTCAACTGTTTCAACTCTCCGGCTTGCAGAGCCCTGCTCGATCGCCCGTTCTCCAACTCAGCCCTCGCATCGGCCGCGTCCGACTGAAACGATCGCTCCGTCTCATACCCGTCCGAATCCAGCGCCGCCGTTGAGGCCTCTGTTTCCGTCCCGTAGTAGCGAAGATGCGCCTCCGCCACGGCGATCTCCCGCTCCAGCACTGACGTGTCCATCCGCGCAATCTCCTGTCCCCCTGCCACCCGCTGCCCCGCGGCCACCAGCACCGTCGCCAACCGTCCAGTCTCCACTGGCGCGATTCGATACTCCTGCGCCAGCACTTGTCCCGGCGCAATCGTGCCCGCGCCCGGCCCGCGCACCAGCCACACCCCCGCTACCGTCGAAGCGCCCCATACCGCTGCAATCAGCATCTTCCGCGCCGATCCATTCCTCAACATCGCCGTCATACCTCCATCCTTGAGTCTTCGAGCATCAGCGACAGCCCCGTGATTCCCGCCACCTGCGATAGTTCCTTCATCAGGCTCTGCCTCGATTCGTCCCTCCTGAACCGCACATGGTACACGCGTTCGCTGCCTTCTCCCTGCGATACCTCCCGCACCGTCGCCAGCACCATCAGGCTGCAGTGCCGCTTCAGACTCTCCCCCACCGCATGCTCCGACGGACCTTCCCAGGGCGCGGTGAATCGCAGCAATCCGTCGAAACTCCTCTTCACGCTGAATGGCGCCTTGGCCAGATACACCGCCACAAGACAGAAGGCCACCGTCCCGATTGCCGCCAGCGCGTAGGCCCGCGTCCCCGCCGCAACCCCGTCCACCAGCGTCGCGAAGATGAACACAATGTCCCGCGGATCCCGTAAGTTCGTCCGGAACCGAACCAGCGCCAGTGCCCCTACCACTCCGATCCCCCACACGACGTTGTTGCCGATCGCCAGCATCATCGTCGTCGTCACCACCGAACTCATCACCAGCGTCTGCACAAATGCCTGCGAAAACGACATCCCCTGGTGTGTCCACACGTAAACCAGCGCCACCAGGTGGGACAGGACAAAGGCAATCAGCAATGCCGCGGCAGCATCCCTCAACCCAGCCATCTCGGCAACCGGCAGCATGTTCCAGTTCATGCGACCCTCCAGGCGCGGTACGCCCCGTTCATTGCCGCGCGCAAATCCCAGCTCGTCTCCCGATCCGCGATTGTGTGCCGCACCCCCCGCGCGTACTTGGAGAAACCCCGCCTCACCAATCCGAAAGTCGTCACCATGTCGTGCAGCCACACCGGCGGCAGCACCTTGAATTTCAGCTCCAGTACATACGCCGACTCGCTCTCCCCTCCCGATGCCGCCTCATCCACCAGTCGCCATGCCTTCGCGTGGCCCCGCACATTCCACTCCCGCATCGGCTGGCACCTGATTCTGCGATCGAACGTCACCCGCACGTAGTCGTCCACGCCGCTGTGGAAAGCCTGCCGCTCGTAGTCAACCAGCAGCTTCGGAGCCGCCCGTAGCCTCTCAACCAGCGACGCGAACTCGCTGGAGGTACCCAGTCCGTCCAGGCCCACCTTGTCCCATTGATCCCTTGGCAGCAGCAGCGACTTCTTCGTCACAAGCTCGTTTACCCGCCGCTTTACTTCGAGCTTCACTGGACCGTTGCCGGTCGTGTACGCGCGCACCCTGAGCTTCATTCGCTCCAGCGCCTTGTCGGCTGACTGCCTGTAGAAGCGGTAGTCTCCCGTGTCCAGGTACAGGCTGTGGATCCCGTACCACTCCGCCCCCTCCGCGTTGATGTCCGGCGTGCAGTACCGCAACAGGAACCGCCGGATCTCCGGCACTTGCGCCGGCCGCAGCAGGTATTTGTATTCGAAACGCGAAACGACGATCGTGTCCATGTTTGAGACCTTTTCTTCTCAAACCCTACGGACCCGCCGCGTTACGGTTGCGTTTCTAAAGCTGTGTCAAGATCCTGCAAAGCCCCTGTCAAGTTGTTACTGCCCGCCCCCGGTCTCCACCTTGTACTCCCCATACCGGACCGTCACCCTGCTCTTGCCGAACACCTTGATATCGGACTCAGACCGGTTCACTGACGCCAGCCACCGTCCGCCCACTTTCGCGTACTCGTGCACGAAATGCGTCTTGCTCACCCAGAACGACGGATTCTTTGCCGGCTCACCATCGATCCTGACCACGGCGAACTCGTCCGCATCCACCCAGATCCGCCCACGAAACAACACGGCACTCGGTTTCCTCGGCTTGGCGTCGAGAACGAACTGCCGCTTCCCATCGGCCGCCGTCTCCTCCATGAGCCTGAATGTGTAGTTCGCATTCGAGATTCGCGTTGACGCCTGGCCCTCGGGTGTCGACGTGCCCTTCTCGGTGTCCAGCATCCGTTGAAACACCAATTTGCGCACCGCCGCCGGTCCCGATACACTGACTACCCGGAACTTCTTCCCCCCGCGCGCGTCCACCTCGACCTGTACCGTCATCGCCGCCTTAACGTGGAAACGGTCGTTCTCCACCTCATACTGTCGCGTCGAAGTGTAACTCCCCAAAGCCGCCCTGCGCGCCGTATCCGCCGCCTCCACCTTGCTCATGATCTCGACCGCCGTCAAGCCCGAGCCCGCAGTGTCCCCGGCCCTGAGAATGAAACAAACCGCCGCAGCCGCCGCCACGATCAACCGTTTGTTCATTGTCTCGCCCGGCCTTCAGCTCATTTCTCGCCCGGCCGCCGCCACGCCACAACATCGACCTTGTTCGGCGCGCCAGACATGGCCTGAATCCTCAGCAGGACCTCGAAGGGCGGAAGTTTCTCTGGCGTCGTGGCGCCAAACTTGTCGGCCAGCAACCGCGTGAACGTCTTGCTCATGGCGAACTCCCCGGCGGCCTCTGTCCCTTCCATCATGATCCCCTCCAACAACAAGGCATCGCCGGTACGCTTCAGATTCGGCAGGAAGCAGATGATGGCGTAGGTTTCGTATCGGCCATCGTCATACTTGACTGTCGTATAGAGCGCCGACTCGCCAGCCTGTGGACGCTTGTTTCGGAAACCGGATTGCCGCCCCACCCCCGCAATTTGCAGCCCGAAGTTCAATTCCGGCTCAAATAGCTCCACCCAAGGCACGCCTCGCCGGCTGCCAACGATAACAAAGTTCCCCGCATTCAGATCTCGAATCCCCAGATGCCGCGAATACCGGACCGTTACTTTCGATCCCGACGGCCCCCCGATCATCGCCAGCCGGTTGGCCACCGTCGCATCGGCCATGCTCGTATACTGACGCACCGTCAGTTCCTTCAGGATTGCCCGCGTCTTGTCGTCCGGCACCCTCTCGATCAGCTTCCGCAGCCCTCCGTTGCTCAGTTCTTCCACGTTGAGATCCGAGTGCAGAATGTCTTGAACGAACGCCAGATTGCTGTCCGAAATGACAATCGTAGTTGGTTCATTTCTCTCAAATACTCGAGCCCAAAGCGGATCCCTCGAAAGCTCTCCTGTGACTCTCGATCCCAGGACCGCGGACTCTCTGCCGAGATAGAATGCCGCCCCCGCGAACGCGAGCAGCAGCACCACCAGCGCCGCTCTTCTCGATTTGACCTTGACAGCCTGAACGGGCACCGGTTCCGGCGGCTGCTCAACCGGCGTCTCCCGAACCTGGAACACCGGTGCCCTACCCCCCTTGGGGATGCTCACCACCATCGTTTCGTCCCGGCCTTCCACCCTGAAATACTCATCCAACTTCTGTCGCAAATGCCGGACTTGAACCCGCACTATATTGTCTGACTGAGTATCGTAATCCGGCCGCCTTCCCAAAACCCGGCTTCCAATCTCCTGCTCGCTCATGTCAGCCGATGGATCCAGAATCGCCTGTTTGCAAAGGTAAAGAAGCAGCTCGCGCAGTTGTGCGGCCTTCGCGAACCCCGGGCTGGAGGCTATTCGATTGGCTAGCGCCCACCGCCGATCTTCTGAAAGATCCTTAACCAAAACCGTCGTGGATCCGTTATTTCTGTCGCTCATGGCCTGTAACTGCTTCGAAATCCATCATTCACTAGTGATCGCACAGTGAAGTCACCGGAGAATTCCTTGAACCCTATATATAGTGAGACGCACAATAATCGCAAAGGTTCACCGCGGGAAGTATATCAAAGCCCGCGAGGACCGGTGCGGCCGGGTGAAGTACGTTGCCTTGCCGCTAGCTCAGGGACAAACCGAACGCAGCCTTCAAGGCCGTATGGTTTTCGTACTGTATCGATGCGTAATAGGTTTGGAGGTTTTATGAGGTTTCATCGTTTGGCAGCCAAAGTGACACCACTTTTGCTGCTCTTCTTTTTCTGTCTAGGCATGTTCGCCCAAAGCTACCGCGGACGTGTGCAAGGTGTAGTCACTGATCAAACCAAGGCCGTGATCAACGGAGCGACGGTCACCCTGACCAACGTTGCTACCGGGATCGTCGTTGTCCGCCAGTCCAGCGGCACCGGCCTGTACCTGTTCGACCTGGTCGACCCCGGCACCTACACGGTCACGGTCGAGTCGGCCGGCTTCAGCAAGTACGTCCAGGAAAACATCCTCGTCCAGATGCGCGGCGACGTCACCGTGGATGCCGTGCTGAAACCGGGCTCGGTCCAGGACAGCATTACCGTCACTGACGCCCCCGCTGCGGTGCAGTTCAACTCCAGCAACAAGGACTTCACGCTGGACTCGAAATTGGCCGAAGAGATTCCGCGTATCGACCGCAATCCCGTTCAAGCTGACTCTGCTTGCTCCCTCGGCCGTCAACACCCGCGGCGAGATGATGCCCTACCATTCCTGGTCAGCCAACAGCGTGGACCTCGGCGGCGGCACCAACCTGAAGAACGATCTTCAGGTGGACGGCAGCCCGATCGGCATGGGCCAGAAGAACAGCTATCCGCCCAACACCGACGCCGTCCAGGAAGTCGTCGTGTCGCAGAACAGCGTGGACGCCGAGTCCGGCCACAGCGCCGGCGGCCTCATCAGCATGACGCTGAAGTCCGGCACCAACGACTGGCATGGAACAGGTTTCTACCTGGGCCGCTATCCGTGGCTCAACGCCGAAGCGGACCGCACCCGCTTCACCAAGAACGCGACCCGGCAGCACATGTTCGGCGGCACCGCTCGGCAACGCGATCATCAAGAACAAGCTCTTCAACTTCTTCTCCTCGAGAACTGGAAGGTCGGCTATCCGAGCAGCTACACCACCACCGTTCCGACCCCCCTGGAGCGCAGCGGCGACTTCTCGAAGACCTATGAACATCGACGGCGGGATCAAGACCATCTATGATCCTTACACGACGAGGCTCAACCCCTCCACCGGCGCCATCAGCCGGAACCCGTTTGCCGGAAACATTGTTCCCACCGCGCGCTTCGATCCCCTCTCGGCGTCGCTCGTGAAGGACTTCTGGGATCCCAACAACCCCGGCGACAACATCACCGGAGTGAACAACTTCAAAGTCGGCTACACGGAGAACTACGACTACTACAATTTCTCCGACCGTGTCGATTACAACATCAACGACACCTGGAGAGTCTACGGCCGCATCGGCAGGTACTGACACCGACGACCTCGCCCCGAACGCCACCCCAATAACTCCCAGCTGTATCGTGCCGACCGGCACTTCCCGTGGCGCGACGCAGATCTCCGGCGACGCGTATCTGGACCGCCAACCCCCGCACGGTCGTGAACTTCCACGGCGACTGGCACAAGGTGATCGACGCCTATGTCTCCGACAGCTTGGGCCGAAGACGGCTGGGGCAAGATCTGGGCCAGCAACAACTGGTACAAGTCCTATCAGGACGCCTCCCCTGGCGTGCCGGTCTACTTCCCGCTCATGAACATCGGCGGCGTCGGCTTCGGCGGCCGCGGCTTTTACTGGGATCAGAAACCCCAGGGCCAGGCCTATAGCGTCAAGATCTCGCAGCAGCGCGGCTCTCACTACCTGAAAGCCGGTGTCGAGCATCGCCGCGGCTACGGCGTCACGTTCGTCGGCAACACCTCCCAGTTCTTCTTCCCCACGGAACTGACCGCGGAGACCTATTCCAGCCCCAACACCAGGCTCAACGGATTCGGCTTCGCCTCATTCCTCCTCGGCTCCCTCGACGGCCAGTCGCAGATGATCGGCGGACCGGCACCCGACCCGCACGATGAATTCTGGGGCATGTTCATCCAGGACGACTGGAAAGTAAACCGTTGGCTCACCGTCAACCTCGGCTTGCGGCAACGAGTACGAGACGGCCTGGCACGATCCGGGCCACAACATGTCACAGGGCCTGGACCTCTCCGCGCCGATTCCCGAAATGCAGGCGTCCCCGCCCGCAGATGCCCGCCGCAGGCACTAACCTCGTGGGCGCGAATTACTACACGTACAACGGACAGTGGCTGTGGACCAGCGACGCTCATCCCGGCATGTGGAATCCGCAGAAGCTCGCGCTCGCACCGCGCATCGGCGCGGCCATCAAGATCGACGAAGGCACCGCTCTGCGCATCGGCTACGCCCGCTACCTTGTGCCTTCAGAGATGACCCTGAGCCAGGCGCCCGTCGCCGGGTTCGAGACCGTCAGCTTCCTGGAGCCGCCGTACTTCGGCGTCAAGGGCTATCAGAATACCTCGGGGCTGCTTGAGGGCGTTCCGCAGCAGACCATCACCAATCCTTACCCGGCCAACCAACCCGCTGCATCCCCATCGACGGCAAGGCCGCCGGTTCCAACGTGGGCCGCGGCGGCGCTCCGCTGCTCTGGTATCCGCGACAATTCGAGAAGGCCATCAACGATCGCTTCAATGTGAACTTCCAGCACCAGTTGCCAAGGGCAGGTCGTTGCCTCTGCAACCTTCTTCTACAACATCGGAAATCAGCACTTACTCCAAGACGCTGAACAACCTCGATCCGCGACCTCCAGGTCTCACAGCAGAATGCGATCAGCACGACTGTGGACAACCCGTTCTACAACTACCTCACCCCGACGCTGTTCCCCGGCCCGCTGCGCAACCAGAAGACGGTCTCGCTGTCGTCCCTGTTGACCAAGTACCCGCAATATGGCGGCCTGTACGAAGTCGGCACGCAAGGCGCCTCCGAGCGGTACTCACTCGATGGAACTGAAGGCGCAGAAGACCTTCAGCAAGGGCTGGAACTTCCTCGGCGCATACGTCTTCATTCGCGAGAAGACCAGAGATGGCCTTCAACGAACTCGACACGCTATCAGAACAACCTCACCTATCAGAACAGCAACCAGCCGCGGCATCGCTTCACGATGGCCGGCACCTATGAACTTCCGTTCGGCAAGGGCAAGCCTTACATGAGCAACGCCAATGCCGTGACAGACGCCATCCTTGGCGGCTGGAAGGTCACCGGTATCTCCACTTACTTTACGGGCGCCATCCTGCGCTTCGGCAAGATGAACTACAACGGCCAGGAAGTCACCGTCTCGACAATCCTTCGCCGCAGCAAATGGTTCAACACGGCCGCATTCTCGGCCATTCCCTCCGGCACCTATGTGATCCGCTCCAACCCGCTGCAGTTCGACAACCTGACTGGTCCGAGCTACTACATGCTCGACGCCACTCTGGTCAAGAACTTCAAGATCACCGAGCGGGTCCAGACCGAGCTCAAGATGGCCGCCTACAATGCCCTCAACAGGCTCAACCGCGGCAACCCGAATATGGACGTCAACAGCTCCCAGTTCGGGCAGGCCCTCTACCAGGGCACCCCGTCTGCCACCTTCGGCCCCCAGACCATGGAGTTGGGGAACGTCAGCGGCCGCCAGGTCGAATTCGGACTGAAGATCATCTTCTAAACCCGAAGCCTGCAAACTTAGCTTGATCGCAACCTGCGGCCGCGGCTCGGCAATCCTGCCGAGCCGCGGCCGCAGCCAACTAAAGCCTCCCACGTATACTGGTCCCGAATGGCTCCTCTCTCCCGCCGCGCCCTCTTGAGCCTCCTTGCCTGCCCATCCTCCTTGCTGCACAGCCAGACGCAGGGAATGGCCTCCCGCGGCGTGAAAGCCGTCCCCCGGGCCAAGCCCTCCGGCCTCCCTTTCAACGCAAAGTTCACCGACGTCGCCCAACAAGCCGGACTCAAGGAGATCGTCGTCTGCGGCCATCTCGATCGTGCCGACTACATCGTCGAAGTCATGAGCTGCGGCGCGGCCTTCTTCGACTACGACAACGACGGCTGGCTCGACATCTTCGTCCTGTCCGGCTCCCGCGTCGGCGATCCGCCCTCCGACCGCCTCCAACCGCCTCTACAAGAACAACCGCGACGGCACGTTCACCGACGTCACGCGAAAAGGCCGGTCTCTTCGCAACCGGCTGGGCCTACGGCGTCACCGTCGGCGACTACAACAACGACGGCTTCGACGATCTCTTCATCACCTACTGGGGCCAGAACGTGCTCTATCGCAACAACGGCGACGGCACGTTCACCGACGTCACCGAACGGCCGGGCTGCTCCAACCCGCAGCCGCGCTTCGGCGCCGGCTGCTCCTTCGTCGACTACGACCGCGACGGCCACCTCGATCTCTTCGTCTCCAACTACCTCGACGTTCGACATCAAGACCGTCCCGAAGCCGGCCGAGACCGGCGCCTGCAACTACAACGGCGTCCCCGTCAACTGCGGACCGCGCGGCCTGCCCTACGGCCGGCACTCGCTCTACCACAACAACGGCGACGGCACCTTCACCGACGTCACCGCCGCATCCGGCATCGGCAAGGCCGCAGGCGGCTTCGGCCTGACCGTCGTCGCCGCCGACTTCGACAACGACGGCTGGCCCGACATCTACGTCGCCTGCGATTCCACCCCGAGCCTCCTCTTCCGCAACAACCACGACGGCACCTTCACCGAGGAAGGCCTCGACCGCGGCGTCGCCCTCAGCGAGGACGGCATGGAGCAGGCCGGCATGGGCCTCGGCATCGGCGACTTCAACCTCGACGGCAGCCTCGACATCGTCAAGACGCACTTCCCCGACGACACGCCCGTCCTCTACGCGAACGACGGCAAGGGCAACTTCCGCGACGTGACCATGCAAGCCGGCCTCGGCGTCGAGACGCGCTTCGTCAGCTGGGGCGCCGGCATCGTCGATCTCGACAACGACGGCCACCCGGACATCTTCTGGGTCACCGGCAACGTCTATCCCGGAGGTCGAAAAGAAGTTTCCCAACGTGCCCCTCAAGACGCCCCGCGTCGTCTTCCGCAATCTCGGCAACGGCCGGTTCGAGGAACTGATCGGAGCGCCGGACCGGGAGTCGACGCCGCCCACTCCAGCCGCGGCTGCGCCTTCGGCGACTTCGACAACGACGGCGACCTCGACATCCTGATCGTCAATCAGAACGAGCCGCCGTCGCTGCTGCGCAACGACGTCAGCGGCAGCAACCACTGGCTCAAAGTCAAGCTGCGCGGCGTCAAGTCGAACCGCAGCGCGATCGGCGCGCGCGTCACTGTCCGCTACGGCGGCAAAGTCCAGGTGCAGGAAGTGCAGAGCCAGTCGTCGTACCTCTCGGTCAACGACAGCGTCTGCACTTCGGACTCGGCTCGGCCGCCACGGCCGACATCGAGATCCGTTGGCCGCTCGGGCTGGTCGAGAAATTCCCGGGCGTAGCCGTGGATCGTATCGTTCAAATCGTCGAAGGTTCTGGCAAGCTATGACGAGCGTCCTTCTCCTCCTGTTGCTCTTCTCCCAACGTCAGCCGGTGGATGAGGCCTGGGATCTCTTGGCCAAAGGCGATCGCGCCAAAGCAGCCCAGGTGCTCCAACGCATCATCGCATCGAATCCTCGCGATGCGGAAGCCCGCCTCATGCTCGGCAGCCTACTCACCGAAGAGGGCAAGCCGCTCGAGGCTGTCGCCCAACTCGAACAGGCTGTCAAACTGCGTCCTCGCTCGCCCGAGGCCCACCACGCGCTCGGCGCTGCTTACAAAGCCGCGGGCAATCTGAAAGCGGCGCGCGAGGAATTTGAAAAGTCGGTTGCCTTGTCTCCCGCATTTGCTCCGGCCCAGGCAGATCTTGGCGAGGCCCTGCTCGCCGCAGGTGAGTCTAAGCCGGCAGCCGAGCACCTCGACCAGGCGATCCGTCTCTATGGCAAGAGCCCGGATGCCGCCCTCCCTCTCTACCTGCGAGCCAGGATCTACACCGACAACGGTGAGCCGGCGCCCGCCGTGTCGCTTCTGGAGAAAGCAGTTGCTCTCTCTCCCGATTTCGCCGAAGCATGGTCCGACCTCGGCCAAGCCAGGAAGATCCTTTTGAACGAAGCGGGCGCTCTGACGGCTTTCCAGCGTTCGGTTCAAGCCGACCCCGACAATGCCGTCTCACAATACCGTCTGGGAGCCGAGTACTTGCGTCAAGGCCAAGTCAAGCCCGCCGTCGAGCACCTCCAACACGCCTTCCGCCTGAACCCCAAAGACCAGTCGACTCTCTACAGCCTGCAATCGGCCTTGCGCCAGGACGGCCAATTGGAGGAATCCAAGCGAATCAAAGAGAAGCTGGCGGAAGCGCTCCGCGAAATCGACCGTGAGAGTCAGAACGCGTTTAACGCGCTGCGTCTGAACAACGAAGGAGCCGTACTCGAAAAAGCTGGGAACCTGCCCGCCGCGTTGGAGAAGTATCGCCAGGCCGTGGCTCTCGACCCAACGCACGTCGGCATTCGCGTGAACTTCGCGGTTGCCTCACTCCGTCTGGGCCAATGGGGGCAGGGAATTGCCGAACTGCGTGAAGCCCTGCGCCGCGACCCTACGAACGCCCAAGTCAAAGCCGCCCTGGCCGACGCTCTCCGCCAAGCCCCAAAGGGGACAGTCACCCCTTAGTCCACGGAATACACCCAAGTACCAAGGGGGTAAGGAGGGACAGTCACCCCTTAGTACCTATTCGATCCGCGGACTACTACTACTTCACTCGCCGGGAGAGAGCTATTAGACCCGCTCCAGACGCCAGCATCATCATCGTCGAAGGCTCAGGAATCTCCTGTGGAGGTCCACCACCCTCGCAATCATCATCGGCGGCGCAACTGCCCCAGATTTTCGCGCTATCTCCATTGGGAGGAATCGACTGCACTCGCACGCCGACGATTTGCCCCAGGAAGGCGTCTGTAGTTAGGCCCGCTGCATTCAGCGTAAAGAACGTGGAGTCGCCTGCAGGTTGTTTGCCTTGACCCGGCTCCCCGATCTCAACGCCCCATTCAAAAAAGCCCGCACCGCTGCCGTTCATATTGTTGCCGCCGCCGCAACTCTGGTTATTGTTTGCAGGTTCGAGATCACATGGGCTGAACTCGACGTCAGTCTCCCCGTCACTCACTGTGATATCTGCGAAATTCGGGTTCGTGTAAAAAAAGAACCCTCGAATGTCGCCTGAATCAATCTCGATCATCACCTCCACTTGACCGGGGACAAGATCAGTCAGCGTCACAGTGCCGCCGAATCCATCCGGCCCCGTTCCAGGGGCCACAGGAACGATCAACGCTGCTGCCGCCGATCCAACAAATACACATAAGCCAAGAGCACTGGTTAACAGTATCTTGCGCACAGTTAGACCTCCTAGAGCGAGTCTGGGGGTTAATAATGCTTCATGGAAGGGCTCAAAGTCCTACAACTTGTCTGCTACGCAAATAGTATGAGGATGGTACCCAACCCCTGCGCGGGGCTGGCGTCATTGAATCGAATGACGTTATTCCCATTTGAAACGAGCCAACCAGTACTGGAACTAGCCTCCCTGGATGTTGATGAATTCCGGTCGAGTCCCCGAATCGTCCCGTTCTCCGTCGGTCCTCGCATTCTTCGCAACGGGCTCTACCCCTCCTTGTGCCCTCACAATTTCACCAGCCTGCGATCCCCTCCCGCCCCCAACTCTCGGCCTCGCCTCCCCCGCCTGACCTCCATGATTGACACCGACTTGAGGCAGTGTTAAAGATATTAAAGCCTGTTTAACTAAAGGCCATCGAAGGAGAGGCAACACATGGCAACAAAGAAGGCAGCGGCATCCATGACCCCCGCCGAAATGAAGTCGCTAGCTGCTGAATTAGGTGTCCCCGTCAAAGAAGGAAAAGTGACGGTCGTCCGCGACCGCTACTATGTCACCGTCGGTCAAACCAAGAAAGAGATACCGGTCGGCGAAATCATCGACGCCGCGCAGATCAAGGCGTTGGCCGGTAAGCCGGTCTCCGTCATCATCGCCGCGCGGAACATCGTGGCCATCGCCGGCGTCGGGTGGAAACCACCCATCATCGTCTGCTATATTCCCGTGCCCGACTTCATCAAAGTGATCCGTCAAGACCTTCGCGTCAGTGTCCTCAAGGGCATGGTGGACAAGCAGATTATCACCCCTCAACTCCAGGAACGCTTGCTTGCCGGCAAGTAGCCAGGTAGCGGCTGTTTCGCGATGACCCCGCACGAATACGTCGTCGTCGAGGTGACCGAAGCCTGCCCGCATTCCTGCGTTCACTGTTATAACTACTGGCGTGAGGACCGTGCTCCGGTCCTCGCGCCGGATACCCTCACAAGAAGAGAGATCCGCGATCTCGTGCGCAAGATCCGCAAGGACGCGCCGCTTCGGGTTGTGGCCCTCTCCGGCGGCGAACCGCTTCTGCGCGCGGACCTCGCTGGCATCTGCACCGACCTTGCCAACGATGGCCTCAGCGTCGCCGTGATCACCAGCGGTACGCTCCTCACGCCCGCTCGCGCCACCAGGTTTCCCCTCCGGACCACCTTCGAAATCACCCTGTTCGGAGCCGATGCAGCACTGCACGACACGATCGTCGGTCGCACCGGAGCCTTCCAGCGCGTCCTCGAAGGGTCCGTCTCGGCCATCGAAAACGGCTGCTCCATCGTCGCCAGCATTGTCCTCAATCGCCTCAACGCCGACCATGCGCGCGACGCCTTCGAGCTAGGCATTGCCCTCGGAGCCGATGCGTTCCTGCTCAACCGCATGAACTTCAGCCGGCTCACCCTGCCTCATGCCGCCCAACTCGCCCCCACCGTTGAGCAATTGAAAAGTGCCCTCGACGTCGCCGAAGACGTTGCCGTCCAATTCGATGCCGCCGTCTCCGTCTCCGTCCCCATTCCTCCCTGTGTCGTCGATCCCGCTCCCTATCCGCACCTCCACTTCGGCTGGTGCCCGCGCGGCGGCCCCCAGGCTTACTACACGGTCAGCCACAACGGCATGCTTCGCCCCTGCAACCACTCCTCTCTCGTGCTCGGCGACCTCCGCCGCCACTCCTTCGCCGAACTCGTCAACGGACCCGCCGCCGCAGCCTTCTGGGCCCCGCTCCCCGACGAATGCCTCGAATGCACCCACCCACTGCGTGACGTCTGCCGCGGCGGTTGCCCCGCCTCCAGCGACGAATGCTACGGCTCCCGCCGTCGCGTCGACCCCCTCGTCCAGATCGCCCAACGATCCTCCGCTGCCTCCCCGCCACCTTCCAACCTCCTCCAATCGACTATCCTGTGAACGATGGGCCTCGACGAGACACTTCTGAATCAACTCGTCTCCAGCGTCCTGACCGTCTCGCGGCCGGAAAAGATCATCCTTTATGGCTCGGCGGCAACCGGCCAGATGACCAAGGACAGCGACATCGATCTGCTGATCGTGGAACCCGCACCCGCCAACCGCCACGATGAAAGTGTGGCCATCGTCGACGCCATCGGCGATGTCAAATTCCCGGTCGACGTCAGGATCATCACCTCCGAACGATTCGAAGCCACCAAGAACGTCATCGGCGGCATCGCCTATCCGGCACACAAATACGGCAGAATCCTCTATGAGGCCGCCTGAACACGAAGTTCGCCGGCTTGTCCGTTGTGAGTGCTCGAAAAGGCCTATCTAGATTTCGAGACCGTAGTCCGCCTCCTGAGCGAAGAACCTCCTCGCGCCTCACCCCGGCACCCCATACAGAAACCCCCTCAAACTCGCCAACCTCTCCCCACATATATTTGAGGCCCCTTCCATCGCCCAGCGCCTCCAGCCCGCCATCTCCCGCCTCGACCCAGCCCAGCTTTCCACCAATCAAACCCATGCTTTGGTCGACCTGAACGATCCTTCTCAGCCGCTCCCGCGACTCCCGCGACCCCAACCCGCCTGCCATCGACTTCCGTACCACGGTTGAACCCAGGCCCCAGGACATGAAAAAATGAATAGGGTCCCCCCCGCCTACAGGAGAAACATTGCAGCTAACTGCCATCCTCGCCCTGGAGGACGGAACCGTCCTTCAGGGCCGCGCTCATGGTGCACCTACGCTCCGCACCGGCGAAGTCGTCTTCAATACCTCGCTCACCGGCTACCAGGAAGTCTTCACCGACCCCTCCTATACCGGCCAGATCGTCATTCTCACCAATCCCCAGATCGGCAACTACGGCACCACTCCCGACGACAACGAAGCCGCCAAGCCCTACATCGAAGGCCTGGTCGTCCGCGATGGGCTGAGACCCCCTCCAACTGGCGCAGCCGACGAAACGGCCGACCAATTTCTGGCCCAGGCCGGCATCCCCGTCATCTCCGAGATGGACACCCGCGCCCTCGTCCGCCAACTGCGCATCGGCGGCGTCATGCGCGGCGCTCTCTCCACCGCCTGCCACTCGCCCGCCGAACTCGTCGAGAAGGCCCGCAACTCCCCATCCATGGCCGGGCTCGATCTGGCCACCCGCGTCTCCACCCCCGACCGTTACGAGTGGACCCAGCCCGTCGAGGCCTGCTCGCCCTCCGAGAAACTCTCGCCGCCGCCGCCGAGCACCGCTTCCACGTGGTCGCCTACGACTTCGGCATCAAGCGCAACATCCTCCGCCGCCTCGTCACCTCCGGCTGCCGCGTCACCGTCGTCCCCGCCTCCACCTCCGCCGAGGATGTGCTCGCGCTCAAGCCCGACGGCGTCTTCCTCTCCAACGGCCCCGGCGACCCCGAGCCGCTCCAGCCCCAGGTCGCCGAAATCCGCAAGCTGATCGGCACGCAAACCCATCTTCGGCATCTGCCTCGGCCACCAGTTCCTCGGCCTCGCCCTCGGCGGCAAGACCTACAAGCTGAAGTTCGGCCACCGCGGCACCAACCACCCGGTCCTCAACCAGCTCACCAACAAGGTCGAAATCACCGTCCACAACCACGGCTTCTGCGTCGACCCCGACTCCGCTCAACCCGAACGACGTCGAACTCACCCACGTCAACCTGAACGACCAGACGCTCGAAGGCTTCCGCCACCGCAACCGACCCCGTCTTCTGCGTGCAGTACCACCCCGAGGCCGCCCCCGGCCCGCACGATTCCCACTACCTGTTCGACGATTTCGCCAACCTCATGAAGGAGTTCAAGAAGTAGATGCCGCGCCGTAACGACATCCACCGCATCCTGATCATCGGCTCCGGCCCCATCGTCATCGGCCAGGCCTGCGAGTTCGACTACTCCGGCACCCAGGCCTGCAAGGCCCTGCGCGCCGACGGCTACGAAGTCATCCTGGTCAACTCCAACCCGGCCACCATCATGACCGATCCCGAACTCGCCGACCGCACCTACGTCGAGCCGCTCACCCGTCGAGTACGCCGAAGAGATCATCCGCAAGGAACGCCCCGACGCCCTGCTCTCCACCGTCGGCGGCCAGACCGGCCTCAACCTCGCCGTCGAACTCGCCGAGGCCGGCATCCTCGACAAGTACGGCGTCGAGTTGATCGGCGCCAAGATCGACGCCATCAAGAAGGCCGAAGACCGCCTGCTGTTCAAGGACGCCATGCGCAAGATCGGCCTCGAGACGCCCGCAGTCGCAGCCTCGTCACGCACCGTGGAGGACGGCCTCGCGTTCGCCGACAAGCATCGGCTACCCCGTCATCCTCCGGCCCAGCTTCACCCTCGGCGGCACCGGCGGCGGCATCGCCTACAACCGCGAGGAGCTCGTCGAGATCCTCGAGCGCGGCCTCGACCTCTCCCCCGTCCACGAAGTCCTGATCGAAGAGAGCGTGCTCGGCTGGAAGGAATTCGAGCTCGAGGTGATGCGCGACCTCGCCGACAACGCCATCATCGTCTGCTCCATCGAGAACTTCGACCCCATGGGCGTCCACACCGGCGACTCCATCACCGTCGCCCCCGCCCAGACCCTCACCGACCGCGAATACCAGATGATGCGCGACGGCGCCCTCGCCTGCCTGCGCGAGATCGGCGTCGATACCGGCGGCTCCAACGTCCAGTTCGCCATCAACCCCGAAGACGGCCGCATGGTCATCATCGAGATGAACCCGCGCGTCTCGCGCACCTCCGCGCTCGCCTCCAAGGCCACCGGCTTCCCCATCGCCAAGATCGCCGCCAAGCTCGCCGTCGGCTACCGCCTCGACGAGATCCACAACGACATCACCCGCAAGACCCCCGCCTGCTTCGAGCCCACCATCGACTACGTCGTCGTCAAGATCCCCCGCTGGCAGTTCGAGAAATTCCCCGGCGCCGAACCCGTCCTCAGCACGCAGATGAAGTCCGTCGGCGAGGTGATGGCCATCGGCCGCACCTTCAAGCAGGCGCTCAACAAGGGCATCCGCGGCCTCGAAACCGGCAAGGCCTCGGCCTCCGACCGTCTTCGACGAAAACCTCATCCCCCAGCGCCTCATCACCCCCACCCCGGACCGCCTCACCTACATCCGCTTCGCCATGCAAAAGGGCTACACCGTCGACGACATCCGCGAGATGACCACGATCGATCCCTGGTTCCTCCGGCAGATCAAGCGACGGCCTCGAGTTCGAAAAGCACCTCGAATCGGCGACCCTCGGATACCGTCACCACTGCCGACCTCCGCCGCGCCAAGCGCGACGGCATCTCCGACACCCACCTCGCCCGCTTCTGGAACGTACCGACCCGCTCGCCGTCCGCGCCCGCCGCAAGGAGCTCGGCATCACCGCCGTCTTCAACCGCGTCGATACCTGCGCCGCCGAGTTCGAGAGCTTCACCCCGTACCTCTACTCCACCTACGAGAGCGAGTGCGAAGCCGAGCCCTCGCACCCGCAAGAAGGTCATGATCCTCGGCAGCGGCCCCAACCGCATCGGCCAGGGCATCGAGTTCGACTACTGCTGCTGCCACGCCTCCTTCGCCCTGCAGGACTTCGGCGTCGAGTCGATCATGGTCAACTGCAACCCGGAGACCGTCTCCACCGACTACGACACCAGCGACCGCCTCTACTTCGAGCCGCTCACGCTCGAAGAACGTCCTCAACATCTACGACACGGAGAAGCCCGACGGCGTCATCGTCCAGTTCGGCGGCCAGACGCCGCTCAACCTGGCGCTGCCGCTCAAAGCGCGCGGGCGTGCCCATCATCGGCACCGACCCCGACAACATCGACCTCGCCGAGGACCGCAAGCTCTTCGGCAAGCTGCTCGACGAGCTGAGCATCCCCTCCCCGCCCAACGGCACCGCCACCAGCGTCGACGAAGCCTGCGACGTCGCCCGCCGGCATCGGCTACCCGGTGCTCGTGCGCCCCAGCTACGTGCTCGGCGGCCGCGCCATGGTGATCGCCTACGACGAGGAGACCGTCCGCCGCTACATGCAGGAGGCCGTCCTCTTCTCGCCGGACCGCCCCGTCCTGATCGACCGCTTCCTCGAGGACGCCATCGAAGTCGACGTCGATGCGCTCTCCGACGGCGAGGACGTCCTGATCGCCGGCATCATGGAGCACATCGAGGAGGCCGGCGTCCACTCCGGCGACAGCTCCTGCGTGCTCCCCCCGCAATCCCTCGCCCCAGCCGAAACTCGCGACCATCGAGGACTACACCGTCTCGCTGGCCCGCGCCCTCAACGTGATCGGCCTGATGAACGTCCAGTACGCCATCAAGGACGGCAAGGTCTACGTGCTCGAGGTCAATCCGCGCGCCTCCCGCACCGTCCCCTACGTCAGCAAGGCCACCGGCGTCCCGCTGCCCAAGGTCGCCGTCGGCCTGATGCTCGGCAAGAAGCTGCAGGAACTCACCGGCCTGACCGGCGGCCACATCGAAGGCGTCCTGCCCGTCCCGCAGGTCTTCGTCAAGTCGCCCGTCTTCCCGTTCAACAAGTTCCCCGGCGTCGATCCGGCGCTCGGCCCGGAAATGCGCTCCACCGGCGAGGTGATGGGCGTCGGCGAGAACTTCGGCGAGGCCTTCGGCAAAGCGCAGATCTCCGCCGGCGCGCCGCTGCCCGACAAGGGCACCGTCTTCTTCAGCGTCAACGACCACCACAAGTCCGAGGCCGTCGAGGTCGCCCGCCGCTTCGCCGAGCTCGGCTTCACCTGGCCGCCACCCGCGGCACCGCCGCCGCCTTCAAGCGGCCGGCCTGCCGGCCAAGACCGTCTTCAAAGTGAACGAAGGCCGCCCCAACGCCGTGGACCTCATGAAGCGCGGCGACGTCAAGCTGGTCATCTACACCACCACCGGCGCGCACTCCTTCGTCGACGAGCAGGCCATCCGCCGCACCGCGGTTCAATGGCGCGTCCCCTGCATCACCACCATTTCGGCGCGCCAAAGCCGCCGTCGAAGCCATCGAAAGCCGCCAGCGCGACCCCTTGCGCGTCTGGTCGCTCCAGGAGATGCACTCCGAGTAACCCCAACCCGCGCCCCCAACCACTCCCGGCCCCTGCCGCCCCGCCTTCAAGGCCCGGCGCCAGGGGCCAAGTTCTTTGACAACCGAATATTCGCACCCTTCGAGGCTCGCCACGCCGCCGCCAGCAGGTCCCCGCCCGCGTCGGGGGCCTGCCTGGGACTGTTGATCGAATCCCGCGGCGGAAAGAGCCCTCTTATGGTATGTTTAGACTAGTCGATTCGATTGGTCATATCTATGCGAGAGATCCAGGCCTCTGAGGCCAAAACGCACTTGCCCAGGCTCCTCGACGAAGTCGAGCGTGGTGAGACGTTGATCATCACACGCCACGGCCGTCCCATAGCCAGGATCATTCCTGAGGTGGATCGCCGCCAGGAGGCCATCGACAAGGCGATCGCCAACATTCGAGCCCTCCGCAAGCGAACCGGCAAGATGACTGTCGCGGAAATCAAATCGGCGATCAACGAGGGACGCAGGTTCTGATGCCCTTCGTCCTCGACGCGTCGGTAACGGCTTGCTGGGCCCTTGCTGATGAGAACGACCAAGCCGCCGACGTGGCCTTGGATCTGATCCGGAGCGACGAGGCGGTTGTGCCCGCAATCTGGTGGTTTGAAGTCCGCAACTTCTTGATCGTGGCTGAGCGACGGAAGCGGATCGCTGAGGCGGACACTGCCGCGTTTCTTCGTGAAATTTTACAGTTCGCGATCAGAGTTGATCGCGCGCCGGACGAAGCCCAAGTTCTCCAACTCTGTCGCACGTATCGCCTCTCGGTCTATGATGCCGTTTATCTCGAACTCGCTCGTCGAGACGGCGTGCCTTTGGCGACCCTTGACGCCGATCTGGCCAAGGCGGCGAAAACTGAAGGCGTGTCCATCGTCGGGAAGACCAGATAGAACACTGCGCCAACTGCGCCCCCTGCGACATGCGGCACGTCCGCCCCTGTAACCTTTCCCCGCCGTGTTCATATCTAAGACGTGACCCACGACGCCCGCGCCGCCGGCTTCCGTAACCTCTACGAGGCCCACGCCCCCGCCGTCCACCGTTTCCTCTCCCACCTGTCCGGCGACAACGCTCTCGCCGAGGACATCACCGCCGAGACCTTCCTTCGCGTCTGGTCCTCCGACGTTCCCGTCCGCCTCTCCACCGCCCGCGCCTATCTCTACACCATCGCCCGCCGCCTCTTCATCGAAAACGCCCGCCGCGCCCAACGCCACACCCCGTTGCTCGCCGACTACCCCCACCCAACCGACACCGCCCGCGACGCCGAAGCCCGCGACGCTCTGAAGCACCTCGACGCCGCACTCGCCACGCTGCCCGAAGACAGCCGTGCCGCTCTCATCCTCCACGCTGTCGAAGAGTTGCCCTACTCCGAAATCGCCGCTGTCCTCGACATCACTGTCACCGCCGCGAAAGTCAAAGTTCACCGAGCGCGCTTGCGCCTCCAAGAGCCTCCAGAGGAGCCCCCAATGAACCTCGCCAAAGAAACCTGGGACGACCTGCTCGCTCTCTACCTCGCCGGTGAAGCCAGCCCCGCCACCCGCCAACTCGTCGATGAACACGCCAAACAGGACCCGGCCTTTGCCCGCGCCCTCAGCGCCCCGTCGATGCGCGTCCCCGGCCCCGCCCCGCGCCGCCGACCTCGCCGTTCTCCACAAGACGCAGTCACTTCTGCGCTGGAAATCGTGGATCCTCGGTATTGCCATCTTCCTCTCCCTGACCCCGCTCTCCATCGTGTTCCTCGACGGCAAGCTGGTCTTCTTCCTGATCCGCGACGCGCCGCGCCAAGGCATCGTCATGTGGATCGCCGCCATCGCCGCCTGGATCGGCTACGTCGTCCTGCGAAACCGCACCAGGGTCTCGGGTCTCTGACCGGCGTGGCAGGCCAGCCGTTACCGGAACGGATTCACCACTTTCACCGTTCCATAGCTCTGCCCATCGGCGAGGTCTTCTGACAGGACTGTGGCACAACCGAGCGAACGCGCCGCCTCCAGCGATGGAGGCGTCCCAGAAGGAGATGCCGTATCTCTCCTTGGTCAGCCAGGGCGGCCTGGCGGCCGCTTGTGAATCTCGTCGCGCTTCAGCCGGTCAGCGGCGCTGAATTCGCCGATTGTCGCCAGCACCTCGGCTTGCAGTCGTTTCCGGCGTTTCGAATCCGATTCCTGCTTCGTATGGACGATGATCAGGCGCTGAACAAGCCCGCTGAGCGATGTCCTCCTCCGCAGCGCGAATCCGCGCCATGCGGTACACATCGTCGGGCAGTGATAAGGTGACGTTCTTCACAATGACACGCCCTACTGCACCAGCGCGTTGAAGAACATCTTCATCGTCAGGTAGCTCTGCGCCCTGTACTGTGGGCGGATGCCGAACAGCACGGCCCGCCCTTTCCCCATCGCCGCCTCGACCACGGCCGGCTTGCCCGCGATCAGCTTCTCCCCCAGCAGCCAGCCCGAGTCCAGAACCCCGCTCTCGACATACCGGGCCACCGGCTTCACCCCGGGTCCTCGCTCTCCCACACCGGGCTCTGCTCCATCCAGACTGTGAACTCCCTCGGCAGCCCGAACGTCAACGGACCGTTGCCCTCGAGCTTCACCTTCAGCAGCGACCCCGGACAGTAGAAGTCGCGATTCGACACGCCATTCAGCGCGTTCTTCGCCTTCACTCCCAGGTGCCCCACCGCATACATCGTCGAGTCGTTGAAGAACACCAGCCGCCCGCCGGCTTCTGCAAACTTCTTCAGCTCAGCTTCGCCTTGCGTGCTCAGCCCACCCGTGTACTCCGCCGGCATCGCCCCCGGCCTGTAGCCCTGATCGATCGCCCCCGGATTCTGATCGGTGAACACCAGAACGTCGAACCGCTCCTGCAACCCGCCCTTGAGAATCTCGGCGTTGCCGACGCTGGCGTATTCAAAGCCCATCTGCTCCACGATCCACCGCGTCCAACCCTCGTCCATGTTCGGCATCCAGCCTTTGTAGATCCCGATCCGAGGCTTCTTCAACTCCACCGAACCCGCTGGCCTCGACCCCACGAAGAAGTCGCCGGTCTTTTGATCCCTGGCCACCGCCTGACCGGCTTTCCACGCCGCGTTGACCCGCCTCCAGCTCTCCGTGTCGCTCGCCGCCAAAGCCCCGCCGGCAAGCCTCCCGTCGTAACTGAAGCGGAACTCCTTTGCCCCCGCCAGCGTCGCCTGGAACTGATCGCTGATCGCCGTCGCCTCCACGCCCATCAGCAGCGGCAAGCGTATGCGCCGTCACATCGTACGGCCGCTTCGGCGGACCGCCCGGATACAACCGCGATTCCGGATACTTCTGCTTCTCCAGCAGCGTCTTGGCGAAACTCGAAAACGGCTGCTGCATTCTCACAACATACGACCCCGCCGGATAGCTCTTGCCGTCCGCCGTGAACCCGTCAGCCGCCCTGTCGATCTCCACCGCCCCAAATTCCAGCGTCTCCAGCAGCTTCCTGGCCGCCCCCGGGTCCTTCTGATTCGAGCTCAAGCACGAAGGCGTAGGGCGCCCTTCGCTCCGTCGCCCGCTTGTTGATGAAGTAGAAATTCCGCAGGAAATCTTCACGCCGCTGCGCTGCCGTCAGGCACACGCTCTCCATCGCGATCAGTTGATCCTCGACGATGTCCCGCAGCTTCCAATCACCGCCCAGAAACGGCTCCAGGTAATTCCAGCTTTTCTCCCTGGGATTGTAGCCCTGCGCCACGTTGCCGATCTGATCCGGCTTCACCGACACTGGCGTCGCAATCCGCACACTCGCCGATTCGCTCAGGATCCGCAGCCCGCCGTGATAGCTCTGATAGTGCCGCCCCGGCGTCCAGAAGTCGTACACCGAATTAACCACCACGCCCTTCCGGCCCGCGGCCGTCAAGTCCGACGCCATAATCATCCCGACCATGTTGGCCTGCTGCGCAATCACCGGATCGACGTTCGGCTCGATCGGATCCATCCATGGCGGCACGAACATCCTTGCCGCGTTGCCGCCCATCTGGTGCATGTCGTAGACGATCTGCGGATGCCACTGATTGTGGAGCCCTGACACCACCGCCCGCGTCTCGGCCTGCGAAAAGATGTACCAGTCGCGGTTGTTGTCGTGCCCCACGTACTTCTGATACAGCTCCGGCGGCGACGTCCCCTCGTGCGGCGTCCCCAGCGTCGACCGGTACCACTTCGTCACGATGTCCAGCCCATCGGGATTGATCGACGGCGACAACAACACAATCACGTTGTCGAGAATCTGCCTCACCTTCGGCGAATCCGATACCGCCAGCCGGTGAGCGAACTCCACCGCCGAATGCGTCGAAGCGATCTCCGTGGCATGGACCGTGCAAGTGATCAGGACGATCGTTTTGCCCTCGGCAACCAGCTTCTGCATTTCCGCTTCCGGCGTCACCCTCGGATCGGCCAGCTTCTTCTGAATCTGCCTGTACTGTTCCAGTCGCCTCAAGTTCTCCGGAGCCGAAATGTAGGCCACAATCATCGGCCGGCCTTCAGTCGATTTGCCGTACTCCCTCACTAAAACACGGTCGGATTCCTTGTCCAATTCGCCGAAATAGCCGACAACCTTCTGCCAGTCCAGCACCGACCTGTCGGCTCCCATCTGGTGGCCGAAGTAAGCCTCCGGCGCCGGCGGAACCGCGAACACGGCGCAACTGAGAATCAGTACGGCAAACAATCTCTTCACGGCCTTGTCATCTCTCTCCACAACGCCCTGTAGTACTTCATGAACCGCTCAGGCTCTTTCGACTCGGCCACTTCCATCAACATGTACCGGTCGTAGCCCGTCGCCCTCAACAACTGGAACAGCTCTCTGTACGGATACTGCGGATTCGTCAGCTCTGTAATGTGGCAATTCTTGATCCAGGGCCGCAACAGATCGAAGTTCTGCTTGACGCTGCCGTTCACCACATCGGTCGGATTCGAGTTCCAGCACACCCCCACCTGTTTGTGATTGGCCACCTTCATGATCGCCGCGCACACCGGCGGATTCTGCGTGTCTCTGCCATGCACTTCCAGCCAGATCTCGACTCCCTTGCCCTCCCCGTACTACACCGAGGTCATGCAGGCAGTTCCCGATATTGGTGATCGTCTCTTCCCTCGAAACGCCCTCTGGAAACCCGTTGGGCCGCACCTTCACCGCCCACGCCCCAGTGTCGTGAGCCAGGTCGACCCAGGCCTTGGCCACCTCGACGTTCTTCCGCCGCACCGCCGCGTCCGGCGAGTGGAACTCGCAAGTCGAGCCGAAGCTCAGCAGCCTCACCTTGCTCTTCTCGAACCGGTTTCGCACCGGCAGCCCGCGCTGCGGCGTCGATGGTCGTCTCCACGCCGTGCTTGTGCTCCGTCCTCAATTCGACGGCCTCAAAGCCCGCTTCTTCGAGCTTCTTGATCACCGTCTCCAGGTCCCAGTCTTTCAGGACGTTATATGTGACTGCTCCGAGCTTCATGGCTCTCTCCTTCTATAAATACCGGCGGCGTCAGGTCGTGGCCTTCCCATCGCGCCACCACCGCGCTTGCCAGGCAGTTGCCCAACAGGTTGACCGACGTCCGCGCCATGTCCATCACTGTATCCACACCCAGCACGATCGCGACGCCCTCCAGCGGCAGGTTGAACGTCGCCAGCGTTCCGGCCAGAATCACCAGCGATGCCCTCGGCACCGCCGCTACGCCCTTCGAGGTCAGCATCAGCGTCAACATCATCATGATCTGCTGCGCCGATGCTCAAGTCGACGCCCGCTGCCTGCGCCACGAACACGCTGGCCAGCGAGAGGTACAGCGTCGACCCGTCGAGATTGAAGCTGTAGCCCGTCGGCAGAACGAACGCCACGATGTGCTTCGGCACGCCGAACTTCTCCATGTTCGTGAGCGCCATCGGTAGCGCCGCCTCGCTCGACGCCGTTGAGAATGCCAGGAAATACGGCTCCTTCACCCAGTGCCAGAATCTCTTGCAGCGGAATCCTGGCGATCAGGATCACCAGCCCCAGCACCCCTACCACGAAGACCAGCAGCGCCCCGTACAGCGTCAGCACCAGCTTGCCCAATCCCTCCAGCACGCCGATCCCCTTCGACCCCACCGTCGCCGCCATGGCAGCCCCGACACCCAGCGGCGCCACGTACATGACGTACTTGGTGTACTCGAACATCACATCGGCCAGCGACTGAAGGAACGTCACCACCGGTTGCGCCTTCGCCCCGATCACCGTGCACGCCGTCCCGAACAGGAAACAGAACACCACCATCTGCAGGACTTCGCCCTTCGCCATCGCGTCGATAATCGACGACGGGAAAGTGTGTTCCAACATGCCCATGAACGTAGCGTGAGCCTGCGGCAATCCCGCGTCCGCGCCCTTCTCCAGCGTGACGCCAACTCCCGGCTTCACCAGGTTCACCGCCACCAGCCCCACGACCAGCGCCGCCGTCGTGACGATCTCGAAGTAGATCATCGCCTTCAACCCGATCCGCCCCATCGCCTTCGCCGAGCCCGACGAGGCGATGCCCACCACCAGCGTCGCAAACAGCAGCGGCGCGATGATCGACTTGATCAGCCGGATGAATACCGTCGAAATCGGCGACAGCGTCTTGCCGAATTCGGGAAAGAAATGTCCTACTGCGATCCCCACCGCCATCGCGATGAAGATCCACGAAGTCAGTGAAAGCTTCTTCAACGTTCACCCCACTTGAGTTTTTGCCGCAACACATCGAAGAACAGCATTCGAGGCGGCCGGATGAGATGCACCGAGTTCTTCGAACTTTGACAGATTACCCGGTCCTGTTCCTTCAGAGGTTCGCCCACCTGTCCGTCGATGGTCAGGTAGGCCAGGTCGTTCTCGGCCAGGTTCAATACCTGGATCACGCTTGAATCCGAGACGATCACGGGCCGGTTCGTCAGCGTGTGAGGGCAAATCGGCGTCAGACAGAGAGCGCCGACACTCGGGAAAACAATCGGGCCGCCGGCCGACAGCGAGTACGCCGTCGAGCCGGTGGAGGTGGCGACAATCAGACCGTCGGCCTTGTAGCGGCAGACGAAGTGAGCGTCGACGTTGCAGACCAGGTCGATAATCCTGGCGATGTGAGCCTTGGTGATGACGACATCGTTCATCGCCTCATAGCTGGAAACGATCGCGCCTTCCCTCTGAACCTGGCAGGTCAGCATCCGCCGCTTGGCGATCCGGTGCTCGCCCCGCATCGCCCGCTCCAACTCCGGAATCAGCTCCTCGACGGTGATCGCCGTCAGAAAACCGAGTCCGCCCAGGTTCACCGCAAACAGCGGAATCTCCCGGCCGGCCACAGCCCGCGCCGCCGAAAGCAGCGTCCCGTCGCCGCCCAGCACGATCACCAGTTGGCAGCCGTCCGGAACCTTGTCCCGTTCCAGCCCCTCCTGCCCTGTCGCCGCGTACCGTGCCGTCACCTCGTCCATCCGCGCTGTAATGCCGCGGGCCGTCAGCCATGTGATCAGGCCCGGCACCACATGCCGCGCCTCCTTCACCTCAGGCTTGGAGATGATGCCGACAGTCCGGATCTGTTCCATATAGCAGGAATTCCTTGTTTCCCTCGGCGCCGGCGATCGGGCTCTCGATCACATCGGCTGCCATCCCTTGCGTCTCAACGAAACCGCGGACCCTCTCGACGATCTCCGCATGGACCGCCGGGTCCCTCACAATGCCGCCCTTGCCAACTTGAGAACGGCCGGCCTCAAACTGCGGCTTGATGAGAATGATGAACTGACGGGGCTCTTCCAGCAGCGGCATCAGGGCCGGAAGGATGAGCGTAACAGAAATGAAGCTGACATCGCACACTGCCAGCCGCACCTTCTCTCCCAGCGAATCCGGCTTCAGAAACCGCGCGTTGCTGTTCTCGTGCAGCACCACTCTCGGGTCGGTCCGCAGCTTCCAATGAATCTGTCCCTCGCCCGACGTCCACGGCATGGACCCGGGCCGCTCCCCGCTGAAGCAGCACGTCGGTAAAGCCGCCCGTCGACGCCCCGATGTCGGCGCACACCCATCCCGCCGGGTCGACCTTCCAATGGTCCAATGCCCTGGCCAGCTTGTAGCCGCCCCTGCTGACATAGGGCATTGTCTCGGCCACTTCAATCAGGGCGTCCCCCGCGACCGCCGTGCCTGCCTTGTCCACACGCTGGCCGTTGACTCGAACCGACCCCGCCAGCAGCAGCGCCTTGGCCTTCTCTCTCGACTCCGCCAGGCCGCGTTCAAACATCAGAACGTCGATTCTCTGCCGCGGCGTGCTCATGGCCACTGCACTCAGGCCTTGCGGTCGACAACCAGGTCGGCCAGTTGCTTCAACCGCTCTGCCCGATCTCCAAATCGCTCCAGCGACCCACGCGCCCTCAGCCTCTCTGCTTCCGCCATCTGTTTGGATTCCTCCAGACCGTACACCGCCGGAAACGTGATCTTGCCTTGCGCTGCGTCCTTGCCCGGCGTCTTGCCCAGCACCTCCGAGCTCTCCTCGATATCGAGAACATCGTCGACAATCTGAAACGCAAGGCCGATGTGTTCGCCGTAAGTCGAAATCGCCGCCAGGTCTTCTTCGCTCGCCCCGGCGTGAATCGCCCCGAGCCGCAGTGAACAGCACAGCAGCGCTCCCGTCTTGGCCCGATGAATCTGCTCCAGCAGCGCTTCCGTCGGTTTCTTGCCTTCTCCCTCGATGTCGTGAACCTGTCCGGCGATCATCCCCCTCACCGTCCCCGACGCCGAGGCCAACTCCACCACCATGCGCGAGTCGCCCGCCTTGGCCAGGACCTCGAAAGCCAAAGTCAACAGCGCGTCCCCGGCCAGAATTGCCATCGCCTCGCCGAACATCTTGTGAGACGTCGGCCTGCCGCGCCGCAGATCGTCGTTGTCCAACGCCGGCAAGTCGTCGTGGATCAGCGAATAGGTATGGATCAGCTCCAGCGACGAGGCGACCTCTTCAATCCCATCCACCTCAACGCCCGCCACTACCCTCGCCGCCTCCAGGCACAACACCGGCCGGATCCGCTTGCCGCCCGCAAACAGCGAGTACCGCATGGCGTTGTGAATCGTTTGCGGTGGTTCGCTCCCGGCAGGCACAAGCCGGTCCAGCGCTCTGTCGATTCGAGCGGCTTCAGCGGCCAGATATTCCTTCAGATTGATCGCTGTGGTCATTCTTCCTCGACGTCAAATTCCTCTGGTTCCACTTGAGCGCCGCGCTTCATCAGGATCTCTACCCGCGTCTCGGCATCGAGCAACTGCTTGCGGCAATCGTCGCTCAGCTTCACCCCGCGCTCGAACAGTTCGATCGACTTCTCCAGCGGCATGTCGGACGATTCCAACTGTTTGACGATGGCTTCGAGCTCGCCCAGCGATTCCTCAAAAGGGGGCCCTGCCTCCGGGACCTCTTGCTTGTTCGGTTGCTTAGCCATCCCCACTATTCTAAGCTGAGGCCGAATGCTGATCCTCTTCGCCTTCCTCGCCCTGGCCGTCCCCCAACCCTTTGAATGGCGACAGTGCGCCATGTGCCACCGCGAGACGCCGCCGCCGGACACCGCCTCTCGCTACCAGAAGAGCCTCGGCGCCATCGCCCCAGGCGCGCTCTGGCCCGCCAGTGCCATGGCCCGCGCCGATCGCGACCCCCGCTGGATCGCCAAAGTCGCCGCCGAGAAGAAGCTCAACCCGCACGCCGTTCAACTCATCGACGAAACCTGCAGCCGCTGTCACTCGCCCATCGGCAGCCTGAAAGGCGAAGGCGTCGCCTGTGCCACCTGCCATCGCCTCGAGCCCTCCGGCGGACTGGTAGTCACTTCCAAGCCGGTCGCCTACGGCCCCCACAAGGACCTCAAGGGCTGGCCCATGCAGCACCATACCGGCCTCACTCCAACTTCCTCGGCCCACGTCAACTCCAGCGACCTCTGCGGAAATTGCCATCTGGTCAAAACCCCCATCCTCGACGCGCAAGGCCGCAAAACCGGCGAGTTCGTCGAACAGGGCACTTACCTCGAATGGCAGGAGAGCCCATTGGCCAAAGAGGGAATCGAGTGCCGCCACTGCCACATGCCGCGGCTCGAAAACGACCGCGGCGAGGCCCTCGCCCAGTATGTCGCCCACCGTCCTCCTGGCGGCCCGTTCCCTTTCCTCGACAAGCGCTCCCCCTATGGCCTGCACCTCTTCGCCGGCGCCAACCTCGAGATCCTCGACAGCGTCCCCTCGCAGCCTCACCAGAAGGAAGCCGTCGCCGCCATGCTCCGCCGCGCTGCCCAACTCCATGTCGATGTCGCCGGCGGTGAAATCCTCATCCGGTTCACCAACCTCGCCGGCCACAAACTGCCGACCGGCTTCCCCACCCGTTCGGTCACCGTGAAGTGTGAAGCGACCGCAGCCGGCCGCACCGTCGATTGCGGACAGCACGTCTACGAAACCACCTGGAAAGGCGCCTCGCTCCTCCGCGTCCAGGCCTACGAAAAGGACAATCGCCTCAAGCCGCGTGAAGGCGAAACCTTCCATTTCCGCCTCCCCAAAGCCGCCACCCGCGTCCGCGCCTTCGCCCTCTACCGCGGATTCCCTGACTCGAAACCCTTCGAGCTGGCCACGGCCGAATGGCCTGGCGCGATAGAATCGACGGACATGAAGCTCAGCAGTCTCCTTATTCCGCTGGCCGGCGCGGCATCTGTTCGCCGGTGGTTTCCTCATGGGCCAGGGCTCGAAGCCCAAAGTCTATGAGCTGCGAACCTACACAACCATGCCCGGCAAGCTCCCCGATCTGCTGGCCCGTTTCCGGAATCACACCACCAAGCTGTTCGAGAAGCACGGCATCACCAACATCGGCTATTGGGTGCCGCAGGACGAGCCCCTGAAATCCAACACGCTGATCTATATCGTGGCCCACAAGGACCTCGAATCGGCCAAGAAGTCCTGGGACGCCTTCCGCGCCGATCCCGCCTGGATCAAGGTCCGCGACGAGAGCGAGAAGCCCGGCAAGATCAACCAGAAAGTGGAATCCGTCTACATGGAGCCCACTGACTTCTCCA
>CAVQOO010000032.1:0-112887 GCA_963714395.1 Bryobacteraceae bacterium
GAGGGAGGAGGGAACCGGGTTCGTGAGATGGTGACGAGCGGCGAAGACGGTACTTTCGAAATCGCGAGGCGGATCGGACTATTGGGGAAACATGGCTAGCGTCACGTGCGGACAACTGGTGATCATCGGATCTATCGCAGCCTGACGGACGTGTGACCGTGGTCTCGGGCAAACGCGGCGACGATGCGCGCCCGGGTACGTGACGCGCGATCCTGAAGCAAACTGGTATTGAGGAGCCGGAGAAATGAAGCGCACGTACTCCCTCGCGATTGAAGGTGAACCTGGTTGCTACAGTGCCTACGTGCCTGAACTTCCAGCAATTCTTGTGACGGGCCAATCGCTCGACGAGTTAACGGTCCGCGCGCGTGAAACGATCTGCCTCTACTGGGAATCGGTCCGCACCGACCTTTCGCCTACTTCGATCCTGCGTGAGATCGAAGTCGAGCTTCCCGCATAACGGTTGGCCGTTCTGGCCTGATCGTCAGTTCGGATCGATTGCGGGAAGGGCGTTTTTCCGTCCTAATCCACGCGATCACCGTAACGACCAGCCACATCAGCGGTTTGGGCGTTACACGTCAAGTTGATGGGCGCGTCAACTTCCGAGTGGCGCGTTATCCGCTCAGAACGCCGTCGGTCTCAGCTTCCGGTAGCGCCGTCCTTCGTGGACACACCACGGTCAGCGACCAATTCGTTCGATTCACTTACGCTTACCGAAGCAGTACAGTGCCTCTGACGTGCGGACGTAGATCCGACCATCTCCGCCGATAGCCGGTGTCGCATAAACTTCCTCTCCGAGATCCTGCACAGAAAGTAGCTGCCAGTCTGGCACGGCCCTAGTCACGATGAGCTTGCCTTGCTCGGTTGCGAGGTAGATCTTGTTGTCAGCAGCGACTGGTGATGCGTAGAACTTCTCCGCGGCTCCTTCGAGCCGCGCTTCTTTAAGAATCTTTCCACTGCGTGCGTCCATGGCTGTGAGTATTCCGCCGTCACGGACGTAGAACAGGACATTGTTTAAATAGAGAGGACTCGATACCGTGGGCACGGCACGGGATGTCTGCCACACAACGTGAGTGTCGGTCACGTCTCCCTGTCCCCCTAATCGCACAGCTGTCAGCGATCTCGGTTTGTTGTTACGAGATAGAAACCGCCATTCATCCTCATCCAGCAGTCCATCATCGTTGCCGAAAGTGCGATCGGCCCGCGCGAGCGTATCGTCGGGCCAGTCTTCTTTCACCCGCAAACTCCGTTCGCGTGTGCGGTTTGCCTTCTGCAGAAACTTCTCCCACGCCTGCATAGCACCGTCAAGGGTGTCCCCGTCAGCTGCGGCGAACAACATGCCTTCACCCACTGCAGGACTCGAGTAAGTCTGAGTTCCGGTGCCCCGGATGCGCCACACAGCGTCGCCGGAGATGAGTGACCACCCGCCAATTTCGCCGGGTCTCGAGTAGATGATCTGCGGTGTTCTGACCTCGGCAGCGTAAACGAACGGTGTGCCATATCCTTGTTGACCCACTTCAGCAAGCTCTTTCCTCCATCGAAGCGAGCCCCTCTTCGTATCCCAGGCCGTGAGTCTTGATCCTCCGGACTGCTGTTCGATAGCCAGAACCACAAGCCCGCTCGCCACGATGGGCGAAGACCCTATTCCGTGTACACTTGCAAACGGACCCAACGGCACATGCCAGCGCTGCCTCCCCGCCGAGTCGAACGATACAAGGCCGGAATCGGGAAAGAATGCGTACACACCGTCTTCGTCGATCGCTGGTGTAGGCGCCGCCGGGTCGTTGAGTCTGTTCATCGTTTGTGAGTGCCGGCGGCGGATCGACCGTTCCCAAACCATCTTCCCGGTGGCCTGGTCCAGACAGACGACGAGTCGCTCTTCACCACGCGACGCAGTCAGGAAAATCCGACTGCCGGACAGAACCGGTGACGATTTTCCTCGTGGGACAGGGACGCGCCAGAGCAGTGTGCCTTCTAAACTCAAGTCTGCCGGTGCACCAGTCGCTGACGCAACGCCGGATCCCATACGGCCCCTGAAGCGGGGCCAATCGTAACTCGGAGCCTGCGCCGTCGAATACATTGCCAGAGTCACGCAACCAATCGCAACTCGGAATGCCTGCTCCATATATACCTCCGCCACACGTTGCTTATGTAAACCGTCACACTCGAGCCGTGTCGATTATTTCGCCAGTATACGTGCTGATTCGTTCGCCGGAGCATAGTGCCTCAAAGGTCCGGTTATTGGAAACTTGCCGACGATCCGTCGGGAAACGCCCTACACGCGAATGTGCCCTGTCGTTCCGGACGGATCGTCGGCTACTCGGAAGCAATCCAAGTGGACGGGTAGTCGATTCGGACAACTGTGTTCTTCCGGATTGATCCTAGACCACGCGCATCGCGGAAGGTGGTACGGCTGGCCGGAAGGTTCTCGGCGGGACAATCCGTCACCAGGAAGAGTGGCCGGCCGTTCATAGTGGCCTGCCCTCCCCCCGGCCTTCTTCGGTCCACGCTTCACCTCCGTCGTACAGCCCGCCGGGAAACGGAACTTCAACCTAGTCAACGCGCAGGCCCGCCAAGTCTCCGATCTGAAGTCTCACTCGAACTTTCAGGTGTGTTCGTCCAGTTCCTTAAGAGACCGTCCATCATTAGTTTTCCAAGCGATGAGCCCGTTTGCGCTGCCGCCGTGGACAACAGCCGCAGCAGCCGATGGGCTGGAGAATTCCGCGTCCTTGGCAAAGGCCAAATACCCGTCCTTCGGCGCGAGAGTGCCGTCGGCAATCAGCTGTTTTCTTTGCGCGATCACATAGGGATAAGCGTCGGCAGACGGACGGTGATTCAGTACTGCAGTCGAGCCTTGAAACACAACGAAGCCGTTCGGGGTTCGCTGACCTCGCGCCTCCGCCCCTTTATTGCGGCAGAACAGTACTCCGCCCGGCTGAGCCTTCGCTGCGCTCGCCCTTGCTATCGGCGAGAGAATGTCGGAGCCGAGAACCGGAAGCAACTGCCTGATCCGAGACAGAAAAACCTCCATATCTTCGCGGTCGGATTCCGGCAGCTTCGAGCCTCCGGCCTGGTTCTGCTCGAGCGTGAATCTATTCACTTGCGCAGCTTCGGCGAGCAATCGACTCTCCAAGTACCTCACATGAGCCTTCGTGAGGTTCTCGTCCTTGCTGACGAACACGATTGCCGACACCCAAAACTCCTTCGCCTTGTGCTGCTTGAGCCGTTCTCGAACGATCTCCGCCTCGCCGATGTACGCGCGCGGCGCATTCGTGAGTGGGTCGTTGCCGACGAGAATATAAACTCCAGCTTTTTCGAGTTCCTCGCGGCCAAGGAGTTCGTCGAGTTCCGTGCGAGGTGCAGCAACAGCCTTACCGGTCCAGTTGGATATTTCTGCGGTTCTCAGGCTCTTGGCATCCCCACGGGGAAGAAACAGTTTAATCGTCGCCGATGTCATCTCGTTCTCAAGTTCGGGCAGTCGTCCCGACATTTCATGTAGGTCACGGTACCAGAACGATTCTACTCTCGATCCCATGGTGCCGATAAACCTAACCGGCGCCGCATTGTTGATTGCGTGGAAAGATCCCGCGCCAAGATGGATGCGATGAAAGATCCGCAGACTCCGCGCACAGCATGACTAGGACCGGGATGTCGGACAGCATCCGTTGAAGGGCAGCGGGCGAAATCCGAACAAGAGTCTTCGGCGAGTTCCGCGCCGAACTCTCAGTATCTTCAACCGAGTTGAGTTCGGTATACCCGCGGACTTCGCTGGGGACATCGCAGGCTGGAATAGTATCGTTGAAGAACAACCAGCCCCGCATGGTTCAGTTCGCGCTCCGACTTTCGTTCTGATGACCAGACGGCCATGGAAGTTCGGAGGCTCACTGGGTGAGCCTGCAGAGGCGGCAGGGTGGGGCTGGGAGGGTGCGTGGAGACGCTGCTCATCATCTTTATCCTGGCGGTTGGTGCATGGTTGGCGGTGGCAGGGATGGTCCTGGCGGGGTTGGTGGTGGGATTTGTGGTGGCGCCATACTGGCTCATCTGGCGGGCGATCCGAGCCACGGCCTCGTATGAAGTGGGCAGGACCAGAGAGAGGAGTGGACCGGGTTCGTGAGATAGTGACGAGCGGCGAATACAAGCGCGTCGCTGGTTCCTGGCCAAGCCCATATGACTGTGGGCCTTTGAAACTAAGGTACGGATATACGGATAAATGGTCATATGATCCATGGCCAGGATGACGAGGCGGTGCGCAATTGCGAGGAGTGCCAGGAGCGGAACCGTTCTTCCCGCCAGGGGCCACCAGCGTGCAGTAGAAATACTGACCAGCGCACCTGGACTTCAGCTATCCATATTCTCGGTAATTCGTTTACAAGTATTTGTGCGTTTTGATGTCCCGTGCCATCGCTCGCAGGGCGATATAATTAGCTCCTCGCTTCGGGAGGTATCGCAGTGGATGGCCCAAGAGCAACCGCCAGCCAGCTTAGCCCACTAGTTGAGGGGGTGAAGGTGCAAGAGAGCCCTATGGGACGGCATCGGGCTAACCGCCGCCTGGACTGGGTCGTTCGGCTTTGTGGCGTGTGGGCCGCGTCCATCGGCGCTATATGGCTGGCGCTATGGCTCACCGGCGTGGCGGCCCGCTGGGCTGCTGCAGGCGCCCTTATCCCGAAGGCAAACATGGCGTTGGGCATGACACTGGGAGCGGCGTCCCTGCTCTTGTTGGCGGATCGATCGACCTCAGGCGCGCGCCGGTGGACGGGCGCTGCCCTGGCTGCGATGGTCTTCTTGATCGGCGGGTTGACGCTCAGCGAGCATGTCTTCGGCTATGACTTGGGAATCGATCAGGTCCTGGCCACGGAACAGCCCGGCGCCGCGGGAACGGTGGCGCCCAATCGCGTGGGTCCTCCCGGTTCGCTCAGCCTGGCGTTGCTGGGGGCGGCGCTGCTGGCGGTTGGAGTAGGCCGGCGCAGGTGGGCTCCCTACCTGGCGCTGGCTGTCTGCTTGGTGAACATGGCTCCGCTGGTCGGTTACCTGTACGGGATCACGGAGTTCTACAACAAGAACCTTACGGGAATTGCGTGGCCAACGGTAACGGCGATGCTGGCGCTGGCCCTGGGGCTGATTGCGTCGGTGCGGGAAACAGGCCCGACGTTCCTGTTGATGCAGGATGATTCAGGCGGTCTGATGCTACGCCGTCTTCTGCCCGCGGCTGTCCTGATCCCGCTGATCCTGGGCTGGCTGAGCCTGCAGGGGGAGTATCGCGGGTGGTACGATACGCCGGCCGGGACGGCCTGGTTGATTCTCGGGGTGATCGTCTTGTTTGCCGCTTTGCTGTGGCGGAATGCCGACTCGTTGAATCGCGCCGCATTCGCACGCCAGGTGGCAGCGGATGCGTTGGCCATGAGCGAAAGCAGGTTGCGCGCGTTGCTCGAATCGGCGTCGCAGGGCGTGGCGGCGGTCGACGAGAGCGGGCGCATGGTCCTGGTGAACGCCAGGACCGAAGAGATGTTCGGATACACGCGCGAGGAACTGCTTGGGCAACCGTTGGAGCACCTCATACCAGAGCGCTACCAGGCAGCGCATGGCGAGCACATGCGGAATTACTTCGCGCACCCGCATACGAGGGAAATGGGACTCGGCCTCGATCTTTACGGCCGTACCAAGAACGGCGCCGAATTCCCGCTCGAGGTGAGCCTGAGCTGCATCGAGCAACATGGGTCGCGGTTGGCCCTGGCCCTCATGAGCGATATCACCACACGCAAGCAGGCCGAGGAGCAGGTGAGCCGGAGCCAGAAGACGTTCTCCGAATTGGTCGAGCGCGCCCCGTTCGGCATCTACGTCGTGGATTCCCAGTTCCGCATCGCGCATGATGAACGCCGCCTCGCAAGACGGAGCGTTCCGCAACGTGCGGCCCGTGATCGGGCGCGATTTCGCCGAGGCCATGCGCATCCTCTGGCCCGAACCCGTCGCCGCGGAAATCATCGGCCACTTCCGCCACACCCTCGAAACCGGCGAGCCGTACTACTCGCCGCGACTTCGTCCAACCCGCGCCACGACGTGGAGATCGTCGAAGCTTACGAGTGGGAACTGCATCGCATGACGCTGCCGGACGGGCAATACGGCGTCATCTGCTATTACTACGATTCCACGAAGCTGCGCGAGGCCGAGGCGGCGCTGCGCGAGAGCGAGGAGCGGTTGGAGGCTGACCTGGCGGCGTTAACGCGCATGCACCAGTTGAGCAAGTCGCTCGTCGAAACAGAAAAGCACGAACCTCTCTTTCAGGAGGTCATGGATGCCGCCGTCGCCATCGTCGGCGCCGACAACGGAACGCTGCAATTGCTGGAAGGCGAATCTCTGCGAATCGTCGCGCATCATGGTCACACGCCAGCGTTCCTGAAGTTCTTCGCCTCGGCGGAGAGCCGCGCATCTGTGTGCGGGGAGGCATCGCACAGCGGGGAGCGCGTAATCGTCGACGACGTGGAAACCAGCCCCTTATTCGCGGACACAGAGTCGCTGGCGGTTCTGCGCGAAGCGGGCGTGCGCGCTGTCCAATCCACGCCGCTCCTTGGCCGCAAGGGAGAACTGCTGGGCATCCTTACGACTCAATGGAGTGTTCCGTATGTCCCGAACGAGCACGATCTCTGGCGGCTCGACTTACTTGCGCGCCAGGCAGCCGACTTCATTGATAACGCCCAAGCGAAGGCGGCGTTGCGCCGGCTCGCCCAGTTCCCGGAGCAGAACCCCGACCCGGTGCTGCGCGTCGGTCCTGGCGGCGCGGTGAACTACGCCAATACAGCGGCGCGGTCCTGGCTCGACGGCATGGGAGTAGTCGAGGGCCAGCCGTTGCAGGGCGGGGTGTGGGGGCTGATTGATCGGGTTGGCCCGGAGCGGCCTGTCGTCGAAGAGGAACTCCTCGACGAACGCGGCCGGACGTATTTGTTCACAGCCGTGCGACCACCGGGCGAAGTCTACGTGAACCTTTACGCGCGGGATATAACGGAACGAAAGCAGGCCGAGCAGGCATTGCGCGAGAGCGAGGAGAGGCTGCGGTTGGCGCAAGAGGCGGCGGGCATTGGCGCGTTCGAATGGAATCTCCAGACCGGCGTGAACACCTGGACGCCCAAGCTGGAGGAAATTATACGGTTTGCCGTGCAGGCGCTTTTGGCCGGACGCAGCCGGCATGGGAGAGCCTCGTCCATCCCGAAGATCGGGCCGGGGCCGTGGAGCGGGTAAAGCAGGCGTTCGAGACCGGCGCACCCATGGAGGCAGAATGGCGGGTGATTTGGCCGGATGGAAGCGTCCACTGGCTCACCGGGCGCTGGCAGGTTTTCAAGGACGCCGGCGGCACGCCGCTACGGATGACCGGCGTCAACATCGATATCACGCAGCGCAAGCAGTCCGAGGAGCGGCTCCGGCACGCGCAGAAGCTCGAAAGCCTCGGCTTGCTGGCCGGCGGCGTCGCCCATGATTTCAACAACCTCCTGGTCGGAGTGATTGGCAATGCCAGCTTGGCCCAGGAGATGCTCCCGCCCGATCACCCGGCCACCGAACTGATGGGGACGGTGATCAAGACGGGCGAACAGGCCGCTCACCTGACCAGGCAGATGCTCGCCTACTCCGGCAAGGGCAAGTTCCTGGTGGAGCCGTTGAACATCTCCGCGTTGGCGCGCGACATCATCGAACTGGTTCGTCCGTCGATCCCGAAGAAGGTCGCGCTGAACCTTGACCTCAACGAGGATCTTCCCTCCATCGAAGCCGATCGCGGCCAGGTGCAGCAGATCTTGATGAACCTCGCGATCAACGCGGCGGAAGCGATCGGCAGCCACGATGGGCTGATCACGGTCAGGACCGGGACGCAAGTCGTGGATGACGACTATCTCCGGCGGCACCCGGAGGCGGCGGATCTTCCGCCCGGCCAATACGTCGTGCTCGAAGTCCGCGACACCGGCTGCGGTATGGACGGGGCCGTCAGGGCCAAGATTTTCGATCCTTTCTTCTCGACGAAGTTCACCGGACGCGGTTTGGGGTTGGCGGCTGTAGCAGGTATTGTGCGCGGCCATAAGGGAGCCATTGTCGTGACCAGCGCGCCCGGGAAAGGGACCACTTTTGCGGTGCTGTTTCCGCCGGCGGCGCACGCGGCCGAACGAAGGCCGGACACGGCTCCGAGCGCTGTGGCGCGGGGCTCGGGAGTGGTCCTCGTCATCGACGACGAACAAGTGGTGCGGAACATGGCGAAAATGGCTCTGGAACGCCACGGCTACACCGTTCTGGTGGCGGATGGCGGTTTGGCTGCGATCGACCTCCTGAAGCGGCACCCGGGTAATATCGACCTGGCCGTGCTCGATCTCAGCATGCCGGGTATGAGCGGTGAGGAGACCCTCCCCGAATTGAGGAAGATCAGGCCGGAGGTGAAGGTATATCGTATCGAGCGGCTACAGCGAGGCCGAGGCGATGACCATGTTCAGCGGCCAACGGGTATCCGGCTTTCTCCAGAAGCCCTACACCTCCGCAGTGCTTGCTGAAAAGGTGAAAGGCGCATTGGGATGAAGGTTCGCCGCGCGTTTCGCGCACCCTGGGCAAGCACCGGCAGCACCACAGCCGTCGATAGCGCCTTCTGCGCAGGATCGGTGAAACAGCCAGCACTGAAACGACAAGAGATAGCCCGTCCAGCACTCGCCGACACTGGCGGCTGGGGCGTTCGATTCCCGTTAGCGAAATTTGGCAGGTTTGGCTCTCGATCCGCAAGAGCGCGTGTGTAAACGGTGCGGCCTTCCGAGCCGACTCGGAGCTCAGGGAAGATGGTCGCCAATCTGGACATTGAGAACGGAGAACGGCGTTACCACCAATTGCCCGAGGCTCAGTGCGAGGACGGTGATCCCGCCGCTGCCAATCGACGGTAAGAGGATCTTCACAAGCCCATCGGCAAACGCTGCGCCGTCAGTGAGGACCTGTAAACCGCCGGCGATCAGCATCGGGGTTTTATCGGCCAAGTAGTTCAGTATGCGGTCCATTCAACGGTGCGCCGGTCGCGATCACCTGAAGTTCCGCGCCATCTTCACCGCGCCGGTTGGACACGCGTTTTAGTTCTTCGAACCAGTTGAGAACGACGCGAATTTCAACCGCCGCGTTCTCTCGCGGTTCGGACTCATCGATCAGGCCGATGAGCCGGCCGTCCGGAAGGATGTCGTACGCTCTCGGTTCGCTGTTCAACCGGCTCCCGGTGACCCTGGCGGGCGAGGTGACGGGAGCGCCAAATGTGAGTCCGCCCTGGGTTGTGACCTTGACGGTCGCCAGTTTGCCCGAGGCGGAGACGGGACATACCACTCAACTCTTTTCCATCCGAGGCCCAGACGGGATGGAAGTCGATTTGTACCCTCGGCGCCTGGTAGACGGCGCCAGTGGATGGGAATGGCTGCACGAACACCCCCTGGTCGGAATACGCAAGGCCAGCCAATCGTGACAGCGAATACGCGATCCATCGGCCGTCAGGAGAGAACACCGCGCTGATCGGCCGCTGCGATGTTACCCCGAATGGAGTAAGCCTCCCGTCCGCCACTGAGAGCGTCGACAGTGAGAAGTCAACGCCCTTCGCCACGGAGACGAGGATGTAACGCCCATCTGGCGACCACGATTCCGGTACCTGCGACTCTCCACTGCCGGCTTTGGTGAGACGCTCCGCCCGTCCCGACCCGTCGACGCGCTGCACGTAAATCGCCTGATCACCGCCGCGATCGGACTGAAACGCCAACCGTGTTCCGTCTGGCGACCAAATAGGAAACCGATTCCTCCCCTCCAGCGTGAGTCGCTGTAGCGCGCTCGTCTCGCCAAGCCGGTAGATCCAGACGGCCGCTTCCTTCCCGTCATCACTCCCGACGGCGAGTCTTGTACCGTCTCGAGAGACGCGCGTGTGGACGTACCGGCCAAGCGGGATCGTCAATGGCGTCACCAAACCTGCCCGATCCGCCACTGCGATCGTTCGCTCCGGCGTCCCGGTGCTGGCCGGACCTGGAATGTAGAACAGATGTCCAGTATTTGAGACCGCGAATTGGGCGCCGCCGGTGACTCCGCCAGCCGGTCGTCTGACGCCTTCGATGACCGCCACTGCCGGGCCGGCAACTTGCCGTTGGGCGAGGTCGAAGGGGATCGCGAACACGACCCCGCCGCGCGCGTACACGATATGGCCGCTGGGAACGTACCTCGCGGAACTGCCCCCCTCGACAACCGTCTTGCGCTCGGGAGACCTGAGAGATTGAATCACGATCCGCGCTTTGTCCCAGCGCGCAGGCCCATCCGCCGTCCGGGCCAGACTGAAGAGCACGGCTGTCGCCCCCGGGCAGCATCCGAGGCCCATCCGCCACCTCGCCCTTCGCGACACTCACGATCTGCTCCGGTGCGCTCCCATCGAGCCGGCACCGGAGAATCCCTTGGGCGCCTTGGCCACTGATGATTCCGCTCGAGTCCCAGGTCATGCCGAACACAGTAGGGGAGGGACACACTGTCTCGGAGCGGCCGCCGCCAACTCCGATGCGCTTGATCGCCCGGTCGTCACCCGCCCAAAATGCGACGGAGAGTCCGTCGGGCGAAAACGCAGTTTGTCCTACGACAACTCCCGCATAATCGATGGCACGCGCGCTGAACTCGGACAGCTCGCGGAGGAACGGCCGGCCATTGCTGTAGTACACCAGACGCGATCCATCCGGCGAAACGGCGATCTGATGCCGCATGGCGACAGTCAACTGCCCGTCGAACGTCGACAGGGCAAAGCGTGTGATGGCCGGCGGCTGCTGTTTAGGCTTGCCATTCCAGACAGCAAGACCCGCGACCAGCAGCGCTACCAGCGCCGTCAATGAAAGAGGAAGCAGCCACCGCCGGACCCATTCGGCTCGAGTGATAGCCGGCGTCGTATCGCCTGCATCGGCGCCTGGCGTGACCTCCTCGAGTACGTACGCGACGGTGGCGGCGTCCGTCACACGCCGAGTCCGATCTTTGTCGAGACACCGCTGGATGAGGGTGCGTATCCGGGAAGGCACAGACGGCGGCAGCGCGTTCCAGTCCGGCTGGTTCTTCAACACATTCGCCAACGTGTCAGACATGGTCTCGCCTTCGAAGGCGCGCTTTCCCGTGAGCATTTCGAAGAGCACACACCCGAACGCCCAGGTATCGGCGCGTCTATCGACGGGGTTGCCGCGCGCCTGTTCCGGCGACATGTATGCGGCCGTGCCGAGTATGACGCCGGGCTGCGTGGCCTGCGGCAATCGCGCGGCTGATATCGTGGCGTTGCTGCTTGACGCAGACGGCGGGTCGAGCGCCTTGGCCAAGCCGAAGTCCAGAACCTTCACCACTCCGTCGGGGCGCAGTTTGATGTTGGCCGGCTTCAGATCGCGATGAACCACGCCTTGCTCGTGAGCCGTTTGGAGCGCCGCGGCGATCTGCTTCGCGATCGGCAGCGCCTCCTCCACCGGAATCGGCCCTTGGTCAATCCGATCCGCGAGCGTCGGCCCTTCGATCAGTTCCAGCACGAGCGCGTGCACGCCACTAGATTCCTCCAAGCCGTAAATCGCACCGATATTCGGATGATTCAGCGAGGCCAAAACCTGCGCTTCGCGCTTGAAGCGCGTCAGCCGATCGACATCGAGGGCGAAGACGGCCGGGAGGATCTTGAGTGCGATGTCGCGATTCAGGGTGGCATCGCGGCCTTGATAGACCTCTCCCATCCCGCCGCGGCCGATAAGAGCGGCGATATGGAAATGGCCAGCGAAGATAGCACCTGCGCCGAAGCGGTCGCCGGCGGGCGCGGGGGCATCGAGCAGGGGGTCTTCTGCCGCATCAGCCGCGAGCATCCGGGCGACGGCGGCGATCAGCAGCGTGTTCCCATCGCATGCTTGATCTACGAATTGCATGCGCTCCGCCGGTGAACGTTCCAGTGCCGCCTCGAAAACCTCGCGGATCCGCTGAAAATCTTCCGGCGTGAGCGTTCCGTGCGACGGCGGCGTGCCCATAGTTTCTCCCCAGACCCCGTTGCGACTGCCGGTCCCTCGACAAATTGTTGCACGTCTCCGTCTCCTGTCGCCCGCTCTGTGATACTTACGCCGACCTTCTCTCGCTATCACCAGCAGGAGGGATATTTATGCGGAACAGTTTCACAGCTCCCCGATCGATGTGCCTCATCGCTGCGATGGTTGCCGTGTCCGGAAACGCGGCCGCGTCGCTACATACCACGGTTCAAACCAAGTCCGGGCCTGTTCGAGGCACCGGTACTGACATCGTGGTGTTCAAGGGCATCCCATACGCCGCCCCTCCGACAGGCGAGCGTCGATGGCGTCCACCCGTGCCACCCGAACCGTGGACTACCGTTCGAGACGCCGCTCAGTTCGGACCGCAGTGCCCCCAGCCCGCAGATTTTGCCCCGCGCGGGCGTGGCGCGGCCTCCGCGCAGTCGCACGTGCCCTCCAGCGAGGACTGTCTCACGCTCAACGTGTGGACTCCGGCGAAATCGGCGCGCGCGAGCGGCTTCCGGTCATGGTGTGGATCCACGGCGGCGGATTCACCATCGGTTCAGGAGCCCCGGCACGACGGCGAGATGCTGGCGGGTCGTGGAGTGGTGGTGGTGACGTTCAACTATCGGCTCGGGCGCGTTGGGGTTTCTGGCGCATCCTGGCTTGTCGCGCGAGTCCGACCGGCGCGTCTCCGGCAACTACGGACTGCTCGATCAGATCGCCGCGCTTCGCTGGGTTCGCGACAATATCGCGGCGTTTGGCGGGAATCCGTCGAACGTGACTGTGTTCGGACAATCGGCGGGCGCCTCCTCGGGCGCGGGCGTTCTCATGGTCTCGCCGCTCGCACGAGGGCTGTTCCATCGCGTCATTGCTCAGAGCGCCTGGGACGACAGGGACCGTCGGTCCGAAGCCGCGGCTTCGTGCTCCCTACTACGGCTTACGCGCTGCTGAAGCTGAAGGTGAGTCGATCGCCCCGGATATCGCGAAACTCCGGGCGATGAGCGCGGAGGAAGTGCTCGCCACGCTGCCAATCAGTCTCCGACCTTCAGCACCGGCTGGCACTTTAGCCCGGTGATCGACGGATACGTACTGCCCGACGATCCCGGTGTTCTTCTGGGCACGAGCAGTCAGGCGAAAGTGCCACTGCTCATTGGTCACAACGCCGACGAGGCGTTCTTCTATCGGCAGCGAGTGCACAGCAGACAGTCTCGGCATATCGCGATTTCGTCGGCGCGCTGTTTCCGCCCGGAATTCGTTGACACGGTTCTGACGAGGTATCCGGCCGCGGACAGACGCCCAAGCCGCGGACGCGGTTCTTCGCATGTTCACGGATTTCCGATTCGTAACACCAACGGTGCTCACAGCGCGCGCGGCTTCGAAGGTCGACCGATGTCTACATGTACCGGTTTTCGCGTGTGAGTCCTCTGAGCCAGTCGACATGGGTGGCGGAGCGGCGCACGGAGCGGAAATCCCGTACGTCTTCGGCCACATCACGGCGGACGAATCGCAGTATGAGGAGGTCGACCGCACTGTGTCGCGCGCGATGGCCGGCGCATGGGTGCAGTTCGCGAAGACCGGCAACCCGAACGGTGCATCGCTGCCTCGAATGGCCTGCTTATACCGCGCCTGAATACCGGTTGCTGGAGTACGGCAACGAGATCACGGTCCGGTCCAACGCCCGAAGTCCAAACGTTGACTTCTTTCAGCAGCGTCTTCGAGACGATGCGCGTGAAGCAGGCGACTCCAAAACCCGCTGTGAAATGACGCGGATCAATTCATAAAATCGGATATGGAGGATGCAGAGCAGGTCACGGTTTGGCTGACTGATTGGCGGCACGGTGACGAGCGCGCTCGCGATCGGCTTTTCGCCATCATGCATCCACAACTGCGTCAGATCGCAGCGCGCCTTCTTCGAAGCGAGCGCCCGGAACACACGCTCGAACCGAACGCACTGGTGAATGAGCTGTGCTTACGCCTCCTGGGTAACCAGCCGGTCTCCTATCAGGATCGGGCCCATTTCCTTGCGATTGCCGCACAGACGATGCGGCGCATCCTGATCGATCATGCACGTGCCGGACTCACCGAAAAACGCGGCGGCGAGCGGGAGCGTGTGACACTCTCGGCGGTCGACGGATGGGCGCCGGTGTCCCGCGGCGAGGACATCCTGGTACTGGACGTGGCGCTTTCGAAACTCGAAACACTCGATGCACGGGCTGCAAGGGTGGTGGAGTTGCGGTTTTTCGGAGGCCTGGAGGTAGCCGAAATAGCCGCGGTGCTAGACGTTTCCGTGATTACCGTCAAGCGTGACTGGAAAGCAGCGCGGGCCTGGCTGGCAGGCCGGCTTCAATCGTGATATTCGCCGGCGGTTCTTGCGCTATCACCAGTAGGAACCGGAAGCGGAGGGACGCCCGGGGGGTTTACTCGGATGAGTGCCGCTCATGCGCGGAGGCGTCCGGGTTCGGCGACTGATGACCCGCGCCTAGTCGGCCAGCGTTTACCGATCCCGCCCGGAGAACGGCGATACCGTAATGTGGCCTTGGACTGGTCTTACATGCGCGTAACGGCGCAGCGTTTGGGAACTTCAAACCTACTCGACAAATATCGCGGTAGGGGTAGAATCAGGAAATGCCAGGCGACTTCACCGAAAAATGGACCACCGCGGCTGCCGGCCAGATTGAAAAGCTCATCGCTGCTGCGCTGTCCGCCGAACGTGAGGCATGCGCCGCGATTGTTGAAAGAGAGGCCGAGTCCGGCGCGAGCACCGCTCAAATTGCCGCGAAGATCAGACAACGGAAGCTCAGCGACAACGAGTTCCTCCGCACCTGCCAATAGACGGCGCGCCGGCGACCAACTCATGCTTCCATGCCCCGAAATGCGCGTCCCGCGCGTGGCGCCGGCGTGGACTCCTGGAACTGATACACGCCAGGGTAAGACGCGCTGATGAACTTCCCGGAGGCCTGTTGCCGGAGCGCCTTGACCTGGTCCGCCGCTGAACGGGATACCGGAACGATGTATTCCGCTGATTCCTTCAGCGTCAGCTTCAGCCGGTACGCCTTCCGGCAACACTCCTTGATCTCCGCCCCGGTCCACCCCTCGTCGTCGGGCAAGTCACCGGACGCGCCGTACTTGGCTACGTAGATCTTCCAGATCGCAGCCCGTTCCTCTGGCGACGGAAGATCGAAGAAGAAGGTACCAAGCGTAAACCGCCGCCGCAGTTCAGGTGGCAGCGTGCCGATCGAATTGCAGGTCGCAATCCAAAGGCTGCGTCCGTTCGTCACCGCGTCCACGACCTTCAGCGCCGCCCGGAGACGTTCTCCCGACGCTCCGACCAGCGCGTTTTGCATCGCGCCCAGATCGAAGGCGATTGTCGGGATTCGCGCAGTGTTTCCGGTGGCCTTGGCCACTAAACTCTTGGCAGCGCCAGGTGGGCCGATCATGATACATCCGTCAGCATTTCGGTCCTGCATCCACGCCAGGATCGTGCCAGTGAGCTCGCTCTTAACGCCGGACAGGTCCGTGCCGGTTCCGGCGAAGGCCTTCTCGATCTCGTCGAGAAAGACGATCCCTCGCGGCGCCTCTTCGCCCTCGATGACCGCCGTGAGAAAGCGTTTGATATTCTCGCACCCTCCGATGTCGTCGAACGTCTCGCCGCCCCGCCACACGCTCAGGCCCGGTGCTTGCTCGATCACCTGCCTCTTTCGTTCCCAGAGCTGTTCAAGGTCAAGCCCCTTCTTCGACAGCGACATTGCCAGCACCTGCTCTGCCGGGAACGCGGCTAGGCCGAGCAGGGCATCAACGGCCCTTCCGCTGGCGTCTGACTCGAGTTCCGCCACCTCCGCCGCGGCAATCGTTTCTTCTAGAATGCGGGTCAGATCCTCAACCGCCGGCAGCGGTTCGTCAAGCACAAGCACATCCTGGGTTAGCTCATCCGGGAGAACCGCGCCGGGTGTTGTCAGAAGCGCCAACGTCCTGCCATTCGCCTTGAACACGTCACGCAAATTCCAGATCGCCTGCGAAACTTGGGGATCGTTCCAGAAGCGCTGAGCGTTGCGCGAACACCAGTACGGCGTCCTCACCCAATTGGCAAGCGGCCACGAGCGCGTCGACGGGGCCGACGCTGGCCGGGTCTCGTTCACCGAGCACCTTTCCGATCTCCTTCGCGCCCGCGTCATTCACCCGCACAAACCCGCGCACGATGTCCCATTGAACTATCGCGGTATCTTTTGCCACCGCCTCTTCAATCCGCGTAACCGTCAGTGCGGGATCTGCGGTCCGTATCGCAACCAACGGCGTCGAGACCCGGCGCGCGGCCAGCAGCGTCCTCACAAACTGCTCCATCGGTCGAATCATTGATGACATTGTTCTCCTCCCGTATTCAGCGCGGTCACGCGGCGTTCGCGGTGATGGGTACCGCCGGTCCGCTCCGGTTTGCAAAGAATTGCTGGTGAAGCTCCGCCAGGTTCTCGTACAGGACGGCTGCCGCCCCGCATGCTTCCGGATGCTTCAAAATCAGCTCATTCAGGGAGCGTTGCGCGAGGCCTCTCCGGTCGTCGGTCTCGATCAGCGCGTGGCACTGGTCGCAGGCCGCCCAATCCCCGACACTCTCCCCTGCGACATTCGGTGCGCGGTAAGCGACGAAGCTCCGGGCAGGGTACCGCCATTCCGGACCCGGCACTGAGCAGAAATCGCACTGTAGACTCGCATTTGTCATGGTTCTCGATTCCTCTCGGCTAACGATGCTCGGCCCCGGCATCGTCTGCCATTCGTCCTCACACTGTTTTCTGGAACAATTCAGCCTGGCCGCACGCTCGTCGCCGGAACGCATCCAGGAAGCCCTGCTCCCACAGATTCCCGTCCCACAGCTTCGCGAACTGATCGAGGTCGCGAGTCAGTTTCGGCAGACAGTGCAAGTTCCCCGCTTCGTCGCGGCGCCGGCTCCATTGCTCAACTCCCGCATAGTCATTCCGGAAGTAGAACGGCCAGAACTCCGCCTGTCTGCCCTCTTCCTCTACGACCTCGAACAACATTTCCGGGTCGCGCATTGCGTCCGAATTCTGTTCGCCGTAATGTGCGACGGACACGACGGTGCGGCCATCGGGTCCCCGCTCTGGCAGCACTTCAATCACAAGGCGCATCCACGGCTCGTTCTCGATCGAAATGCACTCCGTATTTGTCCATCCACCTGCTTCTTCGATAATTTGAAGAACCGTCTTCATCGCCCACCTCCCCTGCTGCCCTTCGGCGGCGCCAGCCCTGTCTGGCGGCCCGTTGCTTTCTTTGCACGGGGCTCCAACATTGAGGTCTCTCTGCTTCACCAGGAACAGTCTCATTCCTGCATTACGTTCCAAGGGGCTGCCCGCGCGGCCTCCGATGACCACGGTCCAGTTCGTCGTAAACTCCGCAGAGGCATAACCTTCCTTGATCAACTCAACGTGGCGCCCCGATTCACGCAGGTACTGTTCCCGACGACATCGCCAGGCCTCGCGCTGTTTCGCTTGTTGCCTCCGCATGTGGCTCTCCTGAAAAACGCGAAGCGGCCGACTCCGGGCTTAAAGACCGGTGATCGGCCGCTTCGTCTCGCATCGCAAGACATGGCTCCGCGTGGGGCCCAGTCGCTTCTACGTCTCCTCGTCTACGAAGCCCAGCTTTCGCTTCGCCCGCGCTACAGCGCGCCAATACTTCCTCACCGCCTGCAGTTGCTTCTTGTCGACAAACCCGTTGGCATTTACTGCCACGCACGGTCGCGCTTCGTGGACCATAGCATCGACCTCGGAAAAGGCTTTCCCGTCGCTCACAAGCCTGGCTGCGTCGTACTCTCCTCCGGCGTCATGCTGGGCGATGAAGACGTACCCTCTCGCAGCCAGTTCCCGCAGGGAAGAGGAGTGGCCGTAGTTGGCCTCTTGGTCGACCAGGAACGACACGCCCTCTGGCAGTCCCCGCCAATACTGCTCTTCACCAAAACCCAGTTCCTCGAACACGGCCACGTCTTTGGCGCTGCAGATGACTTGCGCGTATGCCCGATCTCCCATGTGCCCTCCAGAAACAGCAACAGCCACGAGCGGACTTGCCGCTGTGGCTGTTGTTCCAATATCGATGTGTTGTGCTGTAGGCTTGCCTGACGCTACGCCCCGCCAACGGGCGCGCTTTCACGCGCCGGAGACGGCTGCCGGCCTCCCGGCGTTTCAGGTCCGCATAGATCCGATCCAGATCATGGCCGTGCACTGCCGCAAAGGCGTCACGCGCCGCGTAGACTTCTCGGAGTACTTCGTCTTCCCGCGGTTCTGTTCACACAGGCTCTTCCGGCCCTCCGCCGTCTGGTCTCATCCTCAGCTCGCGACGTTCTCAGCCACGACCGTCCACGTATCTGCGCCGCCGCCTTGGTGTTCTTCGACCCATCGCTTCGTGTAGCTCTGCAGGCCCTCAAGCCAACATGCAGGATCACCCGATTCGAGTTGCGTGCGTTCCGTCTCCGTGAATGCAGCCACGCCGGCTTGCCGGTCCCGCGACTTCTCCATGTACTCAGCGAGCTCACCGGTCGCGCACGCCATCGGCAGGTATAACCAACCAGGCGTTATCGCGAACGCTAGCTTGTCTGCGTAGCAAAGCCTTGAAACCCTCACACCGTGCTTCTTGGCCCAATACCGGGAGTGTCGAATCGTGAAGTCGGCCCATGAGTCTCCGAAAAGCAGGCCCATGATCTTCGCGCCCAGGTGCACGTGTTCTTCTCCCTCGCGCCCGTCCATATTCGGGGAGCCGAGGTAGCCCAAATCGTGAACGAAGAAGGCCGCCCAGAGACGCGGGTCCCACGGAAAGCCCCAGAGCGTCGACCACCCGCGGGCGACGAAGAAGCCGTGGATGAGAAAACAATGCGCCCCGAACAGGACGCTTTTCGTGCCCACTGTCATGGCCGCTCCTTTCTTGGCAGTTCGCAGAGGACCTCGAACGTCTACGGCACTCTCAACATAGCTTCGATCGCCAGAGTCAAGGCTTTTGCTGTAACAAGCGCCGCTGCTGCAACCAAGAATCGCGTGCTGCTACGCCCGCTCGCGAGGGCGCCGATCCCCGCTGTAACCGACGCAAGCGCGCCACTCGCCGGCAGCCACCTTCCGATCTCCGGATGCGTGCAAAACAGCGTCAGATCGCGCATTGGGACAGTCCCCACCGTCGTCGAAGCCGCTGTTTCCTCGCGCCACGTTGCATAGCCACACCAACACACGCTTGCGGTCACGATTATCCAAGCAACCACTTGTGCCCAACGCGAAAGGCTCGCTTCCGTCACCGCCTCGACGTTCTTCTCGCTGATCTCATCGCTGGCCATTTGGGCCTTCCATGCGAAGTACGAGCACCTGCTCCTGCCGCGGCATCGGCTCGGTCCTCGCCACTGCCTCTCCTGTCGAGGTCCACGCTCGGTGCGAATCCCGTCTGCGCGGTGCCAGCCGGTTGAAGACATGAATCAGAACTGGCGTCCCGGCTAATGCTCCAACCAAGGTGCCCAACTCGTTTGCCCGGAAGTAGCTGCTGAAGATCACCAGCAGCACGACGAACAGGCAGAAGACCAAACCTGCATTCTTGGCTCGTTCCATTGCACACCCCATTTCAAGACCGATTCTCTTGCGAGCGACTCGCTGTAGCGCCGAGCGGCCAGACGATCTTCGCTGGCCCTCTCAAACCGCCACCGCATGCTCGCTAGGCGCCGGCTCTTCGGTCGGCACCGTAGCGACACCTGTCGTCTCTGCCTTCGCCGCCGCCGCCGCTTTCGGAGCGGTCAGATAGTGCTGATGAGCGCATCCGACGCAATTTGCTCCCCGCACTGCGGCTTTAAGCACCCCCACGAACTCTGGCGGGATCTCGACACGCTCTCCGGCCTTGTTGAAGAATTCGGGAACGATTTTGCCCGCCATCCCTTTCTCGTCACCGGTCAGGTCCAGCGGCAGATGTCCCTGGCGTCCACGGAACAACGCCCTCGCCTCGATGCGACCACGCTGGCCCTCCGTCGTTTGCAAGACGTCGTATTTCACAATCAGGACGTCATAGGTGTTTCGCACGCGGAACACTTCTACGCTCACCAGCGCGGGTGCAATCACAACCGCGTGGCGGCCATTCACCCCGACCGAGTCGATCGGCTGCAGCCAAGGAATGCGCTCACCCCTCTCGTCGCAGAAGGTCACGTACCGACCGATTTCCTTGACTGCACCCCCGGACTCCACACCACGCAGTACCGCACGCTTGGCGAATGTCTGATACTGGAGCGACACTTCGGGCTGACACAGGACTCCCACTTCTTGCAGTCGTCGCTCGATCCGGCGCCGTTCACCACGCGCGACGAGGGTGGGTTGCCTGGTTCCCTTGTCTCTCCCTTCCGGTTGCTCCGAATTCGGCATCTTTGACACTCCTTCCCTTTCGACTTGACATCCAGCAGTCGGCGGCGACTGCGATGATCACCATAGCCGCCAACTGTAGGTACAGACACCCCGGAGACCACGTCCCCGAGTCCAGCCAGACACAGATTTGGCTGAACACGGGAAGTAGCAACCCTGACACGACGATCCAGTCCAAGATCGCTCCTCGCAAGCTGGCCAGAACGATCGAGCACCTACCGATCACGCCAGCCTCTGGAGATCGGCCGGCCGACTGCGGCGCGAATCATCTCTCTCGTGCAACCCGCCCAGCAGCAGTATTTCCGGGGCTCCTCGACGGAGATCGCCAGGTTGTCTCCGCTCTTGTCGTGCCCTTGGACGGCGCACGATGGGCAGCGAGTCACCCAGTTCCGGCCGGCTTGCCTCTTCACCTCGACATGGTCCAGAATCCGGAACTCGCCAGGCCTTGACTCGAAGTACTTCGGACTTTCCGTTCGCCGCGCGTGCTGAGCGAATTCCGGCGGAATCGTCTTGCCAGCGATCATGCGCTGCAGGTGCTCTTCCTTCACTTTCCTGAGCCCCTTCAGATACGCGAGTTGGTCCTCTAGCTTGTAGTCGGCGCCGTAGATACCAATACCGCCAGCCTCTGCTCTCCCGAGCTCCCCAGTGAACCCCGAGGGGCGCGCGGATCGCGTTGCCAAACTCCTCCCGCCTCAGCTCGTCCTGCTTCGGGAAGATCTCGATTCCATCGGCGAGCCCGGCTGCCCTTGACCTGAACCTCGAGCTTGCCCGCCACATGGTAGATGTAGTGCGCGCGTCGCGCGCCAAGACCGGACGTTCGAAGAAGATCCAAAGATGCCCGCCGCGTTTCGACTTCTCTAAGCGCGGCCTCGATCCCGTCATCCTGCAACTGACGTTGCACCTTGATGAGATCTTCGAGCGCCGTTTTGTAGTCGGCGTCAATGGCCATCCATTTGCACCTTTGCGTGGCCGCGTTGATGGCGTAGATGCCGATCGTGATCTCCCCGGCCAGATGCCGTCGTACGGTTTCGCCGGTGAGTTCCACTGGCTCTCCGCCATCCTTCGGTTTCGGCCGGTAGTAGTAGTGGCGGCCACTCTCCGGGTGCGGCCGCACGGACTGAATGGTGTAGGCCCTCCGGTTCACGAACAGTTGGCTGAACTCCCGGGCCATGTCGAGCGTCGCTGGTAGCCGGTGGTCCATGGCTGTTTTCTTCCTCTGCTCGTCTATACACCGAAACGGCTTCGCTTTTCAAAAGTCGTCTCAATGCGTCTCGGACAAGCGTCTGCGGGTTCTGTGCAAGTGCCTTCAGACCAAATACTTGTGCCATCTGCTCAAACTCCTCGAGCCGATACCCGCCGTACCGGTCGACCTCAGCCAGATCCACCATGAAGAACGTCCGTCGAGCCCGGTCGTAGATGTAGAACATCCCCGATTCGGGTTCCTCGGGTACCATCACGAACAGCAGGGCGCCCTTCGCGTAGTCCAACCACTTCTTGAGCCGCCCCTCCGCCCACCGCGCAAATTCCAGGATCAGCGCGTCCTCGTCCAGCCGGTCCAGTCCGAGACGTTTTGCGTCCGGGTCCTGCACTCGCAGCACTTCGTTGACAATCAGACTATTCAGTGCGGTCATCGCAGTTCTCCTTTTGTTATTCGTACACAATGGTTTACAGGCACACGGATTCCGCCGCGTCGTGTGAACACACGTCGGGTTGAACGTTTTCGTGTGCCTGTGGGGAGTTACAAGGACAGCTCGGAGCCAGACTGGCTCTAAGCTTGAGATCGAGCGCGTCGATTCCCGCCCAATATATAAGGATAGAGAGTCAGGCCGCCAGGTCCTTGGCCGTCCCTCCCGCCGCTACTGTTCTCGCCGATTCTTTCGCGAGAGCATCGCAGCGGTCCTGGTCTGGATCAGATCCGTGGCTACGGACCCACCGCCACTGCGTTTCGTGCTGGCCGGCCACCGATGCCAATCGTTCCCATAAATCCCGATTGGCGATGGCTTCACCACGGCTGTTGCACCAGCCGAAGCCCCGCCAGCGTACTAGGTACACCGTCATCGCTTGCTGCAAATACCGGGAATCGGTGATCACCGTGACTCTGCACCTTTCAGTCAGGACCCGCAGTCCGTTGATCGCGGCCACCAGTTCCATCCGGTTGTTCGTCGTTCGCAGTTCAACACCCCGCAGGATGCGCTCGTGCTTCCCATACCGCAGGATGCACGCCCATCCGCCGGGTCCCGGATTTCCCAAGCACGATCCATCCGTGAAGAGCGCTACTTCCTTCAATGTCACCCGCCTCCTTTCTCCCATGGATTGCGAACTCGCTGCATCACGCGGCAGTCTCCATTCGCTGGATCTCGGCGAGCGCAGTCACCACCTTGCCTATGTCCGCCTCGCCGAGAGTCTTCAAGTTGGCGAAGGTGAATGATCCCTTCGCCGCTTGGTTAATCACCTCGGCAAGCGGTCGTCTTGTCGCACCAGACACGCGGTTCGCCTCGTGAAGTAGCCGGCCCCGCAACTCACTCAAGCTCGCCGCGCCACTCTGCTTTCCCTCACCGGCAGCGCCGTCGCCCGTACCGTTCGGTGTTTGCGTGGAACTACCTTCGCCTTCGAGCGTTTCTACCAGCCGACGGAGCACCGTCCGGTCCGGGATGTCATCGATAGACTCGCTTGCCAGATTCAACTCGCGGCACAATGCCGAGTAGCGTTGGTCTCCGGTCTTCGTCACAGCCGCCCGCAGTCGTTCAACGCCGCGCGCCAGGTCCTGCAGCTTGTCGAACGCAGCCGTGAGCTTCGCCATGTCGCGGATCTTGTCTGGATCCTCGACCTTCGCAACAGCCTGCAGCACGCCCTTGGAGAGACAGAAGCCGACCGTCCCGCAAAGCGCCTTCACCTGTCCGAGCAGTTCATCCCGGAACAGGCCGCCTCTGCCATGTCTCGCCGCGCCGTTGGTCCCTGTTGGTTGCTGGCCATTGGCTTGATGTTTACCGGTCGCGCGGTCCCCGCCGCGGCTCTCTTGCCGCTTTGGGCGTGCCCAATCCGGCAGTTTCGGCGTCTCCAATGGGCGCTTTTTGTCGTCGAGATCCACCCACTGTCCCTCCAGATCGTACAGGTAGCGGCCAAGCCCAAAACACGAACATGCCCGCTTGAACGCTTGGGCTTCCGCTGCCGTGCCGGCGTTGTCGTTGTCCGCCCACTCCTCGCCGAGCCCCGCGTGTGTGCCGAGGCCATAGATTGTCACCTTGCACGTCACCACGATCTTCGCCGTGATGGTCCTTTCTGTCGCGCCGCGTTCCTTCCGCTCGAAGTTCTGGACCATTTGAACGTTGTAGTCCCGGGTCCAGCCCGACGGCGCGAACAGGTCGTTTAACCGGTCGGTGTATGCGCGCGGATCGGCATACGCCAACATCTGACCTCGGTCCCGAGGACCCTTTGGCCCGCCGACCTTGCACGTGTTCGTCACACGCCACTTGATCTCACTGGGATCGAACGGTTCTTCCAGTCCCGCTACCAGTTCCCGAACCCGTTCCGGTGTAAATGCCGTCGCCGCCCAGGCGGCGGTCGACTGTCCATTCATCGCGACCGCCGGAAGTACCGGCGATCCATTTGTCATCGCTGTGTCCTGCATACCATCTCCTTTCGTTGGATTGTTCAAACTCGCATTACCCACCCGCTCCACGTGGACGCCTTAAGCTCGCGGGGCGAAATGGAGCTTTGCTCAGCCAGTCCACTTTTCCATCGCGCACTGACGCGACAGTTCCCAGCACATAGATGTCACCTGCTTTCGGCACCCGTGTTCCTTGCGTCGGTCGGTGTTCCCGCAGACCGAGGTGCAGTTCCGCATGCTGTGCCCCGTAGGCGCTAATTTAGGAAGGCGATCTGGAGGGTATGGTGGGGACAGCTCGGGCGAATACCATTGCTTACGCCGCACCCGCCCCTTAATCGGGCTGCCCGGGCGAGGTTTCAATATGAGTGTCGGATTCTGTCACACGCCGCTCTTGAATACTGCTCGCGGCAGTTGAGAATCGCTACGACGTCGCTGCCATGAAGACGCAGCAACGGCGAAGCTCTTAAGGTGGATGACTTGGCTGCGCACTACTCAATTCGGTTTTCGAGCAGTCGCCCAGGTCAGCCGGAAGTTGTACGAACGGGTGTCTTGTTCAACATCTATGCGCCACAAGTGCCGCTCCAGCGCAAGACGGGACTGCTCGGATTTGACTCGCGCCTCGTCCGAGACACGTTGCAGACGATCATACTCGGCCTTCGGCGGACGTGACCATTTTCCGCTGGAGGTTGGTGACGGACGCCGCAAACCTTCTCGTTGCCGCTTCTCCAGCATGGCCTGTTGCGCCGAGCACCAACCGAAAAAGCAGTGACGATCTCGCCGCGCAGTACTTCCACGTCCCGACTCCTTTCCGACCAATTCGCAGTCTCTCTCCCGGCTTAAGGACAACTCGCCTGGCCACCGGCAGCGCGCACAGCAATTTCCATTGCGGAACCGCAGCCCCGGACCATACGCTCCGTGGCCGTCAGACCGCTCCCCGCCGGGACACCGCGTGTACCCTCGTAACGCGAACTCCGGCCAATCCGGTAGTCGCCCCGGCCACAACACACTCGCTCCCTGCACCCACTCCGACCTTCTAAGCCCGAGGGTCCGGTCGGTGGAGTGCCTCCGTCGAGTTGCAAAGCCACGACCAAATCCGTGCGCAGTACCGCAACATTTGTACACGCGTCCGTCCACTCTGATCCAACCAATGGCGTCTCCCGCCGCTAAAATCCCGACCATCGGCCGCATCGATCCCGACGCCAACCCACAAACGCTCACCAATCCAGCCTCTACGCTCCCCCACAATTGCACCACCAGTTTCACTACCCGTCCGAATCCTGCCCGCCGCGCTGTCACGCTCAGGACGCATGTAACTCGGCTTACACCGCCCCACTTCCCGCTCCGACTACACCCCTCTCGTGCCGACGATACCCCTCACGACTCCACCCAGGCACCAGCCACTCCAAACAGCAGGTAGTCAATCAATAACCCCAGCGTTCACAATGGGTTGAATTACCGGGGAGGAAGGCGTGAGGAAGTCGTCGGGAAGCCGTCAGGAAGTCGTGGTGCACATTCAGGAGCCGTTTCCATTCAACACTGCTCGAAGTGAAAACGACAAGTGTGCGGCGACTGTCCAGCACTTTCGCGTCTAGTCCGTGCTGCCGGAAGTCTTCCAGCACGCCGAAGTACACGGCCTTCGCGCACCGGTCGAAGAATCCCGCGACGTAACTGAGCAGCTCATACGACGGCGCCAAGTAGAGAAAGCACTTGACTTGGCGCTCCTTCTCAAGAGCCTGCCGCACCTGCCAATACCTGTTGGCCGCCTTCGGATGTCTTTCGTACTCAAGAGCGAACGTGGAATCTTCTCCATCTGAATGGATCGTGATCACCGCATCGTAGTCCTTGGCGTAGCCGAAGCCCGTCAATTCATTCAGGCAGAGGATTTCCAGTTCCGACTTCCATCGGATCAATTGGCCACTGCGAATCAGCGTCAGATGAACATCGTTGAGATCCAACGAATGCAGCACAACCGGATCATCGAGTTGCTTGAACGCCTTTGCAGCTACAAGCGCCGCCCCGTCGCCCTTGCCGGCCAAATAGGCGGCCCCTGCTTCACTGATGGCGTACACCCATCCACGCTTTTCGTACTTCACATTCAGTCTCGTAATCAGCCCATGCTGCACGAGCCGGAGCATCCGCCAGTTGAAAATGCGGCGGCGGTTCTCTCTTGTCTTCAGTTGAAGGAACTGCCAGAGTTGATCGTGCGTGGCGTGCCGTGACCGTAGCACCTGCTCAAGCAGCATTCCGTCCTGCGTCGAACTGAGGTCGATCGACCCTTTCACGTATCCCATCGGTCTCTCACTCGGTCGCCGACAGTACCAGTCGTGCTTCCCACGGCCTGGCTGCCACCGGCTCCAGAAAGAACGTCCCGAGCACGCCGCGCACCCAGCTGTAGGCCGGCATCACAACCATGACTTCCTGGTCGGCGCCACATTCGCTGAACGAGATCAAGGTCGTTTCGCTGTCCAGCCAATCTCCGCGCTTGATGGCGCCACCCGTCTGTTCCGCTTTCACGACAACCAGGTACGCATCCGGCTTTTCTGGCCTTCGCAGCAAGGTCTTGAACAGGACCTTCTTGTGTCCGTTCCACGTGCACGGCGGCTCGCAATCGAACACCTTGTACAGCATGCGAGGGCAACATTCGGGACGGAATCCGCTATTGCCGTTGAATCGAGCCACTCCGTACACGCGAGGCCGATTGCGAATCTTGCCTTCGACTTCAACACCGGTTGTGTTGTAGTAGGCAAGCTCCCGAGGATCGAACCGCTCCTGGATGCGCGCTTTACTCGGGGATCGCCGCGTCCAAATGCTCCCAAAACCCAATACCGAAATCAGCATGACCGCTGCCTACGCTCCCTTGAGCCGCTCGTTTTCCTGCCGAACGGTCCTCAGAGTCTCTTCCAACCGGTTGATTCTGTCGACGAGTGTGGCGACTTGAACCGAATTCTCGCCGCCCTTCGCTCCATTCCCAGGTCCGTTGCCACCACCTATCTTCTTCGTGGCATCATCGACTCGAACCGAGAGGTCCGCAACCATCGCCGACTTCTGTTCCAGATCGTGTCGCAACCTCTTGTTCTCCGAGGTGAGGTTGAGCACTTCGATGCGCATTCCTTCGAGCTGCTGTCGCAGTTCACCGGCTTCGGCCGCGTCACCGGCCGGCAAGCCGTTTTCCCCGGCCTCGATCACGCGGTTGCATTTCTCGATGTGGGCGTTGTGCTTTCGAGTGGCTTTGTCGGCTCCCTGCTTCCAGTACTTCGCGTAGTTCATGGCGTCCGCCGCTCTCTGCGCCAACTGCTTGAGTCTCTCCGCATGGTTCCACCGCTGCCAGACGATGACCACGAAGGAATAGACCAGCAGCAGTGACAGCGCCGCCGTGTACATGAAGTACTTGTTGCCGATCGAGTTCTCCAGGAAGATGCTGCGCCGCTGCTCCCAGCTCATCCCCCAGTCGACGTTCTTCGGATTCAACGAACGGAACAGCGCCTCGTACCACGTCATTCCGTGGCCGCGGTAGCCGCCCTGAGCGGCGAGCGGCGAGTACTGCGCCGCCGGCGACGACCGTGCGGAACGGGATGGATGCTCGTTGGGCACTGGTTGCGGTTGCGCACCGTTCGGCGATCCTGCTCCTGGTTGCTGCCGACTGATTACCTTTGATCCGGCTGGCTGCTGCTGACAGTGCGCGGGTGTGAGCCCGATCAATCCGGTCATCGACGCCCACATAAAGGATGCATCTGAATCTCTGTCGCATTGCCCTACCTCCTTCCTTGCATTCGCCGACCAAACGAAGCCGCCAGTCCCGGGTTCTTGAACCGAAGGTTCGCTCCCTGGCACGTCCGCTCTCGACTGCCGCAGTCGCGGCGCCAACTCCATTTCAAAGCCCCGCAGTTCGACGTCTGGAGGCGTGCGCACGTGCAGGTGGCGGTGCAGAGTCCCTTCCGTGTCGTCGGTCATGAGGATCTGCATCTGGCCTTTCGGCAGGTTCTTGATCCTCTCGTCCTCGGCCCGGTACTCCCGTTCTTCCCGTTCCGAGCCGCTCGTGCCTCTTCTCAAATCGCTCCCAGCCGAACATCTGCTCGCGCACCAGCGACACCGTCCGCTTCGTCACCGTGTGCTCGGCCGACGCCCGGATGAAGAACCTGGACGTCTCCTCGTCCTGCGTCCGCATCGCGATCTTCGTGTTCGGCGCGCTGGTGACGTCTTCCTTGAAGCCCTTGCCGACCTGAAGGAGTTGCGGCAGGCTCTGCATCGAGAACAGGAACGCGGTGTTGGTGCCGCGCGCCGTCTGCAGGATCTGGGCGAAGTTCCGGTACCCGAACGGCGCGAACTCGTCCAGCACGACGCTCAGAATGCGGCCGGTTCATCCGCTTCCGCTCTTCTTCGCTTTCGTACCGTTTGCCGACGACGAGCTGCAGGTTCTGCAGCAGCATCTTTCCGAGTGCCCGGACCGGCTCGGTGTTCTTGTTGATGTTCAGCGTGACGAACAGGATCAGCTCCTGGTCGATCACGTCGTCGATCGACAGCAGATCCTCGTAGGGGCCGGTGATGACCGACAGCTCGTCGTCGAGGAACGTCATGCACTCGTTGAGCAGACCCTGAATCTTCGGCACCCGTTCGCGGTCATCGAACGACTGGAGCAGGTTCCGCACGGACATCTCGAAGTTCAAGCCCGCGCTGCATGGAGATGCCCGCGGTCGGCTGCATGTGCTTGCGCGCCTTCTCGATCTGCTCGTTCAGGACCTCCTCATCGAGCGCCATCACGATGACGTCGTAGAAGTTGAAGGCGAACGCCGGTGTAGTGAAGGATCGCGGACGATGTCGGCCAGGTAGTTCAGTTGGTGCTTGGCGAAGAACTCGTCGTGCAGATTGAACGATCCGAACACCATGTTCACCTGCGCCATGTAGTTCTCGTCGTCGGTGTGGAACGGGTTGTACAGGCAGGAGAGGTCCGGCCGCGCCGGGATTGATCAGGCGCAGATCGTCGAGCCGGCCGGCGCGGTGGATGTGCGGCAGCAGCTCGTAGAAGAAATCGAGATCGCCCTTGCCGTCGAAGATCACCATCGGGATCTTGTGCCGGTCTCCGGCGGGCCCGACCCTCCGCGTCAGGTCCTGGGTGATGATGTTCTTCAGCAGCGTCGTCTTGCCGCTGCCCGTCATGCCCACGACGATCCCCTGCATGACGCGCACCTTGTCCGGCCACAGCCACGGCGTCCCGTGCACGTCGTAGCCGAGCACGACGGCATTTTGGTCCCAGGCCTTCTCGACATGCTTGGCGTCCGCAGCCGGGCTCATCACCAGAGGCGGATACCGTCTCTGGTTCTCCTTCCACTCTCGTCGCTTCACTAAGACCCAGATCGTGATTCCCGGCACGCCGATCCCAAGCATGAAGTAGACGAGGAATTCAGCCATCTGAAGATTCGGTGAAATGGTAGGCTTTCGTGCCGAGGAACCAGAGCGTGAACAGAATCAGTCCCGCCAGTGCCGTGCACACAAAGATTGGAGACGCCGATAGCGACGGCCGGTCGCGGTAGGGAGTATCCGGATAGGAATCGCGAATCATGATTGTGCCTTTCTCAAGCTGGCGGCTTTCGGGGGAACTTGTGGGATGCGTGTGGTGAGATTCAGCCGCGAAGCCAGGTGACCAGTGCCAGCTCGAACGCCCGTCAGCGCCGCCACTGACGTCGTCGTCCTGCACCCGTTGTTTGACCGATTGAATGGCCGTCTCCCACGATCCCGGTGTCGGTTCTCTTGCGCCACAGATTCCACAGTCCCCAGCACACCGAAAACAACAGACCCGCCAGGATCGTGAGTAGCAGCGTCACTTCGAATCGCGGCTTCTGGTACCACGGCGGCATCAACAATGAAGCCGGAGGCCGCGTTACTGATGCTTCCGGAATCTGGATTCGATGCAGCCAATACACAAAGCAGAATTCGACCACGATGAGCAGTGCGGTCGTGAAGTACAGCCCAACGACCTCCCCTTCGCGCAATGCCCCGTCGAGGCGCACTTTCCAGGCGTTGCTCATGGGTACACCTGCAGCCGCGGCGCCGCGAGATTGAAGAACAGGAATGCCGCCACCACGACGGCAAAGAGCATTCCGAAAACGACGGTTTCCATCTTCGGCTTGCGCGTTCTCTCGGGCTCAAAAGGGTTTCGCGGTTCGAGGAAGACATTCAGCGCCCGGTTCACCACACCGAGGTCCGACCGCTGTTTCATCCTGGTTTCGAACGCAGCGAGGACCTCGTCGGCTGTCACCGGATTGTCCACTGGCACTTCGTCACAGAGCGGCCGCCGTCTCCGGACTGCTTCCAGAACATCCTCGGTCGTGATTTGCCTGTCTTCAGCCATGACTACAGCACCAGAACCGCACTCACGTTGCCGGCCGCGTCCGCCGGGAATGCCAGTTTGACAACCGTTCGTACTCCTGGCTGGCTGGCGGGTGGCAGATCGAACGCGATCACGCCGTGGGCGGTTTGACCAGGCCGAACGACGGGAACCTGGAACTCGGTGTGAACGACGGGAACCCGAGCCTCGCCTTTCCACTTGAGCTGGTAGTCGCCGGCAAGCTGGCTGTTGGCCAGTGGGATCAGCGACTGCGGCGCGCGCGGCGAGTTCAGAGTGAACACCTCCGGAGCCGCCGGCAGGTAGACCGTCCGGCCTCCGTTCACGATGGCATACCGAAGGTAGACACGGCCATCCTTCTGGTAAACGTCCTGCAGCACGATCTCCACCTTCTGGTGGTTTCTCGAAGACCCAACCAGCTTGACGGGCGTGCTCTCCATCAGCATGGCCGCGGGTATCTTGGGTTGTTGAACGACCGGCGCCTGTTCGACCGGTTCTGCCTTCCTGGCCTGAACGGTGGCTGGGTCCTGGTCGATCGCGAAGTGCATCTGTTCGACCGAGCCCGCCGGCACCAACTCGTAGCTGAGACGGCCGGACGCGGTCCAGATGAACAGGTTGGTGGTGGCGTCGGGTTCGAGCGGCTGGATGAAGACCTTGTTTTCGCGCCACTCGATCTTGAACGACGAGCTGCCGGCGGCTACTTGCGTGACGGGCTCGCCGAGTTCGATCACGCTGAGATGGTTTTGGCGTGGTACCCAGCCGCGTGATCTTATTGCGGTCCGGCTTCTGTGTCTCGATCTTCTGGCCGAATGCGGCCAGAGTCGCGATTACGATGAGCATCAGGGTGCGTTTCATGGGCTGTACTCCTTCAGTCACTCTCTGCTTCTCCAGAAGCCTCCAGGGAGGCCCGGTTGCCCAGACCTCCCCGAAAGGCGCACTACTTGTCGTCCCAGCTTTGGCTTCGGAACCTTCGGGCTTCTGCCTGGAACCAGGAAGTTCGAGCTTCCCGTCCCTCACTTCCGCCCGCCCGGACTCGAACTCAACGGGATGAATCCGCTGAGGCCGGCCGTGATCGTAGATCAGGTCGCCGTTCCTCGTGACTTGCATGAGGAAGGTTTCCCTCTCGATGATCTGTCCTTGGCCGTCGTCGACCTGATCGACGAGGTACACGTTGCCGTCTTCGTCGATGTACACGTCCCCGTCAACCAGATCAGGAATCGCGACGGTGACCGGACGGCCGCCCGTGCGCTCCGCGATCATGTTGACGAGTTCCTGCGGAAAGGCGTAGAACACGATGCTCCCGGTACTCTTGCTCCCCTTGCAGGTGATCGCGTAGAGAGCCGCCAGCCAGTCGAACGCGTTCGCCGACTTCCGTTCGGCCCACTTCCGCACCAGGTGGATCATGTTGCGCATCTCCTGGCGGGAGCGTTCCTCATACCAGTGCAACGCTGCCTTGGCCTGTGTTGCGACGCTTGAATGCCTTCCGCCTCGCTACCGAACGTCGTCGAGATCGCACGCGTTCAGCGCGGCTTGGGCATCGGCCACTTCCTGCTGGTACTTCTCGCGCTTCTTCAAGATCAACGCGATGTTGACTCCGTAGACCGTGCGCGATCTGCCCTGCCTCCTTGTACATTTCACGATCGAATCGCCCGTTGACGATCAGACCGCGAAAGTCCGCCAGAGGCCGGACATCGCTGAAGAAGTCGTCGAGCTCCTTCCGAAGTCACGTTGTACAGCCTGCCGATCTTGTCCGTGGGGCTCACGGTCAAGTGCAGCGGCAGGTCGCCCACGCGCTTCTCGTCTTTCAACCGCAACCACGGCGCGGTGATGACCTGCTTGCGGACACTGACGATCACGTCCTGGTTCGGCATCGTCCCGTGCTTCAGAGCATCGAGTGCCGCCTGGAGTTCTTTCGCCAGCAGTTCCGCGAGGTCAGGGCGTCCGGCAGCCAGGCAGGACGTCATCAGGTCGGTGATGATCCCGATTTCGTTGCCCTTCGCCGACACCGCGACCTGAGGCAGGTTCCACCAGGCCGAGCGCCTCTTCTTCCGTTTGTCCTTCTCGTTCGAGAAGGTTTCGCGGTGGTTGAAGCGATCCTCGACCCACCGTGGAAAGCGGCTGCTCCTCCACCACGCAGACGATGTCGAAGTCGTAGTCGCCTCCGTTCTTCGCCGCCGTCTTCGAGTGAAGGGTGATGGTATGTTCCAGACGGAGCTGGCCGATGACGATCTGCTCGACGGCCTCTGGCTCAGACATCGAGCACCCTTGCCGCTTCAGGTCGTTCATCAACCGCGCCACCGTATCCGGAACCATTGAGGTTTTTCAGCGGGAGCAGATCGTCCTTGGCCCGAATGGGATACCGAACTTCGAGCAGACGCCGCGAGTCGAGACTCGTGATGGCGTGATCCTCAGGCATCCAATCCGAACCGCTGTAGACCCGTCCGTTGTGAGCACCAGGTAGCCGTCATCAGCCAGTGCGAAGGCCGGCAGCCGGAAGCCACCAGCCGTGCACAGCTTGTACGCCCACCGGCACAGGATCCGCTGGAGCTGGTTGTTGATGAAGGGGAACTTTACGAGCTGACCACTGCCGTCAGCCTTGAGCACCGCCTCCACCACCGTTCGCTCCGCGGACGTGTACTCTCCGTCTTCCGTGGCATCCCCGTCTCCGTGTACTGGGCGTGACGTGTTCGAGGTTCCCAGAAGCCGGAAGAGTTCATCGAAGTTGTTCTCATCGACCGTCGTCTTCAGCTTCCGCACTTGCTCGAGCGCGTGCGGCAAGACTTCCAGGTCGATGGTCGACTCCGGAGCGTGAGTCAGAAGCGTGTAGCTCGACTCGTACTCCAGCTCGCGCGAGACCTCCCGGATACCCAACACGATCGGGCCCCGGAACAATTGCGCGTCGCCGAAACAGAGCTTCACCAACGCTGACTTCTCCGGTAGCGCAGGCTTCATGGAGCTCTTCGGCAGGATGATGTCGGCGCCGATGTGATCAGCGACGTCATTCTCCATGACCTTGAAGCTGCCCTTTGGCCTGAGTCCGGTTGAATGCGAGACGGAACTGGTAGAAGTGACGGGCGGGCAGACCCAGCTTTTCAAACAGCGAGCGCCGAATCCAGCCGCGACAGTCATTCGTACCGAGGGTGTGGTCTTCCACGACGAGCACCCGCACGTCCGGCTCCTCGATCCGCACCTTGCAGGGCGAGATCAAGATCCCGAAGTAGGTGATCGCAGCTTCGGGCCATTGCTGGAACCGCTCGGCGATCGGCTTCTCGAACTCCTTGTTGACGGCGTAGTACTTGCCGTTCTTCGCGGAGCCCGAAGCGCCGATGAGGCGATACTCCACCCCACCGACGGTGAACTTCGCCAGAGCCTGTTCCACCTTGGCACGCCCGTAGTCGTCGAGCTCGCTGCCCGGGATCTCGACAGTGGCCACACGGATCCCCGGATAGAGGGCGTCCAGCAGCGTGTTGTCGAGTTGTCCTTGCCGGGTCAGTTGCATCGACTTCTGAGCTACCGTTCCTTCCTGATCGATTTCCAACGCCAGCACTGGCAATTGGGACGTAACTATCGTTTTCATTGGGCATCTCCTTATCTGTTTCTGTTGAATGAGCAACAGACAGACAGGAGCGCCGTCTCCGGTGCCCTCTCTCCGCCTGTTGCCGTGAACTTGAATCAAGTTCCCGGGTGCCAGGCTCGGAGAGCCGTCACCGGGTTGTTGTACTGCTACGCTGCCTTGGTCCTCACGGTGAACTGCCGGAGACGCCGCCATTCCGCGACGCGTTCCTTCAGCTCATCCACAAGACTCGGGAGCGCTTCCACCACCACACCGAACGCGATGCCGCCAACGAACAGCAGACGCTGTTGCCAGGTCATGCCGGCGCTGATGAGCATCGCCGAAACGATTGTGAGTAGTGTTGCCATCTTGTTTCTCAACATGGATACTCTCCTTTTCCGTCTGTTGGCCAGAACAGCAAGGAGCCCGCTGGAATGGGTCTCTTTGCTATCCGTGGCCAGGGTTGGTGAGAACTCTGGCCAGGATTCGCGTGGAAACCCGACCAGCACTTTCCTGTATCAGAGCTACAGGTCGCTTCACACACTTACGTGCATGAAGCCGTGCTGCCGGTTATGAATGCGCTACTTTCTTCTCGGATTGGACTGCCTCCTTCTTGATGACGGGTGCGCCCGTCGCGCAGATCGACGTTGGCCTTCCACTCCGTAACCACTGCGAAGCTGCCGCTCGACGCGGAACGACTCGACCATCGCTTCGTTTTCCGAAGCGACCTCCTGACCAAGCTCGAGCCCGTCGCTGCCCGACGCCTTGATCAGAAAGTAGCGAGCCGTCGACGGTTCGGCCGTCCTCGCGCCGCGCCGGCGCCGGGAACTGCGCTCCTTTTTGCCTGCCGGGGCCTTCGGCTCAGCGAGGCCGCTCGTTGTTGCGTTCTGTCGCTGTCGCCATCGCATCGCTCCTTCCAACTCATTCGCGGCCCGCGCGCCCTTGCGAGCTGCGGGCCGCGTCGCGTCCTCTCTCAGGTACGCTAGATTCGCCAGATTGCGCTGGCTTCGCTTCCACCAGCCCCGATCCGGAGATGCCCTCTCCTGAAGACCGGGGCCGGCAGAATCCATCACCGGTTCCCCAGCAGGGTTGACTCCTGCAAGAGACCGATATCTTTTTCACCGACCATCTGTTCTTCCCTGTACTCGGCGACCAGGAGGCCGCTCGGCACTCGCTCCGTTCGCCGGTCCTGAATCAGCCGCACGTGATACTTGCCGACGATCCGGTCCGTGAATTCGCTCTTGTTGCGAACCCGGTGAACTTCCTTCACCCCAAACGCCTGGTAGGTCCACGGCTGACCAGGAAGCGGCTCGATCGACCGGATCTTGAACGACGAGGTGATCTGCTCCTCTTTGATCTTGCCAATCAAGTCCTGGTCCCGGAGCAGATTGAGACTGTACATCCGCAGGTTGGCGGTCATCATGTTGAGCGCATCGGCCAGATTCTTGTCGACCGACGTCGGCGTGTACCGCATATAACTTTCGAGGAACTTCCTGACGACGGCGCGGCCCTCAATGTCGGTCGGCGCCGCCTCGCCGGCGGGTGCAGCCAGAACGCTCAGCAGGCCGGCTCTCGTCACTGCCGGTGCGGCGCTCGGCGGGCCTGCCGCCGACCACCGTCGCTTCCCCGTCAGCGGAGACGCGAATGACGGTCGGCGGCTGCAATCTCACATAGATGGCAAACCCGAGCGAGACCAAAGCGATTACGCCGAACAGCCCGGCCATCAACATCGATCGATTGGCGTACGCTCGAAGCTGGCCATCGTGCTCGTAGTACTTCGTGTAGCGCGCTCTTTCTGGGACTGCCGGGTCACTGCTCGGTTTCTCTGTTTACGTTTGAACATCTCTTTTGGCTCCTCTGCGTTGTCCTCGCCCGCATCGTCACTTCTTGGCTGGCTGGGAATGCCCTTGACCGCGCCCAAGCGCTGCGCTGACCGTGTGAACCACCGTCATCATCGAGCTGCCGATTTCCCCGGTCACGATGCGTCGCGCGAGAAATGGGATCAGCGCCACCATGACCGCGAACAGAATGCTCGCCAGCGACATCAGCAGCGCTCCGCTCGCGCCTTGGAACCATCCACCCAGACTGTTGGCGGCCAGCATGGCGCCCAGGCTCTGAGCATTGATGGCCGTCAGGAGCACGCTGAACAGGGCGTACACGATGCCCCAGGCGTGAAACACGAACACGTTCACCAGATAGCTGCGCGCCAGTTGGCCGACACCAAACGCCGGGTAGAGTGCGAGCACCATCGGCCCGACCGCGTACAATACGGCCCCGTACAAGCAGTAGAGGATTGTGAAGATCAGCAGCGCGATCGGGAAGACGATGGCGGCGACCAACTGCACGAGCACGCTGACCAGAGCCACGATGCTGCTGACAACCAGGTTGAACCAATTCGCATTCCCGAGCCCGTTGAAGTACTGATTGACCTGAAGCATCCAGTTGTTCGGCCCAATCATTGGGAGAGATCGTCGCCGCGACCTGATTGAATGCGCCGTTGACGTTCCGAAAGATCGTGCTGTAGTTGGAGACGATCAAACCCAGGAGCAGGAACTTCGCCGCGGCGATACCGATCATGCGCGCGTCTCCGCCTCGGGCGTATGCCTCGTAGACGGCAAAGAGCGCGCAGAGCAGCAGAATCGCGTTGGCTATGTTCGTGATTGCCCCCATTGGACCGCCGGCGGCGTCGATGCCGTTCAGCACAGTCTGGAATGTCTGCTCGAAGAAGAACATCGCTTCCCCTTTACTTCTTGAACATGTTCGTGAGATCTCGCCGCGTATCGCTCGCGTGATTCGCGTTGAACTTCAGGCTCGCTCCGGTGTTCGCCATGTCGATCGCTCTGATGCGGAACAGTTCCGCCGTCGCAGACTGGGTCAGCGCGTGCGCCTTCACCAACATGGCCGCCGACTGCGCCTCAATCATCGGAGCCGTTCCCGGCGCCGCCACAGCGAGTTCAGCCGCCAGTTGATCGGAAGCATCCATCAACTGGTCCGCGGCGGCGTCGATGGCGATTGCCTTCTTCAACGCTGCCTGCGCGGTCGCATCCGTCATGTCGATCAGATCCCGCACCGGCGGCTGGAGCATCAGTCGCCGGAGGTATGGCCTGATAAACGGTGGTGAACCGGTTGGCCACCTGAGCCGATGTTCCCCGCATTTCGTGACAGGAGCACTGCTTCGAGCTGACGGGGATTCGCGAGCGTCGCGCTGGCCACGTTGAGATTTACCAGACCCCGGATGACGTTGTAAAAACCCTGCACCGCGCCGACCACGCCGCGAGCGCGGTTGATGGCGTCCGGCGGGTAGATGGTGTTCTGGAAGAAGCTCTGGATCGCGTTCAAGACCCCGTTGACCGCATTCAGCGCACCGCTGATGTCTCGCAAGCCGGCGCCGATGACGTTCGTGATCGCGGTGTTGATCGCCCCGATCGCCGTCACGATCGCGGCCAGATCGATGAATTGACCCTTGGCAGGCTGCGGCACGACCAAGGTCATCACCAGGACCAGCACCAGAATCTTGGTGCGTTGCGTCCAGACCCAGCTCATTAGGCCTTTCACAAATCGAAGAGTCTCCGGCATGGCGTTTCCCTCCTTACTTCTTGAAGATCGTCTGCACGTCGTTCCGAAACTGTGCGCCAAACATCGCGTTCCGTTTCCGTATCGTGTTGTCGTGAGCCACGCGCGCCGCCTCCTGGCGGATGGCCGCCGCGATCATTCGCTGCATCATGGCCTGACTCTTTACAGAGGCGGTGATGCCTGCCGCCGCTAGGAACGGCGCCGAGCCAGGAGCCATGTTCACGCCCTCGTCTTCAATCGCATCTCGCGGCCGCCATCATCTGGTCCACCATCGCGTCCGACGCCTTGAGCGTCTTGAGATTCGCCAAGGCCATCGCATCGTCGATGTCCGCGAGATCGCGCTCGATCGGGTGCGCGTCCGCCGGTTGGGGAATCGCGCGGTAGGTTTGACCAAAGGCGTTGGTCAGTTGAGCGAAGTCTCCGGTGCCGCGGTTGCGAATGATACTTTCGAGCAATACGGGATTCGGCAGTTGGGCGCTCGACACGTTCACCCGCATCAGAGCGGCGAGAAGACCGCGAAACTGGGCGATCATCGAGTTGACCAGCGCCCGCGCTCGATTGATCAACTGAAGTGGGTACACGACCTGTTCCCAGAGATTGCGAAACTGAGTGAGCACTCCGTTGATCGCGCCAATCGTGCCCTGAATGGCGCTTAGCAGAGGCCCGATGACGTTGTTGATCGTGGCCACGACCTGCGCTGCCGCTGCGATGACGGCCGGGATGCCGAGTTGAGCCTTCGCCGGCGGCGCGACGACCGTAAAGGCAATCGCTCCGACCAAGGTCAGAGCCACCACCTGGCGCACTCGGGTCACCAGGAAGAACGCCAGCAGGTTTGTAAAGAAGAGCGATAGGAGCTTCATAAGATCGTTCTCCTTACCTCCTCGCGGTCGCGCCAGTCACCGCACCCGACAGTTCTTCGGGAAGTGGCGGCACGTCCGCGAGTCCGTTCGGGAACCTTTGAGCGAGTTCCTCGTACACGTCCAGCGGAGGCCGAGTCGGGTTTCTGGTGAAGCAATAGGTTCGATACACGCGTTCTCGCGGGAAGGTCGTACACACCCAGTACTCGACTGGCGTTGGCACGAGACGAATCGTTTGCGTGGTCTCCGCCTTCTCACCAATCACCAGCAGCGCCTCTGCGCTCCGTCCCTTCCGGGGCGCTCCGAAGTGCTTGATCTCGTCCAAAGCCACTTGATTCAGTGCCAGATGGGTCGCTAGCGGGCTCACGTCTCCCGGCTGCCGGCCGATGATTTTCGTCGAGACGTTGCGCACGATGCCGGGACCGTGGATGCGCGGCTGCGTGTCCGTTCCGACGAAGTCTTCGAGCGTCTGCGAAATGCCCCACACGCTTCCGCCGCGTTTGCGCGCCGTGCGGAACAACTGCACCACTTCGGGAGCCAGGACGTTGGAGTCGAGCAGTGACCAGCACTCGTCGAGAACCGTAATGCTGTGTTGGCCGGTTCTGCCGGAGGCCCGCTCCTGCATCGCGTGGGCAATCATCATGCTCATGGCGGTTTCGAGCTTTGGATCGTCGCTCAGCCTTTCGACGTTGAAGAACAGCCAGTCGGCGTCCGTCTTCAACGTGGTGTGCTGGTCGAACAATTTCGAGTAAACGCCCTTTTCGCCAGTCCACTCGCGGAGTTTGAGAGCCGCCAACTTGGCTTCCTCCACGGTCCGCTCGATCCGCTCTTCATCGCGCCATTGTTGGAGTTCCTCTCGCAGGTCGTTGAATGTCGGCGTCGGGTTGCTGTGCCGGATCGCGCAGCGCTTATAGGTGCGGCTGATCGCCTCACTGAGCAGGTTGTCGAGCAGGGCCGTGTCCGAATTCGGGCTGTCCCCGATCATGTGGCGGGTGAGGTTCTTGAGGAAGGCGATCTTGTCCTTGCCGGGCGTCGTCGCACCCGGAGCCAGGTCCCAGGGATTGAGGGTTACGCTTCCTTCGAGATCCACGTCGATCGCACCGCCCACCCATCAACTCCACCAGCGGACGGTACGAGTCACCACGCTCCAGAATCGAGATCAGCGGCTTCAGCCTTGCCATCATCAGCAGGAACAGCATCGCCATGAAGGTTTTGCCGCCGCCTGATGCCGCCATGATCAGCATGTTCGCGTCGGCGAGCGACGAATCCCACGGAGAGAACGGCACGAGCTGACGCTGAGGCGTGTCGAGCAGAATCAGCGGCGACTGCGGCGTGCCGCGCCAGGAGGTTTCCATTGGCAGCAGGTCGGCCGCATGCACTGTCAGGCAGTCATTCTCCCGCTGATTCTCTTCGCTCATACCGGGAAGACCCCCGATGAACAACCGCCGCTTGGCCAAGTCCTCGGGCAGCCCCCGGCTTCCGTTCATCTGCATGACCGTGTACAGAACCTTCTGACGCCGGTCCGACAAGCACCCGCTCCTGTTCCGCGAGGTCACGGTGGCTCTGCACGGGTTGCGACGTGCGGACACCGATCACCATACTCGTGCGACACGTCTTGAGCGAACTTGAGATCAGGTTCTCGAGTGTCTCGATCAACTGGCGCTGTGCCACCTGCGCATCGACGTCGATGCGGTACCCGCCATGCGAGTCCCGTTGGGCGGCCTGCATCTTCTTGAGGCGCCCCTTGTAGTGCTTGATCATCGCCGCCTGGTCCGGAATCATGACGTCGGTGTTGACCGTGATGGGAAAGTCGAGGCCGACAAGATCGCGCAGGATCCCCGGAAAGGTGGCATCGGGCAGGTCCTTCAAAGTGATGAACGAGTACAGGAGGCCGCCGATTCGAATGTAGGTCTCTTCCTCGTGCTCGATGTTCGTGTTGACGATCTGCTCCCGCGCGCTGCGATGCTGGAGCGAGGATTCCGGCCGCCGAAGCGGGACTCGGTCGAACATCAGCGGATTCAGGGCACGCTTCATCTCGAGGAAGATCTCTGCGTCGGTCAGCCGCCGCACTCCCATTCCCGTCGCTCTCAACGTCTGCTCGACGCCGGAGAGGATGGAACCGAATTCGGCCAGGAGATCTTCGTGCTCCCGCGCCGTTCGTTGGATACATCTATTCGCCGACAGGCTAAAGCTATCGAGGCTGAAGCGCTTCGTCACTGCCTTGCCGAAGGCCGCGCCGGGAAGTTCGTGATGAACTGAAGGATTCCAGTGGAAGTAGGCATGCAGAAGCGGCAGCAGATAGTAGCCTTCTTGCTCCTTCTTCCTCCAGGCGTCCATCCTGACGCGATCGAGAGCCAAGAGCGTCGGATTCTGATTCCGGAGTTGCTGCTGGTATCGCTCCCGCAGATCGCCGAGCCCTTCGGTGATCTCGAACCGCACTTGCATTCGCATCGATCGCTCGGGCAAGTGACCGGATCAGCGCTTCGAGCGCCAGTCTTCGTCCGGTTCCGGCCATCGTCGTTGTGGTAGTACGAGTTGATGCCGCTGAGTTCGTAGCCCGCGACTAAAGCGCCGGTCGTCCGGATGATCACGTCGTGCAGGATGTCGCGCACCGGCAGCAGCTCGGAGAACGCTGGCTGGTGCAGAGACGCCTTATGCTGTTCGATAGTCGTTGGCATCGATCCTCTCCTCTTTGAAGTAGTCGAGCTTCATTCCCGAATCCGGCTCGAGGCCGCAATAGATCCGGGGCTTGGTGTGCCAGGCCAGAAAGTCTTTCAGATAGCCGCGCGGTTTTCCGTACTTGAACAGCATGAGAAATGGGATGCTCAGCACTGGAACGACATACTGCAGAAACACGTTCATCGGGATCCCGAACATGTGGCGATCGATCCACCGGCCGAAGATGTTGGTGAGGGCCGCCAGGCCGATCACGACGAACCAGTCTTCGAACTCCAGGTACAGGAAGCTCACCCGCGTGTGCAGATTGCGGTGAACGGGGCTGATATTCAGTGCCATGACGTTCTTGTCCTTCCTTCTTCAGCTAATGCCGCCCAGTCCTTGCGCGATGAACCATTCCGCCAACCGCAGCAAGCCGGACAACGCGAGGCACAGTGCGGCGGCGCTGAAATGCCGCATCCAGGCGCCGCCGGCATAGATGCGATGACCGATGCCCGCGTACAGCATGAATCCGTGCAGCAGTTGCAGCACCGCGTACACGGGCAGAAAGACGTTGCACGTCCAATTCACCATCCCCCGAAGCGTGATCCAGACCAAGTCCGGGTTGTTCCATGCGGCCTGCGCCGCGAACTTCTCGATGCCGCGCAAGACACCGGAGACCATCAGGCAGAGAAAGCCTGCCCACGGCGCGTAGGTGTGCGCCTGGCCGTGCGCGTAGCGGAGGACGCCGAGCGCGAAGAACAACGCGGCCAGCGTCGGCATGATGACGTTGCCCATCCAGTTCGTCAGGTTCGTAATGCCGGTAAGGAAGTTCATGCTGCCTCGAGTGCTACATCATCGAAACGACCAGACGCCAGAGCGCGGAGACGGTCAGGAACGCGGCGGCGCAGCCGATGAGCCGGATGGCCGGCCGCCCGAAAGCGAAGTTCACAACGGCGCCGATGACGGCCAGTCCCGCCGCGATCGGCATGATCCGGCTGGCGGTGTACGTCCAGGCCCCTTCGAGGACCGCGGCCGTCCCGAAGCGCGTCCCGTCATTCCAACCTTGGAGAAGAGCTGCGCTCGCGGGGATCGCCAATAGGAACATGGCGCCAAGGATCGAGGCCAACGGAGTGTAGCCCTCACTCCAGTCGATCACCGATCGAAGAACCATCCAGGCCGCGAGGACCGGCACCAGACGGCCGATCACGAAAGTGTTCACGAAGATCACGGCGTCATTCGCGAACGCTGACATCCATCCGTTGCCAATGCCTCCACCGGGAAGTGGCGCGCCGACGCCCCAAAAAGCGAACCATCCGAATACCTGCGGGAGGGTGATCATCACGATGGCCCAGAACATCCATTTCGAGAATCCGCCTCCGCCCACCGAAAACGAAGTCGTTCCCTCGCGTCGCAGCGCAATACCAGCCAGGACGAGCGCGACCAGAGAGGCTGGAGCCGCAAGCGCCAGCAGAAATCGGATTGCGTCGAGTACGAGTTGTGGAACTGCCATTCGCTTCCTCCTGTTTGGAAGCTCGGCAGGCCGGCTCCCCTGGAACCGGCCTGCCGTACTTGGTTGCTGGGCCAGGAGGCCAGGCTTCAAGAAACGCCGCCACCGCCCTGGGCGATCCAGAACTCGATCAACCGGGTGACACCCGAGATGGCGAGTAGTCCGGCGCCGTCACCAGCCACCGGAATGTGCCTCTTCCCGTGGCATAGCTACCGATGGCGCCCAACACCGCGACGCCCGCGCCAACCGGAGCGATCACGTTGCCGATCCAGTTGACGAAGTTGAGGAACGCGCCTTCCGGTTGCGCTCCCGTTTGGCCCTGCACGGCGACGTTCACCTGCGGGGCAGCTCCAAGGTTCTGAGCGATCGCCACGCTTTGCACGATGACGAGGCAGAGTGCAAGCGCGACGACAACCCGTTTCGCGAATTGATTCATGTGCGGTTAACCTCCATGCGATTGGCATTCCGCCCTGGCCCCCGCCCTTGGACCCGGCGAAAAAGCCGGATAAGAACGCGGCTACCAGAGCGTGGAGGCAGAATAAGGCAAGCCGCCCGGCTTTTTCAAAAGTCTCCAAATCGGGCAGGGGACGAGTTCAAGACGGTGAAGAAACTAGGTGGGAAGGGAGATGGTTGAGCGAGCAGGACCTTAGCAGAACTGGACTTGAACCCGCTTCATCGCCTCGGTGAAGTCGTTCCAGACGAGCGGAGGCAACTGTTCTGCATCTTCAGCCATCCGCCTCATCGCCATTCGCTTGGCGCTATGGCAGATGGCTTCGAGATCGGCCGGCGAAATGCCCTTTAGCCGTTCGGCCAGAAGTTCCACCGAGAGCCCTTCGACAAGCCGGATGCCGTCCAGGTGCTTGCTGAGCAAGCGCTGATAGCCGCTCTCGTGCGGCGTGCCGATCTCGATCTTCTCCGAAAAACGCCCTCCGCGAAGGATGGCTGCGTCGATGCTGTCGAGGTGGTTGGTCGTCCCGATCAGGAAAACGTTGTGTTGCGGCTCCAGCTCACTGATCAGGCTTCGCGCCTGCTCCACCAACTGGATGTCGTGCTGCGACTGAAAACCGTTGTTGCGGGGCAACAGGCCATCCATCTCGTCGATGAAGATGATCGACGGACTGTTCTCTTTCGCTCTGGCAAATAGTTCCGTGAGTTTCTTGACCGATGCGCCGGTTGCGCCGCCCAGGATGTCGGCGGCCGTGATCGGGTAGAAGCTCCGCTTCGTCTGCGTCGCGATCAGCCGCGCAATCATCGTCTTGCCGGTTCCAGGGGGCCCGATCAGCAGCAGGCCGGTGGGCATGGCCAACTTGAGCCGTTCTCCGTATGCGGGGTCCATCAGGCGAACCAGGTTCCGGAGATCTGCCTCTGTATCGGGGGACAGAACGACATCCGCCCAGTCCACCTCTTTGAAGGCGGCGCGGTCCTTCCCGCCGGTGTCCGCTAGAGCTCGCGCCAGGTCGCGTTCTTCGATCTTCCTCTGTTCTTCGGCGGCAAAGAAAGCAGCGCGGTCCACGAGCGTGCCGATTTTGGCCGCGCTCCAGCCGGGTGTTCTCTTCGCGAACGGCTGAAGGTCAAAGCGTCTCGATGGCCGCTTCGCCAGCTGGGCCTCAAAGATCCGAGCCCTCTCTTCCTCGTTCGGCAGATCGAGCCGAACGTGTAGATCGAATCGACCTTCCCGGATCAGAGCGCGATCCAGACCATCGTAGAAGTTCGTCGCGGCCATCAGGATCAGACCGGGATGTTTTCGGGCATCGTCGATACATCCCATCAACCGAGTTGTCGTCGAGTTGTAAGCATCGCGCCGCCCCGCCGGTGTCATCCGCTTCGCCGAGCTGCTGTCGCTTTGTACCCAGGGCATCGATCTCGTCGATGAACAGGACGGCCGGGGCGCTTCGCTCTGCCTGTCTCGAACGAGCTTCGAATATTCTCTTCCGTTTCGCCAACGTACTTGTCGACCAAGACTCGCCGCTGACACATACAGATACTTCAGCTCGAATTCCCCAGCCACCGCCTCCGCCAGGAACGTTTTTCCCGTTCCCCGCGGACCATGGAGCAGGATGCCGTTCCGAGACACCCCGTACTCTCCGAACTTCTTCCCGTTCAGGTTCGCCTGGACCAGTTCCCGGATCTGCCTCTTGGCCTCCTCCAAGCCACCGACATCGGCAAAGGTGAGGGCTGGCGTCTTGAGCTGGCCATCGTCCGAAGCCCAGTTCCCACCGCCCGCAGACGATCTCTTGCCTCGGTCTCATCGACAACAGGGCCGGAATCACCAAACACAAGACCACAAACAAGACCACAGCGACAGCCTTGGCCAGAAGCGGATAGTTCTTCTCGAGCGGGACCGTCGTGATGAGCCCGGCGCCGATGAAAAGCACAAAGCCACACAGGAAATAGCCGGCGAACAGCGCCAGCCGTTGGAACAGGCTCCTGCCGTAGACGATCAGCGAGCACGCAGGCAACCGCCAGAATGACCGCGGCCGGATGGAGTTGCGAAGCAATCACGATCACTGCCAGCAGGGCTAGGACGAGCGCAGCCAAGCTGCCCGTGAAGACCTTCTTGAGACTGTGTGGGGTATTCGAAGCGATGAGTGCGCGGATCTCCCGATAGCCGTCGCAAATGAACCGCCCGAGCTGAGTAGCCACCCAGAGGAGCGGACTCGTTGCATGGTGTTCGGGGCGCAAAACCCGACTCCTTGGGCTAAATTTACCGCATCCGAAGGCCGCCCGCCACTGCTGTCTCGGGTGTGCTCTATGCCACTCTGTCTTCCGGCACGATCCGAATCCGCAGCACCTCGATTCCCGCCGCTTGCAGCGCCGCGTCCTTGCGACTGACGTAAGCGTCGTCATACGCGGTTTCGAGCGTCTCGCCCAATTCCTTCAGTGGCTCTTCGACCCGGGCCAAGGCTTCCTCGAAAGAAATCTCTCGAAACTCGTTCCTCCCCGCGGCTTCGTAGGCCCGCCCCTCGTCATCGAGGAACAAGTAGCGCCGGCTGATGCCGTGCTTGTACTGGTTGATTCCATTCAAACGACCCATGAACATGAACCCGGCGCACCGGGCTGTGCCGAGTTTCGTTTCGAGTGGTTTCCAGTTCGCTTCCATGGCCTTCTCACTGCTGCGGCGCCGGTGGCTCCGAAGTCCGCGTCGCAGCCACTTCCCGATACATCCGGTTGAGCTCGTTTTTCAGGGCCACCAGCTCTCGAAGTTCCGCCGCGGTCGGCAAGGCTTGTCCATCTGCGCTGGCGAGGTTCGCCCGCGCGCCGGGAGCCGCAGTCGGGGCGAGATCGGGTCTATTGGGCGATGTGGCCGCTTCCTGAAGGACGATGTAGAACCGTGTGTTGCCAGGAAGCGTGACGACCACGTTTTGGGTATACGCCAGTGCCATTAATTCCTGCTCACCTGCGAGTCCGATGTTTGATGCGATTCGCTCCCGCAGCAGAACACTCTGATCGATCGGGCCTGTCAGCCCACCGTAACCACGGCCACCTACCAGGTAAGCCGCCATCGTCCCGATGCCGGTCATCGACCGAACCAGGGCGCGCTTCGCCCCATTTCGTCCGTTCACGACTCCCTTCAGTGGACCGTAGTCCAGACTGACGCCGCTGCCTTCGATGCTCTCGGTACTGCCATCAGGCATTTCGAGCGCTGTAAAGCGAAGGCCCACCTGGCCATTCTGATTGGCTTGCGCCAACTGTCCGATGGCCTTCGTGCCTGCTGGAATGACGATCTGGCCGTCCCGCTCGTAGTTATACTCGATCACCGCAATGACCGGCGTCTTCACCGCGCTACTGACGGCAGTCTGTAGTCGTGCAACGAGCCGGCTGCCGGTCGGCAACAATGTCGAGACTCCCTCTTCGCTCGATATAGGCAGGCTGAGCCGTCGATTGGCTGGCGTTCACCACCGTCGCCGAAGTCGTGTTTCGCACAAACACCAGTGAGGGTTTCTTCAAGCCCTCGGACTCGTTCACCGGTTGTGAGACTGGTGTGACAGCAGTGGTTGTTGGTGGAGGCGGCGGGGGTGGAGTGTAGGCGTAGTTGTTCTGCCGCCGGTACGCTTCAAGGGCCGGATCATTCAAGGGAGGCACTTGGTTCAGCGCATACTCGTTGGGTGCAGGCTCCGGCTGCTGCTGGTTGCCCATCTGTGCGCGGCGTGAAGTTGCCAGAATGTCGTCTGGACTCAGTTGCTCGCTATTCTGATCGCCGGCGCCTTGGTCGGCACTGAGAAGCGGGATTGTCGACCCGGAAGCGCCAGCCTGCTGCGCTGCGCTTTCCGGTCTGCCCAAACTGGGCTTCGTCCGCCGGTCCTGCGCCCGCTTTTCTGCGCTGGATGTGGAGAACAAGGCGAGAAACGCGAACCCGCACAGCACGACGGCGGTGGCGAGAACCAGAAACGCCTTGCTCCGGTCCATGTTGTTCTGGCCACGAGCGTTGATCTCAACCCGTTTGGGCCGGTTTCGTTCTTCCTTGATTCGCCGCCAGATCTGTTGCACGATTCCAGCTGGAAGCGGCCGCCGGCTCCGCTGGCGCTGTCTCCAACGGCGTCGATTCCTCCTCAGAGCCAGGTCGGTTCACTCGCGCGGTCAGCGTGGGATCGTCCTGCTCGCTCATTTCTCGCTCCGATCTCTCGTCGCGAATCGTGGTTATCGGGCGTCATAGGTCACCTCTCGGAAACTGCTAATTCCAAAACCAATCGGAGCCAAAGCCGGGCGATCCACCGCACCCGACTCAGCCATCTGAAGGAACAGCGTCTCGGTCGACTGCTTGAAAGATGGCCGCTGGAAGACCACTACACCATCTGCTCGTTCACCCGGGCCGAGCCGTCGACGGCTCATCCGGAAGTCTGTGACGGGCAACTGCTCGGACGTCGACCAGCGTGACTTGCGGATGATCTTCCCGGTCTTCTTCATGCCACCCAGCTGAATCTGCGGGGGCATCAATTCGACGGCATGGTCCTGAACGTTAACGGCCGAGAACAGAACCACCACCTCGCTGCCTTGATCGATCACCTCGCTGACTCCGGTCTTAACCAGTTCCTTGCCCGGCGGTGAGATGCCTGGCTTCTGTCCGTAGAGGACGGGCAAAGGCGCCCGCCGTTGACGGTCCAGAAGGTCATCGAGAGCAGTCCGGTCCACCTTCGTAGAATTCGCTGCACTACCCTGCGGTTGCGAAGCTGGTCGTTCCTTCGAGACGCCCCGAGTGGTTGCCGATCTCGGGCAGAACCGGAACTGACAGACTAGGAGCAGAAGGCACAAGTGCCGCGCTGCCGACAGTTATGGTTTGCGGGATCACCGCCGATGGAGAGTCGGCGGGTTGGATCATGAATTGGCCGGCTGGCTTATACCGCATCAGGAAATCTACCGCAGGTTGTCCCTCCTCCTTCGGTTCGCCGCGGCTGATCAGGAGCAGGCTTGCCTGCAGGCCGCGAGTCGACGATATGAGCAGGTTGGTCTGTGCCGCCTTTGGCGTGATTGGTTTTACGAACACCAAGTTCGGTTCACGATCCGAATGCTCCGCCGAGAACGAAGCCGGGTCGCCCACCACCACCGAGTTAATCGGCTCCGGCATCCGGATCGCCGTCACGTAACGCGGCGCCAGAAACACGGTCGTCACCTGGCCATCACGAATAGGCCGGCCGACGATCTGCGGTTGCACCTGAATCTGTGCCGCCTGCTGTCCATGCGCTCGTCCGGCGAGTTCGAGCACGGGGATAATCCAGATCATCCACTTCATTACCGTCACGGCTGACTACCTCCTTCCAATTCGTTCTGTGCCGAGCCCTCCGTCTGAAGGCGTTTGAGGCGCTTCTCCCGGTACAATCGCGCCACGTTGCTCACATACCGGTAAACCTCAGCGTTTGAGTAGGCTAGGCCGGTCGGCAGAATTCGGTTCTCGCCCGTCAGATAAGCCGCTGCGACTAGGCGCAGATCCCCGTCGAACAATTTCAGAAGCCGGGCCAAATAGGCCACGCCACCTCGAATGTTCTGTTCGATCTCGAAGCGGTTCGTGACCCCGAAGGTCGCGGCTGTGGCGGGCATCAGTTGCATCAGCCCCACTGCTCCCTTGTTCGAAACCGCACGTGGATGCCAGCCAGACTCGACTTCGATGATTGAGTGGACCAGTTCGCGAGGCACCTGATAAACAGCCGCGTAGTGATCGGCCCACTGCATGGCCGCTGTGCGCGCTCCTGTTGAGCCGCGCACACAGCCGCGCCGGCTGCGAACAGAAAAAACAGGCTCGCCCACTCTCTCATCGCCATAGCATTGGTCCAACTACCGAGCCGTCGTCACCTCCGGCAGCTCCCTCTCCAGTGAGTGTTCCGGGACTTCCCCGGCATACTGATGCGAATCGTGCACAAGAGAGGCGAAGCCGTCTCGCAGCAAGAGCCGTTTCCGGTCTGACTCCGTCTTGGCCACCAGCGGCAGGAGAATGTCTCGCATCTCCGGCGTGATGTCCTCAAACCCGAGGATCTCCAGCGCCTGCGCCAGTTCGAGCATCTCTGCAATCGAAACTGGCTTCTCCATCTGCCATCCGCGCAGTGCATGCGCCAAGCCGGCGATGATCCTCCGTAGCTGCGGATTCGTGGTCGTGCTGCGAACCCGCAGGATTTCGGCTTCGCGGTCGACAGCCGGGAACTCTACCCGCAGATAGAAGCTGCGCCGCCGCAACGGATCGCCCAGCCGCCTGACCTCGTTCGAGGTGAGGATCACGAAGGGAATCGCCTTGTGTTTAATCGTCCCGAGCTTCGGAACCGAGATCTGCCATTCCGAAAGGATCTCGAGCAGCAACGCTTCGAAGCCTTCATCCACCTTGTCGACTTCGTCGATCAGCAGAACGCACGGCTTCTCGTACAACAGTGATCTCAGCAGAGGTCCCTGGACGAAGAAATCCAGGGTGTGCAGATTGCTCCGGATCGCATCCCAGTCCTTCTGAAGACGATCCCCCTGCGTTTCGAGGAACAGCTTCTGGAGGGCGCTGTCGAACTTCCCGATCGCCTTCTCTTCATTGATGCCTTCATAACACTGCAGCCGTTCGATGACGGTATTCCCAGCCGCCGCGATCGCCTGGGCCAAGGCGGTCTTGCCACAGCCGGGCGGACCTTCCACAATCACCGGCTTTTGCATCCGTGCTGCGAGATAGACGACCTGAAGGGTGACCTCGTCGATCACGTATTTCGCCGCTTCCAATCGATGGCCGAGATCTTCGATTGACGAGAACACGGGTTTCCTCTGGCCCGATTCTATGGGGAAACGCACTTCGGTCACCAATTTCGGGGCTGCGCGACCACGCATCGAGATGCCTTGCTTACTTCGCCCGCGCCCGCATTCTTGCCAACCCGAAAAATGTTCCTGGACCTATCCGTAGCGCGCACGCGCTCCGGATCACATTCCGTCAACCTGAAAAATGTTCATAGACCTATCCGGGTTTCGCTCCAGTCGCCTGACACACGCAGCCAACCTGAAAAATGTTCTTGGACCTATCCGCGCCAACGTCAGCTTCACGCGCGTTCTATCGACCCGAAAAATGTTCCTAGACCTATCCGGCGTTAGCGCCCACTCGTGATCGCATGCTCAGCCTGAAAAATGTTCCTGGATCTATCCGGCTCGTTCGCAATCGGTCGTACGGCCGACCAAAATGTTCCTGGATCCATCCGGGAGCGACGCGTGAGCACTGACGACATCGTAAAGTCCCGCCGATTGAGTTTCCCAGAGGAGCTTTCCGGGTGCTCACGCTCGAATTTGAAGATGCGCGAATTCCGGCAGCACATCAAAGGGAACCGTCCGCTGCGGTAGTCCTTCTGCGACTAGTTCGATCCGCTCATAAGAGCCGTTCCCAAGGAAGTGCGCAGCTCGATCGAGATGCCACACACGGCGGGGATCGAGGCCCATCAGACGCGCGCAGATGAAGTCCGCGGCCACGGGATCGTCAGCGAGAACCATCTTGCCGAGATTCCGGTGGGTGCCGTGGAGCGGCCCGTTACCTTCCATGGCAACGACGCCGTCCGCGATGACGAAGTGCATTGGCGCGGTCGCACAGATACCCAACTCGTTGTGCCTGATGCCCAGCTCCAGCCAAACTTGGCTGGATCGTACTGCACCTTGTTGTCGAGGGTGCGGAGTTTCCAGCGCCAAAACCAGTGCGCTTCGCGGCCACACGCGTCCAAGAGCCAGCGAATGCCGGCTCGCAAGCGTTTTGGCGAGGCACTTGTTCGGATGAGAGTGATTACGCCAAGGGAAGTGGTCCAGCACCCTTCTTGATCGTCGCCCTGGAAGGCGGGCCAGCTTCCGTTAGGATTTTGTTGATGCTCGAATGATTCCATTGCGCGCGTAACTCTCTCTCGCCGTCCAATCTCAGATAGCTCATGGCGCTCCTTGAAGTCCCGAAGAGCCAACAGAGCAAGACAGGTTGGCTCGATGGCGTGCTGGCCTTCGCCGTACCCCCACCCCGCCGTCGCTTGATATTGTCGACGTAGAAGCAGTTCGAGAAGACGATTACGAGGCTCTTCAGTCACAAGCAAGCATGATGGCGTTATCTATCAACGCAGCGACAGCAAAGTCTGGTGGATGCGATACCGCGACCGCGATGGGCGGCGACGGCTCGAATCCACCCATACGAGAGGACAGGCAGGAAGCCCAGCGGGCCCTTCGCGAACGGCTTCAGGCCAGGGACGAGAACACACTCGACATCGTTCGTAAGGGCGAGTCGCTCACGTTCAGCGAATGGACGGACTTTTTCCTCGAAAACTACTCGAAGCCGCCTATTCGCGCGATCAAGACACACGCAGCGAACAAGTCGGCCGTCAGGACGCTGCGCAAGGCGTTCGGAACCATGCCGCTGATCCAGATTAGCCCGCTTGAGATCGAAGCGCACCTACGGGCACGACTTCAGCAGCGGAAGACCGTGCGTCGCAAAGGAGGTGTAGCAGAACTGCCGAAATCAGTGAAACCAACGACTGTCCATCAGGAGTATCGCGTGCTGCGACGCATATTGAGCGTGGCCGTTAAGAAAAAGCTGTGCCGCACGAACCCATGCGCAGCAGTCGAGTTCCCGGTCTCGGTCAAGGGTCTGTTCCGGCCTTACTACATGAGCTGGAGCGAAGCCAGGAACGATCGAGAGTCACGCTCCCGCATATCTGCGCAACGTCATCCGGATCATTACCGAAACTGGTTTGCGTGTCTACAAGGAACTCGCGCCGATGCGGAAGGAACAGGTGGATCTGGTGAACCGTGTACTGTTCGTCCCGGATTCGAAGACTCCGACCGGCGTCGCGGAGGTTCCTCTAACGGATCTCGCAGTCCAGGCGTTTACCAACCAACTTGAGCTGGCCGGACCCGGACCCTGGCTTTTCCCCAGCGATCGAAAGCCAGATGCGCATCAGGCCAATTTCAAGAAGGCATGGGAGCTGACATTACGGCGAGCCAAGGTTCCCCATTTTCGGCTGTACGATCTGCGCTCCACCTATGCCACTCGGTTGAGCGCCGGGCGGGGTGGCCGACGAATGGGTCACACAGCTTCTGCGCCAGACCGACGCGCAGGTTTTCAAGAAGTACTCGCAGATGAAACTGGGGATGAAGCGGGAAGCCTTGACCAAGCTGAACCGCTACGCCAACGAGTCGGAAAGGAAGAAGAGTTTTGATACGGAAGATGAGGAGTGAGACCGTTTTGATACGGTTTTGATACGTTTTCGGGTTTTGACAGGTAACACGGACATGAGAGCGAAGAGCCAAGTTGTTGATTCTGGAGAAAGAGGGGTGGTACGCCCGGGTAGGATTCGAACCTCCGACCTTTTGCTCCGGAGGCAAACGCTCTATCCAGCTGAGCTACGGGCGCATCCTGACTTGAGTTTACACCACTCGTCCAGTGGGACGCCGCGAGAAACGCGCCCGCCGTTCAACGACGAACAGGCGAAGCGGTAATCGTCCGAATCCGGATATTGCGATACCACGCTTCGTCGTTGTGGTGCTGCAGAGCAATGGCAGAGCGGCGCTTGCCAACTTCAGTCAGCAGCTTCAGCACCGTCGGCGAGTCCTTCCAGCGTTCTTCGATCTTCTCGCGAACCGACGGGTGAGTCAGATTCGTATCGACCACCTTCTCCCCGTTGAGCCAGTGCTCAACCATGGTTCCGCGGACGACAATCCGTGCCTGATTCCATTCTCCGACGGGTTTGGCCATCTGCTTGGACGGCGCGGCCATACGGTAGAGCGCGCCGGCGCGGCTGGTCAGGTTGGCGGCCGAATCGGGATGGCCGGCATCGTCGATCACCTGGTATTCAAAGGCGATCGGATACTCCTGCGCGCCCGAACCTGGGCGAACCTTGCTGCGCTGAGCTTGGCGGTGAACGGCTTCGTACTCCACCTGTAGCTCGAAGCGGCTGATCCTTGGCTGAATCTGCTCCTCGTCGACGAGGAAGGAATCCTGGATGCGGTACTTCACGCCGCTATTGGCCTTGGGTGCGACGCGCCACTCGAAGGACAATTCAAAGTCGGAGTAGTCGTCGTTGGTGAAGAGGTCTTCGCGAATCGCTGGGCGCGAGAGCGAGTGAATGGCGCCATCGTCGATGCTCCAGCCGGGAAAATCCTTCGATCCTGCGGCGTTGTGCCAGCCCTGAAAGGACTTGCCGTCGAACAGCAATCGCCAGCCGTCCTTCTTCTCCTGCGCGGTCATCTGATTCGGCTGCTGCGCATGCAAGGCAAAAGCGCAGATCAACAGGAGAGCGGTGTATCGCATGATTAGTTCTTCGCGGGGGGCTTGGCTGAAGCAGGCTTGGCAGCCGTAGAAGCACGCGGGGCCTTTTCGGCCAGCAAAGTCTTGAGCGAGGCGCGCAGCATGCTTTCCTTGTTGTCGGCCCAGGGTTTTTCGTCCGGCGGATGCTGCTCGCGGATGTTACCCGCGCGGTCGATGACGACGATCACCGGCACCAGCATGCGCATGACCTCAGATGTCTGCAGCCACTTGCGCGCATCCGAATTGGAGTAAACGCCGATCGGGAAACTAGTCGCGTAGAGGCTTGCGAATTCCTTCAGCTTGAGAGGGGCTTCCGGGTCCATCGCCAAGGCGACGACGCGCAGTCCCTGCTGAGCATATTCGTTCTGCAGGCGGCTGAGCATGCGGGCCGAGTCCTGGCAGGCCGGGCAGTGTGTGAGCATGAACTCGACCACCACCACATTGCCCTTCAGAGCAGCCAGGGAGACGGTCATGCCGTCCGCGGTGACGAAGCTGAGCGGCGGGGCGGGGCGCAGGGCTGCGGGAGGCGGCGCCGCGGACAGAGCGCAACAGGCAAGAGCGGCCAGAAACAACTGCTTCATCGCGTGGGTCCTTCTTCAGATCTCTTTTAGCGGTCGGGGACTTTAGCTCTTTTTGCTGGGGGACGGCTTGGCTGGCGTGCCGGCGATGAGCTCCTGCAGCTTTGCCTTGATGTTCTTTTCTTCGTCGAGAAAGAAGGAGTCCGTGCCAGCGTACTGGGCGCGGATCTGCATCTCTCGATCGATAAAGACCAACTGAGGCATGTAGACGGGGCCTGCATTCAAGTCCGCCTGCAGAAACTTGTAGGCCTGCTCTCGGGGCGAGAATCCGACAGGGAACTTGAGCCCGAGCTTGGCAACGTATGCCGGAACCACCATCCGCGCCTCGCTGATGTTGTTCGGATTGATGGCCGCGGCCAGGATGGAAAACGCCTTGTCGCCGCCCATCTCGTTGTGGATCTGCTGCAGAACAGATGAGCAGCGCTGGCAATGTGGGCAGGTGGTGAGCAGGATCTCCAGAACCGTGATCTTGCCTTTGAAGCTTGACAGAAGTACCTGTTCGCCGCTATTCAGGAGCACTGTAAACTCAGCTGCGCGGCGGGGGATAGTGGGGGCGGCGTGCAGGAGGCCGGCTGAGCCGGCGGCTGCGCCCAGAGCCATGAAGTTCCGGCGGTTCATCACTTTCGAAGGTAACACGCAATAATCGGTGCGGTCATCTGGGTAGGAGTTCGGCGCCTTCCAGCCCGCGGAGGACGTTGGACTCGCGCACGACCAGGAATGAGCCATCCTGGTTGACACCCTCCAGCCGATCTTGAGTGCGAATGGTGAATTCGGTCTTCCCGGCCTTCTTTTCGATCATCCGGGCCCACATCTCAATCACCTTCGAAGCTAAGTCATCGGAAGCCAGTTGGAGACTCCAGCGGAGCAAAGGGCGTGCGCCTTTTTTGGTTTCGGCGATCTCGTAGGCTCCGCCGCGCCATGCCGGGCTGAGAGCGCGCGCGTCGTCCTGGGAGATGAACTGCTCGAGCAGGATCCGCAGGTCGAGTTCGCCCAGTGTCCCGCCGGCCAGCGGCTTGAAGTCTTTGGAACGGGAAAGCGCCGGCAATGCCGGTTGAGCCACTGGTTCGCCTTCGACCCAGACTTCGGGGTGAAGAACCTGCCGTGTGGAAACCGGCGGCTTCCGCAGGACCCGGATGAACGCGTCCGAGGGACTGCGCTCCATGGCGGATTGTTGGAACAGGATGCCGGCGGAATACGGGAACAGAAGTGTCTCCCTCATATACAGCGGGGCGGTGGAGAACACCGGGAACTGCTCAGCAGCCATGCGGCCCATCATGGGGAGCATCATGTCGAGGGCGGCGCGGTTGTTCTTGAGCGACGAGCCGGTCTTGCGCATCTGCCATTCCAGCATGACCCACATGGCCTGACCTTCGACAACGGCCAGCCGCGCGGTCTGGTCCTCGCCGGTCTTGGACCCCTTCTCAAGAAAACGCTTGAGGTCGAAGTGCTGATCGGCCAGCGCGTGGGCGAGTTCATGCACGAGCACCATGTCGGCCATTACCCCTTCAGGGGAGGCGCCGTCGACGACCAGCATCAGCTTCTGCCTGGGATCGTAGACGGCGGCGGCTTGCTCACCGAGCAGGTCCACAGTGGCCTTGCGGAGGTCGAAGTCGCGTGGAATGAGACCGAACATGCGCAGAGCAAGTTCATCTGCGCGAATCTCCTCGGGCTTCACCGTCTGGCGGATCTCGTCTTCGACCCAGTGCTTCCACTCGTCCCGAGTCAGCGTGCGTGCCTTAACCGGGCGCTTGATCTCCAATCCTGTGATTTCGCCCACTTCTTTGAGCAGGGACTGCAAATGCGCCGTGTCGAGTGTCCCAGCCGGGCTGGGCGCCGCAACCAACAGGAGGGCGGTCAGGATGGACAGACAACGTAAGAGCATTGGCACTCCTCCATGTTCCGATGCAAAGGCCGTGATGCGCTACACTGAATGAGTACCGAACGATATCTGGAGGTTCGACTTGGCAGAGAAGACGAGCGACAAAGTGTACAAAGCAGTGTACTTGGGCAGCGGCACATTCATCATCAGCAAACCGAAGCGCAACAAGCGAAAGCTCCGGCAGCTCAGGCTGAAGAGCCCGAGTCCGGGCATGCGCCACAGCTAAGAACACAGAATTCTCCTGTTTGAATTGACCGGAAGGCCGCAAGAGGCTTTCCGGTTTTTGCTTTTCAGAGCGGTTCAGTGTTTTCACTGTAGACGCGATCTGCGTTTCCGATACGGTTCTCAGGAGGGTTATTCAGTGACCTTGAGAGCCAAGGTGGTTGCCGTGCTCGTCGGGGGCGGTTTGTTGGGAAGCTGCCTGTTTGCCGGGTTTATCTACCGAAAGGCAGTTGCCGGCACGGAGCGGGAAGGGAGAGAGAAGGGACTTGCCCTGGTGGCCAGGACGGTGGAGACGTTCATGGTCTCCACACGGCGATTTGATCAGGCGTTCAATAGTGCCTCCACCCCAGAGGAGAAGAAACGTCTTCTCGACGATTGGAATCGGACGATCGAAGCGGTGGACACGGCCGTCATCCACGATTTTGGCGAAGGCCAGCCGCGTATACGACTGATCGGCGACAAGGATCTTGTCGGGTACAAACCCTTGGGCGGACCGGCGATCGCGGTCAGTCGGAGTTCGAGCGCGACGCAATCCGGCGATTCAAGGCCGGTGACGCTTCCTATGAGGTGCAGGATGGCGAGACGCTTCGTTTCGCGGTGCCATTATGGAGCGACGCTCACCGGGGCTGCGGCAATTGCCATGTGGCCGTCGTGGAGGGCTTGAGCGCGGACCTGAACAAAAAGGTGTTGCTGGGCACCTTGAACGTATACATCCCGATGGCCGGACAACTGGCTGAAGCGCGCGCGGAAGCGTGGTGGAACTCGGCCTTCCTGATTCTGGGAGTGCTTCTGTCCGGCTCCGGAGTCGCCTGGTACATCCAACGCGGCATTGTGCGGCCGGTCTTGGCGCTTTCCTGGCGGCTGAACGAGGCTGCCACGCAGGTGGCCCAAAGCGCGGGACAACTCTCTACCACCAGCCAGCATCTGGCGCAGGGTTCCAGTGAGCAGGCCGCTGCGGTTGAAGAGACTTCGGCGAGCCTGGAGGAACTGACCGCGGTGGCGCGCTCAAATCAGGACAGGTCGAACAAGGCGCGGGATATCGCCGAACAGGCGCGGAAGGCGTTGGAGGTTTCAGACCAGGGGATGGAGTCGCTGGTGACTGCGATTGGCGAGATCCGGCAGGCGAGTGACGACACGCGGAAGATCGTGAAGACGATCGACGAGATTGCGTTTCAGACCAATATCCTGGCCCTCAATGCTGCTGTCGAAGCGGCACGCGCTGGTGAGGCCGGAGCGGGGTTCGCGGTTGTGGCCGACGAGGTCCGCAACTTGGCCCAACGCGCAGCCGACGCGGCGCGAAACACAGCCGGCTTGATCGATGACACGGTGGCGAAGGTCGGCGCCGGTGCGAAGATGGCGGCCGGAACGCAGCAGAGCCACTCAGCCGTCCGGCAGGGGGCCATGCAGGTAGTGGAGATCAACAACGACATCGCAGGGGCATCGGGCCAACAGACTGTTGGCGTGGAACAGGTGAGCAGGACGATGACGGAGATCCAGAGCGTCGTCCAGCGCGTTGCCGCCCAGGCTGAGGAATCGGCTTCCGCCTCGGAGGAACTCGCGGCGCAGGCCGAGGTGATGAAGTCCTCTGTCCGAGAGTTGCAGGAACTGGTCAGTTAGCGGTCGGCTCAGCAGTCCGGGCGCATGGTACGATGCCCGCGTGATGCGGATATCATCCATGACCATCCACCCGCTGGCGGTGGCCGATCCCCCCTTGCGAAGTTCCTACGGGCGGCACGCGCCCTACGCTCTGCGTACCCTGGTGGTGCTCAGGACCACCGATGGCATCACAGGGGTCGGCGAAGCGCACGGAGGTGATGCTGCGCTGGGCGTCTTTGAGGCGCTGCGGCCCCTGGTTGTTGGGATGGATCCGTTTCAGCTCTCCAGCCTTTGGCGTCAGTGGGGCCGGCCGGATCAGGCGGGAGACCGCAGCCAGACCTGGATGGTTCCCGGAGAAAACCCGCGCGACGCTAGAACCCGGAGCTATGCCGCGATCGAGGCTGCCTGCCTGGACATCATCGGAAAGGCCGTCAACAAGCCGGTTTGTGACGTGGTGGGTGGGCGCGCCCGCGAGGCGGCGCCGTTTTCGGCCTATCTCTTCTATAAGCACGGAGGCGGCGGCGGCCTCGGTGATGATTCGCGAGAGGACGAGTACGGCGAGTGCCTGACGCCGGAATCGATGGTGCGGCAGACGCACCACATGATTGCGATGTACGGCTTCAAGGAGATCAAGCTGAAAGGTGGAGTTCTGGATCCCGAGTTGGAGATCGAGACGATCAAGCAGCTTCGCGCCGAATTCGGACCCACAGTGCCTCTGAGGATCGACCCCAACTGCGCGTGGTCCGTGGAAACTTCGGTGAAGATCGGGGTGGCGTTGAAGGAAGAGCTCTCCGGCGGCGGATACTTCGAGGACCCGACTGCCGGCATGGACGGCATGGCCGAAGTACGCCGGCGTTTGTTGGCGGAAGGGGTGGAAACTCCGCTGGCCTCCAACGTGGCCGTCACCGGCTTCGATGACCTCGTTCCGGCTCGTGAACAAAACGCGGTGCAGGTGGTGCTGTCAGACCCCCATTACTGGGGCGGCATTCGCGCCACGCAGCGCATGGGCGATATATGCGAAGTCCTCGGCATGGGTGTTTCGATGCACTCCAACAACCACCTCGGCTTGAGCATGATGATCATGGCCCACGCCTGCCTGGCGACACCGCAGATGGAATTCGCCTGCGACACGCACTATCCCTGGCAGACCGAGCAGGACGAAATCCTGGTAGGCGGGCGGGTGAAATTCGTCGACGGAGCGATTCCGGTTCCTTCCAAGCCCGGTCTTGGGAGTGGAGATCGACTTCGATCAGGTAGCGCGTCTCGAGGAGCGCTACCGCAAGTTGCCGTACCGCAAGCGCGACGACGAAGCGGAGATGCGGCAAGCACGTCGATCCTAATTGGAAGCGCGTACTGCCTCGCTGGTGACATCGGCTTCTACTGTGCCGAAGCGGCCGCGATAGGCCCACAGGCCCAGCGCCGGGTTGGAGATGTAGAAGATCTCTTCGCCGTCGACCGTGTTGAAGCCGTCCTTCAGCTTCGCCGGGTCATAACGACTGGTCATTTCGTCCAGCGGGGCATAGGCGAAGTTGACGCTCTCGACCTCCTCCCGCGTCAGGTGGCCGGGGCAGTAGGTGATCTTGAAACGGCCTTCGGAAGAGCCGTGAATCAGGTGGGCCGCGGCGCTCAGGTTGGCCGCGAGGTCGGCATTGTTCTTGACCAGCTCCAACGTCTTTGGCGTGCCGCAGTAGCCGTACTTGCGGATCAGCTTGTCGATGCCGGGTCCTCGCCGAATTCCTTCACGCCAGGGGCGAGCACGATCAGTTCGCCGCCGTCGGCCAGCGCCATGCGCGTGCGGTAGACGGCCTTGTTGCCCAGCCAGGTGCTCTTGAACTCGTCCGGATCGAGGTAGACGACCGCCTTTTTGATCTCGCGGTCCATCATGACGAAGTTGACCTTCAGGCTCAGCTCCGAGGCGCGCAGGAAACACTCCACGTCGTCGCCGACGTAGAGTCCGCGGACGACCAGTTTGCCGGCCGCGTTCTTGGCCACCACGGTCTGCACGTAGACGATCGGCAGGTGCGTGGCGAAGTGGTCCGAGGCGTAGTTGAGCACGCGCCGCACCGGCGTGTCGGCCCGGCCCATGATCCGCTCCATGCCGTAGACAGCGCCGAGATAGTGGCTCTTGTTGATGCCCTCGGCGCCGCCGGTGCCGACGAACACGTTCTTGTTGTAGTTGGCCATGCCGATCACTTCGTGCGGCACCACCTGGCCGATCGAGAGGATCAGGTCGAAGCCGCCTTCAACCAGCAGGTTGTCCACCTGCGCCGGCCAGGAGAAATCGAGCTTGCCTTCGGATTGCTCGCTCAAGAAGCTGGCGGGCACTTCGCCGAGGGTGACCAGGCCGTTGCGCCAGTCGTGCACGCGGAAGAGGTCCTGGGGCATGTCGCCGAACATGTGGCCGATCTCGTCGCCGGTCATCGGGAAATGTGTGCCGAGAGCGGGCAGGACGTCGGTCAGGCGTTCGCCGTAGTATTGCCAGGCGTAGCGGGTCAGCTCGCCGGCGCGCGAGTGGAAGCGGGTGAAGTCCGGCGGCAGGCAGAGCACTTTGTTGCGCCGGCCAAGCGCATCGAGGGCCTTCGACAGGCCGGCCTGGAGGTCGGCAGGAGAGAGTTCCGTGGTTTCCGATCCTGCGGCGAAAAACAAGCTCATGCTTTCAGTTTCTCAGACTGGAGGCTGATGCATCGGCTCCGAGAGCCATTCCACAAGATCGCCCCGGGCGTCAAACTCCAACTCGCGGGCGTCCTGCACGATTTCGAGATTGGGGTTGGCGTCGATTTCAGCGCGGAGATTCGAAGTCATCGCCATCAGCGAGAGGTCCTGTGTATCGCGGATCCAGCAGAAACTCAACTCGAGTGGATCGAGCTTGCCCACTGTTGGCCAGAGGGCCTCCAGACACAACCTGTCCGACTTGAAATGGGCTGGAGTGCGAATGGAGGCCAGCGTATTTGAGGTCAGGGAATTAATGAATGTCGGCTTGGTCTTCATCGCCTTGATGAGGCGCGGGTGGATCATGTCCGCCATTCCCAAGCCGACTGCGTTTCCGTACGAACCCGCATGAAGGCCTCTTAGATAAACCCGCTCGACGATGGGCGCGTCTGGCCAGGGGTTGTAAGCGCCGTTGACGCTGCGATTAATGACCTTTGAGTCCATACCGGAGCCTGAGATCGGCTTGCCCAATTCGTTGACGATGAGCAGATCCACGGCGCGCAGCGGGACGCGCGGCATCCATGTCTTCACCAGTTCCAGAAGTTGCTCCTCGCGCTGCTCCATCCCTTCTACCGGGACCGCTTCCAACAGTGCGGTATCGTGATTTCCATCCTCAAGGATCGCCAGTCCGCCGAGAATCTTCCCCGAGGCGAGCACCTGTCTCCCGACACCCCGAATCACCGCCTCCAGGCCGATGCTGTAGGCATGGGCGTGATACCGCCGCGCCCCGGCGAACTTGCCCAACCCGATGGCCATCATCTTGAACAGCCCGCTTTCCAGCTTGCCTGCGAAATCGGTGTGCCATTTGACGCGGCCTACCAACATGACGCCGTCAGCATTGTGAGCGGTCCGATCCATCACGGCCTGAATGCCCTCAGGCGTCGTTCCGAGGTCGACGACGTCCAATCTGCTGTGAATGGGGCAACCCATGTCCGATTCGGTGATGCCGTACTTGGCGAGCACCTCGGTCTGTCCCTTGGCCGTGGCAGCGCCGTGCGAGCCCATGGCGGGGAAGATGAATGGCTGCATGCCCTGTTCTTTCCACCATTCGACCAGCGTCCGGACAATGAGGGCGATGTTGGCGATGCCGCGCGAGCCGACTCCGATGGCCACAGTTGCGCCCGGCTTCAATCGCTGCTGGAATCCCGCGGCGGCCATCTGCTTGCGAACCTCACCGGGGATATCGATGATCCGGTGGCTTGGAAAGCTCTGTCGGACGGTGTAGAACGGGTTAAAGCGGATCACGACCCAATTCTAACGGATGAATGCCCTGCGGACGACTATTCGGCTTCGTCGCTGGGAGCGCTTTCCCATTCCGATTCGAGTAGCTTGGAATACTCGCCGGAGGCGTAGAGGTCGTAATGGAATGCCTCAGGCTGCAGTGACTTGATCGTCTCCAGGTTCTGTCGCGCATGGAACAACTGGTCCGCGTAGCGATAATAGTGGCGGATGAAGCCTGGATTGACGGTTTCCAGAGTAGGGACTCCGGTAAACACGGCATTGAGTCCCAACGCGCGGCTGAAAATCGCCTTGTAGTCGGCGACGCCCCAACGCATGAGCTTCTCCCGCATCTCGGTGGGAGTCTGCTCGATCAGCAGGTGAATGAAACTTCCCTGCGTAATGCCTGCTCTTCGCAGGTCGTCATCGCGCTCGACGATCTCCAGGCACTGGTCGAGCCAGCGGTCAAGGTCCTTGCCGACGTAGAAAAGCATCCGGACTTCGCAGACGCGGCCGGCCAGCAAACGGGAGAGGATTTCCTCGCGCGTGAGGTCGCCGGAAGGCAGCAACCCCTGCAACATCAAGTGCGCACGGCTGGATTCAACCAACTTGTCCGGACCCGACGGGTCAGTGAACGGGTGGAGGATGACCGGCGGCAAGTCCCACGTTCGACCTACGGGCAGATTGGCAGCTTCCATCAAGGATCCCTCTTCAACAATATCGGCTAGTCCTCGATCTGAGATTAAGAAAAAACCCTGAGACTCGCCTCAGTTTCCCCTGAGGACCAGACCCGATGGTCTACCCGAGGCGGACCTGAGGACAATGCTACTTCAGTACCCTTCCAAAAACCTGAGTGATTCCATCCTTCAGCCGCTCCTCCACTTCTTCAGTGAAAGGCCCCGGCTGGCCATAGTAGATCATGCTGTCTACGGCCTCGTATCCTCCTTCACGGAGGATCCTGGCGTTGGGGATGTAACAAGGGACATCATTGCTGTAGCCTGCGACCATCAGCGCCTCAGCGGGCCACTTGGACTTCGCCCAAAGCGCATAGTCAACGACAACTTCACCGCCAAGGGCGATCAGGGCAAAGCCGCGCTCAAAGCGGATCGCCTGAACCGGCAGCGAGACCTTACGCGGCTCCTTGCGGGCATCGTACGCGGCCAGCATGTACTTGGCACGGCGGGACTTATAGACGTTTGTGTCCTGCTGTTCCTGCTCGTACTGTTGCCGGGTGTGCGGAGCCAGTGGGAGGTCCACTATCTGGAATGCCGCCTTGACGCGGCCCGTAACCGGCTGCATCTTGCCCTGGACAGCATCCACGACGGCCTTGCCCAGCGACAGTTCCATGCTGTGCCGCCAATTCCAGTGAGCTGCGCGGGTTCGGATTCTGGTCGCCGCCGCACAATTCGTAAAACAGGGCCACGGCGCCCGGCAGCGAGCGTTCAACCTCGGCTTGGGCGTGGCCGGCATAGTCGCCGCTGATCTGATAGAACTCGCCGGTTAAGGTCGTGTTGTGGCAGGCGTAGCCGAACAGGACGGCTCTCACTTTGCCACTCGGGGCGGTCACCCGAAGCACCGGCACGCTGTGATCGACCGGGCCCTGAGGATTGACCCCCAACTTGACCCCAGTAGCTGTTATCTCGCGGCGATTCGTCGCAAAACCGGCTGTTGTCTGGCCGAACTCGATCACGGCAGGCTGCAAATCGCCCAGGGCCAGCCCAATGACCTCAACCAGCTTTTCGAATAGCAGCTTGCGATAGTCGTCGGCGGCCTTGGCGTTGGCGGCGTCGAGGTTGTACATCGTCTCCAGGTTCTCCCGCACGATCGGACCTGTGTGGGTGTGGGAGGAATTGAAAACGATGTGGGCGCGGTCCAGCTTGTAACGCTTCATGACCTCACTGGAGACCCAGTCGGTCAGGGTTCGGGGCATGCCGATCAGGTCGGTGGAAACCAGGACGACGCGCTGTCCCTTGGGATCCTGAATTGCGAGAGCCTTGGCGAAAATGGGCATCATCACGCCTTCAGACGGCTTTGTCCGGGAGGCATAGCCTGACATCCAAATCGGGCCCGGCGGAGTGATGTCTACCCGCGCTGCGCCGGCTTGTAAGGCTGGGGCGGCCATGACGGCAGGAGCCGGCAGGAGCAACAGAACAAGAGCCGCGATGAAGCGCATGAATTAAACCCTCCCCTACTTGCGGGTGGTCAGCGTCGCTTTGGTGTCCAACACCTGACCGCCGCGATTGTACTTGATTGCCACCTCGTCGCCGGGTTTGTGCTGCCGGAGAGCGTAGGTGAAATCGTAGAGATTCTTGATCGCCTTGCCACCGAACTCGACAATCTGGTCGCCGCCCTTAAGCCCTGCCAGTGCTGCGGGAGAGCCTTCGCGAACGTCCGTGATTCGGAAGCCGCCCTCCGTGTTTCCCATATCGGGGACCGAGCCGAAGTACGCTCCATAGCCGCCGCCGGCCGAGGCCGACGCCGACGCGACCTGCTGAGGCATGGCCACCTTGACGAACTTGGGCCGCGAATCGGAGTTTGCCAGGTCTTCGGTCACCATGGCGACAACCTTCAGTAATTCTGCTGCATCATCCTGATTGATCTTCTCCCAGGTGTCCGATGGGCGGTGATAGTCGGCATGAAGTCCCGAGAAGAAGAACAGGACTGGCACCTGTTTGACCGTGAAACTGAAGTGATCCGAGGAGCCGAATCCGCCCTGATCGCTGGCATCGAGTTGAAGCTTGGTATTCAATTTGGCCTTGTCCAGCATCGGAGTGAATCCGTCACCGGTGCCCGTGCCCCCGATGAAGACTTTGCGCTCCTTGATGCGGCCGATCATGTCCATGTTGAGCATGGCGACGGCCTTGTCCAGAGGCAGGAGAGGGTGGTTGGCGTAGTAGTTCGAGCCGAGCAGGCCCAGTTCTTCGCCGGAGAAGGCGAGGAACAGAACGCCGCGCTTCAGTTTGGGCTGCCCTGAGAGGTGCCAGGCGAGTTCAACGAGCCCGGCGGAACCGCTGGCGTTGTCGTCGGCACCGTGATGGATGGCCTTGCCGGCTTCAGACGGGGACATGGAACTCTGCTCCCCCATGCCGATGTGATCGAAGTGCGCGCCGACGATGACGTACTCGTCGGAAGCGCCGGGAAGGTAAGCAGCAACGTTGGGGACGTCCTTCTTCTCGCGGACAACTTCAACGGTCATGTCGATGGTCAAACCTGGAATGGCAACAGGCTTCGGCTTGAGATCCTTGTCGACCTCCGCAATCCAGGCCTTGAGCGAGGTGCCAGCCATGGCAAGCCATTTGTCGGCGACTTCGCCGCGAACCTGCACGAAGGGGATGTCGGGTGAATTGGGGCCGACATTGGTGCTGAACCGATCCAGCGCATCGGTGTCGGTGTGATTGGAGACGTCGTTGACAAAGATGACGGCCTTGGCGCCGTGGAACCGCGCGTTCACGGCCTTGTTGGTCATTTGCGCGTGGGTCGTGTAGACCTTGCCCGCGAAGACGGACTTCTCGTCGAACTCCTGAGGCTCATGGCGCAGCAGCAGGACGATCTTGTCCTTGACCTCGACGCCTGAGTAGTCGTCGTAGCTGTATTCCGGGGCGGTGATGCCGTAGCCGGCAAACACCACTCCGGCGCCCGCTGTGCCGTTGCCGGAGAAATTGAACGGTTGGAAGTCCTTCTGAAACTCGAAAGTGGAGCCGGCAGCGGCAAGCTTGTTGCCTTTGCCCAGACTGGCGTTCGTGGTGACGCTGAATCGCTGGTAGTAAGAGCCGGCAGTCACAGGCTTCAAGCCGGCCTTCTTGAACTGGCCGGCAATCCACTCGGCGGCCTTCTCGAGTTCCGGAGAGCCGGTGCCGCGGCCCTTCATTCTGGGTTCGGACAGAAGCTTGACGGACTTCTGATAGCGCGTGGCGTCGATATCGGATTTCGATGCAGCCGAGCCTGGCAAGGAGACCAGCGAGGCCGCCACGATTGCGGCGAGGAGATGAGTGGAGTGCATTTCGTCTTTCTTACTTGGCGCCCGGGATGGGCAGTTTCACTTCGCAGCAGGATTCGGGAGTGAAACCGGTGCGCTTGCCATATTCGAGTTCCCAGTCGATGATTGCCTTGAGCTGGGCCCAGGGAGCGGAGCCGGGGACCTTTCGGCCGTTGACGAACAGTGTAGGGGTGGAATCGACATGCAGCGCGCGGCCCTCGGCAAGGTTCCGGTCCACCTCAGGCTCGGGCGTGCGGGAGTCAAAGCAGCGGCTGAACTGCACCCCGTCGAGCTTCTTCTCGGCGACCCATGCCGTGACCTTTTCCTTCAGGTTCTCCGGCGTCACTTCAGCCTGTTTGTCGAAGATCCAGTCGTGGAACTCCCAGAAGGCTTGCGGGTTTTGCCGGAAGACGCAGCGTCCGGCGATGGAAGCCGACCGCGCCCAGGGGTGAATCTGGTCGAGGGGGAAGTCCTTGAAGTACATGCGGACTTCCTTCGGATAGCTCTTCAGCAGGTTCTCGCGGAGCGTCTTGGCCGCCTCGCGGCAATAGGCGCATTGGAAGTCGCTGTAGACGGCGATCAGCACCGGCGCGCCGGGAGTGCCCATGCTCGGCTGCAGGTCGGTCTTGATCTTCGCCAGATCCTTGGCGAAAGGGTTGACGGCGATGTCGTAGACCGCTCCGCGAATCAGCCTCGTTCCATCGGCGGAGAGATAGAATACCTCGTCGACACTCACCTTCTGGAAGGAGGCAGTCACCTTCAATTCGCTGTATCCCGGCATCGGCGCAGGAACGGGGTCGGCAACGGTGACTGTGATCTGCGGCCCCCACAGCAACAGATGCCGGACGTACTCTTCCAACTTCTTCTTGTCCAGGGCCGGGGCCGGCTTGGCGGAGGCCGCCTTGGGCGTGGCGGCACGTTTGGCCGTCTGGCCAATGGCTGGGATCGCGGCCCACACCGCGATCGTGGCCAGAAAGAAAATCCTCATAGTTATGATTCTACGGCCTTGGCGAGGCTCAGTCAGTAGTGCTGCTCGTCCAGGCGCACTTTCCCGGCAAACTTGCGGTAAAGAAAGAAGAAATAGCCGGCGGCCAGAAGGATGCCGGGGGTGAACCAAATCAGCCCGATTCCGAGCCCGTAGTCGGGCGCCGAAGCGTTGTGAATCGTAAGGCTGAAGCGAGGGTCGGAATTGGCCGGAAGCACCATCGGAAAGACGCCAAAGACGACGCTCGTCAACATCCCGATGATGTAGATCCCGCTGCAGAGAAACGCCTGCAGTTCGCGGCCTCTGCGATGGAAGGTCCAGACACCGGCCAAGCCCGGCCAGCGCGAGGGCAGGGAAGACAAATCCCAATGGCCGCTCGGCGAAGCTCCGCGCAAGTTGCGGCTGGATTCCGAAACTGGCGATGGTGGCGACAGCAGTCATCGCGGCGACGCCGTACCAGACCGCCGATGCCACGCTCCTCGCACGGGCTTGGACTCCCTCCTCGGTCTTGTAGGCAACCCAGAGAGCGCCATGCTGGGTCAGGGCGATCAGGGCGAAGAGGCCGATCAGGATCGTGTACCAGTCCAGGATTCCGGCTTCAGGGCCGGGTTGGAAGTTGGTCCACAACGGCAGGAAGAACTCGCCCTTGTCGTTCATCGGCACCCCGCGGACCACGTTGCCCAGCGCGGCGCCGAAGAAGATCGCCAACAGGGAGGACGCGATGCAGAAGACCACGTCCCAGAATGGCTTCCAAACGCGATTGTCAATGTGCCCGCGGAACTCGACAGATGTTCCGCGCAGGATCAGCAGCCAGAGCACGATCATCAACGGCAGGTAGAAGCCTGAGAAGCTTGAAGCGTACAGGGCAGGGAAGGCGAAGTACAATACCCCGCCGGCGGCCAATCAGCCAGACTTCATTGCCGTCCCAAACGGGGCCGATCGACTGAAGCACCGCCCGGCGCTCGTCATCGGTTCGGGCGACACCCAGATGGATCACGCCGGCGCCGAGATCGAAGCCGTCAAGGACGACGTAGATGGCCACCATGACGGCGACGATGCAGAACCAGATGACGGGAAGCATGCTCATTGCTCGGTTCCGGTCCGTGCTCGATTTCACGCCAGATCATGAACAAACCCAGCATAAACAGCAGCGAGTAGATGCCCATGAAGCCGAGCAGTGTGAACATCGCATTGCCGCTCGAGACCGTATTGCTCGTGCCGATTGAGGTGCGCATCAAGCCGTAGATCACCCACGGCTGCCTGCCCAGCTCGGAGGTCATCCAACCAGCGGTGTTGGCGACGTAGGGCAGCGGCATCATCAGCATCAGCAGCCACAGCAGAGGCTTTGGTGCGGAACAGTGCCCCGCGCCAAAGGTAGAGTCCTGAGAGACCCATCGCGCCAATGAAGAGAGTGCCCAATCCCACCATGATGTGGAACGAGTAGTAGAGCAGCGGGATGTTGTCCGGCCATTGATCCTGCGGGAACGCGTCGAGCCCGCGGACCTCGCTTTCCCATCGCTTGTGGACGATGAAGCTGAGCATGCCGGGGATGATGAACGGGTTGTCCAGTTTGCGCTTGTCGATGTCGGGTTGGCCCAGGATGGCAACCGGCGCTCCCGAGGAAGTCTCGAAATGACCCTCCATGGCGGCGAGCGCGGCCGGCTGGTGGCGCGCGACCAGAACGCCCTGAGTGTCGCCGGTCGGGTACGCTGCCAGCAGACTGGCGGCGAGGCCCGGCTATGACTCCAACGCGAAGAAACGTCCTGCCGAACTCCTCGTGACTTCTTCAGCAGCAGGTAGAAGGCGCCCATCCCGGCGACGACGAAACTGCCGGTGATCACGCCACCCATGATGGTGTGCCAGTATTGCCAGAACGCCCACTGGTTGAAGATCAGCGCCCAGAAGTCGGTCAATAGAATCTCACCGTTTGGTCCGAGCGCATAGCCTACGGGCCGCTGCATCCACGCGTTGGCCGCGATGATGAGATACGCGCTGAGCCAGGAGCCTAGCCACACCATCATTGAGCTGAACCAGTGACCCACGGGGCTGAGGATCTTCTCGCCGTAGATGAGCAGGCCGAGAAAGGTGCTCTCCAGGAAGAAGCTGTAGATACCTTCCATCGCCAGGGTATGGCCGATGACGCCGCCGGCCGCTTTGGAGAAGCGGCTCCAGTTGGTGCCGAACTGAAACTCCATGGGGATGCCCGTCACGACTCCCAGCGCGAAGTTCACGGCGAAGATCCTGGCCCAAAATCGGGCAGATTGATTGTAGTGGTCGTTGCCGGTCTTGAGCGCCATGGTCTTCAGGATGAAGATCAGGAGGCCCAACCCCAAAGTAAGCTGGACGAAAATGTAATGAAAAGTGATGGTGAAGGCGAAGTGAAAACGATGGATTGCGAGTGCTGAGTCCATGGTCTCCGGCCATTGTACTGTGGACACATGGGGAGTCCGGATGAAATCTTGTACATCGAGTGCCAGCTTTGCGAGCTTCCACGCAGGGGATTTGCGACTGATTGTCCGTTTTGCGGACATGGAGGTAGCGGGCGACACCTGGAAGGCATTCCGGAGGACTTCGGACGAAGGCTCGTCGCCGACGGTCGTTGGGAGATTGCGGCGGCGTATCTCGAAAGCGAAGTGGCAGCCGGGAGGGAAACACCGGACGGTTCTCTGCTCATGGCCTGGATCGCATGGATTAGTGATGACTTAAGGGCGGTGGAGACTTGGTCGCACGAGTCACTTCGTCAGGACAAAGCTCAAGCTGGGCCGCATCTGCTGAGAGGCTTGGCCTTTGAACGAGGTCAACGATGGGAAGAGGCTTTGGCCGAGTATTCGCTGGCGCTCTCGTTTACGCCTGAAAAGGGCCGTCAAACGCTGATGAAAGAGCGGCTTAGCTACTGCGAACGCCAGATTCCAGAGTGGTAATCACTAATACTGGGTACTCCAACGTCCGATAGAGGACTATGGAACTCGAGATGGGTGTCTTCACCACTCTGATCATGGCGGATGAAGAACTGGCGGTTCGCCAGTTGCACGATCTCGCCATAGCAAGTGGTGTCCTCGATGTCATTAAGTCCGTCACTCCCATGCCGACGGGCTATCCTTTGGCCAGATTGGTGGGCACCTTTGAGCCGGCGGTGGTTCTTGCGGATCTGCGGGACGGCGGGCGCGGTTTCGAGGCGGGAGCCGAAATCCGCCAGCGTGTTCCAAAGACCGTGATCTTCGGCATGAATGCGAGTCCGAGTCAGATAGCGCTGGCCCAACAAGCGGGGTTCTCGGCGCTTCTGCCCCCTGGATCAACACCGGCCGACCTGCGGCTGGAGCTGCGCGAGGCGGTGCATCGCGTCCTGGGGGGAGTGGAACAGAATCTCTATTGCATGCTGCCATCCAAGGCGGGCAGCGGCGCCAGCACAGTCGTATTCAATGCCGCCTGCGCGTTGGCTCGCGACCGGGCACGAAAGGTCCTGGTCATCGACGGCGATCTTCGCAGCGGCATTCAGGCGCTGCTGTTGAACGCGACCGCGCACGGGACAGTCGAAAACCTGCTCGGACAGGCCGGTGTCATTGACACCTTCCTCTGGGATCACTGCATCACTCACGCTCACGACGTGGATTGGCTTCTCTCGGGCCGAAGACTCGACATGCCATTCCCCGCATGGGAGCACTGGTTCAAAGTCATCAACTATGCCAAGGACCGTTATGACGTGATCCTTGTGGATCTGCCGGAAGTGGTTAACGACGCCAGCGTTGAGATGGTGCGGCGCAGCCGGATGGTGTTCACCGTCACCACGCCGGAAGTGCTGCCGATGAAACTGACGCAGCAAAGGCTGCTTGAGCTGAATCGCTGGGAGATTGCGGAAGACCGTGTCGCGTTGATCGTGAACCGGCAGCATCCCTCCGACCCCACCGCGCAGCAGTTGGCAGCGACTCTCGGCAGGCCGGTTTTCAAATCAATCCCCAACCACTACCCATCCATGCGCGATGCGGTGCTGGCAGGGGCGCCAGTGCCTCCGGGCAGCAAGCTCGGCAAGGTATTCTCAGAGCTGGCCATTGCGCTCGACAGTTCAGGGCCGTCTACGGCGCAGCCTGTGCCCGGAGGCTGGAGCCACAAACTCAAAGGTCTTCTGGGGATGCCCGCCTGAGAAGAATCAGGCCGACCGAACCCCCAACTTCTTGAGGAACGTGATCATCGGACACCAGTTCGTGAACGCTGATTGGAACAGGTTCAGCCCCACGAATCCGGTGAAATAGAGCCAGCGGAGATCCACCGTAACGGCGAGCAGGACGCTCAGCATCACGAAGAAGCCCGCGATCATGCGCAGGTAGCGGTCGATGTTCATACTTCTTTCCCCTTATGCGAGGCCAGATGTTGATTGGCCATGTAGTAAACGATCGGAACCGTGACCCGGCTCAGCGCAAGCGAGGCAATCTCGCCTGCCATGAGCGCTATGGCCAAACCCTGGAAGATCGGATCGAACAGGATCACCGCGCTGCCCACCACGACGGCGGCTGCGGTCAGCAGCATTGGGCGGAATCGCACCGCGCCGGCGTCGATGACCGCCTTATCCAGCGGCATTCCCTCCTGCAGGCGGAGCTCGATGAAATCGACCAGGATAATGCTGTTGCGCACCACGATGCCCGCGCCGGCGATGAAGCCGATCATGGAAGTCGCAGTGAAGAACGCATCCATCATGCCGTGTGCCGGCAGGATGCCCACCAGCGAAAACGGGATCGCGGCCATGATGATCAGCGGTGTCAGAAAACTCTGGAACCAGCCGACCACCAGCACATAGATCAGCACGAGCACCGCGGCGAAGGCGATGCCGAGGTCGCGGAACACCTCGTAGGTGATGTGCCACTCGCCGTCCCACTTCATGGCGTAGCGCAGGTCGTCAGAAGGCTGACGGGCGGTGAACTGCTCAATGGCGTAGCCACCAGCTTCGCCCTTCGGCAGCGGGATCTTCTCAATCCCCGGTCCCAGCTTGAGAATCGCGTAGACAGGGCTCTCGATGGAACCGGCGACGTCGGCCGTGACATAGGTCACCGGCATCATGTTCTTGTGGTAGATGCTCGGCTCCACCGTCCCTGCTTCGATTCGGACGAGTTCGGCCAGTGGGACGCTATTGCCCGCGCGGCCGCGCACGCGAAGACGTTTGAGCTGCTCCATTTCGCTGCGGGTGGCCCGATCCAGCCGTAGCATGATGGGGACGTCTTCCTTCGCCTCCTCAATGTGCAACAGCCCCGCGCCCATGCCGCCGGCGGCCAGCGACAGCGTCTGGGCGATGTCGTTGGTGGAGACGCCATTCAAGGCGGCTTTCTCGCGATCGACGCGCCAGGTGAGCTTCGGCTGAGGGTCTTCAACGTACCAGTCGGCATCGACGACGCCGCTGGTGCGGTCGAACAAGGCCAGGACGTCCTTGGCGACCTGATTTCTTCCTTCGGCGGTAGGCCCGTAGACCTCGGCAACCAGCGTCTGCAGGACGGGCGGGCCCGGCGGCACCTCGGCCACTTTTACGCGTGCTCCGTGACGCTTGGCGATAGGGATCAGCCGGTTGCGCACTTTCTTCGCGATCTCGTGGCTTTGCAGGTCCCGATCGTGTTTGCCTAGCAGGTTCACCTGGATGTCGGCAGCGTTGGAGGACCGTCGCAGAAAGTAGTGCCGGACCAGCCCGTTGAAGTTGTAGGGCGCGGCCGTCCCTGCGTAGGTCTGGACGTCGACCACTTCGGGCTCGCCAAAGGCGGCTGCGGCGAGTTCGCGAGTGACGCGGGAAGTTTCTTCCAGCGTGGTTCCCTCAGGCATGTCGACAATCACCTGGAATTCGCTTTTGTTGTCGAAGGGCAGCATTTTCACCTTGACGAACTCGACGTAGACGAGCGCCATCGAGCCAAGCAGCAGGATGACGACGCCGGAGAGGAAGATGTAGCGTGAGGGAGGGTGGTGAATCAGGCGGTCCATGTAGCGCCGGTAGGCAACCGTCATGCGATCCTCGACGTGCTCGTGGGCGTGTGCGCCGGACTTCTTCAGGATTCGAATGGCGGCCCATGGCGTGACCAGGAAGGCCACAATGATGGAAAAGATCATCGCCGCCGATGCTCCAATGGGAATCGGCCTCATGTAGGGTCCCATCAGTCCGCCGACGAAGGCCATGGGGAGAATGGCGGCGATCACGGTCAATGTAGCAAGGATGGTCGGATTGCCCACCTCATCCACGGCATCTATGGCGACATCGGCCATGGATCTGCCCAGATTCTCCGGCATGCGAGCGTGTCTGACGATGTTTTCCACCACAACGATGGCGTCGTCGACCAGGATGCCGATGGAGAAGATGAGTGCGAAGAGTGTGATGCGGTTGAGTGTGTAGCCGTACAGGTAGAAGACGGTCAGGGTCAGGGCCAGGGTCACGGGGATGGCGACGAACACGATCAGGCTCTCGCGAAATCCGAGAATGAGCGCGATCAGGATGCTGACCGAGACTACGGCGATAGCCATGTGGAAGAGAAGTTCATTCGATTTCTCGGCGGCGGTCTCTCCGTAGTTGCGCGTGACGGTCATGTCGACGCCGGCAGGCAGGATGCGTGGCTTGACGCTGTCGATGCGTTGGAGCACCGCGTGGGCGACGTCGATCGCGTTGGTGCTCTTCCGCTTGGCTACGGAAATGGTGACTGCGGGCTCGAAGCCGGAGCGGGTTCCAAATGCGACTGACTGCGATGGGTCTTCGCCTGTGTCCTCCACCGAAGCGACATCGCGCAGGTAGACCGGCCGGCCCTGCGACACGTTCACCACCAGATTGGCGGCGTCGCGCGCGTCGCGCAGGAAGTCGCCCGCCTCGAGCATGAACTCGCGGTTGCCGCTGGCCACCTTGCCGGCCGGCAGTCTCTGGTTAGACATACCGATCGCACCGGCCACATCCAGAGGCGCGAGCTGATAGGCGGCAAGGCGCGACGTGTCGAGTGTCACCTTCAGTTCACGGCGTTGTCCGCCGAGCAGTTTCACTTCGCTGACGTCGGGCGCCTGCTTGATGATGTCAGTGAGCTGAGCCGCAATCCGTCGCAGCTCGAAGTCGTTGTGGCGCCGCGAGTGCAGCGTAACGGCGAGAATCGGCACGTCGTCGATTGAACGTGGTTTGACCAGTGGCATCGACGCTCCCGGCGGGATGAGGTCGACATTGGCATGCATCTTCTGGTTCAACTTGACGATCGAACGCTCTTCGTCTTCCCCCACTTTGAACCGGACGATTGCCATGGACACCCCGGGTGAAGAGGTCGAATAGATGTACTCGACGCCCGGGATCTCCCACAGCAGTTTCTCCATGGGCCGGGTGACGCGCTCTTCCACTTCCTTTGGGCTGGCGCCTGGCATCTGAACGAAGACGTCGATCATCGGCACGATGATCTGCGGCTCCTCCTCGCGCGGCAGCATCATGACGCTGAACGCGCCGATGAGCAGGCTCGAAACGATGAGCAGCGGAGTCAGTTTGGAGTTAATCCAGCCCTTGGCCATCCTGCCGGCCGGGCCCAGCTTCCTCGGCGTGCTGCCGCTGTGATCGGCACTCACTGCCGCACCTCGACTTTGACGCCGTCCGATAGTCCGGCCGCGGAATCAGCCACCATCTCTCCGGCAGACAGTCCGCTGAGGACCTCCACGCGGCCGGCGGCACGCGCACCGGTTGTGACCAACCGGGCGCGAGCCATGCTTTGGTCAATCACATACACCTGTTCGACCTGTCCTTGCCGCTGCAAAGCTGATTCCGGGATGGTCAGTGCTTTCTTTTCCCCGAGATGGAAGACCGCCCGTCCGAACATCCCGCTGCGCAACAAAGGCATTGCCGGGAGTTCCAGTTTGGCTGTGAAGGTTCGCGATCCTGGCTCGAGCGTCGGGACCACTTCGCTCACACGAGCATCGAACTCCTTGCCCAGGGAATCGATCAGAATCCTTGCTTTGGTGCCTGGCCGAATGTCCTTGAGTCGGCCTTCTTCGATCGCCGCTTCCAGGCGATACCCACCGGCCTGTTCCAGGACAAGGATGGGCTGCCCAGGCGAAGCGAGCATCCCTGGCTCAGCCTTTCGCTCAATGACGATTCCACTGAAAGGCGCTGTGATCGTCAGGTAGCCCTTCTGGGTCTCTGCCTGCGCGACCGACTCAGTCGCCTGTTGGATACGTGATTCCAACTGCCGCCGTTTGGCCTGCGCCATAGCCAGATTGGATCGTGCCATGTCGCGCTTGGCGCTGACTTCGTCAAATTCCTGAGCGGTGATCGACTTGTCGTCGAAGAGCGGCTTCATCCGGTTGTATGTTGAGTCGGCCAAGCCGAGTTGCGACTTTGCCCCGGCGATGGCATTGTCGACTTCCGGCAGCGCGCTTTTGGCTTCGGCCAATCCAGCCTGAGCCTGCCGGATCGCCGTGTCCATCTCCTGCGCGTCGACCAGGGCCACGACTTGGCCGGCCTTCACTGAGTCGCCGGCCATGGCCCGCACCTCGCGCAGGTAGCCCATCACGCGCGCCGAGAGAACCGATGTCGTCCTGGCGCGTATTGTTCCAGTGGCGATATACTCCATCGGCAGCAGTGGTCTCCTCGACAGTGACCGGTCTCGCTTGAACGGCCGCGACGGCCGCCACGGCAGGCACCGGCTTCTTCTCCGACCCGCAGCCTGCCAGAACGAAGACTGAAGCGATGGGGAGTATGAGCTTAGTTGAGTACATCCGAATCTCCATTCAAAATACCGGCTGCGCGTTGAATCTCAACCGCGGCCAATCGCTGATCGTGCACGGCCTGCAGCCTGCGCATGCGCGAATCCGACACCGCCAACTGTGCGCGAAGCAGGTCGGTCACCGTCGCGAGCCCGTTCTGATACCGGTTCCGGAGGATGCGCAGCGATTCGTCCGATTGCGCTGCACTCGCTTCTGTCACTTTGAGGCGTTCAGAGGCCGCTTCGAAGTGGGCCTGGGCCTGCTTAACCTCGAGGCGGACAGCGGACTGAAACTGCCTCAGTCCAGCCTGCGCCACGGCCGATTCGGCCCGGGCTTCGGCGATCGTCGCCCTGGTCTTGTGTCCATCGAAGAGATTCCATTCCAGACCTGCGCCAAACATCCAGTTTGCGCCGCCCTTGCGGACGAACTGCTGGCGGTCAGCCTCGAAGACGCCGCGCATGGCGATCTTCGGGTAGTAACCCGCCCGCGCCGCAGCGGCCTGGGCTTCAGCGGCTTGTGAGGCGAGTTGGATCCGTCCCAGCTCGGGCCGTGCCTGCAGGGCTTGCTTTTCGGCGTCACCGGCTGGATCGAGTGCCACCGCCAGGGGAGTGGTCAAATCAAGCACGCTGTCGAGTGGGAGCCCCAGGGCATCATTCAGGGCTGCGATCGCGACCTTGCGGTTGACATCCGAGCTAATCACCCGTTCCTTCATCGCAGCCGCGTGCACCTTCAGGCTCAGCACGTCGGCTTCGGTGATCAGGCCCGCCGCGAGCAATTTCTCGGATCGCGCAACGTCTGCAGCGGCCGACTTCTCGGCCTCCTGCGCTACTGTCAGCGCCTGCGCCGTGAGTTGAGCGCCGAGATAAGCCCGTGCCACGCCGGCCACCAGGCTCAATTCAGCGGATTTCCGATCTTGCTCGCTCATCTGGCGGCCGAGGTCTGCGGCCTTAATCGTATTCTTCAGTCCACCGAAGTCGTAGATCAGCTGCTCAGCGGTCACGCGCGACTGGAAGTTATTGAGCGGGTCTGGCCGGTTCAGGCTGTCTATGGCAAAGTTCTGCGCTGAGAACTGCCGCTGCGTGAGCAGCGCTCCGAATACGTACACCGGATTATTGCCGCTCTGGAATGACTCCTGATACTGCACACGAGGCAGATGGCCGCTGCGAGCCTGGTCCACGCGAGCCGAGGCGGCAGTCACCTTGGCCCGCGCCGCTTCGAGCGATGGATGTGCGCCCAACGCCTGCTTAACGGCGTCCCGCAGCGTCACCGGCCGTGAGGCGTCCTGTCCCCACGCCGCTGCTGCCAGCGCCAATGTCGAGATGAGAATTCGCATCACTGTCATCGATGCACCTCCCTTGTTTTCGTGACATCCAGCTTCGCCTGTCACCAATTGCTCTTAGCGGCATCCTCGCAAGTGGAGATCGATTCATGGAACTCAATGTCACCTACCTTGGAAATGTCCAGTTCGAAGCCGAAGCTCGCGGGCACAAGATCATCTGCGACCAGCCTTTCGAGAATCATGGCGACAACGAGGGGATGACTCCTCCGGAACTTCTGCTGGCATCGCTGGCGACCTGCGCCGGATTCTACGCAGTTCAATACCTCAAGACCCGAAATGTATCGAGTGAAGGACTCAAGGTCAAGGTCTCAGCGGGAAAAGCTAAGGATCCTGCTCGAATGGACGAATTCATCATTGATGTTGAAGTCCCTGGCCTCACTGATCCCCATCACATCGAAGGTGTCAGGAGGTCAGCCGACAAGTGCCTGATCAAGAACACCCTGAAGGTTCCGCCCTCGATCGAACTGAACATCAATGGCATCGGTGCCATCGCCGTGCCGGCGGCGGTCTGAGGCCGTTACGATAGAGGTGTGGACGAAAGACCGGAAGTTGAATGGGCGGCGCGGCTGCTGGCAGGCGACGAGTCGGCTTTCACGCCATTTGTCGAGAGCTTTCAGCAGCGTATCTTCCAATACACGTGGCTGATGTGCGGGCAGCGTGAAGACGCAGAGGAAGTGGCGCAGGAAACTCTCATGAAGGTTTTCGAGAGCTTCGATCAATTGCAGGACCCGGCCAAGGTACGGCCCTGGGTCTTCCGCATCGCGAAGAATTACTGCCTGATGAAGCGCCGCCGCAGTGTCTTTGCACCGGACCGTGAGTATTCCCTCGATGAGTTGCTGCCTGGCGCCGACGACCATGCGCTGCCGCGCTTTCAGCCCTCCGACGGCGGCGAGGCGCCGGACTCGCGGGTGCTGCGTTCCGAACTAGGCGTGCGCATCAGAGAAGCCCTGGCGGAATTGCCTGATATTTACAGATCGGTCGTTCTGCTTCGCGATGTGGAGGAGATGACCACCGCGGAGGCTGCGGAAATCCTTGACGTGAGCGAGGACACTGTCAAACAGCGGCTACACCGGGGCAGGCTTGCCCTGCGCAAGGCTCTCTCGGGCTATCTTGAAGCGGTTCCAGGAGGTGTTCGATGAGTGGCGAGCATCGTCATTCGCCCAAGGACCCGGCCTGCCTGGAGGTATTCGCGCAACTCTCCGAGTATCTCGATGGCGAACTTCCTGCAGAAGCGTGCGCGGAGATCGAAGCGCACATCGCCGATTGTCCGCCATGCGTGGAGTTCGTACGCAATCTCAGGCGCTGTATCGGAGCAACGCGCCAGGCGCAGCCCGATTGCCGGCCTGAGCCGATGCCGAAAGAACTGGAGAGCAAACTTCGAGCCGCTTGGTCGCAGGCCCTTGCCCGCAAGGGGGCTTGAGGCGCCTGAGCCTGCTCTCCCGCCCTTGTTCAGCGCGCCTTGGAAAGGTAAGCCACCAGGTCGGTCATCTGGTTGGTGTCCAGGCGCGGCCAGTTCTTGCCCTGCGTGCGGACTTCCTTAAGCATCGATGGGCCGTGCGACCATAGCGCCGATACCACCTCAAAGGCGTTTGCCACCTTGGGTTGCTTGCCGCCGGCGTGGCAGCCCGCGCAGCCTTTGGAGTCGAATACCTTCGCTCCACGGTCAGGCGAACCCTGTGCGGATGCGACCTGCAGCGACCAGACGTAACCAGCGATCCGCTTCATCTCCTCGCTTCGGAGTTGCGTATCCTGCTTCATCTGGCCCGCGTGGTTCCACATCGCTGCCGCGAAATCCGCGGAGGACGTGAAGACCGGCCGCCGATCGAGCGCCTTGTCGCCGGTGTGGCACGTCTTGCACCCCTTCACCTCGAGCAGCATCTCGCCCGTTTCCGGAGAAGCCGGCGAGAACTTCGGCGGCAGGCCGCGCAGCGGCGGCAGGCTGGAGAGGTAGACGACCATGTCGTTCATCTCGGCTCCGGTGATTGTGGGCACCTTCATCTTTTTGGCTTCCATCGCCGCTCGCATCTTGGGCGCATGGTTCCACATCTGCCGTGCCATCTCGATGGGGTCGTTCACTGATTCCCAGCTCAACACTGACGGGGCATTGCCCTTCGGCCCGGCTGCCAGTGAGTGGCATTCGGCGCAGCCCTTCCCGGCGAAGAGAGCGCGCCCGCGGCCGGCATCGCCGGGTTTCTCGAACGCCCGGGCCGCGTAGAAATAGGCGAACAGGTCCGCCGCATCGCCGTGGGATAACTTCGGCGCCGCCACGCCGGCCTTGTCCATCGCCTGCCACATCGCCGGCGCGTGGTTCCACATCAGGGCGGCCATCGTCTCCGGTGTCCAGCCCTTGCCGCCAAGCTTGCCCAAGTCAGGCGCCAACCCTCCCCCTTGGCCTTTCACGCTGTGGCAAGTGACGCATTTCTGCGATTTGAAGAGTTCCGCGCCCCGCTCCGCATGCCCCACCGGAACAGCCCCTGCGGCGACAGCCGCTATAAAAACAGAAGCGGCCGCACAGAATGCGGCCGCTTTGAGTGTGGATACCATTATCCTGGTTTACATCAAGAATCGGAATCCAGCAAGGATCATGTTCGTCCGGAAGCCTTCATAGCTGTAGTACGGCTGATTCAAACCGAACCAGCGCCACTCGCCAAAAACGTGAAGCTTCGGGATAATCGGCACCACGATTTTGCCCTGCGGCTGGTAGTAACGAGACGGGCGGCTGCCCGAGGTCGTCACGAAGGAGCCTCCCAGCGTCAGCGTCATCGGTGCGACGAGAGCTTTCGGATGGCCGCTGAAGTTGACGTAAGTGCTGAAAGAATGGGCGTTATCGCGATAGAGCGACTTGACTTGCCTGAACCACGTTGCGTCCAGGTAGTTGATGTCACTCATGATCGCGGTGCGCGAGTAGTCCGCCAGAAAAGTGAAGTGCTTTGCGCTGGCCGGCGCATACTGCAGGCTCGCTGAGAGCGCCTGAGCGTGGTAGTCATAATTGATGCCCTCGTCAGGATTCTTATTTTCCAGACGAGAAAATAGTGCGTTGAAGGTCAGATCGCTGCGCAGATTGAACCGGCCCTGCAATCGATACTTCTTCGTATCCATTAAACCGGTGCGGTAGTACGTCTTGACCCCGTCGCCGATCTCGTAGTCGGCGTACACGGTAGCTTTGGTCCCGGCGCGGAACTGAGCGCCGATCAGGCCGACGTTGCGCTCCATCTCGCCGCGCTCATAGGGTTCGTTGTTGAGGAACCCGCTGCGCATCAGGCTGCGGCCCCATTCCTTGCGGTAGCCGCCTCGAACCATGAAGGCGCGTGAGATGTCGAAGAGGCCCTCAACCTGGTTGCGGTTGCGGGTGGCTTCGAATCGGTCTGTCACGTTCTGCGATGTCGAGACGCCAGATCCCGTGGTGGGGAAGTAGTTGGACGTCAGCAATGCGCCGCTGGTGGTCTGCATCCGATCGGTTTCGTAGATCTCCCTGATTCTGAGCCTGGAGAAGGGGCGAGCCTCGGCGCTCCCCGACCAAGCCGTGCGAGGCATGTTGGCGTTGCCGTAGTAGATGTCGGAGTTGCCGGCGTAAACCATCGCCTGGTAGGCGACGTTGCCGATCAGGTCTTCGCTGATCCGGGACGTCGTTTCAGGATTCGTGTACATGACGTTTCCGGCAAGGTCCAACCAGTTCCAGGGGTTGGCCGTGAGTGCGGCGCGGCTAAAGCTTCCTTTGCCGCGCGTATAGTAAAGCTGATTTCCGTTGGTGAGAAATAACTGCTGGCCCATGTAGGGGGTCTGACGGTTTCCGGTCACCTTTTCGGTCGAGTAGACCGATTGGTCGTCCTTGAAGGCTGTCCGCCCCGTCTCAATGGTGCCGTGCCAGCGGCTCCACTCCAGTCGAACGCCGCCGAAGTAGCGATCCTGTCCCCATCGGACGAGGTTGCGCAGCGGGTATTCGTTGTTGTTGTCCACCAGAGTGGTGACACCATTGCCGAAATTGGTGTTTCGTTCGTAGCCGATATACGGGATGACCCTGCCGCCCGGGAACAGCTCCAGCTTGGTGTCCAGATTCCGGATGGCGGTGTCATAGGCGCGCTGGTTCAGGCTGAACTGCGTGCCGACCCCGGGATTGGCGAATGAGGGCAGATAGTTATAGTAGGCGATGTTGGAATAGTTGGTGTAAAGTCGATAGGCGCCGCGCTTCAGCAAGTCGAAGCGGGCGGTGTTGTACGGGTCGCCGCCCCAATTGCCGGCACTGATCAGCAGGCTGTCGAACGCCTTGACGCCTGTGGGCTCGTACTTCAGGTCCGCGCCAACGAGCCTGAGTCCGCTGCCGAGGTTGACCAGGCTGCGGTAAGTATTGAAGTCGCCGCCGACCCCATAGCGCCAGCGAGCGCCGAGATCGACGCTGCCGGTGAGGGATTCTTCCGCGGCGGGCGCGGGGGCTTCCTTCTTGGGTTCCGCGGTCTTTGCCGCATCCTGCGCCAACAGCGCGAGCGGCATGAGCAAGGCGAGCCAGATTTTCATCGGAACAACCCCCTGCTCGCGTTCGAGCCGTGCACCTTCTGGTGACAAATGGTGCAGTTCTTATAGCGCGGATTGGACAGGTCGTGGAATGACGGCGGGATGCCGCCGAGTGTTCCTGAAGCCTTGCCGGATTGAATATTGCTGTGGCACTCGAGGCAGAGAGGCGCGACCTCGTGGCGTGTGAGCATGCGCGGATTAACCGAGCCGTGGGGCTCGTGGCATGTGGTGCAGGGCTCGTTTTTCACAGGGGCGTGCTCGAAGATGTAAGGACCGCGATAGCCGGCGTGGCAGTTCAGGCAGCCGGGCTCGTTGGCATTGGCCAGATCGCAGGTTCCTGTTCAGGAAACTGGCATGAGGGTTGTGGCAGCTTGTGCAGGCCATCACGCCCTCGGGCACCTTGTGATGATGGGGCTTGTTGAAGGCCATCATCGAATTCACGTGGCAGCTCGGCGCAGTTCTTGTTGATGCCGGAGGCCTTGCTGAGTTGGACTGCTGAGCTCTCCGCGCCGGTCTTGTGGACGTTGTGGCAACTGGTGCAAGCAACGGCGTTGCGGGCGTGGCCGCTTTGCAGACGGCCAACCTGCGTCATCTGATTCTTGTGGCAGCCGAGGCAAAGGGCGTCGACCGCTGCCGGCGCCATCTGTTTCGGGCTCAGGATGTCTTTGGCTTCGTTTGTCTCGGCATGCACCGAGCCGGGCCCGTGACACGACTCGCAGGCTTTCTCCTGCCAGCCGCGCTTCTTGTTGGTCTCCAGGCTGATGTGTGCGTTTTTCTTGAATGAGGCCTGGGCCTCCTCGTGGCAACCTGCGCAAGTCTCGGACCCGACGTATTCCTTCTTCTTGGGCGGATCTTTCTGTTGCTGCTGTTGCGCCGAGCCGCCGGCGGCGGCCACGAGGGCCGCCGCCAGCAGGATAAGCGTCGGTTTGGTCATCGGTAGTCCTTTGGCCATTCGCGAACTTGCGCGACCGGCATGTCTATTGTGCGTGAACCCTGGAGACCGAGAACTCGTTGTCGGCGCCGTGGCAAGCGCCGCAGCTTTCTCCCAGCGTTGTCGTGTTGGCCAAGGCGTGCGATGCCGCGTCTCTGCTGGTGTGGCAGCCGAGACACGCACCGGTCGTGATGTGAGTCGGGTTGAAGTAGCCCCGTGGGTCATTGACCATTGAAACGCCCGCGGCCGGAACAACCGTTTGTGAGTTGTTGACGTGGCAGGTGTCGCAGTTGGCCAGTGTTGTCGGGTAGCCGATGTGGTTGTAGTTATGTGGCGTATTGCCAAATCCGTAAATGGTGTAGTCGCGGGTCTGGTCGACACCGGAGTGGATCCGGTGCACCATCAGCGCGAAGTTGACGCTCTCAGGCGGGTTCTTGTCGGCGGCGCGGCGTGCCGTGTCGGTTTCCACCGGGTTGTGACACAGGATGCACTGTTCCACCTTGTTGCGGTTCTCGCCATGAAGCACCAGATTGGAGTGGCATGCGTTGCATTTCTCCGTAGTCACGATGACTCGGCGGGCAACAACCTTGCTGCCGTCCACGGCGAAGTTGAGGACCTTGTTGTCGGCGCCGTACTGGATGTCGCGCTGGCTCGGTGTTCCGGCTAGCACTGTTTCAATCCGGCGGGTCTCGATGCCCACAGTGAAGGTGCCCTTGGCGTCGGCCGGCAGGGCCGTGTTGAACGTGTAGCGATAGGTGTCGCCGGACAGACTGACCTGTGCGCCGGTGGCCTTGGGATCTTCGCTGACGTAGCCGTGGGTCGTGGCGGTCATCGGCGAGATGTAGTCAGTGGTCGGCCCGCTCACCACGAGCGCCACACGATTGAGGTTCGCCAACTGAATGACGGCGCCCTTGTCGTCCTTGATCTTGAACGAGACGGTGATCTTGCCGCCCGGCCGGCCATTCTCTACGCTAACCAGTTCGGCATTGATGCCGCTCAGCATCGTCGATTCGCGAGGAATCACGTGCGCGCCCTTGATGGAAATGTCGAATTCGACTTCGCCTTCGGGCCTATGGCAGCGGGTGCAGGCGCTGTCGTCGGGTTGAGCCAGGTTCTGGTGTCCTTCGCCGGTATCCCACTTGATGTTGTCGTGGCAGGCTCCGCAGGCCGCGCGAGTCGGATTCTCCAGGTATGCGTTGGCTTGCTTGGGGCCGGGTTGGTGGCAGGCGGTGCAGTTGCTCGGGCCTGAAGGGATCAGGATATGGGAGTAGTCATGAACGGACTGCTGGTTGCCGATGATGACGTATTTGCCGCCGGCGACCACGCTCGGAAGAGCCGCAGCGGCGTGGATCTTGTGCGTCATCACCGGCATGTCCACGGTGTTGCCCGTGTCCGGGTCGATGGTCTGCGGGGTGTGGCACAGGTTGCAGATCTCCATGGTCTTGCGCGAACCGCCATGCAAACCGAGAGAGACGTGGCAGCGGTTGCAGGTGGCGGTCGCGATCTCGTCGCGGACCACAGTCACTGCCGCGCCGCTGGGCACGAAATTGTAGGCGTCGTCGTCGTACTGCGTGCCCATGTCGAACTCGGTCAGGTTCCGCGAGCCGTACACGCCGATCGTGTGCGTCACATTCTTGTCATAGTTCGCAGGCAGTTTCTGGACGAAGGTGTAGGTGTAGACGCCTTCACCTACCTGAGCGTAAACGCCTGTGTTTTCGCCGGATGGCCTGAATCGCGCTCTTGCCGGTGATCGGAGACGTCTGCGTCCGCACCGTGTAGGAAACATACTGCGTCTGACCCGCGGGAATCCGCGCCAGGATAAAGGTCGATGCTACGGTTCCAGGCGTTTGAATCCCCAAGCCGGTCCAGCGGCAAGCCGCGCGGATCGGTGATCGCGAACCGGACTTTCACAGTCCCGTCTGCTGCGATCTCTTGCCCCTGTATCTTGAATACCAATCCGGGGCGAACGAAGTTGACCAGTGCCTCGTCGGCGTAAAATGCCTTGTCCCGTTCGGTGTAAGGCGGCTTGGTCGAACTCACCAACAAAGCGGAGCCGGCGACCAGCATAAAGGCCAGTCCCGCTCTCGTCCAGCGAATAGAGCCGAGATGAAAGCTCATGACTCTCTCCTTAGAAATTCCATTAAAGACCCTTCACATAAAGCAGCGTGGTGGTACACACCGCTCAGAGTCCTCACAGCAAGTGCCGCGCCAAACTTGACTCGCTGTGACATTGGAGTGAATCTCGTCTTTTCAATCATTTACCAAACTGTAGAGAAATTCAACATGTCAAATTCAAGACATCGATGGGTGAAACCCACCAGCAGTGGGTGAACATGCCCACCGAACCAATGAGTTGACTCGCCGACAACAATTTCAAATCTTCCTAAAAAATAAGTAATCAGAGAACGTGATGGCGGCTCCTCTCCAAGTCATTCGGCCGAACTACACGCTGCGAATTCCCACACTCCGCGGGCAGAAGGTCTCCGTCCTTGAATCGGATCGGGTGGCGGTTGACTCAGAACTGAGCGGACTGCTCCGTCTGCCGGAGAGGGAGGCATCGCCCGTCCGGGAGGCCATGCGCTACGCAGTGCTTGGCGGTGGTCAGCGGATCAGGCCTGTGCTCGCCCTCCGAATGGCGCGATTGGTGGGAGGCAGCGAGGCCTTGTCGCTGCGTGCGGCCGCGGCCATCGAGTTGATACACTGTGCCTCTCTCGTCGTTGATGACTTGCCCTCGATGGACAACGAAGCGACGCGCCGCGGAAAACCCGCGGTGCACGTCGCGTTTGGGGAAGCCACGGCGCTGCTGGCAGCCTTTGGACTCGTCGCCTTGGCCGCCCGCTGTCCGGTCGAGATCCCATGTGTTCCGGCCATGCTGTCGGGGGTCATTCGTTTCCAGATCGAGTTGCTCAAGGTGCTCGACGCGAACGGTCTTTGCGATGGCCAGGACCTGGACCTGCGCGTCTCCCACAACGATCGGGACCGCCTGCGGTCCCGGGTCAATGAATTGAAGACCGTGCCGCTCTTTGAGCTGTGCGCCCATGCCGCGGTCATATCCGCCGATCCGGAAAGCAGCCAAGCGGGCTCCCTGCGTCAGTTTTCCCGGGAATTCGGCCGGGCATTTCAACTGGTTGACGATTTCCTCGACGGCGAACTCGACGATGCTTCAACTGCGAATCGCTGCTTGGACTCAGCTCGCCGCTGCTTGCTTCCTCTTGCCCCGGCGGCGGGCGAGTTGCACGAATTGATCGATTACCTCCATGCACGCATCCAGCAATAGCGGCCGCCGCATCGTCGTCATCGGCAGCGGGTTCGGGGGTCTCGCCACCGCGGTCAGGCTCCAGAGCCGCGGCTACCAGGTGGATCTCGTCGAGGCCCGCGACATGCTGGGCGGCAGGGCCTACGTGTACCGCCAGGACGGCTTTACGTTCGACGCCGGGCCCGACGGTGATCACCGCGCCGTTCATGCTTGACGAGTTGTTCCGAGGCGCCGGGCGCGACCCTAAGGATTACATTGACATCGTTCCGGTTGACCCGTTCTACCGAATCGAGTTTCACGACGGCCGCTCATTCGAGTACAACAACAACGAAGCCGAAACCGTGGCCCGGGTGCGCGCGCTTCTCTCCCGGTGATGTAGACGGCTACCAGGAGATGATCCGGCGGGCCAAGGCCATTTTCCAGAAGGGTTTTGTCGAGCTGTCGGACAAGCCATTCCTGCGCTTCGCCGACATGCTTCCCATCGTGCCCGACCTGATTCGACTGGAGAGTTACAAGACCGTCTACAGTTTCGTCAGCCAGTTCGTCAAGGACCCTCTGCTGCGGCGGGTTTTCAGCTTTCATCCGTTGCTGGTGGGCGGCAATCCGTTCCAGACGACGTCGATCTACGCTCTCATTCACTACCTCGAACGCGAGTGGGGGGTCCACTACGCAATGGGTGGGACCGGCGCTCTGGTTTCGGCCTTAGGCCGCCTTTTCGAGGAACTCGGAGGGCGCATTCACCTGAACACCCCGGTTGATGAGATCGTCGTTCCAAACGGCCACGCCAGAGGCGTCCGCACACGCACCGGCCGGTTTCTGCCCGCCGACGCAGTTGTCTCCAATGCGGACGTCGCCAATACCTACCGCAAGCTGCTGGACCCTCGGGTTCGGCGGAAGTACACAGACTCGCGGCTGGAGCGCATGCAGTACTCCATGGGTTTGTTCGTCCTCTATTTCGGGACGCGCAAGCAGTATCCCGGCATCCGGCATCACACCATCATCCTCAGCGCCACTTACGAGGAACTTCTGGACGACATCTTCAACAAGAAGCGGCTGAGCGAGGAGTTCTCGCTTTATCTGCATCGTCCAACGGCCACCGATCCCGCGAATGGCGCCGGAGGGCTGCGATTGCTTTTACGCGTTAATCCCTGTCCCGAACCAGCAGAGCGGAATCGATTGGGCTGTCGAAGGCCCCGGCTCCAGCGGCGCGCCCTCGAGTTCCTCGACCAGCGCCACTTGCCGGGCCTTCTCGACAACCTCGCCACTGTGCGGACACTCACGCCGCTCGACTTCGAAACCACCTTGAACAGCTATGCCGGCTCAGGTTTCAGTTTCGAGCCGATCTTCACACAGTCTGCGTGGTTCCGGCCGCACAATCAGAGCGAAGACATCCCCAACCTGTACTTTGTCGGCGCGGGGACTCATCCCGGAGCTGGCGTGCCCGGCGTGTTGAGTTCAGCCAAAATCGCGGAGAAGCTGATTTGCCGGAATCTGCCGAACTGACCCGTCTGTACCTTGAGGCCGCGGAAGCCACCGCCAAGGGCTCAAAGAGCTTCCACTTCGCCACACGGTTTTTCCCGCCCCGGCTGGCGCGCTCAGCGCATGCGGTCTATTGGTTCTGCAGGACAACCGACGACATCGTCGATGAAGCGTCATCCCCGCTGGCGGCGGCGCGCGACATCTCCTGCTGGGAGGAGCAAACCCGCCGCGCACTCTCGGGCGCCAGCGTCGATCACAAGGCTTTGACCCTATTCGCTCGCACCGCGGCGGAGCACGGAATTCCCCACGAGTACCCCCTCGACCTCATCGCCGGGGTCCGCATGGACCTCGAACCTGCCCGCTACAGGAGCTTCGACGACCTGCGCGTGTTTTGCTACCGCGTGGCCAGCGTTGTGGGGCTGATGATGATGCACGTCATTGGCTACAAAGGCGAACCGCACCAGGAAGCGATCGACTTGGGCATCGCGATGCAGCTCACCAACATCCTGCGCGACATCGGAGAGGATCTCGACAAGGATCGAATCTATCTGCCGCTCGAAGAACTGGGCGAGTACGGCTACCGGATCGAGGATCTTGCCGCGCGCCGCTGCGACGAACGGTTCCGCAGACTGGTCGAGTTCCAGTGCCGTCGGGCACGCGCCTACTACCACTCCGGCGAGGCCGGCATCCCAGCGCTCTCGGCCGACGGCAGATTCGCCGTCGAGATCGCCTCCAAGGTCTATTCCGGCATCCTGGACCGCATCGAATCCGGAGGCTACAACGTTTTCGACCGCCGGACGGTGGTGCCCAAAGCGCACAAGTATTGGATTACGGCTCGAGCGCTGGCGGTCCCCATGCTCCGCCGCTGCATCAGTTAGGGATCAATCTCATGTTCGAGCGAAGTCTTCGCCTATCGTCGATGTTTGCGCTGGCGTTCGTCGTTGTGAACCACGCAGCATACTATCTCCTCGGCTGGCCTCTGGCCACGGATAGAATCGCGGAGTGGATCATGGCGCGGACGCCGAATGGCTTGGCGGTAGCTATGTTGATCAGCCTGGGCGAGTGGGCCAAGCCATTCGCTGCAACCGGCGGGCTCGCTGCCATCGGCTTCGTCTCGTTTCTTCTCACTTTCTCCGCATTGTGGCTCAACGAGAGAAACAGGCCGGCCCCGCACAGCCCCGCGCGCCGCGGCTTCCTGGCGGCCGCCGTACCCGTCCTCATGACGGCGGGCACAGCCGGGGTCGCTCTGGAGAGCTATGGCCGCAATCGCGCATATGCAAGAAAGGCTGGCGCGCCGATCGCTCTCTGGCCCCACTCCCCGCCGCTGCAACGCGAAGACTTTGCGCCAGGACTGGTTCGAGCCTCGGTCACCAGCGTGGAAGCCTTCTACGGCATGAGCAAGAATACCGTCGACCCGGTGATCGACCCGAGAACCTGGCAGCTCCGGATCACACTGGACGGCCGTCCCATGCGTGCTTTCTCCTATGCAGAACTGCTCAACCTGCCCCGCATTCAGCGCTACACTACCATGCGCTGCGTCTCCAATACGCTTGGCTCCAATCTCATGGGCACCGCGGAATGGAGCGGCATCCTGCTCAGGCAGATCGTCGACCCGGCGACAGTCTCCTCCGATGTCCGGGAGATCGCTTTCATCGGCGTTGATGGCCACGACGACTCTATCCCGGCCGTCTCACGTTTTCAGCGATGAACTCCTGCTCGCGCTCGGCATGAACGGCAGGACGCTGAATCGCGTCCATGGCTTTCCTTTCCGGCTGATTGCCCCACGTTATTACGGGTTCAAGAGTGTCAAGTGGATGGCGGAGATCAGGCTTTGCACGCAGCCCTACTTCGGCACATGGCCCAAGATGGGCTATACAAAAGAACCGGTGGTCCACACAATGAGTTACATCGATCGGGTGCGCCGCGAGAACGGAACGGCGTTGATCGGCGGTGTAGCCTTTGCCGGAGTGCGCGGCATCGAGCGTGTCGAGTTGCGAGTGGGGCAGGGAATCTGGACCCCCGCTCAACTGGAAGCCCCGCTCTCGCCGTATACTTGGACGCGATGGAAGGCGAGTCTTCCGGCAGGCGGCTCTAATGTGATCGAAGCCCGCGCGCTGGCTGGCGACGGCCGCTGGCAGGCGGTGGAGGAGACTCCGTTGTTTCCCAATGGCGTGGCCGGCCCGACCCTGAAGAAGCTGTCATGATCGCGCCGGCAACCCTGCTTGGCCTCGCCGGTCTGTGCGCAGCCCTCATGCTGTTCTTCGGCTGGTTCTCCCGCCGGAACTACCTTGGTTTGCCGCAACTGCCGGTTTCCACAGGGAGCGTCGTGGAAGACCTCGCGGTCGTCATCCCCGCACGAAACGAGCAAAAGACAATCGGACGTGTTGTGTCCAGCCTTCAGCCGGCGAGGATCGTGGTTGTCGACGACCACTCCGATGACCAGACACGCTTACTCGCGCTTCGCGCAGGCGCCGAAGTGATTGCCGCCCCGCCGCTGGGTCCCTACCACCTCGGCAAGCCGAATGCCTGTTGGGCCGGCGCACAGGCCACCAATGAGAAGTGGCTCCTGTTCGTCGACGCCGATACGTGGTACGAGCCGGCCCTTCTGCCTTCGCTGCTGGCTCACGCCGCGGCGAACCAACTCAGTCTGGCTAGCGTCTTCCCGCGGCAGGTCTGCATTAACTGGTACGAAAAACTCCTCCTGCCCTACGCATTCGGCCTCTACTTTGCCGGCGTCAACCCTCGTGCTGTAAACAATCCGTTGAAGTCCGAAGCGCTGGCCAACGGTCAGTGTCTTCTTTTCCGGCGTGACGCCTACAATTTCCTCGGCGGGCACAGAGCGGTGATTGGCAGCGTCATCGAGGACGTCGCATTGGCCCGCGGCGCCAAGCGGCATCGCATGACGGTCGCTGTCATGCGCGCCGAACATCTCGCCAGCGTGAGGATGTACGACAGCTTCGGAGCTTTGTGGAGAGGTTTCGAAAAGAACTCCTTCCGCTTTTTGCGTGTCAACCCTTTGACAGGCGCCAAAGTCGTGTTGTGTTCGATCGTCATGACATCCTGGCTGCCGCTCATGGTGCTGCTGATACTCGGAGAACACCGGATCGCGGCCGCATTCCTGCTATTTACGCCGGCAGTGGCATGGTGGGGCTGGTACCACAGTTTCGTTCGCGCTCTAGCCGCGCCTCTGGCCATCTACGCGTTCCAGGCGATCGCGATTTCTGCGATGGCCAAGGCCTTGCTCGGGCTCTCCACGAAGTGGAAGGGGCGGGATGTCTGAACGGCCCATCCGCTACCCGGTTCCCTGGGGCCAGGTATGGTCGCTTTGGCCTCATATTGCCCGCGGAACCAGGAGAAGCGTGGATGAATTCAGCGCCGCGATTGAAGGGCAAATGAAGCCGCCTCCTGTCATTCATGGGACGGCTCTGCTTCCTGCCAGCCCACGCTTCCTTCTGGCTGCCAACCACTACGAACGCGAGGGGCTTTGGATCCTGCACTCGGCTTCGGCCGTCACGCAGGCCATCCGGCGCCACTACGGACCCGGCGACCCGCCCATCCGCTGGCTGGTGACGGCGAATTGGCCACCCGTGCGACTGGGACCGATCAGGTTTCCGTCTCCCGGCGACTGGCTGTTGCCGAAAGTCGCTGATGCTCTCTCCTGCTATCCGGTTTCATTCCGAGGTTCGAACCCGGGGTTCACCGCCCGGTCGATTCGAAGACTTCTCAAGGACGCTCGAACACTGGAGCGGCCGATCGGCCTGTTCCCCGAGGGCGTCGCGGGCAAAGCAGGCCAGCTAGCCGATCCTCTGCCTGGAGTCGAACGCATGATCGCTCAGTTGGCCAGGCTCGGATTGCCGGTCGTGCCCTGCGGCATCAGCGAGGCCGGTGGCTTCGTCATCCGTTTTGGTCCGGCCATCGACCCAGCCGGACTGCTGTCGGTGCCGGACGCAGCCCGGCTCGCGATGAGCCGCATCGCGGACCTGTTGTAAGCCGGGTAGAATGAGGACCGGACTCAACACATGAAAATCACAGCCGTCGAAACCTACATCGCGGGCAATCCGTGGAAGAACTGGCTGTTCGCGAAGGTCATCGACCGATGAGGGGCTATACGGCATCGGCGAAGGCACGCTGAACTATCTTCGGGCAGGACCGTCGAGGCGGCCATCCACGAACTGAAGCCGCTGATCATCGGGATGGACCCGTTCCAGATCGAGATGATCTCGCAGCGGCTGATCCGCGACGTGTACTCCGAGGGCGGGCAGATCCACATGTGCGCCGTCGCGGCGATCGAGATCGCCTGCTGGGACATCATCGGCAAGGCCTGCAGGCAGCCGGTCTACAACCTGATGGGCGGGCGCTGTCACGAGAAGCTGCGCGCCTACGCAAACGGCTGGTATCGCGGGCCGCGCACGCCGGAGAGCTTCGGCGAGAAGGCGAAGGAGGTGGCCCGGCGCGGCTACACGGCGCTGAAGTTCGATCCGTTCGGCGACAACTGGCGGACTGATGACGCGGTGAGGAGTTCGACCTGTCGCTGGACATCATCGGCGCCGTGCGCGACGCGGTTGGGCCGAACGTCGATCTGCTGATCGAAGGCCACTCGCCGTTTCAACGTCGGCACGGCGGTGGAATTTGCCGAGGCGATGGCCAAGTTCCGGCCGACGTGGTTCGAAGAGCCGGTACCGCACCATCGACGATCAAGGCGATGATCGAAGTGGCGCGCCGCAGCCCGGTGCCGATCGCCACCGGCGAGAGCTTCTCGAGCAAACAGCAGTTCGCCGAACTGCTGGAGGACGGGCTGGTCAACATCCTGCAGCCGGAACCGCTGAACCTGGGCGGGCTGTTCGCGACGCGCAAGATCTGCGACATGATCGACGCGCATCTACGGCATGATGGCGCCGCACAGCGCGCAGGGCCCGGTCTGCTCGGCGGCCTGCGTGCAGTTGAACGCGTCGACTGCCGAACTTCTTCATCCACGAAATCTTCGATGAGTTCAACGAACCGTGGGAGAAGGAGATCGTCACCAACCCGGTCGAGGTGGTGGACGGCTACATCGAGATTCCGTCGAGCGCCGGGCATCGGGATCGACCTCAATATCGAGGAGATCGCGAAGCACCCGTACTCGCAGGAGAACGTGATCCCGCTGTTCAAGAAAGGCTGGGAGAAGCGCGAAGGGCGGTGAGCGCCTATTCAATTCTCTGCAACCGGCAGTGGTGCTCCAACGCCTGCTGCTCCATCTCCCGGTAAGCGCGGTTGCGGCGCGCCAGTTCGTCGAAGTCGACCAGATGTGCGTCGAACTCGGGACCGTCCACGCAGGCGAACTTCACCTCGCTGCCGACGGTGACGCGGCATCCGCCGCACATGCCGGTGCCGTCGATCATGACCGGGTTGAGGCGAAGCGTACAACTTCAGGCCCCAGCTCCGGGTCGCCTCCGCGGCGGCCTTCATCATCGGGATCGGCCCGATGACGTGGCCCGTCGGTGAACGCGCCCGGGCCTGCCATCGAGAGCAGCAACTGCACCACGTTGCCGTGGAAACCGAACGAGCCGTCGTCGGTGGCCCATTCGACAACATCCGCCGCGCCATCGCAGCTCGGCATCCAGAATCCGGTAGTTGTCCGAACGCGCACCGCACAAGCGCGGTGACGTGGTTGCCCGCCTCGTGGAACGCCTTGGCGACCGGCAGCAGTTCGGCGACGCCCGACGCCGCCGGCCATGCACACCACGCGTTCGCCCGTCGTCATCGTGGCCGGCTCGCCGAGCGGCCCCACCAGGTCGGCAATGCGTTCGCCTGGCTCCAGCGGCGACAGCTCCGTCGTCGTCTTCGCCGATCGCCTGAACCACCATCGTGATGGAGTGCCGCTCGGCGTCGTCCATCACCATCGTGAGCGGAATCCGCTCGCTGTTGCTCTCCGGGGCGCAGGATGATGAACATGCCCCGGGCTTCCAGCGTTCGCTGAATGCGCGGCGCCTCGACTTCCAACAGAGTCACTTCCGGCGCCAGCACTCGCTTGGCCAGAATCTTGTTCATGCAGTCAACTGCCTCGTGCACATCGCCTGTCGATGGCTGGCCGCGGCGCGGCCGTCCTTCATCGCCAGAATCACGGTCGAGCCGCCGCGCACCACGTCGCCGCCGGCGAAGACTCGCGGCATCGACGTCTCGCCGTGGTCGTCGATCACGATCTTGCCGCGCTTGGTGATGCAGCTGCGGTGTCGCCTTCTGCAGCGTCGGGTTCGGCGCCTGCCCGATGGCCGCCACCACTGTATCGCACCGGCATGCGGAAGTTGGAACCCTCGCACCGGCACCGGCGAGGGGCGCCCGCTTCGAGTCCGGCTCGCCCAACTCCATGCGGATGCACTCCATCTCCTTCACGTGCCGTTCTCGTCGCCAAACAGCGCGACCGGCGCGGCCAGGAAGTGGAAGTGCGATGCCTTCCTCTTCGGCGTGCTCGATTTCTTCCAGCCGCGCGCGCAACTCGGCGCGTCCGCGCCGGAACAGCACGGTCGTTTCGCTGCCCATGCGCTTGCGCCCAGCGCGCCGCGTCCATCGCGGAATTGCCGCCGCCGACGACCACGGTGTGCTTCGCCGACGCGGACCGGAGTGTCGGCATGTCGGGGAACTTGAAGGCCTCCATCAGATTGATGCGCGTCAGGAACTCGTTGGCCGTGTAGACTCCGATCAGGTTCTCGCCGGGGATGCCCATCAGGTACGGCAACCCGGCGCCCGTGCCGATGAAGATCGCCTCGAAGCCCTCCTCGAACAGTTCGTCCAGCGAGGCCGTCTTGCCGACAATGAAGTCGGTAACGAACTCGACGCCCAGGTTCTGCAGGCGCGCGATCTCCTCGTGCAGGATCTCGCGCGGCAGGCGGAAGTTCGGAATGCCGTAGGCCAGCACGCCGCCCAGCTTGTGCAGGGCCTCGAAGATCGTGACGCGGTAGTTCTATCCGCACCAGATCGTAGGCGGCGATCAGCGATGCCGGGCCGCTGCCGACCAGCGCCACCTTTGGACCATCGGGCCGGGTATGGCCGTCTCCGCCAGCAACTCCGCCATCCGCAGGCGCGCATGATCCGCGGCGAATCGTTCCAGCGACCCGATGGCCACCGGCTCCCACTTTTTGCCGATGATGCAGGCGTCCTCGCAGAACAGTTCATGCTGGCAGACGCGCCCGCAGACTCCCGGGAACGGGCTCTGCTCGCTGATGACGTCGTGCGCGGCCTGATGCGTCGCCTTCGGCCAGCCGGCAGGATGAAGCGCTTGATGTCGATGTGCAGCGGGCACGCGTCGATGCAGGTGGGTTTGGCGCACTGCAGGCAGCGTTGCGCCTCCGCCAGAGCTTGCTCCGGATCGAATCCAAGTGCCACTTCCTCGGGCGTTGACGCTCGCCTTCGGGGCTCAAGAACCGGCAGGACCGCTCGCGGTGCTCGCGGGTTCGGCTTGTACGGCAGCTTCTCGGGGGCCATGGTTATGAAATACCACGAAACTCTACCTTTCGGACAGGCTTGCCTGAATTCGGGGTATGGTAGTTTGCCTTCAGTGCCCGATCCGTTCATTACACTCCGCCGCCTGATGCGCGCCCCTTCACGCGCCGGCCGCCTCTGCCAGGTAGGCTTGCAGAGCCCACTGTTGATGGAGTGGATTGCCGGAAGATATGGCGAGCAGTCACTGCTGAAGTGGCGCGGGGCACACTATCCCGCCCGAATCCTGTCATCGAATTCTCTCCGTATTCGCGAGCAGACCACGCCGCCAATTGAGGTGAGTGAGCGGCTGATCAGCCCGCTGTATCTCAGGTGGGGTGCCGTCTCCCACGACGGGGTAATACACCGCCTGCTGCGCGTGGAGGGCCAGACGCTGCACGTGTCCCGTTGCGGGTACTTCGACATGCTCGATACCCGCGACGCGCTGGAGTGGGAGTTGCTCGCCTCACTCGGCGAAATCGTGGCCGCAGGGAAACGTCCCACCTGGCGGGAGTTCGAGTCGAGGCTCACGCTCCGGCACAACGTCGAGAGCGGGCATTGCGAAAGCGCCGCCGGAGTGGGTGTCTCCCTTGTCGTGCGCCGCCGCGTGGGACGAGGCTGGCAAACGCTCGCCGCTCGCCGCAGACAGTCGCGCATTGGCTCCAGGAGCGGCAAGCTCCACGTCGTACCGGCAGGCATGCTGATGCCAGGCAAGACGGTCCGGCAGACCGCCTTGCAGGAACTGCTCGAGGAGCTTTTGGGCCTCGATGAGCACGGCCGCGGCATTTCCCGGGAACCTGAATACCGCCGTCTGATCCGCGCTGGGGCTGTCTTCGCCACGACGGGTTATGTCACCAATCTGCTCAACCTCTGCGGCGATGTCTGCGCCACGCTCACCATCGACGATCCAAACTGGTGGGACCGAGAACCAAGCTGGCGCCTGAACTATGAGCACGGCGGCGGCTTGACCGCCATCGATGGAACCCCGCCCTGGTGGGACATCATTCCGCAGGGCGCCGCGGCGTTGGCCCTGGCCGAGTCGTCATCATAGAGGAGTGAATCATGAATTGCGGCAACTGTGGAGCGCCTCTTCGCCCCGAGCCTGGCAGGGAGTACTTTGTCTGCGACGCCTGCCACAGCATTCGCCATCTCGAACCCAACGCGGACGGACTCTTCGTCCTCGGTTCGCCCTGCGAGCAGAATTGCCCTCTTTGCCGGACACCGCTGGTGGACGCCGTCATCCTCGGCCAGAATGTCCAGCATTGCCCCAACTGCCGGGGCACGCTCCTGCCTGCCGACATCCTGCTTTTTCTCGTTACCCATCTCCGCCTGGAGGCCGGTGCAAAGCCGATGCCGCCACGCCGCATCGAGCAGGCCGAACTCGATCGGGTCATCCACTGCCCGCTGTGTTCACGAAAGATGGACACTCACCCTTATGCGGGTCCAGGCAACATCGTCATCGACAACTGTCCTGCTTGTGAAGTCAATTGGGTCGATTCACTGGAACTGCGCCGGATCGCGACCTCTCCCGATCCCGCCCCGGCCTCGGATGATTGACAAGCCTCTACCGCAGCAGCCCCGACAGCACGAACACCAGCGGCGCGTTCCAGTTGATGGCAACCTCGTTGGAGGCGAAGCTCTCCTGCTCGTCCACCCACATCTTCATCGGAGGCAGGCCATCGGGCAGCTTGCGCATCGCCGCGTCCTGCTTGCTGCGGTTCGGGCCGCCCGACAGCAGCCCCGGCCAGGGTTCAGCGTTTGCGTCCGCACCGCTCGGCCTGTGATGCGGTTTCTTGTACCAGTCAGTCCCGACCCACGTCACCCAGGAGACCGAGAACGGGTTCCGCCCCAGGATGTAATGCAGGTTCTCCGCGGCCGCATCAACGAACTTCCGCGTCGGTTGCAGTCTGTTGGCCACCAATAGTTGCAGGCTGTAGTTCAATGCGGTGCTGTTGGATCCCCAGACAAAGTTCGCCGCCAGCATCGAAACCCTGAACGGCTGCTCGAACGTTCGCGCGGCCACAGCCTCCGCCGCCTTGACGCTCGCAGCTCGAATGGCTTCCTTCGCCTCGGCATTGGTTCCCGGTTGTGAACCCATGGCGTAGGTCCACAATCCCATGGCGCCCACTGACGGCCAGGCCGGCGGCGCCTTGTCGTTGATGTTCGGAAGAAACTTTTGATACTGCGCCAGGAAGGCTTCCTGATACTTCGCCTCGCCTGTGGTCCGCCACAACTCGGCCGACGCCCACACCCGCTCGTCACCGCAGTTTCCGTCGCCGTAGCCGCCTGTGGCCACGCCTTGCGGATTGCGGAACATGACCGCTGGATTGGCCTCGGCCCATGTCCATGCGGATGCCGCCGCTTTCCCAGCCGCTGCTGCAAAGACCGAATCGAACGGCTTGTATACGCGTGCCGCAATGCCCATCACCGCTGCGAAGTCCGCCGTCGCGCAAGTCGATTTGAATGGCGCGGACCCCGAGCCGATGACCACGCTCGGCGCGGCGTCCTTTTCAGGCATCACGAAGCCGGCGAAACGCTCACTCGTCTGCTTGTGCCACACCCCGCCGTCGGCATCCTGCATGGTCATCATCCATTCCAGATTCCAGCGGATCTCGTCCAGCAGGTCCGGCGTCTTGTTGCCCGACTCCGGCAGGTCGAGCTTCAGCTTGCCGGTCGTGCCAGGAAACATCTCATAGGCCCAGAGCAGTGTGCCGGTCGTGATGCCGGAGTTGACTGTGTACCGCCCGTAATCGCCGGCGTCGTGCCAGCCTGCTTTGCTCTCGCGAGTTCCCGTCTTCCCCGACGAGGCGTGCCACTGACCCGTCTTGTGGCACTCTTCGTATTTGAAGCCAGGGAACTCCTTGCCCATGTCCACCTTCGTTCCGCAGCGCTGCCCATAATAGGAGCGCGTTGCCAGGTACCAGGCCCTGCGGTAGACCTCCTTGCCGATCTCAAATGGCTGGCTGCGGCCGACCCCCGGCACCTCGACGTAGTAGCGCCCCGGCTTCTGCAGGGCGGTGAAATCGAGTACGCGCACACGCTCGCCTGACAGCTCTTCTTGACGTCCTTCTCCGGGTTTTGCGGAGAATACAGCCTTGTTGTCCGAAACGCGTCGAATCTCGAATGAAGCGGCTTCCGATCCGGCCAGAATCGCCGCTTTCGGCGCGTCGGGCAGGTAGCCGGCTTGATCGACCCGGACGTCCTTCGTAACTGTTTGCGCGGCAAGAGCCAGCGGAATGAGACAACACAATAGAGCGCGGTTCACGCTGTTGATCGTATCTCAGCGGTCGATGGGCCTGAATCGCATTGCCGACCAGGTCGCGTCCACAGCCACCAGGCGCACGCCCTCCCAGCCGGCCTCGCTGACCGGTTCCCACCCGTGATCGCGGTCGATGTCGGTCTTGATCGCCCCCGTCTTCTTGGGGTATGCGATCCACATCAGGTCCGTGTCCGTCGCCTTTGCCAGCAGCTTCGGCGCATGCTTCGCCAACTCAGCCCGGTTTGCCGCGAACAACAGAATATTGCGCGACTGAGGCTGCACCGGAAGTTCCAGTAGCAGATCGCCTGGAGCATTCACCACTCGTATGGAGACACCCGGTTTCAATTGCAGCTTTTTGGCGAGGTCCATCACTGCTTCACTTCCATGACGGGCCGGAAGCCCACGTAAGCCGGCCTGGCGGTTTGCGGTTCAAGCACGTCGGCAGGGCGGTCTGCTGAACCGCCCAGAGGCTTGCCTTGTCCGCCTTTGACAACCACCCACTCGGCGACGTTCCCCCCGAGGTCATAAACCGGATCGTCCCCCGTTCCTGGAAACGAACCGATCGGCTTCAGGAGCCTGTCGGCTGGCAGCGACTCCAGCACTGACGCCAGCCGGTTGGAGTCATCAAGATTGAGCGAGTACCCTGCCCATAGGTCCAGCGTGTTCTCCGTCCGGCTCGCCTTCAACAGCGAACCGGCCTCTTCCTCGGTCGGCAGCCGCCAGGCTTGGCCCGTCTTCTTTGAGAGCCATTCGCAGTAGGACTTCGCCTTCTCGAAGGTCACGCCCGAAGCCGGATATGCCTCAGTGCCGGCCGGATACACATACGCATTATCAAAGGCCTTGTACTGCGCCCTTGTCACCTCGAAGCGCGACAGCGCGAACCCTCCCCGTTCAACGGTCTCGGGCACGTCCGCCGCCTTGGCCGACTTCAGCACCGCCGACAGCGGCGACGCCGGCTTCAGCGCCTCATTGGTATCGGTCGACGTCGCGAACAGGTACTTGTCGAACCACGCCAGCTCCTCGTCCAGCTTGCGGCGTTGATGGACGTACTTGCGCGGGCCGTGCCCCTCGCCGGGGAACAGCACGAACTTTGCTCCCGGTCTTGCCGTAGTGCTGCAAGGCGCGGAAGTGCTGCCAGCCCTGCTCGGTGGGCACCTGCTTGTCGTCGGTGCCGAAGAAGATGATCGTCGGCGTCGTCACCTTGTCCATGCGGAACAGCGGCGACTTCTTGATGTACATCTCCGGATCGTCCATCGGCGTCTTGCCCAGGTAGTACTGCTCGAAACTGTCGCCGAAGGCGCAGTTGCCCCAATCGGAGATCCAGTTCACGTCGCCCGCACCCGCGCCGGCAGCCTTGTAGCGCGTCGTCCGCGTCGTCAGCTCGATGGTGATGATGGAGCCGTTGGACCAGCCCAGCACGCCCAGCTTCGCCGGGTCCACCAGACCCTTGGCGATGAGCGAGTCGACGCCCTTTTCCACGTCGATCCACTCCAGGTCGTTGTACTTGCCGCCGCCGATGGATTCGCTCCACTTCAGCCCGTAGTTGGACGACCCGTGATAGTTCGGCTTCAGAATGAACGCGCCGCGCTGCGCCATCAGCTGGTGCGGATAGCCCCAGCTCTCGCGCCAGGCGTCGGAATCATGGCCGTGGGGGCCGCCGTGGATCATCACCACCAGCGGGTACTTCTGGCCCTGCTTGTAGCTGTGCGGGTAGTAGAGGATGCCCTCCACCTGTCTCGTCGAGCGCGCCCTTCCACGTCACGAGTTCGGTCTTGGCGATCGTCTTCTTCTTGAATCCGCTGTTGGTCTCCAGAAACGCCTTCGGGCTCTCCAGCTTGGCTCCATTGAGCGAAGCAAGCTGCCAGGACGCCGGCGTCGACGAGTTCGTGTAAGTGTAAATCACCTGCTTGCCGTCTTCGGTCGCCGTGAACCCGGAGATGAACGCCGCGTGGTCTCCCTCCACGAATGTGCGCGTGTACGCCGGGCCATTGCGTGCGTAGCGCGCCGCGCGATTGCGGGCGCCGTTGGCCAGCAGCGCGAGGAAGCCTCCGTCCGGCAGAGTCTCGATCCTCCCGGAGAGCCCGTTGTCCCACTGGAGATCGACAGGAGTAGCCGATTTCGCAGCAAGGTCGTACCAGCCGGCCCGCATCACGTAGGCATTCAGGTACATGGGGTGCGACGAATAGGCGTAGCTGTAGTAGAAGCCCTTCGAATCCAGTGCCCACTTCACATCGCGCAACGGCGTCTTGCCGTCGGCGAACAACTGAGCGCCGGTGCCAGCCGTCAGATCCCACAGGTAGTAGACCGGCTTGATCTTCTGGTTGTAGGTCTCAGACAAGGAGCGGTTGTGCGAGGTCACCGCCCATTTGCCGTCCGGCGAGGCCGTCAGCTCAGTAATGCGGTCGGTGTTGCGGCTCAGTCGCGTCGCTTTGCCCGAGGGAAGCTCCACTTTGAAGAGCCGCACCGGCGGGGCGTGCTGCTCGTCGTCCACCACCTGCGAGGTGTCTTTCTTGCTTTTGATCTCCTGGTCGTAGAGTGTCGATGATTCCGATGCCGCGACCAGAATCGTCTTTTCGTCCAGCCAGCCGAACGAGCGCACGCCGCGCTCGAACTTGGACAATGCGTAGGGCTCCCCACCGCGCGTGTTCAGCAGCCAGATCTGCGCACCGCCCCCAGCCTCGGGCCCACTCGGCGCGCCCGGGCCGCCCGAGGCCGGCGCACCTGCCGGTTTCCGGCTCGTCACAAACGCGACCAGCCTGCCGGACGGCGATAGCCGCGGCGATGAATGGGAGTCCTGCCCGCGGGTCAACTGAACTTCGTCGCCGCCAGCCAGTTCTTTCAGATAGAGGTGCGTCACCGCCTCGCCCTTTTCCTTGTCCATCTTCGATTTCGAGTAGACGGCAAATTTGCCATCGCGGGAGATATCAAGGCCCATGGCCATCTCCTGCATGAGCATGTCGTCCACTGTCCATTTGTCGGCTGCCACCACGGTGAGTGCCGCGGCGAGAATCAAAGCGAGGCTGCGCATAGCGATCATTATAGAATTCGGAGAGCCATGGGACTCTCACGCCGCACTTTTCTCGCAGGTTTAGCTGCCCCCGCCGCTCCGCCGGAACTCCGTGTCTTCCACAACGATGGCGGCTGGTGCTGGTTCGAAGACGAGCGCGTTCTGGTGCTGGACGGCAAGGTAATTGGCGGCGTTGTTGCCTCAGGCTGGCGCGACCCCGCGCGCAAAGGCCAGGTCGAGGTGTTCGAGCACGATCTGGCCAGCAAGACTTCGCAATGGACGGCTGTCAAGTCTCCGCAGAGTCCTGAAGACCGCCGCAACTGGCTCGACGACCACAACTCACCCGCTTTCGTCGTCCGTCCGGATGGCAAGCTCGTCACCTTCTACGCGCAGCATGGACGCGAAGAGAAGATTTATTACCGGGTCTCGACCCGCTCCCGGCGGGGGAACGAGTGGGGCGAGGAGCGCGTCTTCATCCCCTCGCCCAAGACGCGCGCCACCTACCAGAACCTCTTCTACCTCTCCGCGGAGAAGCGGATTTACGACTTCTACCGCGGCTTCGATAACTCTTTCAAGCCTTCTTATGCCTGGTCGGAGGACATGGGCGAAACGTGGAAGCCCGGCGGTGTCCTGATCAATGTCCCGACCCAGTTCCGCCACCGGCCCTACGTGAAGTACTGTGCAAACGGCCGCGACACCGTGCATCTGCTCTATACCGACGGCCACCCCCGCGACTTCGACAATAGTGTCTATCATGTTGTCTTTCGTGGCGGCCAACTTCTTTCCAGTGATGGGAATGTGCTCGCTTCCATCAATGATGGCTTGAAGTCCCCGGAGCAGGGAAGTCTGGTCTTCAAAGGCGACCCCAACAACGTCGCCTGGGTGCACGACACACACCTCGATTCCCGCGGCAATCCCGTCGTCGTCTTCTCCACTCAGAAGGATTCTGCCGGGCTGCCTCCCAAGCAAGGCGGCCATGACTTCCGCTACCACCGCGCTGCCTGGACCGGCAGGCAGTGGGCAGTGGAGGAGATCGCCTTCGGCGGCTCAAGACTGTACGCCGGCGAGGACGACTACACGGGCCTCATCGCCCTCGACCCGCAGGACACTGACACGGTTTTCATCTCCACCAACGCCGACCCGGCCACCGGCCAGCCGCTGAAAAGCGCCGCCGACGGCCAGCGCCACTGGGAGATCTACCGGGCCCGCAAGCCCTCATCCGGCAGATGGTCCTGGACCCCGGTGACGAGGGACTCAACGCGCGACAACCTCCGGCCCATCGTCGCCTCGGGCGACCGCAATCCACGAGTCGTGCTCTGGCTCGCCGGCAAAATCCGCTCCTACACGGACTTCGAGTATGAAGTCGTCGGGTTCACCGAACCGCGACGCTGAACAGCGACAATAGGACCAATATGACCTGGCAGCGATACTGTGATTTCTTGTCTTCCATCCCCTCGGTCGGCTTGACCCTCGACATCAGCCGCATGAACTTCGACGAGGCTTGGCTTCAATCCATGGAGCCCCTGATGCAAAAGGCCTTCGCCGCGATGGGTGAGCTGGAGAAAGGCGCCATCGCCAATCCGGATGAGGAGCGCATGGTCGGCCACTATTGGCTGCGCACTCCCAGCTTGGCCCCTGCGCCAAAACTCCGCATGGAGATCAAGTCCACCCTCGCCGGCCTGAAGAGCTACGCTGCGGCCGTCCACAAGAAGCGCAAGTTCACGGAAGTCCTTTCTATCGGCATCGGAGGTTCGGCGCTCGGCCCCATGTTTGTCGCCGATGCACTCGGAACCAAACGCGACAAGATGCGCATCTGGTTCCTGGACAACACCGATCCGGAAGGCATCGAGCGGGTTCTTGCGCAGCTCGATGGCCGGCTCGACAAGACTCTCGTCCTGGTAGTCTCCAAGTCCGGCGGTACGCCGGAGACCTACAACGGGATGAAGCTCGTCGAAGCCGCCTTCAAGCGCGCGGGCCTGAAGTTCCCGAAGCACGCCGTGGCCATCACGATGCCGGGCTCCAAGCTCGACCGATCTCGCCCGGGAGCAGAAATGGAACGCCCGCTTCCCCATGTTCGATTGGGTCGGCGGGCGCACGTCAGTGCTCAGCGCCGTGGGCCTGCTCGCCGCGGCTCTCCAGGGACTTGACGTCGACGGCCTGCTCGAAGGCGCGCGCCTCACCGACGCAGTCACGCGCAAGCCCGTGACACGCGAGAACCCCGCCGCCTTGATCGCCCTCATGTGGCACGCGGCAACCAACGGCCGAGGGAAGAAAGACATGGTGGTGCTGCCCTACAAGGACCGCCTGCTGCTCTTCTCACGCTACCTGCAGCAGCTCATCATGGAGTCCCTCGGCAAGCGGCTCGACCTCGACGGCAAGGTTGTCGAACAAGGGCTCTCCGTCTACGGCAACAAGGGCTCCACGGATCAGCATGCCTATGTCCAGCAGCTTCGCGACGGGGTCAACAACTTCTTCACCCTGTTCATCCGCGTGCTCGAAGACGGGGGCGACCCGCTCGAATTGGAACCCGGAGTGCGGACAGGCGATTATCTCGACGGCTTCTTCCTGGGTACGCGCGAAGCGCTGTCCGGCAACAAGCGCCAGTCGATGACGATCACCATCCCTCGCGTCGAGGCCCGCACCATCGGCTCCCTCATCGCCCTGTTTGAACGCGCGGTTGGGTTTTACGCCACCCTGATCAACATCAACGCCTACCATCAACCCGGCGTCGAGGCAGGCAAGAAGGCCGCCGCGGCCGTACTCGATCTCCAGAAGCGCCTGCTAGCCGCGCTGACCGATAAGCCCCGCACAGCCGCTGAGCTGACTGAGATTGTTCTGGCCGAACCGGCCTACCTGATCCTCGAGCACCTTGCGTCCAACGGCCGTGTAAAGAAGTCCGGATCCTCTCCGGCCAAGGCTAAGTTCAGTCTCCCGGAATAGCCTCATGAAGAAAGGTGAACCTCGCCGAGGCGCTGTCCACGATCTCTGATCACTGGAACCCGCGCATTGCGGGCGAGTTGAACGGCCAGCACGTCAAGCTCGTCAAGTTCCAGGGCGAGTTCGACTGGCATGCCCACAACAACGAGGACGAACTGTTCCTCGTTCTCCGGGGCGCGTTCAAGATGGAGTACCGCGACACGGACGGTTCAGCCTGCGCCATTCAACTCGAGCAGGGCGAGTTTCTCATCGTGCCCCGCGGCGTGGAACATCGTCCCGTGGCGGAGCAGGAAGTCGAAGTCCTGCTTTTCGAGCCGGCCGGCACGCTCAATACCGGCAACGTGATCTCCGAACGAACCGTGACCGATCCTGAACGGCTCTGATCCCTCTTGGAACACCGGCTTCAGATTGCCATTGTATTCGGGATGCGTGTGTCCTAAACTCCACTGTGTCAGGGCTGGTCCATGTCCACAGCCGGAGATTTGTGGAAATGTGCGTCCCAATACGAGCTTCTGGGCCTGATCGGCCAGGGCGGGATGGGCAGAGTCTACAAAGCCCGCGATCGCAGGCTGGAACGACTGGTGGCCCTGAAGTTCCTTTCGCCTGGATTGCTGGATTCCAGCGACGCTCGTGAGCTGTTCAGGCGTGAGGCCCAGGCGATCGCCACACTGAACCATCCCAATATCGGCGTGCTGTACGACGTCGGTGAGTCCGATGGCACTCCCTTTCTCGCCCTGGAGTACCTCGGCGGGGGCAGCCTCGAGTATCGCGGAGCAAACCGGCAGTTGCCAGTCCCGGAAATCCTCGACTACGCCCTGCAACTGGCCTCGGGACTCAGCCACGCACATGGCCATGGGATCATCCATCGAGACGTTAAGCCGGCCAATGCTCTCTTTGCCGAGACGGGCGTATTGAAGCTCGTCGATTTCGGCCTGGCACAGTGGCGCGGTTCTGGCGGCGTTGATGCCAGCCAATCCCCCTGTGGGACCCCGCACTATATGGCGCCCGAGCTTCTGGCGGGAAGGGAAGTCGACCAGCGTTGCGATGTCTTCGCCTTCGGCGTGTTGCTCTACCAGCTTGCCGCCGGGCAGCTGCCGTTTCAAGGGCTGAAGCTGGACGAAGTGGTGAGGCGGATCGCACGGGAAAGCCCTCCGCAGTTGAGCGCGCTCCGTCCAGACCTTCCGAAGGCCTACGTTGAGCTGGTGAATGAGTGCCTCCGGAAAGACGCCACTCACCGGCCTGGGTCGATGGCCCTGATCCGGCATGAACTGGAAATGATGGAACCTGTCCGGGCTGAGCATTCCACGCCAGTTCATCAGGTTTGGGACACCCCCACGCTGCCTGCACTCTCTTCGTCAGGCTCTTTTCCCCCGGCCATTCCTCCTGCGAAGCGACGCTCAAGACTCTGGCGACTCGCTCTCCCGATTGCTCTCGCCGCGCTTCTCATCGCGGTCCTTGCCATCTACCTGCAAATGAGGCCGGGTAGTGTCGGCCCTCAAACAGAGAAGCTCGTCGTGGTGCTTCCGTTCGATTGCAGGATGTCAGATCCTGACGCAGCGGGTTTTTGTCGCGGCCTCCATGCCGATCTCCTTCCAAGGCTCAACCAGACCCGCCAGTTCCAACAAGCGTTCTGGACGGTCTCCGCCGCCGAACTTGCTTCAATGGGCGTCCGGACTGCCCAGGATGCAGGCGTCCGCCTGCATGCCAGCTTGGCCATCCAGGGAATCGTCAATTTCACGGGCGGCGAGTACCGCGTCCACCTCGACCTCACCGACGCACGCGACGCACGACTGCTCCGTTCCCGCGTCGTTGCCTCACGTGACACCCTCGCAATGCCTGGTGTGCTCCTTTCCGCCGCGCTCGATCTGCTCGATACGCGCATCGCCGCTGCCAGTGCATTCACTCTCTCCGCGGCGCCTTCAGGCGTACCTGAGTCCTACCAACTGTCGGTCCAGGCCCAAGGTCTCCTGCTGGAGTACGAAGGTTTGGAAACCATCCACAAGGCGACTGCCCTGCTTGATCGGGCCATCGCTCTCGATCCCAACAACGCACTTGCCCACGCCATGAGGTCAAATGCCTTTTCTCAGGAATTCACCCAGGCGAAAGATCCGGCGAGTCTCAAGCGCGCCGCGGAATCTGCCGCCAATGCAATCCGCCTGAAGCCGGAGGACCCTCAAGTCCTTATCGCCTACGGCCGAGCCCTGCGAAGCAGGGGCGACTTTGCAGAGGCAATCGACACTTTCAGGAAAGCGGCTCAATCCAACCCCTCCGATCCGGAGCCGATTCGGCTTCTCGCGCTCGCCTACACGGATCATGGAGACGACCAGAAAGCGCTCGAGTCTTACCGGCAAGCCATGGAGATGAATCCCCGCTGGTGGCCCCCTTGGCACAACCGGGGTGTCTATTGGGCCAGAAAGGGCGACACAGTAAAGGCCATCTCCGACCTCGAGACGGCCCGCGGCCTGGCGCCGGGGAACGCTGACGTCCTCCGCGACCTGGGTATCTACTACGACAGGGCAGGCCGGCTTGCAGACGCCGAGCAGTGCCTTCGCCAGTCCTTGGACCTCCGCCCGAGCCATCGCGCTTATGCTGCCTTGGCCTTCATCCGTGAGAGGCAGGGCCGCCCCGCCGAATCTGCGGCGTTGCTTGAACAGGCAGCCCGGCTGAGTCCCAAGGATCATCTCATTTATTACAATCTGGCATCGAGTTGGAGCCTCGTCCCAGGCAAGCAGCTAGAGGTGCGAAGAGCCTGCTCCCAATCCATTGAGCTGGCCACCGCCCAGCTTGGTGAGTCTCCGAAGGATGCTGATGCATGGGCCCGGTTGGCGGTCTGCCGGGCCCGGCTTGGGCAAGGACAGCAGGCAAATTCCGCCATCCGGAGTGCTCTTCTGTTGCAGCCCAATTCCATTTCGGTCTTGAAGAAAGCCGCGCTCACCGCGGCGATAGAGGGAAAAGTCAATGACGCTGCCGACCTGCTCGTTCGAGCAGTGAAAGCCGGAGAAGATCCCTCTGAGCTTCTCCGGGACGGCGCTTTTCAGGGCGTGCTGGCCGACCCTGCGGTTCGGCAGCGCGTTGTCTCTTCCAAGATTCCAGGAAAGTGAGGGTTCTTGAAACATGGGCTCCAGTTTTGGCGATCCGCCTGATGGCGGTCCCGATCAACGATGTGAGGATGTAGTCTGCAGCGCAAGCGTCTTTAGACACTCCCAGACGGGGAATCTGGTCCCGGGCGACTTGGTGCGCTGGCTTGTCGTTAAAGACCTGCTGAAGACGGACTTCGAGGTCTACCCGGTGGAAGGAGGCTGCCTTCCGGTCTATGACGTGCCGCCGATTATTGGAGTGAAAGGCCGCACCAGGTATATGCAGGTGAGGCTTCCAGACGGTCATTCCGGTGGAGTTTTCAATTTCGAAATCAAAATCGGGCGCCGCATTGTGGGCAGGGGCCAAGTCGAAGTCGACCGCACAAGGCGCAGGAAGCCCCCGGTGAAGAAGGCCGCAAAGAAAGCAGCCAGCAAATCGCAGGCCGAATAGCCCGCTCGATGCGTTGAGTGTCGATGAGTTGAGTCTCCGGCAGGCTCGCTCAGGCATATACTGAGCCTGCCGGGGGAACATAGGAGCATGTTCAAGCCATGGTTGCTCCTCTTCGCCATCGCTATGCCCATCTTCTCCCAGCCCTCGCTGTTGTCGCCGCCGCCCACGCCCTGCGAGCCGGTGAACCCCAACGCTACGGCGGAGGCTCGCGCCTTGCTCAAGATGATTTGCGCTGTTTCCGGCAAGTTCATCCTCTCCGGCCAGCACAACTTTCCCAACCATCTCTCCCAGCACAGCGACGCGACTGCCGCCAACGTCGGCAGGTATCCCTACATCTGGGGCTCTGATTTCGGCTTCACCGGCGGCGACGACAAGGACTCCATTCTCGGTCGCGAAGCCATGATCGAAGAAGCGAAGAAGCAGTTCGCCGCCGGCTCGATCATCACCCTCATGTGGCATGCAGTCCGGCCCACCGACGACGAGCCAGTCCAACCCGGCAGCGGCTGGAAGGGCAGTGTCCAGGCCAAACTCACTGATGACCAGTGGGCTTCGCTCATCACTGCCGGCACTGAACTGAATCGCCGCTGGCTGGCCCAACTCGATGTTGTCGCCCGCCATCTCAAACGGCTGCAGGAAGCCAGGATCCCGGTAATCTGGCGACCCTACCACGAGAACAACGGCAACTGGTTCTGGTGGGGCGGCCGTCCCGGCGAGAAGGGCTTCGCCGCTCTCTATCGGATGACTTTCGACCGCATGGTGAACTTCCACCGGTTGGATAATCTCATCTGGGTCTGGAACGCCAACGCTCCCAATGGCAGGAACGCCGGACCGTATTACGACTATTACCCTGGCGCTGAGTATGTCGACATCCTGGCCGCCGACGTCTACGGCAAGTTCGAGCAAACCCATCACGACGACCTCGCCGAGTTGGCCAAAGGCAAGCCCATTGCCCTGGGCGAGATCGGCGCTCCGCCGCCCCTTGAAGTGCTGCAGAACCAACCGAGGTGGGCCTGGTTCATGGGCTGGTCCGGAATCTTCGACCGCGGGGTCACGGACAACCACAAGGCCCTGTTCGCCGATCCTCGCACGCTCTCCCGCGGCGATCAACTGCCCGCAGGTCAGTAACCCCCTACCTTTCGTCTAAATCCATACAAATCTTGATCGGTTTTCCGCCCGTTTGGCCTTATCATCTTCTAATCGCCCTGCTGGAGGAACCTCGGGATGCGCATACTCCTCATCTGGGGACTGGTAGTTCTGCCTCTGTCCGCCCAGGATCCGCATTGCCCCGCTTACCCCGCTAACTTACGTGCCGAATGGCAACTCAGCCTCAGCCTCGACCACCTCGCCGAGCGGCATTCCGCCGCCTCCCGCGGGATGCCGGCGCAACCTTTGGCCGACGCTTCCTCCATACCTCGAGCCAATTTCATCGACCAGCTCGTATTCGACCGCATGGCCGCCGATCGTGTAGCCTCTGCCCCTTTGACCTCGGATGAGGAGTTCCTTCGCCGGGTCTCTATCGATCTCACAGGCCGAATCCCAACCCCGGAACGCGTGAAGCAGTTCACCGCTGATACTCGTGCCAACAAACGGGTGCTGCTCATCGAGGAGTTGATCTCCTCGTCCGCATACGTCGACCAATGGACACTCTACCTGGCTAGCCGCTTCCAGGTCACAAGCGGTTTCTACGGCTACATCGGCATCCCCGGGCGCAACGCCTTTCACCGTTATCTGCGCGATTTCGTCCAGCGGGACCGCTCTTACCGCGATCTGGCGGTCGAACTGATAACCGCATCTGGCGACGCTGACGAGAACCCGGCCGCATTCTTCTCATCCGCGGTTGGAGCGAGGGCGATCCCATGCAGGACACCTGGGATTGGCTTTCTGATCGAATCACGTCGCGCTTCCTGGGTATCAAGACCGAGTGCATCTCCTGCCATGACGGCCGGAGCCACCTCGAGCAGATCAACGTTCACCTCTCCCGCCGCCGCCGCCGGGAGTTCTGGGGACTGTCAGCTTTCCTCTCCCGTACGAATCTGGTCAGACTCAACTCCGACGCCTACGGCCAACGCTCCCGCTTCATGCTCGCAGATCGCCCATCGGGTGCCTACACATCCTTCGTCGACCCGAATAATCCCGGTCCCCGGCCGGCCCGCTCCGGAGGCCCTTACACTCCCGCATACCTGTTTGGAGGCCAGACGCCCCAGACTGGCGATTGGCGAAGGGATCTCGCCAATATCGTCACATCCGACAGGCAGTTCGCCCGCGCCACAGTCAACTACCTCTGGGCCGCGCTGTTCACCTACGGCATTGTCGACCCTGCCGATGGATGGGACCTTTCGCGCGTGGACGACCCGCTCAGCCGCTACCCGAAGGCTGGCCCTCGCAAAACGCGCATCCCCAGCTTCTGGAGCAGCTTACTGACTACTTCATCGCGAAGAACTTCAGCATTCGGGAAGTGATCCGCCTGATCGTCAACTCCAGTGCCTACCAGCTTTCCAGCCGTTACCCGGAGGGCCAGTGGAAGCCGGCCTTTACCCGCTATTTCGCCAAACGGTTTCCGCGCCGGTTGTCCGCCGAGGAGCGTTGGGACTCTGTCGCCCTGGCCACCCTTACGGAAGCTCCCATGCAAGTTCAGGGGTTTGACCAGCCACTGCTTTATGCGAATCAGCTTCCCGATCCGACCGAGCCGCGCGGCGAATGGACTGCCCTGAATGATATGGCCCTCTTCGGGCGTGGCGATTGGCTCACCTCGCCTCGCAATACAGACCCCCACGCTGCTGCAATTGCTCTACCTCATGAACGATTGGTCGGTGGGTCAGCGCACACGCCCCACCAGCGGCGGGTGGAGCGTCTCCAACCGGGTCCTTCGTCTCGCTGTTTCCGATCTGTCCGACGAGGACGTCATTCGCGAGACCTTCATTGCGACCCTTTCCCGGCGCCCCACCGCCGAGGAAGTCAAAATCTCTCTGGACGCAAGAAAGCGCGACCGCGTCGAATGGGTCAGCGACCTGCAGTGGGCTCTGCTGAACAAACTGGATTTCATCTTCAACTACTGACGGAGGACTCCAACATGCCAGCAATCCACCCATCGAACTGCGGTCGGCACGGAGCCTCACGCCGAAGCTTCCTGCACCGGATTGCCAGTGCCGCCGGAGCCGGACTCCTGACCGCCCACGGCGACGCACAGGTCTCCACCTCAGCCGTTAAACCTCAGAACTCGGCTCGCTGTTGTGTCTTCATCGACCTCTCCGGCGCTCCGAGCCATCTCGACACCTTCGACCCCAAGGACGGTCCGTGGAATCCGCCTGACGCGGATCTCCGCCAATACGCGGGCGGCATCGTCCTCTCCCGAACCTTCTTTCCGGAACTGTCCAAGTACACGCAGGACCTATGCCTGCTGCAGTCGGTTCAGAGTTGGGAAGCCGCCCACGAGCGCGGACAATTCTATGTCCAGACTTTTCATCCTTCCAATCCCGCCTTTGCTCCCGAGACGCCCCACATCGGCGCCGTCGTGGCCAGGGGACGGGGCACTGCGGCCGGCCCCATGCCTCCCGTTTCTCGCCTTCAATTCTTACGGGATGCAGGGCGCCGTCTTTCTTGGCGGCAAGGCCGCGCCTTTCGCCCCCTATGCCGACCCGAACGGTCTCAGTACTCTTGAGCACAACTTCTTCGGCCAGGACAGCCAGAATCGATTCGAGGATCGCTTCGCTCTCCTGCAGGCCCTCGATGCGCCGCTTCGCAGAAATCCCCTCGACGAGCAGATGGCCACCATGGCTGACTTCTACGGCGCAGCCAAAGCCATGATGTACGACCCGCGCATTGCCAACGTCTTCAAGTTCTCCAACGACGACGACCGCCGCTATGGCGGCACAACCTTTGCTCGCGGGCTTATCGTCGCCCGCAACGCCATCCGCGCAAAGAATGGCGCGGCGTTCATGAATGTCCGCCTCTCTGGCTGGGATACACACCAGAACATGTTTGACCGCAGCTACGCGCCGAATATGTACTCGCTTAACGGCGAACTCGACCGCGGACTCGGCAACTTCATCGCCGATCTCAAGGCCTCGGGCGATCTGGCCCAAACGCTCATCGTGGTCATGGGTGAGTCAGCCGGACCCCCGGGCTGTTGAATGGGCGCGGCGGCCGCGACCACCACAAGAACTCCATGAGTGTGGCAATGCTCGGCGGCGGCGTCAGGGGGGGCCGTGTCATCGGTGCCAAGGACGGCTTCGGCGACCAGATCGTCGCACCCGGCTGGAAAGCCGGCCGTCCCATTTCCCCGAGGACATCGGGTGCACCATCTTCTCCGCCCTCGGCATCGACTGGACCAAGCGAATCCTGGATACCCCCTCAGGCCGCCGCTTTGAGTACGTCAACGGTGCATCGGACGGAGGGTATTTTCCGATCGACGAGGTCTTTGCATGAGAACAGCCAGTCTCGTGCTGGTTCTGGCCGCCGCACTGAGCGCGCAAAACGTCAGTCGCATCGAAGTGGTCGCCGACACCACTCGCGTTGTAGCGGCCGGACTTCAAAGTTCGCGCCATCGCCTACGATCCGGCCAACAAACCCGTGCCCGCCGCCCTGTTCGTGTACACCACCAATCTGGCCAGCCTCGCCCCGGTCACCGAGGATGGCACCGTCACAGCCAAAACCGCTGGCGTTATCCGTGTCAAGGCTACTCTCTGGGGCTCCAGCTTCGCGAATGAGATCTCCGTTCAAGCGGTCCCTGCCCGGATGGAAATCACCCCGGCTGTCGCGCAGCTAAGCATCGGTGAACGCCGCAGTTTTACCTTTAAGGCCTTCGATGTGGATGGCCGCGAAGTCCCGACTCCGGCGGTTACATGGACCATACTGCACGGCAATGGTTACCAGTCCGTGGCGGCTTCGGTCACCTCTCAGGGCGCAGTGACTGCGTATGCCGAGAGCGATCTGGTGCTGCAGGCGGGCTTCAGCTACGATCCTAATCTCGCCGGCTTTCAACGCCAGTCGTACGCGACGATCCCGCTGAAGATCCGCCCACGCGAGTATTACCGGCTACGAAAAATTCCTCTCCCGTCAGAAAACCCAGGTGGTCTCTATCGCGGCATGCGGATGAACAATATCTCGCCGAACGAGACCGGGCGGTACGTCGATCTTCCCCTACGGGAGCCGGCAACGCCGCGTCGCTGCTCTGGGATGGAGAGCGCTACAAACCCGTGCTTGCCACAGGCCGGGAAGGCTCAGCCAGGCCTCAAATCCCATTGGAGAAATCATCGGCAACGCTATGAACGACCGTGGTGAGGTGGTCGTCCACGCCGCAAACACGCTCGGCGGCAGCGTCCTGTTCCGAGGCGACATCGATAACCAAAATTGGATTCTCGCAGACAGTTTGCCAATCGGCTTCAGCGGCATCGTGAACGGCGGCTTCGGGGTCTCCCGCTTCATTGAACAACGACGGCCATCTTCTTCTTTGGGTGAGTTATTCGCCGCGCTCCGGCACTCCCTCCCGTCAGGGACTCTTCAGAATCGAACCGGACGGGTTCGTCTATTCTGTCGTAGCGGACGCCAATACCGCTTTGCCCGGCCTCGATTCGCCTGTCCGCTTCGACAGCAATACGTATGGCACACCTTTGGGCCGTGATTCCTGGTTTCTCGCCTCCAATGGCGCGAATGCCGCGCTTTACCGCCGCCGCGGCTTTGACCCCATCGAGCGCGTCCTTGGCACCGGTGATGAGCTGCAGGGCTCGCGCATCCGCACGATCATGAGTGACCCGAACTTCTGGCTGTCGCGCTCCGGCGACGTGGCTGTCCTCGTTCAACTCGACAACGGCCAGACATGGCTAGGCTTCCTGAGAACCGGCGACGCCGCCTCGGCCTCTTCTGGACCCGGCTTGGAGGTTGGCAGCGGATCTGCGGCACCCGTCCTGATGGCCGCGTCTGGCTCTATGGCTCGCCGGTCAACCAGCCCTTCGGCCTGTATCTTCTCCAGGGGGCTCAATTCACCCGCTACCTGTCCGAGGGCAACAGCCGAATTGACGGCGAGGTCGTTGTGAACAGTTTCACCTGCTTTGTCGATGCGCAAGACCGTCCCCTTGCGCTGCTGAACACCGCCAAGGACTACTTCATGCTGTCCAGGTTCGAAGGGACCGAACCAACTGTCCTCGCCAAAGGTGGCGACCC
>CAVQOO010000033.1:0-7230 GCA_963714395.1 Bryobacteraceae bacterium
TGTTTGCGCTCGACGAAAGGGCTCTGGTTCAGCAGGGGAATCCCTTTTCGCTGATACGCAAACTCGTTGAAGCGCTCGCAGGAAATGGTGCCAGGCCGCGTTGTCGGTGCTCGCATGAATCGGGTCGATCGAGAAGATGTCCCCATCGTGCGAATACGACAGAAGCGAACCTGTGTCGCGGCGGATGAAATACGAGCCGAGCGGCATGTTGCAGCGGAATCCCGTGTTCCGGAAGTGCTCGTCCGCAAAATCCAGGTACTCCCGCAGCGTATCGAGCCATGTGCCCGGGGGAACGCCCAGAAGGTGAATGCATAGCGGGCTGACTGCCGGGTCTTGCTGTAGTCGATGGTCTTGTCGGGAGCAAGCAATGTGATGCCGCCGAGCAGGCGCAGCGTTGAGTAGAGCATGGTGGCGATCTTGCCGAATTTTCCTGGGCCGCCTTGCGGAGACGTTTGTCTCCCACGAATTGATCGATGAAGTAGGCTCCGTGCGCGCCGGTGTGGTTCCAGAGCCGCCGGCGTGCCGCGGCGAGCAGCGGTCCGAAAATCCGCGGTTCTTCGATGCGCTGCCGGCGTTGAAACACCGACGTTCTGCCGACCGTCCAGCACACCACACCCTCGCTCTCGTTCAGCAGTTCGTCGACTTCCGCATGGGTGAGTTCCTCCACCGGACGCGGCAGGTAGGTGAAGTGAACCGCTTCGATCGGCTTGACTCGAAAAGTGACCTCGTACACGATGCCGCAGAGCCCATAGCTCGAACGCATCTTGCGCAACAGCTCCGGGCTGTCCGCCTCGGACGCCTCGGCGAGATCGCCGGTGGGCGTGACCCACTTGATCTTCGTGACATAAGAACTCGACCTGGCCGAATTCGATGCCGTCCAGGGCGTCCTTGCTGTGGCAGCACGCCGCTGAGCCGAGGGTCATGTTGCCGATCTCGATGTTGGTGTGAAACTGCAGGTCCTTTGCTCGCAGGGCGTCGGATGCCTTGATGAATTGCAGACCTGCCTGCGCCGTGAAGCTCCCGTTTGCCGCATCGATAGCGATGACCCGGTTCATCTTCGACATATCGACCATGGTGCCGTCCGACGCTGCGCAGGGAGTGAGGGAATGAAAGCTGCCCTTCGCCCGGACCGGGCTTGGATAGCCCGCGCGGTCGCGCAGTATCGCTTGGATCTCCTCGACTTTCTTCGGCTGTACGACTTGTTGCGGATGAGCAGTGATGCTTCCGTCATAGTTCACGATTGGTGTTGCCATTACCCCTCCGGGTGCCCAGTCTTCCAGCGCAGGCCATCGCCTGCGGGTGATTGGCAGTAGTATACAGCCACACGCCGTTGCGCGGGCTTGTGCGTCGCGCCTGATGCCAAGCCGGGCTTGAAGGGTCCCCTGCCTTGCGTGACCGCAGTCGGCTCAGTAACACCCACAGCCAACACTTCGCATATTGAGAACGAAGAACGGCGTTTCCGTCTACGATCCCGGTACAGCCAGGCTGCGGAACCTCAGTTGGCGGTAACGGGACTCTTCAGGCGCTATCGGAACGAGGCGCGGTTTGGCTCAGTTTTCGAGTCGCGCGTTACTCATTTCCCTATCGCTCTTGTCGGCAACCCTTCCGCTACTTTTGCCTGGATGGCCGGCGACGGGATTGTGGAAGGATGCGCCGTAAGCCGACCTGAGCGGACAACTCAGCGGACACCGTGTGACCTATCGGGGAGAGAGCCCGCGCGTGGCTATGCTACCGTTACTTCCAAGGGCAAGCCGGAGAGCGTATACCCAGCAGGGTTGCCCAGATGGAGCACGAACGGACACCCCCGCCTGCCGCTACGTGCCGCTCAGCTCGTGCTGGAGCCATGCTTTCGCGAACTGCCAGTCCCGCCTGACCGTTCTCGGCGAACTTTTCAAAACTTCGGCGGTCTCCTCCTCGCTCAACCCTCCGAAGTAGCGCAACTCAACTACCTTGGCCTGACGAGGCGCTATTTGGGAGAAGGCATTGAGCGCGTCATTCAGCGCCAGGATGAAGGCGTCGGGCTCGGGTGACACGAGCGGTGCATCGTCAAGGTTGACCCTTACTGCCGCTCCGCCCCGCTTGCACGCCCTCCGCGCTCGCGCTGCATCCACCAGGATATTTCTCATGATCTGAGCGGACATCGCGAAAAACTGCGCCCGGTGCTGCCAGTCCACATTTTTCACGTCCACCAGCCGGAGGTAGACCTCGTTCACCAGGGCAGTGGCCTGCAACGTGTTGCCGGGGCGCTCATTGCGCATGTACCGCCGCGCGATGCGGTGCAATTCGCCGTGCACGAACGCCGTCAATCGGACCAGCGCGGCCTGGTCGCCGCTGCTCCAAGCCTTTAACAAACCAGTGACTTCCGCGGATCCCTCCAGTTCCATCGCAGTTCTTGAAAAGATCCTAACACGGCTTTGGCCGCTTTCCACCACCCTTTTCCGCCTGCACCGGCGGAGGCAGGAACGCAATGAAGATCCTCAGTGCGGTGGCGGTGTTGGCAGCCGGCACAGGTGCGTGGGCTGACCAGGCGGGCACTCGATAAGGCGGGTGGTGACGGCATGCCTGAACCCGGGCGCGAATGCCCGCATGATGTATCGCGGGCAGGCACGGCGGCCCAGATTCTCAGGCAGGCGGGCGTCCAGCTGAAATGGCGGAGCGCCGAGAGTGCCTGCCTGGAGGGCATGGCATCCTGGTCACCGTCTCACTCGAGACCCCGATCAATCAACACCCGGAAGCGCTGGCTTATGCAATCCATTCGACCGCGCCAGCAGCGTATCGTGCTGTTCTACGATCGGGTGTTGACTGCAGCAGGCCCAGCCGTAGCGCCATACCTTCTGGGACACGTGCTCGCTCACGAGATCGTCCACATCCTGCAGGGTGTCGACCAGCACAGCGAAAGCGGCCTCATGAGAGCGCGTTGGGACAACCGCGACTACTTCGATATGCAGCGTGCGAACCTGAAGCTCAGCGAGACATGACATCTCCCGAATGGGTGGTGGCCAGGACTGATGGGCGAGCGGTATGATCATCTGAGCAGCGATGGCGATGAGTCCTGGACGGCTGCAGCAGATCGAAGAACTGTACCACCTGGCGGGTGAACGCACTCCGGACCAGCGGGAAAGCTTTCTGAGGGAAGCCTGCGCGAACGATGCCGAACTGCAGCGTGACGTCCTTGCGCTCCTGGCGCAGGATTCGGGATCCGGCCCCATGGACCGGCCGGTCATGGAGGTGGCGGCGAATCTGTTGGGCGATGCACAGTGGACGCCAGGCACGCAGGTCGGCCCCTACCAGATCCTGAGCCGGCTCGGTGAAGGTGGCATGGGCGAGGTGTTCAAGGCCCGCGATACGCGCCTGGGCCGCGAAGTGGCCATCAAGACGGCTCACGAGGAGTTCAGCGGGAGGTTCCAGCGCGAGGCGCGCGCGATCTCGGCGCTCAATCATTCCAACATCTGCACGCTCTACGATGTCGGCCCGAACTACCTGGTGATGGAACTGGTGGAAGGCGCCACTCTTGCCGGCCCCGTCCCCGTCAACACCGCGATCGGCTACGCCCGCCAAATTGCCGCCGGCCTCGAAGCGGCCCACGAAAAGGGCATCATCCATCGCGACCTCAAGCCCGCGAACATCAAGGTCACGCCCGAAGGCGTCGTAAAGATCCTCGATTTTGGGCTTGCCAAAGCTGCGGCAGTCAACGCATCCGAGGCCAGTGCCAGCATACCGCCCACTATCTCTCTCGCCATGACGGAGTCCGGCATGATCCTGGGCACGGCGGCCTATATGTCGCCGGAACAGGCGCGCGGCCAGCCCGTCGATAGGCGCGCCGACATCTGGGCCTTTGGCGTCGTATTCTACGAGCTGCTTACCGGCAAAATGCCGTTCGGCGACAGCAGGAACACCTCCGATTCACTCGCCGCCGTCCTCACGCGCGAGCCCGATTTCAATGCGCTGCCCCAGGACACTCCGCCGAGGGTGCGCCGCCTCCTGGAGCACTGTCTCCGGAAAGATCCGAAGCATCGTCTGCATGATATCGGCGACGCCACTATCCTGCTGGATGAGCCCGAACCGGAAGCATCTGCGGCTCCGACAAAGCGACGTCGCTGGCCTTGGTGGGCGGCTGCCTTCGCCACGCTCGCGGTGCTGGCGGCGTTTGCATATTACCGCTGGTTGGAACTGCGCCCAGCCGGGCCTTTCCAGCGTATTCAGATCGCCCAGCTGACCGACTCCGGGAAGGCCAGCGCGGCAACCATCTCGCCCGACGGCAGGTACGTCGTCCATGCCATCACGGACGAAGGGAAGAGTAGTCTCTGGTTACTCCACCCCGCCACGGGGAGCAACATCCAGATCCTGCCCCCCGCCCAAGGCAGCTTCAGCAATCTGAACTTCTCACGCGACGGCAACTCCCTGTATTGCTTTTTCGACACGGGGAAATCTCCACCGGTGCTGTACACGATGCCGGTTCTTGGAGGCAATGCCAGGACCCTGGCTGCGTTTGGTGGCATCACAGGAGGAGGGGGTGTGAACATCACCCCTAGCATGGCGAGTGCCTCTCTCTCGCCGGACGAGAAGCGTCTCGCATTCACGCGATGGACCGGCGAGAATACCGGCCTGTTCATCGCCAATCTGGACGGCAGCGGCGAGCGGCAACTGGCGGCGCGGAAGTTCCCGGGTAGCCTTAGCGCTACAGCATGGTCCCCGGACGGCGAGACCATCGCGTATGGCGTTTACTCAATGGCTACCGCAATCAGTTCCCTGGCGGCCACACCCGTGGTAGGCGGCCGTCCGAGAGGCGCATCGGTTTGCGGCAATGGGGCTCTCTTAGCGCGCTGCGTTGGCTACCGGACGGTCGCGGACTCGTTTTCGTGGCCGACATGCTCCGGCAAGTCTGGCACGTTTCCTATCCCGGAAGCCAGGCGCGCAGGATCACTAACGACTTGAACAGTTACAGCGGACTAAGCCTTACCGGGGATGCCAGCGCGATGGTGACGGTCCAGAATGAAACCAAATCTCATCTCTGGGTGGTTGCGCCAAGTGACGCCGAAAGCGCGAGAGAGGTTAGTACAGGCCGTTCGGACGGCCTGAATTTCATGGCTTGGGCTGGCAATGGCAATGTCCTTTTCGAGGCGCCTGACACTAGCGGAGCCACGCAAGTCTGGGTCACCGCAGCAGACGGCACGGGCCGGAGGCAGATCACGACGGAGAGTTGGAACGGGCAGCCGTCTGCCTGCGGCGATGACCGGCATCTGGTGTTTGTTTCTTTCCGTGGTGGGCTTCCGCACATCTGGCGTTCGGATCTGGAAGGAGGCAATGTCCGCCAGTTGACCAACGGCGAAGGCGAGGCGGGTCCGTCGTGTTCTCCGGACGGCGCTTGGCTGATTTACGCTTCACTCGACTCGAAAAGCGGCGGCGTATGGAAAATGCCGATTAACGGCGGCACTCCGGTCCGAATCTGGGATCGGGGAGGTGGGTCGAGGATCTCCCCGGACGGGAAGTCCGTCCTCGTAGGCGAGTTTCTCAGTGGTGAGGCACAGGTCATGATCATTCCGGCCAGTGGAGGACAGCCCATCAAGACCTTCGACGACGTCTCAAGTTTGGTCGGCAGACTGGTGCACTGGTCGGCAGACGGCACCGCGTTATTGTACGTGAAAACCATCGGCGGCGTGTCGAACATATGGCGGCGGCCCCTGGACGGCGGCCAACCGAAGCAGGTGACCAGCTTCACAAGCCAGCGGATCACCTGCTTCGACGTCTCCCGCGACGGCAAGAGACTGGCACTGGCGCGCGGCACCACCCGGAGCGACGTGGTGCTGATAAAAGAGCTGAAGTGAAGTGCGACCCCGTATGGCCCGAATATGTGATCCTCCGCAGTCTCGGCTCCGGACGAGCGTTACATCTCTCCGAGGAGCTTACTGAATACGACTCGCGGCGAGTGTCCGACGGAGTGCTGTGCTCCGCAGAAACTTGGTCCGGTGCCTGGATCACGGCTCGTAACGTCCTGTAACGTGCGATCCTGAGCGTTCATGTCGGCCCCGTTGATCTTCCTCACCGCTCTGCGGCACTGCTTCCTGACTGCATGCGTCGCCTTCTTCGACCTGGGTCGGCTGCTTATCCTGGTGGTACGTCCCCGTGCAGCTTTGGCCGCCGAGAACCTGTTTCTGCGAAAGCAATTGGCGCTCTTCCAGGAGCGGCAGGTCAAGCCGCACCGGGCCAACGATGCTACCAGGTGGTTGATGGCCACTCTGAGTCGGCTGTTCGATTGGCGGATGGCGCTGGTGGTCGTCAAGCCCGATACCCTCATCCGCTGGCACCGCAAAGGATTCCGGCTCTTCTGGCGCTGGAAGTCGAATCCGACGGGACGACCGCCGCTGCCCAAGGATCTCCGACAATTGATCCGCAAGATGGCCGCGGAGAATCCGACCTGGGGCGAGGAACGCATCGCCAACGAATTGAAACTGAAACTGGGGATCCGGGTTTCGCCCCGCACCGTGGAGAAGTACCTGCGGGACGGAGGTCCTGCCCGAACACCCGATCCGAAGCAGCGTTGGCTGACCTTCGTCCATAACCATGCCAAGGTGATCGTGGCGTGCGACTTCTTCGTCGTGATCACGGCGACGTTCCGCACCCTTTATGTATTCGTGTTGATGGAAGTGGGAACCCGGCGGATTTGCCATCACAACGTGACCGCCCATCCGACGGCGGAGTGGACGTTGCAGCAGTTTCGGGAGGCGCTGCCGGGCGATCATCCGTATCGGTTCGTGATCCACGACCGAGACAGCATCTTCTCTAAGGAACTGGATCAATCGGTGACGGCCATGGGTCTGCGAGTGCTCCGAACTCCGGTGCGGGCGCCCCGGGCGAACTCTGTCTGCGAACGCTTCGGCGGGACACTACGCCGAGAATGCCTGGACTTCGTCATCCCCTTCAACGAGCGGCACCTGAAACTGATCTTGAGATCGTGGATGGCGCATTTCAATCACGGCAGGCCGCACATGAGCCTAGGCCCGGGCATACCGGCGCCGGTGTATCCATGCCCGCCAGAGAGCCCGGACCGCCATCGGATTCCTGCCGGGCACGTGATCCGGAGCAAGCCGGTTCTCGGCGGACTTCACCACGAGTATTCGCTGGGAAAGGTGGCGGCATGAACTTTGCCGGGAGCATTTCGGCGAAACCCGCGCTGCGACATGTTACGAACCGTTACGGGGTCCGTCAGGAGGTCGGACAACATTCTTGCGG
>CAVQOO010000034.1:0-48379 GCA_963714395.1 Bryobacteraceae bacterium
GAAAACGGTTACGCCGGAAGCTCTATCCGATTGGGTGGGCGTGGTCCTGGAATTGCGGGGTGAGCGACTCGGCGAACTGTGGCTCTCGGCGGCAACCGAGTTGGCTTCGGCGCTGAACATTCCCCACCAATCGCAACCCGAAGCTACTGAGCACCCTCCAACAGAGGGTCCGCGAGCGACCAACGGGCGCGGCTCGAAAACACTGGATCTCCTGCTTGAAGTTGAACTGCCCGTAAGCGTCAGCTTCGGCCGGACCCAAATGCGTCTGAAGGACGCGGTGAAGCTGAGCACCGGCAGCATCGTAGAGCTGAACCGGACGATCACCGAACCGGTGGAGATCATCGTGAATAACTGCGTTATCGCTCGCGGGGAAGTCGTTGTTGTGGAAGGAAATTATGGCGTCCGAATCAAGGAGATCATCAGCCGTGAAGAGCGGCTTAGGACTCTTTTCTGATTCGCCGCTGGGTAGTACTAAAGTCTTCGAGGTACTCGGCCGACTATTGGTGGAGGAGCTAGGCTATGGCTTGGATTGCAGAGCCGCTTACATTCTATGGACTGCTGGCGACGGGGTTGGTCCTTTGCCTCTTCCTCTTCGTCTCGCTGAAGAAAGAGAACACCAATCTGCGCAAGATCCTGGAGCAGGATCGACGTATGACGATAGGGAAAATGGAGGAGTTTCGAAGCTCCATGCTTCGCTTGCAGGGAGCCCTCGAACTGGCTTCGGCCGAGGACAGAACCCAAGTAGGAGCCCCCAACCCTGAGACAAGAAGTTCAATCGGTCAATGTCGGCAAGAGAAGCTTGGCCCTCCGCATGCACAGGCGTGGCGAAACACCCGATCAAATCTCGGCGACGCTCCATATTCGCGCAAGCGAGGTGGACTTGTTGCTCAAGGTCCACCACGCAGTTATCGAACAAGCCTAAGGGGTCAGAGCCGCTGCATCGTGACCCGCTGGCCTCGGCCCGGCATCTTCTCTGATTCATCCTCCAACGTCAGAGGCAATGACATTTCGCGTTTCTCTCGCATCAGCACGACGGAGAGCGTCTTCTTTGATGCACTCTCGCGCGGTCCGGATGGAGGTGGTGATGTCCTTGGGTGATGTCAGCGACGTATCGTCGATCTTGAGTAATACGTCGCCGGCCTTGATCCCGGCCTTTTCAGCGGAAGTGCCCTTGATGACGCTACGAACAAGAACACCTTCCTTGACTCCGAAGTACTCTGCAAGTTGGCTATTGCCAAGCGATTCGCCCTCAACCCCAAGCATCGTGCTGCGCAGGACATCATGGCTTTCGGGATATCGGGCATCGTCATTTCCATGGGCGGGACGTAGACCTTGAATTTCTCCATGTTGGGAGCGTCCGGAATGGAGCTCCACGCCATGGCTTTAGGACCCTTGCGAGATCCAACCGTCGCCGTCAGCGCCTGTACGGATCCTTCCCGGAAAACTGAGAGCTTCACTGTGCGATTGGCCGGCGTTTCGCGCACCAACCTCACGAACTGCTCAATCCCCTCAACACGATCGCCGTTATACTCCAAGACAACATCGCCGGACTTCAGTCCGGCCTTGTGTGCGGGACTCTCATCATCGACCCGGGTGATCTCCACCCCATGGGTCTCCTTGAGCTTCAGCGTCCTCGCACGTTCTTCATCAATTTCCCTTACGCCGACGCCAAGATAGCTTCCGCTGCCAATCATGGCCACCACCGGGGCTTGGCTGAACATGGGAGCGGGCGCCGTGGGCGCAGCGGGAGGAGTGGGTGGCGATTGCGGTTCGGGAATCAGCTCTCCGAAGGCGGGCAAGGCCGCCAGGACTCCACACCCGAGCACTAACACCCATTTTTGGAAGACCGGTCTTGTTTTCATCGACATTTCATCACCCTTTCATTCATGGCCGCGGCGAATCCGGCGTTGGCTCTGCCGGCCTTCCTCCGGTGGATTCACTTGCGGCGCTTTAGCGAAATTGTCCCATTGCTGGTTGTCATCATCAGGAGCGGGCCGCCGCCATTCAAGCTGCCTTCAGCAAGGAGCGGTCCTTTGCCCCACACAGGCATCGGTTGAGGACGAATCTCGTCGAATTCGGAGTTCATCCTGCCAACCCATCCTGCTGACTCATTCATCGCCTTGACAGTCACTGCCAGATTAGACGGAAGAAGTACCGTGATGTCACCACGGTTGGTCGCCAGATAGGATTGTTCAATCGGAGCGCCAGCGGCGAACGTCGCAAATACGCTACCTGAGACCGTGGAGGCGCGAACACTGCCGGAAACTTCCACCAGCCGGATGATGCCGCTGCCGGTTTCGCAACGCACGCCGCGAGCTTTGCCGACCTGAATGCCCCCGGAGCCCGTTTCCGCCGTCACAATGCCGCCCGACTCATTCACCTCGATCGAACCGGCGGCAGTGTGGGCAAAAACGTTCCGCGTCGCGCGTCCGACATGGATATTGCCGCCCGGCCGTCGACAGTCGCGCAGATCCGCCCGAGCGCTGCAGGAAGATTTCTCCGCCCGCAGTCTCCAATATTGTGTCGCCAGAAACCTCCTGCACCCGAATCGTGCCACCGTTGGAAAGGCAGCGGAGACTGCCGTTAATCGTCCCCGCGGCGACTGTGCCTCCGCCAGTCCGAATGACGATCTCTCCGGAAAGGGTGTCGACGTCGACGTTCCCGGCGCCCGTGGCCGCCTGAATATCGCCGGACAGCCGGCTCAGTTTCAGCCCGCCGGCTCGCGTCTCCAGTCTTGCCACTGTGAACGATTCAGGCACAGTGACTGTCAATTCGCTGAAGCTCTCGTCCCCCGGCAGTGATGTAGCCACCACGCACCAATCACCCTGCTCCAGCGCTTTGATTTTCGACCCCGCGGCCAGCGCTTCCAGCGCTTCCTCTCCCAGGTTGATGGGCACGCGCTGAACCCATATGTATTCGACTTGCCGCGATTTGGGCGAGGACTGCACGACCAGCCTGCCTTGCGTGACGACCTTGAGGCGAGAAACGCCCGTCCGCGCAGGTATGCTGCCATTCTGCCGCCTCACCCATCCCTGTGAGCCTTCCTTGACAAATCCCCCCGGCTGCGCCCCCGCCGTCCCGCCAAAAGCGGTGAGACCGGCCAACGCGAGCAAAACAGTACGCCGATCCGCCATTAGAAAGTGCCTACCGATGCCTTCATCTCATTCAGCGCACGCTGGCTGCGTGACCGGACATAGTTGTTATCCTCCCGGCGCACAAGTTCCTGGAGGACGCCGGCAACGTCGGGTTCCTTGCTCTGCACCAGGAGATCGATCGCCTGCGTGCGAACGCCCGGGTTGTCGTCGTTCAATAGGACGGTCGCCAACACGCGGCGCGTCTCCGGATCCCGCGCATAAGCCCGCAGGCCTTCAATCGCCTTGAGCCGTACGCCGCAGTTGGGATCGCCGCGCAGGGCATTCAACAGCGCTTTGCGAACTTCGTCATCGGAAGACTGCGACTTGAGCAGGTCGATGGATTCCACTCGGAGTCCCGGATCAGCCGGATCAGCGGCGGCCGTCAGTAACAGCCTTCTAATCTCTCCGTCGTCGATTTCACCGGACATTTCCCGTTGCCGCGTTTCTTCGAGGAGCAGCTTCACACGGCCACTGTGGTCGGGATTCACCAGACGCACGCGAGTCGCAACAACAGGCTGCTCGCCCACCATCAGCTTCGCGACCGGAGAGAGCATGGGGGAAGAGGGCACCAGACGCGCTCCGAAAAATCCTATCGCAAGCATCGCAACGGCGCCGACAGGACGAAGCCACATGGGGGGGTGAACCACCCAACGCCGCCAGACGTCATGCCACGGTTTGCGCTCCAACTTCCGCTCAGTGTCCAACGCTGCGGCGAAGTCGCGCCGGCATCGGGCGACCAGGCCGGCCGGCATATCATCCCGACCTTCCTCCAGCAGTGAGTCGAACTTCTCGAGGCGTACGCGTTCGGCGCGGCACTCCGGACAGCCGGTCACGTGGCTCTCCAGTGCTTCTTCCTCTTCGAACGAGAGTTCGCCGTAAACGGCGAGGACCAGATAATCCTTGGCCTGCTCACACTTCATACGTATTCTCCCAGCGCCGTTCGCATTTTTTGGGTTGCCCGGAACAGACAGTTCTTGGCCGCCTCTTCCGTTGTTCCGAGAACTTCGCCGATCGCCCGAAGCCGCATTCCCTGGTAATGGCGCATCTCGAAGACCATGCGTTCACGCGCCGTCATCTGCGCAAGCGCGTCCTGAATCTTGACCCTCAGTTCAGAAGACAGGAGGCTTCTTTGCGGGTCGCCATGCGCCCGCTGCTCCACTACGGAATCGAGCCGGTCCACCGGCCCCTCGTCGGTCTCGACGACCGAAGACTCCGTCTTGCGCACCTTCTTCTTCCGCAGGTGGTCCAAGCATAGATTTGTCACTATCCTGTATAGCCACGTGTGAAAGCTACAGTCGAACCGGAATGAATTCAGGTTCCTGTAGACGCGAAGAAACGCTTCCTGGTAGACATCGCTGGCATCCTCCGGACTTCTCAGGAGGTTCATTGCCAGCCTTAAAACATTCTGGTCGTATTGGCGGACCAAGCGTTCAAAAGCGGCGTCGTCGCCCGCTTGCGCGGCTCGAATCAACGCGGCTTCATCCATGCAACGCTCCGCTCCAGCACCAACGACAACTGCAGCAGCACGAGTCACTCTGCCCTCTCGAGGGGAACACCCCGTCAGTGTAGACGAGGCGAGGGGGCGAACGGTAGTTCGTCCGTGTGAATTAGCTGACAGCCAGATCAGTCGGCCGATTCGACTTCGATCCGGCGGGTCGAGACATCCATCGTCGTGATCTTAAACCGGCGAATCTGGCCTACTTTCAAGCCTTTATCGGACTCAGCCGATCCTTTTCCACTCTTCCAGCGGGAAGCCAGCATGGCCGCGAGATCGGTCACATCGGCCGCATTGGCAGTACTCTCTGCCGAGACGGCCTCCTCGCGTGTTTTGCAGCGCGCGTGGACGCCTTCCGCCAGTTCGACCTTCGCGTGCGTAGCGTGGGTTTCCACTACTCTGCCAGTGAGAACTTCGCCAAGTTCGTGCTCACCAATAAAGACATCCGCCGAGGTCGGCTCCAACTGCTTCATTCCAAGGCGGATGCGCTTCTTTTCCTTATCCAGTTCAAGGACTTGGGCCTTTACAACCTGTCCGACTTTGAGCACATCCTGGGGGTGCTGAATTCGCTTTTCGCGGGTGATATCACCCACATGAATCATCCCCTCGATGCCATCGCCCAGATCCACGAACGCACCGAACTGCGCCAGATTCACTACGGGCGCCTCAACAACCGTACCGGGAGCGAACTTGGTCTCAGCAATTTCCCACGGATTCCCGAGAACCTGCTTCAGGCTAAGGCTGATCCGCTTGTCGCCAGGCTTGACTTCCAGAACCGCGGCTTCAACCACCTCGCCGGTTTTGACGACATCTTCAGGACGACGCACACGCTTGGTCCAGGACATCTCGGAAAGGTGAATCAACCCATCGACGCCAGGAGCGATCTCGACAAACGCCCCAAACTCGGCTAGTCGCACCACTTTGCCCTGAACGCGATCGCCCGGCTTTAGCGTCGAAGCCATCTGCGACCACGGATCCGGCTGCAACTGCTTGATTCCGAGGGAGATTTTCTTGGAATCCTTGTTTAATTTGAGGATCTTCACCTGCAGTGGCTGGCCCACTTCCAAAAGATCTGCAGGCTTTTCGACGCGATTCCAACTCATATCAGCGACATGAAGCAAGCCGTCGACGCCCGACGCGATCTCCACGAAGGCCCCAAACTCAGTCAGGCTCCTGACCTTGCCCTCCACCACCATGCCCTCTTTCAGGGTTTCGAAGGCCGCCTGCCGCGCGGCCGCGGTCTGCTCCTCAAGCACGACCCGCCGATCGATAACGATGTCGGGCCGCTCCTCGTTGCTCAGATCGAGCTTGGTGATCCGGCATTCGATCTGCTGGCCAAGCAGGGCAACCATGTCGGCCATCTCGCGGATCCCGCTGCGCGAAGCCGGTAGAAATGCGTTGACGCCTTCGGCAACCTCGACGCGAAGTCCGCCTTTCACCATTTCCTTGACCATGCCGGCGATCACGAGCTTGTTCTCGAATGCCGAGTCCAGCCCGCTGAAATCTCTCGGCTGTTCCACGCGGATCGTCGAGAGCAAATAATAGCCGTCATCGGTCCGGCCGGCAATGTTGACGACCATCTTTGTTCCGGGTCGAATTCCGGACGGCAGCCCGGGCGTGTCAGGTTTCAGCACCCCTTCCATCTTGCGGCCGACATTGACGACGATCGCCTCTTCGCTCACTGATACGACAACGCCGTCCAATGCTGAGGAGTGGCTTTCGCCGCCGGAGTGCTCTGCTTCAAACTGGCGGAGCACATCGCCGAAGGAAGTCTCCTCCTGGGGGGCAGCCTCTTGCGGCGCTGAAGCCTGTGCAGCCTCTGGCGCCTGCGCGGATTCAAGCGCTGGCGAAGGAGCGGATTCAACCGGGCTGAGGGCGTCGGGATTTTTTTGCGACTCAATCGAATTCATCTGAAACCTGTGAGACATCATCATTGTGACACAACCGGAATCGAAATCAGACCTGATACCATCGACCCAATGCTGCCTCGCGACAAGCCAGCAACGAAACCACTCCGTCCAATGTATTAAGCTGGCAGCCGTGCGGTCACAAGGCATCGGCCAACTTCCGGGCGGCTTGGGAGCTCAGGACATCCTGTGGCTTCTGATCTTCTCCGCCCTGGGGTGGGTGGCCCCGGGCAGGAACTGGGCTGGCCTGGAGATGATCGGCGCCCTGGCAATTCTCCAGCTCCTCGCGCCACGCGTCCGCAAGATGGGATCTGACAAAGCGCTCGCCGTGCTCATTCTGCTTCAACTCGTTGCGGGCTTTTTGCTGATCGGGGTGACTGGGGGCCTGAACTCTGACTTCTGGTTGATCCTCATCCTGCCCGTTGTTTCGGCGGCAACCACTCTGGGCGCATGGGGTTGCGGCGCGTTTACCCTGCTCTCCTGCACAGCCTACTTGAGCTTCATTCCATTCGCAGGCTGGTGGCAGTATGAGCTTTCCGCCGGCGCCTGGCGGCTCCTTCTGCTCAGAACACTTTTCCTGGCCGCAGTCGCCTTCCTCACCTATACTCTGGCCGAGGCTAACCGCAGGGTCGCCCTCCAGGCTCAGGCGGCCGCGGCGGATCTGGCTGAGGCGAATCGGAGGCTGGTTGAAGCTGAGGACTCCGTCCGCCGCGCCGAGCGCCTCGCCGCCCTGGGGCAGTTGACGGCTGGCTTAGCCCATGAACTTCGCAATCCGCTCGGCACCATCAAGGCTTCGGCTGAAATCCTGGACAGCCATCGCGACCAATTGCCGGCCGTGGCGGCGGAGTTGGCGGGCTACATCTCCGCTGAAGTCGATCGGACGAACTCGCTCATCATCCGTTTTCTCGATTTCGCGAAACCGCTTAACCTCAAGGCGGAGCCCGTGGACGTCAATAAGCTGGCCGACATGGCCATCGACCACCTCGCACGCCAGACGCCCAACGAATCCCCGCCGGTCCACCGGAACTTTGAGCCCGGACTCCCTCTGGTGACCGGAGACGAAGAACTTCTGGAGCGAGTGCTGTTCAACCTCATTCAGAATGCGCTGCAAGCTTCTCCTCCCGGTTCGATAGTCACCGTTAAAACAAGAAGCGAGGCAGGCATGGTCGAGGTTTGCATTCTCGACCGCGGGGCAGGGATTGCCGCCAGCGACAGGGAGCGGATCTTCAACCCCTTCTACTCCACCAAATCGGACGGGGTCGGACTCGGTCTATCCATCAGCGCCAAAATCGCCGCCGAACACCGTGGCCGCATTGAAGTGGAGAGCGAGCCCGGCCGCGGATCCGCGTTCCGGCTGCTTCTCCCCGCTGCAGGCTGAGCCTTCACCTTTGTAAACACACCCCCTCCGGCGAATAAATGTCCAAGTTGTCAGAACTTTTAACGAACACTTTCGCACCACGCTCGTCTATCCCTTCATGCAGGGACTTGGAGATGGAAGCGATGGACTGAGTCTTCCCTTCGCGTCCGTCAACGACTCAACGAGGAGCCGAGTGACGATGACTTCAGTTGCCTTCGCTCAGGGACATCACCTGGGACACACCAGACCGCCGACCGATGACAGCCGCTCGATAGGCGCGAGGCTGACGCGGAAGGAACGTGAGTTACTTTCAATCCTGATGCAGAACCCGGGGCGCTGCATCAGCCGCGAGACACTATTGAGAACCGTCTGGAACTATGCTGACGGCGCACGCACCCGAACCGTGGACGTCCATGTCCAACGCCTCCGGCGCAAACTGGGACAGGAGGCTGCCTCAATCAAGACTATCGTCCGGCTGGGCTACTGCTGGTATCCGGACCCGGATTCGCTGAGTCGCCCGACGCCAGTTTGGTAATCGGCTCAGTTCCGATTCGCGCGAAGTTCGTCGCAACGCACCTTGCCTCCCGCGGCGTCTACTCGATTTGAGACCATCAAGCGAGCGCCACATGAAGCCGCGAATCCTGATCGTTGAAGACGAGGAGAAGCTTCGTCGCGTTCTGTCGCTACACCTTGAGTCCAAGGGATATGAGGTCGAATCGGCCTCCACCGCAGAACAGGGCCTGCCGATGGCGGAACGAGCGGCCGTTGTCCTCACTGATTTGCGACTCCCCGCGATGGACGGAATGGCTCTGCTCCAAACACTGAGGCAAGCCAGCGCGGCCACTCCCGTGATCGTCATGACCGCCTTTGGAACCGTGGAACTCGCTGTCGAGGCGATGAAGAAGGGCGCCGTGGACTTTCTCCCCAAGCCCTTCTCGCTCGATCATCTTGACGCTGTCCTCGCCAAAGCCTTCGAAGTCCGCACCCTGCGCGACGAAAACGTGAGGTTGAAGGAGGAGCTCGGCCATCGGTACCGGTTCGACAACATTGTCGGAACGGGCGCGAAGATGCAGGAGATCCTGGGTTCGGTGACTCGCGTGGCCCCCACTCGAACCACCGTGCTTCTCTGCGGGGAAAGCGGAGTGGGGAAGGACCTGATAGCTCGGGCAATTCACCATCATTCACCGCGCGCAGCCCAGCCCTTCGTGAAGATCAACTGCACCGCGATCCCCGAGAACCTGATGGAGAGCGAGCTCTTCGGCTTTGAGAGAGGCGCTTTCACCGGCGCGGTGACGGCCAAGCCGGGCAAATTCGAGCAGGCCGACGGAGGCACGGTTTTTCTGGACGAGATTGGCGACGTGCCGCCTGCGGTTCAAGTGAAACTCCTGCGGGTCCTGCAGGAACGGGAATTCGAAAGGCTCGGCTCCAACAAGACCCGCAAGATCGACGTGCGCGTCGTGGCCGCGACCAACGTCGATCTGCGCAGGGCGCTTGAAGAGGGCAATTTCCGCGAGGACCTGTACTACAGGCTGAACGTCTTCCCGCTCACTATTCCTCCGCTTCGGGAGCGCCGTGAGGACATTCAGGAACTGGCGGAGCGATTTCTATCCCGATTCTCACGGGAATCGGGATCGGGCGTGCGCAGCATCAGCAAGGCGGGTATGGACAAGTTAGTGGAATACCATTGGCCGGGCAACGTGCGGGAGCTTGAGAACGCGATTGAGCGAAGCCTCATCTACGTCAAGGGCGAGACGATTGGACCAGACGACATCCGACTCGATCACGCTCCGCGCAAAGGTTCCGCCACCGCCGGCAATGGCACTTCAGACGGTTTCCTGCCCGAGGGAGTTTCGCTCGAGGAACACGAGCGGCAGCTCATTCGGGAGGCCCTCAAGCGAGCGGGAGGAAACAAGAGCCAGGCGGCGCGGCTTCTCGGCTTGACACGCAATGCGCTCCGCTATCGCCTCACACAGATGGGACTGGAGTAACCGCGTCAGCGGCCCGGCCTGTCCCACCAGGTTTTGGCGAGTGTTGCCCCAAGGATCACCGCGCCCCCGGCCAATGCCCAGCCTGACGGCCGTTCGGCCAGCACCCACCAGGTGACGAGCGGGTTCATCACCGGCTCGACCAACAGCAGCGTTGATGACTCGAACGCCGCCACCTGCCGCATTCCTCGTGTCAGCAGATAGTAGGCGATTCCTATCTGACAGACACCCAGGAAGAGAATGAGCCAGATATCGGTCACGGTGTAAGAACTGATCGGCCACGCCATCGGGGCGCAAGCGAGGAACGCGATGAAATTTCCAGCAGCCACCACGGAAATTGCTCCCCCCTGCCGGCTCGCGTTCCAGCGCAGCGCAATGAGCGTGATGGCATAAGTCAGCCCTGATGCCAGCGCCAGCCAGTTGCCTGCCGGCTCGTTGGGCGCCGTCGCGGCAGATGACGATTCTCCACGGAACAGGAGCAGCATTCCCGCCAGCAGCGTGGCCGCATACAGCATCTCCTTGCGGCCGATTCTCTCCTTCAAGATCACGGGCGCCAGGAAGAGAAGAAATGCCGGGGCAGTTGACTGCAAAAATATCGCATTGGCCGATGTCGTCAGCTTGTTTGCCAGGACGAAAAGGACCAGCGTGGCGGCGTAGGCGCACCCGGCGGGGATCACGCGGATTGACAGACCGAGACGCGCTTCCGGAAGCACGGCAAGCAGGACGAGCGCGGCGACCAGACTGCGCAGTCCTGCCGTTTGCCAACCCGTCAGCGAAATGCTTTTGATCGCCGCGCCTCCTGTGGCGAACAGCAAAGCCGCGCCGACGATCATCAGGCGGCTTGGCCAAGTCGAAACGTTCGGAGAGGCGGTCTGATGCATGAGGCTGAGACCGCATTCTACGCTAAGCTGATACGATTCCAGGGAGGCCCGCATCTGCAAAGCCGCCGGCCTTCCCGGAGTCAATCTTGTTCGACCTGACGGAACATCCACACAAACGCTTCAACCCCCTCACCGGCGAATGGGTGCTGGTGTCACCTCATCGCACGAAACGGCCGTGGCAGGGGCAGGTGGAAAAACTGCCGCCGGACGAACGCCCCTTCTACGACCCAAAGTGCTATCTCTGCCCGGGAAATGAGCGGGCGGGCGGGACGCGCAATGCTGATTACAGTGGTACGTTTGCCTTCACGAACGACTTCGCCGCCCTGCTCGCCGATACGCCCAAGGGCGGAATTGAAGTAGACGGCCTGCTTCGCGCCACCTCCGAGTCCGGACTCTGCAGGGTGGTCTGCTTCTCCCCGGCACACAACCTCACCGTCGCCGAGATGGACCTGCCTGCTCTGCAGGCTGTCGTCGATACCTGGGTGGAAGAGTTCGTCTCGCTTTCATCCCGCCCCGATATCTCCTTCGTCGAGATATTCGAAAACCGCGGCGACATGATGGGGTGCAGTAACCCCCACCCGCATTGCCAGATCTGGGCAAGCTCCAGCCTTCCGAATGAGGTCGCCAAGGAGGACGCAACCCAACGCGCTTGGCACGACCGGACGGGCAGAACGTTGCTCGGAGACTATCTCCACCTCGAACTGATCCGAGCCGAACGCATCGTCTGCGAAAACGAGACGTTTGTCGCGCTCGTGCCATTCTGGGCGGTGTGGCCCTTCGAAGTGATGGTGATCAGCCGGCGGCCGTTCAGTGGCATGGACGAGATGTCGATCGCCGAACGGGAAGGGCTGGCCGACATCCTGAAACGAGTCTCCACTCGCTACGACAACCTCTTCGAGATCTCGTTTCCGTACACAATGGGCTTTCATCAGCGGCCGCGAGGGCAGCACCCCCACTGGCACTTCCACGCGCACTACTACCCGCCGCTGCTGCGCTCCGCAACTGTGCGCAAGTTCATGGTCGGCTATGAAATGCTGGCCACGCCCCAACGCGATATCACTCCGGAAGCTGCGGCCGACAGGCTTCGCTCACTGCCGGAGACTCACTACAAGCTCAGAGGATGACCATGCTCCGACTCCTGCCATTACTCCTCGTCGCCGGCTCGCTCTTCGCGCAGCAGGCCTTCTATCTCAAGACCGGCGACCGCGTCGTCTTCTACGGCGACAGCATCACCGACCAGCGTCTCTACACAACATTCGTCGAGACGTTCGTCAGGACCCGATACCCTTCCCTGGACGTCAGTTTTGTCCACTCGGGCTGGGGTGGCGACCGCGTCACCGGCGGAGGCGGCGGCCCCATTCAGCTTCGGCTGGAGCGCGATGTCGCGCCTTACAAGCCCACAGTCGTCACCATCATGCTTGGCATGAACGACGGGCGATACAGGGGCTTCACCGAAAACATCTACGAAGACTACACGAAAGGCTTCCAACTGATGCTCGATCGTATGAAGCCGCTCGTGCCGGGGGCGCGCATCACCCTGATCAGACCGTCAGCTTACGACGAGGTGACAAGGCCGGCCTTGGCCAATGGAGGCTACAATCCGGTTCTGGTGCGCTTCGGTGACTTCCTCCAAAAGTACGCCGCCGAAAACTCCATGAATGTCGTGGATCTGAACGCGCCGCTGGTGCGCGCATTGGAGAGAGCGCAACAGGCCAATTCTCAACTGGCGCTGCAGCTTGTCGCGGACCGCGTCCACCCTGGGCCTGCCGGCCATCTGATCATGGCCTCCGCGATGGTGAAGCAGTGGGGCCTGTCCGGCACCGTTTCGGCAACGTCGATTGATGCCGCCAAGGGAGCGGTCACGGCACAAGAGAACACTTCCGTTCGCGATCTGTCCGCCTCGAACAACACCCTCCGCTGGAGGCAACTCGACCGCTCGTTGCCAATGCCGATCGACCTCGGCGATCCCCTGTTCAAACTGGCCTCCGATGCCGCCGGCATCACCGTTGAACTCAACCAGCAGCCGCTGAAGGTTGCCGGACTCGCCCCGGGTCACTACGCGTTGCGGATCGACGGGCTCCAGGTGGGCGTGTTCACGGCCGCCGAGTTAGGCTCCGGGTTGAATCTCGCCACACTCCCTACGCCCATGTTCGATCAGGCGCGCCTGGTGCACGCCCTCACTCTGAAGCACAACAACGTTCACAACGCGCGCTGGCGCACTGTGGAAGTTCCGCTCGACACCGACGCGTTCTCAAGGCAACGCGCCGCAATGGCTGCTCTCGACTCACTCGAGGATGAAATGGTGGCCCGCCATCGCGAAATCGCACAGCCGAAGGAGCGGCTGTTCGAGATCGTCGCGGTCCCGGCGGAAGCGTCGACTGTGCCCCGCGGCTTCACTCCGATCTTCGACGGCAAAAGCCTGGGCGGCTGGCACATCAGCAAGACCAACCACCACGGCACGACGCCCGACTGGAAAGTGGAGAGCGGCATCCTGACCGGCATGCAGAACCCGCCCGGCAAGGGCGGCATCCTGCTCACTGACAAGATCTACAGGAACTTCGAGGTCTATCTCGAACTGAATCCCGAGTATGGCTGCGACGGCGGGCTCTTCCTGCGGTCGAGCGAGAAGGGCGAGGCCTATCAGGTGTTGCTCGACTATCGCGACAACGGCAACGTGGGCGGCGTGTACGGGGAACGACTCAAGGACGTCCGCACCTACAGCACCCCCGAATTCGAGAAAGCGTGGAAGAAAGGCGAATGGAACCGGATGCGGGCGCGAATCGATGGGGTCATCCCGCATATTCAGGTGTGGATCAATGATGTCCGCGTGACCGATTGGTTTGACTTTGCCAACCACTCCGTCGAAGGCGCCGAATCGGGAATGATCGCCGTGCAGGTGCATGGCGGAACCGAGATCTGGAAAGCAGGCGGACAGCACCGCTTCCGCAACATCGCGGTGCGCGAGCTGCCCTGAGCCAGGTTCGCTACTCGTTCAAAGGCAGCGGGAGGAAGTCCCAATCCAGGATCATCTTCTCCTGGAGCGCGACAGTCAGCTCCCGCTCCACCTCGGCCAACTCGGCGCGCCCCGCAAGATTGTTCATTTCAATCGGGTCGCTGGCAAGATCGTACAATTCCATTACCGGCCGCTGCCCGAAGTAGGCACGCCCCATCGCCGCGGGTAACCGGCCCCAATTCTGCTCGTCTGTCATCTCCAGCCAGCTTCGCTCCGTGTAGCTGTCCACAGGCGAGTACTTCATCTGCGGCGTGCAGTTGTAGATGAGCTTGTATCGATCGTTTCTTACCATCCGTGACAAATCGAAGGTGTGCGTCGTTGTCCCTTCCTTGAACGGACGGCTGCCGTGAGTGAGCCTTGCCCCGAAGACCCGGTCCCGTGACTTCGCCTTCGAACCGTCGAGCAGCGGCTTGAAGCTGACCCCGCTCATGGACTGCGGCACGGGAATCCCCGCCGCCTCCATCAACGTCGGCGTCAGGTCCTCGCCGGAAAGAAGCGCGTCGGAAACGCCGCCCGGCTTGACGATCCCGGGCCAACGCGCGATGCACGGCACATTGAGTCCCGGATCATACAGCGTGCCCTTACCGTGCGGGAAGGGGAACCCGTTGTCTCCCATGAACACCACCAGCGTGTTTTCGGCCTCGCCCTTCTTCGCGAGGATGTTCAATACGGTCTGAAACTCACTGTCCATGCGTCCGATTTCGTCGTAGTATCGCCCAAGGTCCTCGCGCACGCCCGGCAGGTCCGGCAGGAACTTGGGAACTCGGATCGACTTCTTCTCGTGCGGGGGCGTCAACGCGTCGCGATCCCACGGATAGTGCGGATCTTCGAAATTGACCCAGAGGAAGAACGGTTTCCCTTCCGGCCTCTTCGAGAAGAACTCCTCCACCAGGGGCCCGGTCATTTCGCGGCGCCTCTCGACGTTGAGGAAGTCGAAACGGCTGCGCATCGTCGCAAGACCGTGCTTTTCAAAGATGGACCCGCTCACGCGGCCGCCGGGCGAACCGTCGAGATGGTGGTTCCTTCTGCAAACGCCGGTGTAGTATCCGGCCTTGCGCAGGTAGTCTGGTAGCGCGGGCACGTTCGCCGGCAGCGGAGCGCTGAAGCGTCCCATGCGCGCCGCCACTGGCGATATTCCAGTCATCAGTGAGACTCGCGAGGGCACGCACTGCGGCGCCGAAGTGAACATGCGATTGAAGCGCGCGCCCTCAGACGCGAAACGGTCGATGTTCGGTGTGCGAATCGTTGAGTTGCCATAGCAGCCTGTGAATTCGGCGCTGTGGTCATCGGACAGCAAAAACAGGAAGTTTGGCTTCCGGGCCGATTGTGAGCGCAAAACGGCGGGCGCCAACGCTGCGCTAAGCTGGCGTCGGGTTACTTTTCCGGAAGGCTGAGGCATGGGCGGATTCTATCTCAACGCGGAGCAGAAACTGGCTGTCGAGACAATTGACAAGCCAGTTTTGGTGATGGCGCCGGTGGGCACCGGCAAGACGCATGTACTGACTGAAAGAACGGCACGCCTGCTCGACGCCGGAATCGACCCGCGCCGCGTGATGTGCCTCTCCTTCACCAACAAGGCCGCCCGCGAGATCCGCGACCGGCTCAAGTCGCGCTTCGGCAAGCTCGCGGCCTCAATCACAGCGAGCACGTTCCACGGTCTCTGCGCGCGGATCGTCAGGGCCGAATCCAGCCTGTTGGCAATCGACGGCGATTTCCTCATTTACGACGAGGAGGACTGCGCCGAAATTTTCTCACGGATCTCGAAGCGGCGTGGCGTCTTCGTCGATCGCGAGTCCGTCGAAAGATGGAACTTCCTGTTGGTCCGCGCGGCAGCGGCGGCAAGACTCTCCCGCTACGATGAAGATCCGCCTCGCGGCCCGCGCCGCATCTTCGAGGAGTTGCTGCTTTGCTCCAACCTGGGCCGGCCTGATCTGGCGGAGACAGTCAAGTTCCGCGACTGGCTTGAGGAATATCTTCGCGAGCTCAGGGAGAACCATGCGCTCGATTTCACTGACCTGGTGCGATCGGTGCTTGATCTTCTCGAGAGCAACCCGGAGGCCTTGGACCGCTGGGCCGGCAAGTTCACCGCGATCCAGGTGGATGAAGTGCAGGACACCAGCCGCTCTGAGTATCGGGTCCTGTCTTCGCTCGCGAAATTGCACGGACAGCTTTCCTTCTTCGGTGACATAGACCAGGCGATTTACGAGTGGCGAGGCTCAGCGCCATTCGAAATCGTCGGCGACTACCGGCAGCAGTTCGCGCCGGTGGAAGTACGGCTCAAGCGGAACTACCGCTCTACGCGCGCGATCCTCGACGCCTGCTACTCCGTGATTCGCGCCTCAACCGGCGCAGTCACGACGGAACTCGTCGCCAATGCCAGCGAGGACGGAGTTCCTGTCGACGTTCGGGAAATCGCCAACCCGCGCGAAGAAGCGCGCTGGATCGCGCGCGCGATCCGCCGCCTGCATGAGGAGGAGAGGGTGCCGTACAGCGAGTGCGCAGTACTCACTCGGACCAACTTCACCGCCCGCGACCTCTCGCGCGTCTTCGACGAAATGAGGCTGCCGCACGTGCGCGTGGATCAGTACAAGTTTTTCCAGCGCGCCGAGGTGAAGGCGGCTGTGTCTCACCTGCGTCTCTTATTGAATCCGAACGATGGGATGGCAGCCCAACGCTACCTCGATGCGCCGCCAAAGGGCATTGGCGACGCGACGCTCGCCAAGCTGCGCGAGCTCCCGCGCGAAGCCGGCCTCAGGCTCTGCGACCTCCTGCGATCCAGCACCTTCGAGGACGGCGAACCATACGCCGCATTGCTTTCCGCGCTGAACCGCGGTGGCGTCGTTGTCTTCGACACGGAAACCACCGGCCTCGACACCAGCCACGACGAGATCGTCGAGATCGCGGCTGCTCGATGCGGTTGGGCCGGCATCGAGGCTGAGTTCCATGCACTGATTACGCCCGCTCGTCCGGTTGGCGATTCGGAGGCCATCCACGGTTACTCCGACGAGTACCTCGCCTCGCACGGACGCCCTGCGGTTGAAGTGCTGCCCGACTTCCTCGCCTTCTGCAGTGGACACGTTCTGCTTGGCCACAACCTCATTGCATTCGACATTCCGATCCTGGAAGCACGGCTGAATACCTGTGGCCTCAGGTTGCCCGAACGCGTCCGCTGCTTCGACACCCTCGACATCAGCCGCCGGCTCGTTCGATTGCCAAGCTACCGGCTTACTGAGTTGGCCGCCTACTTCGGACTCCAGACCGAACCAACGCACAAGGCGATGGATGACGTGCGCGCAACCGTCGAACTGCTGGAAAAGCTGGCCCAGGCTTTGTGCGAAGGCGCCCCGGCCAGGGTGGAGGCAGTGCGAACGCACGGCAAACGCTTTCTGCCGCTGGCCCAACAGCTTGAGCAATGGCGCGGATTCGCTGAAACCGAGCGCCCTCCGGAGCTGTTTCATCGCGTCCTGAATGAGTCCGGCCTGCTTGCTTACTACGAGAAGGAGCAAGGAGGCGACCGGCGACTGCAGCACCTCGACGAACTCGGACTGCTCTTCGCCCGTCTCGATTCACCGGGAGTCCCTCCGCGCCAGGCCTTGCTCGAAATTCTCAACCTGGCAGCGCTTGGCACGGACCTGGATCGCCACACGGGCGACGGCGACCTTGTGCCGGTGCTTACCGTGCATCAGGCAAAGGGACTCGAGTTCGAAAACGTCTTCGTAGCCAACGCCACCGACAGTGAGTTCCCGAGTTGGCGAAGCCAGCGGGAGAACCGCCTCCCCGAAGAACATCGCCTCTTTTATGTTGCGATTAGCCGCGCAAAACGGCGGCTCACCATATCCTGGCCCACGGTGACCGACCGAGGGCGGCCAGCGTCGCCCAGTCGCTATTTGAAGCTGATCGGCTGAGAGAGGCGCCCGCCTTGCCTTGACTGCTCCCTCCGTTTCTGATTTACTCGTTGGCGCACAGGTTCTCGCGAACCTTGGGAGTATTCGGGGAGGTTTTCAAGCCTATGTTGGGTAAGCTCTTCGTCGGAGCGACTGTTCTGGCAACAGTTCTCTCTTTGACCAGCAGCGCGCAGGAAGCGCGCGGCAGTATCTCCGGACGGGTGACCGACCCGACCGGTTCTGTCATTCCAAATGCAACCGTCACGGTGACCAATACCGAGACCAACGCCACGCGGCGTCTAACAACGAACGAAAACGGCTATTACGAGGCGAATCTGCTCGACCCGTCCACATACAACGTCATGGTTGAGGCCGGTGGCTTCAAAAAGTCGCTACAGACAGGCCTTGTGCTGAACGTCTCGGCCAGGCTGGAGTGGAACGTCGGCCTCGAGATCGGCGGTGTCACTGAGACCGTGGAAGTGACCGCCGAAACGCCGCTGCTCGAAACCACGACCGCCAGCGGCGGCCGCGTTCTCGACCAGCGCCAGTTGATCAACCTGCCGACGTCGGACCTCAACCCGTTCGCGCTATCGGCACTCGCACCTGGTATGCAGTGGACAGGCCAACCTGAGTACCGGCGCGCGTTCGACAACGGCGGCACGTCGGCATTCAACACATCCGGCGGCGTCGGCCAGAACGAGTACTCGATCGATGGCATGACCGTCACCGGCACGGGACGCCGCGTGGGCTTCACGCCTCCGGCGGACTCGATCACCGAATTCAAACTGGAGACTTCGAACTTCGACGCAAGTCAGGGATTCACGTCCGGCGCGGCGATCAATGTCAGTTCCAGATCCGGCACCAATGCCCTGCATGGCGCGGTGTCCGATCAGCACTGGCAACAGCGGTGGAACGCAACACCGTTCTTCACCCGCGAAACTTACGACGCCGGCGTCCGCAACGGGACGATCGATCCCGACACGAAACAGAAGCAGGCCACAGGCCGCTCCAATAACTACGCCGTTTCTGCTTCTGGTCCTGTCTACATTCCCAAGTTGTTTAACGGCAAAGACAAGCTGTTCTGGACGCTCACTTGGAACGGAATCCGGCAGTCAAAGGCCGAAACCACGTCGAGCACTGATGTCACGGTTCCGACCGACGCGATGAAGGCGGGCGACTTCTCCTACTTCCTGACGGTCCCGAACGGCGCCAACTTATATACCGTGTACGACCCGCGGTCGGCCAGACTGAACGGCACCACCGTCTCTCGAACGCCGTTCCCCGGGAACAAGGGTGTGCCGGTCCTCAACCCGACATACGCGTACTACTCGAAACTCTTCCCGACACCGAACAACATCTCGGGCAAGGTGACACCGGAGATGTACAACAACTACTTCGGCTCGGCGATGCCGAAGGATGAGAAATTCAACTCCATCGTCAACCGCTACGATTACGCCATCAACCAGAATCACCGCATCAATGGGCGATGGCAGTGGAATGACCGCTTGGCAGACGAGTACGATTGGACCTACGAAACCGCGCGCGGCTTGCACTCCAACGGCTTAACCCGCATCAACCGCGGCGCCAACATGGGCTATCTCTGGACAATCAACTCCTCGAATATCCTCGACGCCAACTTCGGCTGGTCGCGATTTGAAGAGGGCAGCCGGAACAGCACTCGAACTGCGGTCAACGCAAAGGCGGTCGGCCTGCCCGACTACATCGATCAGCGCGCCGGCGGTAACACCCAACTGCCGCGCCTCGATTTCAACAACATCACCGACGTCGGCGGCGAATATCCAGCGATTTCCGCCAAGTCAAACACCTATGAGTATCGGGCCACGATGACTACCATCAAGGGCGCGCATTCGTTCAAGTACGGCTGGCAGGAACGGCGCAACCTGTTCGCCGAAAGCGGACCACAGCAGTTCCACGGGATACTTCACGTTCCGCAACAACTGGACCAAGCCGACCAACATTGACAACCTAGCCTCCAATCACGTTCACGATTGGGCTGCGTTCATGATGGGCGTGCCGCAACAGCCTCTCCCTCGATACGAACGACTCCGCCTATTGGCGAACTCCACGGCGCGCGCTGTTCTTCCAGGACGACTGGCGGCTGACCAACAAGCTACGCCTGTCGCTCGGTCTGCGCTACGAGTGGGAGGGCGGCACTAGCGAGCGCTTCAATCGCGGTATCTCGTTCGCGTTCGTCGAAGGCCCCACCGCCATCACGGATATGGTCAGAGCCGCTTACGCTGCGAACCCCGTTCCCGAACTTCCGGCCAGCCAGTTCCTTGGAACAGGTGGAACGGCTTACCTCGGAACAGGCGACTATCCGACGGCCACAGGCGGTGTGACCAATTGGCTGCCCAAGGTCGGCGTTGTCTACAGCCTGAATAACAAGACCGTCATTCGCGGAGGTTTCGGCATGTACGCCGATACGCTGAATGCGTCAAATGACCGGCCACAAAGAACCGGCTTCAATCAGGCAACCGCAACCCCCATCAGCAACGATAATGGCCTGACCTTCTGCTGCGGCGTCGGCGCCATCGATGGACTGGCTACGGGAAGAACCGTAATGAACGATCCTTTCCCGGTCCGTCCAGCCAGCGGCAATACACGTTTCGACGATCCGTACAAGTCAACGCTCAGTTCATTTCCCCTGTACAACACTGACGCGCAGTTGTTTCAGTGGGATCACAAACCTGCAATGCAGAGCCGTTGGAGAATCGGATTCCAACGCGAAATCGTGTCGCAACTTGATGATTGATGTGTCCTACAACGGTGCCTATGCTCAAATCCCCGTTCAGATGCGCGTCAATGCTCTGCCAGGCCAGTATTGGACCAAGGGAATGATCCGCAACCAGGCCAATGACGACTTCCTGAATCAGAACTTCGCCAACCCGTACAACATCAAGAACCTCTCCGGACTCCAGCAGTCTGACCCAACCCTCTACAGGTACATGAGCGGCCAGGCCTTCTTCACCGGAGCCAACATGGCGCGGAACCGCTTGCTGCGCGCCTATCCACAGTACGGCAATCTCCGCATACCAGGCGGGCTGGATGGCGACTCCCGCAACGGCTACAACACCTACCACGACATGCAGTTGCTCGTGGAACGACGCTTCACGAAGGGCTTCCAGACCACTTTCATGTACACCTACGCCACCTCGCAGGTGGCGGACTGGATGGCAAACGAGTACGATCTCAAGTCCCACCGAGCGCCCGAACAACAACGTCCTGCCCCACCGCATTGCGTGGACGGCCGTCTATGAAATGCCGTTCGGCAAAGGCCGGACCTACGTCAAGGATGGACCAATGGCCTGGATCATCGGCAACTGGAACGTATCCGGGGTCTACCAGGTCCAGAGCGGTCCGGCCACCGGCGACTGGGGCAACCGCTTCTTCTACGGCGACCAGAACCAGCTCGGCGATCTCTGGAAGCACGACGAAGTGCGCAGCAAGGACTACCTCGCATGGTTCGATCCCAGCCATCGCCTGGCGCGGCACCGGCGCGCCGCCTTCCGGCTTTGTCGGCTTCGAAGGCCGCTCCGCCGCCCAGCCCGGCTCCTATCACGAGCGGGTGTTCCCGATTCGTCAGGACAGCATTCGGGCCGACGGCATCCTCAACCTCGATCTGAAGGTCGAACGCATCTTCCCGATCAAGCCGGAACGCGGCATCGACGCCCGGTTCTCGGTGGACTTGCTGAACGCCACCAACCACACCAACTTCAGCGGGCCGAACCTCGACCCGACCAGCGCCAACTTCGGGCGCGTCACCAGCCAGCGCGGCTTGTCACGCGTCCTTCAGTTCAACCTGCGCTTCGACTTCTAGCGCGCGGTTTGTTCGAAACCACAGGGGCCGCCTTCGGGCGGCCCTTTTGATTTGCAGCATACCCAAGCAACTGCAATATCCGCTTTTCTCGCGTCGCCGCTCCCTTCGCATCCTTCAAATGGTGGAGAAGCCTGCGGCGCATGCTTTCGCTGAGCGCATGGAACTGCTCTCGCGATCCAGGCTGTTGCTCGAACGCCTGCGACAGGTCCGCAGGGATCACCAGCGAATCCGTCTCCTCCAGATACGCCCACGATCCATCCTGCTGCGCGCACTCGATCTTCCTCAGACCCGGCGGACGCATCAGTCCGCTCCCAATGAGCAGTTCGACTCTTTCCTTGTTGAGCTTGGACCAGACGCTGCGCGGGCGCCTCGGTGAGAGCAGCATCATCGTCCTCTCTTCATCCAGCTTGCGCCTGAGGCTGTCGATCCAGCCGAAGCACAGCGCCTCTTCGACGATTGCGTCGTACGGCAAATACCGCTTGCCGCATTCCTTCTTGTACGTAACCAGCCAGATGCTCTCCGTCGACTCGTGGTGCGACTCCAGCCATCGCCGCAATTCGGCCCGCGTCCGTACAGTCACTCGCTTGAGCCGGTCCAGTTCGCTGCTTCGCGCCATCAGACCTACTTACCACACTTGCGTGGCGAGCACCCTCGGCGGGCCCGGCGTGCCCTTGTAGACCGTTGTGTGCAGGAGAAGCTGCAGATTCTTGTTCGGCCAATCCGGCGAGATGCCGGCGACCGCCGCGTCCAGACGTGTCGAATCCGTGAGCAACTCCCCGGCCGCACGCGTTCCGTATTGGCTGATTCCAGCGGCCGTGATCAGAACCTGGCCTGTCGCCGAATTCACCTGCCGTGTCACGAGAGCGTAGTCTTCAGGCGTCTTCCCGTCAGGCGCCTGCTGCGTCAACTGGTACACACGATCCTCCGCCGAGCGGTCCCGAATTCTCCCCGCGCCGCCTTCACGTTCGAAGACGAATCGGAACTGAGTCGTCATTTCGAGCGTCCACAAGTTCGAGAACGCGCCGATCAGAACCGCCGGTGAGCTGCGCAAGTCGGTGAACGAGATGTCGCTGGCATACCGGAACTCGACCGGCTTGTTCTTCACGGCAAAAAAGCCCGAAAGCAGCGCCGCGGTGTGAGCATTGCCGATTCCAACAAACTGCTCGGTCACCGGGATGATGTCGCTTCCCCGGAGAGCGGCGTCAGGCGGAATGTTGAGCGGCGCCGCGCCCGGCTTCGAAGGCGCGCCGAAACGCGCGTGGACGTCGCGCGACAGGAAGTACACCACGGGCTGTCCGCAATAGATGATCACCGACCGGCGGGATTCCAAAACCGGCGCCCAGAACTTGTCGAGGGCCGTCGCGTCGGCAGGCCGTCGGCTCGCTACCCAAACACCGGCCGCCACGGCGCACGCCCCGCCGCCAATGGCGCCGAGCACCCAGCGTCGCGGCTTGCTGACTGCCTCCTCAGCAACCTCGACCGCCGGAGCCTGGGCAGCCTGCACCGGCGCCAGTTCGTGCACCTCAGTCCGGTAAGATCCTGCCGGCACCTCGATCCGCACATCTCCCGGCTGTCCCGACTCCTGGTAGTACTGGGCCAGACGCTTCCGCACCTCCGACGCGCGCACGCGCACTACCGGGTCATTCGACGTATCGTATCCCGGGTCCCTCCCGAACACGTCCATGCCGATGGAACGCTCCTTGAGCTGCTCCTCGTGCCCGGCCAGCGTGTTGACGACGACGTGCTCCAGAAACTTCTGGCACTGCCGGCTGTTGCGAAAGGCGGGGCTGGCAAGAATCCGTTCCAGCGTCGCCCGCACCCGCTCGGGGGATACGGGCGAAAAAGGCGGGGGAGGTTCTGACTGCATGGAGCGGATGGGGCAAGGAGTTGCCCGGTTCGATTCTATCGCAGCTTCTTTGCCGGTCGTTTGAAACGGGCTTTCTTCTCCGCGGACATCTTCTCTGTTGCGGTCTGGTAAATCTGCCTCGGCCCCGTTGCCACGTGCTCCAGCAGAAACGCCTCCACCGGCTTCGGTGCAATCTTCCAAGCCTCCCGCAGGAACCATCCCAGCGCCTGCTGTACCGGCTTATCGGGATCCTGCATCAACGGTCGAAGGTACTCCAACAAAGGCGCGATGCCGGCGGTCTCCTTCGGAGGCGGCAGCAGCGCGACGACGCTCGCCCTCCGCTGGTACTTCCACTCCGATTCGCGCCACTTGCCAAGCGCGGCAAGGGAAACGTTCCCAGCAGAGTAAGCAGGTGCCAGGACTTCCATGCAGAGTACGTCTACGTGCGCCCAGTTGCGAATGCCTCCATTGAACCAGCGATCAAGCCGCCGAAGCGACTGATCATCGAATTCGTCCCGGTACTGCTTCACAAACGAAATAGCGATGGAAGCCTCTTCGAACTTGCCGCTCGTGCAGAGATCGGCGCCCGCATCCAGGAAACCGCTCAACCCCAACGAGCCATACTCCTCCAGCCACTCCTCTTTCTTCGTCGTGAAGAACGGGTTCTCTTTGTCGAGCAGCCCCCAGGAGTCGTAGCCTTCAGAAAAATAGCGAGCCCATTTGTCCGCATTCTCAGGGTTCTCATGGGCTTCGCAATACGACCGGATCCCGGCGACCAGATCTTTCGCTTTCCGCTTCATACCGCCGGCTCCAGCAACTCCGGCTTGGTGATGGACCAGTGCGAGTGGATGATGCGCCATTCGCCATCGACGCGCCGGTATACCTCCGTGGCGTTCCAGTGGTTCACCTGATCTCCCACTGACCGGAAATTGAACGTCAGCAGGGCGATGTCTCCCGACAGGGTCACCTTCGGGTCGATCAGGTCGAACTTGTCGAGTCGCACCTGCCCTCGCAAGCTCTCATACAACTCGGTCAGCGCCTCAACTCCGTCGACACGGTGAGCGTGGAAGGGATCGAAGTAGACAACTTCACGGTCAGATAGATGGAGAAAGCCATCCGGATCGCCTTGCGCCCATCTCTTCAGGGCGGCGATTTCCAGCTCGAGAACTTCCTGTTCTTCGGATAGGGCAGCGTTCATGGCCCCAGTATCAGATATTTGGACCTCAATTACGAGGCCCTTGTTGTCCGGCGCTCTCCCACCCGCAATGCGGCCAGCGCGACAAGATAGAGCGCCGCACCGGTCAACAGGGTGTTCCGGAATCCGATGTGCAGCGCGAGATACACGGCCCCGCACGACCCAAGCACGCTGGCCGCGGAGTTGAGAGACCATGCCCATCGAATAGATGGCGAATGCCACGCCTGCAGCAGCCTCAACCCGGCCGGGAACGGCATGCCCATCAGGAATCCGCAAGGCGCAATCAACAGGCCTGTAATCACGATCTTCAGCGGCAATGGCAGCGCTGCCCCTGCGTCAATAGCCGGGGCTAGCGCGAAAGCGAGCGCGCTGACTGCGGTAGCTACCAGCACGAGGATGAAGGGCATTTTCACAGGCACGCTCTCGGCGAAATGACGGCTCCAGAAACCGCCTATGCCGCTCGAGACGAGAAGCGAGAAGACGGTCACCGCCAATGCGTATGTAGGATGGCCAAGAAACAGCACCAGCTTCTGAATCAGAGCGACCTGAATGAGGACGTACGCCACGCCGAGACAGATGAAGTAGACCAGAAACACTGGAACGCCGCGTTCGCGAGGAAGGCGTGAGCCCAGGGCAAGCGGAGGCAGGACAAGCAGAATCGCGGTCGCCGAAGCGCTCACAATCAGCAGGCTGATCAGCATCGGCACGGCTGGATCCTCAACAGGGGCGCGCTTGTCTCCCCATGAGAACGCTCCTTTGTTGAGGTAGTAGAAAAATGGCCTGTCGTCGGAAACCGGGGAAATATCGTAGGCGTAACCGGCATACACAGACGATGGATCCGCCGCGGTTAGCAGGGAGCGGAAGATCGAATCAGTCTGAATACCGGGGAAGTAGAGGAGTTCAACGCCGGCTTCGCGAACGGCGTTCAGCGCCTGCTCCACATCCCGCGCCGAGAGTGGCTTGCGGGCGACCAGGACGCTGTCCGATGTCGCGTCGGCCGCCTTTTCGCGCACTACCAGAATGTGCCGGCCCGCTTCGCGCTCGCCCATGCGATTCAGGGCTTCGCGCGCCAGAGACACGAGTCTCGCCGATTCACGCGGCGGTTCTGTCCCACGCCGCGTCACTGCCAGCAGTCCGTCGCCGGTCAGGTGCGTAAGTAAGTCGGTGAAGGCCTCCACCGTGAACAGTGTGCTCTCGTTGAGGGCGGAGGCGCCCAGCGGAGAGCGGCTCGCAGGCGAGGATTGGATGATCTGGTACTTCTCTTCGCTTCTCCTGATGAATCCGCGGCTGTCCTCAACGTGCAACCGGAGTTCGGGTCTGAAGTAAAGCCCGTAACTCTCGTCGCGGAAGCGGCTCCGCATGATCGAGTACGCCAGAATCTGATTGAGCTCGACGGCGGTGATATCCGTGGATCCCGCCGCGAGCGCGCGGGCGACGTTGAACCCGGTCCCCGCAGTCAGAATCAGCGTCTTTGCGCCAGGACGCAGTCGATGGGGCAAGCTCAGCCCGCCGCTGGTGAGCTGCTGTCTCCCCTCCACCCCTAAGTTGTCAAAATCAAATCGAGGGATGGCCAGCATCGCGTCGGCGTCGATCAGCACCTTCGCGCCTTCCGCCGTATCCACCACCGACACTCGCGAGAAGGAGTTCCAAAGCACGAGCCTCTCGTGCGGCAGCGGCGAGCCCTTCGCGCTCTTCACGTCCAGCAACGGCAGGCTCTTGTTGTAGAGGATCAACGCGACAAGCAAGAGCGCCAGCAGAATGGCGCCCGCGCGGCCGCGCACCGAACCGGCCAGTCCGAACCAAACCGCCGCCGCCGCCGCGAAAAGAACCGCGGAACCCAGTACGGACCCCGGCCCGCCCAAGACATTTAAAAACGGAATCAGCAGCAGGCAGCCGGCAGCGGCACCCGCCAGATCGAAGAAGTAAACCCTTTCGACTTTCTCGATCGTCTCCGCCACCGCAAGCGACAGCACCATTCCAGCGCCTAGAAATGGCAGCGAAGCAGCCGCATAGACAAGCAGTACTGACGCCGGCGCGTGCCCTCCCCCCAGGCCAAGAATGACCGCCAGCGCCAGCAGCACAACCACCCCGGTCAAACACGAAATCTGCCCCAGCCGGAGCCAGACCGAGCGGCCCGTCGGAGTCACCAGGTAGCTCGCGACACCGCCCGCCCCCAGCCCGAACAGCGCAATCGAAATCGCCAGGAAAGCAAAGTGGTAGTAGAAGACAACGGAGAAAATTCGCGTCAGCGCGAGTTCTAGCATCAGCGTGGCCGCGGCTGTCAGGGCCACACCCGCGTACACCACACTCCAGGAAGGACGGCGCGGCGCGCTCGTCGAAGATACAACGGACAAACTTATATCCTACAGGGGCTTGACGTCGCGCCCAGCTGTTCGGTTAGCGGCAAAGGCTGCAAACCGCCTTTACATGATGGCAGCCGGCGGCGCAGGTTCGTTGGGGTCTCCAGCTTTGCCCAAAGGCCAGCGGATCATCAGCAGCGCAAGAAGGACAAGGACCGCCAGCCCCATATACACCGGCGGATGCGGGAATATCTTCACGTATTCACCGATCGGCTTGCCCGCCGCCAGCGTGAAGCTCGCCTTCACCAGGCCCATCAGCGCCTCGCCGGCGATGAGTCCCGAGGCGATAAGCACGGCCGAGTTCTCCACCCTCGCCTTCTGCGCGTCGTTGAATCCACGCTTGTTCACGGGCGATGTCCATGAGCCAGCGGATCACGCCGCCCATGAAGATGGCGAATGTCGTTTCCAGCGGCAGGTACATTCCCACCGAGAACAGCATCGGGCTCTTCACCTGCAAGAGGATGAGCGCAAAGCCCATCGCGATCCCAACAAGGATGAGCGGCCACGGCATGTCTCCGCCGACGATGCCCTGCGACAGCGAGGCCATCAGCCCGGCTTGCGGCGCCGAAAGCTTCGCGTCTCCGAATCCGATTCCCCCGCTCTGAATGTTGTCAAGGTGAAGCGCCAGCAACGGGAAGTAAAGCAGCAGGCTCGACACGAGTACGCCAATGAAATCGCCGATCTGCATCGAGCGCGGCGTCCCGCCCAGGATGTGCCCCACCTTCAGATCCTGAAGCATCTCACCCGCCACGGCGGAGGAGACGCAAACAACAGCCGCAACTCCGAGAACCGCGGCCACGCCGGCCATCCCCTTCACCCCGATAGCGACAATCAGCAGCGCCGCGATAATCAGCGTCGACAATGTCAATCCGCTGATCGGATTGTTCGAGCTGCCGATGACACCGACGAGATTGCCGCTTACGGCCGCAAAAAAGAAGCCGATCACCAGCATCACCGTGGCGGCCATCAGTGCTGCGCCGATTGTGCCTGAAAAATGCAGATACAGCGCTATCATCGCGACAAATGTGGCGCCCAATCCAAGGAAAACGGTCTTGAAGCTCAGGTCGATCTCATAGCGCGCCGTCGCCTTCTCCTTTGCGCCGGCTTTCTTCAGGTCGGCGACTGCCCGCTGTATGCCCGTAGCCAGGCTCTTGCGCATCTTAAACATCGTGTAGGACGCGCCCACCAGCATTCCGCCAACGGCGATCGGCCGGACGATGTTTCGCCAGACCTGGTTTGCGATCGCGTCCCAAGCCTCTTCCCCCGCCCCCGGAGGCAGCTTTTGCTGCAGTTCGGGCCCCATGAAGTAGATCAGCAGCGGAACCATCAGGCCCCATGCCATCAGTCCGCCGGCGAAGTTCAACGACCCCAGCCGCGCCCCGATGATGTAGCCCACACCCAGATAAGCCGGGCTCACCGCGGGCAATGAAAGCTTCGAAATGCCGCCCACCGGAATAACGCCGGCTGCAAGCTTGATCGTGCTCTTCCCCAGTTCGCCAACCCGGACCAGGAATTCCCTGCTCGCCGAGAAAAGGTTCAATTCGCCCAAAAGGTATGTGGCCCCGCCGATGCCCATCGCCTGAAACAGCGTCCTTGCCGCATCCGCTCCCCGCTGGCCGGCCTTATGGATCTCGGCAGCGGCGGACGATTCGGGATAAGGCAGTTCCGGATCCTCCACCATCACCCGCCTCAGCAACGTGACGAACAGGATGCCAAGCACGCCGCCCACCAGCATCAGCGCCGACGACTGCCACCATGCTTCGAAGCTGTCGAACTTGCCCCACGCGCCCACAATCACGAAGGCCGGGATCGTGAAGATCGCGCCCGCTGCAACGGACTCGCCGATCGAGCCCACGGTTCGCGCCATGTTTTCTTCGAGGATTGATCCCTTGAAAATACGCAGCACAGCCATCCCGATGACCGCCGCGGGATATGTCGCCGCAATCGTCTGGCCGGCTCGCAGGCCGAGGTATGCGTTGGCCGCGCCGAGGACCACGGTCATGATGAGACCGAGCAGCACCGCGCGCAGCGTGAATTCCGCCATCGGCTTGTTAGCCGGGACATATGGTTGATAGATCTTGTTCGGTTCCGACATAGCAGATGAATCCCTGAGTCGGGAATCATCATACTGGGTCAGGGCATCGCCCTGCCACTGGGGCATTTCCCCCACTGACGGCGTCCGCCGCCAATTCACCCTCTGAGCAAGTGTTGATAGGAGTACAGTTTGCCCTCAGAATCGGAATGGTACGTTGATTGCTACCTCCACCACGGAGATCTTCTTATGGCCTACGTGATCACGGACACCTGCACAAAAGACAACCACTGCATCGATTCCTGCCCGGTCAATTGCATCCACCCAACGCCCGATGAACCCGGTTACGAAGAAGCCGCTCAGCTCTTCGTTCATCCTTCAGAATGTATCGATTGCGGCGCCTGTATTCCGGTCTGCCCGACAACTTCCATCTACGTCCTCGAAGAACTTCCGGCCGAAATGGCCCACTTCGCGGAAAAGAACGCCGCCTACTTCAACTAATAGCCGCTCCTCCTCCAGCCAAATTAGTTGATTTCCCTCGGGCCCGCCGCTCCAAGTCGAGCGGCGGGCCGTTTACTTGTGTCAACGGACGAGCCGCCACCGAGCCTGGCTGTCAACAGCCTTCCACGTGTCATCTGCAACATTACTGACCGCATCTGCAACATGAACTCTGCAAGTGTTGCAGATCGTCGAAGACTGCCCGAAACTCGCAGATAAGATGAGGTTCAGTCCATTAACACCGCGCGCCCTTGCCGGGCTCGCCTTCATCCTCGCCTCGACAGCCCTTTCACCGCTGCCTCTGCACGCACAGACCAGCCGCGGAACTGTCACTGGAATCGTAACGGATGCATCGGGTGCTGCCATACCGGGGGCAACGGTGACACTCACGGGAAACATTACGCGCACTGCAACCACCAACGATGCGGGACTGTACAGGTTCGACGCCGTGGAGCTTGGCGAATACACCGTCGAGATCTCCGCCAGCGGGTTCAAGAAGGCCCAGCGACCGAACGTCGTCTCCGCCGGCGGCCAAGTGACCTCGCTCGACGCCCAGCTTGAAGTCGGCGACACGGCAACAGTGATTGAAGTCACCGATTCCGCCGGCGCAGTACTTCAGTACGAGGCGCCGGTCCGAGGCGGAAACTTCGGCGGGGTGCAGAACACGCAACTCCCTCTTCCGTTGCGCAACCCCACGTCGCTAACCATCCTGCTGCCGGGCGTCTCCTCCAATCGCTACGGTTTTGGCGGCGGGACGGCGTCTGCCGGGTCGACGTACTCCAGTTTCGTCGTCAACGGCAGTCGCGGACGCTCCAACAACTTCATGATCGACGGTACGGAAAACAATGACATCTCCGTTGGCGGCCAGGGCCTGCGCATCACCAATCCCGAGGCGGTTGAGGAGGTCTCAGTACAGACCGGCAACTTCGATGCCGAGTTCGGCCGCGCCGGCGGCGCCGTGGTGAACGTCATCACCAAAGGGGGCGGCAACACACTCCACGGCTCGCTCAATTACCTGATCGACTCGACATTCGACGATGCCCTCACCAATACGCAGGCGCTCAACCCCGAGGCGCAAAAGCGGGGCCGGCCGCTTGCCGGCACCGACCAGTACTACGGCGGCACTATCGGCGGCCCGATTATCAAGAACCGCACGTTCTATTTCGCCAGCTACCAGGAACAGCGGCAAAACTCTCAAAACCAGAACAACCTGGTAACGCTGACCAGCCAGGGCCGCTCGGCGCTTCGCAGCGTCTTCCCGCAGGGCGCGAGCCCCAATGCTGACCTGTACCTCGACTACACCAAGGATGCCGTCGCAACCAGCCAGCCCTTCGATATCTCGCTCGGTGCTGACCGTCCGGCGGTTCAGTTCGGCACGGCCATCATCCCCTTCAGCAACAGCCTGCGCGATCGCCAGATACTGGGCCGGCTCGACCACAAGATCAACGACTCCAACTTCCTCATGGGCCGCTACGTCATCCAGGACACGCTGCAGCCCGTCGGCGGCGCGGCGAACTTCTTCCCCGGCTTCTCCACTTCAGCGCCGGCTCGAGTGCAATCCGTGGCCCTCACCTACACCCGGGTCTTCACGCCGACCATCACCAATGAGGTCCGGGTGTCTTACAACCGGCTGCTCTTCGACTTCCCCTCCGACACCGAGAACCCGATTGGCCGGACCCTTCCGCGCTACACCATCGCCGGGGGCATTACCGCCATCGGACTGCAGACCAACATTCCGCAGGGCCGCGTCGCCAACAACTACTCACTCCAGGACACCATCACTGTCATTCGCGGCCGCCACACTCTCCGCATGGGCTTCGATCTGCTCGAACAGCGCTCCAGGCAGGCTGCGCCCCAACGCGACCGGGGCGAGATCACCTTCAACGCCAGCACCGCTTACACCGGCTTCGCGAACTTCGTCGATGATTTCGGCGGGTCTGCCGGCGGCACGCAGCGCGACTTCGGCAGCGCCATCTACTATCCAGAGCTTTTCCGCCAGGCCTATTTCTTCACCGACCGCTGGCGCGTGAACAACGAAGTCACGCTCACCCTGGGCATCCGCTACGAAGATTTCGGCCTGCCCATGAACTCGCTCATCAAGCCGGCTTTCTCGGGACTGTTCAACATCAATACAACGACATGGGATGGACCCTACTCGCAGCCCAACGAGGTTGCGCGCGACGGCAACAACTTCTCTCCCAGCGTCGGCATCGCCTATTCTCCATCGGCTCGCGACGGCATCACCGGTGCAGTCTTCGGCGACAAAAAGACTGTCATTCGCAGCGGCTACCAGATCGGCTACGATTCCTTCTTCAACAACATCGCTTCCAACGCGGTCGCCAGCGTTCCGAACCTCATTGCCACGACAAACCCTTCTGTCGTGAGCGCGGCGCAACCCCGCGGGCTGCCCGCCGTTTCCAAGGCGCTGCCGACGCAGTCGCGCCTGCCGTTGCCAATCGACGGCCAGACTCTGATGGACGAGCGTTTGCGGAATCCATACTACCAGCGGTGGTCCTTCGGGATACAGCGCGAACTGCCCTCCAACTTCATGGCCGACGTCAGCTACGTGGGCTCCAAGGGCACCAAACTCTTTATCAACGAGGACAGGAACCCGCTGGTCGTGGCGAGCCTGCGAATCCAGCCTCCGGGAGTGACGCCCCCCTACGCCACCCCCGGCCGCTATGACAACCTGCAGGGTCCGCGTCTGACCCGGACCAACGGCGGCTCCTCCACTTACCACTCGATGCAAATGCAGATGAACCGCCGCTTCAGGAATGGCTTTACCGCCGGAGCCTCTTACACCTGGTCGAAGATGCTCGACAACGGCAGCGAGGTATTCGGGCAGGCCGCCACCGGCCTGGGCCAGCAATCGGCCGTGCCTTGGGTTTTCGGCGGTGGAGCCTTTGAGCGCGGGTTCTCTTTCTTTGACCGCACTCATCGCTTTACCGTGAGCTACGTCTATCAATTGCCCTTTTACAAGACCCAGAAGGGATTCATGGGGCATGTGCTTGGCGGCTGGCAGCTCTCCGGCATCCTCCTGTTCGAGACCGGAGTTCCATTCAACATCGCCAATGGCCTCGACGCCGACGGGCTCGGCGGGGCGCTGGACAGGCCCGACTATAATCCCAACGGCATCAAGGACACGCGCGCTGTTCCGAACGCCGCGAGCCCGACCGGTTACATCGATCCTGACAATGGCAACAAGGCGGTGGATCCGGCCTCGGCTATGTATGTTGTCCTTCCGGCCAATGCGGGCCTGACGCCCAGGCCGACCGGCAATCTGGGGCGGAACACGTGGCGCGGGCCCGGCATCTGTAATTGGGATTCCAGCCTGCAGAAGTCGGTCTCGATCACCGAGCGCGTCAAGCTGGAGTTGCGCGGGGAGTTCTTCAACGTGCTGAACCACCCGCAGTACGGCGTGCCCAGCATCAGCCAGTTCGCTCCCCAAGGGGATACCGACCTGCGAATCCAAACTAACGCCGCCACCGCCCCAGCCGGCAGATTCCTGCGTCCCGAATTCGCCGATGGCGGCGCGCGCGTCGTCCGCTACCAGCTCGTCCTGCGTTTCTAGCCGCGCCTCAGCACAAGCGTCTTGAATCGCTTCCCTGAAGGCAGGGGTCGCTCGGAGCAGGCTTCCAGTGTGAAGCCTGCCTCGACCGCCGCTTCGACGAAAGCCTCCGCGGTGATCGTCCTGTACTCTTTGCCCAGCGGCTCGAGCGCCTGTAGGTAGGGCGATGGCAGCACCGCCGGCACGCCGGCTTCCGCTTCGAGCAGCGGCGCGATCAAACGGCCTCCCGGCACTATACGCTCGGCAAGCCTCTTCAGCACGGCCGGGTTGTCGGGCAGGTATTCGAATACCAGCGCGCCGAACGCCAAATCAACGGCCGCGAACTCCGGCAGTTCACTATTCAAATCGCAGACACGAAATTCCGCGTCCGGGATAGCGGGTCCGGGCCACCTCAACGTACTTCTGATTCAACTCCAGCCCGAGGACCCGAAGCCCGCACGCCACATCCAGGCCATTGCCTCCAGCGCAGCCCAGGTACAAAAGGCTCCCGGGTGAGTGCCTCGCCAATGCCTCGGCCAGGATCTCCCGAATCGCCTCGGCCTGCCCCACGTGCGGCAACTCCACGTGCCGCTCGTAGATGTCGAGTGGGGTGTCCAACCAGGACGAGGACATGCTCAAGCCAGCCGCGACTTCACCTTTTCGCTGAGCAGCTTGCCGTCGATCCGTTTGCCCGCGAGCTTGGCTTGCGCCGCCTTCATCACCAGCCCCATCTGCTTGGCCGTGGTCGCTCCTGTCTCAGCCAGAGCCGCCTCAATAGCCGCCTCCATCTCTTCCTCGCTGGCTGACGCCGGCATGTACGCCTCGATCTGCCGCGACTCGGATTCCTCTTTCTCCGCCTGATCGAGCCGGCCGGCATTGCGGAACATGTCCGCAGCATCTCGCCGCTGCTTGATCAGCGAGTTGAGCACCCTCATCTCAGCCGCTTCGTCGAGCTCCTTCATCGAGTCGACCTTCTCCTTCATGAGCGCGGCCTTCACCATTCGGATGGCGCTCAGGCGAGCCTCATCCTTGGCCTTCATGGCCGCGACCATGTCCTTCTGTATCTGTTCGAGCAGAGGCATATTTGGTATCCTGACCTGTACTTCCTTAGTATCCCCTACTACCATGCACATCAAGAAACAGCGACTTCTGACCCCCGGCCCGACGCCTCTACTGCCTCGGGCGCTGCACGCAATGATGGCGTCCGATATTCATCACCGGACGCAGGACTTCATCAAACTCTATCCTCGCGTTCTCAGCGACCTGAAGGAGGTCTATGGGACGAAAAACGACGTCTTGATTGTCGTTTCCAGCGGCACCGGCGCATTGGAAGCGTCCGTCTCGAATTTCTTCAGCGAGGGCGACAAGGTCATTGTTCTTTCGGCCGGCAAGTTCGGCGAGCGTTGGGACGAGATCGCCAAGGCCTTCGGCCTCAATGCGGTCACGTTGAAGGCCGAGTACGGCGATTGCGTCTCGCCCGCCCGCGTCGCAGACGCCCTCACCGCCAACCCCGACGCCAAAGGCGTCTTCGTTCAGGCCTCGGAAACTTCCACCGGCGCCGCGCACGACGTCAAGGCCATCGCCGAACTCTGCAAGCCGACCGAAGCCCTCTGCGTCGTCGACGCCATCACCGGCCTCGGCACCATGCCGCTCGATATCGACGGCTGGGGTCTCGACGTCGTGATCGGCGGCTCGCAGAAGGCCTTCATGATCCCGCCCGGCCTCGCCTTCCTCAGCGTCAGCCCGAAGGCCTGGCAACACGGCGAAACCGCCACCCTGCCGCGGCTCTACTTCGACCTGAAGAAGGAAAAGAAGATGGCCGACAAGGGCGAATCGAGCTGGACGCCCAACGTCAGCCACATTCTCGCGCTCGCCGAAGCGCTCGAGTACATCAAGCAACTCGGCATGGACAAGCTGGTCGACAACGCGCAACTGCTCGCCCGCGCCACTCGCGAAGCCGCTCTCGCACTCGGCCTGGAACTGTTCTCGCCCGGCTCCCCCTCCTCCTCCGTGACCGCCATCAGCGCGCCCGACGGGATGGATTCCGGCGTGATCGTGAAGGGCTTCCGCAACCAGTTCGGCTCCATCATCGCCAACGGCCAGGGCACGATGAAGGGCAAGATCTTCCGCATCGCTCACCTCGGCTACTTCGATTTCGCCGATCTGTTCGCCATGGTCGCCGAGCTCGAGATCATCCTGGCCAGCAAGGGGATCCCGGTGGAGTTCGGCACGGGCGTCGCTGCCGTGCAGAAGGTCTACGCCGAGGCCGCCCTTGGCGCGGCGGTGGTGAAAGCATGAAGATCCTCATCGCCGAACCAATGTCTCCAGCGGCCATCGAGCTGCTGAGAACGCAGGCAGGCTGGGACGTCATCGTCTCCAATCCGAAGGAATACGAGCCCCACCTCGGCGATGCGACGCCCTGCTCGTCCGCAGCGCCGTCAAGGTGAAGACCGAAGTGCTCGAAAAGGCGCCGAAGCTGCGCGTCATCGGCCGCGCCGGCGTCGGCGTCGACAACGTCGACCTGAACGCCGCCACTGCCGCCGGCGTGCTGGTGATGAACACGCCCGGCGGCAACGCCATCTCTGTCGCCGAGCACACGCTCGCGCTCATGCTGGCCCTGGCCCGCGCCATCCCGGAGGCCAGCGCCTCCACCCGCTCCGGCAAGTGGGAGAAGAAGAAGTTCCTCGGCAACGAACTGCGCGGCAAGACGCTCGGCGTCGTCGGCCTCGGCAGCATCGGCCGGGAAGTCGTCCGGCGCGCCCGCGGCTTCGAGATGCGCATCATCGCCTCCGATCCCTACGTCAGCCCGGTCACGGCCGCAGGATCTCGGCGTCGAACTGGTCAGCCTGGACAAGCTGTTCGCCGAGAGCGACTACATCACGCTCCACGTCGCGCTCACGCCGGAGACGCGCGCCATGATCAACGCCGACGCCTTCGCGAAGATGAAGGACGGCGTGCGCATCGTCAATTGCGCCCGCGGCGAGCTGATCGACCAGGATGCGCTCCGCGCCGCGATGACGCCGGGCAAGGTCGCCGGCGCCGCCCTCGACGTCTTCAATCCCGAGCCGCCGCCGGCGGACCATCCGCTCCTCTCCACGGACCGCCTGATCGCCACGCCGCACATCGCCGGCTCCACCGAGGAGGCGCAGGAGATCGTCGGCGTCCGCATCGTCGAGCAGATGGTCGAGTATCTGAAGAACGGCGTCGCCATCAACGCGGTCAACATGCCCGCAGTCGCCCGGAGCAGTACAAGACCCTCGCCCCCTACATGACTCTGGCCGAGCGTCTCGGCAAGTTCGCCGCCTACGTCGCCACCGGGAACCCCGTGTCGATCAAGGTCACCTACTCGGGCCGCATCGCCGAGATGAACACCAACCTGCTGCGCAACGCCGCCCTGGCGGGCGTTCTGAGCCGCGGGCTTTCCACCCGCGTCAACCTGGTGAACGCCACCGGCCTGGCCGCCCAGCGAAACCTGGTGGTCAGCGAGTCCCGCCAGCCGCGCCGGGCGCCATGGACACAATTCAAGTGACCCTCGAAACCGACGATGGCGTCACGGAAGTCTCCGGCGGAGTCGTCCTCGACAAGCCCCGGCTGCTCGCCATCGACGGCATCCCCGTTGAGATCACTCTCGGCGGGCGCATCATCTACATGCGCAACGTCGACGTGCCCGGCGTCATCGGTCACGTCGGCACCGTCCTGGGCCGCAACCAGGTCAACATCGCCAACTTCTCCCTGGGCCGCCAGGAACAGGCCGCCCCAGGCGAACCGCTCTTCGCTGTAGCTCTTGTCGAAGTCGACGCACTAGTCTCTTGTCAGGTCCTCGATGAATTGAAGACTCACCCAGCCGTGCGTTCGGCCACCGTCGTCGAACCGGGAGCCTGAATCATCCGGCCGCTCCTCCCGGCCCTCTTTCAGGTCGGGTCCACGCGGTTGCCCGAGAGAATCCCGGTGAACAATCCCAGCCGGCCCGAGAACAGGGCGGAGAACGCGCATGACAAACGGAACAGCACTCCGGCGACAAATCCCTCGTGCTTGCCGACGTAAGCTGCTGCTCCTGAGACGCGGTCCGCGGTGAGCAAGGTCTCGTCCTGCTCGCCGCCGGTGGGCTCATGCAGCACCGCTTCGGCCCCGGACGCCTGCACAATGCGCTTGCCCGCGTTTCTAATCTGCCAGCAGACTTCCAATTGCGCCCAGTGCTCGGAAAACCGCTTCTCCTCGAAACCGTTCATCCCTTTCAGCACCGGACGGCGAAGCAGCAGCGCCCAGTCCTCGATCGCTTCCAGGGAGCCGCCTCCAGGCAGTGGCTCGCCTTTGAGCGATGCGGCCTTCAATGACGCGGTCCGCGGTGAGCAAGGTCTCGTCCTGCTCGCCGCCGGCGGGCTCATGCAGCACCGCCTCGGCCCCGGACGCCAGCACGATGCGCTTGCCCGCGTTTCTGATCTGCCAGCAGACTTCCAGTTCCGCCCAGTGCTCGGAAAACCGCTTCTCCTCGAAACCGTTCATCCCTTTCAGCACCGGACGGCGCAGCAGCAGCGCCCAGTCCTCGATCGCTTCCAGGGAGCCGCCTCCAGGCAGTGGCTCCCCTTTGAGCGAGGCTGCCTTCAAGGACGCCGCCACGGGAAGATCGCGAGCGCAGGAGACAATCGCCCCCCCCGGTTCGCGGAAGACCGGCACCGCCGCTGCCACACTGTCATCACTCTCCAGCGCCGCCGCCATCGCCTCCACCGCGCCAGGCGCCAGTTCCACGCGTGGATCAACAAACAGCAGCAGTTCCGCCTTGGCCGTTCTCGTCCCAATGTTGCGTGCCCGGGACTTGCCAAAATTGCGCGGCAGCCGCAGAACAGTGATTCCTTCAAACTCCTCATCCACCCGGCCCGATCCGTCTCCACTCCCCCCATCCACGAGAACCACTTCCATCTCCGGACGAATCGTCGAGGCCTCCAACGCCTTCAGGCAACGCCTCAGCGGCTCCAATTGGTTGTGCACGACGACAACGGCCGCGACTCGCGGACCCTTCTGTTCTACTGTTTCAGACGCTTGAGGTTGCACCGCAACAGATGATACCAACTGCATCCTGTTGATGCGCGTCCTGAATGCTGCGCCACTGGTGTACAATTCTCGACACCCGCCCTGGGGATCCTTCCCGTGCAACAGACGCACACTCGCCGCCGCCTGCTCAACATGGCTCTCGCCCCGGCGGTGCCGCGAACTAACTTCGTCTTCGTTCTGGTCGACGACTTGCGCTGGGATGAATTGGGCTGCACAGGACACCCCTTCGCCTCCACTCCAAACGCCGACAGGCTGGCCCGTGAGGGTGCGCTGTTCACTAATGCCTTCTCCGTAGCCCCGCTTTGTTCCCCGAGCCGCGCCTGCTTTCTTACCGGCCTATACCCGCACAAGCACGGCATCACCGACAACGTGGACCGCTCCGCGCAAAGCCATAAGCTCTCGACCTGGCCTGCATTGCTCCACAATTCCGGCTACCGGACTGCCTTCATCGGCAAATGGCACATGGGTAACGATGATTCACCCAGACCGGGTTTCGACCGCTGGGTCAGCTTCCGCGGGCAGGGCGAGTGCACAGACCCCGACCTCAACGTCGACGGCAAACCTGTGAAATCCCAAGGCTACGTCACCGACATCCTCACCGATTATGCCTTGAGCTTCCTTGAAGGCAAGCCAGACAAGCCGTTTTGCCTGTATCTCGCCCATAAGGCAATCCACCCGAACATCACTCAGCGCAATGACGGCAGCGTCTCGGGCGACCTATCCGCTGCCGAACAGTTCATTCCCGCCCCCCGGCACCGAAACCTCTACTCCGGGCGGACACTCCCGCGCCGGCAGAACTACGGCATTCCGCCTCTGGGCAAGCCTGCCCTGCAAAGGAAGATCGGCAACCTGCCTCCGCTTGGTCAACAAACCGTCACGCCGGACCAGGTCATCCTCAATCGCATGAGGATGATGAAGGCAGTTGACGAAAGCCTGGGCCGCATCCTCTCTACCCTCGGGGACAAGGGCCTGTTGGACCAGACCATGGTCATCCTGACAAGCGACCACGGCTACTTCTACGGAGAGCACGGGCTCTCGGCCGAGCGCCGCTTAGCTTACGAAGAGAACATTCGCATCCCGCTGCTCATGCGGAACCCTCAGAGGATCAGGCCAGGCACCCGCATTTCCCAATTCGCCCTCAGTATAGACATCGCCCCGACGATGCTCGATGCCGCTCGCGTCCGGCCGCCCATCCGCACCCACGGCCGCTCCCTGTCAGCCCTCTTTGGGGGCGCTCCCGCCACATGGCGCGACGCGTTCCTCATCGAGTACAACTCCGATACCGTTTTTCCACGAATTCAAAACATGGGTTACCGCGCTGTCCGTGGTCCCGACTATAAGCTGATCCGCTACGAACATCTCAAGGGCATGGACGAACTCTATTCCCTCGGCCCTGATCCCAACGAGCTGAATAATCTGATCTCCGCGCCTTCAGCGCAATCCCTGGCGGCGAAGGCGGGCCGCCGTCTGAGCGAACTCCTCAAGGAAACGCGAGCCTGACCTCCTGCTGGTCCCGGCAGCCCTGCTTCACCAACTCCCAATCACTTCGCTCCAACTCTGCCGCGGCGCCGCGGCGCAGGCCTCCAATCAGCCGTTCAATCTGAGCCCTCCGCTCTGCCGCGTATGGATGCGTTCGAAGATAGGAAGGCACCTGTTCCTCCTTGCCCTCCTCGACGGCAAACAACCCGAACATCGACACCATCCCTTGTGGATCCAAGCCCGCCCGGGCCATCAGCCGTGCACCCTCTCTGTCGGCCTCCAGTTCATCCTCCCGGGTGTAGCCCAGATCGGTCAGTCCCGCCGCCACCAGCGCCGCGACGCTCGTCAAATCGCCCATCAGGAACCCAAACCCTAACTGCAAAGTGAACCGGCGGCAGATCGCCTTCGTGCCGTGACGAAGCGCCCCGTGCTCCATCTCGTGCGCCAGGATCGCAGCTAGTTGGCCCGGCTCTTCCAACCGCTTCACCAGGCCGTTCAGGACGACGATCGTGCCTCCGGGAGCGGCTGCCGCATTGATTTCAGTCAAGCAATGCAGTCTCGCCGTGAAAGCGTACGGCTGTTCGCCCTCAAATCCTCTTGCCAGTTGCGCGACCATTCGATTCAGTGCCCGCTGCGCCTCTCCATCACGTGCCAAGGTCGTTGGCGAAGCAAAGGCGTCCGCGATCGCCGCGCCTATCTGCCGTTCGTATTTGACCGGAATCAGCCCTGCTCCCCATCCTGCCAGCGCCGGCAAACCGTATCGCCAGCCACCCCACACCATCAAGCCCAATCCAAACAGCAACACCAGGGCTTTCGGCCAAAGCCGCTCGCTCCGCGCCGGGCCCAATCCGTCGAGCAGGTCCTCCAGGCGCGAATCCGCTACTCGGAGAACCACTCCGCCGCCCAGATCATACCCGCCTCTCCCGATCCGCAGCACCCGGTTCGCCACCCACCAGCGCGGCGCCTGCCCCTCCTCGAAAACACCCAGGTGGCCGCCTGCCAGTTCCACCCGGACTTCCCTCTCGCCTCGTCCTTCATCCAGCCGCCCCACCCCCTGCCATGCGGGCTCCATCAGTCGACAAGCCCTTTGCGCACGGCGAACCTCACCAGCTCCCCCGTTGAGTGAAGATTCAGCTTCTCCATAATTCGCGCCCTGTGCGCGTCCACCGTGTAGACGCTCAGTTTCAGTGACCCTGCGATCTCTTTGTTCGTCTTGCCTTCCGCAATCAGTTGCAGAACTTCGCGCTCCCTCGTTGTCAGCAAGTCGATCGGATCGGTCACGTGCTGCCGGTAATCGGCCAGCACCGTGTCCGATATCGCCGGCGACAGATATGCCTCGCCCCGCGCTACGGCCCTCACTGCGCTCACCAGGTCGCTGTCGAAGGCGTCCTTGAGAAGGTAGCCGCGAGCCCCTGCGCGCAGAATCTCCCGCACGTATACGGCGTCCTTGTGCATCGACAGCGCCAGGACACGCGTCTTCTCGCTCGACGCTGTCAGCCGTCGTGTCGCCTCGATGCCGTTCAACTCCGGCATCGCCACGTCCATCACCACCAGGTCCGGCTTCAGGTCCGTCGCCATCTGAACCGCCTCGCGGCCGTTCGAAGCCTCACCGACGATCTCCATATCGTCCTGGGCTTCCAGTATGCGCCTGAACCCTTGACGAACCACCGAGTGGTCGTCCGCCAGCATGATCCTGATCTTCTTCTCGCCCATCAAGTCTCCTGGCGCTGTTTGTAAGGCAGGCTCGTCGTAATGCGAACCCCTTTCCCGGGCGCGGTTTCCACTTGCCATTCTCCGCCGGCGCTGCGAGCCCTTGCCCGCATGCCCACCAACCCAAGCCCGGTCGCTGCCTCCGCGTTCGGCTCGAATCCCATGCCATCGTCGGCGATCACCAGCCGCACGTCGGCGTCGATCCGGCTGAGATTCATCTCGACTCCCTTCGCCTTCGAGTGCCTTGCAACGTTGGTCAGCGCCTCCTGCGCGATACGAAAAACGTGCGTTTCCGTTTCGTCTGTGAGCCGGCCATCCAGTGTCGACTCGAACGTTACCTTTACTCCCGTCCGCGTCTGGAACCGGTCGCACAACCAGCGCAACCCCGCCTCGAGCCCGAAGTCGTCCAGAATCGTCGGACGCAGCAACTGAGACAACTCACGGACGTTCTTGATGGCGCCGTCGGTGAGCGACAGGCAATCGTCCATCACTTCGCCCACCGCTTCCGGCTGGCGTTGCCCCAGGGAGACAAGATTCGCCTTCAGCGCCGTCAAGGTCTGTCCCAGTTCGTCATGAAGTTCGTGCGAGAATCGACGCGCCGTTGTCTCCTGCTTCTCCAGCAGGTGCCATGACACCCGGCTCAGCTCCCCCGTCTGCCACTCCAATTGCTGGATCAGCCTTACCGTCAGCCTGATACGTCGCCAAGGCAAATGCGATAGCCAAAACAAGCCCGCCGCCAAACAGGGTCGCGGTCTCCCGCAAGAGCCTCGTGCTGACGTCCTCAATCCTCTCCTTGAGTATCAGCGAACGCGCGGTCTGTACCTCAATCAGCCGGTCTACCAACTTGAGTACCGTCTGATGCGCCACCAGCAGGCTCCGCAGCAGTCGCTCCTCGCGCTCCGGCGCTCCGATCATCCGGCGGGCCTCGCCCGAGAAGGCAGTCGCCGCAAAATACAGATCCCTCCAGATCACCTGCTGCGGTTCTTCGGCCGTCGCCTCCGCAATCTTCTCGATGTCTCTGTCGCTCGCCGCCAGTTGCTCCAGAAGTGTCGCCCTGTCGATTTGCTCCGGTGAGCGGGCGAACCCCGCGTAGATCGCGTTGATCGCGCGCTGCTCGCGCAGCACCGCGTCGAGCAGTCCCGAAATGCGCACCTGCTCCTCCATCAACTGCGCCGTCGTACGGCGAATCGCGCTGATGTTGCGGATGCCCAGCAGCCCCGCAGCCAGGAGCAGCAGGATCACCAGACCGAACCCGCCCAGCAGCACACGGCCAATGCCCCCAAGGGTGACCGTCCTGGCAAATGCGGGATGCGGACGCCGGTTCATGCGACCCCAACCCCAAAGTGACGGTTGATCTCTGCAACGATTTGAAGGATCATGCGATCTATAGTGTGAGAAGTTGGAGCGGAACCCGCCCCGGTCCGGCGGAGATTCCAGTTCCTGTCGAAATATAACAAGGAATGAGCCGTGCGACACACGTTGAATCGCAGGCATGGGGTTTCTCTGCCTCTCTCCATCGGCCCACTCATCGGGGTTGCTCTCTTATTCTGCGTCTCACTCCCCGTCCTCCGCCCAAACCGTCCTGCGCAGCTCCACCGGAAATGCCCCCTCTTTGGTCGGCAGTGATCAGGCCGTGCTGGAAGCCAAAGAGCCCCGCAAGGACCTCCCCTGCGTCGTCTCCCCCAATAAACCCTTACTTGGCTTTGACTTACGCTTCCATGGGACCTTCGACATCACTCTCCCCATGCGCGAGCTCGCAGGCAACGAGAACCTCCTCACCGTCATCTTCCGGGTCACTCCCTTAGATTCCCAAAAAGATCCTGTATACTTCACCCAAAAGATACGCGTCCCATCCATAGAAGAAGACGCTAAGGGCGATGCTTACCTGCAAGGGGCATTCGACGTTGGCGAAGGGAAATATCAAGTGGATTGGTTGATGCGAGACAGAACCGAACGGGTCTGCGCCTTCTTTTGGGACGCGGTCGCAGAGCTGCCGGTCAAGGACAAAGGCCTCGACCTGGAAATCAAACCTGGCGATATCGTAGCCATCGAACCGGAGCAGTTCATGGCGGATCCTCCCACGGCCAAACCGTCGGGAGACGACTCCGTCCACGTCAAGGTTCTGGTCAATTTTGCGCCGCAGAACTCCCTGGCGTCCAGTCTCCAGCCGGCCGACACGGCCGCTCTGGTGTCTATTTTGAGGACGATCCAGCGCGATCCGCGCATTGGCAAAGTTTCATTGGTGGCTTTTAACCTGCAGGAGCAGAAGGTTCTTTACCGCCAGCCCACGAGCGAACAGATCGACTTCCCGGCTGTCGGCGAAGCAATCAAGAACCTCCAGCTCGGACGGGTCGACATCGGCAAGCTCAAGCAGAAGAACAGCGAGGGTGACTTCCTTGGCGGCCTCTTCCGCGACGAGCTGAAAGGCGCCGGCGAGGCGCCGCCCGATGCCGTCATCATCGCCGGCCCCAAAGTCATGCTTGAGGGCAATGTCCCGCCCGAAAGCCTCAAGATCGTTGGCGAGCCCGCGGGCCCGGTTTTCTATCTCAACTACAACCTCAACCCCAATCAAAACCCTTGGCGAGACTCCATTGGCCAGGCAGTCCGCTTCTTCAAAGGCCAGGAATACACCATCAGCCGCCCGCGCGATCTCTGGTTTGCCGTCAGTGAGATGGTCGGGCGGATAGTAAGATTAAAGGCAGGGAAGCGTCCGGCGGCGGACGCTTCAGTTGGGGGTACCCATGAGGCTGCTATTCGCTAGTATCACGTCTCAAGCGCTAACGGCCGGTTTCTGTCTGACGATCTCTGCGGCTGCTTTCGCCCAGGAACCGCCCCGCGTCGCTCAAAAGCTCGCACCTTATGTCACTTCGCCCCAACCCGTGGTTGAAAGAATGCTCGAAGCCGCCAGGCTCAAACAGGGTGAGACCCTCTTTGACCTGGGCTGCGGCGACGGACGCATCCTGTTCTCCGCCGCCCAGCGCTTCGGCGCCAAGGCGGTTGGCGTCGAGCTGTCGCCGACACTGGTCAAGCGCACACGCGCCAGCGTCGAGGCCCAAGGGTTGCAGGAACAGATCCGCGTTGTCGAAGGCGACATGATGACCCTCGACACGAGTCCTGCCCAGGTCGTCGCGCTCTATCTCATGACGGATGCCAACGAGCAGCTCAGGCCCAAACTCGAAAGGGAACTCAAACCCGGCGCTCGCGTCGTTTCGCTCGAGTTCAAGATCAAGGGCTGGAAGCCCGCGCGCGTTGAAAAAATCGAGTCTCACCGCCACCCCTACACCATCTACGTCTACGAACTGCCGCAGAAGTAGATGAATCGTCTCCTTTTCGCCGCATTGCTCGCTCAAGCGCCATTATTGTTGGCGCAGACTCCTCCTCCGAAGCCCCTGATGCCCTCGCAGACCCTCGATCCGGGCATCGTTGCAGTCAGGGATATTCCGTACACCGCCGAGCCAGTCGATTCAGCCAAGCAGGCCCTGGACGTCTACCACCAGGAGTCCGCCAAAAATGCCCCAGTGCTGGTCTTTGTCCATGGCGGAGCCTGGGTCCGGGGCGACCGCAAACAGTACCCATTCCTGGCCAATCGCTTCGCCCGGGAAGGCTACGTCGTCGTCGTGCCGAGCTACCGCCTTTCGCCCAAGTTCGTTCACCCGGCCCACATCGAGGATGTCGCTTCCGCTGTCGCCTGGACCTTCAGAAATATTCCGGCTCGTATGGTGGCGACCCCAAGCGTATCGTCGTCGCGGGCCACTCTGCAGGCGGCCATCTCGTCTCGCTGCTGGCTACTAATCCTCAATGGCTTATGGCTCACGATCTGGAACCCGGTCGCCTGCGCGGCGTCATCGGATTGAGTGGCGTCTACGACTTCACGGGCATTGCCGGCCGGGCCTCCGGGCTCATCTTCGGGCGCGACCCTGAGCAGCTTCGTGAAGTGTCGCCACGCCTTCATGTCACCAGCGATGGCCCTCCCTTCCTTCTCACGTATTGCCAGTTCGATTACCTCACTCTCCCCGAACAGGCCAAGGATTTCCACCAGTCTCTGATCGACGCCCGCCGGACCTCCACCTTGGTCTACGTCCAGGGCGAGTCCCACATCTTCGAGATCTTGAGTATCGTCAAAGAGGGCGACGCCACCGCGCGCGCCATGCTCGAATTCCTCAATCAGGTTTCCAGTCAATGAAGCAGTTTGATGTCGTCGGTGTCGGCCTCAACGCCACCGACACAATGATCCTCATCCCGCACTTCCCGGCCTACGGCGGCAAGGTGCCCTTCCTTCGCGAAGTCCTCAGCCCCGGCGGGCAGGTGGCCAGCGCCATGGTCTGCTGCGCGTCGCTCGGTCTCCGCGCCAAGTACATCGGCACCATCGGCGACGACGAGCGCGGCCGCATCCAGATCGAGAGCCTGCGCTCCACCGGGGTCAATCTCGATCACGTGCAGATGAGGCCCGGCTGCCCCAACCAGTCGGCCTACATCCTCATCGATCAGACCACCGGCGAGCGCACGGTCTTCTGGACCCGCCCGGACTGCCTCGGATCGAGCCCGAAGAGATCTCCGAAGACCAGATCACCTGCGCCGCGCTGCTGCATATCGACGGCCACGACACCCCCGCCGTCGCCCATGCCGCCCGCATCGCCCGCCGCAACGGCATTCCGGTCACCGTCGACGTCGACACCATCTACAAGGGCTTCGAGCATGTCCTGCCCAACGTCGACTACCTGATCACATCCAGCGAATTCCCCGAGCGCTGGACCGGCAAAGCCGACCCCTTCGAAGCCCTCACCACCCTGCAGGAAACATACGGCATGCGCGTCGCCGCCATGACCCTCGGCGCCCATGGCGCGCTGGCCCGCTTCGACGGCAAATTCCTCTACTCCCCCGCCTTCGTCGTCAACTGTCTCGACACCACCGGCGCCGGCGACGTCTTCCACGGCGCCTTCTGCTATGCTGTAGTGAAAGGCTTCTCTCTGGCGGATACTCTCGAATTCTCCAATGCCATGGCGGCGCTCAACTGCACGGCGCTCGGCGCGCGCGGCCATCTCGCTTCGGAGCCCGAAGCCCGCCACCTGATGGAGTCCGAAACAAGACGCGCCCTGGAGGACCTCACCGCTTACCGCGGCTGAATCCTTCCGGCCCATCGAGCACTCGCCATGGTCATCCCGATCAGCGATTCCCAGCCCAGCTACTCGACCCCGCTGGTCGTCGTCGGGCTCATTCTGGCCAACGTCCTCGTCTTCCTCTTCGAACTCTCGCTCGACACCTTTACCCGCAACGACTTCATCGCCATCTTCGGCTTTGTCCCGGACCGCTTCAGCTGGCTCTCGATGTTCACCTCCATGTTTCTGCACGGCGGCTGGATGCACCTGCTGGGCAACATGCTCTTCCTGTGGATCTACGGCGACAACGTCGAGGACATCCTCGGCCATGGAAAGTTCTTCCTCTTCTACCTCCTCTGCGGCGTCGCGGCGGCGCTGACCCAGTACCTGATGGCCCCTGATTCGCGCGTCCCGATGGTCGGCGCCAGCGGCGCCATCGCCGGCGTCATGGGCGCCTACGTGGTCAAGTTCCCCAGCTCCCGCATCTTCTGACCGGCTGGTTCATCATCCTGTTCACCTTCGACCTGCCCGCCTATGTCGTTCTCATGTATTGGTTCCTGCTCCAGTTCGTCTCCGGCGTCGGCAGTGTCGCGCAGATAGCCGACCGCGGCGGCGTCGCCTTCTTCGCGCACATCGGCGGATTTGTCGCCGGCGCGGCGCTCATCATGCTCCTCAAGACACGAGAGCAGTACCGCCTGCGCCGCGACCTCTACTGGTGACCTCCCATGTTCTACCCGCCCGCCCTCGACCTCGAAAACGCCCCCGCACTCGACGTCCTCGCCATCGCCGCCCACCCCGACGACATCGAGCAGACCTGCGGCGGCACGCTGCTCAAGATGGCCGAAGTCGGCTACCTCACCGGCGCGCTCGACCTGACCGCCGGCGACATGGGCACCCGCGGCACGCCGGAGATCCGCATGGCGGAAGCGCGCAAAGCCGCCCAACTCCTGCGCTCTCCTGGCGCGACAACCTGCAGCTGCCCGATGCGCGCCTGGAGAACAACATCGCCGCCCGCATGACGCTGGCTGGCAGATCCGCCGGCTGAAGCCCAAGGTCGTCATCCTGCCCTACTGGGAAGGCCGCCATCCGGACCACTACGTCGCGTCCGCGCTCGGCTACGAGGCCTGCTTCCTCGCCGGCCTGACCAAGCTCGACGATCTGCGCCGCCGCACCGCCCGTTCAAGGTCCTCTACTCCTCGCTCTACGCCAACGTGACGCCCTCGTTCGTGGTCGACATCACGCCCAGTTCGAGCGCCGCATGGAGTCGCTCTTCGCCTACGACTCGCAGTACGGCGAGCAGGCAGACGGCTCCGGCCTCTTCCCGAACAAAGCCGAGATCCGCGACCGCCTCCGCTCCATCGCGCGCTTCTACGGCAACCTGATCGGCGCGAAGTACGGCGAGCCGTTCGTGGTGAAAGAAACCATGCGGGTCGACGACCTCGTCCAGATGCCCGTCCGCTCAATCTGAGGGGACCCATGTAGTGATAGGTGGTCGCTAATGGCCGCGTCAGCCTTCGTGTTGTACACAGGTGAGCACACGCTATGACAGAAACCCTCTCTGTTCGGATCGATTCGGGAACCAAGCAGAAATTGGAAGCGCTGGCGAAGCGTTCCAGCCGCTCCAAGTCGTTCCTCGCCGCCGAGGCGATCGCAAACTACGTCGAGGCGGAGGAATGGCAGCTCGGAGAAATCCAGGCCGCGGTTGCAGAATTGGACGCCTCCGATGGCGTCAGCCACGATAAAGTGTCTCGGTGGCTCAAGTCGTGGGGACAACCTGAAGATCTCAAGGCTCCTCGATGAGGCTCGTTTGGTCTCGCAGGACCATTCGGCATCTGGCCGCCCTGCGAGCGCACATCGCGAAGGACTCGGAACTCAATGCGTGATTGGCTGCGGAAAGGGTACTGGTTCGGTGGTTCCGGTGAGGTACGATGGAAGACCAGGAAGAATCCGCAGAGAATGGTAGTTCCCGGCACACCCTACATCATTCCCTACCGAGTCAAGAACGGTCAGCTGGAATTGCTCGCTGTATTCACGGCCGCAACGATCCCCTCCAGAATCTGAAACGACCAATCG
>CAVQOO010000035.1:0-8024 GCA_963714395.1 Bryobacteraceae bacterium
AACCGGCCACAACCGGACCTAGCCCCCTGAGTTCGAAACTAGCCGCTAAGCGGACCTTTCTGGCCTAGAGCAGACGTGCCCAAATAATTGTCGCCGCTCTGACGCGGTCAAGGACGATCTATGACGCACGGCTGCCGTGCATTGCGAATCGACCGGAATGCTTTCTATCGGGTCTTGCGGTAGAGCGCGACCGAGTACCGGTGCAGCGTGGCCGACATGATGTTGGCCACGACCGCTGGATCAGACTGCATGAAGAGCCGGGCGGCTTCTTCGTCTTCGGCCTCGAAGATCACGAGCCCGAAAGTCTTGTCGAGCGCTTCGCTTGTGCGCCCCGCAAGAATCACCTGACCCGCATCGGTCGCGTTTGCAAGGCGCGCAAAATGTTGCCCGATCACGCCATTCTCCGTATCGGTCCAGGCATTCGCGTCATGCATGCGCGGAGTCAAGTGCAGGACATAGATGTACTGCTGACGCTTGACCTCAGGTTGGGCGTCGGCCGCGAGACTAGGGGCCACAAGCAAGACGGCGAAGGCGGATGGAACTATTAATCGGAGCATCTTGAGCATTGTTCTGCCTTTCATGTCACGTATGCACGTGCAAGCCGGAGCGAGGGACTTAGCCGGCCGCGTCGTACGCCGCGCGCACCCAACCCAGCAGTTCCGCGTCCACTTCACCCAGCTTGGACAGGCGCACGCTGTACTGGCACATTCCGCCCGGCGGCTGGGCTTTCAACCGTGCCGAGGCAGGAAGCGCCTTGACGTTCAGTCCAAGCTCGAACTGATCTTTCGTTGCCGGTCCGAGCGTGGCGAACTGCTTCTTTCGGCGCAGACTGACGTAGGACTTCGTGGGTGCGGTCTCGAACGGTCCAAACCTGCAGATCTCGGCGCTCAGCCCCTCATGGATCTTGCGCAGTGGCGCCTTCGGGCCGGCGTAAATCGCGTCCAAAGGGTCGACGTCGCTTGCAGCAGGCATCGCTGCCTGCTTGGCACGAAGCGCAATCGTGTTGGCATCGCCATAGCCGAGGCGGAGCTTCTCCATCAGCATCGCGCGCTGTTCACCGACCTTTGTCAACCCCGAATCGGCGATCAACTTGCAGAGTTGCGCAAAGGTCTTGCCGGTCTTGCCTTCGATGTTGCGCAGTTGAGTCGCAATTGCCGCCTCGGGATCGGCCATGGTTGTCTCCTTGGCATGTCAACGTTGTTACAGCGGCCAATGCTCGCTGCGAGTGCGCTTCGGCAGAACAAACTCCATCAGATCGAAGGCGGCATACATCAGCCGCGTACCGAGTGGCGGGCGGCCGGTTTCGGCGATTGCCTTCAGTGATTTCAGGATCATGTCGCCGCCCTGCTGCATGCTCTTGGCTGTGCGCGTTCCTGCCGGCATGCCGCTGACACGCAGCGTCACCTCCACGCCGGTGGCCACGGGCCTGAGCTCGTACGCCACCCGACACACCGGGTCGTCGTACTGAGTGAAGCGGTGGCTGTGCACGAAGCGGTGTGGCGGATCGACTTCAAGCACCTCGCCGACCACCAGGGTGTGCTTCCCGGAGCCGGTCCGCATCTGCATGTGCCCGCCGGGTACCAGGCCGTTGGTGTGCAGCCAGGCGTTGAACACCGCGCCCTGTGCTTCATCCGTCTTGGTCAACTCGCGCCACACTCTCTGGATGTCGGCCTGGATCACGATGCGGAAGATCGCGTCCAGGGGAGACTTGTCATCAGCCATGCCGACGTCCTTTCGTCCGGTCAGTGGGAAGTCGAAACACTTCAGCGCCTTCGGCGTTGTACTTCAGCCGTGTCAGCCGCGCCGCCCAAAAGGCGCTCAGTTCTGTGGTCCAACGCTCGTGGATCCACTGGATCGGTGTCGGATCGAACCAGAGGAGACGTTCACGGCCAGAACGCTCGGCGATCACCAGACCCGCGGCTTCCAGCGTTGCAAGATGTTTCATAACGGCAAAGCGTCCGATGTCGTTCGCCAGGTATTCGCAGACGCGGTTCACGTTGCAGCCGGGCTCCTTCTTGAGCGCATCGAGGATGCGCCGACGTGGTTCGGATGCGAGTGCGAAGAACACGGCATCGAGCTGATCGCTATCGGGATCCGGCCTAAGTTTCATATGTGCCGTAATGGTCACATATCGGCGGTGACTCTGTCAAGCCCGACGGGCGGTGAGAGACCTCGACCGTTCGCTACGCCTCTTCGCCTGCGGCTACTCGCCGACTTGAACTGCCATCTCGCAGTGGCGCTGTTCGGCCCAATAGCGGACGCATGAATCACATCACGAGTTGTCCGCGAAGCAGACACAATCAAGGGATTCATCGGGGGTCAGTTGCAACCTTCTATTACCGCGCCGAGGCCGCCTCTTCTAGAGGTTCGCCACGCTTCAGTGCGTGCCCGGCAAACGATCGCGTCGTGGCCCTGGTAACCCGTTCACTTTGTACTCAGTGAGCAGGTAATTCTTGCGCGCGCTCAAGCGGGCCAGCATCACGCCGACGCGCGACGTCACCAAATTCAACTAGACGTGTCTTTTTCACCGAGCGTAGCTTTGCGTTTCGCGTTGATCGAAGGATGCGCGCAATGGACGCAATGAAGATGGCCCACCGCGCCGGGCAGCAGCCAAGTCTTCAAATGAACACTCGTCGTAGCCTCGTCATTGCTGCGACAGTTTCAGCGCTCGCCAAGTGGACTTCCGTATGCGCACAGGCGCCGGCTCAAGCTACTGAAGCCTCTTTGCGCGAAGCCATGCGCAAGTACGTCATTGCCTGGAATCGCCACGACGTACAGGCATGGAGCAGCTTCCTGACCGAAGACATCTGGTACACCGAAACCACAGACTTCTACGAAAGATTGAAGGGGAAAAAAGGCGTCGTCCTGTTCTTCAAGGATGTGGTGAAGACCACCGATCTCACCTGGGACGTTATTCGGCTGCGCATGATGCCTGACGGAACCGCAACCGTTGTTCTACGCCACGTTTCTCTGGTACCTCCAAAGGTCGATGGCAAGTACAAGTTGACGTTCGAGAGCGTCCCCTCGGTCGCTCGGTGGCGGTTTGAACGTGGTGGATGGAAGATGTTTTTCTTTACCACCCACAAAGGCACAGCTCTAGACGCCATGAAGAAGGACGGAATGGAATGAATTGACGCTTAGTGGCCGCTCGGCCACGCGCAGCCAAGGCGTGATGCGGCCAGAAGCCGACTCTTGTCGGGTGGCTCAGCATCGCCACGAAGCGGTCAGTGATCCGGGCGGCACAGTCTCTTTGCATCGAGCTAACGACGACGACTTCGGCTGCGGGCAATCGGTGAGGCGTTGACGAGCGTTGCTGCGAGGTAGATGCGAACTCGTGCGCGATCGTGCGTCATCGCATCCGCAGAGGTTAGTGGGCGAGCTCGGCCATCCGAGTGAGGCCGCGCTCCGGTGTGGTCAGCCAGGCGGGCGGCGGCGGCCTGCACGGCAGGGTCGTCGCGTCGCGACGGTTCGATGCGCGCCGGGTTCAGCGCGCAGCCGTTCGCCCAGGCGGCGATGTCCGGCTCGGCGCCGTAGGTACGCGCCGCGAGGGTGCCACGCACCTGCATTCGCGCCCAGCTGGCTGGGCTGTCGGGGAGGGTGTTGGGCGGACACAGTCGGTTGCGCTCCCGGTCGTCGTCGCGGGTTGCTTCGACGTAGCCGGCCAGCGCCGCGCAGAAGCACGGGAAGCCGACCCGGATCGTCTGGAGTCGGATCTTGTCCGGGCCCCAGAGGGGAACCAGCGGCGGGTACTGCAGTCCGGAGGCGGCGCAGTGCACGACGAGCGAGCCCGGCGCCAGCGAGACCGAGCCGCCGTCGAGGACGATCTCGCGACGAGTCACGTGCTTGATGTGTCCGAGACGAACGACGTTCTCGATCGTGCGGAGGAGATCGAGCTCCCATGCGGCCAGGGTCGGCGTCTTGGCCATCGTGGGCATGACGCTCCGGTCGATCCGGAGCATCACGCCGGCGGCCTCGAGGCGCAGGAACAGGTCGTCGAGCGACTCGGCCGAGGCGGCCGCCTCCATGGTGTCCGCGGCGAGCCCGAGCCCCACCACCGGGTCGGGCTGGACCACGGCGCGGTTGAGCATCCACGGATCGCGCGGGCGCACCCAGACGATGCGATCCGGCGGCACGCCGTTGGCCAGCAGCCACACGATCCCGTCGGTCGCGGTCTTGCCGGAACCGACGATCACGTAGCTGCTCGGCGCCGCGGTCAACCTGGCGAGCTCGTTGACGGCGACGACGCGGACGTCGTCGGCGACATCGAACGGCGGCGGCGTCGTCGCGGGAATCGTCGGCGAGAGGTACGTGGCGTCGACGACCCGGCGTCGCACGTCGCACCTGCACGGTCTCTCCCGACACGCGGGACGTGACGAGATGCGACGAGCCTTCGGCGTGGTACTCGCTTCCCCCGAGGAACGTGACGCGGCCCGAGCCGAGGAAGCGGCGGTGCAGGATGTCGTCGTAGTACGCGCTGGATCTCCGACTGACGCGCCCGCTCCTGAAGTCCCGCCTCCGGCCCGCTCCGCTGCACGGCGCCGCTCCCCAGGACGGTCGACGCGACGCCGTAGAACAACGACGCCTGATGCAACTGGACGAACGGATACGCGTCCAGCCAGTGCCCGCCGGCCGCGTGGCGTCGGTCGACCAGCGTGACGTGCACGTCCGCGTGATCGATCAGCGCGTCGGTGAACGCCATGCCCATCGCCCCCGCGCCGACGACGAGGTAGTCGGTCTCGAGCGATCGCGTCATCAACAAAACTGGTCTCCGAACTGGCAGGGGCGCCGGCCAGGGGCGCTACAAGGTGAAGGCCACTCGTCGGCCGGCGTCACTGCCATGGCCAGGTCCACTGGCGCGTTGGCCGAGACGCGCAGCCGACTGGCGTTGCTGCCGCGCCGACCTAACGTTCGCTTGCAGTGGGGCGACCCGCAGCAGATTTTGCGCCTAGACCCAGCGTCACGTTCGTACACCGCTTGCTTGCCTGGAGCACAGGACCCCCATTGAGGCGCGCTTGGACGGCAACGATCACTCGTCGGACATACGAGCGCGGCTCAACTTTGCCGTCCATGACTGCTTTCGGGTGCGCTCTGGAACGACCGCTTCTTAGAGGTCAGAAAGTCCGCAACGGGTGTGCGCCGTGATAAGGCGGCGCTTTCCAGTGGGTGCGAGTCCCACCCGGCGAATGCTCCAGCCGGAAGATTCTATGGTTCAAGTCAAGGCGGACGTGAGCCGTTTCGGGTCGAAGTCGGTCTTGTGGGTGTAGATCGACCAGGCGGTACGGGCGATGCGCCGGGCGAGGATGACCAGGGCTGCAGTGGTGGATAGGCCCTTTGCGCGATAGTGTTCGTAGAGGGGTTTCCAGATTTTCGTTTTGGCTGCTGTCATAGCGGCGAGGTAGAGCAAGCGGCGCAGTTCGCTCGGGCCGCGCTTGGACAGGCGCCGTCGTCCGTGATGTTGCCCTGAGTCGTCAGGGCGCGGATCCAGCCCGGTGAAGGCGACGAAGGCATCCGCGCTGCGCAGGGGCACGCGCTCGAGCGTGTTGAGCACGCTGCTGCCGACGATGAGGCCCACGCCGGTGATCTTGCGCAGGCGCGCGAAATTCTGCTTGCGCTCGCCGTTCGCCTCGATGAGTGTCCTGACTTTCGCGTCAAGGCGAGCGAGGAGTTTGTCGAAGTGTTGTTTCGACGCTTTGAGTTCGGCGGAAAAGTCGCTGAGTCCCTTCAATGACTGGATAAGGGCTGCCCGAACGCGGCTTACCTCGGCGCGGCGCTTGAGCAGGCGGTCGAGCTGGCGCTGCTCGGCAGACGGTGGGATCCACGGGTGAAGCTTCTCGTGCTCGCGCGCGATCATCCGGGCGATGAGCTGAGCATCCACACGATCGGTCTTGCCACGAAGACCCATCGCCTTGGCATAGTGGCGTGTGTCCCGCGGATTGAGGACGAAGACGACGAAGCCGAGCTTGTGGGCAAGCTCGGCCAACAACTCGTGATAGCTGCCGGTTGATTCGATGCCGATGCGGCTGCCAGCGTGTAGTCCGTTGAGGAAGGCGAGCAGCGCGGCGCGCCGGTTGTCGATCTTGCGCGGGGCGAAGGTTGCGTCAGCGCACGCGACGACGATCTCGTCTTTGGCGATATCGGCGCCGATATCGAGTGCTACGGATGCAGACTGCATGATGTGCCTCCTCTGACTACGTTGACAGTAGCTGGGGTGGGCGAACGCACCGGCGTGAGCTTGCGTTTAAATCGGCGGTCGGATGCCGCTAGATTCCTCATCGACGCTTGGCGGTGCGGGTGGGGGATGTCTTCCGGAGTCTGTCTCTCAAGGGAAGAGCAGATGCAACCGGACGCCCCTCCACCCCGGCTCCTTCACTGTCGCAGAAGGGAGCCGAAAGCACCATCTGGTTCGCACAACAACCTCGAGCCTCGTCAACGAAGGGCTGTGGACTTGTGGACAGTTCGCCGGCACACCCCGCCGGCGAACCGGGGTGCTTGCCGTGGACAACGATGAAACCGTTATCCACCGTGCACCCCTCTGCCCACAGGGCCCACAGCCCGTTGTTGGCTGATAAGAGAAAGAACACCGAACAAACCATACAAGCAACCGGAGCAGTCATGGAGGTAACGAAATGACTGAAGCCTTCGGGTAAAGCGTGCCACGAATTGGTGACAGCGCGAGTGTGCAGGCCGTAACGCGAGTGAACGCTGAGCAAGCCTCGAAAAGGACGATGCGCAGGCCGACCCGAACACCCTATCGGGGAAGGCTGAGATCACTGGATGGATGAGCAAGGCAGCACCGCCAGTGGCTGCGCCGGGGTAGTGGCGACAGCATGTACACAAGGAAAGCGCGCGCAACACGGGAAGCCCGGTGGCGTGGTCGGTCGTGGCGACCAACCTGAGGCCGGTGACGGCCAGGCCGGGCGCGGTCGGGTGGCGGAGAGGTCCGCAGTACCGAGGAAACCGGGTAACGCCGGTGGAGCAAAGGGACCTCAGTTCAAGACAGACGCAGACACGTGGCGAGGGTCGGGAGAGTGGGTGAGCCTGCAACCCCGGAAATGTTCAGAAGCTTCAGGCGACGTTGCATGCGAAAGCGAAGGGATCGCCGGGTATCGGTTCTACGTGCTGTACGACAAGGTTAGCGGCCATGACGTTCTGCCCGTGCGCTGGGACCAGAGCTGCTCGGTCCAGGCGGAGTGGCCGGGTGTGGATGGGCAGACCTTCGCGGACATCGAGACGTACGGGGTGACCGGTGGCTGGCAGAACGACGAAGATCTAGGCAGGAGACGTATCGCCCGCAGGCGGTGCGACGAGTTCTACATCCCGAAACCGGACGGCAAGCACAACGGCCACTGGGAATACCGACCATCCGGGACGGGTTGTGCAGACGGCGGCGGTGCTGGTGCTTGGACCCGATCTTCGAGGCCGATCTTCCACCGGAGCAGTACGCCTACCGACCGGGCGAAAGCGCATCTGGATGGCGGTGAGGGAAGTTCAACGCTGTAACACGGGGCACACTGAGGTGGTGGACGCGGACCTGAGCGCCTACTTCGACAGCGTATCCCGCACGCCGAGCTTCATGAAATCGGTGGCTCGCCGGGTCAGTGACCGGCACGTGCTGCATCTGATCAAGATGTGGCTGGAATGGCCCCGGTGGAAGAACTCGATGAGCGTGGGCGGAACGAATCGGACGACGCGCAACAAGGACCAGCGGCCGCGGCACCCCGCAGGGGCGCCGATCTCGCCGCTGCTGGCCAATCTCTACATGCGCCGCTTCGTGCTGGGATGGAAGAAGCTCGGGTTGGAAGCGAGCCTCGGCAGTCGCTCGTGACCTATGCCGACGACCTCGTGATCCTGTGCGGCGTGGCAGACGAAAGGGGCGGCAACAGACAACCCAAACCTACTGCCGCCGCGCCACATCTCGACTCTACCGTATGCAGCCGGCCGGACAGTCACGGAATCGCTGCTTCCGACCACGGCCGGACGTTTCGAGGAGTTGAGAAATCGACTGTCAGCGGACACGTCACTCG
>CAVQOO010000036.1:0-21874 GCA_963714395.1 Bryobacteraceae bacterium
ATAGCGGGCTGAGGAACGGAGCAACCAATGAGCACTCCCGACGCAACACTAGGTATCTACGAACGACTGGCGGATGCGCTGGACGCGCTTCCGCATGGCTTTGCCAGAACGACCTCCGGGGTGGGACTCCGCCTGATCAAGATGTCATTCACCCCCGAGGAGGTCTGGCTTGCCGGCCAGTTGACTCGAACTCCGGAGACTGCTGCCGGGATTGCGAAGCGGGTGGGACGAAGAAGAGTCGCAGGTCAGAGAGACCCTGGAGAGCCTGATACCCAGACGCCTGGTTCGCCTCGACTCACCCGGGATGTCGGCTCCCGGCCTGGCGCCGACGGCTGTGGGCGAGAAGAAGTACCGGCTGGGCCCTTTCCTGGTTGGCTGGTACGAAGCCAATATGCGGCTGCTGGGCGCAGAATTTGCCGAGCTTTTCGAGCAATTCGTGATTGAGGGCGGGGGGAGCGGATCTTCTCGCCACGGCCTGGCGTACTCGGCGTGGTTCCGGTGCGAGGCTCTGTCAAGCCTGAACTGCTCGAACCTCATCATGACATCGACGCTCATTTCAAGAGGCACGAGCGCTTTCTCGTGATCGACTGCGTCTGTAAGCGGGAGAAGGAGCTGTTGCACGGCCACAGTTGCCACCAGCCGATGAAGCGCTGCGGCTTCGTCGGGCTGCCGCCGCAGACGCCGCTCGGCGAAAACGTCCTGAGTGCGGAGGAGGCCGACAAACTGCTCACCGAACTGGCGCGGCTGGGGCACGTTCACCTCGCTTTCTATGGGTTCACCATGGGAGCGGAGACGCCTCAGTTTGTCGGCACATGCAACTGTTGCAGTTGTTGCTGTGGGATATTTCAGGGCCAGAAACTCTCCTGCGCGCCGGAGGGTCCCCAGAGATCGAACTTCCGTGCCGTCATCGACCCGGAAGCCTGCATCGCCTGTGGGGTTTGCCAGCAGCGCTGCCCGGTCGATGCCATCTCCGACGATGAGATGGGCAAGTCCAAGGTGGAGCGGGCCAAGTGCATCGGCTGCGGAGTGTGTGTGATCGGCTGCGAGACTTCGGCCATCGAAATGCTCCCCGTGTCCGCCGAGGAGTGGTTCCACGTCCCCAGCAGCATGGCGGAATGGGAGGAGATGCGCCTGAGGAATCTGGCATCGGCGAACTAACGGGCGTTCTCGCCTGGAAAGCGACCTTGTGGACGATTGTGGTTCTCGTAAACTCCGATCGCGTTGATAGATTGGGAGTTGTCGCTCATCGTTCGATTGCCTTTCGGGCACATATTCACGGCCCTGATCGCCTCACTGGCGGCCTCGTTTCGGAGCCGTGCTGCGCTCCAGTTGGAGATTCTCGCGTTGCGCCACCAAATTGGAGTTCTGCAACGCTCTGTCAAGCGGCCGAAACTGACGCCAGCGGATCGACTCCTTTGGGCCTGGCTCTCTACCTCGTGGCAGGACTGGAAATCCGGGGCATTCATCATGAAGGCCTCCACAGTCGTTGGATGGCATCGCAAGGGATTCCGCTTGTTCTGGACCTGGAAGATCCGGCGTGGGAAGCCGGGGCGGCCGGTGGTTCCGAAGGAAGTGCGGGAACTGATTCGCACCATGAGCCGGGACAATCCCCTCTGGGGCGCTCCACGCATCTACGGCGAACTGCTGAAGCTCGGCATCGAGATCGGCGAGACCAGCGTGAGCAAGTACATGGTCCGCCGCAGGAGACCGCCGTCCCAGACCTGGAGAACGTTTCTCGACAATCACGTGAAGAGTATGGTGTCCGTGGACTTCTTCACCGTGCCGACGATCCGGTTCCAGATCCTGTACGTGTTTCTGGTGCTGGCACACGAGCGCCGGCGGATCGTGCATTTCGCGGTGACGGCGCATCCGACGGCGGAGTGGACCGCTCAACAATTGCGCGAAGCCTTTCCTTGGGATACGGCACCGCGATATCTGCTGCGGGATCGCGATCGGATCTTCGGGAAGGACTTCGTCGACCAGGTGAAGGCGATGGGCATCAAGCAAGTGCTTTCGGCTCCGCGGTCACCCTGGCAGCGTGCCTATGTCGAACGCGTGATCGGCACCCTTCGCCGCGAGTGCCTGGATCACATGATCGTATTCAACGAGCGCTGTTTGTACCGACACCTTCAAAACTTCGTCAACTACTATCATCGAAGCCGAACGCATCTGGCATTGGAGAAGGACAGCCCGGAGCCCCGACCGATCCAACGACCAGATGCGGGACGGATCATCGCGATTCCGGAGGTGGGTGGACTCCATCATCGTTACGAGCGGCGCGCCGCCTGAACTGCTCCTCCGCCAAATCATTCGTGGCTGTTGCTCATATCAACAGCGGTCGGCCTGTCCTCCGTGCCACCCCATCTCTCCAGCCCGCATGACCGCGTGTGATTTTGCCATCCCGGTTCGGCGACGAGCATCGAAGGCCCTCGCAACCTTGCATCAGCTTCTGCTGACATTCGCGCCAAATCGGCGCTGACCCAATTTCCGAGAACGACACTCAGTCCGTTCATGGACATCGATGTCTTCCCCAACTCACTGGAGTACTGGGGACCCAACGGGATGGTCTTCTTCCGAAACGTGCAGTTTCGCTGGATGCCGATCAAGGGGGAGAAGCGGTCAGTCTACCTTGCCGTCGAACGGCCCGGGCGCCAGTGCTGATCAGGGCGTTTATGCAGGACCGAATTGAACTCCAAGGGGTCAGGAGCCAAGTTCGACATGCCGGACTTCACCGGGGAAGGCCGGCTGGCTCGAAGTTGGGGTTACGTGCAGATTGGCAGGCATCGTCAGGAAGATCCGTGGGTCGACACCAACAAGACCCCACGCTTGATCTCAGCGGGACGCCTGTGGGTGGGGCTTGATCCTGACCTCGAACCTGAAGCTCGGCAAGAAAGACGTCGGGAAATTCCAGGCTGTCTATGGCCACGGCATTGAGAACTATATGAACGACGCGCCGGTCGATATCGGCATCCAAAACAATTTCGCAATCCTGTAAGGCGCCGATCAAGGGCGTGGCCTTGCCGGTGCTGGGCATCGTCGTCGTTTCGTCGATCACAACTGGAACGAGCAGCTTCAGCACAGCTCGATCGGCTATTCCATGCTGAACATCCAGAACTCCGACGCGCAAACGGCCTAGCTTTCCATCAGGGCCACTATGCACTCGCCAACCTTTTGTTCACGCCGGTCAAGAACTTCATGTTCGGAGGCGAGTTTCAGTTCGGTAAGCGTATGAATGACCTTCTTGACGCCTTCAATGTGAACGACTATCGCCTGCAGTTCTCGGTTCGATACAACCACTCGAGCCTGTTTACTTACTAGCCGTGCCGCACGATAACTACACAGTGAGAACAGACAGATTCCGGACCAAATGTTCGGGCGTTTCTTTTGATGTCACCAGAGCGTAAACGAGGTCCCCGATGAGCACGAATAACACGGCAGTAGACATCTACGAACGGCTGGCGGCCGCGCAGGACGCGCTACCGCACGGCTTTGCCAGGACGCCCTCCGGGGTGGAGATCCGCCTGATCAAGATGGCTTTCTCCGCCGAGGAGGTCTCGCTTGCCGGCCAGCTGACCCGTTTCCCGAGACCGCTGCCGGATCGCGAACCGGGTCGGCGAGGACGAAGACCCCAGGTAACCGCAGATCCTCGAGAGCCTGATCCCCGGCGTCTGGTTCGCCTGGACTCACCGGGGCATGGCAGCTCCCGGCGTGACACTGCAGTTCGAGGGCGATAAGAAGTACCGGCTGGGCCCATTCCTGGTGTCGGCTGGTACGAAGCCAACATGCGGCTGCTGGGCAAGGAGTTTGCCGAGGCTCTTCGAGCAATTCGTGATTGAGGGCGGGGGCGAGCGGATCTTCTCGCCGCGGCCCGGCGTGCTGGGCGTCGTTCCCGTGCGGGGCTCGCTCAAGCCCGAGCTGATGTGGAGATTCCCACCACGACATCGACGCCCATTTCCAAAGGCACGAGCGATTTCCTCGTGATTGAGTGCGTGTGAAGAGGGAGCAGGAAGTGGAGCACGGCCACAGCTGCCATCTCCCGATGAAGCGTTGTGGCTTTGTTGGACTGCCGCCACAGACCCCACTCGGGGAAAACGTGCTGGACGGTCCGGCAGGCGTCGAAGCTCCTGAGTGAGCTTTCGCAGATGGGGCACGTTCACCTCGCGTTCTATGGCTTCACCATGGGAGCGGAGACTCCTCAGTTCGTCGGCACCTGCAACTGCTGCGGCTGTTGCTGTGGCGTTCTCCGTGGGACCACGACACGTCGGGCTGGCCGAGGCGGCGCAGAGATCGAACTACCGCGCCGTCATCGAGGCGGAAAAGTGTATCTCCTGCGGCGTTGTGTCAGCAGCGTTGCCCGGTAGACGCGATCGCTGACGATGAGGATGGCAAGTCGAAGGTGGAACGGGCCAAGTGCATCGGGTGTGGAGTGTGCGTGATTGGCTGCGCGACGGAGGCGATCGAGTTGGTGCCGGTATCCGCGGAGGAGTGGTTCCACGTTCCGGCCAGCATGGCGGAATGGGAAGAGCGGCGCCTGGAGTATATCTGGCAGCGCGAAGGTGATCCGTACACCGCGCGACAAAAGCGGGGGAGCTGAACATGACTGAGATCAATGCGGATCTTCCCAAAGGAAAACAGACGGTGCTGGGGCTCTATGTGACGGCGAAGGAGGCCTACGAGAAGTGGAAGGCCGAGCCGGAGAAGGTGATGATTCTCGACGTCCGCACCCCCGAGGAGTTTCTCTTTGTCGGCCATCCGCCATGGCCTGGAAAATCCCCGTCGCCGCTCAGACGTATGAGTGGGACGCCGGACAAGGGGAAGTTCCCCATGAAGCTCCTCCCCGATTTCGTCGCCCGGGTGAGTGAGGTGGCCAAGCCCGACCGACACGATCTTGGTCATGTGCCGGTCCGGCGGCCGCAGCGCCATGGCCGTCAACCTGCTCGCCAAGGCCGGGTTCACGAACGTCTACAACATCATCGATGGCATGGAGGGAGATACGGTTGATGATCCCGCCAGCGTCTTCCAGGGCCAGCGGCTGAAGAACGGCTGGAAGAACTCGGGGTCGCCCTGGACCTACGACCTCACTCCCGAGCGGATGTCGCTTCCCAAGGCCCTGTAGCCCCGCTATCCCTTCCGGGCCCTCCGTCCTCCTTTCGGGCCGGCTCCATCACATCGGTCGAACGACCCACCTAACGTAAACAAACCGGCTGGAGGTCTTGGAAGAAATAGACACCGCGGGCGGGGACGGCTTGCGGTCCGAAGCGCTCTGCTTGGATCTCTTCGTCATTGTCGCGGGTTCTTCTCGTCGTAGTGTGCAGTAGTCGCAAACCGTTTCCAATGTCTGTCCAGCTCGTGCGTTCACTGACTCCTAGGCCCGCTCCCGGGAAGATTGATCGGCTAATCTTTCTTCAGCCGTCGCATGCCTTCGATGAGCGGGTGCCACCCGAACACGAGCGAGACCATGAAACGGTCCATCTTGAAGGTCCCCGGGAGCGCTGTCGTTGACGGTCGACTTGTAGCCGAAGGTGAGGCCCAGGTTGTCGTTGATCTGGTAGCCGAGCGTGAATCCGAGGCCGAGGTTGTTGAGCTTCGACCCCGGGACGCCGTTGATGGTCGCCTTGCCGCCGTAGTACCAGGCTCCGTCAAACGATCCCCAGAAGCGGTCGGTGAAGTCGCGCGTCAGGTGCCCGTCCACCTGGAACATGGGATCGGTCTTCATCGTCTGCCCGACATAGTTGTCGTTGGTTCCGAACAACCACACGGCGGGCAGAAATTCCACGGTCGTGCGCCGGCCCGGCACCCATGGGCCTAGCTGCCAGAGGATGGGGGCCCCAACGCGCCCATACCACCGGTTCTGGCCGAGATTCAGGGGTTGGCTGCTGTCGTATTCGCCGATTGGAAATGCCAGGTCGGCAAGCAGGTCCACCGAGAACCCCGGCTTATAGCGCAGCAGGTCGGGAATGTTCTTCTGCGCCCGCGGGCCAAGGACGTTGATGTCGAACTCCAGCATCGGGTCGCCGAATCCGCTGGCCGATTGCTGGAACGACCTGCCCGCCACTGTGACCTCGCCCGCCACTCGACCCATGGGCAGAATAACAGCGGCCATGGCCGAGCGATCGAACAGAGTAAAGGTGCGTGCATAGCCCGCCAGGGCCAATGTGGCGTCGAAGTTCCCTCCGGGCGTCACGGTATGAGCGGGGTCGAACGGATTCGTGTTGCCGCTCATCGACTCGCCGATGAGCGGTACCGCATTCGCATTCGACAGCGTCTTCCAGTAGAATCGCGGCGGGACCTGGCCCAGAGACTGCTGCGGGCAGAACGTGCCCATGGCGAGCGTTGCTGCAACCACCCACCGATAGCAAGCAACCGGTTTCATCGAACCTCCTTCACCTTCCAAGCGATCTCCATCCTTCTTCGTTCAATCCCGGACAGGAGATGCTCAATGCTTCTTGGGCTCAGCCAACATGTCCTTGGGCGGCACGAATTGCTTTTTTTGGTTCAACGGCGGAAAGCCCGGGTCGTCCGGGACGCGCGGCGGGAGCTGGTCTGCCATGGTCTCGAAGGGGGAGCGACTCGGCAGAATCACGTTGTTCTTCCGCACATAGCTATCCCAGAGCGTGACCATCGCTTTCAGCTTGTCGGGGCGCTCCGCCGCGAGGTCCTTTCGCTCGCCGGGGTCAGCCGCTAGGTCGAATAGCTCCCAGTCGCCCTTGCCGAATGACTTGTATTCCCAACGGAGCTTCCACTTCCCCTGCCGCACGGCGCGATTGCCGAAGACCTCCCAAGCGAGATAGTCCTGCTCCGTGCGCGGCGATTCCGCTTGGCCCGCCAGCACCTGGCCCCAGGACTTGCCCAGAAGCGCGGGCAGCTCGCGCCCCTCGTAGCTCTTCGGATAGCTGGTACCGGCGATTTCCAGAAGCGTCGGCATAAGATCGGCCACGTGCATGAGCCCGTTGTTAATACTCCCCTTGGACCGCTTGACGACCGGACCGCTGACGACGAGCGCGTTCCGGATACCGCCCTCTGCCAGCCATCCCTTGTACTGGCTGAAAGGCGTCATCGAGACTTGCGCCCACATCGGACCATAGGCGACGTACGAGCCCGGGTCGCCCCACGCGTTGGGATGCGTCTGCGACCACTTCATCGCCGCGAACAGGTAGTCACGCGAGCCGGCCGCACCCGCGATCATTGCGAAGAGATCAGTTCCCTCGGCGCCGTTGTCACCGAACACGACGAAGACCGTGTTCTCGTACTCGCCGATCTTCTTGAGGTGATCGACGAGGCGGCCGACATGGAAGTCGAGGTTCTCCACCATTCCCACGTAGAGTTCCATCTTCTTGCCGAGCACTGCCCTGGTCGCTGGAGCGAGCAGGACCGGGTTGGGAAGAAACCACATCCGCTCTGAGAGCTGTGTGCCCGGCGGGCAGAATGCCGAGCTCAATCTGCCGTTTCAGCCGCTCCTGCCGCACCGCGTCCCAGCCCTTGTCGTACTCGCCGACGTGGCGATTGCGCCATTCCTTCGGCAAATGGTAGGGATCGTGCGGCGCTTGGTGGGCCACGTAGGCGAAGAAGGGTTTTCCGTCGCCTTTGTTGGCGTCGATGAACCCGATCAGTTTGTCGGTGTATGTCTTGGTCGCGTAGTAGCCTTTGGGGAGCTGCGTCGGATAACGCCCGTCCTCGGTGAAGACCGACAGCGGCGACGCGCCCGTGAAATTCGTCATATCCCAGTAGCTGCCCGCGCCATCCAGCATCGAGAAATCGCGCTGAAACCCGCGGGCGGCCGGGATCTGTTTGGGGTCCTTGCCCAGATGCCACTTGCCTGCCATATACGTGTGATAGCCGGCGTCCTTGAGCAACTGGGGCAGCGTGACGACGCGATTGTTGAGAAAGCCCTCGTATCCGTCCACACCCCTCTGATTGGGTGCCGTCCACTCATCCATGTTGCCGAGGCCGTTCAAGTGCGTGTCCACGCCACTCAGCAGCACCGAACGCGTGGGTGAGCAGCTCGCGTGAGTGTAGAAATTTGTGAAGCGCACACCGTCCCTCGCCAGCAAGTCGAGGTTCGGCGTCTTGATCTCACTGCCGAACGAGCCCATGTCGGCAAACCCCATGTCATCGCCGAGGATGATGACAATGTTCGGCCGGCGGGGTTGGGCTGCCGCGGAGGCCATGGCAGCGGCGGCGATCACCGTGAATATGCCGACGGCACGTGGTCTTCTCATCGACCTGCTCAGGTGGACCCATCTCCTATCGATCGCGCGCGTAGAGCGCTGCAGCACGGTCCCCATCGCCCACCCCTTCCCTGTCAGGTTCTCGAATCTCCACTTCATTCCTCGCGCCTTGCGAGCGGTCGCTACGACTAACACCAGAGGCAGTAATCTAACCCCATCGTCTATTTGCTGATGCACATTCGGGGCCAAGCTTCCCAGAACAATGCTCCTGGTGCCTAAGCTTATTCGGATGAATTATTTAGGCGGCCGACAAGATAGCCAGGAGCAGGGCATCGACACAGGCAAGGTCGATATTTCGTCCCTTATCTCCGGTTTCGTCTTTCACGCGACGTTCGCAACGAACTTCGGGGGCCTCTGGTTCTCGCCAGCAGTCCTGGCACCTGCCATGACCTCAATGTTGCGCTCGTCCAGGAACTGAGGCATCAAAATAAGGAGCCCATGAATTCACATTCCTCGCGCGAAGAAGGAAGGAAAAATTGAAGGACGACATATCGACCCTACCAAGTTCTCGGTTCCGGTCTGCACACGACCTCCTCTCATTTGCCGAAACCCTGCCCCGGCAGGTCCTGGTGCTTTATGTCGATGATGAATAATCAGTTAAGGCGCGCCAAGCTCTTCTCTTCAGGGACGGCATTTGCTGACAACCCGATATACGATGGAAGAGTGGTCTTCCATCGCCGACTCTCGGACTTCCGCCGACGTCCTCAAGACCCGTCTCGAATTTGAGACGCTGATCTCCGACGCAGCAGAAGCACTGTTCGCGGCTCCGATCGAGGACTCTACTGTTGCCGTTGAACGCGCCCTGGAGCGTCTCCGGCGCTTCTTCCAGGCGGACCGTTGCGGTCTCGCATCGGTCCGAGCCGACCGGGAGGTCATGAGTGTCGCCCTCGCCACCTACGCAGAGGGAGTTCCACACTTGTCCGCCCACACTGATCTGGCGGAGCTGTTTCCCTGGTCGATGCACAAGCTTCTCGTCGAAAACAAGCCGGTCATCTTCTCGAGCATAGCCAACCTTCCTCCAGAAGCTGATACTGACCGCAAAAGCTGGGTTCAGGTGCCGGCCCGATCCGCCCTGATGGTCCCGATCCAAATCAGCGGGGTCGTGAGCCATCTGATCATCCTTAGTACCGTGCATCACGACAGCGAGTGGCCCGAAGCGCTCGTGACACGTGTCCGGGTGCTCGGCGGGATGCTCGTCAGCGCCCTGGAACGGCAGGCGGCGTTCGCCGGACTTCGCGACGCCGAGGAGCGCATGAACCTCGCCGCGGACGCCGCAGAGGCGGGGTTCTGGGCACTCGATTATCGAACAGGCGTCCACTGGGGCACCGACCGGGCTCGGGCGATTTTCGGGTTTGTGCCGGAAGAAGTCGTCAGTATGGAACGTTTCGAGGTGTCGGTCCATCCCGACGATCGGGAGCTTGTTCGCAGCGGGATCGAGCGTTCCCGGCGCGAGAGAGGTCCCCTCAGTATTGAGTTCAGGATTGTGCGGCCCGATGGCGATGTGCGCTGGGTCGCTTCCCGTGGCCGCGTCAGCTTCACGCCCTCGGGCGAGCCGGAGCATCTGACCGGCGTCACGATCGACATCACGGAGCGCCGGCAAGCCGAGGAGGCCCTGCGGCAGTCTTACGCGGAGATCGAGCGATTGAAGGACAGGCTCCAGGCGGAGGGCGACTACCTCAAGGCCGAGATGCAAGTGATCCAGGCCCATGGCGAGGTCACCGGGCAGAGCGCCGGGCATCCGGAAGGTGCTGCGCATGGTGGAGCAGGTCGCGCCCACGGATTCCTCGGTGCTCGTCCGCGGCGAGACCGGCACCGGCAAGGAACTCGTCGCCCAGGCCATCCACCGGCTCAGCCCGCGCCAGGAACCATGTGATGGTCAAGGTCAACTGCGCCGCGCTGCCGTCCGGGCTCGTGGAAAGCGAACTGTTCGGCCGGGAGAAGGGCGCCTTCACCGGGGCCATGACGCGCCAGATCGGCCGCTTCGAGATCGCGGACGGCTCGACCCTCTTCCTGGATGAGATCGGGGAGTTGCCGCTCGATCTGCAGGCGAAGCTGCTGCGCGTGCTGGAATCGGGCGAGTTCGAGCGGCTCGGCAGCCCCAGGACGATCAAGGTCAACGTGCGCGTGATCGCGGCCACCAATCGCGACCTGCCGGAAGCCATCAAGCAAGGAAAATTCCGGGAAGACCTCTACTACCGCCTCAACGTGTTTCCCATCCGCGTGCCGCCGCTGCGCGACCGGGCGGAGGATATTCCGCTGCTGGTCTGGGCCTTCCTCGAGGAGTTCTCCTCCCGCATGGGCAAGAAGATCACCCAGGTGCCGCGCAAGACGATGGACGTGCTCCAGCGTCATCTCCTGGCCGGGCAACGTCCGCGAGTTGCGGAACGTGATCGAACACGCGGCCATCATCACCACGGGCGACACGCTGAGAATCCCGATGCTCGACGAGGCCGCGCCGGTCGGCGGCGCCCCGGCAGACTCTGGCCGACGCCGAGCGCGAGCACATCCTCCGGGCGCTCGAGCGAACAGGCTGGCACATCAAGGGGCCGAAGGGCGCGGCCGCAGAACTGGGGATCAACCCCGCGACCCTTTACAGCCGCATGAAGAAACTGGGCATCCCGACCGCGCCAGCAGACGGAGAACGGGCTCGGCTTGAGCCGTCCCGCTGCATCAGTCCTGCTGGAAGTAGCGTCCAGCGGACGAAATATCAACTCGCAAGAACTTCATTTCAACCTTTTGAAGGCGCCTCCTGGTGCTCGGATCGACGCCGCACGACGGCGTCCGATTCCCAACGAGTCAATGACTTAGGCGCCGGTCACCGGGGTCGCCATTCGCGACTGGCACGCATCGTGCATACGAGATAGGCATGGTCGTTGGAACGCTCAGAATCCCGCTGTCGCCGGACCGACGCGCCGAGGTGCTGGAGGTGCTCCGGTCCATTCAAGGACCAGTGCTGGCCCAGCCGGGTTGCGCAGCCTGCCACATCTACGAGGAAGCAAGGCCGGAACAGGCCGTCGTGCTCATCGAGAGGTGGGAATCCGAGGCGGCGCTCGAGGAACATATTCGCTCGGAGGCCTATCGCCGCATTCTCGGCGCCATCGAACTCTCCGGCAGTCCGCCCGAAGTGCGCTTTGACTACGTGTCCGCCAGTGAAGGCATGGAGTTAATCGAACGATCGCTCATTTCTGGCGGCACGAGTAGGGCCCCGCGTGACTTGAGCCAAGAACCCCCAAAACCACGCGATGAAAGTCATCGAAGTTGAGGCAATGAAACACGGCGCTGCATGTTTGAGAGACGTCCCGGAACGACCCCTGGGCGTCTCGTCACGAAGCGGGAGCCAACACTTCCACTGGCCGCCGTTCCGCTCCGGGCGCTTGTGGATTCATTGGGTCGGGCCGGCAGCCAAAGCAATATCACTCAACGGCGCCCGCGACCGCCTGTTTCGCCGGATGGCCGCGCCCTATACGCAGAAAGGAATGGACAGATGAACGACAGAAGATTTTTCGGCCTGGCATTGCTGGCCTCCGTAATAGTTCTTACACCTGGCGTGAACGCCCAAACACTGACGAAGGCCGCAGTGGGAGACAAGATCCGCCGGGTCGAGGATGGCGTGGATCAATTCCGCGATTACCTGAAGAAACGCGGCGAGAACGCACAGTCTGCCGCTTCCGCTCCCCAGGCTCAGGCGCGTCAGGGGAGGCGGGGGACGGCAACCGCGTCGCAGAAGACCACGGCAACCGCCAAGAAGGACGAGTTGGACGAGGCTTTGGGCGATCTCAATCGATCCACGAATCGCTTACGTCGGAAGTTCGATCCCACCGACAAATGGCAGGAAACCCGGCCTCAGGTGGAGGCCGTGTTGGACGACGGCCGCCGTATCAACCAAGCCGTTGCGCGCGGGAACTATGGAAGCGAAGTGGCCCGCCTGTGGGCTGCGCTCCGTAACAATATCAACGACCTGGCGAGAGCTTACGGACTGACACCCCTCGGGGTGTAAGAACTGGCGTCTGGCTGCCCGGGTCACGCCGGCAAGGAGGAATGGCCGTGGTTCCGCACTCTGCATCAATACTGGCGAGGACCGAGGAATTCTCCCTCGTTGCCGGCGGACCTCTGTATCAATTCCTTCTCCGCGTGGGCCTCGTGAAGCCGCCCTTGGACCGCGCGGGTGCGCGCATCCTCAGTCATTTCGATACTGGTATGGGCTCCATTACTGGTGCTAACAGTGCTGAACGGGCGATTCATTAGTGGAGTGAAGATCCCGTTCCTTTACGACCTGGAAGTGCATGTCCGCCTGTTGGTTTCTCTCCCGTTGCTCATTGCCGCGGAGGTGATTGTCCACAACCGGTTGAAGGCGATTTTGCGCCAGTTTCTGGAGCGGCAGATTGTCACGGCTGCGCTTGAGACGCGGTTCGAGTCGATCATTGAGTCGGCACTGCGGCTGAGAAACTCGAAAGCGGTCGAACTGGGCCTGATCATCCTCGTTCTTCTGACAACCGGCCTGGCGTGGCGGACGTTTCTCGCCATGCAATCGGATACCTGGTACGCCACGAACACCAGCGGAGGAGGGGTGAAGACTCCGGCCGGCTACTGGTACCAGTTTGTCAGCGTCCCGGTTGTTCAATTCATCGCCTTGCGGTGGTATTTTGCGGGTCTGCGTCTGGGCGAGGCTCCTCTGGCAGACTTCAAGACTCGACCTGAACCTTGTCCCAACGCATCCCGACGGATCATGCGGCCTGGGTTTTCTCGATGGAATCGTCGTGGCGATGGCGCCCATTCTGCTGGCCCAAGTTGTCTGCTCTCGGGCTATGTGGCGAATCGCATTCTTCACGAAGGGGCCAAACTTCCGGATCACTACGCGGAGATCGGGGTACTGGCGCTCTTCATGCTTCTTCTCGCACTGGGGCCGCTCTGCGTGTTCACCCCAAGTCTGCTGCGGGCGAAGCGCCTGGGGCTTCACCATTACGGACGGTTGGCCAGCGACTATGTTGTAGGTTTCGACCGGAAATGGATCAGGCGGCCAACGAGCTCCGGAGGAGCCACTGGTCGGTACCGCCGACATCCAGTCGCTAGCCGACCTTGCGAACAGCTTCGCCGTGGTCCGGTCGATCACTCCATTCCCCTTCGGAAGAAACTCCCTTTCGGATTGGCGGTCATTGTTGCCGTGCCGCTCTTGCCCTTGAGCCTGACGATGTTCTCGTTGCAGGAGATCGCCATCCGTTTGTTGAAGATCCTGTTATGAACCCACCATCCGTCAGACTCGCATGGTGCCTGGCAGTTGCGGTCTGCCCGCTGACAGCGCTGGTTGCGCAGGACCTCGCGCCCCGTGCCTACGTCATCACACCGGTGCATGCCAATGCGGTCAATCTGACCTATTCCTATTTTGACGGCGGCCTCAATTTCAACGGGACAGTGCCGATCACTGGCGCAACAGGGACCTACAGTGTCCCGGTCATCAGCTACTATCATTCGTTCAATTTCCTGGGCCGGTCGGCCAACGTCACCGCCTCATTGCCCTACGGGGTGGGCACCTTTCAAGGGGAGGTGCTGGGCACACAACAGCAGGTTTACCGATCCGGGCTGCTGGATTCCGGCTATCGCATATCGGTGAATCTGAAGGGCGGGCCGGCCATGCCGATGAAGGACTTCGTGAAGTGGAGACAGAAGGTACTACTCGGAGCCAGCGTGAGGGTCATCGCGCCGACCGGCCAGTATGACTCGTACAAGCTCATCAACTGGGGCATCAACCGCTGGGCTTTCAAGCCGGAGTTTGGCTACTCGCAGCGCTGGGACAAGTGGGTGCTCGACGGATACGCGGGAGTGTGGTTCTACACCACGAATAACGCCTCCTATGCGGGTCCGACCCCGGCGCCGCAGACCCAGACGCCCGTCGGCTCCTTCGAAGGCCATTTGAGCCGCGACTTCGGCAAACGGAGGTTCTGGGTTTCGCTGGACGGCAACTTCTGGTTTGGCGGCATCGCCAGCTTGAACGGCGTGCAGAACCTCGCAGACAAAGCAGACGAGTTCGCGCATCGGCGGAACCGCGTCGTTCCCGATCAACAGACACCAGTCATTCAAGGCGAACTACAGCGTCGGCAGCTACGTCCGTTTTGGCGGCAACTATCAAACCATCTCCGTCGGGTGGCAGTACTCCTGGGTTAGGGAAGCCTTAGTATGCGTGCAGGCAAATCAACATGAAGCAGGCCTCACCGTTAGGGGGAGGAAGAAGGAGAACCCATGACTCAGAAGAAGAAATCCAAGCCGGGCGCCTCGCGCGCAGAAGCCGGCCCCGCCGAAAGTGCGCATCGAGAGGTCCTACGCGGAGCGTTACGCCGCGGGCAAGGCCCTGCGGGAGGCCTGCCCCCGGAAGGCGCACGCCGGCTGGAAAGCCCCTGCCGGCCGGCCGGACGCGGTCCAGCTGGTTCTGGAGGCAGAGAAGGGGCGCATGCCCGACCTGCTTCCCCTACGTCACGGGCGCATGGTCCGATCCGCGTTCACCTTCTACCGCGGAGCGGCCCTCACCATGGCGTCCGACCTGGCAACCACGCCGTCCACAGGGATCCACGTCCAGTGCTGCGGGGACGCCCATCTCTGCAACTTCGGCGGCTTCGCCACTCCGGAGCGGCGGATTCTCTTCTCCATCAACGACCTGGACGAGACGCATCCGGCGCCCATGGGAGTGGGACGTCAAGCGCCTCGCCGCGAGCTTCGTCGTGGCCTGCCGGGACAAGGGCATCAGCGATGCCGTCGCCAAGGATGTGGTCATGGCCTGCGTCCGCAGCTACCGCGAGTCCATGGCTGAGTTCAGCCAGATGAAGACGCTGGAGCTGTGGTACCAGGCGCTGTGGGCGAAGGACCTGGTGGCGAACATCAGACCCTGACCTTCGCGAGCGGGTCGATCAAGCGCATTGAGAAGGAACAGGCGAAGAGCGCCGCCGAGGAGATCTTCCCCAAGCTTGTGGAACACAAGGGGGAGATGCCCGTCATCAAGGACCAGCTGCCCACCATCTTCCACGCGGAGGGCATCCCCCCGGGGAAGTCCAAAAGGTCGTACTGGACGCACTCGCCGGCTACCGCGCCACCCTTCCCCATTCCCTCCAGTCCCTGCTGGACCGGTACGAACTTCGGGACGCCGCCCTCAAGGTGGTTGGCGTCGGCAGCGTCGGAACCGCCTGTTGGGTGCTCCTCTTCATGGCCGGCGAGGACGATCCGCTCTTTCTCCAGGTCAAGGAGGCGCGCGCCTCGGTGCTGGAGCCGTACACGCGTCCGAGCGTCTTTCCCAACCACGGCCAGCGCGTTGTGAACGGCTACCGGCTCATGCAGCCCGCCAGCGACATGTTCCTCGGGTGGACCCAGGGCACGTGGGGCGCCACTTCTTCGTCCGCCAATTGAGGGACATCAAGATCAGCGTCCGCGTGGAGACCTTCGGCCCCTCCGAGATGGCACTTTACGCCACGTGGTGCGGAAGGGCCCTCGCCCTCTCCCACGCACGCTCCGGGTCACTCAGCCATGCTCAGCGGATACATGGGCAAGAGCGACGCATTCGACGAGGCGATCGCGCGCTTCGCAATCGGCTACGCCGACCAGAACGAGAAGGACCATGCCGCCCTCGACCGCGCGGTGCGCAGCGGAAAGGTGAAGGCGGTCTTCGAAGAAGAGAAGTGAGCGGCCGGGCGCCGCGGAAGGTTTGGCCGCAGGAGGTTGGAGGTCGTGAAGGCTTAGGCAAGGTGCGAACGAACGCCCCCAAGCCTAGGAGGACACTGTAGCACGCGATTGATCGGCCACTTTGCGAAAGGCCAGTCGTTCGACGAGGAGCATAGCGACTGAACGTGATTCATCTCACGGAAGAGGATATCGACAGAGCTCACGGAAGTCTTTTCCTTGATCATGAAGGGCAAGAGTCCCCAGACGATCGAGCTTCCGCAGGATTATCCGGACAACGAATTCCGGCAGGCCGTCGATTTCATCAATCGATTTATTGCCGTATACAACAAGACGGCCAATCTTGCCTACCAGTTGGCTCGCGGTGAACTTGGAGTCGAGCTTCCGACAGACGCGCAGAGCGCGGGGATGCCGGAGAAACTCTCTTTGCTGAGACAGAAGCTGAACCAGAAGGCGAAGCAGGAGCCGAAGTTCCGGTTTTACGCGTTGTACGACCGGATCTATCGGCGGGACGTGCTGGAGGCGGCATGGGAGCGGGTGCGCGCCAACCAGGGCGCACCCGGGGTGGACGGCGTGACGATCGAACAGATCGAAGCGCCGGAAGCGGGCGTGAAGGGGTTTCTGGAGAGATCCAGGAAGTCGCTGCGCACCAAGACCTATCGGCCGCAACCGGTGCGGCGCGTGTACATCCCGAAGGCCAACGGCAAGCTGCGGCCGCTGGGCATCCCGACGGTGCGAGACCGGGTGGTGCAGATGGCGACCCTGTTGATCCTGGAGCCGATCTTCGAGGCGGATTTCCAGGACTGCTCCTACGGGTTCCGTCCCGGCCGCTCGGCCCACCAGGCGCTGGAGGAGATCCGCGAGCATCTGAAGGCGGGCTATCAGGCGGTGTACGACGCGGACCTGAAGGGCTACTTCGACTCGATTCCGCACGACAAGCTGATGGCTTGCGTGCGGATGCGGGTGGTGGACCGGAGCGTGCTGAAGCTGATCCGGATGTGGCTGGAAACGCCAGTCGTGGAACCGGGCGAGCGACGGCGGCGGACCGGACGAAGTGGAGCCGCTCGCAGCAGGGGACGCCGCAGGGCGGGGTGATCTCGCCGCTGCTGGCGAACCTGTACCTGCACTGGTTCGACAAGCTGTTCCATCGAGCCGATGGGCCGGCCCAGTGGGCGAATGCCAAGCTGGTGCGTTACGCCGATGACTTCGTCGTGCTGGCGCGCTATCAAGGGCCGACGTCTGCACGGGCTGGATCGAATCGAAGCTGGAGAAGTGGCTGGGGCTGGAGATCAACCGGGACAAGACGCGGGTGGTGAATCTGCAGGAGAGAAGGGCGAGTCTGGACTTTCTGGGATACACGTTCCGCTAGGACCGCGACCGGTATGGGCGCGACGCGGCGGTATCTGAACGTGTTCCCGTCGAAGAAGGCGCTGCAGCGGGAGCGGGAGAAGCTGACGAGATGACGGATCGCCGTCAGTGCTGCAAGCCGATCCCGCAACTGATCGGCAGGCTGAATCGGCACCTGAAAGGCTGGGCGAACTACTTCTCGCTTGGGCTATCCGCGGCGAGCGTTCCGGAAGATCAACTGGCATCGTGCGGCTACCGTCTGACGAAGCACCTGAAGCACGTCGCAGCCAGCGGCCCTACCGACCGCCGGAAGGGATGTCGCTGCTACGAGCACCTCCAACGGCTTGGGCTTGAGTTCCTGAGAGCCTCGAACTGCCTGCGCGAGCCTGCTGACGAAGGTTTTCAGGAGAGCCGGATGCGGGAAATCTGCACGTCCGGTTCGACGAGGGGACAGTGGGTCGCGCCTCAGTGTCGCCCTCTGTCCTACTCTACTGGCCAATTTTTTGCCGTTCACATCGTTTCTCCAATTAAATTTCGCCCCTTTTCAACCACTTGACACTTTTCGTCCATCGCAACTCCGCCACCTCCCTGTAAAAGCATTGGCGGAGGACCCCATGACCGGCTTTCGTTCCGCACCACCACGCACCATCCGAAAAAAGAAAATCGCCTCGCGCGAAACCCGTCGCCTCGCCGACGCGCCCGAGTGGATCGAACTGCGCACCATCATTCTTTCCACGCTCGAGCCCTTCCCCGACGCCCTCGCCGCGATCATGGCCGCACTCCCGGAGCACCCGGAATGAGCCTCATCCCCGACTTCCACCTCGCCGGCGATCCCGTCGAATTCGCCCGCCGCAGGCTCGGCTTCCAACCCGACCCTCAGCAAGCGGATATCCTCCGCAATCCCGCCCGGCAGGGCATCCTCAATTGCGCGCGCCAGTGGGGCAAGTCCACCACCACCGCCGCCAAGGCCCTCCACCACGCCTGGTTCCGCGCCAACGCTCTCGTCGTCGTCATCTGTCCCACCCTCCGCCAGTCCGGCGAGTGGCTCCGCAAGGTCAAACAAATGCTCGTCCGCCTCGGCATCAAGCCCCGCGGCGATGGCGTCAACTCCCTCTCCCTCCTCCTCCCCAACGGCTCCCGCATCGTCGGACTCCCCGGCCGCGACGACACCATCCGCGGCTTCTCCGGCGTCTCCCTCCTGATCGTCGACGAAGCCGCTCGCGTCAACGACGACACTCTACCTCGCCGCCCGCCCCATGATGGCCGCCGCCCGCGGAGCCGTCTGGCTCATGTCCACTCCCAACGGCCGCCAGGGCTTCTTCTGGCGCCTCTGGGAAAACGGCGGCGCCGGTTGGGTCCGCCTCCGCGCCCGCGCCGAGGACTCCGGCCGCATCCCCCTCGACTTCCTCGACGAAGAGCGCAAGCAGATGGGCGACCGCTTCTTCCAGCAGGAATACTGCTGCGAGTTCGGCGAAGTCGACGGACAGGTCTTCCCTGACTCCTTGCTCGACCGCGCCGCCTCCCGCGACGTCCCCTCTCTCCTGGTGCGCTGACATGCTCCCCGAACGCTTCTGGATCGGCCTCGACCTCGGGCAGAAAGCCGACTACACCGCCCTCGCCGTCCTCGATCGCGTCGAAATCACGCTCGGCTTCCAACACGTCACTTGGACTTATGACACCGAGACGCGCTTCCGCATCCGCCACCTCGAACGCGCGCGCCTCGGCACCGCCTATACCGAAGTCGTCGAAGCCGTCCGCCGTCTCGTCGGCTGGAGCCGCCCTCGCCGGCAAAGCCACCCTCGTCGTCGACGCCACCGGTGTCGGCTCCCCCGTCGTCGAAATGCTCCGCCGCGCCGGCCTCCGCGCCACCATCATGCCCGTCGTCATCACCAGCGGCGGCGCCCCCCACCTCACCCAGGGCAACTACCACGTCCCCCGCACCGAACTCCTCTCCGGCCTCGAACTCCTCTTCGAACAGAACCGCCTCGACATCGCCGCCTCCCTCCCCCTCTGGCCCGTCCTCAAGGAAGAACTCTCCGCCCTTCGCCGCATCGCCTCCCCTGACGGCCGCTACCGCCTCGTCACCGCCGGCGCCGGCACGCACGACGACCTCGCCGTCGCCACCGCCCTCGCCTGCTGGGCCGCCCGCAAAGCCTCGAAACCCTGAGAACCTTCCCATGCCGCCCGCACTTCTTCCACAGACTCCCATGTTGGCGTTCTGGCTCCTGCTCTTCGGCAGTCCCTTGACTACCGCCTACGACGCGCTCAAAGTGCGCGACTACGATCGCGCCATCGCCGCCTTCCAGCAAGCCCTCCGCGACTCTCCCAACCAACCCGCGGTCCGCAAGGACCTCGCCTACACCCTCCTCAAAACCGGCGACACCGAGGCCGCGCGCGATCAGTTCGCTGAAGTCCTTCGCGCCAATCCCGGCGACTTCCCCACCGCCCTCGAGTACGCCTACCTCTGCTACGAAACCCGGCGCGAAGCCGAAGCCCGCCGCACCTTCGACCGTGTCCGTCAACACGGCGACCCCGCCTCCCGCGCCGCCGCCCAGCAAGCCTTCGACAACATCGACGCCCCTCTCGCCCAGGGCATCGCTCGCTGGCAGCGGGCCATCGAGTCCGACCCCTACAACTTCTCCGCCCACGAAGAACTCGCCATCCTCTCCGAGAAACGCGGCGACCTCGACCGCGCCGCCACCCACTACAACCAGGCCTGGCACCTCCGCCTCGCCCGCCGCGACATGCTCCTCGCCCTCGGCCGCGTCTGGCAGCAGCAGGGCAAAGCCCGCGAGTCCACCGCCGTCCTCCTCTCCGTCTCGCGCGGCAGTGAACCCCGTCTCGCTGAACAGGCCCGCGCCCTCCTCCCCGCTCGCTACCCCTTCCCCTACGAGTTCCAGGACGCGCTTCAGTACGACCCGGCAATGCGGCCCTCGCCCGCGAACTCGGCTTCCTCCAACAGGCCATGGGCATCTCCAAACCGGCTCCGGCCCCTCCGCCCAAGTCCGCCCCGCCCCCCGATCCCGTCGACCCCGTCGAACAGGCCCGCCAACTCGCCGACGCCAGCCTCGCCAAGAGCTACCTCAACGACGCCGTCAAATACCTGCTCATCGTCCAGCAGGCTCACCCCGACGACCCCCAGGTCCAGCTCAAACTCGCCCGCACCTACAACCTCCTCCACCAGGACCCCGCCGCCCTCGTCTGGTTCGACAAAGCCCGTCGCTCGGACGATCGCGAAGTCGCCCGCGAAGCCTCCATCGCCTACCGCAACCTCCGCCCCGAACTCGCGCCCTTCCGCCTCACCACGTGGGTCATGCCCTTCTACTCCTCCCGCTGGCAGGACACCTTCGCCTACGGCCAGGTGAAAGGCGAGTTCCGTCTCGGCCGGAGCAAACTCCGCCCCTACCTCTCCGTCCGCTTCATCGGCGATACCGGCGGCAACCACTACTTCGGCGTCCTCCCCGCGCAACTCTCCGAGAACTCCTTCATCCTCGCCGGCGGCCTCTCCCTCCCCATCACGCGCCGCCTCTTCGCCTGGGGCGAAGCCGGCCAGGCCGTCCGCTACAAAGGTCAGTTCCCTGACGGCGGCATCACCAGTCCCGACTACCGCGGCGGCCTCGCCTACGGCCGCGGTTGGGGCCATCTCCTCGGCTCCCGCGAACCCGGTTGGTTCGCTGAAACCACCGCCGACGCCGTCTACATCTCTCAGTTCCAGAACGACGGACTCTTCGTCTCCCACAATCGCATCGGCCGCACTCTCGCTCCCTGGCTCCAACTCCTCTGGAACACCAACCTCTCCGCCGACGTCCACCGCGAGTATTGGGCCAACTTCGTCGAGATGGGCCCGGGACTCGAGTTCTCCTTCGCCGGCATGCCTCCCGGCCTCCGCTGCGGCTTCAACTACCTCCGCGGCGTCTACCTAACAAATCAGGGCAATCCCCTCCGCCCCAACTACACCGATCTCCGCGCCGGGTGCTGGTATGCCTTTACTCATTAGCTTCCTCCTCGCCTGGCCTCAACTCCTCTCCAGCATCGGCGTCCCCCCGGACTCCTCCGCTGTCTTCTTTGCCAAGGGCGGCGAAACCCCCGTCGCCCTTCAGGAACGGGCCGCCGATGGCGTCGTCGTCGTCCTCGTGGGCGACTCCCCCGCCGCCCGCGCCCTCGGCTTCATCCCCACCTCCAAACGCATCCCCGTGCGCAGTGTGATTGACGCGCGCCAGCCTCGCCTCGACATCGTCTGGGAAGAGCAACTCGACCTCCCCGTCTTCGACCTCCCGCCCTCTGCCCGCGTCTTCGCCCGCGAACGCTGGCAGGGCGCCCCTCTCCTCGCCGGTCTCAAAGCCGGCGCCGGCGGCTTCCTCTGGCTCGCCGCCTCGCCCGGCGCGCGCTCCTACGACCGCTTCCCCTTCCTCCCTCACGCCCTCGTCGAGATGGGCCTCACGCCCCCCGTCCGCGCCCGCAACCTCTGGGCCTTCTTCGATTCCTCCTATCGCCTCCGCGTCGACCTCGAATGGTTCGCCCCTCAGTGGCGCGCCGCCGGCATCGCCGCCCTCCAGGTCGCCGCCTGGCACTACTGGGAGCCCGACCCCCAGCGCGACGCCTGGCTCGCCTCCCTCATCGACGTCTGCCACCGCCACGGC
>CAVQOO010000037.1:0-90296 GCA_963714395.1 Bryobacteraceae bacterium
TAGCGGACATGTGCTGCCATTGATCCGGATAAGTCAGGAACTGCGCATCGACAAAGACGCTATTGCCCAGCTTCCGCGGGACTTTCTGGAGCGGTAGAGCAATCAGGTTCCCGAAGCCTCCCTTCGGCATCGTGTCCTGGTTGGGGAAGAATCTGTCGTATGAATCCAATCCAACCTCGTGGCGGGACTCGGTGTTCCTAGTCAGGAGCGCAGCGCCCAGCCTCCGCGCATCTGATGCCGGCACGACGCAGTCGAAGAAGAGCCAGATGTGCCCGCCATTTCCAGATCGCGATCGTTCGAGGTAGGCCGGGCACTCGAAGCGGCAGCAACTCGCCAGGAAAGCAGCAGCGTCCTCTCGCCAAGCCGATTTGTCGAAATCGACAGCGAGGAGCCAACAGGTCTCGTCCGGGAGAAGGGGATAGATGCCCAGCGTTGCTTTGCCTTCGAGGTGATCTCGGATTGCCGCGTCGGTCAGCGGCCGTAAGGACCGGGTCTTCCGCGCAACGTTTCTCCGCTCATTCGGCAGCGCGGCATGAATTGCCGTCCAGTCCATTTCGGCCGCCGGCGTATAGCCGTGTTTTTCCCCCTTCTCCCAACGTAGCGCGTAGACATCCTCGCGGCCGCGGAAGAAGCTCCTGAATAGTTTCAGCTTCTCGTCCGGGAAGAACCGTTGTGGATGCCCGCACCGACTTTGAACGACCTGACAGGAGGATCTGCTCTTGGGGAGATTGACAAGGCAGATGATGGCGTTAAGGATTGAGCGCAAGCGCTCGTTTTCGGCCTTGAGGCGAACGCATTCCTCCAGTGCCTGGCGCAGTCGTTCGTCCGTCGCGCTCATGCCAGCACCCTGCTGATCCAATAAGGTGGAATAGGGCGGCGCGCCGCCCTATTCCGCTTTATTCTGCCCCTTTCCGTCAGATGGGCCAACCAGGAACCATGTGGCACCCCGTCCTCGTCCCCGCAAGCCAATCAAACCCAGCCGCTTGAGGTGGAGCAGATCATCGCGAAACGTGCGAACAGCAGCCGTCGGCGCGATAGAAGCGCGCAATTCACTGAAGCCCGCATCGATTCTGCTTGCGAGTACCTGCAGGACCCGGCGCTGACGAGTCGTCAAATCGTGCGCGATTCGGTGGGGCGCGATGTAGCCGCTCGGTATGAATCGCACGCCAACGGCGCCAGCTTGCTCCACGAACTCAGGCTCTGGGTGCCCGGCTTGAAGGCAGAGCTCCACGATCTTCTGTGTGCCACGGCCCCATCGTTCAACCAAACCCCTACGATAGAAGACCTCGGCGATCAAGGGATTCCTCGGGCGCGAGAGATGATCCCGTTTGAGGTCCTCCACCTCTCAGACCGAATGGCAGCGTGCCATCGCTCCAAACCTCGAGTCGATCATCGAAGATCGCCAAGCTTACCGCGCCGCCCACGATGGAGTAGTCGCGATGGCAAAAGGCGTTCACCAAAGCCTCGCGCAATGCCACTGGAGGAAAGAGAGGCGAATCCGCCCGCTCGAATAGGCCAGGCTCAATCCGCCCGGCTACGGGCAGATGGCGCGACAGAAACTGAAGCGCTTCGTCGAGCAATTGAAGCGCATGTCCGTACACCTGTCGTTGGTCCAAGAATTCCGTCTTGTTCGTACCTCGGAATCGGGCCATCCTCAATTGACATTGAGGATAGTACGGCAAAAGTTGACGCCCGAAGGCGACAACAGCGGCATTGGCAATATGGCCATGCACGCGAAGCCCGAGGCGATCCAACACATCGGCGGCGTCTTCAGAAAAAGACGGCGACAGACGGCCCGCCGCGATACCGAACCGAACTGTCCTGAGAATTTCGTCTTCATCCAGGCCGCTCAAGGTCAATGCCGATGGCAGATTCTCCCAGCGCTGCAAAGCATGCGCGCGTTCGAGGATGAGGCGCTGGTAGTTCTCCTGAGGCATGACGGAGGTCGTGGCGCCAATCCGTTCGTAGGGGCGTCCATCGAAGGTGAAAGGTCGGCTTTCCGGCGAGTGGAAAGCTTCCAATACGAGGACCTTGTGGCTCGAGGACGGGACGGTTACGCAGTGGATTTGGATCGGCGCGGGCGGATCAAACCGCCTCAGAATTTGCGCCACGTCTTGAAGAGTCCCATCCGTGACCAACTGGCCGACGATGCTGCCGGCTGGCATGACGCCGATCAAGACCAGTCCTCCGCGACCATTCAGGAGACCGCAGAGGGTCTCTGCCGCGCGGCTCAGTTGACCGGTGCTCTTCTTGAACTCAAGCGTGTCGGACTCGCCAAGCGCCACCAGGTCTTCGATTTCAGCAAAGGTCATGTCGGCATCGGTGCATCCGCGAGGCTGCCTATGGGAATCGAATCACCTGCAGAGCAACGAGCGGCTCCCGCGATCCTCCATCATTCCATATTCCCTGCCCTAACGGCCGCGACTCAGCCGTTGCGAACCACGCTTCAATCATGCCGAGCGAGCGATACCTGCAATGGAACACTTCGCTCCTATAGCTCGTGTGGACGACTGCCCGCAACCCAACTCCTTTGGTCCTCGATCCTCAATGTGCAGCAAGATGTAAACATGGACTTTTTTGGGGCCTGTTCGAGAGTCTGGAGCCTATGCGAACCGGCACCGCGCGGCACTTTGCCTATTTCTTGCCTATTCTATGCACCAACACCCGGCAACTCGGTGCATGAGGCGGCATCTGGCGGCAGTAGCCATATCTCTGCAAACAAGAGCGATAAGCATAAGGAGGCCAATGCAACCAAGGCTCGGCAAAAGGAGGCAAAAGGCTTGGCATTCGGCTGTTAACCGAAGGGTTGTAGGTTCGAGTCCTACCTGAGGAGCCAAATTGTTTTCAACGACTTACAGAGTCTAACCTCCCTCCTGAGTCTTCAACTCCCCCAATCTCCCCTTCTTCTCCACAAGTCCATTATTCTCAATGTGCTACCACAGTATTTCGAATCAGCCCGCAAGAATCGTGCCTATTCCTTGCCTATTCGACGCCACGGTGAAGGCCGGACTTCTTCACGCATCTCATTGAAAGCTCTGTACTTCCTGCTCGCTCATGCGATGTACGCAGTCGCTCGGCATAACAACCCTTCGGTTGTTGCCGAAGTGGTCGTTTCAGCGCTTTGCCAAGTCTCAATGCGGCAATTACTTGGGCCGCTCGTAAATCAGCCAGAATCGACTTTGCCTATTCCTTGCCTATTCCTCGTACCGAAATTGGCTTCTGGAGGACAGTCGAGAATGGCAGTGGGGATGAATAGCTCGAAGGCGAAGCGAAGAGCCCGTCTGACGTTCTATGGAATGTGATCGGAGATGATCTTTGCGTTCCTACGCGATGCCGCGAAGGCGGCTCCGCGGGTCCTTCGGCACCGGCGACACTTGGCAGCGGGCGCTCTTCTCGGCATTCCCACTGACTGGCATTCGCGAGTTGGCGCCGATGGCCTGCTTCCGGACACTCGTCAAACTTCTGCGGGGGATATTTCAAGCGACGGGAACCCTGGATCGGGGCCCTTGTCTTCATGTGTGGAGGTTACGAAGTACCCAATCGCTTCGTAGGCAGCGAGCCGCCGCTTGAACATTCTCGCCAGCAGGGGGACCTGGCGAGTCCACGTAATCATAAACCCGCACTTCCTTCTTATTGTCGTGAGTACAGTGCAGGTGACCAACATACTAACCGGCATGGCCAGAAGCAGGGCGTCCAGGCGTGCACCATCGAAGCCTTCGCCTGTCCGGGATGGCTGAACTGTAGATCGGCACTTGATACGTGTTGATGACGCGGGGCTGCGGGCAGGCGGCACGCTCGGACAGAAGACCGAGGTTATCCCGAGCATCGTTTGCACAGACTCATGACACGATCGCCGGCGACCAGGTTGGGGCATCCCCCGAAATAAGAAGCGCCGCAAGAAGTCTCAAGGCCATCAGCTTCGCCGTTTCCCTGCAATCATCATGCCTGCTTCGGCCAGGATCATCACCCCGCCCACGATCGGCGAAAGCCTCTCCGAGTGTTGCGTTTCAATACCGATTGAAATTCCGCCAGCCTTGAACCCGTCGCGCTCAGTGCGGGGAATTGGACCGCCAGAGACAAGTCCCAGGATCAGCACCGTCAACCCAATCCAGAACAGAGCTTTCATCTGTCTCCTTTCCGGCGATTCTTTAGGAAGCCAGGATCGTCCGATACTCCGGTTGCCACATGGCGTCCTGCACCTGCTGAACGATGTCGGTGAGTTTCGCTCGGGCCAAGCCTTCCGCGTCCGCGGTCTCGGCAACGGCCACCGCTACTGTCGCCGACACGCTGCGCAGGTCGTCTATATGCGGGAGCAGCGACGCGCCGGGCTGGCGCACAGTCACCAGACTGGACACCGCACTCGCCGCCGCGGCGCACATGCCTTCACTGATCCTGCTTGCTTGCGCGACAACAGCGCCGAGGCTGAGACCCGGGTACAGCATCGCATTGTTTGCCTGGCCGACGACGTAGGTCACGCCCTTGTATGTGACCGGGGCGAACGAGCTGCCGGTGACGATCAGCGCCCTCCCCTCAGTCCAGGCAATCAAATCGGCTGGCTTCGCTTCGGCCCGCACCCGCGGATTGGAGAGCGGGAAAATAATCGGCCGCTCAGTGTGCGCCGCCATATCTTTCACGATCGCTTCCGTGAAACTGCCGGATGCCGTTGACGCACCGATCAGCATCGTCGGTTTCACACGGCGTACCACTTCGGCTAAACTGACGCCGTCGCCGTTCCCGTCGTGCCTCCAGACCTTGCTTTCCGCTACCGGCCGAGCGTAGGTCATCTGGTCTTCGCGCAGCTCACCAGCCATGCCGGCTGTCAGCAATCCCTGCCGGTCGACGCACCAGAAGCGCCTGTTTGCATCGTCTTTGGAAAGCCCCTCTCGCACCATGGCATCCCGAAGCTGATCGGCGATTCCGACGCCCGCCGTGCCGGCTCCAAAGATGACCACCCGCTGGTTGCGGAGCGGCGTCCCGCAAACACGGACGGCTGAGATCGCAGCCGCCAGTGTGATCGCACCAGTGCCCTGCATGTTGTCGTTGAAGGTGCAGATCCGGTCGCGGTACCTTTCGAGGATGCGCCGTCCGTTCCCAGGTGCGAAATCCTCCCACTGCAACAGTGCTTTCGGGAATAATCTTGTCACGACATCGACGTAAGTGTCGATGAAAGCATCGTACCGCTCACCGCGTATCCGGGCGTGCCGGTTCCCGATATAGAAGGGATCACCCACAAGACTTTCCCGATTGGTGCCGACATCGAGCATCACCGGGATCACACGGGTCGGGTCAACGCCTCCGGCCGCCGTGTAAATCGCCAGCTTGCCGATCGACACTTCCATGCCGCCTACGCCCCAATCGCCGATTCCCAGGATTTGCTCGGCGTCGGTTGCGAGGATCAGGTCGATATCTCCGGGGCCGACGCCGAGGTTGGAGAACGCCTCCTCAATTGCATCGGCGTGATCGATGGAGAGATAAACGCCTCGCGGAGGACGGCACTCATGATGGTACTGCTCCATCGCCTTGCCGACCGTCAAATCGTTGACGATGGGGATCATCTCGCGCAGGTGCTCTGAGAACAGGCGGTAGAACAGCACCTCGTTCCGGTCGTGCAGGGCGGTCAAGTAGATGTTCTTGCTCAAGGCATCCGGCAGTCGCTCGTACTGGAGGTAAGCACGCTCGACCTGAAACGCGAGAGTGCTGATGTCCGGCGGGAGCAGTCCCGTGAGGCCCAGCTCTTGTCGTTCTTCCCTGGTGAAGGCCGTCCCCTTGTTCAAAAGCGGCGAGTTGAGTACGGCCAATCCGCGGGATTTGGTCTCATAGTGCCTATTGCCATTTCGCCGCGGCTTCGTAACCGACGCCAGTAGTGGAATGATTCTTTGTCGCATGCTGCCACCCTCTTTGAGCGGCTCCTCCTCATTTCGGTTGGAAATGAGGCGAATCTCGGCGGGCAGCTCCCGCCTTATACACAGGCATTTCAAGGTCCGTCAGCCACCGGCCGCTGTAACCTCATATGCGCCCGTATTCCGCAGCCCGCGGATAAGTGAAGACGAGATGTCGAAATGACCTTGCGGGGTCATGTGACCGAATGTCGTCATGGGGCTTTTAGCGGGGGTGGGAGTGCCTGCGCGGAAAAGAATGCAGTCGCGAGAGGCTTTGGCCGGGCAGAGCGCGTTGGACCATCGCGTGCAATACAGATACGCGACCGCACGAACCAAGGGGATGGCCATGAAGAAAGCAAACATTGGGATGAACGGGTTCCAAGCGATTCTCGAGTTAAGAAAGGCCGAACTGGTTCAGGGATTGCGAAGGCCAGACGGCATAGCCATCGAGAAGAGCGCGGATCAAATGGATGAGATTCAGTACGCGTCAGAACGAGATCTGGCGATTCTAAACGTGGATCGAGAATCCACCATGCTGCGTGACGTGAAAGCCGCGTTGCGACGGATGCACGACGGCGGCTTTGGGATCTGCGTTAACTGCGAACTGGCTATCAGCCCAAAGCGCCTCGAGGCAGTGCCATGGGCGTCGCGTTGTGTCCAGTGCCAGGACGCTGCCGAACGAAATGGTCATGAGAGATCGGATTTGGTGAGCGAGACTCTCGTCAACGCAATGTGATTTGCAGTGTTGTCGGGCTGCCACCTTCAAGTCAAGGCGATCTCCAGTGGCGTGGCTACCGCATTGCGTCCGGATCACCATAGCGGATTTCGTCAAAGAACGGGGTTCGGTGCTGATGAACACACTCAGCGGCGTAGAGGTAGAGAGCAGCGGACCAGGTTTGCCAGTCACGCCCGCAGGGCTGGCCAGTCTGTGCCTTCGTCCACTCGTTGAAACCCCATCCCACCTCGTTCTCGTGCCATGGCTTGACCAGCTCAGTGAGTGCAAGGAGTTTCCGCCTGGCCAACCCCGGGCGGCCGGCCGCCACACATGCGGCTATGTAAAAGCCGCAGACAAATGGCCAGACGCCTCCGTTGTGATACTCACCTGGCTGATTGTATTGCTCGTATCGCGGTCGCCAGTCGGAATCCTGCGGCATGATGTAAGGAAACAAGCAGGGTGGCAAGTCCACGACCAGATCGCCGCGCTTCCGCATGGTCTCGCACTCGGCTTCAACCCACGTGATCAGGTCGCGTGCCCGATTGCGCGAGGCAATTCCAGTCAGGATCGCCAGGCTGTTGCCCAGCAAATCGAAGCGGTTGGAACTGAAGAGTTTGTAGGAGTAAAGGGCGTAATAGGGCATGGCCGGCACTACTAAGCCCTCGTGCACGTGGGGATTCTTCGCCTCGCCGCGAACCTCGAAACGGTTCATCAATTCACGCAGTTGACGGGCGGATTCGTGCTCGGCAAATAGCAAGAGATAGGCGTAGGCGAGCGTGTTCACATACAGTCCATAGCCCATCACCCACTGCTCGTCGCGCCAGTCGCTGGTCGGCAACTGTGAGACCATCCCCGAGTCGTCGGGGCTCTGGTACCGCATCCACCTCAGAGATTTCTGCGCCGCCTCTTCAAGAAACTGCGGCTCATTGACCGACCTCCTGTACAGCGCCAGGCCAAAGAGGAATAGCGGTGTGGTATCACTGGCGCCGCGGTTGGCAGGATCGTGCGCCAGCGATGGGATATGGCCGTGCGTGGGTCTGATTCTTCGCCAGGGCCACCAGCGTGCGCCGCAGCGCGTCGGCAAGTTCCTCGTTGCCGGTGGCCAGAAAGCCCAAGGCTGAAATCATCAGGTCACGCGTGTAGGGCTCCGGATATCCCCAACCAGCGGTCCGGGGCAGTCCGTGAAAAGGTCCCCGCGCGTTCTGGAGTAGAACGTGGAGGGCGGCCTCTTTGGCCTGATCGATGGAGGCTTGCGACTTCTCATCCATAAAGATCGACACCTCGATGGCGTGCAGGGCTGGATTGCCAGGAACAGGCGCTTCGTCGCCCATTTCTAATGAATTCCCAGTCGGTCTGAAACGAGTTCCAGAAAGCGCTTGGCCACTCGGCGATAGTCGAACAACCCGGTTACGCGAATTCGGCCCGCTTCTCCCATCCTCCGCCGAAGACCGCTGTCGTGCATGAGGGTCAGAAGATACTTGGCGATGTCGGGCACGCTGGCCCGGTACTCCGCTGTCCGAGGGCTCGGGAACACAACTTGCTGGCTATCGTCGATCCCGTGGCCTTCGCCGAATGTTGCCCTGTCAATCTTCATCTCCTCGGCTACGCTTGCCAGGAACGCCGTTTCACCATGAACCATCGTGTCGAGGAATGCCATCGCGTTGATTGCAATCACGGGCTTTGAACAGGCGTTGGCCTCGACCTGAATCATTCCGAAGCCTTCCAGTCGCGACGGCGCGGCGTAGACGTCGCAGGCGGCCAACAGGTAGGGCATGAAATTGTGGGAGACGACGTTGGTGGAGTAGATCACCTTCTTTTCGATGCCCAGTTGAGTCGCCAGTTGGAGGTCGATCAGGTTCTGCTGGACAGTGCGGGGCTGAGGCCAGACTTTGCAGACATACTTCCAGTCGGGAGCCTCGGCATCAATCAGCGCAAGCGCCCGCATGACCTCCTGAGCACCCTTGGAAGCCGCGTCCCCGCCGACGGTCAGGATCATGATCTGGTCGTCAGCCACGCCCAAAGCTTCACGGATCGTGCTGACTTTCAGGTCATCGCGGCTGCGTGGCGCGAAAGCGTCCGTATCGCAGCCCACCGGCAGCACTTCGATATTGTCCCCCTTAATCCCATCTCGAATGTATGTCTCCTTCACCCAATTGGAGGTGACAAGAATCAGCGGCAGTCGGTTGAGTACATCGTGGTGTGCCGCGACATAACCATCGGCCACAAGCCATGGGACGGCCGTCATCCCGAACTGTTGCGGGTGTAAGACCAAGTGTGGCAAATGGCCCCAGAACCCGACGCCGACAACGACATCAGGCTGGAACCAGCGATAGTACCATTCCTTTTCCTGAGGCGATTCGAAATGCACCGGGTAGACCTCAGCGCCAGCCTCGCTCAGGCCCCTGCAAAGCAGCTCGACCCTGCATCGCCAGGCCGGCGGCTGAAGGCGGGTACTCGGTCAGCACAAGCACTTTCACGATTTATGCTCCCAGTGTCCTGTGCGCTCTGCCGCAGCTTGCGCGGAGTCAAAGCACCAGAATCCTTCTTCTTGCGGAGTGATCTGCGCTTCCCAGCTCTCGGGCCCAAACCCGTAGAGATCCGTGATCAGCCGGCGCTTCTCCAGCCAGACCTCGTGCGCCAACAAGTCGCGCCGGTCAGCATCGTCACGAACACGAGGCAAGTAGGCCCGGTTCCCGTCTTCATAGGCAAACAGCCACAATCGCCTGGTGTCGATAACGCCAGATCGCCAAAGTGCAACGACGGCCTGGCAGCACTCATCGTGACGCCGGTGCCGTGTGTACTCGCCGTTCGGGCCGTGAGTCAGAATCAGGTCGAAGCTGATTCCGGCCAGCAGCCGTGCAGTAGTCTCCTGGACTTGCTTCAACGGCAGCGGCGCCTGTTCCGGCCCGTCATCCAGATCCGCCATCTCGCCGTCTGCCCCCAAATGCTGCAAGACCCGGTGAAACTTCGGTGCGCGGTCCGGATCATCTGCTCTGCATAGGGTCACGATGCGCCAAAGGAACCCAGGGTGAGTAAGGATGTAGCCGCCGCACCAGAGCGTCTCGTCGTCCGGATGGGCGACGACGACAGCGGCGCGAGTGCGATGGTCAGACCCTGCCTCGCCGACAGGCAATGCAGCGGCAGACGCGGAGCGATCCAACGGTCGCCGAAAGGTCGACACAGAATTGGATCTACCTCGACTCGGCGACGGTGGCCGGGGCACTCAGGGTGAAGTTCAGGACGGTCTCGCTGGGGATTACGGCGGAATCGCCGTGCGTGGCGAGCACCACCCCACTGCCGGCGCCACCGCCTGCGGCCGCGCCGATAGCCGCGCCCTTGCCTCCTCCCACAATGGCCCCAATCGCCGCGCCAACACCACTCCCAATTCCGATCTTGACGGCATCCTTCTTCTTGGTGGCGTTCGCCCGGCGCGCGATGGTGTTGGTCGAAAGATCGATACCTGTGCCGCCTGCAGTATTCAGCCTAGTCATCTGAACGGCAAGAGTCGCGCGGCCCTTCACCCGCCCGCCCTTATCGCTGTCAACTATTCTGCCCTCCACCTCCGTTCCTTTAGTTGCGATCACGCGACCATTCAGGAGGAGGGGTTGCTCGAGATGCGCGATAAACGATTGCCCCGTCAGCTGCGTCTTTGTGGACAGGGCGGTTGTGGTTCGCACCACGAGCGGGGTACCTTCCGGCAGGGTGACGGGATTGGCACGAGGCCTTGCGGTGCCGAATGCGCCAGATCCGGGGCGCCGAGCACCAGTGGTCTTCTCCGACGTCACGGCATCCTGGATCGGCCCGCTGTTCCTGTTGCATCCTGACTGGGCCACGGTGAAGGCCAGGATCAGACCTATCTCTATCGCTGTGTTTGCTCGCATCTTGATACCTCTCCACCATCCACGCAGAGACCCGACCCCCTCTCCGTTCATTGCCACAGGTCGAGGGCCGCCCTCATGCAGCCGACTGGACAAACTGCGCTGCGCTAGACAATCGAACGTCGTCCCCGAATCAGGTTGACTACGATCATTGCCAACGCCAGGACCAACAGCACGTGGACGAGGCCACCCATGGTATAAGAGGTGGCCAATCCCAGCGCCCAAAGTACAAACAGAACTACAACTATTGTCCAAAGCATGTGATTACACTCCTTGACGTGTGTTTTTTCTACCGATTTCTAGTGTGATAATGGTTCCCCTTACGAGTGAAGCCATTATCCGCCACTCCCATTTCGAGTGGCTGTTCCAAACGAAAGTTCAACAAAGTCTCGGCTGGAACCTTCACGGTCTTGCCGCGGGTCAGGATCTGCGTACCCGCTCCAGCTCCAGCTCCTGCCGCCGCGCCGATCGCTGCGCCCTTGCCTCCGCCGGCAATCGCGCCAATGATCGCGCCCAGCGCCGCGCCGCCGCCGATGAACTCGGCAGTCCGCTTGTTCTTCCCGACGCCGTCCCGCTGTCCGCCATCCAAGCGGCTCGCATCCGCCGTTACCGCATACCTCACCCCGGCCAAAGTAACGGATTCCAGATCGAGCGTCAGATCCTTATTCGAAGCCTCCATCACCACCAGCTCGGCGATCGCCCCTTTGGGGATGGCAATGGCGCCATTGGCGTCCTTCACGTCCTGATTCACAACGCCGGTGAAAACCCGGCCGTCGCTTTTCTTGGCCTCGATCACTTCGTTGGTGCGAACTACAATGCTGGTTCCCGTGCCGATAGTTCTCACTTGAGCCAACGCCAGCGTCGCCAAGGCGAGCAATCCAAAAAGACTTTTCACGGTGAATCTCCTTTCCCAGCTACTGCTTCAAGCGAACGGAGTACAGCATCTGCTGGTAGGCGCGTTCGTAACTCTGGAACTCGCGCTCCGGGGCGGTGAAGACGAAAAACAGCAGGCCCTCGGGTCGCGGCAGTGTGACCAGCCAGTTGGTCTCACGGCCTCCGCCCTGGACGGGCGAATCATTAGAGAGGAACGTCGAAAGGCCACGCTGACCACCGAAGTCGACGCGGACGGCGCGGCGAACCACGCGCATATTCTGGTTGGACTGGCGGAGTTCCTGAACCAACTGGTCCGTGGCTTGTTGGGCAGCCGTCCCGGTCCCCTGCCCGATGCCAGGCCCTTGCAGTTGCTGTCCGTAACCTTCCGACTGCGGCTCGTATACGTTTACGACTACGCCGTAAGCCAGAGCCTGATTGCCGTTGCCGACGTTCACCATGCCATTCTGGGGCGCGATGGTCACTGCGTCGCCCTGTCCATACGCCTGCCAGTTGTCAGGGTGGTCGATGCGCAGCACGGAATTCTCAAAGCTCACGAAGCGCTCCGAGGTTCCCTGCTGTTGGACTGGAGCATTCTGCTGTTGCTGGGATTGGAGCTGATTGGGTCGCGGTGCCGGCAAGGATTGGACGTAGCGCTTGATCTGAGCGAATTCCTGCGAACCGCTGCTCGAGGCGCGCTGTGAGCTGCCGAGCCGGGCCACTTCTTCGTTGACGCTCTCAATGCGGTGGTCCGGGTTGGGGTGGTCGCTGAAGAACGCGTTGCCGCTCCCGCCCTCGATCTTCTGAAAGAACTGTCCCATGGCCCGCGGATCAAGGCCGGAATCGAACAGGATCTGAGTGCCCATGAGGTCGGCCTGCTTTTCAGCGTCGCGCGAGTACTTCGAGGAGGATGGAATTCACCGTGAATCCCGCGCCGAGTTGCGCCAGGGCGCCCGCCGTGGAGTTGTTGCCCAGCATGCCGCCCAGGATGGCCAGGGGCATTTGTGCGGCGGATGCCTTGCTGGCCTGGTTGGTGCCGTGGCGCAAGGCCACATGTGCGGCCTCGTGCGCCATGACTCCGGCCAGTTGCGCCTCATTGTCGGCGGCTTCAATCACGCCGCGGTTGATGTAGATATGGCCGCCGGGAAGCGCAAAAGCGTTGATCCCGCGGTCGTTGACGGTCTTGAATTCGTAAGGGAACTTGAAGCCGGGCGCATTCGCCGACAGCCGTTGGCCCAGCTTATTCAGGTAGCTGTCCACGCGCGAGTCGTTCAGCATGAGCACTTGCCGCGCGACTTCGCTGGAAGCCTGCTGGCCCAACTCGACATCCTGCGCTGCCGAGAACATGTTCCAGCCAGGCTTGAGTGCCGTGCGGCCGGTCCCCGCGGTGGGGACAACGTTGGCAGGGCTAGCGACAACTCGGCTGGCGTTGTTGGAACTCGCGTTCCCGATCGTTCCACCGCTCCGGTTGCCGGCCACCTGCTGAAACGTGAACTGCTGGTTCGAATCGCCGTTGCTGGTGTGGATCTGAACGCGGGCACCGTCCTGGGTGGCGCCGCCCGGAATGTCCAGCGTCTTGCCCAGCTTCGAAACTATGAGCGCGTTGCCGTCCTTTGCCTGCGTCAAAGCGCCACTGCTGGCTGGAACGGCTGGCGAACGGCGTGGCCCGCACTGGTGTGCTGTTGTTGGTTCCCACGGCTTCGAGCGCGTTGCCGTTCATCACGTTCCGCAAGGAATAGAAGCCGCTGCCGGCCGCCCTGATTTCCCACACCTGGTTGTCGGTGCCCCGCGAAGAGAACTGGATCACACTGGTCTTGTCGTTCCGGTCCAGGTCGAGCACCTTGCCGGATTTCAGATTGGTGATCTGATAACGGCCCGGGCCGTTGAACCCGCCCTGAGCGCCTGCCTCATAGGGAAGACAGAACGCACAGACTATTCCAGCGACCAAGGCGAAACCCCGCCTCGATTTGCGAACTGATTTGCCAAGCCTACTGCCAATCATGTGAACCTCCCGACATACTTCCACTCGAAACGCAACTTTCCGACCACCGACCTGTCAGCCCCCAATTCGGTAATTGGCTATTCCTGCCCACAATCCCGCCGACCGCAGAACCCAGACTCCGACGGCAACAACAACGACGACATTCAGAATCGTCTTGATGCTGGAAGCCATCGGGATATACGTGTTGATCAGATAGAGCACCACACCGACCACGATCAGAGTGATAACCAGGCTTACCAGAGGCATCTGAGTTCTCCTTCGAGTTAAGAGAAAGCAATCTGCCGCCCATTGCTCTAACGGTCAGCGCGCCCAGGTGAAAGGCAATAGCCTCGCGGTCTTGGCTCGAGCAGGAGCCTGATTCGGCCCTGTAGCCAACGTCCACAAGAGTGACCCGCGCTGGTCAAACGATCAAATATGGTCAGAATTGTTTCGCGCCCCGCTGCCCAATCGCGAACCGTACCCTCACGCAAACCAGGTTGGCTCACCAAGTGCAGTCCATTACACTGTGCCGGAACCGACAAACTGCGAAGATCGAATGGAAGAGCAGCCAGATCTGTGGGAAAGGCTGCGGCGGACGAGATGGGTACGCTGGAGCCCGTTGTGGATCGCGTTGTTGGTTCTCTTCGCGAGCGGCGCCGGGGCCTTCTTGTTCATTGAGAACCGTTACGGACGCACCGCCGAGGAGGCGTTGTTGAGGGGTGCGTTCAAAGATGCTGCAAGCATCTTCGTGAAATCCAAAACTCTGGTCGTTGGGGAGCCGGCCTCCGCCGCAGAAACGGTAGACGACCTACGGCGGGCGGGCTTCACAGAGTCGCGGGAGAATCCCATCGGTTGGTTTGAGCGTAAGGCTGACACAGTCGTCATACACGCCGTCTCACAGGCCAAATCAACAGTGCTCAGGTTCTCTGCCAACAAGCTCGTCCAGATCCTCGCGTTGCCTGACAAGTCCGTGCTCACCCAGTATCAACTGGAGCCACAACTCGTCGCCAACGTTTCGATGCGGAATCGAGAGCGGCGCCGGTTGCTGCAATTCGGCGAAATTCCCAAATCACTGATCAACGCGGTCGTTTCGGTCGAGGACAAGCGCTTCTTCAGCCACCGCGGTTTCGACCTGTTCCGCATCCTCAAGGCGGCAAGCGTGAACCTCAGGGAAGGCCGTGCGGCGGAAGGCGCCTCAACAATTACGATGCAACTTGTCCGCAGCCTTTGGCTTGAGCCAGACAAAAACTGGAGACGTAAGCAGGCCCAGTTCTTCATGGCTCTTAGATTGGAGCGGAAGCTCTCGAAGCATGAGATCTTCGAGCACTACTCAAACCAGGTCTACCTCGGCCATCGCGGCACTTACGACATTCACGGTTTTGGCGAGGCCGCGCGAGTCTATTTCGATAAAGCGATCGGGGCTCTTACCCTCCCTGAAGCAGCGACTCTTGCCGGGGTGATTCAAAGGCCGGGTTACTACAACCCCTTCCGATCCCCTGGGCGCGTGCGCGAACGGCGTGATCAGGTGCTTGCTCTCATGCGCCGGAACGGCTACATCACGGACCGCGAATTCGTGCTGGCGACGGCGGAGGCCTTGAACATATCGCCAAGCGTCGGGGAATCTGTCGGGGCGCCATACTACGTCGACCTGGTGAAGGCCGAACTCCAGAAGCAGTTGGTGGACGTCCGTCCAGGGCGGGAAGGCTATCAAGTTTACTCCACGCTCGATCCGCGGTTGCAGGGCGCCGCGGAGGAGGCCGTGAGGATTGGGATGCTGAGTGTTGACAGGCTGTTGCGCCACAGAGACACGAGTACGCCAGGTCCACAGGTGGCCCTCGTCGCCCTGGATCCGCGGACGGGCGCCATTAAGAGCGCTGATCGGTGGCCGGGATTATAACGTGAGTCAGTTGAACCATGCGCTCGCCAATCGCCAGCCTGGCTCCGTCTTCAAGCCGTTCGTCTATGCAGCCGCCTTGCGCACCGCGGAGACGGCAGGGCGTGGACATATTCACCGCGGCTACTTTGCTCGACGACGTACCCACCACGTTCTGGTTCGACCAGCAGCCATACGAGCCAACCAACTTCGATCAGCAATTCCGCGGAGAGGTCACTTTACGCCGCGCCTTGTCCAAGTCTCTGAACGTCGCAACGATACAGCTCGCGGAGCGGGTCGGATACGGCTCAGTGGTGAGGATGGCCCGGAGCTGCCGGCTTCAGCCAGGCGATCCAGCCGACCCCCGCGGTTGCGTTGGGCGCCTATGAGAGCACACCTCTGGAGATTGCCGCCGCCTACACCGTCTTCGCGAATCAAGGGGTATATGTTCAGCCGCACATGGTCTCGTACGTACTCGGAGACGGCGGCGAGAAGATCTATTCCCATAGCCCGGTCACCCACCGAGCGCTCACACCGCAGGTTGCTTACCTCATGGTGAATCTGCTCGAAGAGGTGCTCCGCAGCGGAACCGGTGCTGGCGTTCGAGCCCGCGGTTTCTCTGTTCCCGCCGCCGGGAAAACGGGAACCTCGCGTGACGGATGGTTCGCTGGATTCACGTCCGACCTCATATGTGTAGTGTGGGTCGGCTTCGACGACCATCGCGACCTCAAACTCGAAGGCGCCAAGTCCGCGCTGCCCATCTGGACCGAGTTCATGAAACAGGCCGTGGCGCTGATGGGTCCACCGAAGTCCTTTCAAGCCGCCCTCCGGCATTCTGACTGCTCGAGGTTGATCCCGTATCAGGACAGTTGGCCACCCCTCGATGCCCCGTCGTTCGGTCCGAGGTATTCATCGCGGGCACCGAACCGGTCGAGTTCTGCAACCGGCACGGCGGTTTCCCCGTTGACACGAGATCGACGGCCTCGTTGACTGCGGCAAATTAGACGAATCTCAGCCCCGGCCGACGATCAGCTTCGTCGCATCGACGATGCGGAAGCTTGGGATTGACTTTGACCATCCCCGGTCAAATGACCGTATGTGGTTAGTCCCCGCCATCCCTCGCCCCCCTAAGCGAGTCCGGGAGGCATCGGCGATTCAATCGGCTCAACAAGAGCTGAGGTTGGCGCGACTCGTGCACCAGGGATAGGTGTCACCCCAAGCCCTGAGGGCTTCACTGGGCGACCGAGGAGGCCAATCATGCGAATGATTCTGATGACTACTCTGGCGATTGCGCCCCTGCTGGCTCAAGACAACGAACCTGCCAAGCGGCTGGACGAGGCCGCTGCTGTGTTCTCGGAAATCATGGCGACACCGGACAAGGGCATCCCGCAGGACCTGTTGGGGAACGCCCACTGCATCGTCATCGTCCCAGGACTCAAGACGGCGGCGTTCGTGGTTGGCGGCAAGTATGGAAAAGGATACCTGTCCTGCCGCAACAAGAGCGGATCCGGCTGGTCGGCGCCGGGCACGGTCCGCATCGAGGGCGGCAGCGTCGGCTTCCAGATCGGCGGCTCGGAGACGGACCTGATCATGCTGGTGATGAACGAGCGCGGGGCGGACAAGCTGCTTTCCAGCAAGTTCACTCTGGGCGCGGAAGGCTCGGTTGCCGCCGGTCCCGTGGGACGCACGGCGACAGCTCAGACCGACGCGCAGATGCACGCCGAGATTCTCTCGTGGTCGCGGTCCCAGGGACTGTTTGCCGGCCTCGCTCTGGAAGGAGCCACCCTGCGGCAGGATCTGGACGACAACGCCACACTCTACGGCAAAAAGCTGGAGAACCGGGAGATCGTGACCAAAGGGGTGCGTGCGCCCAAATCGGCCGCGAAGCTGATCGCTCTGCTGAACAAGTATTCGGCGCGAGAGCGGACGAACATGCAATCCCGCGTCAACTAATGGTCTGGCAAGAAAGAAACAAGAAGTGACCCAAATGAAACTGACAGGCGCATTCCTGATGGTATGCGGAGTCGCTGCTCGGCTCAGAGTCCGCTGACTCAGGACGAGAATGCGGCCAGGATGGCCGCCGGCATCGATGCCCATCTATCGCGTCACCGTGACCGCAGCGGACCGCGAAGGCAATCAATTACCAGCACCGCAGCGGTGCGACGACGATCGATTTCCGCGGCACTGAACTCCTCTCCGGGGCTCGCGGCGAGGCCAAAGTCGAGAGCAAGCAGGGCTACATCGAGATCGAGGTGGAATTCGACGACCTGCAGCCGGCGACGAAGCACGGCGCCGAATACCTCACCTATGTGCTGTGGGCCATCACCCCCGAAGGCCGCACGTCCAACCTGGGCGAGGTGCTCCTGAATGGAACCAAGAGCAAGCTGAACGTAACCACCGAACTGCAGGTGTTCGGCTTGGTGGTCACCGCGGAACCCTACTACGCGGTCACGCGGCCCAGCGATCTGGTTGTGATGGAGAACGTGGTGCGCGCGGACACGCGGGGGAAGATCGAGGAGATCGACGCCAAGTACGAACTGTTGCAGCGCGGCCAGTATCAGCGTCTGGCGAACCCGCTGGCGCTGAAGATCGATCAGAAACTGCCGCTGGAACTCTACGAAGCGCGCAACGCGGTTCAGATCGCGCGCGCCGTCGGCGCGGACCGGTTTGCCGCCGAGACCTTTCAGAAGGCCGAGAAGAGCCTGGCGCAGGCCGAAGCCTACCAGGCACGCAAGGCAGGCAAGAAGCCTGTGACCATGACTGCCCGGGAAGCGGTGCAGACGGCGGAAGATTCGCGCGCAATCGCGGTCAAACGCCAGGAAGAAGAGGCCCTGGCGGCAGAGCGGCAGCGAGTCGGCGCAGCGCGAAGCACTCGCCCAGAGTGGCGAAGGTTGCCGCGCAGTCCGAGACGGATCGCGTCACACGCGAAGCCGAAGCGGCGCGGCTCAAGGCGCAGGCGGAATCCGCGCGCCTGACACGTGAGAAGAACGCGCAGACGGCGGCCGCCCAGGCGGAAGCCGATCGCCTGAAACGCGAGAACGATGCGCAAGACGGCTGCTGCCGGCCTCGAGGCGGATCGCCTGAAGCGCGAGAACGACGCGCAAAGAGCGGCCAACCAGGCCGACCTCGACAGCGCCGCCAAGCAGAAGGCCCAGTTGGAGGCGGAGAAGGCGGAACTGCGAATCCTGCTGCTGAAGCAGTTCAACGCCATTCTGCAGACTCGCGATACCGCGCGCGGCTTGATCGTGAATATGTCGGATGTTCTCTTCGACACGGCCAAGTATTCGTTACGGCCCGTGGCGCGCGAGAAGCTGGCCAAGGTGGCCGGCATCGTCTCCGGGCATCCGGGACTGAGGCTGGATGTGGAAGGCCACACCGACAGCGTCGGCGGCGATGACTACAACCAGCGACCTCTCCGAGCAGCGCGGCGAGTCGGTCCGCGATCTACCTGACCCAGCAGGGAATGCCGGTGAGTTCGGTCACGTCGAAGGGCTTCGGCGAGACTCAGCCGGTGGCCTCCAACGACAACGCGCAGGGCCGGCAGCAGAATCGGCGGGTGGAACTCGTCATCTCCGGCGAGGTAATCGGCGCCGACAATCGGCACGCCGATCGCACTCAGATGACTGACTGTGAGTGCAGACAACAAAGGAACACATCATGAACATAGACACGTTTGAAGGCAACTGGAAGCAACTCAAGGGCAAGGCCAAGGAGCAGTGGGGCAAGCTGACCGACGACGATCTCGACGTCGTCGCGGGGAAGCGCGACCAACTGGTCGGCAGGCTTCAGGAACGCTACGGGATGGTGAAGGACGCGGCTGAGAAGCAGATCAGGGAGTTCGAGAAGCGGCACGCTGCCTCCGTAACCACTCGGTAATGGCCTGTCGACTCTGACGTAGAACTTCCCTGCGGAGTTCGGGGTGTGTGCCTCTGATGCCTGAAGACAGATTGAAGTGTGGCGTCGGACGGCGGCACCCCGGACTCCCATTGTGCATCGGCTGTTAAGGAGCACTCGTGATGAAGGCATCAACTCTAGTCAGCATGATCCTAGCCGGCTCTCTCATGAGCGCCGGCCAGCCGAGGCTGGAGCCGCGTGCCTTCTTCAGGGAACAGATGGGATTGAGTGATGATCAGATCGCTTCAATCGCGCGAGGCAAGGCGGTTGCCAAAGTACTCCCTTCCGACACACCGGCGGAGATTATTGTCTTCGGCGCCGTGTTTGTAAAGGCCTCCCCGGAGGAGTACGTCAAGCTCGCTTTCGACATGGGCCGACTGCGGCAGCTACCTGGCTACCTGGGCGTCGGCCGGTTTGCCGATCCTCCCATGCTCTCCGATCTGGAAGGCTTCACCCTGGAGCCCGACGATATCAGGAATCTGAGAACCTGCAAGCCCGGCAAGTGTGGCGTGCAGTTGCCGGCTGAAGCAATGCAGGAGCTTCAAACAGCACTTGACTGGTCAGAGCCCGATGTCGCCGAGCAGGTCAATAACCGCGTCAGGAAGATGGCGTTCGAAGTCCTGCAGCGATACCAGGCAGACGGCAACAGCGTGCTCGGAAGCTATCGCGACACCGACCGTCCATTTGATGTGGACGCCCAACTCCAGTCGTTGCTCGGCCGGTCGGCGGCATTACCTGCATACCTTCCTGAATTGGACCGTTACCTATTGGACTACCCGAAAGCCACGCTGGCGAATGTCGAGTCGCAGTTCTACTGGGAAAGGGTCAACTTCGGTCTGAAGCCGACGCTCCGCCTCAATCATGCGATCGCCTACCGGTCGGCTGGTCCGAAGGGTGAGGCACAGGTCGTTGCGGTGAAGCAACTGTACGCCAGTCATTACTTTCAGCTCGCGCTGGATCTCACTGCATGTGTCGCGGCAAATAGCCGCACCGGCGAGGCGGGCTTCTATCTCATCAGCCTGAGGGGTTCGACACAGCAGGGCCTCACCGGGTTCACGGGCTCGCTGCTGAGAAGAATCATCGTCAGCAGGACGCGCTCCGCGCAGGAGAAGAGCTTGATCAGCATCAAGCAGAGCCTGGAAGATAGCCAGCAAACATCCGGCGCGAAGGGGAGCGGTACACCGCCGCCTCTTTCGGCGCGATTGAAGCCGTGACGCGGGGCCGCCAGCCAGCGCCTCGTCGTTCAACGAAACTTAGCGCTTCAGTCGTTTGCGGTTTGGTCGGGTGCGCGACGTCCTCCAATCAACAAGATCAAGCTGCCACCAATACCCGCAATCAGTGAACCCGCCAGGATGCTACTCCCAGCCAGGCGATGTCGGCTGTATAAAAGACTGCGATCACCAGTACGGCCGCAATGTCGTCCACGATGGCAAGGGCAGTAAGGAACACCTTGAGGCCTAACGGGACACGGTCGCCAAGTAACGCCATTATCCCGATCACGAATGCGATATCGGTGGCCATCGGAATTCCCCAGCCCGCAGCACCTGGGCCAGCGAAATTCAGTGCCATGTAGATCAATGCTGGAACAACTACGCCGCCAACTGCGCCGACGATCGGCAGCGCGGCACGTTGTCGCGAAGCCAGTTCTCCTACCAACAGTTCACGCTTGATCTCCAGACCGACGACAAAGAAGAAGATTACCATCAACGCGTCGTTGACCCAGAAGTGCAGATCGTGGTCAATCCTATGAGCTGCCACGCTGAAGGTGATCTTCGTATGCCAAAGCGCCTCGTAGCTTTCGGCCCATGGAGAATTCACCCATATCAGCGCGGCTGCCGTGCAGGCCAGCAGCACGATGCCACCCGGAGGATTCCCGCGCAGCGAATTCCTGAAACGGCCGGATGAGTGGGCGTATCGGAGTACTTGTGTCCGTCATTTGGACTCTCTCTGCGGTTTCTTGCCACCCACATGGGAGGGCCTGGCGATAAACTTCGCCGCCTCGGCAACCCACAACACGCTGCTCGCGACGGCGATGGAGCGCGCCCAATCCCAACCGTCCAGCCTCACGGTTCCAAACGCGACCTGAAGAAAGGGAACGTAAATGACCAGACCGTGCAGCGCGATCGATAGCGATACGGCCGCCCACAGCCAGCGGTTGCTGAACAGGCCGCGGAAGGCGCTGTACACCGGCGACCTGGCGTTGAAGGCATTGAAGACTTGAAATAGCATCAACGTCGTAAACGCCATGGTCCGCCCGTACTCAATGCCGCCAGGTCCTTCAATCCAACCGCCGGGCAACGCGGCATCGAAGATGAACAGGGTGCCGGCCGCCATCACGACGCCGACGAGTCCGATGCCGATTCGCATGCGGCGTGTGATGACACCTTCGCTGCGGGGACGGGGCGCCTGGCTCATCAGATCCGGGTCCGCCGGGTCGACACCCAGTGCCAGGGCGGGCATGCCGTCGGTTACCAGATTGATCCAGAGGATCTGCGTGGCGAGCAGCGGCAGCACGAGGATGCCATGGCCGCCAAGTCCCAGGGGATCGGCGAGCACTACGGCGAAGAACACCGTCAAGACCTCGCCCGCATTCGAGGACAGAAGATAGCGGAGGAATTTGCGGATGTTATCGAAGACCGCGCGTCCCTCCTCAACCGCTGCCACAATGGTCGCGAAATTGTCGTCGGTTAGCACCAGATCCGCAGCTTCCTTCGACACATCCGTGCCAGTGATGCCCATGGCCACTCCGATGTCGGCGGTCTTCAGCGCCGGAGCGTCATTCACTCCGTCGCCGGTCATCGCGACGATCTCGCCATTGCTCTGCAGGGCATGAACAATGCGGAGTTTGTGTTGCGGATTGACGCGCGCATAGACTGCCACTTCACGCGCGGCCGCCGCAAGGTCCGGATCGGACATAAGCGTCCAGTTCCGCGCCGCTGACAACTCGATCATCGAATGCAATTCCGAGTTCGCGTGCGATCGATAGGGCTGTGCCCGGGTGGTCGCCAGTGATCAGGACGGGCCGGATGCCGGCGGCCCTGGCCCGTTCAACGGCTGCGCGCGCCTCCGGGCGAGGCGGATCGATCATGCCAATCACACCCAGAAAGACGAGGTCGCGCTCGAATTCGTCGGCCGCACCGGTCGGGGTTGCCGCGGTATCGCCGGCGATCCAATGACCGGAATCCAACGCCCAGCGTGCGCAGCGCCTCCATCGGCCAGCGCCTCGGTTACTCCGAGAATCTGCGCCCGGCGCTCCGGGGTCAAGAGGTGCGTCTCACTGCCCGGTCAGTTCATGGGTACAACACTCCAGCAGCATCCCTGGCGCGCCCTTGGCAAATACGATGCGGCCACCCGGAGACTCGGGGTCCTGGTGCAGCGTGCTCATTCGTTTGCGTTCCGACGAAAACGGCGCTTCCGCCAGACGCGGGAACCGGGCCTGAACGGCGCCAAGATCGTTACCCGCCTTTGCCGCGGCGACGAGCAGCGCTGCCTTCTGTCGGATCTCCCTGAATGCTCCAGGACCCGTCTCGTTCGGTCAGTTGGGAATTGTTGGCGAGGACAGCGGCCTGCAGCAGTCGATCTGTTTCGGTCTTCGAGTCCTCCGAGAGCTCTTTGCCGCCTTCCGGCTCGCAGTTCCCCGTCCGGCGCGTAGCCCGTACCCGTTAGGTCCACACGGCCGGCCGCGGTGACGAGTGACACGGACCGTCATCTCATTTCGAGTCAGCGTTCCTGTCTTGTCCGAAGCGATCACAGTGGCCGAGCCGAGGGTCTCCACGGCGGGGAGCTTTCGGACGATCGCGCCTCGCCGCGCCATTCGCTGGACCCCCATCGCCAGCACGACGGTGACGACGGCAGCCAACCCCTCGGGTGCGGCCGCGACAGCGAGCGCGACACCGAACATCAGGACCGTGACGACTGTTTTCGCATCGCGTGCGCCATAGAGCACAAGGAGGGTTGCGACAACAACCGCCGCGATGACGATCACCGCGATCCCCAATTGTTTGCCGGTACGGTCGAGTTCGCGCTGCAGCGGCGTTGCTGGTGATTTCGTTGTCCTCAACATGCCGGCGATCTTGCCCAGTTCGGTGCGCATGCCGGTAGCCGTCACGACAGCGCGGCCGTGTCCATGGCTGGCGGTGGTGCCGGCGAAGACCATGTTGAGCCGGTCGCCGATTCCGGCGTCGTGATCCACAGGCTCAGGGCTCTTCAACACTGGCAAGCTCTCGCCGGTGAGCGAAGCCTCCAGAGTCTGCAATTCGACCACGTCGATGAGCCGGGCGTCGGCCGAGACCGTGTCGCCTTCATTGATGATCAACAGGTCACCGGGCACCAGCTCCCGAGTCGGCAGGCGGCGCTCCTCGCCGTCTCGCACAACGCTGGCCTCGGGCGCAGCCATGGCCCGCAATGCGGCAAGGGCTTTTTCCGCCCGTCCCTCCTGCACGAAGCCGAGAATCGCATTCAGCAGAACTATGGTGATGATGACCAGACCCTCGTAGGGCAGGCTGGTGTCGCGCTCCACGGCCCAAACGGCGCACGAGATGACCGCAGCCGCTACCAGCAGGAGAACCAGCGCGTCCTTGAACTGCGCGAGAATCCGCCGCCAGGCAGGGCGTCGCGCCTTCGGTCTCGAGTTCGTTCGGACCGTCTCGCTCCAGGCGTGCCTGCGCCTCCGGCGAGCTGAGGCCGGCGACTGTGTCGGTTCCGAGGTCGGCGGCGACGTCCGCCGCCGGCCGCTCATGTGGTGCGATCTGATCCAGGCCTTGCGCTCGCGGCGCGACTGATGCCGTTTCGCTCATGGATCGTTATGCGAAGACTTTCAACCGCTGTGGATCTGTTGGGCAAGGTAGTTATCGAAGCCAACCTCGCCAATCATGAATAGCTGCGATTCCAGGTAATCCGTGTGCTTCTCCTCGTCCGCGACCATCTTTTCAAACAGCGCCCGCGACGCGTTGTCTCCGGCCTCCGCACATGCCGCGACGGCCGAGTTGTACTGGCTCACGGCCTCTTTTTCAGCAACAAGGTCGTTCTCCAACTGCGCCTTGACGTTCGCCCCGATCTTGGGAGTGGGCATCACGTCCACTCTCGGCGTTCCATCCAGAAACAGGATTCGTTCGATGAGCCCTTCGGCGTGCTTCATCTCGTCGATGGCCTGTTTCTTGATGTAGCCGCCAAGGCGGTCGTACCCCCAGTTGTGACACATCTCCGCATGAACTATGTATTGGACAATCGCCGTCAACTCCGCCTTCAGGGCTTCATTCAACTCCGCGATCACCTTGTCGTTGCCACGCATCAGATTCTCCTCTTTGTTTCATCAATCATTCTGGTAAGTCCACTTCCAATCGCGAATCTCCGGCATATCGTCGCCGTGCTCTACGATGTAGCGTTTGTGTTCGGCCAGCTTGTCTCGCAATAACTGTTTTACATGGCCAGCTTCGTTGCGGAGCCGCGTAACGCGGTTGATCACGTCGCCTGCAAGGTGGAAGCGATCGAGATCGTTCAGCACGGTCATATCGAACGGTGTTGTCGTGGTCCCCTCCTCCTTGTATCCCCGAACATGCATGTTCTCGTGGTTCGTCCGGCGATAGGTGAGGCGATGAATGAGCCAGGGGTAACCGTGATAGGCGAAGACGATGGGTTTGTCGGTCGTGAAGATGGAATCGAACTCCAGGTCGGGCAATCCATGCGGGTGCTCGCTCGGGGGCTGAAGCGTCATCAGGTCGACCACGTTCACCACGCGAACCTTCAGATCTGGAAGATGCTGGCGCAGCAGATCCACCGCGGCGAGCGTTTCGAGGGTCGGAACGTCGCCCGCGCAGGCCATCACCGCGTCCGGTTCTAGTCCCTGGTCGTTGCTTGCCCAGCCCCAGATGCCGATCCCCGCGGTGCAGTGCTGAACGGCGGCCTCCATGTCGAGCCATTGCAGACTAGGCTGCTTGCCGGCCACGATCACGTTTACATAATTGCGGCTTCGCAGGCAATGATCCGTCACCGAGAGCAGCGTGTTGGCGTCAGGCGGCAGGTATACGCGGACGATATCCGCCTTCTTGTTGACCACCTGATCGATGAAGCCGGGATCCTGGTGGCTGAAACCGTTGTGATCCTGCCGCCACACGTGCGACGTCAACAGATAATTCAGCGAGGCGATGGGACGCCGCCAGGGAATCTCTCTCGAGACCTTCAGCCACTTGGCGTGCTGGTTGAACATGGAGTCGATGATATGAATGAAGGCTTCGTAGCAGGAGAAGAAACCATGCCTGCCGGTAAGCAGATAGCCTTCCAGCCAGCCCTGGCACATGTGCTCGCTAAGCACCTCCATGACGCGGCCGTCCTGGCTGATGTGATCATCGCTCGGGAGGATACGAGCCATCCAGGCTCGGTCCGTTGCCTCAAATAGGGCGCCCCATCGGTTCGATGCGGTTTCGTCCGGGCCAACGACGCGAAAGTTCCGAGCCTCCGCGTTGAGCTTCATCACGTCGCGCAGCAGTTCGCCCATGACGCGGGTCGCTTCAGCGATCACGTTGCCAGGCTTGGGTACATCTACTGCATATGATCTGAAGTCCGGCAGGAGGAGGTCCTTGAGCAACTGGCCGCCATTGGCATGTGGATTGGCGCCCATGCGGCGGAGGCCCAGCGGCGCAAGCTCGGCTAACTCCGGCAGCAGCCTGCCATCGGCATCAAAGAGCTCTTCCGGCCGGTAGCTCTTCATCCACTCCTCAAGGATTGTCAGGTGCGCTGGATTGGAGGACACGTTGGCGAGAGGTACCTGGTGCGAACGAAAGGACCCCTCGGTCTGAAGGCCATCCACTGTTTTCGGTCCGGTCCAACCCTTCGGCGTGCGCAGAATGATCATCGGCCAGCGGGGCCGTTCGGCCGCGTCCTGGGAGCGGGCCAATGCCTGAATGCCCTGGATTTCAGCGATGACGGTGTCCAGCGTACCCGCCATGAACTGATGCATTGTTTCGGGGTCATTGCCTTCCACGAAGTAAGCCTTGTGACCATAGCCTGTAAAGAGATGATCCAATTCTTCGTTGCTGAGCCTCGCCAGTATCGTCGGGCCGGCAATCTTGTATCCATTCAGGTGCAGGATTGGGAGAACCGCTCCGTCACGCGCGGGGTTCAGGAACTTGTTGGAGTGCCAACTGCCGGCCAGTGGACCCGTTTCCGCCTCGCCGTCTCCGACCACGCAGCAGGCCAACAAGTCGGGATTGTCGAACACGGCGCCGTACGCATGCAGCAGCGAGTAGCCCAGTTCCCCACCTTCATGGATCGATCCGGGGGTTTCGGGAGCGACATGGCTGGGGATGCCGCCCGGGAATGAAAACTGCTTGAACAGTCGCCTCATTCCCTCTTCGGTTTGAGAGATGTCCTGGTAGAACTCGCTGTATGTTCCCTCCAAATACGTGTTGGCGACGATGCCGGGACCGCCATGGCCAGGGCCAGTCACGTAGATCACGTTCAGATCGTGCTTCTTGATCAGACGATTGAGATGAACGTAGATGAAGTTGAGACCTGGCGTGGTGCCCCAGTGACCCACCAGCCGGCGCTTCACGTGCTCTGGCTGGAGAGGCTCCCTGAGCAGCGGGTTGTCGTATAGGTAGATCTGCCCAACCGACAAATAGTTCGCGGCGCGCCAATAGGCGTTGATCTTGAGCAGCAGATCCTGCGAGAGGGGTTCAGCCATTATTTGACTCCTTGGGATTTCCCACTCGCAGGTTCATTGGGCCCCAGTTCCTGCACAGTCCGCAGAAAGGTGATGACATCCTCGCGGCTCAGCATCCCGACCACCCGGCTGTCAGTCATGACCGGAAGTTGGTTGACTCCGTCGCGGTCCATCAGTTGGAGAGCGGTCCACAGTTCGGTGGCCGGGTTGATGCGCTTCAGTTCTTCGAGCGGGAGCATGACCTGCAAAGCGGTAGTGTTCGCCCAGTCCGCCCTCGGCACTTCCTTGATGCTGTGAAGGGTCAACAGCCCAACCGTGTCTGCTCCGCGGCTGACGAGGAAGCAACGGCGACCTGTGGCGAGGACGTGCTCGTCTACCAATTGCTGCAAGGTCAGGTCTGTCGGGACGCTGGCGCAGTTAGTGTTCATGGCCTGCGAAACCGAGTGGCCGGCCAACAGACCCTGGAATGCTACCTGGTGAATTTGCGCCGAGGCGGCGTTGTCCAGGAACCAGCCGATAAACGCAATCCAGATGCCGCCTCCGAAGTCGCCGGAGAACATTCGCCAGACGCCGACGAAGATGAACAGGAAGCCGAAGAACCGGCCGGCATTGGCGGCGATGAGAGTGGCCTTCCGCATGTCCTTCGTGACGGCCCAGATGAAAGCTCGGAGCACGCGGCCGCCATCTAGCGGGAATCCGGGAATCAGATTGAACAGCGCAAGCGCGAAATTCATGTAGGCCAAGTACTTCGCCACGCCCCACAGAGGCTCGATAGCGGCAAGCGCAGGCTGCATCACCGTAAGCATCACCGCGAGCGCCAAGCTCACAGCAGGTCCGGCAATCGCGATGAGGAACTCCGCCTTGGCGCTCGGCGGTTCCGCTCCGATTCGCGCCACTCCGCCAAAGATGAACAGCGTAATGCTGCGCACAGGTATTTTGAATTGAAGGGCCACGAACGAATGCCCGAGTTCATGGAACAGCACACTCGCAAAGAGCAGGATTGCCGTTGCGGCGCCCGTAATCCAGTAAGTCAGCGGAGTCCAGTGCTTGAATTCAGAGGGGTAATAGCTTCCCGCCAGCATCCAAGTGAGCAGCGCAAAGATCAGGAACCAGGAATAGTCCACGCTGATTGGAATTCCCATGATCTTGCCCAAAGGGAGACTTGGCCGAGCCACGAGGTTCCCTTTTCGAGGTTCCGCCCCAGGCCCGATTCCACTTGCAGGGGCCAGTTGTGGAGCAGCCATTCCGGTCATGAATCGGCCTCCTGAAAACAAGCATTCGCCAGGTATTGAGACAGCATCCGCTGGGTGTTGAAAAAGGAACCATTGATGGCGATCGCCGATGACTTGAGAGATTGTGCCGGACGCGGCGGTTCCCACCTTGGAGGCGCCGTAAGATGATAGCTACTCACAATGAGCTCCTCTCCAGAAGCCGTGAGCCACCACTCGCCAGTGTCAACGCCCGGCACTTGGCTGCATTCCATAGCCTAGGTTCACCGGGTCAAAAAGCCCAGAGTTGCGAGTTTGCCAAGTACGTAAGCCAGGAGGAGAATGAAGCCAGTGAACCAAGCTGCTAGCGCGTAGACGATCACACCTCCGGAACGCTTGTACCTGGCCGCGCAGGCGTCCAGGATTTTGTACTGGAGCTCTCGGGATAAGTGCCGCCTCACGGTCAAGGTCATGACCGCACCTTTTACTTCCCGGTTCCGCCTCTCGCATGCCGCGCTTTGGCAGTTAAACTCAAGCAATTTCAACTCGACGGGCAATGTTGTCGCCGAAATGAGGCCCGGAGCAATCGCGCGTTTCGAAACCAAATGCATGTAGGAGATATTCAATTCCCTGGGTGCTCCTGAACGTCACATTTGCAATCCATTGGCCAATCCTCGAATTGCGTTACAACCTCTCCGGTGACTGCCCCGCGATGCTTGCTCGGATTCGTGCCGACCCGCGGGCCCCAATTTCGACGTTCCAACGTCGGGCTGCTGTCGTCCCTGCGTTTGGCGCTCAACGTGCAAAGCAGATTGCGGGTACACCCACGACATTACGGACAACAGGTCACGAGCATGGAGCCCGGATCAAGTTGCCCGGAAGCGCCACCTTCGCGGCTCACCGCCGCCAAGCGGGCAATGCTCATCGGAGAAACCGACGGCGGGGGCTGTTGCCCGATAGGGGGCCCCCGCCGGGTTCTTTGCATCGAGGGACGACTACGCCGCTCTTGATTAATACCCAGCCATTAACGAAAGCCACGATGGTCATGACTGCCTGACGCCGGATGGTCGGATGACCAAATATGGTCGACCCGATGGAACCACCCCCACTGCCTGGGCCCGGAGGATTTGGACCGGACCGGCCGGAGCAATGACCGAAATAAGGACCGATGCAATGGAACCTGCTGGCAGCAGCACACTTTTGCACCTGGAGCAGGAGCAGGTCATCCGGGTGCGTCGAGAGGCGGGCGGGCCGTCGCGGGCGATTTACTCCTCAGTTTGAGGGGAGCTTCGTCCAATGACTGCAGCCACATCTTTGACCCGCTGCCGCAAATCCTCTCCCTGACTCTTGACATAGCCTTTCGCTGCGGCAGCCTTTGCATTAATCCATTCGTCCCCCTCCCGGACCGTGCGGCCGATGAGGCGACGCGTTGCGGCCCCGGAGCGTGGAACAAGCAAGACCGTCAAAGCGACGCCCGATGCCAAGCCAAGCAGGAAAATCGACAATGTAGCACCGCCACCGCCGCTCATTTCAACTTCGTCTTTTTGCATATTGATTGTCCTTCCGTCGGAGTAATCTCTATAGCAATCGACTGACCCAACGCAGATGCCGGGACGAAAACGCCATTGGAGCGCGCCGTCTGCCACCGCTCCCGGAGGAAACTGCACAGCAGTCGCTTGGCGCGGTGCAAGCGCGTCTTAGCACACGACTCGCTGATTTCGAGCGATTCGGCCAACTCGGCTGTGCTCAACTCCCGGATCCAGCGCAAGAAGAACACAGCGCGATAGGGCTCCGGTAGTGCCCGCACGGCCGCATTCAACGTCTCGAGCGTTTCTTTGTCCTGCAACTGCTGCTCGGGATTGCGCAGGACCGAAACGACAGTCTCGAGCGGATCATGGTCGGAGCAGCCAGGGCTCAATTCACGGAGGTGCGCCCGGTGGCGCAGTCGTGTCAGAGCGGCGTGAATGGCGATCCGCGTTAGCCATGTGCTGAAACTGGACCGGCCCGCGAACTGCTGGATGGAACAGAATGCGTTGCAGTGCGCTTCCTGGATCACGTCGTCCACATCGGCGTCGTTGGACAGGACGCGACGCGCCATTCGTCGCAGGCGCGGATTGTGGCGACGTACCAGCACCTCGTACAGCGCCGTGTTCCCCGCGCGCACATGTTCCAGAACCGCCTCGTCGGACACTTCTCCGTTCCAATAGGAAAGGGCTTCGGCGGCGCAGGCGTCTCTTCCGACCGGGCTCATACTCAGCTCCTCATCTCGGTCCAGCGCCTCGCGAACAGGGTAGCGTCACTGCCTGAGAAGAGTAAAATCGCGGCGCGGACTGCCAACACTGCGGTTGGGCTTGAGAGCGGGTCGGACGGAGGCGGTCCTCCAAAGCGCTGGATGTGTGTTTTGATCCTGCTAAGCCATCGATCGACCCGATCGAGTCCCATCCACCGATTCTCACGAAACCCCACCCGCGACTCGGGCAAGATGCTATATACATCGCCTTGCGCCGTTTCGACCACCACCATTGAACGTGCACCGGTGACGACGACCTCACCCGCTTCCAGGCAACTACCTATGGCAAGTGGACGTAACCCCCCGTTCCGCACAGCCGAGGCAGGTCCCGACACGGCAATGACTCGGGCGACCGGATGGCGGCCGGAGGGTCGGAGCGCGTGGCTGGACTCATTGAAGCCGCTCTGCACGCCGATGTCGTCTGGAAGGGCCAACGTCAAGATGATTCCAGCGGCCACCACAGCCATCGCTATCGAAAACAGGTTCATTCGACCTGAATTTCCAAACCTGCCACCGTTAATCATGCTCGTCCTTTCTTAAATCCGTTTCTGCGAGGCGAGTCCTTGTTCACCTGTCAGGCACACTTCATGCCACCGTGCTGTCGCCTCCAGCCGCTCAGAATCGTCGAATCGTCTTGGTGTCGTAGGAATTGAGGGCAATCCACTCTCCAATCCCCAGGACTGACGGGGGTTGGACTATTCATGCGGGAACGCCTGGCGCCGCCCGATGGCCGCACTCAAGTGCCGTCCCGGTCTTCTGCGGCGCCCTGCTTTCGAAACTAGACCGCCGAAACGTCTGAGCCGAGTCCCTTCGAGTGACTGAGACCCCAGCAGCACAGCCAAAAAAGTGTCCACAGAACGCCACATGACCGAATATGGCCGGACAGAATGCACACAAAACTGTGTGGCGGTTTGCCCGCCGGGTGTTCTCCCAGGGATGGTAAGCGGCACGTTCTGGACATTCCGCGCGTAAACCGTACTGTAAGTCTTCCCCCCAAGCAGGGTTGGTCATTCCCATGCTCTGTAGAGTGATTGACCGATGTCGTGCAAAGGAAAGATATGAAACTTCTCAAACCGTGCTTCTGCTTGCTGGCGGTTGTGGTCATTGGAGCGCTGGTCGGATGCTCCAACATGTCCACGAAGTCAGCCGACGTTTCCGACAGCATCCGCACTTCGCTGAATCAGGCCGGCCTCAAGGAGGTCTCGGTCAGTCAGGATCGTGACAAGGGAGTTGTGACGCTCAGCGGACAAGTCGGCGCAGACGCCGACAAGTTGCAGGCCGAATCCCTGGCAAAGTCCATTGCGGGGTCCCAGGTTGTTTCAAACCAGATCGCTGTGATTCAGCCTGGCAATGAAACAGATGCCAAGAGGGTGAACTCGAGCCTCGACGAGGGGATCGAGAGCAACCTAAAGGCCGCCCTCATTCAAAACACGCTTCACGATAGCGTGAAGTACTCCGTCAAGAATCACGTAGTCACGCTGACGGGTGAGGTCGATTCACAGTCGAGACGATCTCAGGCCGCCGAGGTCGCGACTGCGGTTCCGAACGTACAACAGGTTGTGAACGAGCTGCAAGTGAAAAAGCAAAAGGCCAGCTCGTCGATGTAAGAACTCGAAAGGCAAAGAAAGACATGGACACCATACTGATAGTTGTTGTAGTGCTGTTGCTGCTCGGTGGCGGCGGTTGGGGATACTCTCGCTACCGCAGGTAGCGTCCAACGGCCATTTACTGGCACGGGCCGGCGGGAACGGTCGGCGCTGGGAACACGCGGAGAATACCAGAGCGATGGGATTTGATGCAAGATTCCATCGCTCACAGTGTTGATGCTGTCACTGCGCTGGCACTACCCTTGCGTTTAACTGATGACGATCAAGGCTCTGGCGGCGCCCGATGCGGGAGCTGGTGTGAGCGATGGAATTCGCGTTCTGATCGCCATCGCAGATGTCGATTCCGCGTATCAATCGGTCCTCCCATCGACCGAGGGCGCCGACAGATTGGCGGTGGTGGTGAACGTGTTGGGCCCTCCAGCCGAGGGCCTTCTCATCCGCGGCCAGCAGGGAGTCGACGTGGGCGATCAACCTCAGGTGAAGCTGGTGAGCACGGACGCGCGCCGCGAGTTTATCGACTTTGCCACGTGAAGCCACATCTACTGATGCTGCACAGCTTCTGCGGCCTCCGCTTCAGCCTTGGTCTTGTGCACTGTTCCGTCCGGGTGGTTCGGTGGAGAGTAGACCGTATATAGCTTCAACTCCACCGTCTTCGACGTATTGATCACGTTGTGGCTCGTTCCAGCTGGAACCACCACCGCATCTCCATCGTGCACTCGATGTTCCTCCATCTCGTTGAAGACGAACTTGGCCTCCCCCTGCTCGATGCGGAAGAACTGGTCGACATTCGGGTGCACCTCGTCGCCAATATCCTCGCCGGGTCGCAAGCACATCACAACAAGTTGAGCGTGCTGACCGGTGAAGAGCACTTGCCGGAAGTACTTGTTCTCCAGGGTCTGCGTTTCAATCGATCCAACGTATTCATTCATGGTTCTGTTCTCCTTATTGTCCTGAGGGTGGCTATCCCACCTCGACGCCATCTGGTGTGTTCAGCCTGAGCTCGACCGAGTGCTCCTGCGGGTCGTCAACCAGTTGAATGACGTTACCTGGTTGCTCGACGCCATCAACCGTAACTGTCGCGCCATCAAGCCCGGCCGGATGCTGCACGATTTTGATGTGATACACCGACTCACGATATCGGTAGTGCACTGTGAACTCGTTCCAATTCTCCGGAAGGCACGGAGCACAGTGCAGTTTGTCCACGTCCAGTCTCAGCCCTAAGAGCGATTCCACGATAAGCCGGTACATCCATCCGGCCGATCCGGTGTACCATGTCCATCCGCCACGGCCAACGTGCGGTGACAGTGCATATACATCAGATGCCACCACGTACGGTTCCACCTTGTAGGTCGCAATAGTCTCGGCGACTCTCCGCGTGACTCACCGGGTTGATCAGGTCGAACAGCTCCCAGGCTCTCTGGTTATCTCCCAACTGGGCGAACGCCATCGCCGCCCAGATTGCGCCATGGGTGTATTGCCCGCCATTCTCTCGAACGCCCGGAAGGTAGCCCTTGATATAGCCTGGATTCACATCGGATTTGTCGAAGGGGGGATCAAGGAGTTGGACCAACCGCTGGTTCCGGCGAACAAGGCGTTGATCCACTGCCCGCATTGCCCTGAGCGTGCGTGCGGCATCTGCCCGCTCCGGATAGAACCGACCAACTCTGAGCGATCGAATCGATCTGGCATTCGAGATTATCGGCCGATCCGAGCGGTGAGCCGTCGTCGAAGTAGGCGCGGCGGTACCACTCGCCATCCCAACCGTTCAGCTCGATATTCTGTCGCAATTGAATCGCTTCGCGGCGGCAGCGTTCGGCAAAAGGCATAGTCGCCATGCGCGCTCGCTACTTCAGCGAATTGCAGAAGCACGTCATAGAGGAAGAACCCCAGCCAGACGCTTTCGCCTTTGCCGTGCTGGCCGACAAGGTTCATCCCATCGTTCCAGTCACCGGAGCCCATCAGGGGCAGGCCGTGTTCGCCAAATCGCAGGCCCCTCAGAATGGCTCGCGTACAGTGTTCGTACAAACTTGCCGTCTCTTCAGACCGGATGTGCAGATCGTAATACGAGTCCTCTTCGGCACTAACCTGCCGGCCATCGAGGAAGTGAATCGATTCGTCCAACACCCCGGTATCCCCCGTGCTGAGAACGTACCGGCATGTCGCCAGTGGCAGCCAGAGGAAATCGTCGGAACAGTGCGTGCGCACGCCCCGGCCCGATGGGGGATGCCACCAATGCTGGACATCGCCATCGCGAAACTGACGCGACGCGCAGAGCAGCAGGTGCTCACGAAGCAGGCGCGGCTCGGCATGAATGAGCGCCATCGCGTCCTGCAACTGATCGCGGAATCCGAATGCCCCTCCCGGTTGGTAATATGCGCTCCGCGCCCAGAAACGGCACGCCAGAGTCTGGTAGACGAGCCAGCCGTTAGCCAGAATGTTGAGGGATGGATCGGGCGTTTCCACCTGCACCGCGCCAAGCGTGTGTTTCCAGTACTCCCATACCGCTTCGAGCGCGTCATGCGCGGCGACAGATCCGCGGAGACGATCCACCATGACGTGAGCGTCGTTTTCGCCACGGCCTACTCCGAGAGTGAAGACGATCTCACGCTCCTGTTCGTCGGCCAGTTCGAACGGAACCCGTATCGCGGCACAGGGGTCCAAAGCAGCTCCGGCTCTGCCGGATAGCCGGGGGCGAGTCATGGCAGCCGGGCTGCGAAGTGTGCCGTTGCGGCCAAGAAACTCAGTCCGATCCCCGCTCATGGTGCGGCTTCGATCGTCTACGTTGAAGAAGGCAACCCGGTCGGCGAACTCCGTATTGTAGGTGTTTCGCGCAAACAGTGCGCCACCGTTCGGGTCGATTTCGGTGATCACGTGCAGCGCCGATTTCGACCGCAAGTCGCCAAGCACCCATTCCACGTATCCGGTGACGGAGAGCCGGCGTGATCTGCCCGACTCATTTCGCACTTTCAAGACCGTGAACTTGATTGCCTCGTCGACGGCCACGTAGACCCATACTTCGGAGCGGATGCCGCCCTCTGTGTGCTCGAAGACGCTGTAGCCGAATCCGTGCCGGCTGGCATAGGGTGTCGCGCCGGGTCTGGGCAGCGGCGTGGGAGACCAGAAGCGGCCGCTATCTTCATCGCGGATATAGAAGGCCTCCCCGCTCGAATCGCTCACGGGATCATTGCCCCAAGGAGTGAGCCGGAACTCGTGAGCGTTTTCACACCAGGTGCAGGCCTGTCCGCTCTCTGAAATGACAGTTCCGAAGCACGCGTTCGCCAGTACATTCACCCATGGCACCGGCGTCTTCTGCTGCTCGGTGGTCGTAATGATGTACTCGCGGCCGTCAGGGGTGAATCCGCCCACGCCGTTGAAGAAGATCAGATCGTGCCGAGGGGAGGCGGCCACTGCTGCGTGTTTGGGCCATTGGGCCCGGGCGGGCGGAACTCTCGAAACGGTTGCCTCTCCGGCGCTGCTTCGCTTCAATTGGTCCACCAGCGTTCCGCGGCTGTCACCAAGGATGGCGCGGGCCACCGAATGGAACAGAATGCGGTCCTCGCTCGAAATCTGGTCGCCCGATCTCACAAAGATGCCGCCAGGTTGATCTTTCAAGATAGCTTCAGCCCCTGCGGAGATCAGGCCCATGATCTGGTCTTGCAGCGTCTGTCGATAGCCGGAGTGATCCTCGTTCCAAATCACCAGGTCCACCGCCAGTCCCTTGAGGCGCCAGTAACCGTGAGCCTGGATGAGTTGACGTGCGAGATCTATGTTGGCAGAGTCTCCGATCTCGAGAAGCACGATGGGCAGGTCGCCGGAAATGGAGTAGCCCCACAGACCGGACTGTCCTCGGCGGTTCTTTGTGAGGACGCTCGCGTCAGCGCGAAGCAGAGAGTTGGCGTACACGATGGAGCCGGCAAGTTGTCCGTAAACCTGTGCGTCGGCCTCGGTGGCATTGATTTGTCGCAAGAACACCTGGCTGTGCGTCCACGCGAGATCGAAAACGCGATCCGCAAGACGCCGATCCTGATACTTTTCAACAAGGGCCAGGCAGGCTTCCCGCGTCTCGCCAATGCCCGAGACGATGTCGATCGTCACCTTTTCTTCCGGATCGAGCTTCACTTGCTGACGGATTGAGACGATCGGATCCAACACGGACCCTTCGCGGCCTGATAGCGGCGCGGGATCGGCCATCGCCTGCGGATCGGCGACAGTTCGCCCCCGGCCGATGAACCGCATCCGGTCGGTTTCGTAGGAGACTTCTCCGATCTCCGCCCCGTGAACAGCCATTAGATGGAACATCCATGGTGGCTGCTCATCACCAGAGCGGGGCCGGCGAGTGCAGAGAATCGCCCGCCTCTCACGGATGATCTCAGTCTGGACGAAGAGATTGCCGAAGGCCGGGTGAAGCGCATCCGCGGCGGGGGATCCGAGCACGACCTCCGCATAACTGGTGACATCGATGGCCCTGCGCGCTTCAGAACAGTTAGTGATGCTGATTCGGCGGACTTCGATGTCATCCTCTGGAGAAACGGCTATCTCTGTATACGTGTCGAACTCGTGGTCGCGGCGGCGGAACTCCACCCGCCCCTCGGAGAAGATGGCTTCGTAGTTGTCGGATGGTTGGAGCGCCGGCTGAAACGCCGCTGACCAGAACTCGCCGCTCGTCACGGAGCGGATATAGCAGAATGTGCCCCAGTTGTCGCAAGTGGCGTCTTCCCGCCAACGGGTCACCGCAATGCTCTTCCAGCGACTGTAGCCGCCACCGGCGTTCGTGACCATGACGTGATATCTGCCGTTCGACAACAACTGAAGTTCCGGCATGGGCGTATCAGGAGTGGTGAATACGCGTACCGGCGCCTCCTGTCCGTTGAAAGCGGCGTGTACATCGGAGAGTTCGGCCGAGTGTGAATAGAATGCCATCGCCTTCGGCACCCGCTCCTGGAGCAATAGGGCGGTCGCCTTGAACACCGGATTAGACTCGAAACGCCTTTGCATTGGACGATTCAAAAGCAGGTAGCCCAACGATAGAAGGCTCATCCCCTGGTGATGCGCCATGAAAGAGCGAACCACGACGTTCGATTGCCCGCGGGGCATACGCGAAGGAGTATAGTCGATGGCTTCGTACAGGCCGTACTTCCCTTCGAATCCACTCGCGGCGAGCTCCTGAAGATTCAGACAGGCCTCTTCCGGCGCCACCATGAGCGCCAGCGCGGAGGCATACGGCGCAATAACCAGATCGTCCGCGAGCCCGCGCTTGAGGCCCATGCCGGGTACACCAAACGCGCGGTACTGATAGTTGAGATGAGCGTCAACGGAATTGTAGCCGGATTCTGAAATGCCCCACGGTACACCGCGCTTCTTCCCGTACTCGATCTGTCTCACCACGGCGGCCCTGTACGTTTGATGGAGGAGAGTGTCTTCGTATGTTGGCATCACGATGAGCGGCATCAGGTATTCGAACATCGAACCGCTCCACGAAAGGAGAATCGGATCTCCGCCTGCCGCGGTGAGGAGGCGGCCCAGCGCGAACCAGCTCTCCTGCGGCAGTTGTCCTTGTGCAATCGCCACAAAATTGCACAACCGGGCTTCCGACGCCAGTAGATCGTAGTAACTCGGGTCCTGCCTGTGCTCCCCGGCGTTGTACCCGATGGTGAATAGATGACGGGCGTCGTCATACAGGAAGCCATACTCAACACGGGCGAAATCGCCGCACCTGCGCGCGAGACTTTCGATGGCGGCAATTCTGGACGCAGCCCGGCGGCTATGCGGGAGGTCGCCGGAGATACCAGCCAATTGCCGCAACGTAGGGATCTCTTCAAGCGAGTCTGGAGCGAGAAACGTCAGCTCATCCAGGGCGTCCTGACACTGACGCACGAACGCACTTACCCACCACTTCCCCTCCCCTCCGGGATCGGCGGTCAGGCTGCCGGCAAGCTCCGTGGCGGCCCCGGCCAGACGGTCGAGGCAGCGCCGAGCCTCAACGGGCGAGGTCGGCGGGGTTTCGCATGCGGATTCCACCGCCTTCCGGAGTCGAGCGAGCTTGACTGAATCTGATCCCCTGGCTGCGTCCGCGAGGACACTGAACGTGTCATTGAGACCCTCATACAATCGCGCACTCAGGAGCTTCTCATCGGGGATCGCCAGAAGCCCCGGTCGCAGTGTCAGCAGATGACCCACGAGGTTTCCACTGTCCACCGTGGAGATGTACATGGGCATCAGTGGTTTCAGGGATTGTGTGTCGTACCAGTTGTAAAAGTGGCCTCGGTGACGCTCCAACGTTCCCATCGTTTGGAGTGCGTTGGCTGTGCGCTGAATGAGGCATCCGGCCGAAATGTAGCCGAAGTCGTACGCTGACAGGTTCGCCAGTAGGGCGAGTCCCATGTTTGTCGGAGACGTGCGATGTCCGAGCCGTGCGACGGGATGCTCCTGGTAGTTGTCTGGCGGCAACCAGTGATCCTCCGGACTGACGTAGGTCTCGAAGTACCTCCAGGTCTTCCGGGAAAGCTTTCGCAGGAAGGCGGTCTGGCGGGTCGTCAGTCGAACTGCGCGCCGAGCAGGCGGCCGGCTGATCCACCACGCGATAAAGGGCGAAGCGAACCAGAGGCCCAGCATGGGCCCAGCCGCACTCAAACCGTCTGGGTGCCAGAGCGTTAGATGGATGACGGCGGCAGCGGCAACAACGGGGCCGATCCACATGGCCCGGCAGTGGCTGGCGAGGTCTGTGCGGCTATTCCCATTCGTGTCGCCCGACGGCCTCCATTCGAGAAGGCGCCTGCGGGTAATCAACATCCTCCCCGTGGTGCGTACAATTGCATCCAGGCTGAAGTATGTCTCGTAAGGCAGGCATGCAAGTGTAAATGCCGCCTGCGCGATGTGGTTGGATGCGCATTCCGTCGTGGCGGCAACGTGCTGGCTCAGGAGCACGTCGCTTGGCCTTCGCAGCAGGTCCAGGAAGCAGGCAACCAGGTAAGGAAACAGGACGATGCCGATTACCGACAGGGTCCAGAACCACGAGGGCGACAAGATCGTCCAGCCCAGCAGCAACATCATCGTCAGGGCCGAGGGCATCAGGCTGCGCCGAAGATTGTCAAAGAGCTTCCAGAGCGAAAGCGCGTGAAGTGGATTCCTTCGTCGCCGCCCGCCAAAGCCAGGGACGCTTGGCAGAAGCCACTGCACAAGCTGCCAATCCCCACGAATCCATCGGCGACGGCGGCTCACATCCGCGGTGTACTGGGACGGAAACTCCTCGAGCAGTTGCACATCGCTCAATAGCCCCGACCGTGCGTAGCATCCTTCAAGGAGGTCGTGGCTCAGTATCCGGTTCTCGGGGAGGCGTTCATGCAGCGCCATATCGAACGCCTCGACATCATAAATCCCCTTGCCGATGAACGAACCCTCGCCAAATAGGTCCTGGTAGACGTCGGAGACAACGCGAGTATATGGATCAATGCCTGGTTCACTTCCGAAAAGGCTGGCAAATCTCGACTGCCTGGTTCTGGACAGGCTGGTGCCGACCGCGGGCTGTAAGATCCCGTACCCATTGAGGACTCGCTGCTTGCCTTCGTCATACCGCGCACGGTTCAGAGGGTGCGACATAGCGCCCACCAACTGCCGCGCCACATCGCGCGGCAGTTGCGTGTCCGTGTCCAGGGTAATGACATACTTCACGTTTGCCAGGATTGCCGTGTCTCCAACGACAAGCGAAAAGCGATCCCTCGAACCGCCGCGAATGAGTGAATTCAGTTCCGCAATCTTTCCGCGCTTGCGCTCATAGCCCATCCATATTCGTTCCCGTGGGTTCCATCTGCGCGGACGGTGGAAGAGAAAGAACACGTCGCCCCTCGCACCTTTGTGCTTTTGGTTCAACTCTTCGATTCCCTTCTGTGCAAGCCGCAACAGCGGTTCATCCTCCGGAAGTGTTTCCTCGTGCGCGTCGGGGAAATCAGTCACCAGCGCGAAATGCAGGTTCTCGTCCCGATTCGCCAGACACCGGACCTCCAAATCCTCGATCAGGTCCTCGACGTTTTGAACGCTCACGAGGATTGTTGGCACCACTACCAGAGCACGGCACTCTGACGGAATCCCTTTCGAGTAGTCCATTCGAGGGAGCGGATGCGGAGTCGCCAGCAACGTTGCCAGCCAGTTGACCAGGGCCACGGCCAGATGACTTCCGCATGCAAGCGAGAGGATGCCGAGCAGACCGAGCGGCCAACCGTAAAGGCCGCCGGCATGCGCCTTCATCACGAATGTTCCGGCGACGATCGCAGTAATCAGCGTGATTGTGCCGATGTACAGCGGCAAAGCGAATTCGCGACTCACCCTCCGGCATGCTTCGAAGAATGATAAGCGGACCTTCAGTGTGCGCTCGAGTTGCTGCAATCCCTTATCGATCAGGTAGAAGCCAACATGCGTCACGCGATCATCGCTGCCATGCTTATCCGCCCCTTCAAGCGCAAGGTGGATGGCTTCCCGCGCCACCTCGGGCTCGGATCGCCTGCTGATTTTCGCTATCTTCTCCACCGTGTGACGGTAACGGTCACGCGTCGAGAAATCCATCTTGCCGTAGTTTCCGCCTTGGTCCTCACGAAGGATCAGTTCGACTGCGCTCAAAGTTTCGACAAACTCGCGCCAATCCATCGCACCCAGAAGACGCAAGCTGCCGATGCTGTTGCTCATCGAAACCTGATCCGCAGCCTGCTGCTGGTTCTCCGCCTGCACCAACTGTTTGATCGTCCATCCGGACTCGGAAAGCTGCTGTTCAATCCACGTGAGCGCCAGGGCCAAGGCAGGGCCTTGCCCCTGCAACCGGCGCGCAAATTCCGCGACGAACGAGCCAACCATCGGAGGGCTCGACCGCGCCATGTCGGCGATCACGAGAATGAGCCTCTTCGGGTCTCTTTCGGCGGTGTCCGCGATCTCGTCTGCCCAATAATCGGCACGGTTTCGGCCGATCCTGTCGGCGGCAATCCGGGCTCCGACACGTCGAAGGTTTTCGATCAGCGCAAGACGCAGCATGATGGGAAGCGCCCACAACTCGCCAAGGTTGAGGGTGGTGACCGTTTGATAGGCCGTTACAAAGCTGGTGAGACTCTCCGGATCCACTCGCCCATCGCCGTGTGAAATCGTCTCCAGCGCGATGTCATACACGCGTGGAAGACCTGCCGAGGGGCCATTCAACAAACGTGGAAGCTCCCGGCTGTACGCCTTCGGCAGGTGCTTCTCGGTCAAGCGAATCTGCTCTTCGATCAGGTAGAAGTTATCGAGGAGCCACTCCCCAGCCGGCGTGATGCGACGGTTTGTCTTAACCGCTGCCGTCAGCAGGCCGCGAACTCCGAGCAGAACGCCACGATTTTCGGCCAGTCGTGCAAGCAGCCGGTCCGGAGCAACTCCAGGGCTCAACTTGTGTGAGGTCGCCAAGACCCTGCCGTGCTGGCGCATTTGGTCGGCGCTGAACAGTTCCGCCCGCAGTGGGGGGGCATCGCCGTATCTTTGCGCCGAGTCGTTTCCCGGAGGGCTCGAACGGAACATGCTCCTGCCCATCGGCCAGTAACTCTTCTTCAACTTCAAACTCCTTGTTGAAGCGAACTGTCAAGCGGACCAGATCGCAATACCGGCACAGCTGCGTCACTACGCCTTCAATGCCAGAAGTCCGGCCTGGGTCGTCCGCAGTAACTGAGTAGGCAGGCCTCCTCACCTGGTCTTCGCCTGCGGCCACGCGGCGGCTCCCGCAGATTCTTGTGCACGAACAGGGCCAACGTGTTCGCCCGGCAAGATGAACGAGCCCGCCTAACTCGGCGGGGATCGCAAAGCGAGACCACTTCCTGGCGCCTACCCGGCCCTTGAACTCGCATTGGAAGCAAACTTGCACGAACATGAGGGTCCGAAGAGGAGCCGATTACGATCCGAGATTTGAAATATGGCAAAAGCCAGCCGTCTTGCGGCATGATTTCGCGTTGGAAGACGGCAGCACCACGGAAGTCCGAGTGACCATTTTTGGTCACATGACCATATTTCGTTATGGCAATGGCGCCTCAGCTTCGTTGCGGCAACGCGCGCGGCGTTTACCCAACCTCGGCGCGACAGTATTTCGAAGCGCGCTGAGTAATTGACGTGACAGTGGAAACCGTCCAGGTCACCATCCTGGCGCTGGGGAGAAAAATATGACACACAACCACGCTAGTGAGTTTCAGATCAGAGTAGTTCTCGAGGACGGAACTGAGGAATTGAGCGGCTGGATGAATGGCACAGAACAACTCGCTCAGGCGATGGCTGCGCTCCGCGGGGCACGCAGAAGAGCTTGCTGGCTTCAGGAACGAGCCGTTCCCTGTCCAGTTTGCTTCGATCAAGGGCAAGTAATAATGGAATGCCCCATCTCGGATGGCCCGTCTCCGCGCTACCGGCCACACGATTCTCGTTATCTGCTGGCGGTGGGGTCGAGGAATAGGCAGGAATTGCTTGAGGTGGTTATCGGGAGCAGGCGCTGAGGGTTAGCCCGCCGGAGCCCGAGCGAGCGGATACCTTTCCCCTGCTGACGTAATCGGCGTCGGCCTTACTCAAATCGCAGCGCCTCGATCGGATCGAGCGCGGCGGCTTTCCTGGCCGGGTAGTATCCAAAGAACACGCCGATCAGCATCGAGAACAGCGCCGAGCCGACCATCGCCACCGGCGACAGCAGTTGCGGCCAGTTCAGGAAGCGCGAAACCCCGTACGAGGTTCCCGCGCCCACCGCGATGCCCGTCAGGCCGCCCGCCAATCCCAGGATCAGCGCCTCGACCAGGAACTGATACTGCACGTGCTTCGACCGCGCGCCCACCGCCATCCGGATTCCGATCTCCCGCGTTCGCTCCGTCACCGACACCAGCATGATGTTCATGATCCCAATGCCGCCCACCAGCAGCGACACCGCCGCGATTCCGCCCAGCAGCATCGTCATCACTCGCGACGTCTCCGCCGCCGTCTCGGCTACGTCGGAAAGATTGCGCACCGTGAAGTCGTCCTCCTGCCCGGCGCGTATGTTATGCCGCGCGCGCAACAGCGTCGCGATCTGCTCTTGCGCCTGGCCGGTCGCCTCCTCGCTCACCGCCGAAACCTGAATCGACGAAATGTAGTTGGTGGCCAGCAGCTTCTTCATCACCGTCGTGTACGGAACCAGCACCGTGTCGTCCTGATCCTGCCCCATCTGGCTTTGCCCCCTGGCCTGCAGAACCCCCACGACGCGGAAGGACAGGTTACGCAAGCGCATCATCTGCCCGACCGGATCCGCGCCTGGGAACAACACGTTCGCAACCGTCTGGCCGATCACCGCCACTCGCGCCGCCGATCGCACGTCGGCATCGGTGAAGAACTGGCCCTGCGCGGCGTCGCGCAGGCGGATCGCCGGATAGCTGGTGTCGACGCCTTCCGCTCGCGTGCTCCAGTTCTGGTTGCCCACCACCAGCGTCGCACTCGCCGAGATGCTCGGGGTGGCCGCCGTCACCGTGGGGACGTCGCGCAGAATCGCTGCCATATCGTCCTCGGTCAGCGTGGTGCTGGTGCCGGCGCCTCCGCGCATGCCGCCCGTTCTCTGGCTGCCCGCCTGCACGATCAGCAGGTTCGCGCCCATGCTGGAAATCTGGTCCTGCACCTGCTTCTGCGCGCCCTGGCCCAGGCTCACCATCGCGATCACGGACGCCACGCCGATTATGATTCCCAGCATCGTCAGCGCCGACCGCGCCTTGTTTCGCGCCAATGCGCGTAACGCAATCTTCAGAATCGGAACGATCATTGCAGTACCTCCTCGAGCGGCGTCGCCGCCAGCTCCACACTCGCGCTCCGTCTCTTCCGCACCGGCTGATCGAGAATCATCCGGCCGTCTTTCATCGCCACCATTCGCCTGGAGTACTGCGCGATATCGGGTTCGTGCGTCACCAGCACCACCGTGATGCCCTGGTCATTCAGCCGCTGGAACACCCCCATGATCTCCGTCGGACGTGTGACTGTCCAGGTTGCCGGTCGGCTCGTCGGCCAGCAACAGCGACGGCCGGTTCACCAGCGCTCGCGCAATCGCCACGCGCTGCTGCTGGCCGCCGGAAAGCTGGTTCGGCTGGCTGGCCGCCTTGTGGCCCAGGCCGACCGCTTCGAGCGCCTTCTGGCTGCGCCGCGCGCGCTCCTCCGCCGGGACGTTCGAATAAATCAGCGGCAGCTCCACGTTTTCCAGCGCGCTGGTGCGCCGCAGAAGATTGAAACCCTGAAACACGAAACCCAGTTTCCGGTTTCGTATGTCGGCACGCTCGTCTTTGCTGAAGCCCGACACTTCCACTCCATCGAGAAAGTACTGTCCTTTCGAAGGCCGGTCCAGGCAACCAAGGATGTTCATCATGGTCGACTTGCCCGATCCCGATGTGCCCATGATGGCGACAAACCCGCCCCGCTCGATTTCGAGCGTCACGCCGCGCAACGCATGCACCCTCACATCGCCGGCATCGTAGATCTTGTGAACGTCGATCAGCCGGATGACCGGATGCGCGGCTATTTCCATAATGCTCGTCACTAGAATCCTCCCCTTTTTCGCCGCGCCCGCACCCGAGAAGGGAGATGTCTGCGTGCTGCTTCTGTTGCGACGCTGCCTGCTGTTGTCCCGGCGCCGCGATCCGGTCGCCTTCGGCCAGTTCTGCGCCGATCACTTCGGTGGAAATTCCGTCCGTCATGCCCAGCCGAACCCGCACCGGCTTCAGTTCCGTGCCTTCCACTTTGTATAAGGTTGCCCCGTTGCCGCGTGTCCCACCCTGCTTGCCGGCTTGAGCGGCCGACGCGACGGCGGGGACCTGCGGTGTCGCCGGCCTGAACCGCAGCGCCGCATTGGGCGACTACCAGGACATCCCGCTTCTCCGCCACGGTCGCGGTCACAGTCGCCGTCATGCCCGGCCTCAACTGCAGCTTCGGGTTCGCCACGGAGATGACCGCCGTATAGGTCACCACGTTCTGCACGACGTTCGGCGACAGCCGGATTTGCAGAGATCCTGCCTTGGAACGTCTCCGTGGGAAATGCATCCACCGTGAAGCTGACTTTGCTGTCCGGGCTCAACTGCCCGACATCGGCCTCATCCACATCGGCCAGCACCTGCATTTTTGTCAAATCCTGCGCGATCAGGAACAGCGTTGGCGCCTGCAGGCTCGCCGCCACGGTCTGGCCCACGTCTACGTTTCGCGACACGACGACGCCGTCAATCGGCGCACGAATAATGGTTCGTTCCAGGTTTACCGCCGCCACATCGACCGACGCCTTCGACTGCGTGGCCTGGGCCAGCGCCTGGTCCAGTTGCGACTTCGACGCTTGCGCCTGCGCCACCGCCTGGTCGTATTGCGCGTCCGCCTGCGCCTTCTGCGCCGCCGCTTGCGCCCGGGCCGCCTCCGATATCTCGACCTGCCGGGCCGGCGTCACGCCTGCCTCCACCAGCGCCACGGTGTTCTTGTAGGCTCGATCGGCCTCCAGCAGAACCGAAGCGGCGCGGTCCACATTCGCTTTCGAGGCCACCACCGCCGCGGCCTGGCTCTCACTGTTGCTCCTGACCGTCCCGACCGCCGCCTGGGCTGCTGCCAGGTTCGCCTTCGCCTGCTGCAATTGCGCCTCGATCTGCGACGGATCCAGCCGCGCGATGACCTGCCTCGCCTTCACGTGATCGTTGAAATCGGCGTGCAACTCCGACACCGTGCCGGATACCTGCGTACCCACCTGCACCGTGGTTACCGCCTGCACCTTACCGGTCGCGCTGATCGTCGTGGCCAGATTTCCCCGGCGGACGGTCACCACCGTGTACGCCGGCGCGGCGGGCTCGGCAGAACCACGTCCACGAAGCTGCACCCGCGCCCGCCAGACCCGCGCAGGCCAGCGCCCAGACCAGCCACTTGCGCGACCGCTTCAGCCGGTTTGCGCTCCGGCCCCAACCAGCGGCGCAAAGTCGACCGCCATCCGTTCCTGCCCAGGTTGTTTTCTTGTAGCGGTGGTTTCCATGACATGCTTCTCCTCTGACATCCTGGGTTAGAAAGAGCATTCCGGCTTCCATCAGGCCACGGCCGCAGAAAAGAAGCCCGATTAGCTCGATGCAGGGTTGAACCCGTGGATTCGAAGGCCCGGCGCGACGGCACTGAACCATTGGGGTCACGTCAGGAAACTGACCGGGCGCAGTCAAGTGACCACGTAAGGTCGCTCGGCCGGTCAGATTCCAGACAGGCGGTGCATCGTTCCCGCTGAGTTGGCATGCATTCAGAATTGGTCCCAAATCTGCAGAGCATGGAGATGAGTCGAGAAATGAAGACTCAACCGCCCTCTTGCGGCACCGCCCGGCGAAAGGCAAATGCCACCCGCTCAGAGCCGTGTGGTTGGGTTGCGTTCGATGGAGAAGTGAGATGAATAAGATGAACAAGAGCATAAGACTGCTGACCCTTTCCGCGATCGCTCTATTCGCCCAGGCACAGGCGCCGGACCAGGTTCGGCGCGCGACGCTTGGCGGGTCGAGTGGAACATCAGGGAAATGCACAATTGAGGTGCGGGTCGACCTCTCAGCGGAAGTCGATATCTACGGCGAATATGGGCGCCTGCGCACCATCGGAGGACAATCAGCCACCTGGACGCGGTTCCAATGCTCCAGTGCGCTGCCCGCTAGCATGTCGGATTTCCGCTTTCGCGGGATCGATGGCCGGGGCAGCGTAAGACTGGCTCAGGACCCGCGCGGCAACAACTCCACGGCGGTGATTCGGATCGACGACACGAAGGACGGAACGGAGGGCTACACGTTCGACATCGAGTGGAGCGGCGCCTCCGGTGAGGTCCCTTCTGGAGGCTTCCCTTCCACCGCCTCCTGGCCCAACTCGTCGGCCTCGGGGAACCGCACCAGATCTTCATCCGGCGGCTCATGGAACCGCAACATGTCCACCGAGAGCGCCATTGACCTCTGCCGCACCGAAGTGCGCGCGCGCGGCGAACGCGACTATGGATTTGTCAATCTGGACATCACCTCGGCGGCCGCCGACACCAGCCAGGGACGGCGCAACTGGATCACGGGCACCTTTAGCGAAGGATCCAGTACTGCACGCCGCCCCGCAGGCTACCGCTTTAGTTGCGAGGTGGACTATAACTCCCGTCAGGTGCGCACCGTCGAAATCCTTCGGGCTGACGGCAGTGCGGTGCAAGCAGGTATGTCCTCCGGCGCCAGTGGATGGGGTACGCCACTTCCTTCTTATGAAGGTTCGTACGATCAAACAAAGGTCTATCGCAGTTGCCAGGACTCCGTGGTAGCCCGCACAAACCGGGACGGATACCAGAACGTGACCTTCGGTTCCACAGCCGTCGATAGCCGCCGCTCCGATTGGGTCTCCGGCACGATCACCGCCACTCGCGGACAAGTGACAGATACTTTCGACTTCGGCTGCCAGATGGACTTCCGCTCCGCGCAGGTACGCAACCTGGAATTGACGCGGAGGTAATCATCAGGTTCTAAGAGAACCAAGGCAAGCGGAGTACGCGCGTTCGAAAGACGCCCGCTCGATCATCGAAGAGGAGCACCCAGCGGCAGTTGGGTGCTCTAAACGCCGGTCCTTGGATTCTGCCGCTTCTAGAACACCGGCTACATGCGAAGGCCACCAAGGAGATACACGACCAGGACTACGAGGAGAGCAGTCCCCAAGCCCGCGCTGATTCCTCCGCCAGATCCCCATCGCGAGTATCCGTAGTAGCCACCTCCGCCACCCAAGAGCAGAATTAACACTATGAGCAGTAGCAGCATAGTACACCCCTTACTTCTCTAAAACTTTCTCGATCCGTCCGATTTTCTTCTGGATCTTTCCACCGACCTTTTCAACCTGCCCTTCGGCTTCGAGTTTTGGATTGCCGGTGACTCGACCCACGATCTCTTTGACAGTTCCCTTCACCTCATGTGCTTTGCCCTTCAGTTCGTCTTTGGTTCCCTGTTTCATCTTGTTCTCCTTTTTCTGCGGTCAACCAACACCGAAACAAGCACGTTCATCACCAATGCACTTGCTTCTGCCCAGGCTATTGGCCGAGTCGCCAAGCTGTCCTCCTGTTGCCGGAGTCTGGCTCCACCATGTAGTTCAGATGCCGCGTGTGATGTGTCGGCCGGACGGCGCGAACGAGGTTTGGGCATTGCCAAAAGTGACCATGATCGGTCATATGACGCCTGCGCGTCAGCCGCCAGCCAGCTCAGCCACGGGATCCCACCAAGAAGCTCCATCTCAGCCTCCCGATTGGGCGCCGGACTGCTTCGTGTCTTGCTGAGGGACGAATGGACGAATGATTTGGCTTCACTCACCTCGCCACCCGAGGCGGCAAGGCGATCCTGGACCCAACGGCCCGCCCAGAAAATGAGGCCGTTAAGGTGAGAAACGGATGACGCTTCCGACCGGGGAGCTATGTCGTCCCACCGCCGGCGGCCGAGCGAGTAGATACCCTTTCGCTGCTGACGTAATCGGCGCCGGCCTCTCCGGTTGATGAGATATCCTGCGCTCCTGTGCGCTCCATAATCTCCTTCGCGCGCTTCGTCCATTCCGCATTGTCAGAATGCACGGAGAGAAGGATTCCGCCTTCTTTTACGCGGATCTCATAGCGCTTGGCTTCGTGCTCGGGAATCCCCAGGCCAATCAAGGCGCCCGCGATGCCGCCTACCGCGCCGCCTACGCCCATTCCTGCAAGCGCGGCCATGATGGGGCCTGCGGCGACAAACGGACCCAACCCCGGTATCGCCAGCGTGCCCACACCGACCAACCATCCCATTGCCCCGCCCACGATGGCACCCGTTCCGGCGCCGGCCGCGGCACCCTCTGGAGATTTTGTTCCTTTCTTGTGGGCGAACTGGGTGGACCCTGCTAGTTCAGGAAAAAGCACGGAAATGTCCGTGTTCCTGAACCCAGATGCTTTCAAGACATCGACGGCGTTCTCCACGCTGGAGTAATTGGGGTAGACGCCCAAAACCGCTACGTTCTTCTGAGCCATGTTGCACTCTCCCTTTCCTGTCGTAAGTTCATCATCGGGCGTTCACGAGCGATGAAGGCCTATCGCTGCCACGAATGAGTCATTCCAGAGTCCGGTTCATCTGCTGCACCGACAGTGAATTGAAACTTCCTCCGCTGAATTTGAGTGCCTCGGTGACCTTGTGTACCAGAGCCGAGACAGTAAACGGTTTGGGCAGGAACGCGGCGTGTTGGTGCTGCCCTGGATCGAAATCACCAGACATGAAGAGCGTAGTCGTCTCGGGGCGATCGTTGCTCATCCGGCTGTGCAAGGCCCAGCCATCCAATCGCGGCATGGACACGTCCGTCAGCAGCAGATGTATCGGCCCAGGGTGCTGCGCAGCCACCTCCAGTGCTTCCACGCCGTCCGCGGCGTGGAGCACGTTAAATCCGTGACCTAGCAGCACGCCTCCGACAAGGGTCCGAATCGCGTGGTCGTCATCCGCAACCAGAACCGTGAACGGGCCGGCAGCCCTGGCGTCGTGTGTGTTGCTCAAGGCATTTGACTGGCTGCCCACTCCGCCGCGCTCAGTATCCGATGTATTCACACCAGGCAAGTCACTCATGTCTTCCTCCAAGCCGGGCTGAACCTGGCGCCTTCGCGTCTGGTTCAGCCCGAAGCTGGCCTCCGATCTCTTCGCTGTCTCGCGACCCCGCCGGCAAGTCCCACAAGGAGCAACCTGGCGTTAAACAGGGACGAGAATCCACAACCATGGTTCACGCCGTAGACCCACTCTTTGACCTGGGATCTTTGGCCTCAAATAGTCCATTTCCAGAGGCATCAACCGCTTTGGCATTCTCCTCGCACCCTATGCACAAGGGAGTCCACGGCATCGCCGTCAAACGCTGCAATCCGACCGCCTTGCCGCAGCCAGTGCAAACCCCGAACACACCGTTCTCAATCCGGGCTAGCGCCTCGCGGATCTCACGGAGTGAACCAGCGCGATGGCCAAGGTCGGCGGAAGCCGCTTCACCGCCCAGGAGCGGCTCCCTCCACATGTCCTCCCGATCTTCAACCAGGGTGCGGACCGAACGGGATTCCGCCTTTTTGAGGATCGTTTTGAATTCTTGCAGTTGTTCCGGAGTCATAGGTCTCCATTCCCTCCCCTGCAAATCCTAAGGAAGTCCGCGGCGGTCGCCCTTTCGTTGGGATCCATTCCAGACGCCTGACCTGCGTCTTCGAGGCGGATCGGAAACATTGGATCCGCTATCCAGAATGTTAAGCTCCGAGCAACGCCTTACGGAACTGGATAAATATCCAGTCTTCACAATAGATTCCGCTGCTTGCGATTGACATTCGTTCCGTCAAAGGCCCTTCCGAGAGATGCCTAGCTTTCGCATCAGTGCGTTCAAGGTGGTCCGCGGCATTCCAAGACGGGCAGCGGCCTTGCTGACCACCCCGCCCACCTCCCGGAGCACCCGGATGACGTGCTCCCTCTCCACGTGCTCCAGCGTGCTGCTGCCGGCGGGCTGCAATGCAACGTCCCGTATTTCGCCCAATGGGGCGCGAAGGCTGGGGCCACGGGAGAGGATGACCGCCCTTTCAATGAAGTTCTCGAGCTCCCGCACATTGCCCGGCCACGACCAGCTCTGCAAGGCCCGCATCGTCTCCGATGGGATCTTTTCAATCTGCCTGTTCATCTCCCGCGCGTACTTCTGGGTGAAGTGCCGGGCGAGAACCGGTATGTCCTCGGGGTGATCGCGCAACGGAGGCGTCGTGATGGGAAAGACCTTCAGCCGGTAGTAGAGATCGCTCCGGAAGAGTTTGTCACCCATCATCTGCGTCAGGTTGCGGTTTGTCGCGGCGACCAGCCGGACGTCAATTGGGATCGTGCGGGTGCCGCCCAGCCGTTCGAACGCCTTCTCCTGCAACGCCCGGAGCAACTTGGGCTGCAGTTCCAGCGGGATGTCGCCCACTTCGTCCAGGAACAGCGTCCCATGGTGGGCCATCTCGAAGCGCCCGATCTTCTGCCCCAGGGCGCCGGTAAAGGCCCCTTTCTCGTAACCGAACAGCTCGCTTTCGAGAAGCCCCGTCGGAATCGCGGCGCAGTTCAAGGTGACGAAAGGCTGGTTCCTGCGCGGGCTCAGCCGGTGGATGGCGCGCGCGACCAACTCCTTCCCGGTGCCGGTTTCACCGAGGATCAGCACGTTTGCGTCTGTCGGCGCGACTACTTCCACCTGTCGCATAACCCGCCTGAGCGCCGCGCTGGTCCCGACCATCTCCCCGATGTTCTGCTTGCCCTCGACATCTTCGTCTCCGATGCTTTCGAGCTGATCGCGCTCGCGAAGGTCCTGAACGAATGTGATCCATCGGAAGGGAGAAAGCTTCAAAACCGCGGTGGCCACCAGAACCGGAACTCGAGTTCCATCTTTGCGGATCAGCTCTTTCTCATAGGGCGTGCAGGCGCCGAATCTCAAGCCCTCTTCATGCGCCAAGTCATCGAGTGCGGAGTATTCCTCGGGAGTGAGATCGGGCCAGTGCAGGCCGCCCGCCAGCAAGTCTTCCCGGCTGTAACCCAGCAGATTGAGGAACGCGTCGTTGGCCTCGGGAATACGGTCGAACTCGCCGGAAACGATCCCGGCAATGGTCGATTCCGATGGGATCGGACGGGCGCGCGCCCGGCTGCGACGCAGCTTCTCGTCTCTTTCGTGGCGTTCGCTGAAGTCGCGCACGATTCTCGCAAAGCCCTGCAGTTCTCCGATCTCATTTTTCAAGGCCATCGTAATGACGTTGGCCCAGAATCGCGTCCCGCCCTTCCTTATGTGCCAGCCTTCATTCCCAAAGTGTCCCGTGTCGGCGGACCGGTTCAGTTCCTGCTGCAGTTCCGCGCTGGGAGACTCCTCGCCCGGGTAAAGAAAAGACACGTGTTTGCCAGTGGCTTCGTCCACGCTGTAGCCATAGATGCGAGTTGCTCCCGAATACCAATCGACGATACGTCCGTTCACATCCAGCAGGAAGAGCGCATAGTCCTGCACCCAGGACGGGATCTGAAGCTTGCCGGCCTGAGCAACCCCGTCCGTCTCTGCGGAGGTTGTCTTGCCGTGCAAGATCAGGAGGTGGCGCACCGGCAGCACGTTCCCTTTGGCGGAATACTCAACGTCCCAAAGGGTTCCATCCGGACCGGCAAGCCGAAGCGTGCCCTCCTGCTCGCCGTGCCGCAGAAAGGTCCGCCAAAGCTCCGGAATCCGCGATTTGAATCCGGGATGAGCTAGATCATCGATTCTCTGGCCAATGATCTTGTCCCGCGAAAGCCCCAGCAGCCTGCTGGCTCCGGTGCTGGCGTCCCGGTAATTGCGTTCGTTATCTGCGATGAGAATGGGTACAGAAGGATGGTAGACGATGGCCCGGAACAGCAGCTCAAGTTCCCTTGGTCCGTTTTCCACAAGCCAACTGGCGGTTTGAGTTTGAGAGGCTGCGGAGGCCATATCGATCTTCTCCCTGCCCCGTCGATCCATGAAGCCCGGGCTGCTTCTGAACGCCCCGACAATGTTCCTCAAGCAGCTCACCCCGGATTCGCACTTGCGGTCCCAGCGTCTATTCAGCCTGGTCTGCTCTTCCTGGCAGCTCGATTACGACAGGACCGTCTCCTGGAATTTTAGGTCCCCGTCAACGTCAGGCGGAACTGGGTAAATGTCCAGTGTGGCCTTTGCTCTCACCGCGAGCGCCCAAATATACTCCAGCTCGCGTGAAAAGGGGCCGGGGAGGAGACCGGCCCCCTGTTAGCCTAGAAGGCGATCGAAATCTGGTCCCAACCTCGATCGTCTAGGCTTTCCGGATAAGGCGAAGCGCGCTGTGACCGATCAGCGCCAACCCCGGTCCGCTATTCAGATGCTAAAACCCACGCGTCAACAGGCGGAACTGGGCAGATGCCCAGCTAAGACATATATTTAGTACCAGCTGGAAACACGAATGAGTCAACTTAGTACTGGTACTCAATCGGAAGGCGCACTGGGCAAATGACTAGGTTATCGACCCCTTGAACATGTCCTTTCCCGAGAGGGCATTGCCAAGCGGAGCCGCTCTCAGGTTCCGATGATGCCGTGTTCCAAGGCGTACTTCGTCAGTTCGGCCGTACTGTGGACACCCAGCCGTCGCATCACGTTCGACTTGTGGAATGCGACCGTCTTGCTCGAGATGTTCAGAATCGCCGCGATTTCCTTGACCGGATGTCCTTCCGCCACCAGTTGAATCACTTCCCGCTGGCGGTCAGTTAACTCGCCGGACAGATCTCCGGACCAGAAAGGAGAGCCGGACGAGTCACGAATGAGGTCTTTCCCGAGCAGGGGGGTGATGTACTTGCCGCCCTGGAGCACCGCACGGATGGCGGACATCAGCTCCATCGAGGCGCACCGCTTGAGAACATAGCCTGAGGCCCCCGCGCGAAAGGCGCCAGCCACGTAGGTGGCATCGCCATGCATGGTCACGAAGATCAGCTTGGTGGCCGGTACGATCTTCCTCAGCTCGCGGGCGGCTTCCACACCATTCAAGAGTGGCATCGAGATATCCAGCAGGATGACGTCCGGCTTCAGTTCCGCTGCAACCTTCAATAGAGAACGTCCGTCTTCCACCATCCCCACAATCTCGCAATCCGATTGCAGGATTGTTCGAAACCCTTCCATAACCATCAAATGGTCATCCGCTATGAGCAGGCGCGGGCGCATCATGGAGCTACCTCATTCAGCGGGATGCGGACCTCGATCAGTGTGCCTTTGCCCGGCTGCGAGTGGATCGACGTGCTCCCGCCGCACAGCCGCACCCGCTCCCGCACTCCGGCCAGCCCGAGTCCGGACTGTCTTGCCAGGAGATCGGGCTCAAACCCCACACCCTTGTCGGACGCGGAGAGGACGATTTCTCCCTTGCCCCCTGTCAGAGTCAGCGATGCCGTCTTGACTCCGGCATGCTTGGCGATGTTGTGCAGGCACTCCTGCGCAACCCGGTAGAGGCATAACGAAATTTCCGAGGAAAGAGAGCCGGGAACACCGCGATGCGTAAATTTGAGCCTGATCGAGTGCTGCTTTGAGAAGTCGAGGCAATGAGCTTCCAGCGCCGCAATCAGACCAAAATGTTCGAGAGCCGACGGGTGGAGTTGATGAGCCGAACGGCGAAGGTCATCGGACAGTTGCGCCAACTTCTCGCGAAGTGATTGAAACTGACCGCGGACGGGAGAGGCAGCCCTGGGCAGGTCCCGGTCCAGCATGTCCAACTCATTCGCCAGCATCGCCATCCGCTGGTTCACGTCGTCATGCAGCTCTCGCGCCAGGCGTTTGCGCTCCTCTTCCTGCGAGGTAAAAAGGCTCGCCGTCAATCTCCTGAGCTGTTCCCGGCTTTCACGCAGTTCGTCCTCGGTCCGTGTTCGCCCGGTGATGTCGATGCCCGTGCTGATGATGTGCCTGATTGAGCCGCCCGCGTTGCGATGCACGAGGTTCGACCATGCGATCACCTTGCGGGATCCGTTCTTCGCGATCCAGCAGCTTTCATGACTGCCGGAGGTTTCCACTCCATCGCGGAAAGCCGCAAAAAGCGCTTCCGCCTGCTCCGTTTCTTCCGGCGCAATCGGAAGCTCCCAAAGTCGTCTGTTGCGGACTTCAGCAAGCGAGTATCCCGACGATTCCTCGCAAGCCTTGTTGAAGCCGATCGTGCGGCCATCGGAATCGCGAACGACCACAAGAGCGCCGGACATGTCCAGAAGGGCGTCAGAGAGGTCTCTTTCAGCAAGCGCTTCATCACGGGACGTTTGAACTTGCTCCAGGCCGCGCTTCAAAACATTGATGTCCATGAGCGCCATCAGCACCCCTTCGATCCTATTCTCAGAACTCTTGTGCGGCCTCATCCGAAGGGAGTACCAGCGTGAATCCCCGCCCTGCACGTCGCGTTCGATCGGGTGTCTTCTGTCGATCACTTCGGAGATCAATCTGTCCAGATCGGGAACATCAATGTTGGGCTTGATGTCGCCAATCGGCCGGCCGACGTCAGTGGGAATCAGGTTCATCAACTGCTCCGCCGCGGGGGTGAATCGCCGGATTCGCCGGTCGGCCCCGACGATAAGAATCGGAATATCGACACCGACGAGCAGATTGCTCAGATCGTCGGCGAGTTGGCCCAACTCCACGTTTCTGTTCTGCAGTTCGTCATTCAATGTGGTCAATTCTTCATTCGACGATTGGAGTTCCTCCTGGGCGGTCTCCAACTCCTCGTTCGTGGCTTCCTGGCCCTCGATGATCGACTGCAACTGTTCCCGAGTGGAGGCCAGCTCATGCTTCAGGCTGGCGAGTACCTCTCCCTCCCCGCTCCTCCTCGACTTAGCTGCCTGTCTCTGCTGAGACTCCTCGATCAGGATCAGGAAATCCGGCCATCTCGTATGGCGGTCCTTGATCGGGATTACATCCAGATCAAGTGTCTTGAAACCATCTCCATGGGCGAGGCGGATACCCTCCCGGCGGACCTGGATCTTTTCTTTTTTCGCTCTGTGCAGGGCGGCGCGGAGATCCAGCACCAGCCCTTCCCGCACCAACTTGAACAGGTGGAGGCTGGCCGCTCCTGTCGACGGCTCCAGGTAAGGACCGGTATTGCCCTGGAAATGGATGACCTGAAGGTCCGCATCGACAACGAATGCCGCCAGCGAATGGCGACGCCAGACGATTCCCTCGACGGCTCTCTGCAGATCGGCCGGTGTCCCTGTCTCCGCCAGGCGTGGGCACGGGCCGCGGCTGTGTTGCGGGTTTCGCGGCTTCGAACTCCAGCAAAGGCGCTGTCTCCACCGGATTCCGTGAATAGAGCTTGCACTTGCGCTCTTCGAGAGTGAACAGGTGGGCGGAAGCACCCGGGCTCTCTGCTTTTCCGAGCAGAAGATAGCCGCGCGGGTGGAGGGCGTAGTGAAAGACGGACAGAACCTTTCTTTGCAGAACCGGGCCCAAATAGATCAGAACGTTGCGGCAGCTGATCAGATCCAGCCGGGAGAAGGGTGGGTCCTTTCCCAAGTTGTGTCGAGCGAACACGCAAGTTTCGCGGACCTGCTTGCTGACCTGGTATCCTGCCCCAACTTTCGCGAAGAAGCGCTCCAGCCGCTCCGGTGAGACTTCTGAGATCGCGGCCTCCGAGTAGACACCTGCCCTGGCTTTCTCCACGGCGGCTAAGCTGACATCGGTGGCGAAGACCTGACAGCGGCGATTCTCCTTTCGCTTTTCCAGGAATTCCAACAGTGCCATGGAGATGGAATACGCTTCCTCCCCGGTCGAACATCCAGGCACCCATATTCGCAGGATCTCGCCCTTCGGCTTGCTCCCGATGAGTTTCGGGAAGACGGTGTTTTGCAGTGCCTCAAACGCCTCCGGCTCGCGGAAGAAGCTCGTTACATGAATCAGGACGTCCTGACAGAGCGCCTGCACCTCGGCCGGGTTCTGCTCCAGGTAAGCCGGCATACTGCTTCAGGCTCGCAATCTTGTGCAGGGTCATCCGGCGCGCCACTCGCCGCCGCATGGTGTCGGTCTTATAGAGCGAGAAGTCGACGCTTGAGGAGACTCTGAGCATCTGGAAGATCTGCTGTAGCTCCTCAGCCTCCTCAGATGTCGCCTCGGACTTCCCCCCGGCTGCGGCCTTAGCCGACTGGGGGGAGAGCGCCAGACGAACAAGCTCGCGGGCAATTCCCGCGGGAGGCAGAATGAAGTCCACGCACCCCGACGCTATCGCGCTCTCCGGCATTCCCGGGTGTTGCGCTGATCTCGGCTCTTGCGCAAAAGCAATACCGCCCTCAGATCGGATCGTCTGCAGACCGGCAGTGCCGTCGGCCCCTGTCCCCGATAGGATGATGCCGATGGCGCCGCTTTTCTGATCCTCTCCCAGGGAAGCCAGCAAGCGATCGATGGGCAAATGCTTGCCGCCGGACTGCTGGCGGGAAGAGAGATGCAACACCCCTTGGCGGACCGTCACATCTCTGTCGGGAGGAATCACATACACGTGACGTGGTTCCAGTGCGATGCCCTCTTCAACTTCGGTGACGGGCATCTTGGTCACTCTCGAGAGAAGCTCGCGCAATAAGCTCTTGCGGTGAGGATCCAGGTGCTGAACCACTACCACCGCCACCACGGTGTCGGCCGGCAATTCCTTGAGCAGGGCCGTGCAGGCCTCGAGTCCCCCGGCGGAGGCGCCAATCCCCACGACCGGAAACGGGAGCCGGTCAATCCCCGGAAAAGGGCTCCCGGCAACTTTCAAACGTCGTTTCGCTCTTGTGGCTGGGCGCTTGACCGGTTTCGCTTTTTCGCTCGCCAATGGGTACTCGGCTCCCACGTCATTCTTTGCTCTGCCAGCCCTGTTGTGTCAAGCGGCAACGAGTCCCGCACCGAGACTAGGCATTTGCCCAGTTCCTCCACTCACGCGTCGGAAGTTATGTTCAGGGGGAAGCTGGTGTTTTGGGCTACGAGTTCTGAGTGAGAGGATTCATGCCAACCCACCCGAAGGGCAGCCACGCGCGCGTATTGCTCACGTCGGTCTTCGGACCTTATGCCCAGGACGATCAATTACGGCAGCCGCGCCATCAACCCGATGGAGCTGTATCACAACCAGGTCACGCGGGCCCAGGGACCCTATTCGCTGCGCATCTTCCACCGGTCGTGGGGGATCATGTTCATCCAGGTGAACATCGAGAATCCCTCCACGGTACTGGATTTCCCCACCGAAGGCAGCGTTCGAGAAAGAACTGACGTCGCACCAGTACGATGTCGTCGGGATCAGCTCGATCATCGTCAACGTCGGCAAGGTGCGGGAGATGTGCCAGGTGGTCGCGAGAGCTCTCGCCGCATTCGACGATCGTTGTCGGCGGACATGTGACAGCGATCCCGGGGCTGGACCTGATGCTCGACGCCGATCACATCGTCAAGGGAGAAGGGGTCGGCCTGGATGCGAGCGTTCCTGGATCAGGACCCGACGCAACCGGTCAAGCATCCTGAGATCGCGTCCGGATTCGGCCACCGCGTGATGGGGCTCAAGCTGCCCGGCAGGTCTCGGATCGACGGCGGCGACCATTATCCCGTCGGTCGGCTGCCCGATGGGCTGCAACTTCTGCACCACCTCGGCGTTCTTCGGCGGCAAGGGCAAGTTCACCAATTTCTTCGAGACGGGCCGCGAGATTTTCGACGCCATGCTGAAGGCGGAGGAGCATGTTCGGTTCAGAGTCGTTCTTCATGATGGACGAGAACTTCCTGCTCCACCGCAAGCGCGCCATGGAACTGCTGGACTGCATGAAGGAGGCGCGCAAGAGCTGGGAGTTGTACGTCTTCTCGTCGGCCAACGCGATCTCGCAAGTACACGATGGAGGAGCTGATCGATCTGGGCGATTTCCTGGATCTGGATGGGGCTGGAATCCCCGCTGTCCGGCTACGCGAAGCTGAACGGCTCGGACACTGTGAAGCTGACGCGGGAGCTGCGGGAGAACGGCATTCGAGTACTGGGCTCGTCCATCGTGGGCATGGAGCATCACACGCCCGACAACATCGCCGGCGAGATCGACTACGCCTGTTCGCACGAGACGGACTTCCACCAGTTCATGCTCTACACGCCGCTGCCGGGCACACCGCTGCACGCGCAACTGAAGGAAGAAGGCCGGCTGATCGACGTGGACCTGGCCGATGTGCACGGGCAGTGGAAGTTCAATTGGAAGCACCCGTTCATCCGCAGGGACGACTCGAAGAAGTTCCTGGATTTCGCATTTCTGCGGGACTTTCGAGCTGAACGGACCGTCGCCTGTACCGCATCTGCCGGACGACGCTGGAGGGCATTCAAGAAGTACCGCCTGCACCCGGACCTGCGCGTGCGAGAGCGGTTCGAGCGCGAAGCGTCGGCGCTGAGGACATCCTATTCGGCGCTGCTCTGGGCGATGGAGAAGCACATGAGGAAGACGAACCACGTCGGTTGCGGAAAAGGCACTGGCGCTCAGGAAGGACATCGCGCGGGAATGCGGGTCGCGGTCGACAGCGGCGGCAGCGCTTCTGGGCCCGCTGATGCTGTGGCTGACGAAGCGGGAGGAGAAGCGCTTGGAGCGCGGCGTGACATACGAGCCGGAGACGTTCGTCGAGCGCCGGAATTGGGTGGAGGTCTAGAGGAGAGTCTCTCTGGAAGAGGGGTCTCCCCGGGCGAATGGAAACTTTCAACTTCTTCCAATCCATGAAAGGAACCCCAAGTCTTGAGAATTCACCTAATCAACCCCAGCGACGATTCTTTCGGAGTGGGGATCATCACGCCGCGCTGGCTCTACGTGCTGGCCGGGGCCACACCCAGGCGTTACGGAGACCCGGTGATCACTGACGAGACGCTGGAACAGATCGACTTCGACATCATCCAGCCCGGCGACATTGTCGGGATCGGCATCCATACCGCCAACGCCTACCGCGGGCTGGCTCTAGGGAGGGAAGCCCGGCAGCGCGGGGCGACGGTCATTTTCGGCGGCATCCACGCGACTCTTTATCCGGAGGAAGCCCTGTCCATAGGTGACGCGCACGCCGTCGTCAAAGGCGACGGGGACGTCATCTGGGCTCGCATCCTGGAGCAGGCCGTCAACGGAACGCTTGCAGGGGTGTACGACGGAGGTCGCGTCGGTGGTAACCAGTTCGTCCCGGCCCGGTGGGATCTGCTGCCGGAGAACCGTTACATGTGGGCGTCGGTGCAGACGGTCCGGGGTTGCCCCAAGCACTGCAGTTTCTGCTCAGTGTGGCGCACCGATGGACAGGCTCCCCGGCAGCGCGCGACTGATGCCGTGGTGGCGGAGATCGTACAATTGCGACGCCTCGGCTTTCGTTTCATTGCGCTGGCGGACGACAACTTCTACCCGGCATCCTTCCAGGATCTGGAAATGGCGCGGAAGCAGCACAACACGGAGCGCCTGGCGGAGCTGGAATCGATGCGCAGCGAGCGCTTCGACCTCATGCAACGGCTGGCGACCCTTCCCGGCGACATGGTCTTCTTCACGCAGATCACGATTGAAGCGGGCGAAGATCCGAAGTTCCTGGATGCCATGCGAGAGGCCAACATCAAGGGCGCGCTGGTGGGCGTGGAGTCGGTCACCGAGGAAGGGCTGAAGTCGGTATTACAAGAGCTTCAATCCGTTCGGCGACGCCCTGGCGGCGCGACTGCGGACCTTTAAGGATCACGGCGTCCATGTGCTGGGCTCGTTCATTTTCGGACTGCCGACGGATCGGGCCGCCACGTTCGAGGCGACGGCGGCGTTGGCCTCCAAGTCCGGCTTGACCTTTGCCCAGTTCGTCACGATGACGCCGTACCCGGGCACGGTCGACTTCCAACACTGGGAGAAGGCGCAGGGCGAGACGGTGCAGATGGTGGAAGGCGTGCCGATCACGCGCTACTGGCTGATTCCTGCGTTGCGGCGGCCGAAGCTCTACACCAGCCATCCCACCATGGCCATGGACGAGATCCGCCTCCGCACCCAGGGGGTATGGGATCGGTTCTACAGCATGAAGGAGATCTGGAAGCGCTCCGATTGCGTCAAGAGTTTCCGCGGCCGGCTGGCTTTCTTCTTCGTCTCGAAGCTCTTCCGGCAGATGTACGCGAACACGGGCATGGCCACGGACAGCGCACGCCGGAAAAGCGCCAACCGTTGGGCTCGCTGGATGGCCAAGCCGTGCCTGCGGCTGTTCAAGGGCACGCCATTGCCTGACCTGGAGTTGCCGGATCACAGGCCGGTGCGCGCTCAATTCGAAGGAATATCTATCAGTGGCGACTAGCTGGACAGGGGAAGTGATGAGTGGGAAACAGAGCAGCTTGGCGATTGGGCAATGGATTGCATCCTAATGCCCTTAGGAGCACCAGAGGACGTAGCTTCAACTCGCCGTGAATTCGTGGTGCGCGCCACGGTGGATTCCCCGCTGCCATCCGTTCAATTAGGCGTCGAATCTCGACTGCAGTCCCTGGCCTGCCGTGATGGCGCTGGCTCGCACCACGGTATCTGACCAAGAATCTGACCTTGAAGTACCGCGGGCCGCGCCGCTCAAGTCGCCAGCGTCGTACGCAGGCAACGGTCACCCTCAGCCGTTTGGAAACCTCAACCTCCGTGAGTGAACGATTCGGCCACCTACAACCTCCCTTTTCGGCAGATTTTAGAGCGGCCAAACGAAATGGATCGCTCACCATCACATCCAGGAATATGCCAGAGGAACCGCAATCAGTCCAATGCTGTCCATGACTAGAATTATTCGCAGGAGGCATTATTGAAGCCCCCGAGGTGGAATTGAGGGCCGTCAGATGCCGACAGAGGCAAGAGCCTTCGATTGAGTCGGTCAGTGAGCGCGCAATCCTGATATGGCGTTTGTTGCATTGGACCGCCCGCGGCGGATTGGTACTTCACCCTCATGCGGGCCCCACCCGGGCAGGCCGACGCGCTGAAGAGAAACACGAGCGGATGATCCGTCGGATTCACGGCCGTCTCGTCGGCGGCGACGCGGCTCGCTACTGGAAAGATCTCGCTTGTCGTCGATGTCTCTCCCGTATCGAGGTTTCTGGCAGAAACTCCGATCTCGTAGAGCCCCTCGCGCTCTGTCGCCCAGTTGAGCCACCCGATGGGTCCATAGTCCCGAATCATCTGGTGGTCCTCGCCGGGATGCCGGACGCGGAAGCGATACCGGATTGTCCTCCGTGCAGGTGTGTCGGCCATCCAGGTCATCAGTGTGCCGACGACGACGGAACCGGCCTCCGGCCGTTCAGGTTGACGTCCATTGCGGCTGCAGGAACTGCCGCCACGATGAGGACTAAGCTGCTCAACAAGCATTTGCTAATGGGTGCGTGAGGCATCCGTCGGTCCTTTCCCTTCGCTTAAGGGGAGATGTCGTCGGCCGCCCTCCGGTGACTCCCGTCGCCAGGGTAGATTGCCCCCGGGCTGGAAGGGAGAGTGTGTCTCTCGCCCGAAGTTGCTCCGGCCCATTGGGAATGGCCGGACCTTCGGCCCGGCGAGGCCGGGGGCCAAGTAGACTCGATCCTCGCGGGCGCCTTACTCACCATCTCGTCTACTGACTGGACGATTGGAGCGTGATGGTAACCCGACTGGAATCTGGCCGGATGAGAGCGGGCTCGGTGAGCGCGAGCGTCACTGGAAACACGGCGTCGCCCGGTGCTACCTGTTGTGCCTGGCCGATTGAGTCCACGACCGCGTGAAGCACGGTCTCCGGTTGGCCGTCGACAACGATGGTGGCCTGCTGGCCAACCCGCACCAGAGCGAGTTCAGGCTGACGGACCTGGGTAACCACCCGGCGCCGCAGGCTTGGCGCGATCTCGCAGGCACCGGCGTCTTCGTCTCGCATGACGAGGTAGCCGTCGGCCGGCGAGACGACGGGGAGCGTGCCAGCCGACCTTTCGAGGTTGCGCATCGCTGTCAGGGCACTGCGCCGCCGCTGGGTCGCATACCGGAGAGTGGCCCGGGCTTCCGCTCGCTTCGCCTCGAGAGCATCGATGGCGCCGGCGGATTCAACAGCCTTGATTCGTTGCGCGTCCTCCCGTTGGACCGCTTCCCGGCGAAGCTCGATGTCTTCGTCGTATTTCAGCTCGCTCTCCATTCCCTGTCGAAGGAGCCTGTCGCCTCTCTGGACTATGTGTTCGGCCTCCGCCGCGGACTCTTCGGCGGCAACCATCTGATACTCCTTCTCAGTGGCGCCGGTGAGGGCGTCGTCGTCGCCGGACTCGATGGCGCGGAGTTGTTCGCGTGCCGCCGCCACATCGGCGTCAGCCGCGGCTAGGCGCGCCCGGGCTACCGATCCTACGGCTGGGTCGATATTCTCGCCCGCTTCTGTCTCGCCGATCACCTGGCCCTTACTTACCCAGGAGTGCGCCGGGACAGCAAGTTTGAGAATCAGAGTCCCGACGGGCACGGCGTCATCGGCGAGGAGAGCGCCAGTGAGCCGAAGTTGCGAATCGGTCTGCCATGGCTGTAGTCGTGACCTGAGATGCTTGAATTCCCACACGGCGCCAATCGCACAGCACGCCGAGAGTAGGATTACTGCCAGCAGTCTGCGCCTCTTCATATACTCCTCCTGCCGGGCCAGGGCGTCAGCGGAGAGAGGAGTCAGTCCCGGTTGTCGCCCAGGCCGCGTCTACCCGATGTAAAACTCGCTTCGGCATTCGCTTCCGGCGGCGATCCGTTCGCGAAACTGTGGCATGCCGGAAAAGCTTCGAAATGCGGACACTTCGTCAACGTATATCCTCAGCACCTTGACGATGCGGGTGGTCCGCAGTACATCTTCGACGCCGGCGCGCGGATTCAGCAGCTTCAGTTCACCTCCGGCCAAAGCGACGGTGGCGTAGCCGGCCATCAACTCACCGATGTCGGCGCTGTCTATGGAAGGAACGCCGCCGACGTTCAGCAGAACCAAAGGCGGCCGCTTCCGGCGAGTTGCTACGGAGCCGGGCGTGGAGGGAATGGCCCCCACGCCCGAAGCAAGCTTCCCGTGGGCGTCGATGACGACGACGTCGCCGTCGTCACGGGTGGCCAGCCGGACGCTCATCAGATGCCTCCCGCTTCGATGGTGGACTGAATCTGCTGCTCTTCCGCGCGGACCTTCTCGAACTTCAGGTAGTTCTTGAGTGTTCTGGCGATCTGATCGGAATCGCGCCAGATCTTCTCCGTCGAAAGCGCGGTATCCCGGGCTCCACAGATGGTTACGATTCTCGTTGAAGTACTCGGTAGCGTTCTGTGTGCTGACGGCGGCCTCCTTCAAGAGCGGCAGCACTTTGTCAACGGCCTCCTGCTCCCAGGGCTCCAAAGACTCGCGTCGAGCCTCCAGGCCGGCGATCTCTTGTCCCATCGTATTGACGTCCCGCTTGAGCGACCAGAGTGCGTCGCGATGGACTTCAGAATCAATCACGGAGTTCTCGCTGAACTTCTCAAGCCGGCTTGCTTCCCCGGCCGCGGTGGCAGCGATCCCCTTCATTTCCTTGAGCGTTTCCCGGGCTTCCTGAGCCACGGTGACGCTGGCCGCCGGCTTGGCTGAGGCTTGCGGCGCAAATGCGATCAGCGAAGCGATCGCCGCTGACATCGCCAATGGAACAGATTCTCTTGGTCATGGCTTTCCAGATCTCCTTCCCAGTTGTCCGCCGAATGGGCCTTGCCATTCCGGCTCACCAATGAAGACGATGCCCGGCCCGAATAGGCGTCTCCCTCCCAGAGGGGATTCTCGGTCCAGGTGAGTTGGTAGCCGCCTGACCACAACGTGAGACTAAGCAGTTGGCGATCAGCAACAAGTGTCAGCCTGGAGAGCTCCTCACCCTTCGGCATACAATTGGGCGGGACCTCTTCCTGAGATGGCAGCTCCAACGGACACGAACGGGTCGATCCGGAAGGCAGCGGGCAGGTTTCTGTCGGCGCCGGCGAGTGTGCTTTGGATCGGGTTCACGGGTCTGCTGCTTCTCATGGCCGGCATGGCCTTCGACGCCACAACATCGCTCCGCGACGTCGAAGTAACTACCACGGCTTTGAGAACGGAATCCCGCAAACGTGACGGCCTGCTCGACCAGTTGCGCGCGGATATCTACCGCTCGTCCACCGTGGTGCGTGACCATTTGCTCGAGCTGGATGACGCGCGCGCGGAGAGTCAGAAGGCGGAATTGGGGCTTCTGCGCACCCGGATCGACGAAACCCTGCACATCTACGAACAGAAGTTGCCGGACACGGAGAAGAGCGCGTTTGAGGATCTGCACAGCCGTGTCGAATTGTATTGGAAGTCGCTGGCGCCCGCGCTTCAATGGGATGCCGCCGCACGGCGGGCCAAAGGTGGAAGCTTTCTGCAAGACGTCGTCATGCCCCTCAGCACGGGGTTGGTCCAATTGACAATGCAGATCACGGCGCTGAATGAACGCGATCTCGACGCGGGCGAAGAGCGCATTCGAGCGGTGCACTCCCGTTTTCGAGCAACGAGTGGTCGTTGTCGCTATCTTCGCCCTGGTTTTGGGCCTGATACTGGGAGCGGTCAGTATCGGCCGCGTTCTGCATCTGGAGAGGGAGGCGAAGACGCGCTATGAGGAGGTGGCGGAGGCCCGGATTGAGCTTCAGAAGCTCTCCGACCGGCTGGTGACAGCGCAGGAGGAGGAGCGGCGCAATCTCTCACGCGAGTTACACGACGAAGTAGGCCAGACGATGTCGGCCATGCTGGTTGAGTTGGGCAGGGTCGAGACGGCGCCCGATAGCGAAACTCGCGCTGAGAGGCTCGCTTCCGCTCGCAGCATGGCGGAAACCAGCGTTGGAATGGTGCGCAATATGGCCCTGCTGCTGCGCCCTTCCATGCTGGACGATCTCGGGCTGGTCGCCGCTCTCAGATGGCAGGCCCGCGAAGTGACGCGCCGGTCGGGCCTCAAGGTGAAGATGGTCGCCGATGAGATCGCCGAAGATTTGCCCGATTCGCATCGGACCTGCCTATACCGCGTTGTCCAGGAGGCGCTTAACAATTGCGCCAAGCACTCACAGGCAAGTCAGGTCCGAGTCGTCGTCCATCGGGATCGGGATGGGCTCTCCGTGACGGTGCAGGACAACGGAATTGGGTTCGAGCCAAGCCGGGATAAGGGCATGGGACTATTGGGAATGGAAGAGCGGGTTGAACGGCTTGGCGGGCTGTTTTCTATTGAATCAAGGCCCGGAGGAGGCGACGGTTCTGTCGATTCGTTTCCGCTCGCCAAGGGCGGGCCAGCTTCCGTGAAGGACATTGTATGATTCGAATCATTCTTGCGGACGATCACGCTGTGATGAGGCGCGGATTGCGCCTGGTGCTTGAAGAACAGAAGGACTTTCAGGTGGTCGGCGAGGCGAACGACGGCCGGGAGGCGGTCGCACTGGCAGAGAGCCTCAAGCCCGACGTCGCTGTCTTGGATATCACGATGCCCAACATGAACGGCATCGAGGCCGCACGACAGATCAGCGCGAAGCAACTCGGCGTGTCAATCGTCGTGCTGAGCATGCATTCGGACGAAGGCTATGTGCTTCGCGCACTCAAGGCGGGAGCTCGCGGTTACCTGCTGAAGGAATCCCCTGACGCGGATTTCATCCACGCGATCCGCTCCGTCAGCCAGGGCAAAGCCTTCTTTAGTCCGGCGGTCAGCCGCTTGCTGGTGGAAGACTACGTTCGTCAATTGCAGGACAAGGACATTGAAGACAGCTACGAGCTGCTCACGCAACGAGAGCGGGAACTGCTTCAGCTCATCGCCGAAGGAAAGAGCAATAAGGACGTGGCCAACATGCTGAATCTGAGCCTCTACACGGTCGAGACGCACCGGGGAAACATCATGGAAAAGCTCAACCTCCACAGCGTGCCGGAATTGATCCTCTACGCTGTCCGCAAGGGAGTAATCTCCTGATTCCACTCGGGAGCGGTTCTCCGCCGCCAGATGGCCCATCCGGCACTGACTGTTTGGATCACCGCATTCCGGTCGATGGGGATGCGCAACAGGTCGAAGCCTCCGCACCGTACGAGCTCGTCCCAGAGGTTCTGGTCATAACCGCGAGATAGCAGGATCACGCAGGGACGCGGCGTCAGCCGCGAGAAGTTGGAGACAGCCTGGCGCCAGTCCCTCTCCGGCAGTTCGCGTTCGTACAGGATGATGGGGAGGGGCTCCTGCTGCTGGCGGACGATGGCTTGCTCAGCGGAGTCGGCGACCGCCAACCGCCACGTGGCATCACGGAAGACCGCTTGGAGGGCTTCCCGGCCCGGCCCCTCGCCCATCACCGCCAGGGCCTGGAGAGCAGTACCAGCACCGGTCCTGTGCAGGCCTCCGTCTCGGCCCGAATCAACCCGCGCAGCCCCGCGATGACTGCTTGAATCCTGTCGACTACCCTCGCCATGGAAGCCCGCCTTCTGTCGGGCAACTCCAGAATAGAGCCGGTCAAGATCGAAGCCCATACCGTCAGATTGGTAGTACGCAGTTACGCCACCGGGTATCCCGATGACTCGGGCTTGACCTTCATGACCACAAGCGTGATGTCATCCCACTGCGGGTTTCCCGCCACGAACGCTAGCAGCCGTTCCTCGACCCGTTTACAGATCTCCGCCGCGCTGAGCGAAAGCGACGAGCGGACAATGTCGATGATCCGCTCTTCGCCGAATTCTTCCTGTTGGGAGTTCAACGCTTCGGTCACGCCATCGGTGTAGGCGACCAGAACATCCCCGTCGTGCAAGAGGACGTGCTCGGACTCGTACTGGCTTCGTGCGACCATCCCGACCGGAGTTCCTCCGGCCTCCAGTCTCTCGGTTGCGCCCTGCCCGTCCGCCGCCGCCGTGCCGTTTCTGAACAGTAATGGCGGATTATGTCCGGCGTTGACGTAATGAAGCGTTTGGCTGGAAACGTCCACGAGGGCGAAGAAGAGAGTCGCGTACCGGTTATTGGCGGTCAACTTGAACATTGAGCGGTTCAGTTCAGTCACAAAGCTGGCAACCTCACCGTGACGAACCGCGAGGTTCATTCTCACCAGCCCCTGCAAAGACGCCATCAGCAGAGCGCTGGAGAGCCCCTTGCCGGAAACATCCCCGACGGCCAAGCCCATGCGTTCCTCATCGAACGGAATGAAATCAAAATAGTCACCACCTACCTCACGGGCCGGCTTGTAGAAGAAACCGAAGTCCAAGTGGGGATACTGTGGGGCTTGCGACGGAAGCAGGCGGTTCTGAACTTCGCACGCGATTTCGTACTCCCTTTGGACGCCTCGCCGTTCAACTTCATGTTCATGTTCAAGCACGCCTTTCAGCGCACTCACCATTGCCACGATCACAGCCAGCACGATGAACCTTGCAGCCATGTTCCAGTAAGGAATCAACGGATGGTGGTAAAGCGCGGCCTCTCCCCAGTCATCGATGATCCAGACGACGGCGCTGGCGAAACAGGTTAAGTACCCCCATCGAACTCCCAGGAACCAGGCGCAATAGAGTGTCGGCACCAAATACAGGGCGAACAGCGACAGGTCACGATCAAAGACGAGGTCGAGCCAGGCGATCACGACGAATAGACCCAGAGCGCCGAGCGCCTGGGCGGACCGGGACTGGCGCCGAAGGATCTTCAATAGCGCAGCCCCTTTCGCCAAGCTTAGGAATTGACGGTCGGAATAGCTAAGACGTGTCGAGATTGAGCTCATTACTGTGGACCTCACCGAAATCTGCCGCAGATGGGTTTGTCAGCAGTGTGCAGTAGAGGAGACGGCCTTGAGTTACATTACGTATCTACGGCCGATTGAGTATTGGTCGCCAACTTTTGGGGGTAGGCGGGGCAAAGTGCCGTGTGAGAACAAAGCTGCTGTCATCGTCGTGATCACCCCGCCTCTGACCCGGACGAAATGGGTGTCGCAAGGACCACAGCGCTCCCACAAGATCAGCAAGAAACCGGAATTGGGCCAATGGTCGCTGCTATGAGGCTCTTTCAAGTCGAGCCGATTCGCGCCCACACCAACCTGTCAGCTTAAGCACGCGATCCACGCTGCCCATGTCTGTCCAGCTTGCATCCTGAACCGGCAGGACAGTCAGGGCCCTGGGGCGGGCGCGCAGAACCTCTGCGGAGAAATCGACAGGGGATACTCGACCATACAGTTCGCTGATGGCAGGACGTTCCCCGCCTGTCCCTATCGTCGGCTGAAAAGGCTTAAAGAGACTGTACAGCCCCGGCACGGTGCTCCGGAAGAGGTGAAGCAGATTCCGAACCGAGCCCACGGCAACAAAACTGTTCCACAGGCATCTGCGCGCAAGCAGATCCTTCGCAATCTCGAGCCTGGGCTTCTCCCAGAAGCGCCGGACTCGGAGCAGCGTCCCATCGGGAACCCCGGGGACGGGCTCACCTGGTTGAATCCAACCGTATTCGACCTCAGGAGCCGTGGGAACCACGCCGAGCAGGATTACCAATTGAGGTTGCCGTGCAACTGCCCGAAAAGCGAAATCAACGTACCGCGTGAAAGAGACGTCGTCGGAACAATAGTGGTCAGCCGGAAACAAAGCCGCCTGAGCATGAGGGTCCTCTTGCCCAATCGAAAGCAGACCGTAGAGAATTGCGGAAGCTGTTCCGCGATCCGAAGGCTGGATGATTACGGACGACTCAACCCCTATCGTTCGAGAGTCAAAGAACACCTGATGGTGCAACGTCAGCACGACTTTCGTCCGGTCAGGCCGTACCACGCGGGCGACCCTGCGTGCCGTCTGTTGCAGCAGCGTCTCATTGCCCACTACTTTGCAGAATTGCTTCGGCCGCTCGTCTCCAGCGATCGCGCGGGTCAACGGGCGGAGGCGAGTGCCCTCACCTCCCGCCAGGATCACGGCCCAGCGCGATTTGTCTGGTGAGTTCACGATCTGTTCGCAGTGCATTAAAGACCTTTCTCAGTTGGGTTCGACCGCATAGCAGGAAAGACGCAAGCGAGCGGAGAACCAGGGTCCCTTGGATCGGGTATATTCAACCTAGGTGAGTGGGTATAGAGTAGCGGCTGCCGGGCGACACGTATGCGGGCGTGGTCTAGCCTCACCGACCCGGGAACCGGCCACTTAGCGTCGTACCGCCTCTGGAGACGGCAGTTGCGAAGCGTCCCATCCGCCGCCAAGGGCCTGAATCAAGGACACGCTCGCGGCCATGCGCCTGGTGAGGATACTGACCGCCGTTCGTTGATTCTGCAGCAGGCTGGTCTGCGCCGTGATCACCTGGAGATAGTTCGTGAGTCCTCCACGATACTGGATGGTGGATATATCGAGCGACTGCTGTGCGGCTTTGACGGCCCGGTCGGTGATCGCAGTCTCCTCGGCAAGGATGCGCAACTCCGCCAGACTATCCTCCACCTGTTGAAGTCCTGTGAGCACCGTCTGCCGGTAGTTCGCCACAGTGGCGTCGTATTCGGCTTCCGTCAGCTTGACTTGCGCGCGGCGCCTGCCCCCAGTGAAGAGAGTCTGGGCTAATTGGGCGCCCATCGACCAGAAGCGGGTCGGCCATGTGAGCAAATCGAGGATGGCCGCGGTTTGCGAACCCGCGCTGCCGCTCAAGGTCAATGTCGGGTAGAATGCGGCCTTGGCGATTCCGATCTGTTCGTTCGCGGCCGCAACCTGCCGCTCGGCGGCGGCGACGTCGGGCCTTCGCTCCAACAGTGTGGAAGGCGCACTAATTGGAGTAGTCGGCGGCGGCGACTGGCCGGGTATCGCTGCGATCGACAATTCCGCAGGGGCTTTGCCGGTCAGTACGGCGATCGCATGCTCGAACTGGGCCCGCTGAACTCCCAGGTCCACCAACTGCGCACGTGCTGTTTCCAACTGAGTTTGGGCCAGCGCCACGTCGCCCATCGATGCGACTCCACCATCGTAGCGATCCTGCGTCAGTTGAACGTATTGCTCGAACGACCTCACGGTAGCGTCCAGCAACTGTCGTGAGGCGTCCAACCCCTGAATCTGGAAGTAGTCGGTGGCGAGTTCGGCCTGGTACAGCAGCCGGGCGTTCTCCAGTTCCGCCGCCGACGCCTGGGCTAGGGCGGCATTCGAAGCGACGCTTCGCCGGATGCTTCCCCAGACATCGATCTGATATGCCACGTCAACCGGCAAGGTAAAGACGCCTCGCGCACCTGGGGCTACGCCCGTCGCGAAACGCGTCGCGGAAGGCGCGACAGTCACACTGGGAAACAGACCGGACCGGGCAACGCGCACGGCCGCCTTTGCCGCTCGAAACTGCGCTTCGGCGGCCAGTACGTTCTGGTTCGAGATGCTCACCTGTTCTTCGAGCGCGTCGAGACCCGGGTCGTTGTACACCTTCCACCACTGCGCCGCGCACCGCTGCGTCGGCAGGTGGGCTTCCTTCCACCCGGCCGGCAAGGCTTCTTTGAAGGCCGGCGGCGCGGGAATGTTGGAGCCGTGTACTTCGGACCGATCATGCAAGCGTTCAGAACGAGCAGTACGCCGGCAGTCCGCGCAAACCAGCACTCGATGATGATTTCGGGCCTGTTCATTCATACCGAAGCGCCTCAATCGGATCCAGGAACGCCGCCTTCCGGGCGGGGTAGTAGCCGAAGAACACGCCCACCAGCGCGGAAAACACGAACGCCAGCAGGATCGACAGCGGGCTGACCAGCGTGGACCATTCGGCGAAATACGAGATCAGCACCGAAGCCGTCAGCCCGACGGCGATCCCGACAATCCCGCCCAGCACCGAGAGCGTCACGGCTTCCACCAGGAACTGCGAGCAGGATGTCGCGCGTCTTGGCGCCCACGGCCAGGCGCAGGCCGATCTCGCGCGTCCGCTCGGTGACCGAGACGAGCATGATGTTCATGATCCCGATGCCGCCGACGATCAGCGACACCGACGCGATGGCGCCCAGCAGGATCGACATCACCTGCGCCGAGCTTTCCTGCGCGGCGAACACCTCGGACAGATTGCGGATCGTGAAGTCGTCCTCCTGGCCCGGCAGAATGCGGTGGCGCTGCCGCAGCAGCGCCTCCATCTCCTGCTGCGCCTGGTCCATGGCCTGCGGACCGATGGCCTGCACCATGAGCGCGCCGACCGCGCTCGCGTTGGCCTGGTTCGCTGCCGAGCACCTTCTGCTTGGCCGTCGAGATCGGGATCAGGATGACGTCGTCCTGGTCCTGCCCGGTCGGCGACTGGCCCTTCGGCGTCAGCACGCCGACCACGGTGAACGGCACGTTCTTGATGCGATCATCTGGCCGATCGGGTCGGCGTCGCCGAACAGGTTCTCGGCGACGGTCTCGCCCAGCAGCGCCGACCTTGGCGGCGGCGTCGACGTCCTGGCTGGTGAAGGACCGGCCGGACAGCCATGCGTGCAGTCGCGAATCGTCAGGTAGTCCGGCGTGACGCCCTGGATCGAGGTGGCCCAGTTGTTGTTTCCGTACACCACCTGGGCGCCGCCGCGCACGGTGGGAGCCACAGCCGCGACCGCCGGGCACTCCGCCGCGATCGCCCTGGCGTCGTCCTCGGTCAGGGTGACACCGCCACCGGAGCCCAGCCGGATGCCGCTGCTGGTGATGCTGCCGGGCAGGACGATGATGAGGTTGCTGCCGATGCTCTGGATCTGCTCCTGAATCCGCGCGGTGGCGCCCGTGCCGACGGCCACCATGGCGATCACCGCCGCCACGCCGATGATGATGCCCAGCATGGTGAGCGCCGAGCGCATGCGGTTGACCCGCAGCGCGCGCAAGGCGATGCGGATGCTTGCCAGGATCTTCTTCATGACGCGCCACCTCCTCTCGGCTGGCTCGGCGGGCAGCCGCTCGAGCTCTTCTGCCGCATCGCGCGGCTGCTGGCGATCCGGTGTCGTCCAGCCGCAGCCTGCCGTCCTTGAAGTGGATGTTGCGGTTGGCGAATAGCGGCGATATCCGGCTCGTGCGTCACCACGATCATGGTGATGCCCTGCCTCGCGGTTCAGCCGCTGGAAGATGGCCATGATCTCGATGCCGGTCCGGGAGTCGAGGGCGCCGGTCGGCTCGTCGGCCAGGATAATGCTGCGGGTCGTTCACCAGCGCGCGCGCGATGGCCACGCGCTGCTGCTGGCCGCCGGAGAGCTGGTTCGGCTGGTGGTCGCTCGCGTCCGCCGAGGCCGACCGCGCGCAGCGCGCTTCACGGCCCGCTCGCGGCGCTCGCGGGCCGGCGCATCGGCGTAGAGCAGCGGCAGCTCGACGTTCTCCAGCGGCGCTGGTGCGCGCCAGCAGGTTGAACTGCTGGAACACGAAGCCGATCTTCCGGTTGCGGATCTCCGCCAGTTCGTCGCGATCCAGCTCGCCGACGTTGATCCCGTCCAGCAGGTAGTCGCCGGAGGTCGGCTTGTCCAGGCAGCCCAGGATGTTCATGAGGGTGGACTTGCCGGAGCCGGACGGCCCCATGATGGCCACGAACTCGCCGCGCTCGATCTCGAGCGAGACGCCCTTCAGCACGTGCACCGGCACGTCGCCGAGCCTGTAGTCTTTCACCAGATCCTTGATTTCGATGACCGGTGCCATGGCGCTCACTCTAGAATCCCGGCCCTCTGCCGCCCTGCCTGCGCCCTCGGGCGCCGGGGCTGCCGCCCGACGCGGGAGCCGTCTTCGCCAGCGCCGCGACAATCACGCGGTCGCCGTCCTTCAGGCTGCCCCTGGTCACCTCGGTATAGCGTGCCATCGCTTTCGCCCGTGGTGATCACGACGCGCTGCTGGCTTGTCGTTCGCGTCCAGGATCCAGACGGCTTTCTCCGGCGCCGTCGCCCTTGCGTCCGCCCTTGCCGCCAGCGCCGCCCGCCGTGTCGAAGCCGGGTGATACCGCAGCGCGGCGTTGGGAACCTTCAGCACGTTCAGGCGCTGATTCACCAGGATCTTCACGTTCGCGGTCATGCCCGGAAACAGCTTCAGGTCCGAGATTCGAGACGCCGATCACCGCGTCGTACGTGATCACGTTCTGCACGTTGATGGGCGCCTTGCGGATCGAGGTCACGGTGCCTGTGAACATCCGCCCGGGATACGCATCGACCGTGAACGTGGCAGGCTGGTTCACGCGCACGCGTCCCACGTCCGCTTCCGACACGTTCGTATCGACCTGCATCTTCGTCAGGTCCTGAGCGATCAGAAACAGCGTCGGCGCCGCCAGGCTGGCCGCCACGGTCTGTCCGACGTCCACGTTCCGCGACACGACGACGCCATCCACCGGCGCCAGGATGTTTGTGTGGTCGAGATCGAGTTGGGCCGAGCGCAGCGCCGCCGAGCACTGTTTCACCTGCGCCTGGTTGGCGTTGACGAGCGAATGCGCCACGTTCAACTGAGCCTCTGCCACTCTTCACGTTGTCTTCCACCGCGTGCTGCTGTGCCACGAATGCGCTATGATCGGCGACCGCCGACTTGTAGGTGGTCTGAGCGGTTTCGAGATCCTCTTTGGCGTCCGCCCCCTGCCTGACCATGATCACGCGCCGGTCGACCTTGACCTTGGCGTCCTCAATGAGGGCCTCTGATTTCAAGACATTCGCCTGAGCGGCCGCCAGGGAGGATTTTGCCGCCTGGATGTTCGCCAGCGCCTGCTGAACGACGGCTTGCGCATTGGCCACGGCGGCCCGCGCCGCGTCGAGGTTGGCCTGGGCCTGATCGACCTTCGCCTGGAAAGGCGCGGGATCGATCCGTGCGATCAACTGGCCTTTCGTCACCTTGGTGTTGAAGTCCGCGAACAAGGCCACGACGATGCCCGACACCTGCGAGCCCACTTGAACGGTGACGACCGCGTTCGGGTTGCCGGTGGCCGAGACGGCGACATTGACGTCGCCGTGCTCGGCGGATGCCGTTCGATATTGGATCCGGCCCTGCTTCCCAACCATGGTCCAAGCCCCCGCGACTGCAGCCAGACAAGCTGCGCCGGCGATGATAGCGAGCGTTTTCCTCTGCATAATCCTCCCCTAACGGCGACTATCGCTCTCTTTCGTCACGGCCTTCCTTCGGGTTGCGCGGTGTTGGCCGCGGCTCATGACGTTCCACGCGAGGATTGGCCTGAGGGCGCGGCATGATGTACGGATGGCTATCGAGGAGCAGCGTGCTGGAACTCCATGCGAAGCCTGACCGGCCCCAGTCCCTTGTCGCGAAGGCTGCCCCGATTGCAATGCGGGGGCCAAAGCTGATTCCGACGCCGAGACCTATCATCGGCCGGCCGAAAACAATCAGCGGGTCATAGATCGGCAGGAAGTAGAAGGCCGGGTCCCACGGAAGATTTTCCTGGGTGATGGCTCCAGCCAGATTGCCGCCCGTGAGATAGCTGTGCTGGTCCGCCCATTGTGCCGCGTCCGCCATTGGAGCTAAATGAGTCGACGCGGTGAGCACTTGCGCAACCAACGGGTCCGGAGACAGGGCGACTTGGGAGACAAGCTGGTCCAACTGTCCGGGGGACAACAGAACCTGCGCGGACGCTGAGAGCGGGCATATCGCCGCGCACAGCAAGACGAGCAGGATTTCCGTCCGCATCGACGGCCGGATTCTTCTGGTTACGGTGGTCACAACATCTCCTCTCCATATGCAGCCTCGCGTCAGGGCCGCGAACCTTTTGTTTTGAGATAGAGCCCATGCGCCGAGACGAGCTCGACGTTCGGGATCTGCGTTCTGAAGGCGACTCGACGAAATCCATCCCCTTCAGCAGGTGTAGGTTCCCGAGCATCGGTCGCTGCGAGAAACGTGACGCGGAATTGGTGCGCGAGGTGCTCAGCCACGTCGGCTAGGTAAGGATCGAAAGCGAGGGAGGGCTCCCCTGCCTTGTAGTAGGCCTCGCCTCCGGTTTCTTCGGCGATTCGCGCCAAGTAGGATTGCCCGCCTTGAATCAGCGCCGGACTGTGGCCTGAGTGGCCAGCGGCAGGGGCGTAGACGCAGAATACTTGCACCCCCGCGCGTTGTGCATCGGCAATGGCAACGTCGAGGTACATGCTCGCGCCGCCGACATCCTCAAACTCGTCCACGCCATCTGAGATCAGGACGGCTTCGCGTCGCGGAGCCCCCAACGGCCAGGAGTTGATTAGCGAACTCAACGACGTGAACGGATTGGCAGCGGCGCTGTCGTCGCCCGTCGTCAGGCGGAGAGCCTTCGCCGCTCGTCCGTGGTCCTCTCGTCGGAGGTTGGATGATGTGAGCCTCTCCATCGCTCATGTAGGCGACGCCGACTGCGGTGGTTGGAGCTTGCGATTCGGTGAACCTGCGCAGCTCCTCGAATCGCCCTGTCGCAGTGGGATCGACCCGCTCATCGACCAGGACGTAGAGCTCGAGAGCGGCCATCTCGCCCTGAAGCGAAACCCACTCGGTTACGACTGGACTGGTCTTGCCGATCAACGCCATGACATCTCCCCGGTCGATCGGAGGGACTTTGCCGCCACGCAGCTGCTCGGCGGTTACGACCATTTGCATCGGAACGGGGCGGGAACCGTCTGACGATTGCGGTGCACTCTGAGCCGGTGCCAGCGCGACACTCATGGAAACAACTACCAAGACGATCAAGTGCTTTCTCATGGGATTTACTTCCTTTCGATCGCGATTCCTGTACTCTGATCTCACCTGTCACGACGGCTCCGTTGTGACGCAAGTTAGCGTCTACCCTGTGGACCGAATGCAAGATACTGCGTATCTGGTATTCGACAACCCTGACGAAGGCATCCCGAGTTCGAGCACACACCAGTAGGGCATTTGATCCAACCGCTGAAGCTGTTTGGACCAGCCGAATCCTGCCTATTCCAACGACGCCGTCACGTAGATGAGTTGCCCGTGCCGTTCCACCTGGAGTGCGATGGAATCACCGGATTTCCGGTTCTTCAGCACGTCCCTCAACTCCTCGAGCGAGGAGACACGCAGGTTGTTCAGCGAGTAGATCACGTCGCCCGCCATCAGTCCCGGATTCAACCCGGCATACTCCGCCGGAACCGCCGCCACGGCGACACCAGAGAGACGCCTGAGGTCCGGCAGTATCGCATTCACCTTTTCGTCCACCGTCACCGCCAGAATCCCCAACTGGCGAACCAGCGCTGTCTCATAGTTGGCGAGGTCCTCAATTTGGCCGGGCTCGTTCTTCCGCTCGAGAACGACGACTCTCTTGTAGATCCGTTCTTTCCCACGCTGGATCTCAATGTTTAACTCGCCTCCCGGCGCCCGCTGGAACACCGACAGGACGAGATCTCGCACCTCTCGGACAGGCTTCCCGTCGATGGACAGCACAACGTCGCCCGGCTCGAGGCCGGCTGCCTCCGCGGCGCCGCGTGGGGCCACGTCCGACAGGATCACGCCCGAATCGTGGTCCAACCCGAGGGCCGCTGCTAATTTTGGCGTGATCGCCTCGGGTATCACTCCGATCGCGCCGCGCCTGACTCGCCCGTCCTTGCGGAGCCTCTCGTAGATATCCTTGACCAGGTTCGCCGGAATGGCGAACCCGATGCCTTCATTGCCGCCCGATTCCGAGAAGATCATCGTGTTGATGCCGGCAATTCGTCCCTCGACATCCAGTAGCGGCCCCCCGCTGTTGCCGGGGTTGATCGGAGCGTCGGTCTGGATGTAGACCATCGGACTCTCCGGCTTGAGTTGCCGCAGCGTCGCACTTACCACGCCATGCGTCAGCGAGTTCTGTAACCCGAGCGGGCTGCCCAAGGCCAACACCAATTGTCCCTGCCGGAGTTTGTCCGAGTTCAGGAAGGGAAGCGTAGGGAGATTCTTTTCCTCGATCTTCAGCACGGCGAGATCCACTTGCCGGTCAAGTCCGATCAGTTTCGCGGGGATCAGGTGGCCGTGCGGCTCCTGTTCCTTTTCGTCACTCCGCAAGATCTTGACCTCGATGCGGCGGGCGTCCTGCACGACATGAGCGTTCGTGACTATATAGCCGTCAGCATCCACAATGACGCCTGATCCGGTGGCTTCCTGCTCTGAAACAAACCCCGCGCGTTGGGTTTCACCCTCGCTCCAGAGGCGACAATGTGTGCACCAGGACCTGCACCACAGCCGGACTGGCGGACTGGGCAAGATCTTCCATGGCCGCACTGTATTCGGTCAGGAATTTCGAGGGTCTGGGAGACTTGGCGCTCGTCTGCGCCGAGGATGGCCCGGCAGCCAATAACAGACCTGCCGTGCCGAGAATAGCCATCCTGAACATGTTCACTTCATACCTCCGATAGGCATCTGGTCTCGAACATCATGATCTCCCAGACCCGGCGCCGGCTGAAGGCCCACGCCAACCCAGCGCAAGTAGCCCTCAACCGAAGGTTCTCGCATTGTGATCTCAGCCGTGCGGTTGGTCTACGCGGGCTCTCAGGGTTTCAAGTGGAGGACGTGATGCTCGTGTTTCCCCTTCGTCGTGTGCACAAGGATGCCGTCCTCGCCCGGCTGCCACAGCTCGGACAGGGTGTAGGTGTTCCCAACCTTGTCAAAGACGATGTGCGCATGCGTGGAGTCGGAGTGAGCCGTTGGGGCGAGCGAGGTGATGATGGACTCCAAGGCGATGGATCCTTTCACCTTCGTGCTGCCGAGGACGGTCACGCGATCGCCCTGGCGATCAATCTGGAATTCGTACTCTCCGGCCGGCAGAGTTTTGGAGCCGACCTGGAAAGCAAACGGAACATCCGCCTTCATGAGGGCCGCGCCGAAAGCGCAGGGAATCGTGAACATCGAGAGGAGAACTGCGATCCCGAGAGACGGCGCTCCAAAAACCTTTGTGAGCTTGCTGGTCATTGTCATACTCTCCTCATCCTGACCTCGCTTCTTGCGCGGTCTTGTGGATAGACGTCGCCATCAGTGAGTTGGAGACTAACCTCGATCGGGCAATGAGGTTGCGGGCAGTAGAGTAGAGCGGTTCGAAGATCACAACGAAGTCCTTCCACCCCTCGAGGCTCACCCAAAACCGGCCAACGAAACTGGGACAGGACATCACCTGCAATGGGGGATACGCTCCGTCGGCGCGAACAATGTCTTGAGCGAAGAGAATCGGTAACAAGTCACCGCGCCGGGGCGACCGGGCTGCCCGCGGGGGGCGCTATCCGTCCGCCGGGCGCTTGAGGACGTCTGCCTCGGGAAACCCGCCAATTGGGTGACAACGGAGGCCATTGAACGGCGCGGTAGCGAGCAAGCCCGATACTGATCTGCGCGACTAGTCTTCTCGGCTGATAAGTGACGTACTATCGAGCCATGATGAGCCATGCAAGTAAGGTCCCGCGGACGTGTCCCGGCCTCGCGGGCACCGAAAATACTCGGCGGGGGGGAGTTCGCTCAAGTGGCCCCAAGTTCATACTGAGTCCTGTGAGATTCCACGTAATCGTTGTTATGTTTGTGGCCGCAGCGATGACGCTCTCGGCACAACCAGGGCAAATCGCTGGCGAGAACCTTACTTTAGACCAGGCGATCCAGGAAACTCGGGCCAACGATCTGGACCTGGCGGCGGAAAAGTACGGCGTCAGCGTCGCGCAGGCCAGGCAAATCGCGGCGGGCCTGCGGCCAAGTCCGGTTCTGACAGTTTCGGGCCAGACACTCAACCTGCTTGGCGCGGCGTATAGCGCCAGTGCTCCCCTTGGGCCTAATCAGCTAAATATCCACACTGACTTTCCGCTTGAGCGCGGGCGCAAACGCGCAGAGCGCATGGCGGTGGCAAGCACAGACAAATCGCTTGCGGAACCGGGAGTCTTCCTGGGATGTTGTTGCCCGCGATTGCGGCATTCGCTTATGTTTCACCTCCTGGCGGAACTCCGCACCCTGACCCACCCAACTGGACCCAAACCCAGCGCTGGGCGCCTTGGTGATCGCCAGTACTTGGAACCCAATGGACCCGACCAGTGTCTTGAAGACCGCGAAGTTAGGCACGGCGGGCCGGGGAATCAGAGTTGGAGTGAACATGTTGTGTGAGTTTTGGCCGGATCTTCGTCGGTACTTTGGGCGAGCATGAAACCGCGGCGTTGGCGGCACCATCCGCGGTGGGTTCTGCTGGGGGCGGTATTAGCTCTCGGCCTCGATTGCGATCGCCTGCTGGCCGCGCCGCCCGTCCCAGGAAAGAATACCGTTCCGTTGCGCAGCGTCGATCAGGACGTCATCTATCTACCTCCGCAACCTTCATCGCAAACCCAGCCAGTGGTACTGTTCCTGCCTGGCGACGCGGGTTGGCGTGGGTTTGCTGTGGATCTGGCTCAAGCTATGGCAGCCTTGGGACATCCGGTATTCGTGCTGGACACGAAGACGTATCTTACTGGGTTCACCAATGGACAGAACGCGCTCACGACTCGACAGATCGGCCAGGATCTTCGTCGATTGATCCGATGGATCGCTCCTCCCCAAGGCAAGGTAATCGTCGTCGGCTGGTCACAAGGCGCGGCGATGGCCGTCCTCGCCGCTCAGGGCCGGGGCGGACACCACTTGGTCTCGGGAGTCGTGACGATATCCTTGCCCGAAGAAGCTGCACTGGGATGGAGCTGGAAGGACACACTGTTTTCACTCTTTCGCAAGAAGCCTCATCAACCGCATTTCCTTGTGAGAGAGCATCTCAGCGCAATAGCGCCGGTTCCTCTCTGCATGATCCATCCCGGAGATGACGCTTTTACTTCCGCTGGTTCTGAACGTGCGCTGTACAACGCCGCAGAACATCCGAAGCGTCTGGTTGAAATTCCAGGAGCGAATCACTCGTTCGATCTCGTGCGGGATTCCTTTTGGGCCGCTCTGCGCCGGGGACTGGAGTGGTTGGCTGAGCCGGCCTCTTCCGATGATGGGGAAGCGCTTGGCCAGGCAAAGTGAACGGGGCTGAATACGCCTGCGTCAGATGCGCTGTTCGGAACCATCAATGATCGAGGAATGATCAATATGGCGCTCAAACAATGTGGAACACCGCATGTGCAGTGGAAACCGGAAAGCTGCCTATGGCCGAGTCCTCGTCCTCAAAAGTCTCAGGGACCGTGCGGAACCTGGCGATCATCACCGGATCACGCCCACGATTGGCGAGGTTCAAGTAATCATCAAGCCACGTCTTGCGTCGTGGTTTGGGTTACCGTGAATCAGGATTGACCGATGGACCGTGTTACCACACTGACGCTGACATGGCATGCCGTCGCCTCCGACCTGCTCCATCTTGGCCTCGCCTACTTGCTTGCGCTGCCGATCGGTTGGAATCGGGACCGGGAAGACCCGCTCGGCCGGCTTTCGTACTTTCCCGATCGTGGCCGTTGCGGCTTGCGGTTTCATAATGCTGGGCACTGCGATGCCGGGCGCGACATCAGACAGCTACTCCAGAATCCTGCAGGGCCTCGTCACCAGCATCGGCTTCATTGGAGGTGGCGCGATCTTACGGGATTATGGTGCGGTCACGGGTATCTGCTTCTCGCCGCGAATAGAAGCTCTCTCAGACGCGGAACCGGCCCCAGGAGCAACTCTCTTGGGCCGCTGCACGCCTTCAGGTCACTTGCCACGCGCAGGCAGTGCACGCCGTCTTTCACGGCTTAGGCTCCACGCGCAAGTCGGGGTGTACGTGTACGGTCTTACCGTTCACCACGAAGATCCGTGCTGTGAATGGTTCACGCCCCGGCGAACGGACTTCGAGGTTGTACGACCCCTGGTACAGCCAGAGTGACTTCAGATCTCCGACCATGCCGGCGAGAGAGCCGTCGATGAAGACCTCCGCATCTTTCACCTTCGTGTCCAGCTTGACCTGGCCGGCATTCGGGTGCGTGATCATTGGGTAAGCTCCATAGAAGAATGGATCGTATCCGTAATAACCCCACGGACCGAAAGCCGGGCCATAGAAGGCCGGACCATAGCCGAAGCCGTATCCGCCCCAGAAACCCCGGCCTCCAGCGCTCGCGGGTAGCGCCACGATCAGGCCGGCGCAGACGAGCAGCAGTTTCCGCGTGGTCGAGGTCCCGATGCGGGATCCCACATTGCCCATCCAATATGTGGGTTTCATTGTCTTACTCTCCTTTTCCTTCTTTGTTTCTTGTTCAGTCGCCTATATAGACGGCACGGCAGACAACCTGGAGTCTCACCTCGATCGGATAGCGCGGCGGAAACCGGGAGATTGGACCGGTTCGAAGGTGGAAAACGTGAGTGCGGCCAGCCAACCGCGGGCCTAAATTGGGATCCGGTCAACCATTGGCTGATGAGTTTCCATCGCCAAGCTGCGGGCGGCAAGCTTCCCGTGCATGCCGAGCCGCTGCAGCGCCTCAGTGGCGATGGGCTTGGACGAGCGGTATCCTCGGTCCAGCAGGCCACCCAGTCATGACGGGCGTCCGACGTATTCCGGTCGTCGCCGTCACGCTGCTTACTCTCGGCAGCGGGCTCCTCAACGTGTACTCCGTCACCGGCCGCGGCCTCCCGGAGCGCGTGGAGTTGTTGCGCACGATATTCCCTCTGGAGTTTGTCCATCTTTCGCGCTCCGTCACGCTGCTCACGGGATTTGCCCTTGTGGTTGCGTCGCTCAACATCTACAAGCGCAAGCGCCTTGCCTTTTGGCTGGTCGCCGCCGCCGCGTCATTCTCGGTCGTGTTTCACCTCGCCAAGGGCCTCGACTACGAGGAGGCGCTGCTGTCGCTGGTTCTCCTGGCGGGCTTGTTCGTCTCCCGGCGTAGCTTCACGGTCAGGAGCCGCCGGCCAAACTGGCGAGGCGCATTTCAGCGGGTGGCCATCGCCTTCGCTCTGGCCATCGCCTACGGGGTGGCTGGCTTCTGGTTTCTCGAACCGCGCGAATTCGGCGTCGACTTCGACTGGCGTTTATCGATTCGCCACACTCTCGAATTCCTCACGCTTCGCGGCGATCCTGCCCTCCAGCCGCGTACGCATTATGCCCAATGGTTCCTCGACTCCCTCTATCTGATGACGTCGGCGGCTTTCATCTACTCTCTCTACGCGGTGTTTCGCCCTGTTCTGTACCTGTTCCGAACTCATCCCCACGAGATGGAGCGGGCCCGCAGCATCCTGAGCCAGCATGGCCGCTCCTCGCAGGACTTCTTCAAGGCGCGCCCCGACAAGTCTTACTTCTTCTCTGGTGACGACCAGTGTTTTCTGGCTTACCGCGTCGGCGGCAGTTTTGCCGTCGTATTGGGCGATCCCGTCGGGCCCGAGCTGGCGATTGAAGGCATCCTGCGGGACTTCACCCGGTTCTGCGAAGACAATGGCTGGGGCGTCGCCTTTCATCAAGCGATGCCCGATTTCCTCGATGTCTATCAGAGTCTCGGCTTCAAGAAGCTAAAGGTGGGCGACGACGCCATCGTCGACTTGACTCAGTTCACGCTCGAAGGCAAGGCCGCGAAGACGTTCCGCTCCAAAGTGAATCAGTTGGAGAAAGAAGGCGTTCACACCCAATACTACGAACCACCGATTTCGCCTGGGCTCATGGCTCAGATCCGGGAGGTCTCCGACGAATGGTTGCAGATTCCCGGCCGGCGCGAGAGGCAGTTTACGCTCGGAATGTTCGACGAGGAGTACTTGAACTCGACGCCAATTTTTACGGCTGAGGACGGCAGTGGCCGTGTGTTGGCCTTTGTCAACCTCGTTCCGTCCTATCGCCCGGGCGAGGCGACCATCGATTTGATGCGGCGGCGCACCGAGGCGCCCAATGGCATCATGGATTACGTGTTCGTAAAGCTGTTCCTGCGTAGCAAGGAGCAGGGCTTGGAACGCTTCAACCTGGGCATGGCCCCCATGGCGGGTTTTCAGGAACAGGAAGAGGCGACACCGGAGGAGCGCGCCATTCACGCCTTTTTTCAGCACCTCAATTTCCTTTTCAGCTTCAAAGGACTGCTCGCCTATAAGGCGAAATTCGCCACTGCCTGGGAGCCGCGCTACCTGATCTACAGGAACATCCTGGATCTGCCCCGAGTGGCTATGGCAATCAGCACGGTGTCGGAGGTTGACGATGACTAGGCATTCTACGATTGGCGTTGCCGCTATCCGCGGTTGGGCTTTGCATGGCGCAAAGCGTTCCGCTACGTCCGGGCGCGAACTCGATTCCCGTTCGGGGAGTGCCGCAGTCCGTCTACTACTATCCCGGCGGCGCCGGCAGCGCTGGAACGGCCATGCGTCTTGTTCGCGCCAGGCGACGGCGGATGGCGCGGTTTTGCCATTACGGTGGCCGACGCAGGTGGCCGGGTGGGGCTACGACGTCTATGGACTGGACACCAAGGCATTATCTCGAGAGCTTCACCGGCAAGACGACGTTAAAGGAAACCGATGTCATGACGGACATCCGGACACTGGCGGAAGCTGTTCGAGGGAAGCGCCGGGTGGCTGCTCATCGGCTGGTCCGAAGGAGCCGGGCTCATGGCGCTGGCAGCGGCAGCCGCCGTCCAAGGAGGCCTATGCAGGTCTGATCACGATGGGACTGGGCGACAGGAACGTGCTGGGCTGGAGATTCGCCGACAACCTCACCTACCTGACCAGGAAGCAGCCCAACGAACCCACCTTCTCCGCTCTCTCGTATATGCCCAGGATTGCGCCCTTGCCGCTGGTGATGTTGCAGTCGACCAAGGACGAGTACGTGGGAAGGGATGAAGCGAACCGGCTGTTCAACGCGGCCGCGGAGCCGAAGCGGTTTGTTCCGGTGGAGGCGCAGAACCATCGGTTCGATGGCGCGCAACCCGAGTTCTTCCGGCAACTCAGGCAAGCGTTGGAGTGGGCCAGTCGGCGGGGCCGAAACTCTAGCACCATGAACTCCGTTGCTGAAACTTCAAGTGGCGGCGGCAAGGCCTGGATCGGCTACTCTTGTGGCGGCCGGGTGCCTGGTGTGGGTGTTCCACGATGTACGTTGGAGCGATCTGTTTGCCACGTGAAAGCGATGACCTGGTGGCTGCTGGTTCCGGCGATCGCAGCCGATATCGGGAGTTATGTGACCCAGGGCGCCAGATGGAGCCTGCTGTTGCGCCCACTGGGACGCCTGTCGCTTCTCAAGGCGACCCAGGCTATCTACGCGGCGCTGTTCACGAACGAGGTGCTGCCGCTTCGCGTGGGTGAGGTTCTCCGGGGCTACCTCGCCAGCCGGTGGATGTCGTTGCCGCTGACGCCGATCTTCTCGTCGATACTCGTCGAGCGTTTCCTGGACGGCGTCTGGATGGTCCTGGCGTTCGGGGTAGTCGTTCTGGCGGTGCCGCTGCCACAGTACCTCGTGGATGCCGAAGGTTCGCTGGCCTTGGTCATCTTCGCCGCCGCGGCATTGTTCATTTATCTGGTTGTCCGAAAGGAACGGCAGATAGAGGCGGAAGGCGCGCGATCGGAGCCCGCGCCACCGGACTCGGCCGCCCGGCGGCTGTCGCGTTCGATCGAACACGTGGCCGCGGCGCTGCGATTGATTGGAGGTGCTCCATCCCTCTATGGAGCGGCTGCGCTTTCCGGTCTCCTGCTCGTCCTGCAGGTGCTGTCATTCTGGCTGGTGATGGAAGCCTATGGGATATCGCTCTCGGTTTGGCACGGGGCAGCCGTCTTTCTCATTGTTCATCTCGGGACGATGATCCCGGGCGCCCCGTCCAACGTTGGCACTTACCAGTTCTTCACGGTACTCGGACTGATGCTTTTCGGCGTGGACAAGACCGTGGCATCGGGCTTCTCCGTGGTAGTGTTCCTGATATTGACGATTCCTCTGTGGGTCGTTGGCCTGTTCGCGTTCGGCAGAGCGGGGCTTGATCTTCGAACGGTACGCGAGCAAGCCGCCAACCTCGGGAGACTGTGGCGAATCCCGCCCGTGGCAACGTGCGCGCGACCGGATGGAGGAACCGGTGGAGACAACGACTCAGTGGGTGATTGAGCACGGCTACCCTGCCCTGTTCGGGCTGCTCGCCCTGGGTGTGGTGGGGGCACCCATTCCGGACGAGACACTGCTCGTATTGGCCGGGGCGATGGCGGCACAGGGACAGTTGCAGGCGCCAGCCGTCCTGGCCTCCGCCTTAGGCGGAAGCATGGTTGGGATCACTGTCAGTTACGGAATTGGCCGATTCGCGGGCCGCTGGCTGACGGGCGGCCAACGTGGCTGGCGGAAGCGCGTGGCGGGCGGCATCGAGCGGGGGAGCGAGTGGTTTCACTCGCATGGCCCAGTGGCCTTGTCCGGCGGATACTTCTTGCCTGGTATCCGGCATCTGACGGGGATCGCAGCTGGTGCCTCTCGGCTGCAGTTCCGGATCTTCGCTCTGTACGCGTATGCCGGGGCGTTGTTGTGGACTCTCACGTTTCTTGCCATCGGTTGGTCTGCGGGGGAAGAGTGGGAGCGAGTGACTGGGATGGTGTATTCGCACCTGCGAATCCTGAAGCCGGCCCTTCTGCTCGTGGGCGTTACCTACCTGCTGCTGTGGATCCGATCCCACAGAGGGGTGACTTCAGCGGAGCACGAAAGTTCGAGAAATCAATGATCGAGCCAAATACGCCGTTCTGGAGCCGCGAAGCGGAAGCCATCCTGATCGAGTTGGATGCTCCCTCCACAGGGCTAAGCTCAGCGGAAGCGCGGCGACGGTATCTCGAATTTGGAGCGAACCGGCTGCAGGAACGGCGGAAGTTCGGGGGTCTCCGCCTCCTTCTGGCTCAGTTCAAGAATCCCGTGATCATCATCCTGTTGGTCGCGGCATTGTTGTCCATTTTCCTTCATGACCGCGCGGACGCGGCGATCATTCTGGTGATTGTTTTTCTAAGCGGCCTGCTGGGGTACTGGCAGGAGCGAGGCGCTGCGATCGAGGTGGAGAAGCTGCTCAAGATGGTGGAGATCCGGGTGCAGGTCCGGCGTGATGGGGCCGACGGCGAGGCGCCTGTGGACGAGGTGGTCCCCGGCGACATCGTGCTCCTCACCGCGGGCTCCGGGATTCCCGGGGACTGTCTGGTGCTCGAGTCGAACGACATGTGCGTGGACGAGGCCGCGCTGACCGGAGAAACCTTCCCGGTCGACAAATCGCCGGGCGTCCTGCCGGCGGAGGTAGGGCTTGCGGCACGCTCGAACGTCCTTTATGGCGGCACCCACGTTGTGAGCGGATCGGGGCGTGCGGCGGTGGTTCATACCGGCCAGCGCACTGAGTTTGGCAAAGTCGCTCAGCGTTTGACTCTGCCGCCCGCGGAGACGGACTTCGAGCGCGGCGTCCGCCGTTTCGGCTACTTCCTGATGGAGGTGACGCTGCTCTGCTGGTGCTGGGATCTTCGCAATCATACGTACCTGCACAAGCCGGTCCTCGAGTCCTTCCTCTTCGCACTGCGCGATCGCCGTCGGACTCACACCGCAACTGCTCCCGGCCATCATCAGTGTCAACCTTGCCCACGGCGCCAAGCCGATGGCGCAAGAGCAAGGTCATCGTGAAGCGGCTCGTCTCCATCGAGAACCTCGGCGGCATGGACGTGTTCTGCTCGGACAAGACGGGCACGCTGACCGAGGGCGTCGTGCACGCTCTATGCCCGGACCTGGCAGGCGAGGACAGCGAGCGGGTGCTGGATCTACGCCTATCTCAACGCGGCCTTCGAGACCGGCTTCGCCAACCCGATCGACGAGGCCATCCGCAGCTTCCGGCAGTTCGACCTCTCGGCTTACGTCAAGCTCGACGAGGAGCCCTACGATTTCGTCCGCAAGCGGCTCAGCGTGCTCGTCGCCGGCGACGGCCGCTCGCTGCTGGTGACCAAGGGCGCGCTGACGAACGTGCTCGACATCTGCACGACGGCCGAACGGCCGGACGGGAGACGTCGCGGATTTGATGAAGTCCGCGACGAAGATCGAGCGGCGCTATCGCCGAGTTCAGCGCCGAAGGCTATCGGGCACTGGGGGTCGCCTAGCGGGACGATGGGCGCCGAGACCGGGATCCATACGAGCCGACGAGGCGGAGATGACCTTCCTGGGCCTGCTCGTCCTCGACGACCCGCTCCGAAGCCGGGATCGCCGCGACCATCAGACGAGCTTCGCGACCTCGGCATCGCGCTCGAAGCTGATCACCGGGGACAACCGCCTGGTCGCCGCGCACGTGGGCAGCCAGGTCGGACTGCCATGACCCGGTCATCCTGACCGGTGCGGATCTGCGTCAGATGAGCGACGAGGCGCTGCTCCGCCGGCCGCCGAGGTCGCGGACATCTTCGCCGAGGTGGAGCCGAACCAGAAGGAGCGGATCATCCTGGCGCTGCAAGAAGGCCGGCAACGTCGTCGGCTACATGGGTGACGGGATCAACGACGCCTCGGCCCTGCACGCCGCCGACGTCGGCATCTCGGTGGACGGCGCGGTGGACGTGGCCAAGGAGGCCGCCGATATCGTGCTGCTGGAGAAGGACCTGGGCGTGCTGGTGCGCGGGGTCCGGGAGGGCCGCGCGACGTTCGCCAACACGCTGAAGTACGTCTTCATGGCGACCAGCGCCAACTTCGGCAACATGTTCAGCATGGCCGGCGCCTCGCTCGTTCCTGCCGTTCCTGCCGCTGCTTCCGCAAGCAGATCCTGCTGACGAACCTGCTGACGGACTTTCCGGAGATGACCATCGCCACCGACCGCGTGGACCCCGAGATGGTGGAGCGCCCCCGCGCTGGGACATCGGCTTCATCCGCCGGTTCATGATCGTCTTCGGTGTGCTCAGCTCGGTGTTCGACTACCTGACGTTCGGGGTGCTGCTGCTTGCTGCTGCAAGGCGGGGCCGGGCGAGTTCCGGACAGGCTGGTTCGTGGAGTCGGTGATCTCGGCCTGTCTTGTGGTGCTTGTCGTGCGAACGCGGCGTGCGTTCTATCGGACGATGCCAAGCTGGCCGTTGTTCTGGGCCACGCACGTTGTGGCGATGATTGCTCTCATTCTGCCGTTCACGCCTCTGGCCAATGTATTTAGTTTCACGAAGATCCCCTTGATGTTCCTGCCGGCCTTGGCTGCTATCGTGGTGGCCTATATCGGATCGGCAGAAATCACAAAACGATGGTTCTTCCGCCGCGAGGATCGAAGAAACCGGATCGAGTAACCACTGAAGAGGCACTCCCGACCGCCTCCGGCGTTACGTGTGGAGCGCGTCACCTGCTATTTCAGCGCCTTCATGTCTATTCGGGTGGCAAGCAGCAGGTTGGATGGGATCCGCGAGAATCCGTAGCCGATTCGGAAGCCAAGCGGTTTCGGAGCGAGGGTCTCGTAAGCCTTCTTCAAGTCCGGTTGTTCGAGCCACCGGAAGCTGCCGTAAGGGCGTTCGTAAGCGCCGTAGAGTTGGACCCGCCAGGCGGTTGAGATGAAGAAGTGATACGGGATGCCTGAGTCGTCCTGGAGGATTACCGCACTTCCACTGAGTACCTGTTGACGGAAGATCGAAAACTCTTGCTGGTGAGGCATGTACGATGTGGCCTTAAGGTAGGTCGTCATCCCGCCCAGTTTCGAAAGGAACCGCAGGAACGGTTCATTCTCCCGGAGCCGTCCGTCCGACAGGTTCACCGAGAAGTAATACAGCTTGTGAAGGGATTGATCGGTATCCGCCCGGAAGTCGATCTCCACGCCGTTGTCGCCTGCGCCATGAGTCGGCGCCCTCTCACTAGTGGCTCGTTGGACAACCCGTCCCTCCCGGTCCAAACGCACGTAACGGTAGCCATTGATCGTGTGCTTTGTTCGCACAAGCAGATGGAGGATGGTGGGGAGCAGCCCGTCGCTCACCTGGCCCCTGAATTCCCTGTTCATCTCCCTGGTGATGAAAAAGCTACGATGCAGTTCCGAGTAGACGCTCGAGCGCACCTCCTGCAGATAGAGGCCAAGATCTTTGCTGCCGAGTTGAGCAGGGGTCGGCAGTGTGCCCGGAGGCTCGAGACCCACCATTACATAAGTTGGGCTGCGCGGGAACAGCACTCTGACGAACAGCGCATCCGGGCCGCTGAAGGGATAGAAGACGACCGAACTCCCGATTGGCGCTCCACTCAACTCCTGATTCTGGAACTGGATCATGGCGGGGATCGCTTCCGGCCTGAATCTTGCTCCACTCACTCTCAAGTTCGAGGCTGTGCGCTCTCCATGCCTGTTGTCGTTCCAGATCGCCGAACGGGCTACCGGCGATACCCGGCAATCCCGCCAGGAAACGCCCTGCGTCGTTGGCATCTCGCCCAATTGGAGCCGGCTCGGAGAAGTGCTGCGACAGTACGCTTTTCGCCTGTGCAAGGCTCTTGGACGAGCGGTCGCAGGACGGGGAGAAGACTGTTAGAGAGAGGACGAGAGGAAACCCCCAGCAGTGGCTTGGCCACGACCTTCTCTTGAACTGCCTCGATTCCATTATGGCAGCGGCGCACCTTGACCCTCCCCACTATACAAGAGGCCGCGCCGGGCGAGGGCTTCGTACACCGTGGCAACCAGTTGCTCGTCCTCCAGCACCCGGTCGGCATGCTGCATCCAGTCCTCCCGCAGATCGGCCACTTGTTCGGCGATGAGGCCGTCGCCGAAACGGACCTGCTGGCGCCGGGCTTCAATCACGAGCTGTTCTCCTGTCGGCAGCCGGCATGCGCTTCCGCTTCTCTGCTTGCCACTGGCGGCGCAGCCGGTCACGGTTGAACTCGGCCCGTGCGCAGCCAATGTCCCAAAACTCGGCCCACGCCTGTTGCGCTTGGCGGGCCACTTCGGCGTGCTCCGGAGGCACGTACAAGGACCGGCTCTCGCCCTCGATGCGACTGGTAATGTAGAGATGCGGACCGTGCAGACGGGGTCGCGATGGCACGCGCAGTTGGGATTGCCGCAACGACGGGCCGTTTCCGAGAGGCCGCCTTGGACCATCATCTCGGTCCTGAAGAAGCTGTCGATACAGCTGACTCTCCCCACCTCTTTTATGGTCTGCCTCCAGCGCGCTCGGTGCTGATCGCGCAGAAATTTGACGGCACGGGCAACCGCGGACCGGGTCGACCGCGAACTCGCCAGCCTTAAGCTGGCTTTGTCACGAGCCTTCGATCCGGCCAGTTACCCAACAGAACCGCTCGTTAGCTATTGGGACCCTCCCCCACTGGTAATCCGCGCCATTCAGGCGTACTGAAATATCCGGGCTAGTGGGTTCCGCCCGAAAGCAGGAGGATCACGCCTTGTCTGTCCGTCCTGGTTACCGGCCGGCAGTTAGTGTGCACAGGTACAGGCGAGGG
>CAVQOO010000038.1:0-194677 GCA_963714395.1 Bryobacteraceae bacterium
TGGCTGTCCAACCAGCCTTCGCGACGCGTTGTCCAAGCCTGCATCACGCGATAGTCGGCCTGGAGCATCCACTGTTCAATCTCGGAGAATTGCTCATTGACCCCAGGCGCTTTCGCGAGCAGGGCCGTGACAAAGGAAAAATCCCTTTCCAATGCTTGCCGGAACGCGGCGAGATCCCCTTCGGCGGTGCTGGATTCCAACTCTCGCTGAATCTGATCGAAGGTCAGATCCGAATTGGCTGTCAGCGCTCCACCGAAATCCGTGACCGTTCTGGTGCGGAGGTTCGGATGCAGCTATAACGGAACCAGTATGCAAAGAGTGCGAAGGAGAAGACAATCACCAACGCCACTAGAGATCAACGAAATCATCTCGATCGGCTTCCTCCGGAAATACCTAGCGGGCGGAGTCCGTCGGGTTGGACGGACCACGCTTCAGGAGGATCGTATCACCGAAGTATTTCGAGAGCGAAGAGAAAGCGCTGTACTGAGGGATAAAAGGAGGGCGACTAGGTGAAACCACCGATGCCTGGCTGATGCGACTTGCCCAGTTACAAGGCTATGCGGCGAAGACCATGTTGCCGGAGGCGCTGCCTGAGGAGGAACAATACTCTCCAGAGCGTGCCGTAGGAAGCAGTGATGTAGTCTTGCGGGGCAAAGCCGAGCTCGGCGGCGGTGGAGTCGATCCAAGCGGAGGCGCCTTCGAGTTCGAGGAAGGTGCCGATGGGGGTTTCGTCGAGGACGGCGTGCCCGGAGTCTCCGGGCGGTGGAGGGTGGTGCGGTATTTCTCGTAGCGGAAGGTGAGGTGATAGCCGAGGGCTTCAAGGATCTGGCGGAGGGCGGCGGCTGAGACGGAGGTTTCAAACTCGGGGCGGCTCTTGTGAGGGCCGGCGTGCGGCTCCTTTGAAGGTGAGGATGGCGTCGCCGCGGAAGTCGCGGAGACGGAGGAGGTGACGCGGCGAGCAGGATGTCGGGCGTATCGTAGACCTCGTTGGATTCGAAGGCGCGTTCGTGGACCTGGAGGGAAGCCAGCCGCTGAGGAGGAGTTCGCGGGCGCTCCGGGGGACGGCGATTCTTGACTTCGGTTCTACGCTACCCGTGTAGGCGCTGTGGAGGCTGGGGCGGGGCCCTCCATTTGCGGATGACGTTCATGGCAACGGCGAGCATGGAGGCGACGTCGCCGAGATTCGACGGGACGACGATGGTGGTGGAGGTTTTGGCGATCTTGCCGAACTCGCCGACGTACTGCTCGGCGACGCGAATTGGACGGCCTCGAAGCCGCCTGGCTCGTTGATGGCCTGGGCGACGTGGCGGAGGCCTTCGGCGGTGGCGCTGGCGATGGCGAGGATGGCGTTGGCCTCGCCCTTCGGCCTCGTTGATCTGCTGCTGCCGGACGCGCCTCGGAGGCCTTGATGACCTTCTGTTTTTCGCCGTCGGCGGTGTTGATGGCGGATTCGCGGTCGGCTTCGGAGTTGAGAATGGTGGCGCGCTTTTCGCGCTCGGCGCGCATCTGCTTCTCCATCGCGGACAGAATGTCCTGCGGCGGATTGATGGTCTTGATCTCGTAGCGGAGCACCTTGACGCCCCAGGGCTCGGTGGCCTTGTCGAGTTCGCAGACGACCTGGGCGTTGATGGTGGTGCGCTCTTCGAAGGTGCGGTCGAGATCGATCTTGCCGATCTCGCTGCGGAGCGTTGGTCTGGGCGAGCTGGCGGATGGCGAAACCGAAATCGCTGATGCCGTAGGAGGCGCGTTCCGGGTTGAGCACCTTCATATACAGGATGCCGTCGACGCCGACCTGGACGTTGTCGCGCGTAATGCAGATCTGTTCCGGGATGTCGATGGCCTGCTCCTTGAGGGAATGGCGGTAGCGGATGACATCGACGAATGGAGTCAGGATGTGGAAGTCCGGCGCTGCAGGGTGCCGGCGTACTTGCCGAGACGCTCGACGACGAAAGCGGATTGTTGGGGGACGACGATGGCCGTTTTGGCGAGGATGATGACCGCCAGCAGAATGAGAAAGAAGACAACGAGTAGTGCACCGAATTCCATGATTCCTCCGGATGACATTACTGCGGGCGGACGAAAGAGTGAGGCCGTCGACGCGCTCCACCTGGCAGCGCGTGGCGATTTGACGATGGGCGTCTCGCCAAGATTTTGCGCGTTCCAGGACGGTGCCGCGCAGCTCCGCCTTGCCGCGGCCGCCCGCGGGGATGTCTCCAGGCGCAGTGGCGACCTCCTCGTCAGATTATCGACGTTGCTCTGCGGGGAGAGGCGTTGGAAGCGTCTGCAGCAGCGGTTTGCGGAAGAACGCCAGCGGCAGCACCGGAGATGACGACGAAGATCAGGCCTTCGACGAGCAAGCCAAGATTGAGGCCGACGAGTTTGAGACACGCCGACGGCGAGCGCGCCGGCGCCGAAGAAGATGAGGTAGAAACCGCCGGGAGTCAGCAGCTCCCGGCCAGACAGCAAGCAGCCCGACCAGCACCCACAGCCACCACGCGAAACTGAGAGACTCCATCGCGAGTGACCTTCCGTCGAGAGCCATGATATCGCATCCGAGAGTGCGATTGGCGATAAGATGGTCTTGTAGATTCCATCCACGTTCAGAGGTGAAGCCCCCATGTCCAGTGAAAGCACAACCGCAGGCAATTCGTGCGGCGCGACCGCCGCGACTGGCGACGCCAGCGATCGGCGAACGGCCAACAGCAACAAGATGAACCCGGCGCGCGTGATCGGCGCCAACGACCGAATCAACGTCGCCGTCATCGGCACCGGCGGCCGCGGCGGCTACGTGCCGGACCGCTTCGACAAGTACGGCGAGGACGAACAAGCGGACGCCTGCCAGATCGTCGCCGTCTGCGACGTCTACCAGAAGCGCGTGAACAGCGGCCAAAGAGCGCTTCAAGTGCGATGGGCACCTGGACTACCGCGAGGTGCTGAACCGCAAGGACGTCGACGCGGTCGATCGTCGCCACGCCGGACCACTGGCACGCCAAGATCGCGCTCGAGGCGATGGACACAGGGCAAGGACGTCTACCTCGAAAAGCCGATGTGCCACACCATCGAGGAGGCCAAGCAGCTGGTCGACACGGTGAAGGAGACCAAGCGCGTGCTGCAGGTCGGCTCGCAGACGACCTCCGGCGACCAGTGGTGGAAGGCGCAGCAAGGCGATCGCCGACGGCATGATCGGCCAGATGCTCATGAGCCAGGGCTCCTATCACCGCAACTCGACCGAAGGCGAGTGGAACTGGACGATCGACCAGGACGCCGGCCCGGACGGCAAGGGCGACGACTACATCGACTGGAAGATGTGGCTCGGGCCGGCGCCCGAAGCGCCCCTTCGACGCCGACCGCTTCTTCCGCTTCCGCAAGTACTGGGATTACTCGGGCGGCATCGCGACCGACCTGTTCTTCCACGTGGTGGCGCCGCTGAACATCTGCTGGGGCGAGCCGCAGTTCCCGCACAAGGTGATGGCCGGCGGCGGCATCTATCGTGTTCAAGGACGAGCGCGAGGTGCCCGACACGTTCCACCTGATCGCCGAGTACCCGAAGGGCCACTCCGTGGTGCTTCAGCTCGTCATGGCGAACTCCCAGCACATCCCCGGGCTGATCCGCGGCCACGAGGGCACGCTCATCATGGTGGAGCACGGCCGGTTCGAGGGCAACGCGCCGTACATCACGCTGAAGCCGGAGAAGCGCGTGATCAGCGCCGAGTACAAGGCGAAGTTCGGCGACGGAGCCGATCAAGATCGCGGTCGAGGAGAAGGACACGATGACGCCGCACATCGGCAACTTCCTGGACTGCATGCGCAGCGCGCCAGAAGCCGACGCTGGACGTGGAGACGGCCGGCCGCGCGCAGGTGCGATCACGATGGCGGTGCAGAGCTACCGCCAGGGCAAGGTGCTGTACTTCGACGAGAAGCCAGCTTCAAGGTCGTCGACAAGGCGCCGAAGGCGTAGTCCATTTCAGGCTGTTTGAGCAAAGGCGCCCGGGCCGGGAGACGGCTTCGGGCGCCTTCCTTTGGCGGGGCGAAGCAGGATTGGGACGGTACCGGATGGGTTGCGAAAGCCGCGAAGGCAGGCTGTCGGGCGGGTTGCCCGAGGATCTTCTTCCACGGCTGAAAGTGCAAGCGGCGCTGCGCGACATATCCGTGACAGACAGCGGTCACGAACCTGAGTGGCTCGGCGCAGCGGCATCGTCAAGGAGCGCCGGGGTCGGCCTGCTTTCCAAAACCGGCGTTGATGCCGCGGTTATTGAGAGGTACTGATGTCATGCTGACTCGACGTGAAATGATGGCGGCACCGCTGGTCGCCCCGGCATTCGCGCAAGGGCGGCGGCCGCCGAACGTGATTCTCTGCATCTCTGACGATCAGGGCTACGGGGATCTGTCGCTGCATGGCAATCCGCACCTGCAGACTCCGAACCTGGACAGGATCGGGACTGAAGGAGTTCAGTTCACCCAGTTCCAGGTGTGCCCGGTCTGCTCGCCCACGCGCTCGTCGCTGATGACCGGCCGGTATAACTATCGGACAGGCGTCGTCGATACCTTTCTCGGCCGCTCGATGATGTATCCGGACGAGGTGACGCTGGCGGAAGTGCTGCGGACTGCCGGATACCGCACTGGCATTTTCGGCAAGTGGCACCTGGGTGATTGTTACCCGATGCGGGCGATGGACCAGGGGTTTGACGAGTCGGTGGTGTGCACGGGCGGAGGACTGACGCAGCCTTCGGACCCGCCGGGCAACCGCTATCACGATCCGATGCTGAAGGTGAACGGCAGGTGGGAGAAGCGTCAGGGGTACTGTACCGACATCTTCTTCCGGGAAACGATCCAATTCATCGAGAAGAACCAGCGCCAGCCGTTTTTCGCCTATTTGCCGACCAACGCCCCCCATACTCCACTGGAAATCGAAGATGCGTTCTGGAAGCCGTTCGCGCAGAAGGGGCTGGACGAAGTTACCGCCAAGGTTTACGGCATGTGCCGGAACCTGGACGACAACATGGCAAAGCTGCATGAGTCGTTGGAGCGGTTAGGGCTGGTGGAGAACACGATCCTGATCTTCATGACCGATAACGGACCGCAGCAACCGCGATATGTCGCCGGGATGCGCGGACGCAAGGGCACGGTCTATCAGGGTGGGATCCGCGTACCATTCTTCATGCGCTGGCCGGCGAGGTTGAAGCCGGGCAGGATTGGCCGCATCGCCGCGCACATCGACGTGATGCCGACACTGGCGGAGGCGTGCGGGGCGAAGGCGCCCGCCGATCGCAAGATCGACGGCCGAAGCCTGATGCCGCTGCTTGCGAGGGGACGAGGCCGGCTGGCCGGAACGGACGATCTACACGCAATGGCATCGCGGGGATGTGCCGGAGTTGTTTCGGGCCAACGCGGCTCGAACGCAGCAGTACAAGCTGGTGGAGGGGAAGGAGTTGTACGACATACAGGCCGACCCGAACGAGGAACGCGACATCGCGGGGGAGCGGCCGGAAGTGGTGACGAGGATGCGCAAAGGGGTGGAGGGGTGGTTTCGGGATGTGAGCGCCGAACGCGGTTACGCGCCGCCGCGCATTCACTTGGGCGCGCCTCAGGAGCCCTTGACGACATTGACGAGGCAGGATTGGCGCGGCGACAGAGCCGGATGGTCGCCGGGCGATGTGGGGCATTGGGAAGTTGAAGTGACCCGCGGCGGCCGCTATGACCTGACGGTTCGTTTTCCGAAGGCGACAGAAGCGGGGACTGCGGAAATCAGGCTGGGTGGATTCAGCGGCGAGCAGAAGTTTGAAGTGGGGGCCGAATCGGCAGTGATTGCCAGGGCTCCGCTCGCACAGGGACCAGGAAGGCTTGAGCCCGGAATGCGGGGGGGCGGCAAGGGCATCGCGCCTACCTACGTGGATGTCAAGCGACTCTGAATAGCAGCGATGGCTGAGGTACAATCCATGGCAATGAGGATGCGAAAAACCTGGGTTGTCTTCACACTCTTTTCGATCGCTGCAGTGGCAGAGAATTGGCCTCAATGGCGGGGTCCGCGCATGGACGGCACCAGCACGGAAAAGAACCTGCCGGTCAAGTGGAGCGCGTCGGAAAATATCGCCTGGAAACTGGCGCTGCCGAACCGGAGCGGTTCGACGCCGATCATCTGGGGTGACAGCATCTTCCTCAATGTCGCGCACGAGGGCAAGGTCGAACTCTGGATGGTGGACCGGAAAGCCGGTACGGTCTCGTGGAAGAAACACCTGTCCGACGGCGACCAGATGGTGCGGAAGCACAACATGAGTTCGCCTTCGCCTGTGACAGACGGCAAGCACGTCTGGGTCCTGACCGGGACGGGGTTTCTGAAGTGTTTTGACTTTGCGGGTGCTGAGAAATGGACTCGCGCCATTGAGAAGGAGTACGGCAAATTCGGCCTGAACCATGGCTATGGGTCTTCACCGCTGCTCGATGGCGGGTTTCTTTATGTGCAGGTTCTGCATGGAATGAAGACTGACGACCCGAGCTACATTTTGAAGATCGACGGGGCGACGGGCAAAACGATTTGGCGCCAGGAGCGGCCGAACACCGCGGTCATGGAGTCGCCGGACTCCTACACTACGCCGCTGCTGGCCAGTGTGGGCGGAAAGAAAGAACTGATTATTTCCGGCGCCGACGTCGTGACGGGCCATGACCCCGATACCGGCAAGGAGTTGTGGCGCGGCGGCGGATTCAATCCCGGCAACAACCCATTTCACCGGATCATCGCTTCACCGGTCATCTCCGGCGATCAGTGTGTATACGCCCACGCGCGTGAAGCCGTTCATCGCTTACAAGGCGGGCGGCAGGGGCGACGTAACCGCAACTCACCAGATGTGGCAGTTCCAGAATGGACCGGACGTGCCGAGCCCGGCAATCGACGAAACGCACCTGTATCTCGTGACCGACCGGGGAGTGGTATATTGCCTGGATCGCAAAACCGGCGCGGAAGTCTATGGAGGGCAAAGACTTAAGACGGGTACTTACAGTTCCAGCCCTGTGTTGGCGGATGGCAAGGTATATATTTCGAACGAAGACGGGGTAACCAGCGTATTTAAGTCAGGGCCGAAGTTCGAGTTATTGGCCGAGAACGAGACGCCGGAGTTCACGCTTTCATCTGTTGCTGTCTCGGGAGGTCAGTTGTTCCTGCGGACGGCCGGATACCTCTACTGCATCGGGAGGAAGTAAATATGCAAATGGTTGGAATGGTGGTGCTTGCGTTGGGCTTGTGCATCGGTGGGTGTACGCACCACGACAAACGGCAGGTACGTGAGGATCTGCGCGGAGCGGGCAGGGACCTGCGCGAGGCCGGGCAGGAAGTGAAGCACGACTTGCAGAGGGCGAAGGAAGATGTTCGCCAAGCCACTGCGGAAGCAAAACAGGACCTTCGGCAGGCTGCGCTCGAGGCGCGGGAAGGCGTCAGGGAAGCCAAGGATGACGTCCGCGATGCCGTTCGCGAAGTAAGGGCCGAGGTTCGGGACGCGGCTAGGGAAGTCAGGCGCACGGTCAGAGAAACCGTTCGGGACTAAAGGCCCTAGCTGACGGCTTCGATTTCGACCTTGCGGGCCTCGCGCTGGAATCTCAGCTTGGCCTGATGCTCCTGCCAGAGAGTGGAGAAGCCTGCCCAGAAGTAGCCCGAAACGAAGATGAGCAGGAAGGGCAGGGCGAAGAAGTTCATCACGTTGATGCAGTAGGCGACGATTCCGAGAAAGAAAGCGCCCATGCCGATTTCGGCGAAGGGTAGCCAACCGCTCTTGCGGCGGTACCCGGTGGCGCCGAACTGCGCGCCGGTCATTCTCGGGGCGTACTTGGGCGTGCGGACGAAGCTGGACTGCTTGCCCATCAGGGCTTCCAGGACCGCCTTGGTGTTTGAGATGGTCAGCGCGACGCCCATGGCGAGCAGGAAGGGCAGCAGGAAAATCGCTCGTTTCCACGTTTTCCTGTCGAGTTCGCGTTCGGCGAGCAAGTAGAAGGAAACCACCGACCAGAATGAACAAATGATCAGGGGCACGTCGACGATCACCATCTGCTGCCAGCCGATGTAGAAGCGGACCATCATGACCGGCAGCATCAGGGCGCTGACGATGACCATGAGCGGGTAGCTCACGTTTGGGGTGAGGTGGAACCAGGCTTCGGCCTTCTCGCGCCATCCGATGTCGGAATGCCAGATGGTGGACCACAGTTTGAGCGATACCTGCGTGAGGCCCTTGGCCCAACGCTGCTGCTGGACCTGGAAGCCGTAGGTATCGATGGGCAGTTCGGACGGGCACTCGACCCAGGGCAGGTAGAGGAACTGCCAGCCCTTGAGCTGGGCGCGGTAGCTGAGGTCTGAATCCTCGGTGAGGGTGTCGTGCTGCCAGCCGCCGGCGTCGATGATCATCTCGCGGCGCAGGATGCCGGCTGTGCCGTTGAAGTTGAAGAAGAGCCCGGACCCGAAGCGCGCGGTGTGTTCGAGGGCGAAGTGGCCATCGAGCATGAGAGCCTGCACTTCGGTGAGCAAGCTGTAATCGCGATTAAGGTAGGTCCAGCGAGTCTGGACGACGCCGATCTTGGGATCGGAGAAGAAGTGAATCGTGTTTTCGAGGAAGTCGACTGGCGGGATGAAGTCGGCGTCGAAGACGGCAAGGAATTCGCCTTTGGCCAAGGACATGCCGTGCTGGAGCGCGCCGGCCTTGTAGCCTGTGCGGTTGTCGCGATGGATGTACTCGATGGGGTGACCCGCGGCCTTCAGACGGGCGACAAGGGCTTCAGTGTAGGGATGGGTGTCGTCAGTGGAATCGTCGAGAACCTGAATCTCCAGCAGTTCGCGGGGGTAGCGAACTTTGAGGACGGCATCGAGAAGCTGGTCGACCACATTGCGCTCGTTGAAGAGCGGGAGCTGGATCGTGACCGGCGGGAGCTGGTCGAAGCGCTTCGCGGGGACGCGGGGGATCTTGTGGCGATGGCGGAAGTAGCGCTGGATGATAGCGAAGCGGTGGGCGCCGTAGATTGCGAGGATGCCGAGCAGCAGGAAGTAGGGCAATAGCAGCGCGAAATCGAACCAACCGAGCTGATGGATTCCGGCGAAGGTGTTGTCGGAGAGGGCCCGAGACCAGCGCTCAACCTGGGTAGGAGCTAGGAACAGAGCCAGACTCGGAAGACAATCCATATGCTGCACGCGGGCACCTCCATTCTAGCCGAATCTCGCCGTGGAGGCCCGCGGAAAGTGACCTCAACGACTTGAAATCAGTGGGGAGCGGTAGGCTGCGAGCGGCGGCGCGGGCCTTTGCAGCCGACGCCGCCGAGTGTTTTAGGCGATCCGCTGCAGGCCAGCCAGCAGATCTTCCAGCCGGTCGTAGCTGATACCCGCACCCCGCGACATCCCGGATGCGATGACCATGTCGCGGACTTCGAGGGACGGATAAGAAACCGTGGCCGTGAGGCGGGTCTTGCCGCCCTCGTCACTCAGTTCCGCAGTCACCACAGAGACGCTGTCAGGGAACGGCTCGAAGATCTCGGTGAAAACAACTCGGCCCGGCGGGTCGATCTCGCGGTACTCGCCGTAGAACGCGGCCTCGCCTTTCGGGTGGCGGTTGACAAAGCGCCATGACCCGCCGACACGAAAATCGATCTCGCAGACGGGCACGGAGTAGCCCTCGCCCAGGTTGCCCCACCAACGCCTCACGTGCTCGGGCTTCGACATCACCTCAAAGACGAGTTCCCTCGGCGCATCGAACAGCCGCGTCATCCGGATCTCTCTGTCTGATGGCGTGGTCACCGTAAAGCTTTCGCTATTTCTTGTGCTGCTTCCGACCATGGTCTTGCTTCTCCTTTTCTCTCAGTTCTTGCAGATAGGCGTCCAGCCGATCCAGCCGTCCCTCCCACAGGTGCCTGTAGTGTTCGGCCCAGTCGGCTATGTCCTTGAGCGGTTCGGCCTCGATTCGGCACCGCCGCCATTGCGCTTCGCGTCGTTGTGTGATCAAACCAGCCCGTTCCAGCACCCGGAGATGTTTGGAGACGGCAGGCTTACTCATTTCGAAGGGCGCGGCTAACTCGCCCACCGAACATTCGCCGGATAGCAGACGGGTCAGGATGGCCCGGCGAGTCGGGTCGGCAAGCGCCGCGAAGGTTGTGCTCAAGCGGTCATTCATATTAACCTATTGGTTAATTAACTTATTGGTTTTATACACTGGATGCGAGGACCTCGTCAACAGAAAAGTGAAAGCCGTGCGTTTTGGACATGGGGTGAGCGCGCCTCGCCGTCTTTTCTCCTGGATGCGGTCCGGGTCGAGTCAGGCTGAACTCCAGGCTGCTTCCCTGCGTCGTATGGTGATAGGGGAGCCGCTGCTTGGCCACAACCTCCAGTCTTTTCGAGGCATTCTCAGTCGCCCTGCTCTCATTGCGCGGGAGCAAGTTGCGGAGTTTCCTGACGCTCTTCGGAATCATTCTTGCGACCACGACGCTGATGGCGGTGATGGCGGTGATTCATGGGATGGACGTCTATGTCGCCGAGCAGGTCTCCGATATGGGGTCCGACGGCTTCAAGATCCGGCGGATGGCAATGATTGGGGAGTTCAATCCGAAGAAGCTGCAGGAGATGGAGCGACGGAATCCGCACCTCGTGCGCGAAGAGTTCGAGTTTCTCAAAGAGAATGCCCGGCTGATCCGTGAACTTGGAATGGAGAACGGCCGGGGGGCGTCGCTGCGGCTGGGAGCAGAATCGGTGCGCGACGTGAGTTTACGGGGAGTCACGGCGAACATGGGCCTGATCTCCAACATCCAGCCGGCGCAAGGGCGCTTTCTAGTCGATTCCGAGGACAAGCGGCGCGCAGAGGTTGTGTTCATTGGTGAAGACATCCGGCAGAAGTTTTTCACGGGCGCGGAACCGGTGGGAAAGACGCTGTCGATCGACGGCCGTCCGTTCCGGGTGATCGGAGTAGCCACGAAGCTGGGCTCGGTCTTCGGCCAATCGCGCGACAACTTCGCGATGATCCCGATGGAAACGTACTGCAAGATCTACGGATGCCTGCGCGGGCTTGGATTCACGGCGACCGCGCTGGACCGGGCGCACCTCAACATGGCCCAGGACGAAGTGCGGCAGCTCCTGCGGGCCCGGCGGCACGTGAAGCCCGGAGAGGAAGACAACTTCTCCATGTTCGCCTCGGACACGCTCGTGCAGGCGTGGGACCGGCTGACAGGCGTAATCGCCATCACCGCGATGGCGATTGTTTCGATCTTCATGGTGGTGGGCGGGGTGGTGATCATGAACATCATGCTGGCGGTGGTGACCGAGCGCACGCACGAGATCGGCATCCGCAAGTCGGTGGCGCGCGCAAGAAGGACATCCTGCAGCAGTTCCTGGTGGAATCGTCTTTGCTGGCGGCATTTGGAGGGCTGATCGGGGTTGTTTTGGCGTATCTGCTGGCCGGCCTTGCACGCGCGGTGACTCCGGTTCCGATGGAGTTGCCGACATCCAGCATCTTCGTCAGCGTAGGCCTTTCGACGGCCGTCGGACTGTTCTTCGGCGTCTATCCCGCGAAGCGGGCGGCAGCTCTCGATCCGATCGAAGCCTGAGGTTCGAGAAATGACCGAATCGCCCACGCTGGCCGGAATCGGTATGGCGCTGGACACCATCCGCGAGCACAAGCTGCGCAGCCTGCTGACGGTGCTGGGGGTGATCATCGGCACGCGTGCGTGATTGCGGTGGGGTCGGTCATCACGGGCGTCGACGCCGTGATCGTCAACATCACGAGCAGCTTCGGCCCGGACACCGCGTTCGTCTACAAGTTCAACATCGGGTTCCGGGGCAACATCACGGGCGAGGAGCTGCGGCGAAAGCCGCTGACCATGGAGAACGCGCAGGCGATCGAGGAGCGCTGCCCGTCGGTGCAGCACATCAGTCCGTTCCTGTTCCCGCCGACGATGTTCACGCGGGGCCAGGCACTCGGCCGCGTCCGGTACAGAGGCAAGGAAGTACTGAATCCGAACTTCGCCGGCACGGAGTACGGCTACTCCGAGGGCGGGCAACCAGATGATGTACGGGCGTTTCTTCACCGACGAGGAGAACTGCCGGCGGCGGCCGGTGGTGGTGATCGGCGAGGACATCTACAAAGCGCTGTTGCAGGGTGAGGATCCCATCGGGAAATGGGTCGAGGTGAACGGGCACAGTTCGAGGTGGTGGGCGTGATGGCCCGGCCGGCGGCGTCGTTTCCCGGCCAGGAGGATACCCGCGCGCTGCTGCCCTACTACACGATGAAGAAGATGTTTCCGACGGCAAGGGAGAACATGCTGATCGTCGTGGCGCACGAAGGGATGCTGAGCCAGGCGATGGACGAGGTGGACGCGGTGCTGCGCCAGGAGCGGCGGGTCGCGCCCGGGAAGCCTGACGGACTTCTGGATCTCGACCGGCGAGCAGATGCTCGAGCAGTTCCGCAACATCACCTCGACGGTGGCGCTGGTGATGGTCGTGCTCAGTTCCATCGGCCTGCTGGTGGGCGGCATCGGCGTGATGAACATCATGCTGGTGTCGGTGACGGAGCGGACGAGGGAGATCGGCATCCGCAAGGCGGTCGGCGCGCGGCGGCGCGACATCATCGTGCAGTTCCTGACCGAGGCGGTGGTGCTGACCGGCATGGGCGGGATGCTGGGGATGGCCTTCGGGCTGGTTGATCTCCGCAGGGGCGCGGCTCATCTTCCCGTCGCTGCCCACCGCCGTGCCGCTGTGGGCCGCGGTGTTGGGTGTCGCCGTTTCGGTCGGGGTCGGATTGTTCTTCGGGATCTGGCCGGCCAATCGGGCGGCGCGGCTGGATCCCGTCGAGGCGCTACGCTACGAGTAGATCGGTTCGGCAGACACGGCGCGCGCGACGCGCATTACGTTGCCTCCGAGGATCTTCTGGATATCGGCGTCGGAGATGCCGCGCTGCACCATGCCGACGGTGAACATCGGCCAGTTGGTCCAGGCCAGGCTCGGGTGCGACTTGCCGTCGAGCGCGCCCGGCGGCCAGAGAGCCTCATAGCGGGCGCGCTGCTTCGGACCGCGGCCCATCTTGACGTACTCGGCCTCGGCGCGTTTGGGGATGTAGGCGAGGTCGGTGCCGATGGCGACATGGTCGGCGCCGAAACTCTTCACCAGGTAGTCGATGTGATCGAGCATGGCGGCGATGTCCCCGTTGCGGCCGAGGAACGACAGAGACGCTGTAGACGCCGACGTAGCCGCCGGTGTCCACGATGGCCCGGATCACGTCGTCGGGCTTGGCGCGGATGTGGCGGTGCACTTCGACGGCGCCGCTGTGGCTGGCGACCATCGGCTTGGTCGAGGCCTTGGCGGCTTCCAGGCTCGTCCGCCAGCCGGAATGGGCGACGTCGACGATGACGCCGACGCGGTTCATTTCCGCGATGGCCGCGCGGCCGAGGTCGCTGATGCCCGCGTTGGCCGGCTCGGCGCAGCCGTCGCCGAGCACGTTGCGGCGGTTGTAGGTGAGGTGCATCATGCGGATGCCGAGCTGAAAGAAGAGCCGGATGGAGGCCAGCTCACCGGCGGCCGAGTTCCACTCCTGGGCGAGCGGGACGCCGTTGCCCGAGAGATACAGGCAGTGCCGCTTCTGGCGCTTGGCCGCTTCGATGTCGGCGGGCAGTCGCGGCTCGCGACACGTGGCCGCGCAGGGCGTCGGTGAGATAGGTGAAATGGGCCAGGCGCTTCAGCAGCCGCAGCGGGGTGTTGCCCTCCTCGCCGGCGTTCTGGAAGACGCAGGTGACGCCGGACGCGCTCCAGGCGTCGAGGTATTCCTGCCGCTGTGTCGGGTCATCGGCGACCCGGGAGAGCAGCATTTCGGTGTAGAGGTCCTCGACCTCCAGGCCGCTCGCGCCTGCGTCGATGGCCTCGCGCAGCGCCGCGCCGTCGATGGCGGAGCGCGGGGAGAAGCCGTAGGATTCGACGACCAGGGAGTTGGCGTGCAACTCGAGGCCGTGCTGCAGGTCCTTCTCGCTCGGCTTGAGCACCGCTATCGCGGCGTCGCGCGCGGCGCGGATTTGCTGGTTGGTCTCCTCCGGCTGAATCAGGGCGGCGAACGGTGCTGCCCAGGAACTGCCGCCGGCTGGTCATGACCGTCCTCCTGCGAGATGGCGGTTGAACCACTCGACCATCTTCTGCTTCTGGTCGTCGTTGTAGACGTGGCCGGTTTCGGGGTAGATGACGCTGCGGAAGGCGTCCGGTTTGCCGTAGAGCTTGTAGACGCTGCCGAGGATCTGCTCGAGCTTCTTCATGCCTTCGGGCGGCGAGCCGGCGTCGCGGTCGCCGGTCAGGGCCAGAAACGGCCGCGGCGCGAGCAGCGCCATCACGCCTTCGCTGTCGAAGTGCTTGAGAATGCCCGGGAACGAAGTAGTAGATGCCGTGGGCTCGCAGTTGCGCGGATGGCGATCAGGTCCTCGTAGCGGGTGAAGCAGGCGACGCCGACGACGGCCTTGATGCGGTCGTCGATGGCGGCCAGCCACCAGGAGCGCGTGCTGCCCATGCTCATGCCCTGCGCGCCGATGCGCTGCGGGGTCGACCTCGGGCCGCGAGGCCAGGTAGTCGAGGGCGATCAACTCGTCGCGCAGCATCATGCCCCACAGGGTGCGGCCGAGCCACAGGTTGAGCTTGAACAGCGACAGTTCCTGGTCCGAGCCGCGCTGCATCGTTTCGAGATTGCCCGGCCGGGCCCTTGCCCTTGCGCTCGCCGTTGAAGTAGTTGTCGATGCCAAGGACGACGTAGCCCTGCCTGGCCAGCAGTTCGGCGACGTTCTGCGAAGTGGGCTCGTAGCCGAACATGTTCTCCTTGCTGCTGGAGTGGCCGTGCATGGTGAGGATGGCGGGATGGCGCGGCTTGCCGTCCTCGGGGATGGCGATGTAGCCGGGCACCACCGAATCGACGCCGTTGTGGAACTCGAACTTCTCGATTCGGTAGCCGTTCTTGCGGTCGACGCTGACGATCTTGACGGCGGACGGCGAGGGCCTGGGCGGCATCTCTCCCAAGGAGTTCAGGACGATGCTCTTGACCTGGCTCGCTGCGAGTTCCACAGGGTGAGTGTCGCCGGGACGTTCAGTTTGCCGATGGGCAGCTTGCGGAAGCTCGTCGGGAACGCCCTCCCAGGGGGCTTGCAGCGTGTCAGGAGGCGATTGGGCGAGAGCCGCCAAGCGCGGCCAGGGCCAATAACAGGGTTCGCATAGTAGAAGCATAGTCCCACGCGGGATAGGGTTTTCCGAAATGTTCGAGTTAGGGGAACTCCCGGGGGCATTGAGGCGTAGGATGTTATAGGAGTTGTTCATGGCGACACATGTCCGCGTTCTGGCCTGGCTGAACATGGCGATGGGGTTTCTGGGGATCGGGCTGGCTCTTGATCGTTTTCGCGGGAGGGACCATCCTGCCCGCAGTCATTCAGCACTTTGCTGATGACCCTGACTTTCCGGTTGCCATCCTTCAACTCATATTTACCGTGGTGACCGGAGTGATTCTGACGCTCAGCCTGCCCTGTCTGGTGGTGGGATTCGGGCTGTACAACTTCCGCCCGTGGGGCCGCGTGCTCGGATTGGTGCTGGCGGCGCTGAATCTGCTGAACGTGCCGCTGGGCACGGCGTTGTCGCTGTACGCGTTCTGGGTCCTGCTGAAGCCGGAGACGGAGGTGCTGTTCAAGGATCCGGCAATGAGCACCGGCGTAGTACGCTGAACGCTTGGACCGACGCAGATTCCCGCTTGCGACTGCCTTTGTGGTGATGTTGGCGGCGCATGCGGCGGATGCGCAGACCCATCGAAGCCGCGTTTCACCGACGCGGCACGCTTCGGGCGTCACGCAACGCAAGCGGCTGCACATCAACGACGTAATCACTGCGCCTGGGGACGTGGAACTGGATTGGGGGGCGCTTTACTCCAGGACGAGCCACTATCTGACATTTCCCTCGACTCTGAAATATACGCCGGGGGGCAATTCGCTGTTCTGGGGCCGGACCGAATACAGCGTCGGATTTGATTCAATTGCCAGCGAAGTTGACGCCGGTTCAAGGGCCATCCATTTCAGCGACCGCGTGATGATTGCGGCGACCTCAGTTGTGTTTGACAGCGAACACTTCGACGTCGCCCTGGCTCCGCAGGTGACCGCGATTTCTGCGAAACGAATCCGGTGTCCGCCTGGGCGCCACGGCCATCGCACGCGGCGACATAGGGCTCAATAGTTTCGGCGCATCGTTGGGATGGTCGGGGGCGACGTCGGCCACCGACACGAATCCGGCAGGTGTTTGGGATTTCGTCGCGGGCTACGGCAGGCAGCTTGCCTCGGATGGAGTGGCTGGCCGCTTCACGCTGCACGCGACCACGCAACTGGAGCGTTCGACCGGTTTCGAGCCGAACCTCGCCGTCTTTGCCGGCGTCGAGTACCAGTTCAATCCGCGGTTCGCGCTCGATTTTTCCGCAAATCGGTTCGGCCTCAGCGGCGGCAATCCCGACAGGCAGTTGATGGTGAGCCTGACGGTCACGCTGGGCAGGATTCGCTAGCCGGGAAGCGAAGCTTCAGCTGAGGAAGACGAAACAGTAGTTCTCGAAGAACCGGAACTCGCCATCGCGCAGCGCTGAGACGGACACTTCCATGTGCTGGATGAGGGTGCAATCAGTTTGGCTCCAGGTATCCACACAGTCGACTTTTTGGCCTTCGGCGCTTAGTCCGCGCACGACCGCAATGAACTCGGCGGTTGCCGCAAGATCTTCGGGGTCCTCCGGATACCAATCCTCGGGTGTATGGAAACCGATTTCCGGCGATGAGAGATGACGAAACCCGCAACTGCACCCTTGCCTCGATCCGACAAACCAGCGGAATGGGTGTTTGAGCAGTTCAATGGCGGGTTCGCTGCCCAACTCGCGGCTAAACCGCAGCAGGCCGGTGTTATGCACGGTCAAGTCGCCGGGATCAGAGGTGCTGAGAAAGACGACGTAGCACATGTCAGAAGCAGGATCTACGGCTTCGCCTCGCGCGGCGGGGCGTTGTCCCGCGGGGGCAGGTAGAACTCCAGGGCACCGATGACGCCGCTTTGCGAAGGCTCCTTGTCACGGTCGGGGTGCGTGGCCCGGAAGCGGTCGAGCACGACCTTCTGGAGATCGGCGACGACCTTGGGGTTGGCGGCTGAAACGTCGGTGAATTCGCCGGGGTCCTTCTGCAGGTCGTAGAGCTTGGTGTAGCGGCCCGGGGTCGGGTTGTCCGTCTTGTAGCCGTCTTCGCGGGCGCGCTTGCCGGTGGAGTGGATGAGCTTCCAGCGCTCTGTGCGAACGAAGACCTCCTCGTTTTCCAGGTACTCGCTGATGATGTGGGCGCGGGGCTTGGCGGGCCGTTTACCCGAAAGGTAGGGCAGCCAGCGACTGCCCGTGCTGGACGGGCAGCGGCGGGGCGTCGAGCATTTCGAGGATGGTGGGGGCGAGGTCGAGGTGTTCGGTGAAATCGCGGGTGACGCCAGGCTTGATGCGACCGGGCAGGCTGCATGATGAGCGGGACGCGGAGCGCGGAATCGTAGCCGCAGTGCTTCTCGAAGCGGCCGTGCTGGCCGAGGCAGTAGCCGTGGTCGGCGGTGTAGACGATCAGGGTGTTCTCGTCCAGGCGCAGGTCGCGGAGCTTCTTGAGGACGCGGCCGAAGTTGCGATCCATGAAGGCGGCGGATGTGTAGTAGGCGGCGATGATGCCCTGCTTCGCTTCCGGGGAGAGATCGCGGAAGATGAGCGGGACCTGCCAGGCGTCCTCGGGGCCGACGCGGGGGACGGCGAACTTCTTCGGGTCCATGAGTGCCCGGTCCTCAATAGGAAAGTCGAATGGCGAGTGAGGCTCCTGCAGACTGCACCAAAGGGCGAATGGCTGGCCGGCGGCGGCGGCTTCGTCGAGGTACTTCATGGACTGCCGGGCGATGTAAGTGCCGCGCATCTCGTCGTCGGTGCGAGGGAAGGGCAGGTTGTCGCCATTGAGCCACTGGCCGGCCGGCGTGGCGAACGGCCGCCACGGAAGAGGCTTGGTGCGGATGTCCGCGGGCACGGGGTCGGGACGAACCTCTTTCTGCCAGGCACGGGTGATCTCGCCCTCGGTCATCATGACGTCGAAGCCGTGCGAGCCCGGGCGCGGCGGGGCGGTTGAAGTGCATCTTGCCAAAGACCGCTGTTTTGTACCCGGCTGCTTTGAGCTGTTTGGCGAAGGTGGGCTTGGCGGGGTCGAGCGCGGTGCGCAGTTGGGTGACGCCGGCCATGTGGGGCATCTCGCCCGTCAGCAGCGATTGTCGTGAGGGCGTGCAAACAGGGCTATTGCAGTGGTGGGCTGCAAAGCGCGTACCGGTGGAGGCGAGTTTGTCGAGATTGGGCGTGAACGCTTGCGAGTTGCCGTCGCAACCCAGGACATAGCCGGCGTGATCATCGGCGATGAGGAAGAGCAGGTTCGGGCGTCGCCGGGATTGGGCACGGGTGAGGATGGCGGGAGCTAAAGAGGAAGCGAAATCGCGCCGGGTGATCACGCTGCTGATTCTATTGGAATAGAGTGGGAGAGTGGAAGGGGCTGAAATTGCCAGTTGTATGCAGCCCCCAGGATCCGTACACTATTCTGAAACATATGGAGAACTGGTTCTCCCGGAACGGCCATGACTGAGAGCGGATTGACGCCACGCACCATCGAGGTGTTGCACTCCATCGTCCAGTCTTATATCGAGACTGGCGAACCGGTGGCCTCGCGCGCCATCGCGCGGCGGAGGAAGGACCATCTGAGTCCCGCGACCATCCGGAACATCATGGCGGACCTGGCCGACATGGGTTATCTCGATCAGCCCCACACGTCGGCGGGCCGCGTTCCCACGGCGAAGGCATTCCGGCACTACGCACTCCAGGTTTCACAACACAAGCCGGGCGGGGCGGATCTCGAGCGGGTGAGAGAACAGTTGATCGCCCATCACGGAGTCGAGGAGCGCGCTGAGCGAACGACGCACCTGCTGACTGAGTTGACACGCAACGTCAGCATCGTGGCCGCAATTCCCGCTGCTGCCCAGACGCTGGCGAAGGTAGAACTGGTCTGGCTGCCGGAGCGCCGCGTGCTGATGGTGGTGGTGACCAGCGACGGGTTGGTTCGAAACCAGGTGGCGCAGTTGAAGTCGCCGGTGACGCAGGCTGAACTGGAGTCGATCAGGAATTACCTCAATGCGGAGTTTTCCGGCTGGACGCTGACTGGCATCCGGCGGGAACTGGACCGGCGGTTGAAGGATGAGCGTGCGGCGTATGACACGCTGCTGAGCCGGCTGACGCTGCTCTACGATCAGGGGCTTATGGAAATCGGAATCACCCCGCTGGTCTTCCTGGACGGCACGTCAAACCTGCTCGGCCTCGACGTGCACCTGACGACGGAGAAGCTGCGGGACCTGTTCCGGACGCTGGAAGAAAAACAAAGGCTGATCGAGATGCTCGATCAGTTTCTGGCGGGAAGATCCGATGAGTTGCAGGTCCAGATCGGCTTGGGCGATGCCCATCCGGCGCTTAACATGTTCTCTCTCATCGGGATACGTCTAGAAACGCCGAATGGCGTAGAGACTCGGCTGGCGGTGTTGGGGCCCATGCGAATGAACTATTCGCGCGTGGCTTCGACGGTGTTTCACCTGGGACACCTGCTGCGGAGCCTGCCACAGTAAGCTCCGGGCTTGTTACGCTGGAATTGAACCCACAATTAGAAATATGGAACAGGAAGAGCCGAAGGTAGATGCTGTCTCCTCGCCCGAAGAGGGGCAAGCGAGCGACCAGATGATGGACGCAGGGGCGCTAGCGGCGTATATCGCCCAGATCGAGCAGGAGAAGGCGGAGATCACCGACCAGTTGCTGCGGCGGATGGCCGAGTTCGACAACTTTCGCCGCAGGACCGAAAGGGAGAAGGGCGAGATCGCCGACTTCGTTGCGGCAGAAACCGTGAAGCCGCTGCTGGCGGTTTTGGACGATTTCGAGAGAGCGCTGAAAGTGGAATGCGCCAGCGCGGACTACGCGCGCGGCGTGGAATTGATTTATCAGCGGATGGCGGAGGCGTTGAAGAAGCTGGGGCTGGAGCCGGTCCAGGCTGAAGGCACGCCGTTCGACCCGAACCTGCACCATGCGATTGAGATGGTGGAGACAGACGAGGTCGATGATCACACAGTGGTGGCTGACCTGCTGAAGGGCTACACATTCCGGGGGCGACTGCTGCGTCCCTCGATGGTGAAAGTGGCGGTTCGACGGTGACCAGGCGCGACTACTACGAAATTCTGGGCGTCGGCAGGTCGGCGGGCGAGCCTGAGCTGAAGGGCGCCTATCGAAAGCTGGCGCTGAAGTACCATCCGGATCGCAATCCAGGAGACAAAGAGGCGGAAGAGCGGTTCAAGGAAGCGGCCGAGGCCTACAGCGTGCTGAGCGACTCCGACAAGCGCCGCGCTTACGACACCTATGGCCATCAGGGCGTGAGTGGGGCGGCGTCGCAAGGCTTCAATCCCGACACGTTCTCCGATTTCTCAGACATCTTCGGCGACTTCTTCGGCTTCGGCGACCTGTTTGGCGGCGGAGCGCGGTCGCGGAGCCGGGCGCAGCGGGGCGACGACGTCCGGTACGACCTGGAGATCGCCTTCGAGGATTCCATGAAGGGCCTTGAGGCGGAGATCCAGGTGCCGAAGCTGGAGGCGTGCCAGGACTGCCACGGAACTGGCGCGGAGAGCGAGGACGGCTGGACGCAGTGCTCCGTCTGCCGCGGGCGCGGCGAGGTGTTCTACCAACAGGGCTTCCTGTCGATTCGCCGGACGTGCAACCAGTGCGGCGGGGCAGGCAAGATCCTGCGGCGGCCGTGCCGGACCTGTAAAGGCGACGCATACGTACGCACCACCAAAAAGCTCAAGGTGAAGATCCCGGCTGGCGTCGATACCGGGATGAAGATGCGCGTCGGGGGCGAAGGGCAACCGGGGGCCAATGGCGGTCCGGCGGGCGATCTCTACGTTTTTCTCACCGTGCAGCCGCACAAGATGTTCGAGCGGCGGGAGAACGACCTGCACTGCCTGTTTCCGATCGGCATCGCTCATGCGGCGCTGGGATGCGAAATTCACGTGCTGACGTTCGAGGGGCTGGAGACGGTGAAGGTGCCCGAGGGCACGCAGAGCGGCGACACCTTGAAGTTGAGGGGACGCGGCGTGCCGTTCGTCAATGGCGGAGGCCGCGGCGACCTGATCGTGCACCTGGAGGTGCGGACGCCGAAGCGGCTGACGCGCGAGCAGCGCCGGCTGCTGGAGCAGTTGAGGGAGACGCTGCCGGACCTGGGCGACGAGGAAGACAAGGGCCTGTTCGATAAGTTGAAAGACTATTTGACGTAAAGGCCTACAATCTCTTTATGGACACGCCGGAGACGTGCAGGGTCGATCGATCAGCCTTCGAGATTCGATCCACATCGGATCGGCTGAGCGATCGGGAGTACTGGCTCTCCAAGACGGTGGAGGAACGCCTGGAGGCGCTGGAGCTTCTGCGGCAAATCGCCTATGGCTACGACCCGAATACCGAGCGACTTCAAAGAGTTCTTGAGGTTGCTGAATTCAAGCCGCGCTAAGTACCTGCTGATTGGCGGCTACGCGGTGAACGAATACGGTTATGTGCGATCCACAGGCGATCTGGACATCTGGGTTTCGAACGACGAGGCAAATGCGGCCGGAAGGCTGTCAGCGCCGTGCGTGAGTTCGGGTTCAAGGACGTCGATCCGGCGATGTTCGCCGAACCAGACACAGATCGTGAGAATGGGATTCCCGCCGATCCGACATCGAGATCATGACAGGGATTTCAGGGGTGGAGTTTGAGTCCTGCTATCGGACGGCGCCAGACGATCCGGACCTCGACGACGTCGACGTTGCGGTGATCGACCTTGACGACCTGAAGCAGAACAAGCGCGCGGCAGGGCGGCTCAAGGATCTGGCGGATCTCGAAGAACTGGGGTAGGAAGGTAGCTCCATGAACGGCCACCAACGGATCTCATGCGCTCTCCGAGGTGCACAGCCCGATCGCGTCCCCGTGATGCTGCACCACTTCATGCTCGCGGCGCGCGAAGCGGGCGTTCCGATGCAGGAGTTTCGCCGCAACCCGGCGGAACTCGCACGGGCGTTCATCGAATCCGCGGAGAAGTACGACCTTGACGGAACGATGATCGACTTCGACACGGCGACGCTGGCAGGTGCGTTGGGAGTGCCGTGCGAGTCCCCGGACGACGAGCCCGCGGTCTGCCGCGGTTCGCTGCTGGGTTCTCTGGAAGACCTGCCCAAATTGCCGCCGCCCGAGGTTGGCGAGTATGAGCGTATTCAGGTCTGGGTGGAGGGCGTTCGGCTCATCAAGCGGCACTTCCGTGACGAACACTTTGTGCGGGGCAACTGCGATCAGGCGCCGTTCGCCCTGGCTTGTCTCCTGCGCGGGATGGAAGGCTTCCTGATGGACATCGCCGAACCGGCGAACGAGGAGAAGGTCTATCGCCTGCTCGACTATTGCGAGATTGCCTGCCGGCAATTCCTGGAACTGATGTCGAAGACAGGCTGCGACATGCTCTCCAACGGCGATTCCGCCGGAGGTTCTTCAGTGGTTTCGCCAAAGCTCCACAGGAAGTACGCGCATCCGTACGAAAAGCGGCTGGCTGCGTACAGTCACGAACTGAGCCTGCCGTGGGGTCTGCACGTCTGCGGGAAGACCGACCCGATCCTCGAGGATCTCGCTTCGACTGGCGCAGATTTGCTCGAACTCGACTACAAGACCGACTCAGCTCGCGCGTGTGAGGTTTTTCGAGGAAGAACTACCTTCATCGGGAACATCGACCCCTCGGGCGTGCTCGCGCTGGGCACGCCGGATGAGATTCGAGCCAGGACTCGGGAGCTGTGCGCGGTGTTCAACGACAATCCGCGCTTCATCCTGAACGCCGGATGCGCGATTCCGGCTGAAACGCCGGAGAGGAATTTAAGGGCGATGATCGAGGCTTCAAGGGAGCCGGCGAGAGCGTAGGCGGACTGGTGCTACAGGCGGCCGTGAACAAGGGCCCAGAGGAGTGAAAGCGCGGGGTCGGCGGGTGGGGAGGAGAGCGAGGCGCGGTGCTTGTGGGCAGTGAACCAGTCGAGTGCCAGGGCCGTCCAAAGCCCCGGCTCTTCGGCCTTGAGGCGGGATGACGAGAGCGCCTCGAGGGTTTTCGCGGCGAGACGAGACTGGAAGGCGTCGGGGAGATCCAGCAGGAGCAGCGTCGAGAGTTTCGAATCTTCGTATCGGAGATCGCCGCCGAGCTGTTCGGGCGTCCAATCATTCCAGGCGGCGACAAAGGCTGCCCAGGATTCGTCACTGGGCTTGGCGAGCAGAGCCAGACGGGCTTTGGCGCAGGAGGCGGGCTCGTCGAAGGCGGGCGGCGCCCCGTCGAGTTGTGTGCTGCCGCCCTGTAGCCGCGCAATGTCCAGATCGGAAAGTGGCGCGACACCTTCGATGGGCCAGCGTTCGAGTTTCCTGTTAAGGTCGCTTGCGAGTTCGCGGCGGAGTGCGGCTTCCTCGGGTGTGGAACGGCATACCGGAGCGGAGAGAGCTCGTGTGACGAACTGGCGGTACGCTGTGAGGATCATGGGGCCTGCCCGAAGGTCTCGATGGACTGCGAAACCGCGCCGCGCAGGTTGACGGGCATGAGCAGAAACGACATCCCACAGGGTGGGGCGGGCGGCTCGGGCAAGGATGCCGGAAATCAGGCCGGCGGCGCGTGCGCGGTCCTGCGGCTCGGCGAGTTGCAGGGAGCGGGCGAAATTGACGAAACCCAGCAGGTCGAACGGGCTCTCGATCCACGCGGCCCAGCGCTCCAGCGCGGCAAGCTTGGAATCGCGGTCCGGGTAGAGTTGAGGCGCTTCGGCGGCGAGAAGGTCGAAGAGCGGCTTCAACCACTCCAGAATGGGGTCGGCGCAGGTAGGCTGGCTGGGTGACTGGGTTTTTATCTCTTCCAGGATTTGCCTGCTTTGGGCAAATGGGAGCGCGCCGGCCTGCAGCGCGGCGACGAGAATCTCAAGTCCGGACACCGGGCGGTGCATCGCCGCGATGTAGGCGGCGTAGCCCGCGGGAATGGTTTGCGTTGCGGGGAAGCGCGGAAGCCAGTGGCGGGCTGTAAGGGCGCGGTCTCTGAGACGATACAGTTCGAGGCCGCGGATGACCTGGAGTCTGCCGGTTGATGGCGGGAATCAGTTGGGCCTGGACTTCAACAGGCTGGGAACGCGCTGCGTCGACCCAGGGCGGGATCTGCGAGAGGAGAAGTAGCGCAACCGCGGTCATGGTTTGCGGACGATCGCAATCAATGATACGCCACGCCATGGAAGCCAGCGGTCCAGGATCTTCCACAGCCAGACGAGCCTGTCGAAGATGGCGAGCTGGAGCCGGCTGAAATGGCGGCGGCGCAGAATGCGGCCATTGAAGTACCAGCCAGGCACCGTGACGCGATTGAAGTCCAGGATGACTTCGATGTCGAACCCGGCCTGGCGGAGCTTTCCCGCTAGCTCGTCGCGGGAATAGCGGCGGCAGTGGCCGAGAACTCGATCGAGTTCGCCGTAGAGGCCCATGCCTTGAGGAACGAGGACGATGGCGCGGCCGCCGGACACCAGGGCGCGGCGGATATTGAGCAGGCCCTGGCGATCGTCTTCAATGTGTTCCAGGACGTTCAGGCAAACTACCGTATCGACGGAGCCTTCGATTGCATCGAAACATGCGGGATCGGCGAGATCGATTGCCAGCGCGCGGAAGTTGGCGCGGTGGGCCAGAGCGCTGCCGCAGGCGCGCCAGATGCTCTTCGTCGATGTCGGAAGCCCAGTAGGCTTCGCGGCGCGGGGCAAGGCAGCGGGAAAGGTTGCCGATGCCGGCGCCGATTTCGAGAACACGGCGCCCGACCCACGGGCTGATGGTTTCGGCCATCCAGCCATTGAAACGGCGTGCGGAGGCGAGTGTATCGAGGATCTCGGGGCCATGATCGTTGTAGACGTCGCGCCGCAGGGCGAACCGGAACACGGTGAGGAGGCCCATGACGACATCGGCCGTGCCGATCTTCTTGCCTTCCTCATAGGTACGTCCGTGATAGCGGATGGGCGTTTCGTAGATGGCCACCTGGCGCTGGGCGAGTTTGATGGTGATCTCGGGCTCGAATGAGAAGCCGTCGGACCGGATGGGGATCGAGCGGAGCAGGGAGGTGCGGAAGACTTTGTAGCAGGTCCAGACGTCGGTGAGGTTGAGGTCGGCTGCGAGATTGACGAGGGCGGTGAAGAAGGCATTCGCGAGGGAATGCCAGAAGTAGAGCACGCGGCGTTCACCGCCGACGGCGAAGCGCGTGCCGTAGACGGCGTCAGCCCTGTCTTCGAGCAGCGGGGCGAGGAGGCTGGGGTAGTCGCGAGGGTCGTATTCGAGGTCGGAGTCCTGAATGATGCTGAACTCGCCGCGGGCACTGGCCAGGGCAGTGCGGATAGCCGCACCTTTGCCGCGATTGTGTTCGTGGCGGAGGAAGCGGACGCGATCGGGATACTGGGCGGCGACGGCCTCGATGGCCTCTCTCGAGCCGTCCGTGGAGCCGTCGTCGACTACGATGATCTCGGCGGTGACACCAGAGGGCAACGGCGCGTCGAGAATGCGCAGCAGCGCCGCGTTGACTGACTCTTCCTCGTTGTAGACCGGAACAAGGACCGAGAGCAGACGGCTGGGCATGAATTCTGAGTTTACAGGGCGGCAGGGTCCACGGCTGGTATGCTCATCGGATATGAGGAAGGTGTTTGCTTGCCTGCTGCTGGCTATCTCGCCGCTGTCAGCGCAATCGCTCAAAATCGAGGAATACGGGCTTGCCAACGGCATGAAGCTGCTGATCCACGAGGATCACGACGTGCCGAGTGTAGCGATGTACTTCTTTTACAAGATCGGGGCGCGAAACGAGCGTCCGGGCACGACGGGGATATCGCACTACTTCGAGCACATGATGTTCAACGGTGCGAAGAAATACGGCCCGAAGCAGTTTGACGTCGAGATGGAGAAGGCCGGGGGACGCAACAACGCCTACACAAACAGCGACGTGACCGTGTATACGGACTGGTTTCCGCCTTCGGCTCTCGAGCTGATGTTCGACATGGAAGCGGACCGCATCCGCGACCTGAGCTTTGATCCGAAGATCGTCGAAAGCGAACGCGGGGTGGTGTACAGCGAGCGCAGGTCGTCGGTGGACAATAATCCGTTTGGCGCGTTGTACGAGCAGGTGAACGCGGTGGCATTCACGGCGCACCCTTATCAGTTTCCTGTGATTGGCTGGCCTTCCGATATTGAGAGCTGGACGCTGGAAGACCTCAAGGCGCACTTCAAAATGGGGTACGCGCCAAACAACTGCGTCATGGTGGTGACTGGCGACGTGAAGCCAGCGGAGATCCTGGCGCTGGCGAAGAAGTATTTGGAGCCGATTCCGCGGCAAGACCCGCCGCCGCCGGTGCGGACGAAAGAACCTGAGCAGCAAGGCGAACGGCGTGTGGAATTGCGTCGGCCGGCGGCGCTGGCAATTGTGCTGGCGGCCTATCACGTACCGGAGACGAAGAGTGCGGAGGAGCCCGCGCTGCAGGTTCTGTCGACGATCATGAGCGTGGGAAGAAGCTCGAGGCTCACCAGGCGGTTGGTGGACAAGGAGCAGGCGGTTCTGAACGTGAGCATGGACGCGGAACAGTCGCTGGATCCTGGCCAGATAGTCGTTTCGATGCAGGTGCGCAGCGGGAACGATCCGAAGAAGGCCGAAGCGCTGCTGTACGAGGAGTTCGAAAAACTGGGGCGCGACGGAGTGACGGCCGAAGAACTCGAGCGGGCCAAGAATCAGATTCTTGCGGGGCACTACCGCGAGTTGAGGACGATCGCCGGCAAGGCCAACCTCATCGGCAGTACCGAGGTATTTCGCGGAAGCTGGCAGAAATTGGCCGAAACAGAGAAGCTGATTCGCGCGGTCAGCGCGGATGAGGTGAAGCGGGTGGCGGCGCAGTATCTGACGGCAAAGAACAGGACCGTGGGCACGCTGATTCCCGAGACTGCAAAGAGTGAGGTGAAGCAATGAGGCGCGTTGTGGGGTGCGCTCTCCTGGCGGCTTGGGCGCTGGCAGGACAGAGCCTGAAACTTCCGGCGTTCGAAAAGCAGACGTTGCCAAACGGTGCGACACTTCTTCTGGCGCCCGGTTCGGACGTGCCCCTGACCACCGTGCGGCTCGTGTTTCGAGGCGGCTCGGAAGCCGACCCGGCAGGCAAGGCGGGCGTGGCGGCTTTGACGGCGAGCCTGCTGCGGCGAGGCGCTGGATCGAGAACCTACGATCAGATTTCCGAGCAGTTGGACGGGCTCGGCACGACGCTGAACACGATGGCTTCACGGCAGGACTCCGTGGTGGTGGCAGATTTTCTGTCGGCCAATGCGGATGCGTCGCTGGCGATTCTGGGTGATGTGATCGCGCGGCCGGCATTTCCCGAAAGCGAAGTGAAGAAGGTGCTGAGCGAATCGCTCGATCGTGCCAGAAGCATGAAGGACAACCCGCGCAACGCGATCCGCATGTACCACGATGCCTTCTACTTCGGCGCCGCTCATCCCTATGGGCAGGTGGCTGACGAGGTGGCGATGGCGCGGGTGGCCCGCGAAGACATCGCCGGCTACCACAAGCGGATGTATACCGGGAAGAATCTGATCGTGGTAGTGACGGGGAGCTTTGATCCCAAGGTGCTTGGGCCGAAACTCGCGGCGCTGGCCGGGAGCCTGCCTGCCGGGGAAGCCTACGGCTGGGCGAAGTCGAGCGCGCCGAAGTTCAGTGGGAGCCGGATGCTGCTGATTGATAAGCCGGACGCAACGCAGACGTACTTCCACATTGCCATGCCAGGCATCGAGAGGACTCATCCCGATCGGGCGGCTTTGACGCTGGTGAATACGCTGTTCGGCGGGCGGTTCACGTCAATGCTCAACGACGCGCTGCGGGTGAATTCGGGATTGACCTATGGGGCCAATTCCGTCGTGGAGCGGGACCGGCTGACGGGCGGCATCTACATTTCGACCTATACCCGAACGGAGACGACGGAGAAGGCGATGGACATGTCGCTGGACTTGTTGAAGCAGTTGCGGGAGAAGGGGATCTCGAAGGAGATGCTGGACTCGGCCAAGGCGTATGTGAAGGGCGCGCTGCCGACTCAACTGATGGAGACGTCGCTGCAACTGGCCGATACGCTGGGCGATCTCGAGCTATTCGGGCAGAACCGGGGCGAGATCGACGACATGTTCTCGCGGCTGGACGCAGTTTCGGTTGAACAGGCTAACCGGGTGGCGAGGAAGTTCTACACAAGCGACAATCTGCAGTTTCTGCTGGTGGGCAACGCGGCGAAGATCAAGGACGTCGCGGCCAAGTACTCACCGAAGGTGAAAGTCGTGCCGGTGACGGAGCCTGGGTTTGGGGTAGTGTTCTGATCAGGCTTCGAGCAGCGCCATTCCTTCAGCTTTGACTGCCCGCGCAAGAGCAGCATCCAGGGTCGCCAGAGGCAGTCCCTCGCGGTGGGCGAGTTCCAAGTATGCAGCGTCATATACGGTCAGACCATGAGTCCTGGCAAGCTGAAGAACCTGCGCCTCATTCGGGGAGTAATCCAGGTCGATAGGCAGCTTCGAGAGGTGTCCGAGGAACTTGGTTGTCTCCACCTTGGTGACTCTCCCGCGGCGCTCGTTGACAACAAGGATGTTGCGGACCTCGAACCAAAACAAACTCGGCGCCGTGGCCCCTCCAGAACGAATTCGGGTCATGGCAAGGGCTGCAATTGGGTGGTTCTCGTCGCGAAAGGCCCAGCATGCCGCCACGGAGGCGTCCAACACGAAAGGCATTGGTTACTTTCGCCCTTCGTCTCTGGCGGAGAGTAAATCCCTAACCGAAATCCGGCCGGTCCGTTTCCGAAGTGCGACGATACCGGCAATGGCCTTATCGATCTCTTCCTGTCGCCGGTCCACCTCGGGGACGATTCTAGCGATGGGGCGGCCGTGGCGGGTGATGATGAGGGTCTCGCCGCGCTCGACGTCATCGAGCAACTGGGGGAGGTGGGTTTTCGCTTCGGACGCTTGAATCTCTCGCATGTGAAATCAACCAGTTTAATCGACCAGTCTAAGTCTAGCAAACGTGCGTGTGACCGGCGGGAAGGCCACTGCTTCAGCGGCCGTTGGACCGTCAACCGCCGCCGTCAACTGGAGTCCGACCCGCTTTTCTTCCGCCAAGCAAGCCAGTCTGGCGACTGCGGCCTGATCGTGACCTAAGCTCATTGGCGAGTGAACCCGGCCGGCCGGCGTGTGTGGAAGTCGGTGGCCTGTTCGAAGGCCAGGGCGAGACGCAAGGCGGTGCCTTCGTCGAAGAGTTTCGAGTGGAAACTCAGGCCGCGGGGCATTCCGTCGACCAAGCCGCAGGGCACGACGACCTGCGGGTGGCCGGTGAAGTTTGTGGTCGTCATCATCCCATAAGGCGGCGCGACGATCACGTCCCAGGGCTCGAACCACTTGGTCAGTTTGTCGATCGTCAGGGTGCGGGCGCGCTGGGCGCGGATGTACTCAACCGCCGGAATCAGGCGGGAGGAGCGGAACTGGTTCGGCCATGCATAGCCAGCCTGGTCTTTCAATTCGGAGACTCGGCCGTCGCGGGTGATGTCGTCGAAGGCGGCCGCAGCCTCGGCGTTGAGTGCGATCCTGAGGTCCCGCGAATCGTTGTCGTTCCACTCGACGGACGCCGGCTTGACGCCGAGTCTGGCGAGCGAAGAGAGCGCCTCATCGTACACCTCCTTTTCTTTGTCCTTAAACGACTCGAAGGCCTTGGAGAGGATGCCGATGCGGAGCGTTGAGAGAGGGCGGGCAGGTTCCCAGTGGAATGGCCTGTCGATGACGCTGTTGTCGAGCCCGTCCGGGCCGTAGATGGCATTGAGCACCAGGGCGGCGTCTTCGACGGAGCGCGTGATGGGGCCGATCTTGTCCAGCGTCCAGCAGAGAGCCATCGCGCCATGTCTTGAGACGCGGCCGAAAGTTGGTCTGAGGCCGACCGTGCCGCAGCGAATGGAGGGCGAGATGATGGACCCCAGTGTCTCGGTCCCGATGGCGAATCCGACAAGGCCGGCGGCTGTGGCGGCGGCTGAGCCGGCTGAGGAACCGCTGGAGGTCAGCTCCGTGTTCCACGGTGTTTTGGTCATGCCGCCGAACCAGAGTCCGCCCATAGCGAGAGCGCCCATGGACAGCTTGGCCACCAGGACCGCTCCGGCATCCCGGAGCCGGGTCACGACGGTGGCGTCAGTGTCGATTACCTGTTTGGCGAAGGGCTCGGCGCCCCAAGTGGTGGGGATGCCCTTTGTGGAGAACAGGTCCTTGGCGCCCCAGGGAACACCGTGAAGCGGGCCGCGGTACTTGCCGCGGCGGATCTCCTCATCGGCGCGTTTGGCCTGTTCAAGGGCGAGGTCCTCAGTGAGCGTGACGGTGCAGTTGAGAGTCGGGGAGAATCGCTTAAGGCGTTCAATGTAAAGGCGGGTGAGGTCCAGAGAACTAACGCGGCGGGCGCGCAGCAGCGCGGCGAGCTGATGGACGGGAGCAAAGGCGAGGTCGTCGCCGGAGGGCGTCGCCTTCGGGGCGGTGTGGCGCAGGGGTTTGAATCGGGAAGGCGCAGGCGCCGGAGCCGCGGAGAGAAACGTGAAGGCCGGGCCGACCGAGTTGGGGATGTCGAGCTTGCGTAAGCCCTCGTAGGCGTCCAATTGCTGGCTCACAGTGCGCAACATCAACTTGCGATGCTCGGCGCTGAATTCCAGGCCAAGGATTTTGAGCGCGGCTTCAAGCTGCTCAGGCGTGACGCGAGGCGCTGGCTGAGCCGCCTGCCCCTGCTGCGCGGCGGCCTCGCGGGCGACACTGAGAATGGACACCAGTTGAATGAGTGTTCTTCGATCCATGGATCCTTCTATCGTAGAGGCGTAGGGCGGCATCGGAGAAGATATGCGGATACTTCTTTATTCAGCGGCAAGGGCGGGGTGGGCAAGACCAGCGTGGCGGCGGCGACCGGCATCCGCCTGGCCGAACTCGGCTACCGGACGCTGGTGATGAGCGTCGATCCGGCGCACTCGCTGGCCGATTCGTTCGATCTGGAATCCGACGGCCTTTTCCATCGCAAGACTTCGGATCCCTTCGAATCGCTGCCGAACCTCTCGCTCCACGAGGTCAACATTCAAAGCGAGATCAAGCGCCACTGGAAGGAGATCTCGAGCTACATCACCGGCATCCTGCGGACCTCCGGGCTCTCGGGAGTGGAGGCCGAGGAGATGGCGATCTTTCCCGGCATGGAAGAGCTGAGCGCCATGATGTACGTCAATCAGTTCCGCAAGGAGTCGCGCTACGACGTGGTCGTGCTGGACTGCGCGCCCACGGCGGAGAGCCTGCGATTCGTCTCGATGCCGACGACGCTGGACTGGTACATGAAGCACATCTTTCCGTTGCAGCGCGGGCATTCTGAAGGCGGTCCGGCCGATGGCCAACCGCGTTTCGCCGGTGGAACTGCCGTCGGACAGTTACTTCGCCAACATCAAGAGCCTGTTCGAGAAGATCGAGGGCATCGACGAGCTGATGGAGGACCCGCAGAGGACCAGCGTCCGGCTGGTGACCAACGCCGAGAAGATGGTGGTGCGCGAGACGCAGCGTGCCTTTGTCTACTTCTCGCTGCACGGGCTGACGGTGGACGAGGTGATTGTGAACCGCGTGCTGCCCGAGGAAGTTCAGGACGAGTACTTCCGCGAGTGGCGCGAGTCGCAGCGGCATTTCCTCGGCGAGATGGAATCCTATTTCGCCCCGTGCCGGTGTCGCAGGTGCCGCTGTTCAGGCACGAGATGCTGGGAGTGGAGCGGTTGAAGCATTTGTCCGCGCAGCTATACGCCGACGGACGCGACCCGGCCGCGGTGACGCGGCTGGAGCGGCCGTACTCCTTCCACAAGGTGGCCGATCACTATGAAGTGCACCTGCGCGTTCCCTTCACGGAGAAGGGCGAGGTCGGGCTGTTCAAGAAGCGCGACGAACTGGTGGTGGAGGTCGGAACCATGCGGCGGCATATCGGGCTGCCGGTGACGATGGCGCAATTGGAGCCGGTGCGCGCGAGGATGGAATCAGGTTTACTGGTGGTAGAGCTGAAGGAGACGGCATGAGCGAAGAAAACACGAGTCCGAAGCAGGCGTGCGGGGAGTGCGTGTGCGGCGGCGCCGGTCCGGCGCTGACTGAGTTCCTGAAGCAGATGGGGCCGTCGGAGTCGGCGCGCCGGCATTTCGACCACGCCCGCGTGGAGTTCCTGAAGGGACTGCGCGCGATCATCGATTCGCGCATCGAGTCGATCTCGAAGCACGAAACCACAGGAACCAAGGTCACTGTCGAATAGATGCGTAGAATAGTCTGGTGCCTGGGAAAACGCCGATAACCATCCTCGCCATCGCGAGCTACGAGAAGGGCCACGCCTTCCTGCGACAGGCCAAACGGGAAGGCGCGAGAGTGCTGCTTTTGACCTCGCTCAGCCTGAAGGACAACAACACCTGGCCGCGGGACGTGCTCGACGACATCTACTACATGCCGGACGAGCACAAGCGTTGGAATCGCGAAGACACGATCAAGGCAGTGAGCTATCTGGCGCGGACCGTTGAGATCGACCGTATCGTTCCGCTCGACGATTTCGACCTCGAAATGGGGGCGACGCTGCGCGAGCACCTGCGCATTCCGGGCATGGGCGAGACGACGGTGCGGCACTTCCGCGACAAGCTGGCGATGCGGATGAAGGCGGAAGAGGCAGGCATTGCCGTCCCCGACTTCATTCACGTGCTCCACCATGGCAAGCTGACGGAATTCTGCGAGCGCGTGCCTGGGCCATGGGTGCTGAAGCCGCGCAGTTCGGCAGGGGCGATCGGCATCCGCAAGATTGAGAATCAGCCGCAGCTCTGGGAGGCGCTGGAAGAGATTGGCGACTTGCAGTCGCACTATCTCCTGGAGCGGTTCGTCGAAGGCGACGTTTATCACGTTGACACGATCGTCCACGAGCGCGAGTTCAAGTTCGCGATCGCCAGCGGCTACGGCCGTCCGCCGATGGAAGTTGCGCACGGAGGTGGCGTCTTCACCACACGGACCGTGGAGCGGGGCACGCCACAGGAGCAGACGCTGCTCGAGATGAACCGGCGGCTGCTGACGGCGCTGGGGCTGGTGCGCGGAGTGTCGCACAGCGAGTACATCCTGGGCAGGGACGGCCGGGCCTATTTTCTGGAGACTTCGGCACGAGTGGGCGGCGCGCACATCGCGGAGCTGATCGAATCGGCGACGGGGATCAATCTGTGGGCCGAGTGGGCTCGGATTGAAGTGGCCGGAGGCCGCGGGCAGTATGAAGTTCCGGCTGCGAGACAGGACTACGGCGGACTGCTGGTTTCACTCGCCAGGCAGGAGTGGCCGGACACCAGCCATTACACGGAGCCGGAAATCGTGTGGCGCATGAAGAAGGAGCATCACGTCGGGCTGATCGTGGTGTCGCCGTCTCATGCGCGTGTGGGCGAATTGCTGGAGTTGCTGGCACACCGGGCGAGCGAGGACTTCGGGGCCGTGCTACCCCCTCGCGAAACGCCGCACGATTAGAGATAATCGACCATATGATCCGAATGTCGCGCCGAGCGGTGCTGGCGGCCGGATTCGCACCCGCGCTGCCGCTGAACGCCGAAGATCCCTGGACCACGAAAAAACCGTCGGAATGGACGGACGAGGAACTGACCAGGATTCTGTCCGATTCACCCTGGGCCCAAAAGGTAGAACTCTCTTTCGGGGGTCCTGACATTAGCAGCTCAAACACTCCCGGGTTTGGCATGAGCGGTCCGGGCAGCCGCGACTTCGCGGCTGGTGGCCCTGGGGCCTCGGGGCCCGGCCGCAGGATTTCGGGGATTCCTTTTGTGGTCCGCTGGGTGAGCGCGGCTCCTGTCAAAGAGGCCTACGTCAGGGTGCGGCTGGGGAAGGGAGCGGAGACCTCGCAGCAGGCCAAGGACTACCTGGGCCAAACAGAGCGGCATTACGCGATTGCGTTGATTGGCCCGCCGGTGATTGGCTGGCCACGGTGGGCCCCGAAGTGGGAAGGGACCGAGGGGGGTGCGCTGCAACCCGGCCAATTGGAAAAGGTGAAGCAGCGGCTGAAGAACGATACCGTTCTGCGCCGGGCCGGCAAGGCCCACCTTCGCCCCGAGGTGGTGGAAATCGTCGAGCGTCCCGTTTGGAGCGTGATCTTCCGTTTCCCGCGGACCGAAGAAATCACCGTCAATGACAAGGATGCTGAGTTCGCCACGAGGCTTTGCTTGAATTGGGCCCGGCTCTACATCCGGCGGAAGTTCAGGTTGGACGACATGGTCTGGCAGGGCAAGCTGGCGCTGTAGGCGAAGCCGCAGTCGTGCTACCCCCTCGCGAAACACCGCACGATTGAAGATAATCGACTATATGATCCGAATATCGCGCCGCGCTGTGCTGGCGGCCGGGATTGTGCCCGTGCTGCCGCTGAACGCCGAAGAACCCTGGACCGCGAAGAAACCCGCGGAGTGGACGGAAAAGGATCTGACCAAGATCCTCTCCGACTCGCCGTGGGCGCAGAAAGTGGACGTCGCCATGGGCGGACCTGCGACGGGCGGGATGGGAGGCAGCGGACGCGGCGGCGGCCGGGGAGGGCGAGGAGGCGGAGGTGGCGGTGCCATGCCGACGGCGGAACAAGGCAGCATGGGCAGCGGTCCGAACAATGACGACATGGGCGGGGGGGGTGGCGCAGGCGGGGGAGGTGGAGTTGCCCCGACAATCCCGTTCGTGGTCCGTTGGGTCAGCGCAGCACCCATCAAGGAGGCCTTTGTCCGGGCGCGGTTAGGCAAGGAAGCGGAGACCTCACAGCAGGCCAAAGACTACCTGGCCCGGGCCGAGCCTCACTATGTGATCGCAGTAATCGGCCCGCCTCGCAGGGCTCCGCAGCAAGCCGGGGGCACCGAAGGCGGCGGTCAGCGTCCCGCGCCGTCCGAAGAGGCGAAGGAAAAGATGAAAGCCGGCACGCTGCTCCATCGAAAGGGCAAAGCCGACCTGCACCCCGATGCGGTGGAGATTGTCGAAGGTTCGGCGCAGACCCTGGTGTTCCGGTTTGCGAAGACCGATGAAATCACCGTGGACGACAAGGACGTCGAGTTCGCCACGAAACTGGGCCGGATCGACATCAAGCGGAAATTCAAGTTGAAGGACATGGCCTGGCAAGGCAAGCTGGCCCTATAGCGAAGGCCTGGTTCAGCCGTCAAGGTTTCCGCGGCTGGGTTGTGATGGCCTCCGCGATGGCGAATTCATACAGCGCCAAGGCGCGGAAGTACTCGTTGACGGCCGCGACTTCGCGGACAGCAGTGTCGAACGTGGCTTGCTCGCGTAGATTCACCAGGAAGAGGTTGCCGTCGCCTAGTTCGAACTTCTGGCGCTCGGCTCGTTCGAGTTCCCGGGCCACCTCGACTTCCTGACGGAGGAAGCCGGCGCGCTGATGGGCCGCGACAAGTGCCGAATAAGCGTCGCGCACTTCGGCGACCACCTGATCACGGGCGAATCGTTCCCGTTGGTCGAACTGCTCGATGCGCGCGATGGATGTCGCATTGCGGCCCTTGGCCGCACGCCGCTGAAGGGGCAAGTCAAAGTTCAGTGACGCGATGAGGTCGTCAGGGCCGCGGCGCACCACGCGATCGCCGAGCAGGCGCGTATAGGCCAGAGTGAGGTCGATGTTCGGCTGAAGCTGGTTCTCCGCCAAGCGGCGGTCGACCTCAACCTGAGAGCGCTGCGCGGCGAACCTCTGGATCTCGGGTCGACGGAGCAAAGCGAGATCGATATCTTCTTTCAGCCTTTCTTCCGTCATCTCCCGCATCACGGGAAAGTCCGGTGGGAGCTTCGATTCCGCAACAAGGACGGGCTCGCCGCGGTCGTCGCGGTAGAAGAGCGAGAGTTCGATGGTGGCCAACTGGAGCGCTCGTTGCGACTCAACCAACTGGCCCCGCCGCGTGTAGATTGCCCGCATGTTATCGGTTACGTCGATCTGGGGAATCTGGCCCGCATCGGCAGTGGCTCGCAACTGCTGATCGCGCCTCTCTGCGATCCTGAGGACGTCGCGCGCGACTTCGAAGCGGCGTCCCGCGGCGATCCAGTCATAGTAGCGGCGCGCGGCGAGCTGCAGAATAACAAGGCGCTGCTGGTCGACGCCGAGGTCCGCGATCCGGCGACCGATCAGCGCTTTCTGCAAATCGGCCCGGCGCGGGTCGATGGCCCTGTCGCGAAACAGCGGCGCGCGCAATCCGGCGCGGTACTCACCACCCGAATCGGTCTGGTTCTTGCCATCGTAAGGAGCGAACGACCCGCGGCCGAAATTGTATCCCCCGAAGAATGTCATCCCCTGGAATTGCGTGGGTTGTTCGACGCTGCTCTTGAAGACCTGGTTTTCGTAGTAGCCGAGGTAATCGCCCTCCCATGCCGCTTTCATGGCGAGATCGAAGCGGCCCTCGGCAATCAGCACGTCGGCGCCGGCGATAACGCGGTCCTGCACAGCGGCCAGCAGCGGCGGATAGTGTTTTTCAACGCTGGCCAAAACCTCGGCGAGGGTGAGCCATGAGCGAGGCTCCAACTTGGGCGGCGGTATGGTTTGAGCGGGTGCGCAGCCCGAGACCAGCGCCGCAAGCAATACGGCTCTCAGCATAACTACTTGTCCTTCTTGCCTTTGCCTTTGGCGCCGGCGGCGCCGGGCTCGTCATCGGCGATGACAGGGGGAAATCCGTTGAAGCGGCGCCAAAGCTCCCAACCGAGCGGCACCGTCTTCAGCAATACCCAACCCTTGGCCTGCACTCCCTGGCGAAGGTAGTTGGCCGAAGGCCAGGGGTCGTCCTTGGGGTCGGGGACGATCAATACACGGAAATCGCCGCCTTTGGTCTCTGTGGCGTCGACCAGCTTCACTCGTCCGCCGAACGTGCCGACTGCTACCGAGGGCCAGCCAACGAACTGAATGGCGGGCCAGCCATTGAACTGCAGGCGGACGGGATCGCCGGCGTGAACCAGCGGCATGTCAACGCCGCTCAGGTATAGCTCCACGGTCGGCTCATAGGCATCGGGCACGAACATGGCGACGGGCTCGCCGCTCTTCAGCAATTCGGAACTCGGCTGGGCGAGAAGGCGGACAATGGTGCCGTCCCTGGGCGCCGTAATGGTCAATGTCTGCTGGCGGGCCAGACGCGTGTCGATCCGCTGCAATTCGGCGTTGGCATTGGCGATCTCGGAGCGGGCCGAGTTCAGTGTGGCCCGCTCGCCCTCGATGGCCGCGGCGGCGTCGGCCTTGATCTTCTTCAGATCATCATCCAGAGCCAGGCGTTCGTTGCGTGCGGCGTTCAACGCAGCTCTTCGCGCGGGCCACTTCGGCCTCAGCGGTTGCGTAGTCCATCTGGGCGAGTTCGACATTGCGCTGGCTGGTCGTCCCGATCTTGACAAGGTCGCGCTGCCGGTTGAGATTGAAGCGGGCGGCTTCGAGGCGGGCATCGGTGGCGGTGAGGCCCTGTACCGCCTGCGTAATGCGATCGTTGGCCATCTGGACGCGGTTCTGCGCGGCGCTGACACCGTTCGTCTGCGATTCGTCCAGCCGGCTGAGACGGTCCTCGTGCGCCTGGACGCGGCTCAGGGCATTGATCCGGCGCTCTTCAACCGCCGCCCGCTCGGCACGGATGCGATCCAGAATCTGCGGATCGTTGTCGGCGAGTTCAACGACCAACTGTCCGCTGCTGACCTTTGAACCCTCCGTGACATGCCACTTCAGGACGCGTCCCTCGACGGGGGCAGCTAGAAACTGGGTACGTTCAACGGGAGTTAATGCGCTCACTTTGCCGAGCCCGGAGACGCTCTGCTGCCAGGGCGTGAAGACAAGCGCGACCGCAAAAACAACGATCAGGACTGCGAGTACAACGGCAAGTGTCCGCGCCGAATGCGCGCTGCCGACGAGTTCCATTGCGGGCAAAGCTCCGCCGGCCGGCGTTGCAGCGGCGGGGTTCAGACTGGTGGTTCCATTCGCTGTCAGCATGGTTTTCATCAATGGCCTTGTTCAAGCCAGTGCGGCTTGTTTTGGACCGCTGCGCAATCCTCGATCTCGAACCTCATACACGTTGTTGCAGAGAGCCAGGATGTCTTCGCTCTGGCTGACAACGATCAGAGTCCAGCGTGCATCCGGCGAGAAGAGCGCATTGAGAAGGGCTTCACGCTCCGGCAAGTCATCCAGCCAGTCGAGCACCTCGTCAAGTATGAGAAGCTCGGGCCGTCGAAGCAGGGCGCGCGCAAGCTCGAGTTGGACGCGTTGCCCCGGTGAGAGCGGCAATCCGCCAGTCTGCAGCGGTGTGTTCAAGCCCTGCGGCAGCGCCATGACGTGCTCGAGCAATCCCACTTTCGCCAGGACTTCGCGAGCCCTGCCGGAGTCGCATGAGTCCAAACCCAGGCGGAGATTGTCGAAGAGAGTCCCTTCAAAGATCTCCGGTTCTCGAACCAGTGCGATGCGATCGCGCAAGTCGCCAAGCAGCACCTCTCGATAGTCCCTGCCATTGAATTCGACATAACCTTGGTGTGGCGCTCGCAGGCCGTAGACCAGATCGAGAAGGGTGCTCTTTCCTGATCCCGTCCCTCCGACAATGCCGGTGCGGGAGCCAGGCGGGAATTCCACGCTGACCTCCTTCAGAAGCTCGCCGCGAGAGCCGCCCGCCACGGTGGCGCCCACAAGACGCACATACGCCGGCCCGCCGGGCTCGGGCAAGCGTTCGCCGCCGGAACGTTCCGCGGGCAGGTCAGTCAGATACCCCAGCTTGTCGATCGCCGCCATCATGTCGTAGAAACTCTCCAGATGCTTGCCGAACTTGGTGAAGCTCGAAACGACCAGCGCGACCACGATCTCTGCAGCCACCAGTTGCCCCAGCGTGAGCTGCCGCTCGATGACCAGCCAGCCGCCCACCCCCAACAAGGTCGCGCTGGCCAAGGCCTGGAGCATGAAACTGCCAACAATCTGCCTCATCAGGATGCCGAAGTGTTTAGCTCGATAGGTCAGGTAATCGACGACCAGGTTGTTGGTCTTTTCCTTTGCCAGACGCGCGCCGCCTCTGGTTCTGAATCCGATCCGGTGCCGGGCTATCTCTTCGAGCCATGCAACCACCGCGAACTTCGCCTTTGACTCTTTGACGGAAGTGGGAATCGCCCCACGACCCAATGGCACCAGAACAATGGCGATCGAGATGAGCAGCAGCACATCGAAGGCGAGCAGCCACGGATGGTAGATTGCCAGCAGCACCATGCCGATGACTGTCTGCGTGAAAACAGAGAGGCCGTCGATCAGCAAGCCGGCGCACGCCTTCTGAATGGTGGCCACATCAAGAAAGCGGTTGACCAGTTCCGGGCCGTGGAAACGGTCGAATGCCTGTGGATCAACGTTTACCAGCTTGTTCGTTACTTCACCAGCCATCCTGACGAAGAGCCGGCGCTGGATCAGCTCCACTACCCATTGGCGGTAGGCCGTGAGCACTGTGGAGAAGCAGAGGGCCAGGAACACCAGCGAGGTCAGTACGACGATAGGTTGCAGGACAGTGCCGAAGGCGACACTGTTCACGAGCGATTGCACGGCAACGGGAAGCACCAGGGAGACGAGGCCGATCGCCCCCGAGTACAGGGCGGCTACCCAAAGCTCCGTTGACTCGAGCCTCAGTAGGTCCTTGAGCCGTTCCCAGGGATGTACGTGGTGGTAGATGTGCTCCGCGCTCACCGAACCGGTCGCTCCGTTGTGAGATTGATTGTCACTCATGAGTTCGATTGATGCCCTGCTGACGATGAGGCCTCCGGGGGTGAGATACCCGCTTGGGAGTACGTGTGCCGGGCTCACGTCAGAGATGCAAACACATTCGCACAAGTTGCTATAAATTTGAATATATGAATGTTTGCATTTAATCTGGATCGAGGCCATAATCAGGCAAGGGCCAAGGAGGTCAATACCATTCCGCAACGGCTGACGATCGCGCGGGGATTGGCGGAATTTCTGGGAGCGCTGTCTCACCCTCAGCGAATCCTCATCGTTGAAGAGTTGAAGGCGAAGGAGATGGATGTCAATTCGCTTCAACAAGTTCTGGGGATTCCGCACTCCGCGGTTTCGCAGAACCTAGCCATTCTCCGGTCGCACCATCTGGTCCGCGAACGCAAGGAAGGCCGACGGGTGATCTACGCTCTGGCCGATGCCCGACTGGCTGGTTGGCTTCTGGAGGGACTGGACTTTCTCGAAAGGGAATTGGCAGGTGCCGAGCAACTGCGCAGCGCTGTGGCGACGGTCAAGTCAATCTGGGGAGATGGAGAACCGGACAGCTAGAGTGCCTCCAGCCGTTTGTAGAGATCGCGTTTCGGGATGCCGGCCGCCTTGGCGACTGTCTTGATCGCTTCCATCCGGTCCATGCCGGCTTGAATCAGGCTCGCGACTTCCTCTTCAGGCGTTCCTGTCAATAAGGCGGCGGGTTCGCGTTTGCCGATGATGAGGGTGAACTCGCCGAGGATCTGTTGTCTGCCCTCAAGGCTGGCTCGAACCTCGCTCGCCTTGCCGCGCAGGAATTCCTCGTGGAGCTTAGTCACCTCACGACCGGCGGCAACCGGCGGATCGCCCATGGTTTGTTCAACATCCCGCAGGCTCTCAAGGATACGATGGGGTGACTCATAGAAGACGAGGGTGAGCCCCGGTTCGACGTTCAGGCTTTCCAGCAAGCGCCTTCGCTCAGCGGATTTTCGAGGCAGGAATCCGCCGAATCGGAAGGAATCGGTCGCAAGGCCGGAGGCTGAAAGGGCGGCGACTGCCGCGCACGCACCCGGTATGGGAACCACCCTGACCCCGGCCTCGACCGCCGCGCGGACGATCCGGTAGCCCGGGTCGGAGATCAGCGGAGTGCCTGCGTCCGACACCAGCGCGATGTCGTCGCCGGCCAGCATTCGAGCCACAAGCTCAACAGCCCTGGCGGACTCGTTGTGCTCGTGATAGCTGATCAATGGAGTGGCGATGCAATAGTGCTCAAGCAGCTTGCGGGATTGGCGCGTGTCTTCGCAGGCGATTGCCGCCACGCTCGCCAGGGTCGCCACCGCCCGATGGGTGAAGTCCGCCAGATTGCCGATTGGCGTGGCTACTACAAACAACTGACCACCCATAGATCTCCAATTCGTTAGCGGGCCCGGCACCGAGCCGGAATCCTTAGGATAAACTCATAAGAACGAGCCCGAGCGCAGCGACGATCAGAGCCGCATGAACCCTGAAGATTTCTCAGCAGCACAAACCCCGGTCACCGAGGCAATGGCTGACACGTCGACGTCAGGCTTTTACGAGTGGGCAGCGCCTGATGGCTCGCTCACAGTGAGGCTCAATTACGAAGTCGTCGACCAGATGAACTTCGAGGTGATGCGAGGATTCGGCGCCATTCCCCACCGAGGCGCGGAGGTGGGTGGGATTCTCATCGGGAGGCTGGAAGAGGGCGGCCGGACGTTCACGGTAAACGGATTCCAGTCAGTGCCGTGCAAACACGCGCACGGTCCCTCCTACATCCTCGTGGAAGAGGAGCTTGCCGCTTTGGAAGTGACTCTGTCGGCATTGGAGTCGGCCCCAGGCCAGGTCGACGGGCCAATCGGTTTCTTTCGAAGCAACACGCGCGACACTTTGGAACTCGTCGAGGAAGATCAGGATCTGTTGGAGAGATTCTTCCCCGCCGAGCCGGGCATCTGCCTCATGGTGAGACCGTTTGCCACGCGAGTGAGCGAAGCGACGATCTTCTGGCGTTCGGCGGGAAGGTGGACCAGTGGCGGCGTCGAGTCGGTGTTCCCGTTCCGGCGGAGCGAACTCGGAGGAGGGAAACGTCCGAGGCGGCAACGGCAGGCTCCTGACACGTTTACGGTTAACCAGGATGAACCGCCGGCCTCGTACGCACTGGAGACGCCCTACCTGCCGTCTCCGCGTCCAGCGCCGCCTGCCGATGACCAGGCCGGCCGAGGCGTTCGACCCGCGGTCGATACCGATCCCAAGCCTGCCCGTTTTCGCTGAAAGCCAACGATCAAAACTGCGCGGCACCTGGGTATGGATTCCCCTGTCGTTCATCTTCCTGCTGCTTGGCATCGTCCTCGGATTCCAGATTGCGCTCAGCGTTTCGCGCAGCCAGAGGGCGGCGGAACAGCAGGCCGATCCTTATTTGCTCGACCTGAAAGTCCTGGAATTCGGTGAGAGCCTCCATCTGAAGTGGGACAGCAACCTGCCGGCTTTCAGGGATGCGCAGAACGGGATGCTGCACATTCGCGATGGCAACAACTCCAAGACGGTGGAGATCACGCGGGACGATATCACCCGGGGGGGGATCATCTACAGAAACGCGACGCAGGAAGTCCATTTCCGGCTCGAGATTCCGCAAAAGGAGCGCGGTACGTTGAGCGAATCGATTGAAGTCCACGTGTCGGCGCCCTCTCCTGCGCGGCGTTGATCTGCTTTGGGCCCGAGGGGGGTCCATCGATCTCCGCTACAATAACGAAAGTGTGGAAAGACCATATCCTGCAGTTCCTGAAGGCGATGGCGTCAGGAGGCACCGTTTCAGCGGCTGACACGCCGCGAGGCGCGATCGCCGAGTGGACAGTGACCATCCTGCTTCTCCTGTTTGGAACCACGACCCTGGTGCAGGCGTTCGTGATCCCAACCGGTTCGATGGAAGATAACCTCCTGATCGGCGACCACCTGCTGGTGGACAAACTCGCCTATGCTCCGCAGGGGGCTGTCAGCCGGTATCTGCTTCCGTATCTGCCCGTGGGTCGCGGTGACATCATCGTCTTCCGATATCCCGAGGACGTCCGGCAAACGTTTGTAAAACGGGTGATCGGAGTGCCGGGCGACCGGATCCGCGTCGTCAATAAGCAGTTGTTCCTGAACGGCAAGTCGATGGAGGAACCCTACAAGTTCCACAAGCAGGATTTCATGATCCCCTACCGCGACAATTTCCCGGATTCAGCGCCGGGAGATGTCCGGCCGCGGGGCCTCGACATGCTGGCGAGCCACCAGGAGCGGGGCGAGATCGTCGTACCGCCCGATTCCTACTTTGCGATGGGCGACAATCGCGATTTCTCGCTGGATTCGCGCTACTGGGGCTTTGTCCCGCGCGACCACATTGTCGGCAAGCCCCTGGTGATCTACTGGTCGTATGAGACTGAAACCAACAGGCTGATCTCCAGCGGCATCGACCTCGAGCACCTCAAGGACCTCGCATTGAATTTCTTTCGCAAGACGCGCTGGAAACGGACTTTCCATTTCATCCGCGGTTATCCCCTCTAAGCCATGAAGTTGAAGAAGAAGCAGAAAGCGGCTGGCGCCGAGTCGCCCGCAACGCGACGCAAGGACAGGACCACGGAAGTCTTGTCGTTCATTGTCGAGTGGACGACCACCTTCCTGCTTCTGTTGTTTGGCTGGACGACCCTGCTACAGTCGTTTATCGTTCCTTCCGGCTCGATGGAAGACACGGTGCTGATCGGCGACCACATGATCGTCGACAAGCTGGCTTACTCTCCCTCAGGAGCGTTGAGCAAGTACCTGCTCCCATACACACCGCTGAAACACGGCGACATCGTTGTCTTCCGCTACCCGGTCAATCCCCGGGAGAACTACATCAAGCGCCTGATCGGGCTGCCGGGCGACCGGATCAAGGTCGTCAACAAGGAACTCTACCTTAACGGCAAGAAGGCGATCGAGCCCTACGCGGTGCACAAGTCGCCAATGCTCGATTCCTATCGCGACAACTTCCCGTCCTCGCCGAACACCTTCGTTTTTGATCCGGCGGTCGCCATGCTCGGGGAAAACCAGAAGGATGGCGAAATCGTCGTGCCTCCGGGACATTATTTTGTCATGGGGGACAATCGGGACAACTCGTCGGACTCGCGCTATTGGGGGTTTGTGCCGCGGGAAAACATCGTCGGTAAACCGCTGGTGGTGTGGTGGTCCTACGAAACGACCACCGAAAGGCTGACCGATCCCAACTACATCTCGATCGACCATGTGATGGATCTGGTCACCAACTTCTTCAGCAAGACCCGCTGGAAACGAACGCTCCTGTTCCTGCGCGGGCACGCCATTCAGACTCAATGAGCCAACACAATCATGCATTGATCCTCGCCGGCGGGAGGGGAACCAGATTCTGGCCTCGCAGCCGCAGGTCGCGCGCTAAGCAGGTGTTGGAGTTCCTGGGTCGCGGCACGCTCATCCAACAGACGGTGGAGCGGCTTTCACCGGCGGTGCCCCCGGAGCGGATCTGGGTCCTGACCAACCGGGAGCTAAGAGACGAAATCGCGCGGCAGTTGCCGCAAGTGCCGAAAAAGCAGATTCTGGCCGAGCCGGTCTCGCGCAACACGGCACCGGCAATCGGCCTGGCTGCGCACATTCTGCAGTCGGTGGACCCCAAGGCCACGATGGGGATTTTCCCGGCGGACCATTACATCGCGCGCCCGGACGCGTTTCGCAAGCTGGTTCGCGCCGCATATAGACAAGCCAACAGGGGCAGCATGACTCTGCTGGGCATAGAGCCGCGCTGGCCTGAAACTGGCTACGGGTATCTGGAGTTCCCCAAGGGCGAAATGAAGCCGGGCAGCCTGGAGCCCGTCGAACTGCGGGCTTTCCGTGAGAAACCCGATCTGGCCGCCGCGCGCCGCTTCCTCAAAGCTGGCCGCTATGCCTGGAACGCCGGCATGTTCTTCTGGCGAACCTCGGTCATCCTCGACGCCATGCGAACGCACATGCCTGCGACCGCGTCGTTGATTGACTCGCTGCCTGCTTGGGGTTCGCGCGGATTCGAAAGCCGCCTGGCGGAAGTCTTCCCGGGTTGCGAGAACACCTCAATCGACTTCGGATTGCTCGAGAAATGCAAGGGCGTGATGGCTCTGGCGGCCGGCGACATCGGCTGGAACGACGTGGGCAGTTTCAATGCGGTCTACGAACTGCTGCCGCATGACCGAGATGGCAACACCGGCCGCGGCGAGGCGCTGGTGCTGGACAGCAGGCGCAACTTCATCGACTCGGCTCACCGGCTGGTGGCACTGTTGGGTGTCGAGGACCTGGTGATTGTGGACACGCCGGATGCGCTGTTGATCACGCGCCGGGACCGCGCTCAGGATGTAGGCCTGCTCGTCAAGGCCATCGAGAAGCAGGGTCGCGAAGACCTGCTGTAGCGGCCGGCACTCTCCCGATTGGCCCCAACTCTCCTACTTCTCCAGCAGGAAATTGCCGACGAACATGGCGTCGATGCCCGAGCAGTAGAAGCTGCGCACAGCGTCGCGCGGCGTGCACACCAGCGGATCGCCGAAGAGGTTGAAGGACGTGTTGTAGAGCACCGGCAGGCCCGTCTTCCTGCCCCAGGCGTGCAGCAGCTTATGGAAGAGCGGGTTCTCCTCGGCGTCGACGGTGTGCACGCGCACCAGGTCCTGCGCCCAGGATGGCGCTCTCGAACTGCTTGCGGTGCTCCGGCCGGACGCGGCCCACCGTGGCGAGGATACCGCGCGTTGGGGCCGACTTCGAAATACGTCGCCGCCAGCTCGGCCGGCACCGAAGCGGCGAACTTGCGGAACGGCTCGCGGTGCTTGATGTAAGATGTTCAGGTTCTCGGTGGAGTACGGGTTCAGCGGCGAGGCCAGAATACTGCGATTGCCCAGCGCGCGCGGTCCGAACTCCATGCGGCCCTGCATCCAGGCCACGATCTTGTCGGCGGCGAGCTGCGGCACGGCGGTATCCAGCATCGTCCCCGGTCGTGGTGAGGAAGCGGAATCGCAGCTTGCAGTTCTCCAGTACCTGCTTGATCTCCTCGCGCCGTGAAGCCGGGCCCAGGGAAAGCGTGGCCATGGGATACGCGCTCGGTTCGCTGGTGGACTGTGTGCCAGGCATGCCAGCACCGCGCCCAGCGCCGTGCCGCGTTGCCGGCCGCGGGCTGCACGAAGACGTTCTTCCAGCGCGCCGCTACGCTCAAGGGCGGCAACCAGCAGCGCATTCTGGAACAGGCCGCCGGCCAGGCACAGGTTCTCTCCTTCGCCGGCCATCTCGAGCACAGCTGTTCGACGACGCATTGGATACTGGCGGCGACGTTCGCCCGCAGCGACTCCGGAATCGCCGCGCCATCGTCCAGGCCAAGCGCTCGATAGAAGCGGGCTGAATCCGCCATGGCCGGAGCGTCCGTCCTCGAACCAGGAGCGGTCCGCGCGCAGGCCGACGCCCTCGCGCAGCAAGGATCGTTCGCAGGACGCCGCGAAAAATCGGCTTTCCCGCTGGTGGAAAGCCACTGCACCTTGTGCTCGTCGGCGTTGGCTTGGAAGCCGAGCAGCTCCGTCACGCGGCCGTAGAGATCGCCCAGCGAGTCGGGGTAGGAAAGCTCTTTCTCCAGAGTGAGCGAGATCGCGTCGGCTCGCCAGCGCGCGCCGCAGCGGAAATCGCCCGCGCGGTCGAGCGTGAGCACGGTGGCTTCGTCGAACGGCGACGCGAAGTAGGCCGAGGCGGCGTGGGCCGTGTGATGCTCCACGCTGACGATCCGGGCCGGGGGAACATCTCGCGCAGCTCCAGGTGGATCTCGGTGCCTGACCTCGGCCCGAAAGGCCGCACGAGCGCGATCGTCTCCACAGTCGACCTGTCGACGCCGGCCAGCCGCAAGCGATTCGGCGATCGCCTCCTCGGGCACGTCTCCCGGCGCCGCGTGTCTGGCTATCTTCTTCTGCTCGACGGCGGCGACCAGCTCGCCGTCCAGGACGACCGCACAGGCCGGATCCCGTTCCAGGCCGCCGATGCCGAGAATGATCATTTTCCCTTTGCCTTCTGCGCCTTTTCGATCTTGGCCCAGGTGTCGCGCAGCGCGACGGTCCGGTTGAACACCTTCGTCGCGACGCTGCTCTCCGCGTCCACGCAGAAGTAGCCCAGCCGCTCGAACTGGAAGCGATCGCCCGGCCTTGGCCTCGCTGAGACTCGGCTCCAGTTTGCAGCCGCGCAACATCTCCAGCGACTTCGGATTCAGATTGGCTGTCAAATCCTGGCCCTCTTCAACTTCGTTCGGGTATTCCTTGCGGAAAAGGTTGTCGTACAGCCGCACTTCGGCTTCGACCGCGTGCGCGGCCGAGACCCAGTGGATCGTCGCCTTCACCTTGCGGCCGTCCGGCGCGTTGCCGCCCCGCGTCGCCGGGTCGTAGGTGCAGTGCACCTCGACGACCTCGCCCGGCGCTCGTCCTTCACCACGCTCGTGCACGTGACGAGGTAGCCGTAGCGCAGCCGCACTTCGCGCCCGGGCGCCAGCCGGAAGTACTTCTTGGGCGGGTCTTCGCGGAAATCGTCCTGCTCGATGTAGAGCACGCGGGAGAACGGCACCTTGCGCGTCCCCATGGCGGCGTCTTCGGGATTGTTGACCGCCTCCAGCTCTTCCACCTGGCCCTCGGGATAGTTGTCGATCACCACCTTGAGCGGCCGCAGCACGGCCATCACGCGCGCCGACGCGCTTGTTCAGGTCCTCGCGCACGGCGTGCTCGAGCAGGCCAAGCTCGATGATGCCGTTGGTCTTCGCGACGCCGATCCGCGCGCAGAAGGTGCGGATCGCCTCCGGCGTGTAGCCGCGGCGGCGCATGCCGCAGATCGTCGGCATGCGCGGGTCGTCCCAGCCGCTCACGTACCTTGTCCTGCACCAGCGCCAGCAGCTTGCGCTTGCTCAGCACCGTGTAGGTCAGGTTCGAGCCGGGCGAACTCGATCTGCTGCGGAGTGGAAGATGCCCAGCTCCTCGATGTACCAGTCGTACAGCGGGCGGTGATCTTCGAACTCCAGCGTGCAGATGGAATGCGTGATGCCTTCGATCGAATCGCGACTGCCCGTGCGCGTAGTCGTACATCGGGTAGATGCACCACTTGTCGCCCGTGCGGTGATGCTCGGCGTGCAGGATGCGGTACATCACCGGGTCGCGCATGTTCAGGTTCGGCGACGCCATGTCGATCTTCGCCCGCAGCGTGCGGCGTGCCGTCCGGAAACTCGCCGGCCCGCATGCGCTCGAACAGGTCGAGGTTCTCCTCGACGGAGCGGTTGCGGTAGGGGCTCTCCTTGCCGGGCTCGGTGAGCGTGCCGCGGTACTGCGCGGATCTCGTCCGCCGTCAGATCGCAGACGTAGGCCTTGCCCGTCCTTGATCAGCTGCGACGGCCCACTCGTAGAGCTGGTCGAAGTAGTCGGAGGCGTAGAAGAGCCGGTCTTCCCAGTCGAAGCCGAGCCAGCGCACGTCCTCCATGATGGAATCGACGTACTCGACTTCTTCCTTGCGACGGATTGGTGTCGTCGAAGCGCAGGTTGCACTTGCCGCCGAACTCGCGCCGCCAGGCCGAAGTTCAGGCAGATGGACTTGGCGTGGCCGATGTGCAGGTAGCCGTTCGGCTCCGGCGGAAAGCGCGTGTGCACGCGGCCGCCGTACTTGCCGCTCTTCGATGTCCTCGATGATGATGTCGCGGATGAAATTGGAGGGCCGGTTCGGCTCAGTCGAGGCTGTCTCGTTGGGTGTGGGGACGTTCGGCGATTCGGGCATGGTCGGTCGTATTCCTATCGGTGAAGCAGTTCGATGGCCTGGTCGATGCGCTCCAGGCAGGTTTCGCGGCCGAGCACGTCGAGGGTCTCAAACAGCGGCGGCGCGTTCTTGCGGCCGCACACCGCCACGCGGATGGGCTGGAACATCTGGCCGGCCTTGATGCCGAGCGACGTGGCTTCGGCGCGCAGGGCGGCCTCCAGCCCGTCGTGCGTGAAGTCCGCCGTCGCCAGCGCCTCGCGCGCGCTTTCGAGCACCGCGCAGCGCCATGCGCGGCGTCGCCTTTCTGCGGGATCAGCTCCGCCGGGTCGTAGGGCGGCAACTCTTCGACGAAGAAGAAGTCGGCCGCGGCGGGAACGTCGCTGAGCGTCTTGATGCGCTCCTGAATCAAGCGGCGTGACCTGCCAGCATCTTTTCCGGCGAGGCCCGGTAGCCCGGCCGTCTCGAAAACCGGCAGCAGCTGTGCCGGCGAGTTCGTCGGCACGGCATCGCGTAGATGTGCTGCGAGTTGAGCCAGACCGCCTTCGGATCGAAGGGGTCCTCCTCGGTGAAGTTCACCACGGCGTTGGAGCGATTGACGCCCTCGAAGGAAAAGGCATCGATCAGTTCCTGCCGCGTCATCACTCGCGGTCGTCCTTCGGCGACCAGCCCAGCAGGCACAGGAAATTGACGTAAGCGTGCGGCAGGAAGCCGGCGTCGCGGTAGGTGGTCACGCGCACCACCGGCCCGTGCTTGCGCTTGGAGAGCTTGGCTCCGTCCGGCGCGATCAGCAGCGGCAGGTGCGCGAATTCCGGAGGCGTGCTGCCGAGCGCCTCGAAAATCAGCAGGTGCTTGAAGGTGTTGGTGAGGTGATCCTGACCGCGCATGATGTGGCTGATGTCGCAGGTCGGCGTCGTCGGCGCAGGAAGCCAGATGGTAGGTCGGCATCCCGTTGCAGCGCAGCAGGGCGAAATCCTCGATGTCGTCGGAGGACTTGGACTGCTCGCCGTAGACGAGGTCGTTGAACGTGATCGTGCGTCCGGTGCCGCGCGGCACGCGGAAGCGAAGCACGAAGGGCTCGCCTGCCGCGGCGCGGCGGTCGCTTTCTCGCGCGGGATTTCGCGCATGCCGGGGTTGAACAGCCAGGCGGCCTTGCCATCGGTGGGCTTGTCTTCCGGCGTGGCCGTCATCGGCGTGAAGTCGCGATAAGCGAACCCTTATCGAGAATCTCCTCGCCCATCCTGCGATGCAGATCCAGCCGGTCGCACTGCCGGTAGAACTCGTCCCAGCCCAGGTCGAGCCACTTCAGGCCGTCGAAGATGGAGTCCAGCGACGCCTGTGTGTTGCGCTCGACGTCGGTGTCGTCGATGCGCAGGATCATGACGTCCGCCGGACTTGCGGGCGAAGAGCCAGTTGAAGATAAACGTCCGGGCACTGCCGATGTGCAGATAACCCGTCGGAGAAGGCGCGAATCGAACTCTAATCATCAAATTTCCAGTATAGGGGGCGGCGCGGGAGCCCATCGTGGAAACAAGGGTCAACTTGCGCTTGACCGCCACCTTTTCTTCTCCGCTCAGCCGTTGCTGCCGCGCAAACGCCAGTGCTGCCGCACCCTGCCCCTGCACCTCAGCCAGATGGGCAAGAGCCATCAACGCCTGTCCCGCCTGCTCAAGCAATCCCGCCCCCGCCTGTTCCCGCAGAGCCCTTCGGTAGTCGTCTGCCGCCACATCCACCCTACCTTGAGCCTCCTCCAGTTGTGCCAGGTAGAACGCTCCCTTCCCATCCTTGACTCGTTCCAGGTACGCGAGTAACTTCGCTCGCGCCAGGTCGAACTTCCTTTGCTGCTCGTAGACAAACGACAACTCCAGCAAGGCGCGGTGGTCGGTGGTCGGACTTCGCAACTCGAGCGATTTTTGGAACGCCTCAATCGCTTCCTGCTCGCGGCCTGCCGAATGGAGCAGGAGTCCGCGGTTTGTCCACGGTAGAGGATCTCCCGGCAGCAGGCTCCGAACCCGGTCGTTTGATTCCAACGCCGCTGCGAAGTCCCTCTCGTGTGCCAGAAGGCAACATGTGCTCAGCCACCCGCACGGTCGCCGCGTCCACCATCCGGAAAACGCCGTCGATGTTCTCCCCCTCCACCTTCTCCGAATACAGTACTTGTCCGCTCTCCGCGTCCTGCACCCGCACATCCAACCGCAGTTTCTGCATCCCCACCCGCATCAGTGCCCCCGTCACAAAGACCGCCGCCCCCGCCTGCCTCGCCACCGCAGGCGCAACGCCGGCATCCATCTCCTTCTTCCCCATTTCCTGCAGCACCGACGCGATGCGCTCCGTCGACAACACATCCATACCGCGCACCTGCGACAGGTTCGTCGTCAGCATCTCGCACAAGCCACGGTTCAGCCAGTCCAGTCCCTTGTCCGGCGACAGGTTTGTGAAATAGAGGACTGCTACCGCCCGGCTTTTCCCCACCGGCGTGCTCCTCCTTCCCATCCCAAACCACACCCCGCTCAGCACCGCGAGAATTACCAGCGCGATCGCCGCCACTGCCGGCCACCATACCCGCCTCCGCAAGTGACGCTTACTGCTTTCCCGCCGCACCCTCTTCAAGTCCGCCGCGAGGTCGGAGGCGTGCTGATACCGCGTCGTCCGATCCTCCTCTAGCGCCTTACCCACAATCATCTTGATGTCAGCCGGCAGCGTTCGCGACTCCCCCGGCTTTGGCCGTTCGCCAGTCGCCATCTCGTGCAGCACCACGCCGAACGAATACAGGTCTGCCCGTGAGTCCGGCTCCTCCCCCCTCAACTGCTCCGGAGCCATGTACCCCATTGTCCCCACGGCGACACCGGTCGCCGTCAGGCTTGCTCCCTCTCCGCTTAGCTTCGCCAGCCCGAAGTCCAGGATCTTCACCTGCCCGGACGGTGTGACCAGAATGTTCGCCGGCTTGATATCCCGGTGCACGATCCCGTGCGCGTGCGCCAACTCCAATGCACGCGCAATCTGAATCGCATACTCGAGCAGTGTGTCCAGCGGCAGCGGCCCTTTTAGCGGGTCTCCCTCGACGTACTCCATCACCAGGTAAGGCTCGCCCTCGTGCTCGCCCACGTCATGCAGAATACAGATATTGGGGTGATTAAATCCTGAAATAGCCCGTGCTTCCCGCTCGAAGCGCTCCGAGTACTCATGCTTCAGAAACTTAATAGCGACTGTCCGCCCCAGCCGTGTGTCTTCCGCTTTCCAGACCTCTCCCATTCCCCCTTGTCCAAGTTTGGCGACAATCCGGTAATGCGAAATGGTCTGGCCTAACACTTGGTCTCCCGTCACACCGCACCCGTTCGAACTTTTGTAGCGCAGGTCAGAAAAGCGCCGGCGACTGTGAAGAAGTTATCAGGAACCACTCAGGACAGCAAGGCGGGATTGCAGGGCGGCGAAATCGACTACCGAGAGCTGCTCGGCTCTTAAACCACCTTCCGGCTGGGCGTCAAGGACCTCGCGCGGGAAAAGCTGCTCGGCTCTCAGGCCGGCTTCCGGCTGAGCATCAAGAACCTCGCGCGGGTACGCGCCGCTCAGGTTGTTCCTGAGCGTCTTGCGCTTATGGCGGAAGCAGAGGCTGGCGAAACGGAGGAAGCCGGGCAGATCCGTCACGGCAGGGTGCGGACGGGGCTTGAGGCGAACTACTGCGCTATCGACTTTGGGCGCGGGCTTGAAGGAGGCCGGCTTCACGATGAACAACTTCTCGACCTCGGCGCGCGCTTGCACCGCCACGCTGAAGTAGCCATAGTCGCGGGATCCGGGGGCGGCAGCCATGCGGTCAGCCACCTCCTTTTGGACCAGAAAGACTCCCGCCTTCAGAAGCGGGCCGAGCGAGAGCGCTTTCTCGACAATCGGCGAGGTGATGTAGTAGGGCAGGTTGCCGCAGATCACGGCCGGTCCCCACTGAGCCAGATCCGTGGCGAGCACATCCTGCTCAATCAGCGAGAATCGCGATTCGGCTGCGTACTTCAGTCGCAAGCCCGCAGCCAAGGCCGGATCGATCTCGACAGCGATCAGGCGCCCGGCGCGCTCCAGCAATGCCGCAGTCAACCCGCCGGGACCCGGGCCGATTTCGATGCACAGCGGACACAGACTCGCCGCACGCAGCTTCGGCGATACGGTCTAGAATTGTCCGCTGGAACAGGAAGTGCTGTCCGAGCCTTTGTCTCAAGGGCGTCAGCCCTTGACGTTGATTTCGATGCCGCGGAAGTTCACCCGCACCCATCCGACAACCGGCTTGCCGAATGTGGTCGCCGGGTTGAATTCAGTGAAGAGCAGCGTATTCTCGAGACGCCGCCGGATGAGGGAGCTTTTGGGGAGCCCTGAGCCTTCGGGCAAAGCGTAATCGATCACGCGGCCATTCTCGTCGACCAGGATGTCGATGGAGATTTCCGCTTCGGCCATGTCGAGCAGTGAACTCGATTTCACCTGCGCATCCGTGGCGATGGCGATGGGAACATCCCAGGTCTGGATGCGTGAGGAAGAGAGAGTCGGCACCATGGTGGCGAACAGGAAAACCGCGGAAAGCAGTCCGCCTGCGGCTGGCAGGGCCAGCGGCCGCATCAGGTGGCTCATGTGAAGGACGAAGTTCTCGCGCAATTGGCGCATCGGTCCGAAGAATCCAGAGTAGCCGCGGCGGCGCGCCGCCTCGCGGGAAGCCATCGAACGCAGGGCGTAAGTCACGCTGGGAGGAATCGGGTTCCTGGGAAGAGCTCGCAAGGATCTGCCAACGGCCGCATACTGCTCCCGGCGGGCGGCGCAGTCGGGGCAGCCGGCCAGATGCGCTTCGAGCGCACGGCGGTCGACCTCCGTGACTATGCCGTCCTCCAGGAGGATCAAGTTTTCTCTAACGTTCGTGCAGTCCATAACGGTCACAACCCCTGATCGGCCGTCCGTGGCGTGAACTGAAGTCCGCGCGACGGTTCCATTTGCTCTACAAGAGCCTTGCGCAGGCTTTCACGCCCTCGCAAGATCCGGGACTTTACCGTGCCGAGCGAAACATCGAGAACGTCGGCAATTTCCTCGTAACTCATATCCTCCAGGTCCCGCAGCACAACGGCGCTGCGAAACACAGGATTCAAGCCTTCCAGCGCCCTCTCGATGGCATCGTGCCACTCGTGATTCAGGGCCTGATCGTAAGGTGAGCTCGAACGGTCGTGCAGATGGTCGATGTATCCGCAGCCTGGCTCGTCCGACTCCAACCCGACTTCCGCCCTACGGTGCCGCCCAAACCAGCGGCGCCGGTTGTGGGCTTCATTCACCGCGATGCGGTATGTCCAGGTCTTGAGCGAACTCTGGCCGCGGAAGTTTCCGACGTTGCGAAACACTTTCAGAAACACGTCCTGTGTGACGTCGCCGGCTTCGCTGGGGTCATCGATCAAACGTTGAACGAGATGGTAAACCGGCTGTTGAAACCGCTGAACCAGCATTTCGAAAGCCGTCTCGTCTCCCCGTCTGAGAGATTCCAGCAAAGCCCCCTCGTCTGCCCATCCAGGCCAATCCTGGGGGACAGGGTCGTGTCCGGGTTCCAGGTCAATCCGGTCCGGCTCCATGGGTGCCTCCGCGCAACCATCTTAGCGCTTATACGATCGCGCTGTCTGAATTGGTAGACGCCTCATGCCAGGCAGTTGTTCCCGCCTGTGACGGAAATGTTCTTGTCAGATTCGCCGCCTCTTGAGCCGCAGGCTGTTGGCCAAAACACTCAGGCTGCTGGCCGACATAGCCGCGCTGGCAAGCACCGGGCTGAGCTGCCAGCCCGTCCAGGGGACGAAAAGCTCCGGCGGCCAGCGGAATCATCAAGATGTTGTAAGCAAAGGCCCAGAAGAGGTTTTGCCGCATTGTTGCCACCGTGGCGCGGGCCAGCAGGATCGACTGGCGGACGAGGTCAACATCGCCGCGCAGCAGGACGCCGTCGGCGGCTGAGGCGGCCGCGTCGGTGCCGCCGTGCATCGCGAAACCGGCGTCGGCGGCTGCCAGCGCGGGGGCATCGTTGATCCCGTCGCCGGCCATGGCGACAATGCGTCCCTGGCCGCGCAGTTCGTTGATCGCCTCCAGCTTACCCGCTGGCAGAACGCCCGCGATGACCTGATCGATGCCGATTTCGCGCGCCAGCGCACGCGCCGGTTCTTCGCGGTCGCCCGTGAGCATGACGACGGCGAGCCCCATGCCGCGCAGCCTCGACACGGCTTGTGCCGCGCCCTGCCGGGCGCGATCGGCGAACTCTAGCCTTCCGGCAAAGCGGCCGTCAACCGCAACGGCGACGACAGTCTCGCTGCCCGATACTGACAAAACGTCGATGCCTTTCTCCGAGAGCCAGTCCAGGCGGCCAGCTAGAATGCGCTTTCCATTCATCGTCGCCGCCACTCCCCGGCCCGGCGAGGTCTCAAAGTCATCGGCTGGCTCGCTCGTCACGCCCCGGACGATGCCAGCCCTGATGATCGCCTCGGCCAGAGGGTGCTCGCTGGCGGCTTCCGCCGCAACCGCGAACCGCCACAGTGCCGCTTCATCAAAGCCTGGCGCCGCCACTGCGCGGAGCACCTCCGGCCGCCCTTCAGTCAATGTTCCGGTCTTGTCGAACACCACGGTGTCGACCTTGGCCAGACGTTCCAGCGATTCTGCTCCACGGATGAGCACGCCCAGCCGTGCCGCACGACCTGTGGCCACCATCACTGCGGCGGGCACGGCCAGCCCCATCGCGCACGGGCAGGCGATCAGGAGAACGGCAACGGCCGACGCGGCTGCCTGCGCCCTACCTCCGCCGGCCAGCAGCCATGCGATGGCTGTCAGCAGCGCCACGGCAATGACGAGAGGAACAAACCAGCGGCTCACCCGGTCGGCCAGTCGCTCCAGCGGCGCCTTGCCGCTCTGTGCCTGCTCCAGCAGCCGCAGGACCTGTTCGAGCACGGTCTCAGCACCCAATGCCGTGGCGCGGAAACGCAGCAGTCCGTCATGGTTGATAGTGCCGCCGGTGACGCGGTCGCCAGGCTGCTTTGGGACCGGCATCGGCTCGCCAGTCAGCATTGACTCGTCAACGCTGGACCGGCCCGAAACCACCTCGCCGTCCGCCGCAAGCCGTTCTCCAGGCTTGACGATCAACACATCGCCGGGAATCAGTTCTTCCACCGGCAGCTCGATTTCCTGCCCGCCGCGCTCCACGCGGGCTCCAGCCGGCGCCAGCGAGGCGAGCGCCTTCAGGGCGTCCGATGTTCGCCGCTTCGCTCGGGCCTCCAGCAGGTTTCCCAGCAGAATGAAGGCGATGATGAACGCCGCGGCCTCGAAATAGACGTCCGTGCCCAGGCCGTGTCCGGCAAACCATCCGGGAAAGACCGTCACCGCGGCGGAATAGGCGAAGGCGGAACCGGCACCCATCGCCACCAGCGTGTTCATGTCAGCCTCAGCGTGCCGTGCCGCGCCCCAGGCTTTGATGAAGAAACGCCGCCCCGCCCAGGCCAACACCGCCAGAGTCAGTGCGAACAGCGACCAGCGCAGGATGTCGTGCGGAACTCCGTACAACCACGGGAACAGCGCACGGACCGGCCTATCGATCCACATTGCGAGGCCATGCAGGAATGCGTCGCCGCGCGCGTGCGCCATCAATGGCATGGAGAGGATCATCGATGCACCGGCGGCGATCCCGGCGGCTATGGTCCGCACTTTGAGTGCCGCGTACTCTGCATCCGTTTCAGCCAATCGCCTGGCCTGCTCGTCCGTCGCGGACCGCCGCGAAGGGCGCAGCGCTGCCTCGTACCCGGTTTCGTTGACTGCCTCCACCATGGCTGCCGGGGTGACCTGTGCCGGGTCGAAGCTCACCGTGGCGCTCGCCGTCATCAGGTTGACGTTGGCCGATTCCACCCCGGGCAACCCGTTCAGGGTTCTGGCGACGAAGGACTGGCAGGCAGCGCAAGTCATGCCGCGCACGTCCATGGTTACCCGTACCGCCGGCGAGGAGGGGGAGGTCATCTCACACCTCTTTGGCTGTGAATCCGATCCGGTTGACCGCCTCGGCGATTGCCCGGGCGGCAAGCTTCGTTTCGTCAAAAATCACGTCAGCGGCGCCGACTTCAACCTTGCGGACCTCGACTCCCTCGAGTTTGCTGAGCGCGTTGGTCACCCGCGTGACGCACCCGTCGCAGTGCATTCCGTCGATAGCTGAGTTTCAGCGGAGTGGGCATGTGCGGGTGGCGCCTCCCCTTATTGTTCGTTACGCGCAGCCCTGTGTGTCAAGAGCCGGCCCGCGCCGCGGCCAGCACTTCGTTATAGTACCCCTCGTACTTGGGGATGATTTTCGTTGTGCAGAACCGCGTTTCCGCGGTGGCGCGCGCAGCCGCCGACATGGCCTCGCGGCGCGCGCTATCAGTCAGGATCTCGACGACGCGCGCAGCCTGCGCCTCGACGTCGCCGACTTCCTCCAGAAACCCGTCCACCCCGTGCGACACCACCTCGGGCAACCCGCCGACGTTGGTCGCCACAGGGACCACGCCGCAGGCCATGCCTTCCAACGCTGCCAGGCCGAAGCTCTCCAGGCGCGACGGGAGCAGCATCACGTCGCATTGCGGAATGAGTTTCTCAATGTGGTTCTGCTTGCCGAGGAACCGGACTTCTTCGTGCACGCCAAGCTCGAAGGCCACGCGCTCCGCGTCGCCCCGGTCGGGCCCGTCGCCGGCCAGCCAGAGTTCGCAATCGGCATGCTTGCGCGCAAGGGCGAGGACGCGAACGCAATCAGTAATCCGCTTGACGGGGCGGAAGTTCGAAATGTGCAGCAGCCGCCACCGGCCCGGGTGCCGCCCGCCGGCTGGACGATAGAGGTCGCAGTTGACGAAGTTCGGAATAACGCGAATGTCCTTGGTCACCCCGAACACTTCCTGGGTCTCCTTCTGCAGATACTCGCTGATCGACGTGATGCCATCGGACTGCTCGGTGGTGAACTTGGTGACGGCGAAGTAGCTCCGGTCGTTGCCCACGATGGTGATATCGGTGCCGTGCAGAGTGGTGATGAAAGGCACGCACCGGCGAGGAGCGAGCATCTGCCGGGCGAGCAGCGCGGCGGCGGAGTGCGGGATGGCGTAGTGAACGTGGAGCAGATCGAGGTTCTGCCATTCGGCGACTTCAGCCATGCGGGAAGCCAGCGCCAGCAGGTAGGGCGGGTGTTGAAACAGCGGGTAGTTGCTGACCTCCACTTCGTGATAGTGGATGCGCGGCGTGCCCGGGTCGAGCCGGATGGGATTGGCGTAGGAGATGAAGTGAACTTCGTGGCCGCGCGCGGCAAGTTCCATGCCGAGCTCCGTGGCGACGATTCCGCTGCCGCCGTAAGTGGGATAGCAGGTGATGCCGATGCGCATGAATACTCCTGTCGCGCGCTCGCGGGCGCACCCCTGAGGATAGCCGCAACACGAGCCTGCGCGGAAGCCAGGCCGAAATCTGGTTGCGTCTGACAGGCGGCAGGGTGAACAGGAGCGGCAGGAAGCGCATGGACCGGCCCCTCATCCGAGCGGCAACCGGATCCGCAGCGTCGAGCCTCGTCCGGGGCGCGAAACGACGCTGAGATCGCCGTTCAGGCTCCGCACGCGGCGCTTGATGGATTCCGGACCCATCCGCAGGAGTTCCATCTCCTCGAGTGTGAACTCGCCGGCGAAGGGGAAGCCGGTTCCGTCGTCCTCCACCTCCAGGGCGAGGTGCCCGTCGTCCCGGTCCAGCGACACGGCGACGCGCGATGCCGAAGAGTGCTTGTGGACGTTGTTGAGCGCCTCCCGCACCATCTGGACGATTTCGACCGATGCATCCAGGTCGTCGTGCATCGCGGTGGCCCCCGCTTTGAACGTCGCGTTCATGCCGCAGTCCTTCTGGAAAAACCCGACCGTCTGCCGCAGGGCCGAGGCCAGGCCTGCGCCTTCCACCTCCACCGGCCTCATGCTCCGCACAAACGTTCTCACCTCGGCCACCTGCCGCGCCACCACTCCCTGCAGATTGTCCAGCTCCTCCAGCCCCATCTCGGGTTTCTTGAGTAAGATTCTGCGCAGGACTTCAAGCCGCATGTGGACCGAGATGAAACTCTGCAGCGGTCCGTCGTGAAAGTCGGCCGCCACGCGCTCTCGCTCCGACTCCCGAGCCCTCTGCGCCTCCAGCCGATGGTGAATCGCTTGCCGCGAGGCGCCGGACAACCGCTCCAACAGGCTCTGCTTCTGCAGCGATGTCACCATGCCGAACATGCCCAGCAGCAGCAGCAGCGGCATGATGCTGGCACCCGCCGGCGAAGCCACGCTTGAAACGTAGGCCATCGTCAGTACCGTGGTCAGCAGCACGTCCCGCCAGTCGTGCAGCGTTGCCATGGCCAGGTAGAGATAAAGTGCCGCGATGGCAGGCAGCCAGAAGCCCGGCGGCGGGGCCAAAACGACGGCGAGCAGAAAAAGAACCAAGTCCAGGGCGAGGTTGAGGATGTCCAGCCGGTCGATCCTCTCGGGCCAACGCCAGAAGACCGAGACCGCGCTGTAAATGGTGACCACCGCCAGCAGCGCGACCAGTGTGTTTGCAGGAACGCCCGGACTCCCCAATAGGGCCCACAGGCACGCCGCCCCCACCAGCGCGCGAAGAACGCTCAGGTAGCGGCGCCAAAGATACGGCAGAACGATCTGGTCGGAAACCAATGGCGAAGCCCCCTGGCAGACTCGCCTACTGGATCAGGTAGAGGTAGAGCGTGTGGCTGCGGCCTTCGCCGTCGTCCTCGATGTGCTCTTCCTTCACCGGTTTCCATCCGGCGAACTGAAAATCGTGCGACACAACCCGCGTGCCCTTCTTGAGCTGCTTTTCGAGCATCGGCCGGATCTTGTCATTCGAAGTCGGCAACAGGTAGACGGTCAGCATGTTGGCCGGGGAGAAGTCCTGCTCGGCGATGTCGCCGTTGATGATACGAGCGCGCTTCTCCAGCCCCATGCTCTTGATCTTGTCCATGGATTGCTTGAACAGGTCCGGGTCGATCTCGATGCCGGTGGCGTCGGCTTTGAACTTGTCGGCGGCCATGATCACGACGCGTCCGTCGCCGCTGCCGAGGTCGAACATCTTCTCGCCGGGCTTCAGCTCGCCCAGCTTGAGCATGCGCTCCACCACGGTCTCGGGCGTCGGGTAGTAAGGCGCCAGCTTCTCTACATCCTTCTTCTCCTGGGCCAGCAGCGGCAGGCCAGCGAAAAGTAGAACGAGCACCAATCTGCGGTTGATCATGTCGGAGACTCCGTTACTCCCCTGCTTACAGTCCCAAAACTTACTCGGCGGTGTAGAGCCGAATCCGGTTGCTGCGCTCGCCGGATGCTTCCAGAGAGAGTTCAATCGCTCCCTTGGGCAGAAACTCCGGCAGACGCAACTCCACCAGATAATATCCGATATAGCCGGGGGCGAGCGTGGCCCTGTCAACGACCAGTTCTGCGCCGTCCAGCCATGCCTTCATCGGCGCGTCGACCCGCGGCGAGTCGGTCAAGGGCGCCGCCATGCCAGTGGGCCAATCCGGAGTCACGCGGCCCAAGCCGCTCATAAGCAGCTGAATCCGCATCCCGCCCCGAGCGGTATTGAGCGCATCGAGCTGCAGCCCGCTCTCGGCGTCGAGCACCATCGGCGACCCGTCCCCGCCAACCACGATCGCCGGCGAAGCATTTCTGAGCGGCAGCTCGAAGGCGAGACGACCCTGGCGTCCCGCGATTTCAATGTCGACTCGCGACCCGCTGATCGAGTACGGGAGTTGAATCTGAGATTCGGCTTCCTGTGCCGCCAAAACTGCCCCGCGCCTACCCTGCGCAGTGATCGATTCCGCTCGCCCGCCGAGCAGGCTCAACAGCGAACCCGGGGCGATGGCGCGCTGGGCGCCGTCTGCCGCATCGACGAGGACAGGCTCGCGCAACCGGTGCGGCGCCAGCGCCGCAAACACGCCCTCTCCCTCGACCGCCGCCAGCAGCAGGTGGCCTCTGTCATCCAGCCGGACATCGTTCACTTGGGCCTCAGGCCAGCCTGCGGCGAGTTGCCGCCAGGGCGCCGGGGCTGAGGGAGTTCTCAAATCGCTTGCCGTCCAGTACACGCCGCGTGAGGTCGCCACATAAACGGCGCCCGTAGCGGCGTGGGCGGTCACCCCGTAAATGGCCGTTTCCCCAAGGTTGGCGGTGAGGTCGTCCCACCATACCCCGCCATTGACGGTCCGCAGCAGCCGTGATTGCGACGCTCCGATGGAAACGATCGCCAGCGCCCCGCGTGCATCCGTCGGGCTCATCCAGATCCGCTCAACCCGCCCTGCGACAGTGCCCGTCGACAGCCGCCAGTTCACACCGCTGTCATCGCTTGCCCAGATTCTGCCGTCTTCGGCGCCAGCGTACCACTGCCCGCCTTTCTCAACGGAGGCTGACACTGCGCTGTCCAGACGCCCCGCCGCCGCGTGCCGCAGCGTCTCTTCGGCCGACAGTGTTTCGTCGATAGACTCCTGCCAACCCGCCGCGTCCCCGCCGCGAAACTCGAACGAACCAAGGCGACCCGCCGCCGCCACTGCTATCCGCACCCCGTTGCTGCCGCGCGGAGCCGCCAGGATCCTGCGCACGGCACAGGTTCGGCAGGCCATCGTTCAAGCCGGCCCACGTTCGGCCGCCGTCCACGGTCATCCATACGCCGGATTCGGTCGCCACAGCCACCCTGTCGCCGGAACCGGCATCGACCGCCATGTCAATGACTGCGCCACCCAGCAGCGACTCTCCATTGATTTCGGTCAGGTTGTTCCAATCCACCCCGTCGTTTTCGCTGCGCCAGACTTGGGCCCCGGCCTTGTAGGCAAATCCCCCGGCGAGACGAACCAGGGTGTTCCTGTCACCTTGTGGGGCGCCCACGGCAGCCCGCCACTTCTCCATATCTTCGGTGGCAAATACCCTGCCGCCGCTCAGCCGTGGCATAGAGGACGCCCGCGCCATCGAACCAGACTCTCTCCACAGGTCCGCCGGCAGGTGAACTCAGGTTCAATGAAACGGTGGTGGGTCCGATTCGCCGCCAATCCGGCCGAACGGCTGAAGTCTGGGCGAGCAACGCCGTTCCAGCCATCAGCAGGAATCCCGCTGAGGCCAGTCGGCGAAGTCCGGTTGTGTCCGGTCGACCCATCCTCGTGTCCATTCTACCCTGTTCTTCCTCTCTCTCTTCGGCGGCCGTTGGGACAAAGTTCAGTCACTTCACTGATTTAGGAGTGAGAATTCACCCGGTGCTTGCCTTGCATATGCAATTTTGGTGATAAAGTAAGAATCGGCGCAGTTGTATGTCCGCTCGAAGTCCCATTCGTCTCTGGACCGGTCTCGCAGCCCTCATCTTCGGGGCGGCTACCCCCACTATATCCCGCGCCCAATTCTTCAGCCCGATGCCCGATGGCGCGGCGACCGTGGTTTCCATTGAGGGCAACGTCAACGTCCTGCGCGACACGACCCTGTGGGCGCTCAGTTCCGGTGACTCCATCCAGGTCAGGCAAGTGATTGTCACGGGACCAGACGGCTACGCCTCTTTCAAGGTTTCAGACGGCAGTACGTTCGAAGTGTTCCCGAACTCGAGAGTTACTTTCCGCGCCAACCCGGGGAATCTGCGGGATCTCGTCGATGTCTGGCTGGGACGCATTCGTGTTCACATCCAGAAGTTGGGCGGCCAGCCGAATCCCAACAAGGTCCATACACCCACGGCGGTCATCTCCGTTCGCGGCACGATCTTCGACGTGAGCGTGGACGAGAGCGACGAGACCACAATCGTGGCCGTCGAAGAGGGCGCAGTTGCGGTGGAGCACCGCCTCATGCCGCGTGACGGCGACCCCAAACTCCTCGGCGCGGGCGACCAACTGATCGTTTACCGGAATACGCCCATTGCCAGCACGCGGCGTCTTGACCGCGGCCGCGCGTTCCAATACATGGCCGATGCCGTTTGGCAGATCCTGATCCGCACGCCTCGCCTTCCGGGCGGAGGAGGCGGCTCGATTCCAGGTCCAACCAGTGGAGGAGGGTTGCCCGGCGATACGGGCGCCACACCGCCGCCACCACCACCCCCGCCGCCGCCACCACCTCCGGGCGGCAACTAAGCCTGCGCCCCGGCATCGTACACTGGGCAAAGAGTGCACTCAGCCATCCTGTTCGGGCTACTTCTTCAACCACCCCCTGGGATTCCCCCCGAGTGGGAACTTCGTCCAAAGATCGAAAAGATCGCGCCGGAAGCCGCCAGGCTCACGCCCTTGCTGAATCAGCTTCAGCCTGAAAAGTGGGTCGCCGCCGGTGCCCCCGAAGCCTATGCGCGCCAGTGGAAAGATTGTGTTGAGGCGATCGCACAGATAGAAGCCCTCAGCGCGCGCTTCGCCGCCAAGCCTCTGCAGTTGTCGCTGGCGGTGGAAACCCTTGTTCGCCTCGAGACCTTTCTCCAACATGCCGCCAGCCTGAGCCAGGCTGTGCGGCGATATCAGAATCCGGCCATGGCTGAGATCCTCGACGGCGAGGTCCTCGCGGCTGGCGCCAGCCGGGATTGGCTTCGCCAGCATGTGCTCGATCTTTCCCGGCAGCGCGAAGTCGAACTCGAAGTCGCACAATCGGAAGCCGACCGCTGCAGAACCCAACTTGCCAAGCCCCCAGGACGCAAATGAACCCCACCGCCCCCACACCCCCCCGGCCGCAACCGCCCGAGCCGCCATTTCGCTGCTCCATTTGTGAAGAGGCCAGCACACGCATCTGCTCATGGTGCACAAAAGACGCCTGCGACAACCACCTTTGCCCCGAGTGCCTTCGCTGCAGCGACTGTTGCGAGTGCCAGGCGGAGCGCCGCCAGAAATGAAGCGCATCCTCTTCCTCCACGCCCACCCTGACGACGCCGAGTTTCTGGCCACCGGCACGCTTTCCCTCCTGCGTCGTTCCGGACACGAGGTCATCATCGCAACGATGACCGCCGGAGACTGCGGTTCCGTGCAGTACGGCGCCGAGGAGATCTCGCGCATCCGCAAAGTTGAAGCCGCTCGCGCGGCCGCGATCATCGGCGCGGATTACTCCTGGCTGGGTTTCTCTGATCTCGCCATCTTCCAGACCGATGAGGCGCGCCGCACTGTGACGGCCGCGCTTCGCCGGATGGCCCCCGATATCGTCATCACGGCTTCGCCTGTCGACTATCATTGCGATCACGAAGCCACCAGCAAGCTGGTCACCGACTCCTGCTTCGGCTGCTCGGCGCCCAACTATCACGCGCCCGGCGGGGAGCCCGCCCTTGAAGGCATCCCGCATCTCTACTATGCCGACCCGGCTGAGGGGATCGATCGCGACGGGCGGCAGGTTCTGCCGGAGTTCGTCGTCAATGTCACATTGGAAATGGAGCTCAAGCGGCTCATGCTCGCCGAACACGCCAGCCAGCGGCATTGGTTGGCCCAGCAGCACGGCATGGACGACTACATCGCGACGATGGAGCAGTGGAGTCAATCTCGCGGCGCGCTGGCCGGATTCGAATTCGGCGAAGGCTTCCGGCAATATGCCGGCCACGCCTATCCGCGCACGCCGCTCCTGCAGGAACTGCTGGGACAATCTGTGAAATCGCTAAGATGACAGCCACGTCTCTGCAAATGTGCGTCTGGAAGCTGCGTGGAAATCACCCAATTCTGAACGCGGCAGGGAGCCCAACAGGTCTCCTGGATGAATCGTCGACCTGATCTGCCTCACGGAAGGATAGAATTGCTGCCGCCGGAGGCAACGTCATTACCTCCGAGCCGACTATGGCTATCCTCTCAACAAGGCCGAAGGAAGGTCAGTGGAGCCACGAAGGAGCGGTACCATCGGGGGCACGGGTGCTTCGCGTCATCGGGACCTGCATTCCATGGAAGGACGCACACCGTGATAACGGGACGAAAGGACCGAAAGCAATGGGTGGATCATGAGGCGTACTTAAGCAGCCTCGGTCCGTATTTGTCATCGATCTCCCCCGTCGAAAATCTGGTTCTAGCCGGAGATTTCAATCAACGATTGCCGCGACTCCGTGCACCAGTAAACGTTCATCAACGTCTGGAGCAAGCCATTTCAGGGCTTATGGTTGCCACTAAAGGACTGCTCAGTGACGATGGGAAGCACGTCATCGACCACGTCGTGCATTCCAGGCATCTGCAGGCGAGTGGTGCTAAAGCATGGCTTCCTCAAGGCGGCAACTCCAAGCCGTTGAGCGACCACTCCGCGGTAACGTTAAGGCTCAACCGCATAAGCTAGCGGCGCAGTGACACAATAGCGCCATGACGCGCAGAGATTTCGTTCGTGGAGCGATGGGCGCGATGGCGCCTGCTGTATTGGCCGCCGGCAAGCGGCCCAACGTTCTGCTTCTTTCCGTCGACGACATGAACGATTGGGTCGGCTGCCTGCGCGGCTATCCGGGCGTCTCGACGCCGAACATCGACAGGCTCGCCCGTCGCGGCGTGCTGTTCTCCGACACCCATTGCGCGTCGCCGTTGTGCAACCCCTCGCGAACGGCGCTGTTCACCGGCTTGCGGCCGTCCACAAGCGGCATCTACAACAACGAGCAGTACTGGCGACCCGCGCTGCCCGACGTGGCAAACACTGCCGGTTTGGTTCAGGCAGAACGGCTACCACGCCGCTGGGGCAGGGAAGGTGCTGCATCACGTAGCAGGTTTCAATCCTCCGGATCAGTGGGACGAGTTCCAGTTGCAGGAATTCGACGACCCCTGGTACCGCCGTGCCGACTGGTATCCCTGGAACAAGCGCGTGCCGGCGCCGCCGGGGCACCCGTTCAACGGACTCAAGGACTTTCCCGGCGAGTTCGACTGGGGCGCGCTCGACAGGCCCGAAGATCAGTATGGCGACCAGAAGGCCGTCGGCTTCGCCGAGTCGTTTCTGAGTCGGAAGCAGTCGAAGCCGTTCCTCCTCGCGGTCGGGATGTGGCATCCGCACATTCCGCTGTTTTCACCTCAGAAGTTCTGGGATCTGTATCCCGACTCGAAGGTGAGGCTGCCGGAAGCTCCCGCCGATGATCTGGCGGACGTCCCCGCAGCCGGGCAGAAGATGGCCGCCGCTCGCAGGGTCGAACTGGAGCGCATCATCAAGGAGGGCAAGCACCGCGAGTTCGTCCACGCCTACCTGGCCGCGATCTCGTTTGCCGACGCACTGGTGGGGCGCGTGCTCGATTCGCTCGAGCGCAGCGAGCACGCAAAGAATACGGTCATCGTCTTCTGGTCCGACAACGGATGGCATCTCGGCGAGAAGCAGCACGTGCACAAGTCGACGCTGTGGCAGCGGTCGACACATGTGCCGATGATCTTCGCCGGTCCTGGCATGAAGTCGGCGGGCGTGGCGCGGAGGCAGCCGGTGAACCTGCTCGACCTCTATCCGACGCTGGTGGACATGTGCGGCCTGCCTGCGAACCCTCGCCTCGACGGAACAAGCCTTGTCCCCTTGTTGCAGGACGCGAAGGCCAAACGCAATCCGACGGTTTCGACGTTTATGCCCGGCAATCACGCCGTCATCAGCGAGCGTTGGCGATACATCGTCTACAACGACGGCAGCGAAGAACTCTACGATCGCCAAGCCGACCCGAACGAGTTCACGAACCTCGCGGGAGATGCCAAATTGGCGTCGGTGAAGCGCGAGCTGGCGCAATTCGCGCCAAAGAGCAGTGCGCCGATGCAGTTGGACAGGTCACACTACGACTTCGACTTCGCCACTTACACCTACAAGCGAAAGCCGGCCGAGTAGCAATCTCTTTTGGTGGACAATACTGGAAAGGTATGACGCAGGAGCAAGCGATCGTTGAGATCACCCGGCGATTGGTTGATTTTTATCAGCCTGATCGGATCTACTTGTTCGGCTCGGTTGCCCGTGGGGAGGCTGGCCCGGACAGCGACCTGGATTTCCTCGTTGTTATACCGGATGATTTTCCCGCGGAGCGATTGCGAGGTGGCGAGATATATCGAAAGCTGTTCGGGATAGGCACAGCCGCCGATGTTGTCCCCTGGCGGAGGAGCGACTTCGAGGCGCGCGCCGAACAAGTGCGGGCATCGCTCCCGGCCACCGTTGTTCGTGAAGGCAAGGTCCTCTATGACATTGCTGCTTGACGAAGTTCGACAGTGGCTGACGGAAGGCAGCAGAGGACCTGCGAACCGCCGAGGTCGCCCACGCCGCCGGTCTTTTGGCGGCGGTCATTGCGGCGAACAGCTCCGTCTCGCGTCACGTTCGACCAGACGATGGGCGCTGCGGAAGAGGATCCTGCTAGGCCCTGTCAGCGGGATGCCTCACGCCGCCGGGTAACGCGGATTCCGCTTCCAGTAGCTTCCCGGGACAAACGGAAACTTCGCCGCGATGCCGGGCTTGAGTTCCAGGCCGAAGCCCGGCTTGCGTGGCAGATCCATGTAGCCGTTCTTCACCACCAGCGGATCCTTGAAGATCTCTTCCTTGAACGGGTTGTAGGTCTGGTTGAGTTCGAGCACGAGGTGGTTGGGGATGGCGGCGACCAGCGCCGCATTGGCCATCGTCGTCAGCCCGCCGTGCCAGTTGTGAGGGCAGCAGGGGGCATCGTGGAGCGCCGCAATGCGGGCGATGTGCCAGCTTTCGGTGAGGCCGGTGACATTGCAGTCGGGCTGCACGATTTCGTACGCGCCCCGGTCGATCCACTCCTTGAACTCGAATCGGCTCCCCCGGCTCTCGCCGCCGGAGATGCGCACCTTCTTGAGCGCCTGCCGGATCCGCAGGTGCTTTTCGATGGAGTCAGGTTCGTTGGTGCGGACCGGCTCCTCGAACCAGAGGAAGTTCAGCTCCTCGAGCACCGGGGCGAGTTCCAGGCACTCCTCGAGCGTGAGCCGCATGTTCGATTCCTGCATCAGGTCCATCTTCGGGCCGACGGCTTCGCGCAGCTTGCGCACCCAGGGGATGTACTTCTGGATCGTCATCCCGTCCTGCTTCCACTCCGTGCCGATGCGGAACTTGAAGGCGGTGTAGCCGGCGTCCTTGTGCCGCAGCGCCTCCTCGATCAGAGCCTCGGGCTTGTCATACCAGGCATACTCGACGCCGCCCGAGGCGTACATGCGGATGTGCGGCTGCGGTTTGACGCCGGCGGCCAGGACTTCGTAGACGGGCTTGTTCAACGCCTTGCCGATGATGTCCCAGCAGGCGGCGTCGATGCCTGCCCAGGCGGCGAAGTTGGGCCGCGGTCCGGCCCAGGCGGTGGTGAGGTGCTCGACGTCGAACGGGTTCTTGCCGATGAGCGTGGGCTCCAACTGCTCCTCGATGGTCTTCTTGAGGAACTCCGGGCCGCCGTACGGGCTCGATTCGCCGATGCCGACGATGCCCTTGTCGGTGAAGACCTCGACCAGCACGGCGTCGGACTTCCAGATCAGCATTGTGCCGGTGACCCAGGACTTGTCCTTGAGCTCATGCGACATCAGTGTCACTTTGACGTCGGTGATCTTGAGGTTCTCGCGTGGGAGGCTCGAAAGCGGGCCCGCCTGAAGCGTGGGGACGGCGGCGGCGGCGCCAAGGAAGCCTCGGCGGGATGTTCGGTCGGAACTTGTCATGAGATTCGGCCTTTGGGGGTGAGGGTATAACATCGGGAGCTTTGGCGCTGCCCTTATGCGCATAGATCGGAGGACTTCCAGAAGGCTTATGCTCAGATCCAACTGGCGTAGACGCGCCGCATCACGTCGAGTTTGCCGGGGTCGTTGGCGACAGCCTGCGCCGTGAACATCATGACGCCGGTCGCAGCTCCCGATGCCCCAAGCCGCAGCACCTTCTCGAACTCATCGGCGGAGACGGGTTTCGGGCCGTCAGCCGCCTGCACAATCGGCCAGATCTTTGCACGGCCGCCGACTTTGCTCGAAAGCCACTCGACGTTCTCCCCGACCCATTCCGGAGCGCGCTCCATCCGGCCGTGATAGACCATCGGCGAGAACACGTCGACGAGCCCAGCCAGCTTGTCGAAGTCCAGGCCGAGAATGCGCCGCCGCGCTCCGCCGAACTCGCTGTCTGTCCAGGGGCAGTGGTAAACGCCAAGCAGTGTGCCCGGGCGAATGCGATTGATGATGGCCTTGATGTCGCGAGCCCAGCCGTTCAAATGATCGACGCGCCAGTCGCGCCACTGGCGTTCGCGGTTGCCGAGAATCCAACGCGCGCGTTCGGGGATCGCCCCCGGCGGAATCGTGACGCGAGTGGCCTTCTCGAATGCGCCAAGGCAGGCATTGCAGAAGCAGGTCTCGGGCAGCACCGGCAGCGGGTCTTCGAACTGCGCGTGCCAGTGGAAGTAGTCCATCCACACCCCGGCGATGTCGTGGCGCGTGAGCAGGTCTTCGAGCTGCTTCATGCGGAAGGCGCGGAAGCCGGCCTCGGTCGGACAAGCGCCCAGGAACCACGTCGCGGCAGGCGCGCGCTCGCCGAGTTCGTTCATCGGCCATGCCTCGGGATGCTTCTCGACGTAGCCTTTGCCATTCAGATGTGGGGAACTCCGCGAAGACTCGCGCGCCCTCGGCGGCGGCTCGTTCGAGCAAGGCGGGCGTGATCGATCCGCCTCCCACGAACAGCGCGTTAACCCCATAATCGTTCAGCTTCGCGCCCTTGTCCCACAACGGACGAGGATTCGAGTAGATGCCGCGGATCTCGATTCTCTTTCGCGGAGCGGCAAGCAGCGTGAGCGCGGTACGGCGCGTCATGAAATGTATGCTACTCCAAGCGCCGTCGAGTCGGGCCAAGCTGCTATGCTCAGCCACATGGCATCGGCTGCGGTGGAACCGCGAAGTCTCTGGTCGTCGATTCGTGACGGGTTCACTCCTGCCTTCTGGGTAGCGAACACGCTGGAGTTGTTCGAACGCTTCGCGTTCTATAGCTCGAAGGCTGTGCTGGCCTACTACCTCGCCAACGCGGTGCAGATCGATCTGCCGACCACCGGCTGGCTGCTGAGCATGTTCACCGGCCTCACCTGGAGCCTGCCCGTCGTGGCCGGCGTATTCGTCGACCGGTTCGGTTTCAAGAAGACTCTGGCCGTATGCTTCTTTCTCTTCGCCATCGGGTACTTCCTGATCGGATTCGGCGGCATGCCGGAAGGCCAGGGGCTTGTCACCGCCCTCAGCAAGCCCGGCTATATGGCGATGGCCCTGATCGTGACCGCCATTGGCGGATCGTTGATCAAGCCTTGCGTCGTGGGAACGGTCGAACAGACTTCCAAGCCCGATTACCGCGCGCTGGGCTTCTCCATCTACTACGCGCTGGTCAACCTTGGCGGCGCCATCGGACCGACACTGGCCTCGCAGATCCGCACCACTGTGGGCATTCAGTATGTGTTCATGGTGTCGGCTGCGGTGTCCGCGATGATGATGCTGGGTGCGTTGATCTTCTTCAGGGAGCCCGAGCAGGCGGCGGGCGCACAGAAGAGGTCGTTCGGAAAGCTCTTCGGCGACATGCTGCTCGTCTTCCGGAACTTCCGCTTCATGTCCTTCCTGGTGATCTTCAGCGGGTTTTGGATCATGTTCTGGCAGGTGTTCTACTCGTTCCCCTTCTACGTGGACGAGGTGCTGAAGTTCAAGCGGTTCGAGATTCTGGAGTCGGTGGACGCATTCACCATCATCCTGCTCAGCGTGCCGCTGACGGCGCTTGCCAAGCGGTTGCGGCCGATGGTGGCGATGACGCTCGGATTCGTGATCGCAAGTGCTTCGTGGCTCATCCTGGCGGCATCGCCGACGATCATGGCGGCGGTGGTTGGCATGGTGATGTTCGGAATCGGCGAGTCGATTCAAGCGCCACGCTTTTATGACTATGTGGGTTCGCTCGCCCCGCGCGATCAGGTAGGTACGTTCATGGGTTTTGGGTTTCTGCCGATCGCCATCGGGTCCTTCATCGCCGGCAGATTGGGGACGTGGCTGGTGGAAGCCTACATGAGGAAGACGCACGAGCCGGCGATGATGTGGGTGATCTGCGCCTGCATCGGGGCCGTCTCGACCGTGCTGATGCTGGTGCACGACCGCGTATACCGCAAAAGTGATTGAAGGGAGGCGAGCATGAGCACTCGACGAGGATTTCTGCACGGGATGGCGGCGGCAGGTCTTGGAGCGCGGCTGCAGGCGCAGGAGAAATCGTCTATCACGCAGATCGACATCGTGCACCATACCCACACCGACATCGGCTACACGGACCTGCCGTCGGTCGTAAGAGATAAACAGATCCGTTATCTGAATTCAGCCATCGGCTTGTGCCGGACCCAGCCCTCGTTTCGCTGGACCGTGGAGTCGCTTGTGGGCCTGCAGGATTGGTGGCTCACTTCGAATGCCGCCCGGCGGAAGGAATTCCTCGGACTGGTGCATGCGGGCCGCATGGATGTCATGGGTTTGCCCTTCAACCAAACGCCGCTGCTCGACGCGCTGCAGTGGAAGCAGATGATGGAGTGGATCTCCCCCGACCTGTGGAAGCAGGTCAATCCGCGCGCTGCGATGCAGAACGATGTCAATGGCTTCCCGCGCGCCGGAGCCCTTCACTTGCTCGATAAAGGCATCCGGCATCTGCTCATGGGAATCAACTCCGACAGCGGCGGGCCGCCGTTCGAGCGCCCCTCGGCATTCTGGTGGAAGATGCCCGATGGGCGGAAACTGTTCATCTGGCTCGGCGAGCACTATGGACGCGCGATGGAGTACCTCGGCTTCTACGGCGGCGATCTGCCTAAGCAGGGTGACGAGTCCCTTGCATCGTCGCACGCCCGTTGTCTGAAGCAGTTGGCGCGCCTCCAATCGAGCGGCTATTCCCACAACCGGCTGCTGTTGACCTTCACGCATCCCAAAGGCTATGACAACGGGAGCCCGTTTCCGCCCCTGGCGCCGTTCGTGGAAAAATGGAACGCCGCAAAGCTGTTGCCGTCGCTGCGTCTCGTGACCGCGACACAGGCGGTCCACGAGATGGAATCGCTCGTCGGCGCCGGCATACCTACGCTGGAAGGCGAATGGACCGATTGGTGGGCCAACGGCAGCGCCTCGGGTCCGCGTGAAATTGCCGCCTCCCGGTTCGCGAAGCGAAACGTCGCCTCCGCGCTGTCACCCGTGTGGGGACCCTTGCCCAAGTCCGCGTCTGCTTCCGTCGAAACCATCCTGCGCGACCTGTGCCTGTTTGACGAGCATACCTGGGGCGCGGCGGCGAGCGTCAGCGCTCCGCACAGCCTGAACACGCTCGCCCAATACAACGAGAAGAGTGAGCTGGCCTACCGGCCCATGGGCCATGCCGCTTGGCTGTTGGATCGGCGCGCGCAGACGAAGATCGTGCCGATGCAGCAGGGCGTCTACGTCGCTAACACGACGCCGATGGAATACACCGGGTGGGTCCAAACGCAGGGCGACAGGCGGACCTGGCTCGATAAGCTCCCGGGGAACTCACTCCGCCTCGTTCCTGCTGAAGCTGAGGCTCCGGCATCCGGGGCCAGCACCGCGAAGCCCGTCGTCGAAACCGATGTCAGCGGCTGGCCGGTGAGGGTCTCGTGGCCCGGAATGTCGAAGCCGCTGTTTGACGGCGCCGCCGGCGGCTTCATCTGCGGCGACCTCATCCCGCCCGCGGACCGGCGCACCATCACGCGCCTGCACGCCAACCCCAACGAAGCCGAGCGTGAAGCGATCCGCAGGAAGTCTGTCCGCTACACGCGCGCCACGGGCGCCCCCTCTCAGATGAGCGAGACGCCCCACACAGTTGTCTACACGCAGGAGTTGCGCCACGAGAGAATCGCCAACGCCCGCCGTACTCTGGAGCTTTGGAAGACGGAGCCGCGCGCCCGCCTGACCCTGAAACTCGATCGACTGTCCTCCGTCAAGCCTGAAATCCTCTATGCCGATTTCGCGCTTCCCGCCAGCCTTCCCCTGCCACAGGTCTCCTCCGGCGGCGTCCCCTTCACGCCCTATCGCGACCAGTTGAAGGGCTCATGCCGCGACTACTTCGGCATCGATGGATGGGCCCACTACAAGTCAGGCGAAGGCGATTGGCTGTGGGTGACGCGCGACGCGCCACTTGTCTGCGTCGGCGGTCCGCATATGCTTGAACGTCACCAGGCCGAACCCACCACGCCACACAGAATCCTGGCCATGTTGCTCGACAACTGCTGGCACACGAACTTCGTCGCCGATAGCCACGGGACTATGGAGTTCCGTTTCGAGCTCATGTGGCGGCCGAAGATCGACCGTCCGCAGGACTGGGCCGCCACCCTCTCCACCGAACCCTTCGTCTTCGTCAATCCAGCCGACCGCGAGCATCCTGCCCTGATGGATGAGCTCTACCGGCCGTGAGTCTCAAATCATGCGTCTCGGCGCCCGTTTGCGCCACGCCGACCGCAACGCCCCCTCAAGCACCACAGGCGTCACCTTGGCCAACCGCACCTTTGTCGCGCCGTTTCGGCCCCATGCGCCCACTGCCGGCAGAAACATCTCCGGCGCATCGGCGATCATCCCTTTTTGCTCCTCACGACTTACCATCACCACGCCGAACCCATCCTTCTCGTAGGCCAGTGTGGCGAAAATCTTGCCGCCCACGCGAAAGTCGGCATTGCCATGATGCGACCCCTCAGTGGCGTCCGGCAGGCTCAGTGCGATCCGGCGGAAATCGGCGGCAGTCATGGCTACCATCTTCACCCAAGCCGCTGGCGTCTGCCGTCTATTCAGTCGCGGCGTCGCGCCGGTCGAGTCTGACGCTGGCGTTGACCGTAAATCCCCGCGAAGAAACCGTGGGAAACCACTCAAACCGCCCGGCTCGAAAAATGGACCGGCCGCGCACAACCGTCCGGCCGATGATGTACCCCTGAACTCCGCCGGCCACCACGTCGCTGAGCCAGTGCCGGTTCTTCTCGATGCGGCTGAAAGCAGTGAATCCTGCGACCAGGTAGGCCGGGATGGCCGCCTTCGGGTAGTAGTACGAAATCACCGTGGCCGCCATGGCTGTCGACGACGCGTGGCCCGAAGGCATGGCATAGGTGCTCGAAGCGTCGGGCCGGTCACGGCGTATCGCCACCTTCAACCCGGCCGTGACGCCGAAGTCGATAATGAATCCTTGTGTGAGGTCGAAGCTCATGGCGCGGAAGCGCTGATTGTCTGTCCGGTAGCTCGCCAGAAACATGACTGCAGCGCCGCCGCCGACCAAAGCAGGATTGCCGATGATATTGCCCGTCGTGCCCACCCACTCCGCGCGCCGCTCGGCGCCGAAGTAGTTCTGAACCCTCTGGTCGAACAGCGATGAAGCCCCCGCGATGCTCACGCCCGCTACCAGCGGCACCAGATTCTGGCTTGATGCCAATCCCTTCGTGTTCGACCACAAGACACGCCCGAAATCGCGCGCGGCAGGAGCTTGCGGCGCAGCCTGCTGCGCTGATGCCACCGTGGCGCACACTGTCAGAAGCCCGGCAGTCCTCAATCTCACCATGAGCGATCTACACCCGCTATCTGAGGCGATGCTCCAGCCGACCGGAGGTAAACTGTGACCGTCCTCTGCGCGTCGCTCACGCTCTGGATGCGGGCCGCGAAGTACTGGCCCGGGGCTGCCCCGATCACTTGTTTGGGCAGCGCGGCCCCGCTTGCGCCGGCGATCGGCGTGAGCTGTCCCGTTGTGTTGTCGAACGAGTGCCATGCGATTTTGAACTCGCGTTTTGGCACGATCGCGTACTGCGCAGCGAGGTCATCAAATGCGAGCCGGCCTTGCGCGACCCGGAAGCGATCCACGGCGAGGACTTTTGTCAGATACGCCCGCCCGATCTTGTCCCGCCGTTGGATGAGCGTTTGGCTGATGTAGTCGATGGCGCGTGAATCAGTGTACTGGCCGGTTTCGACGATGGCGCGAATCTCCTGGTCGGTGAACGCCATCACTTGGCGTGCCGCCCAGTATTCGTCATCCGGCAGCCGGTGCACAAAGGCCCGGTTCGGAAAGTTCGAAACCCACTCTTCCGGATTAAACGCCGACGCTTGAAAGCGCCCCACGCCGCGAATCTTTGGCGTCTTCGCGGTCTCCCACGGCTCCGGGTTGAACCCGAAACTGGCGATCCGCTTCAGCGTCGGTTTGCCTTCGGGAATGATGTAGTCGTTGCCGAAACTGGCGTTCTTGATCATGTCGGAATCGCTGCCGAAGATTGCCCCGAAGTCGATCAGGTAGTGCCGGACGTATTCCACGCCATTCTCTTTCACCAGAGCATCCTGCGAATTGCCTGCTTTGGCGTCGGTGTGATTCAGCCACGCGCAGAAGACGTGCAGCCCGCGCAATTCGCGTCGATTCTCGTGAGCAATGAGGTCGTTGGGGTCGTCGCTGCGTGTCCCCTCATAGCGGAACGGACCGAGCGGCTTGCCATCGATGGCCTCGCTCGCCACGAAGCGATACTTGCCATCCGAAGTGTGCGGGATCTTCCAGAGAACCTTCTCGACGTCGTGGATCGACATGGGGCGAGGCTTGCCGTTGGCTCCGTCCGTCGTCCCTCCCTCGGCTATCCTCACGTCCTTCTTGTCGATGTAGACAATGTAGTTCTTCGGCGTGTGATAACCCAGAGCATAAAAGAACCGCGTCCCGACTGCATCGGCAGCCGTAGCTATTTCGGGAGCTGACATCGGATCGGGCTTGATGAAGTAGAGCGTGCCCGTTGGCGTCTTTCATCCGGAAGCCGGGGCTGATGCCGTCCAATTTCGCGCCGACAATCGAGTATGGAGGCTTGGGCGGCGTCGCGTCCCCCGGACCACGCTTGAGCTCATCCAACGACATCCGGCGGGAATAATGCCGATTGGTGTACCACTCTGAATCCGGCACTTCGCCCAGTGTGTTGACGTCCTGCGCGGGAACGATTGCCTTCGGCTTCGGCTCGAACGAGTTGTAGATGAAATCGTAGAGCGCGTCCGTCTTCCGGGGCTTCACCAATGTTGTGTTCCGTGGTTTAGGCTCCTTCAGGATCGGATCGTCGGGATAGAACTTTGGTCCACTCGCGCCCTGGAGCGCTGCCGGAACCAATGCCAACATCAAAATGGCTATAGGAAACATGGTTAGAAGGGCTCCGGGAAGAATCGCTTGAAAGCGTCGCTGAACGTCCACCAGAAATTGACTCCTTGCGGGCTGAAGCCCACATCGATCCTCATGATCATTGCGCTGCGTGACTTGAATCGGAGCCCGATACCGCCCGCTCCGTGCAGATCCCCTAATGCGAGGTGGCCAGGTTTGTTGCTCACCCGGCCGGCGTCCGCGAAAAGGGCCATGCCCAGACCCGTCGCAACTTCCCACCTGTACTCGATATTGCCGACTACCGAATTGTTGCCATAGTAGCGGAAGCGTGCCAGGCCGCGCACGTCGTCGGGTCCACCGATTGTCTGTTGCATGTAGAACGGAACCTGCTTGCCCGGGTCGGTATAGCTGAACAGCCCCGCCGCGCGAAGTACGATTGTGCGCTTCTCGTTGAAAAACGGTATGTAGTGTTCCGCGCCGAGCCGCAGCCTGCGAAACGAAAACTCCGAGTACTCGCGGGCCTCGTGCCAGGTGTAGGCCGCCAGAACGTTTGTGCCCTTGTGCGGATCACCCGCGTAATCGCGCGTGTCGAACTGCACGTAGGGTCCATAGGAGAAATAGGCAGTTTGGCGGTCTAGGCCCGGAGTCTGTTTGGGCGTGAAGACGGTTTCGGTCGATGGATAGTCGCCGTTGCCAGGACCTGTATTGTTGAGTGAATAACTCAGATACGTGCCCATCGTCAGAATGCGGCGGAACGGCTTGATGCCTATCCGCGAATCGACTGTCACATTCTCGTAGCGGAAGCGAGTTTGAGAGTCCTTCGAGGAGTCATTTCCAGGACCGTAGTAGGCCACCCCCGGAGCGTCCATCCGATTGACGATCACATCGGCGTACATTCTGTCCTTCGCCAGATGCGGCAGCGATGCTCCCGCGGTGATGGCGTAGTACTGTTTGAACGATCCTGCAGTGGAAAAAGTCAGATCCACCTGTTCGCGTGCGAGTCCGCGCCTGACGTACTTAGGCCCCAACGCAAATCCGGATCCTGGATACAGCCCGCCGAACTGAACCGTCCATCCGTTCTCAGGACTCAGAAATCCCTTGACGATGGGATTCTTCAATGCCCGCTGATAAATCTGTTCGACCTTGTCGGGTTGCCACTCCTTGAGTTCGGCCGCCTTCTTGTCCCGTTGTTGCTCCTGAATGGATGAGCGGGTTTCTCCAGGCGGTGTTTGGGCGGCAAGGGAAACACACAGCGTTCCCATGTAGAGCAATGCGATTATCTTCATGATTTAAGATGGTTCAGACCCGTCGCTCGACAATGAGCGACACTCCCTGTACCACTAAGAACAGAATCGCACAAAACGCCAAACGAACGATATACTGGCGGCGGCATGCTTCCATACGCTCTCCTGGTGTTGCTGTCCGCTCAAGCCGCCGGCCTCAAAGGAAAGATCGCGACTATCGACTTCTTTGGGATCGAAGGGGACTTGCCAGCCGGCCTCTCCGGGCGCGTCCCGGTGCATGTCGGAGACGCCCTGCCCACCACCGGAGCCTGGTACTACGAACTGCAGCAAAGCGTGAAGCAGGCCACAGGCGCCACCGAGGTCTCCCTCATCTGCTGCGACCCCTCGGGCGGTTGGAACATCTTCATCGGCATGTCGCGCCGGGAAGCGCCGAAGTTCCGCGAATCGCCTGCCGGACCGGCCCGCTTGCCTGAGGACGCCTTGCAGTCCTACCGCGACTTCATTCGCGTCCTGCCGAAAGGTCTCGAGCGCGGCGGCTCCAAGGAAGACCGTTCAAAGGGTTACGCGCTGTCCTCTGACGATGAACTGCGCGCCACGCAACTGCGAATGAGGGAAGCTGCCCTCAAGCACGGCGGCATCGTGCTGGAAGTCCTCGACACCTCCGCAGACAAGCAGCATCGCGGCGCCGCCGCCCATCTGGCCGGCTATGCCGCGCAATCGAAAAGCCAGATCGACTCCCTGGTCCGGGCGCTCGACGATAGTGACTCCACGGTTCGCAACAATGCGACCCGCGCCTTGGCTTGCCTGGTCGAGAGCGATGTCGCGCTGGGAAGGCACGTGCCCGCGGCGCTTATCGTCGACAGGCTGAATTCACCCGTCTGGTCGGACCGCAACAAGGCAGTAATGATGCTGATCCGCCTCACTGTCAACCGCGATGCAGCGGTCCTCGCCGAATTGCGCGCGCATGGCCTCGGCGCGGTAAAGGAGATGGCCAATTGGCACTCCAGCGCCCACGCAGCCCAGGCCGCCATTTTGCTCGAGCGCCTTGGCGAGACCGGGGGCCGCTAGTGGCCAGGAAGCAAACCCGCCGCTCCGGCGAACCCCTTCCCCACGAAGGTGTCTACGCCCGCCTGGGCGCCTCCGGCATCCACGGGGTTGGGGTGTTTGCCATCCACGACATCCCCGAAGGCACACTCGTCTTCGGCTCCGCGGACGAAGCCGTACTCCCCGTCCCGGAAACCGAAGTCCTCAGCCTCACAGGCGAGGCACGCCGTCTGTATGACGACTTCTGCGTCGTTGATGCCGGCCATTACATGTGCCCCCGGAGTTTCAACCAGATCACAGTGGCCTGGTACGTGAACCACTCTGAATCGCCCAACCTGGCCTGCGACGCGAAACTTCGATTCGTCACCTCCCGCCGCATCCGCAAAGGCGAAGAACTCACCGCCGACTACCGCACCTACGCCCGAACTAAGGAGGGACTGTCCCCCCTTAGTGCCATCTAAGGCTTTTCCCTGTAGCCACCCCAGCCACCCATCCAGCCCTTCCCCCGTCCGGCACGAAACCGCAAACGTAATCATCCCAGGGTTCAATGCCTCCACCCCTGACCGGAAGTAGTCCATCCGGAAGTCGGTATACGGCAGCAGATCGATCTTGTTGATCACCAGCACGTCCACGCCCGAGTACATCCGCGGGTACTTGTACGGTTTGTCGTCGCCCTCCGGTATCGACGCGATCAGCACGTTCAAGTGCGCCCCCAGTTTCCACGCCGATGGACAGACCAGGTTGCCGACGTTCTCCACCAGCAGAAGCCGGATCTCCTTGATCGGCAGCATCGCCAGCGCATCGCGAACCATCGCCGCCTCCAGGTGGCACTTGCCCTGCGTGTTGATGTGGACTGCCCGCGCGCCGGCCCTCTGCGACCTCTCGGCGTCGCCTGTAAACTCATTCGTGTCGCCGTTGATCATCCCCACTGCCGCCGGATCCGGCAAACGCCCCAGCGTCTGCTCGATCAGCGACGTCTTGCCCGCGCCGGGACTCGCCATCAGGTTCAACGAGAAGATCCCGTGGGCGTCCAGCGTCGCCCGTACCTCGGCCGCGATGGCGTCGTTGGCCGACAACACGCGCTCCACCACGGGAACTCGAATCGTACTCATGCGGCCTTCTCCGGCTCGATATCAATGGACATGAGGTAACAGTCGGCTGAAACAGGGTCGTGCTCGAAGATCAGCCTCGCCTCCGCTGCAATGGTGTCCGACGCCAGCGTGCGCCACCAAAGCTCCACTGACTCGTCGATGAACATCGACAGCGCCCCGACGGATACGCGCACTTCATTCACATGTGAGGCATGGTGCTCTCGAGCCTTTTCCAGCACAAGGTCGAGCAGAGCCTGAGTAACGGAAGCTTCATGCATGGTCAACAGATCCTCGGAAGTTGTTCCCCGCTCAAAAGGTCCAGGATGCGCAGCGCCCCAAGCGGCCCCCGCGCCGTGAGGCGGCCCCGGCCGCTCCGTCCAACCCGGCCGATCGTCGCAGCTTTCGCGGAAACTTCAAAGCCGCGCAGGACATCCAGGGCCCGCGCCGCGTGCCCCTCTGCCACGAACGCCACAAACCTGCCCTCATTGGCCACATACAGTGGATCGAATCCCATCAGCTCGCAAGCCGCCCGCACGTCGCCGCGTGTCTGCACAGCCGATTCATCGATCTCGCAATCGACGCGAGCCGAAGCCGCAAGCTCGATCAGCGCAGTCGCCACACCGCCTCTCGTGCAATCCCGAAGGCAGTGAAGTTCGACTCCGGCCTCCAGAAGCGCCAGCACCGGCTCGTGCAGCGGCGCCGAATCGGACTCGATCGCCGACTCGAACTCCAGCCCCTCCCTCGACGCCATGATGGCGATGCCGTGCCGCGCCACGTCTCCCGACAGCAGAATCGCGTCGCCTTCCTGAATCCGGCCCGGAATCAGCGGCGTCGGCGCGACTGCCTGGCCCACCCCCGTGGTCGTGATGAAAAGCTGATCGCCGCGCGTGCGCTCGATCACCTTCGTGTCGCCCGTGATGATCGGCACGCCGCACGCCCGCGCCGCCCCCGCCATCGAATCTGCCACGCGTCTCAGCGTCTCCAGCGGCAGGCCCTCTTCGATAATGAATGCGGCCGACAGCGCCAACGGCCGCGCACCCGCCATCGCCAGGTCGTTCACCGTCCCATGCACGGCCAGCGAGCCGATGTCGCCGCCAGGGAAGAACAGCGGCTGCACAACAAAGGAGTCCGTCGTGAACGCCAGCCCCGTCCCCGGCACGCTGAACAGCGCGGAGTCCGTCTCAGTCTGTGAGCCAAATGCCGGCCCGAACACCGCCTCGATCAGGTCGCGTGTCAGCCGTCCACCTCCCCCGTGGCCGATCTGAACGCGGCCGGTGGAGTTCGCCGGGATGGGGCAGGTGAGTGTGAATTCAGGCGACATGGCGTTTGTAGCGATAGTAGGCAGAGCATGCCCCCTCCGCGGAGACCATGGGCGCGCCCATCGGACTGTCAGGGGTGCACACTCCGCCGAATGCAGGACAGGCAGGCGGCTCAATGGCCCCCTGCAAAACAAGACCGGCAAGACACTCATTCCGTTTCGTACTTTCTTCCGCCGGCGGGACGGGGAAACGGCGGAGAGCGTCGAAGCCATGATAGGCGGCCCGCAGACGCAGCCCGCTCATCGGAATCGTGCCGATGCCGCGCCATGCCGCGGGGGCGCGCTCGTATACCTCTCTCATCAGCGACTGCGCATGTGGATTGCCCCCGCTCCTCACCGCCCGCGGGTATGCGTTCTCAACCGACGCGAGGCCCGATTCAAGCTGCCGCACGCACATCGTTATGCCGAGCAGCAGGTCCAGCGGCTCGAATCCTGTGACCACGATCGGCACTCTCCGCCGGGCCGCGAGTTCCTCGTACTCCGATTGTCCCTCGACTGTGCAGACATGGCCCGCCGCCAGAATCCCCTGCACTGCGCAATCCTCAGCCGCCAGGATCGCGTCCAGCGCCGGCGGTACCAGCACATGCGCCGCCAGCATCGTGAAGTTGTTCAATCCCTCCTTTGCCGCGATCGAAACCGCCAGCGCCGTCGACGGAGCAGTAGTCTCGAAGCCAACGCCAAAGAAGACCACCTGTCTTTCGCGGTTCCTCCTTGCCAGCTCTACCGCCCCCAGCGGCGATTCGACAATGCGCACGTCCCCACCCGATGCCCGCGCTTCCGCCAGGCTAATCGTCGAGCCCGGCACTCGCACCATGTCGCCGAACGACGCCAGCACCACCCCGTGTGCGAGCGCCATGTGAATCGCTGCGTCGATCGTCTCCGCCGGCGTCACGCACACCGGGCACCCCGGCCCGTGCAGCAGCCGGATTCCCTCCGGCAGCAATTGATCGATGCCGAATCGCAGAATCGCGTGCGTCTGCCCTCCGCAGATCTCCATGATCGTCCATGGCCGCGTGACGAGCCTGCGCAGAACCTCGGCGGCTTCCATCACCTGAGGCCGGGCGCGGTACTCGTCGATGAACTTCACGTGTCGATCTCCCGGATCATCTCCAGCGTCCGCTGCGCTTCATCCTGGTCGATCGTGTCCAGCGCCATGCCTGCGTGCACGAGGATGTAATCCCCCGCCTGCGCCTGCGGCGTGCAGGCGAGGCTCACCGTCTTCACAACGCCCGAAAAATCGACGCGCGCCGTCCTCAATAATTCGTCGCCGGCCTCCGTCACTTCCACGATCAGCCCGGGAATGGCCAAACACATGATTGAGTTCTATCTCATTTTGGAGGTGGAGTCGCGGCCTTGGCTTCGGGAGCCGCCTCAGTTCTGCGCGAAGTCGCGATCAACTGCCCCGCCGCGATCGCCCCGTCATTCGGTGGCAACACGCGCGGCACGAACACCTCCACCCCTCTCGCCACCCCCGCCGCGAGCACCAGTTCAACCAGCAGGGCGTTCTGAAAGCACCCCCCGCACAGCGCAAGCCGCTTCATCCCCTGGCGCAGCGCGAAATCCACCGCAGTCGCCTGCCAGCACAGCGTGGAAGCCGCGCGGCGAAGCCACTGGCATCGCCAACAGCGGAGCCCAATCGTACACCCCATGCCTCAACGGCAAGGCCTCCTGAGGCCCCGAGTCAGCCTCTCCCGCCGCGACCGCCTCCAGCCTCATCGCCGCCTCGCCCTCGAACGAGCAGTTCACGATCCCGTGCGCAGCCGCCATCGCGTCGAACAGCCGCCCGGCCGACGACGTCGCCGGCGAATTCAGCCCCGAAGCCAGCAACTTCAGCAGCAGCCCATACTCAGGGGCAGGGAAGAGCGCCGCCGCCCGCTCCGGCTCGCCCAGAGCGTACAGCACCCCCAGCAGCGACCGCCTCGGGTCCCGCACCGCTGCCTCCCCGCCCGGCAGCCGGAAACTCCGCAGCGACGCCGTCCGATTCATCTTCACCCCGTCGAAAAGGAAGAATTCGCCGCCCCACACCGTCGAGTCGCCGCCGTCTCCTGTCCCGTCCCATGCCGCCACCGCGCACGGCTCTTTCCACCCGGCCTCCAGCAGCGCCGCCCAGGCGTGTGCCTCATGATGCTGCACGCGCCTCACCGGCAGCCCCAATGACTCCGCCGACCTTGTCGAGCCATACCCCGGGTGCAAGTCGCACGCGACATGCCCCGGCTTCACCGAGTAGATCGCCTGGAAATCCTCCAACGCCCGGCGATGGTTCTCCACGCCTGGCAGCAGGTCCAGATCGCCCAGATGCTGGCTCACAAACACCAACCTGCCGCGCGAAAACGCGACAGTATTCTTCATGTGCGCGCCTGTCGCCAGAGCCTCCTCCAGATCCCAGGGCGACTCCAGCGGCAGCGGCGCCAATCCTCGCGCGCGCCGCAGCAGCAGCGGTTTCCCTCCCGCGATCCGCATCACCGAATCGTCCACCGGCCGCCGGATCGCCCGATCATGCGCCAGGAACAGATCGGCGATTCCACCCAGCCTCCCCACCGCCTCCTCGTTGTCGATCGCGATCGGCTCGTCCGCAAGATTGCCGCTCGTCGCCACCAGCGGCCCGTCGAAAGCGCGCGCCAACATCGCATGCAGCGGCGACGACGGCAGCATCACCCCGAGCAGCGGATTCTCCGGCGCGATCAACCGCGAAACCGTCGCGTTGTCCCTTCGCCTCAACAGCACGATCGGAGCCGCCGGACTCGCCAGCAGTTCTCCCGCCAAGTCCGAAACCTCACACAGCCCCGCCGCATCCTCCAGCGACCCAACCAGCAGCGCCAGCGGTTTTCTCGGCCGCCGCTTCTTTTCCCGCAGCCGCCTGACAGCCTCCTCGTTCCGCGCGTCGCACATCAGCAGGAATCCGCCCACACCTTTCACCGCCACGATCAGGCCCTGCTTCAGCGATTCGACCGCCTTCTCGAACTCGATCGAAAGCCTCGGCCCGCACGCCGGACAACAGTTCGTCTGCGCATGAAACCGCCGCGACCCCGGATCCCGATACTCCGCCTCGCACGCCGCGCACATCGGAAACTCGCGCATCGTTGTGCGCGGCCGGTCATAGGGAAGTGACTCGACAATGGAGTACCTCGGCCCGCAAAGCGTGCAGTTGGTGAACGGATACCCATACCGCCGGTTCCCCGGCTCAAACAGTTCGGCAAGACACTCCACACATGGCGCCAGGTCCGGCAGCAGAAACGCCTCAGCTTCCCCCACCTCCTCGCTCGCCGCGATCCGGAATCCGTCGGCCGCCCCAAGCGCCACACTCGTCTCGTCAAACCGGTGAACCAGCGCATGTGCAGGCGGCGCCGAGCGCAGCGATTCAGCGAACTCCTCCAGCCCTTCTCCCAAACCCTGCGCCTCGATCAACACCCCCGCCGGCCCGTTTGCCACGAATCCGCTCAGCCCCAGCCGCGTCGCCAGCCGGTACACATGCGGCCTGAATCCGACGCCCTGCACCGCGCCGGTGATCTTGATCCGAATCCGCTTTTCGCTTCCTGGCAACCTGCCCGCTATTGTAGAGTGTCACTCATGACAACCGGGCTGCGTACAACGATCCTTGGCCTGTTGGCGATAGCCGCTGCAATCGCTCAGACCCCGCCCGCCGTCACCTGCGCATCCCTCCGCACTCTCACCGGTTTCGAATTCACCATCGCCACTGCCCAAGCTGCGTCCCGCCGGAAAGGATGCCCCTGCCCACTGCAGGGTCACCGGCCAGATCCTGCCCGAAATCCGATTTGAAGTCTATCTGCCGGTCAACTGGAATAAGCGCTTCCTTCTGCGCGGCAACGGCGGTTACGCCGGCACAATGGATCGCGGCGGCGCACTGCGATCGATGGCCGCAGGCTTCGCCGTCGCCGTCACCGACACCGGCCACGACGCTTCCCGCGAGCCCCTCGCCGCCTTCGCCGTCGACCGCCAGAAGCTCTACGACTACGCGTTCCGCTCCCTTCACACAACTACCCTCGTGGCCAAGCAGATCATCCAATCCCACTACGGGCTTGGTCCCGAGAGGTCCTATTACCAGGGTTGCTCCACCGGCGGACGCCAGGGACTCATCCTCGCTCAGCGATTCCCCAACGACTTTGATGGCATCATCGCCGGCGCGCCCGTGCTCAACTTCACCAACACCATGTTCCAATTCGCCTGGATGGCCAACGCACTCGCCGATGCCCCCATCCCGCTGGCCAAGATGAAGCACGTCGCCGACACGATCTACAAGCAATGCGACGCCAAGGACGGCCTCGAAGACGGTCTCATCGACGACCCCCGGCGCTGCGCCTTCTCCGCCTCTCGTGATCTCACCGTCTGTCCTGCCGGCGCGGACCGGCCCGATTGCCTCAACCCTGCCCAGCTCCGCGCCATCGAGAAGATCTATAGCCCTGTCATGAGCAACGGCCAGGTCATCATGCCGGGCTGGCCCGTCAGCGCCGAAATCGCCGGACCCAACGGACGCAGCGGTTGGGCCGAGTGGATCCTCAAGGACGACGGCCCCTCCATCGGCCGGAGCTTCGCCGAGAGCTTCTTCCGCTACATGGCCTTCGAGCGGAAGGACTCCGGCGTCGACATCAGCCGGCTCGACTTCGACAAGGACTCACCCCGCGTCGATTGGCTCCGCTCCATCCTCGACGCAACCGACACCGATCTCTCCGCCTTCCGCTCCCGCGGCGGCAGGCTCATCATGTACTACGGATGGAGCGACCAGTCGCTCAATGCCCTGATGGGAGTCAACTACTACGAGGCTGCGCTCAAATCCACGGGCCCGGAGACTCCGGCATTCTTCCGCTTCTTTACTGTGCCTGGAATGTTCCACTGTGGCGGCGGCGTCGGCTGCAGCAGCTTCGACATGCTGCCGCCGCTCATCGACTGGGTCGAAAAGGGCGCCGCCCCCGACCGCGTCATTGCCTCCAAGCTTGTAGACGGCAAGCCCGTCCGAACCCGCCCGCTCTGTCCCTATCCGCAAACCGCCCGCTACAAGGGCTCCGGCAGCATCGACCAGGCCGAAAACTTCACTTGCACGGCACCCTAACGGCGCGAAGTCGCGTCGATCGCCCTCGCCACCGCCTGCCAAGCCGGCTTCCTCACGTACTTTTCGTCCAACGGCAGCACCCTCACCGCGCCCCGCTCGGCCTCTTGTGTCGCCTTGCCAGCCACGTGTATTTGTCAGTCAGCCCCCAGGTCAGCACTGCCACCACCGCCTTCTCCTCGAGCGCCGCCGGCAGATAGGCCGCATACGTCTCAGCCACTCCCTTGTCCCGCTGCTCAATATCGTCGGGCAGCGCCGCGTCGATCACGTCCAGTTCCGTGATCAGAATCTTCAACCCCAGCCCCGCTACCGCGCTGAAAAACTTCCTCACTGGCTCGGCCTTGATCTTCCCCAGGCTTCCGGCATTCAAGTGAGCCTGCGTCCCGAAGCCGTGAATCGGCGCCTTCTTCTCCTTCAGTCGCCGCAGCAGCGCCAGCACCGCATCCCGCTTGGCCTCGTCAGCCGGGTCATCATAATCGAGCCCGTAGTCGTTGTAGCAGAGCATCGCTTTCGGGTCCGCCTCGTGCGCCACACGGAACGCCCTCTCGATATACTCCGGACCCAGCATCTCCAGCCACGGCGTCTTCCGTAGCCCGTGCTCCACTCCGTCCTTCACCTGAATCGCCTCGTTCACCACATCCCACGAGTGCATTTTTCCGCGGTAGTGCCCTGCCACTGTCCGGATGTGCTCATCGAAAACGCTGCCCGCGTTCTCCTTCGTCACTACGCTCTTGAACCATGGCGCCATCTGCTGGTGCCACACCAGCGTGTGCCCCCGCATCTTCATCTTGTTCTTCTCGCAGAACGCCGCCATGAAGTCGCCCGGCTCGAAGTTGTACTTGTCCGGCTCAGGATGCACCACCTGCATCTTCAGCACGTTTTCGGGCACCAGGATGTTGCACTCCCCGGCGAAGTGCGATGCATATTCAACATCGTCCCGTAGCGCAGGCCACGATGCCGCCGCGCCAAATAGCAGCTTCCTGGCCGTCGCCCGCTCCCGCAACGACCTCTCAGTCGCCGCCCCCCATCCCGTCCTCAAACAAACCGGAAGCGCCGCTCCCGCTCTCAAGAAAGTTCGCCGGTCGAGTGCCATACGAGATAACCCTATCCTAATCCAGGGATGGCTGTGGCCCCTCTTACCCCTCCTTGACACCCCATAAGCGCGGCTGATAGGGTTAGAACTTCGTGCTCAGTAACACAACTTACATGGTGTTCCCGAGCACCTGCGGCGGTGTCCGCTTCCGGAGGCGGCATCAAGTGGCTACGAGCCACGATGCCTAGAGGAAGACATGAATCAGCCTTACTTCATCGTCGTCCTGGCCCACTCGCTGCACGGCCGTCTTCGCCGGTTCCACGTGGGACAGAAGGTGGTCATCACCGTTCTGGGTCTGGCACTGCTTGGATGCTTCACGTTGTTTGGCATGGTTTCCAGCTATCTTCGTATGGCCTGGAAGGTTGCGGGTTATAACGACCTCCGTGAGCAGACCGAATTTCTCCGCGCTCGCTACCAGAAACTGCTCACTGAATCAAATCAGACGAATGAGCAGATGGCCCAGTTGCAACTTTTCGCGGCCGAAGTTTCCCTCGCCTACGGCATCAACAAGGGAACCGCCCCGCAAGCCGGCCTCACCTCGTCCCTCGGACAGGTGAAACTGATGCCGACCCTGGCCGAAACTCTCGACCAGTACAACCACCTCAAGACCGCTTCACTCAGCGGCTCCTCCCGCCTCTCCACCAAACGCTGGCTCACCAACACCACCCCCGGTGTCTGGCCCCTCGTCGGCCGGCTCCTCAGTCACTTCGGTCATCGTCAGGACCCCTTTGGCGGCCACCAGGCCTTTCACGCCGGAGTCGACATTTCCGGTCCCATCGGCGCCTCTGTTCGAACCACCGCCGACGGTGTCGTCGCCTACGCAGGTTGGGAAGAGCGGTTATGGCAGGCTGATCGTTGTCGATCACCTCAACGGCCTCAACACCTACTACGCCCACCTATCCCGAATCGATGTGATCCCCGGCCAGGAAGTTCGACTCGGCCAGATCGTCGGCGGCTGCGGCGCATCGGGCCGCGTCACCTCACCGCACCTCCATTACGAAGTCCGCCGCGGCGGCTCGCCCGTCAATCCTTACCCTTACCTGGCGAAATCGACCCTCGCCGTTGCCTCAGCCAAGAAAGACGCCGTCTTCGGCTTCTGACGCCAGCCTCACGCCCGCCCGACGCCTCCTCCGCTTCTAGCGGGATCGATCAGCTCAAGCTTGGAAAACATCCGTCCTGTAAAAACCCCGATCGCGCGAGAGCAGCCGGGAGGCCTGCGTCACCGCATGGGCCCCGATTAGGAAGTCTGCCAGTATTCTGGTCCGCTGTCCCCCAGCCTGCCTGTAGGCCCGCCACGCACGGCTGGCCAGAAAATGCGCGCCTCTGTTCAGGCTCTCCACCCGAATCTCAGTGGAGTCAAGGAATTCGTCACACTCGCCTTGGCGAGCGAAGTGGACGCACAGTTCGGCATAAACCAGATCGCAAACCACCAGCGATCCCTCCGACGCGCTTTGCTCGAGAGCCTCCTCGGAGGCGGAATAGAACTCCTCGTTCGGAGCCAGTATGTCCAGCAGGATATTGGTGTCGATCGCGGTGATCATTGCTGCAATCAACGCCCGCGGACATCGTCGATGAATCGGTCGACTGATACGTGCCCTAGCTCCACGAAACTCGATTTGCAGCGACCCTTCCACTTGTCAAGTTGGAGCTTCTTCGGCGCTTTTTTCAGCACGATTGCTCCCTTGATGACATGAAACTCGACCTCAGCGTTCGGACCGAGGCCAAACTTCTCGCGGATTTCCTTGGGGATGGTGACTTGCCCGCGTTCGCCCACTTTCATACTTTGAAGTATGACTCATAATTCCTACTGCTGCAAACTCCCCCGCCTACCGCCTTCGCCCCCCAAGCTACAATCAAAGGAGTCGGCCTTCCGCCTCTCCAAGCTCCCCGCCGCCCATTCGAATGATTTCTTTCTCCAACATCAACAAGCAGTACGGTAAGCAGCTCATCTTTGTCGAAGCCTCATTCCAGTTCAACCCCGGCGAGAAGGTCGGCCTCGTCGGCCCCAACGGCGCCGGCAAGACCACTCTCTTCCGCATGATCGTCGGCGAAGAGTTCCCCGACGAAGGCGAACTCTCCGTCCCCAAGCGACTCACCATCGGCTATTTCCGCCAGGACGTCGAAGAGATGCAGGGCCGCTCCGTCCTCGACGAAGCCATCGCCGGCAGCGGCCGCGCCGGCGACCTCCATCACGAGCTCGAAGCCCTCCACCGCGAATCGAGGACCCTGCCCTCGCTGACGACATGGACCGCATCCTCGCCCGCTTCGGCGAAGTCCAGGAAGAGTACGAACACCTCGGCGGCTACACCCTCGAAGCCCAGGCCCGCGAAGTCCTCCACGGTCTCGGCTTCGAAAACGACCAGATCGATGGCGACGTTGGCGCCCTCTCCGGCGGCTGGAAAATGCGCGTCGCCCTCGCCCGCGTCCTCCTCGGCCGCCCCGACGTCCTGCTCATGGACGAGCCCACCAATCACCTCGACATCGAATCCATCATCTGGCTCGAACAGTTCCTCAAGTCCTATTCCGGCGCACTCCTGATGACCTCGCACGACCGCGAGTTCATGAACCGCGTCGTCACCAAAATCGCCGAAATCGACGCCGGCGAAATCACCGTCTACTCCGGCGACTACGACTTCTACGAGCGCGAGTGCGCCATCCGCGACACCAACCAGCAGGCCGCCTTCGCCCGCCAGCAGGCCATGCTCGCCAAGGAGCAGCGCTTCATCGACCGCTTCCGCACCCACGCCGCCAAGGCCGCCCAGGTCCAGAGCCGCATCAAGGCCCTCGACAAGATCGAAAAGCTCGAACTCCCCAAGCGCCGCCAGGTCGTCAAGTTCGAGTTCCGCGTTCCGCCGCGCTCCGGCGACCAGGTCGCCGTCATCGAGGACCTCCACAAGAGCTACGGCCGCCGCGTCATCTATGAGGGACTCAACCTCACCGTCCGCCGCGGCGAGCGCTGGGCCGTCATGGGCCGCAACGGCGCCGGCAAGACCACCCTGCTGAAAATGATCGCCGGCGCCACCCAGCCCGACTCGGGCGAACGTCCGCCTCGGCGCCAGCCTCAACATGGGCTACTTCGCCCAGCAGTCCCTCGACGTGCTCGACCCGGATCCTCACCGTCATCGAGCAGCTCCAGAACGACTTCCCGCAGGACGGCATCGGCTCGCTCCGCACTCTTGCCGGAGCCTTCCAGTTCTCGGGCGACGATGTCGACAAGCCCATCCGCGCTCTCTCCGGCGGCGAGAAATCCCGCCTCGCCATGGCCCGCATGCTCTACAATCCGCCCAACTTCCTCGTCCTCGACGAGCCCACCAACCACCTCGATCTCGCCACCAAGGAAATGCTGGTCGAAGCCCTCAAGGACTTCGAAGGCACGATGATCTTCGTCTCGCACGACCGCATGTTCCTGCGCGGTCTCGCCTCCCGCGTGCTCGAACTCGGCGGCGAATCCGGCACCGACCGCGTACCCCATGTCTACCCCGGCTCCTACATCGAGTACGTCCAGACGCACCGGCCACGAAGCCCCCGGCATCTACTCCTGACCCGCCCGGGTGTACACTCATCTGATCTGGGTCTGTCGGATCTTCCATGCCCATCCTCAGGTACAAAGTCGCCGAACTCGCCGATTCCCGGCTCATCGCGATTGAGAAAGCCACGCGGCGTGCCCTGATTCTCACGCCTCGACCCGCGAACGGCGAGCACCGTCTTTCCCGTTGCGGAGCTGCGTCCACCCTCTCAGGAATGCTGCTCTCCGTCAAAACTCCCGCCGCCTGCTCCGGCTATCAGGTCGAACTCCTCCCCACCGGCGATGCCCTCGTCCGCCGCGTCTCCGTCCAGGGATGGGACTTCACCATCAAACGCCAGACCCGCTCGTCTGTGCCACCCCCCGCTTCTGCTCGATTCGCGATCCTCGACCTCCTCGGCGGTGGCCTTCTCCTTGCCCGGCCATCAGGCCTCTATAGCCTGACCTCTGCTCCGGCCCCAGACGGCCGGTACCGCACACGAATCGGCGCCATCATTACCGTCTCCCACAGTCGCAACGGAGACCCCGATTACGACTACCCGGATGACTTCGCCCCCTGATGAGTCGCATCCTGCCAATGCATCCCACTCACATCGTCTGGCGCATCAAGCCGTCCACCTTCTGCAACCTGCGCTGCCGCTACTGCTATGAATGGAATCGCCTCGACGATCCCCAACGTCTCTCCCTCCAGCAGTTGCGCGCCGCACTCAATGCCGCCGCTGAACACCGCCACGCAACCCGCATTCGGCTCGGCCACCCTCTCAGCATCCACATCGTCATCCAGGGCGGCGAACCGCTGCTTCTTCCCCTCGACTACCTCCAGGACGCCGTCGCCCTATGCCGCGAAGTCCTCGGCTGCGGCACGGTGCTTGGCCTCCTGACCAACCTCACCGTCGCCCGTCCCGAGACTCTCGCCTGGATCGCCCGCGACCGCCTCAATCTCTGCGTCTCATGGGATGGTGTGCCTGACCTCCGCCTCGACCTCGCCGGCCGGCCGGCTCACCAAGCCGTCCTCGATAACATGGAGGCCCTCAGCCAATTCAACGTCCCGTTCGGCGTGAACCTCGTCCTTGGAACCCACAACCATAGCCGCCTGCCTGCCATTCACGACAAGCTCGTCTCGCTCGGCGCGATCTGGCTCTCCGTCATTCCCATGTTCCACGCCTCCGGGCCCGATTCCACCCCACGGTTCATGCTCTCTCCGCCGGAAATCGACCGTGCCCTCGCACGTCTTTACGACCATTGGCTCGCCCGGAGCCAGCTACTGGCGGTTGCCCCATTCACCCGTTGCCTTCGCGCGCTCAGCCTCGGGCTTCCCCTGTCTTCGCTACAATCCCCCGAAAATTTCACCGTTCACCCCGACGGCAGTATCACGCCCGGCACTGCCGGTTCCTCCTTCGACTCCGGCTGCGAATCCCGGCTGCTCGACTACATCCGGACCTCTCCGCCGGACGTCGCCGTCGGCTGGACCGAACTCGAGGTCGCCGCTCCTCCCGAGGCCCCTGGCATTTACTCCTGACGCGGCGGCCCGGGTGTACACTCGTCTCAATTGGGTTTGTCAGATCCCGCCCCTGATCTTCACCCTGCTGCCCGCCGGCCGCGAGCACCGTCTTTCTGACGCGGCTGACCAACTCGGGCAGATTTGGTCAATTATTGCCTTGACAAGGGGATCTATCTCAGCGCCTCATCGGCGACAAGCCAAGCCGCGGTGATCGCGCACACCATCGGCGGTTGCATGGCGAGGGCCAGCGGTTTTTCCTGTCTTGGGGTGGTTGGCGCTCACGGGAACCGGCACTTGGACGGACTCAATTTCCGCCGTGATGCCTGGAGTAGTTTGCGTTGATGTGGCGAACCTGCGGATAAACTTCAACGTTGGTGCCACCGGTGGAGTCTCCGCAACCGGCAGCAGAACGGCCGGGCTGAATCCACTCGCCAGCGGCTCGGCCTCCATCGGCTATGACTCTACGATCGGTTCAGCTCGATTCGTCGGTAGTGAATCGGTGGAGGCCTTTTCGACAGTCGTCACGACGGGCCAATTCGGCACGATTGCCGGGTCATTCACGATTGCGTCAAGTGGCGTGGATGACGGCGTCTTGAACTTCAACGACTTTGGCTTTTTCTTGCAGGGGAAAGCCAGTCCAGCGGTCGTCAACATCTTCAACGGTGGGGATCGCACCGCTTCGGGCTCAGCGGATTTTGGGAGTACGCTGAGGTGGCTCGGTGTGACCAGCGTGCAGGCCTTCGATGCGCAGGGCCAGGAAATAGAATTGCCCGATGGGTTCCAGCTTGGCTTGATCGGTGACGAGACCGGCTTCGATTACTGGAATGCGGCCCCATTGGAAACCGCCGGGTCTGAGGTGCCAGAGCCGGGAACGCTGAGTATGGTGTCGCTGGCCGGATTGGCAGCGCTCGCGGCGCGCAGCAGGCGCAGAATCTGGTATGTCTTTCGGTAAGACTCGTCCTGCCTGGTCGCGGTCCCTTGAGAAGACTTGTGCGCGGCGTGACGCCGCACGTGAAGGAGTCGTGGAGGAGAACACCATTTGGTACGCCGTCAAGCGTGAAAAGCCGGAGGTCAAACAGAACTTGGCGGTAGCAATAAGCTCTCGAACTGGTAGGGCCAGACCAGCGAGGAGATCATTGCTCTTCTCAGAGCCATGGACCTCGCTCCAATCAGGCGAATCGGTGGAGTGCCGCGCGTTGCCAAGGCATTCCCACAGCCCTGCCTCCGCAGCGGGAAGCGAAGTCGGCGACGATGGATCCTGTCCCCGTCACCCCCCGCTTCCTCCGCCCGCCTGCCTACCTTTTGCATCTGGACTCGGTCCAACTTCCTCGTCCTCGACGAGCCCACCAACCACCTCGATCTCGCCACCAAGGAAATGCTGGTCGAAGCCCTCAAGGACTTCGAAGGCACGATGATCTTCGTCTCGCACGACCGCATGTTCCTGCGCGGTCTCGCCTCCCGTGTCCTCGAACTCGGCGGCGAATCCGGCACTGACCGCGTACCCCATGTCTACCCCGGCTCCTACATCGAGTACGTCCAGCGCACCGGTCACGAAGCCCCCGGCATCTATTCCTGACCCAGGTCCTTCGCCCGTCCTCCGTTTGAGCGGCGGCGTACCAGTATCGCGTTACATGGTTCTGTTCTACGATTGAGAAAGTGAAGGGTAAGGAACTCGTGCGTCGGTTGCGCCGTGCTGGTGTGGAGATAGGTGGACGTTCCGGCGGCACAGGCCACTTGATCGCGCGATTCCAAGGCAGGAAGGCGCCCGTCCCGATGCACGGCGATCGGGATCTCGGTCCGGATTTTGTGAAAATGCTCTGCAAGCAGTTGGGATTGGACCCTCACCGGGTTCTCTGAAGGGATGTCGATCGTGATGTTCTACGCATACCCAGTGGATTTGCGCAAAGACAGAAACGGCACAGTCATCGCAGTCGTCCCTGATGTGCCGGGGACGATGACTGTCGGGGCTGATCGGGAAGAGGCGCTTGACCGTGTCCACGGAGCGCTTGTCGCGATGCTCGCAGCACGCATCCACGATCTCGAACCGATCCCCACCCCTTCACGACCGACCCGCGGCCAGCGTGTCGCTACTTTGTCTCCACTCATTGCTGCGAAGCTCTCAATTCATCAAACACTGCGTGCCGGCGGCAAGAGCGCAGAAGATCTCCGCAAGAGCCTTGGCTGGGAGGATGCCCGGCTTCGCAGGCTGCTCGACCTGCGCCGGCGCACCCGCTTCGAAGACATCGAAACCGCTCTCAAAGCGCTCGGAAAACGCCTCGTCGTCGCTGTCGAGAACGCCGCTTGATCCGCCCCGGCTTACTCCCCCTGCTCCACCATCGCCCTCCACCCCTCGAGGTCCTGCCCTACGCTCAGCCGCTTCCCCGCGCGCACCAGCGGCAGCTTCAGCAAGAGCGGCTCCCGTTCGATCTTCCCCATCAACTCCGCTTCCGAAACCCTCAGATACTTGAGCCCCGCATCCGCGTAGAGCTTCCCCTCTGAATCCAACAACCCCGCCCACCCGAACTTGTCGATAAACCGCCCGATCTCCCCTCCCGCCATCGGCTTCTTCTTCAAGTCCACGATCTGCATCTCCACCCGCCGCTCTTTGAAGAACCGCTCCGCCGCTCTCGTCGCCTGCGAGTTCTTCACGCCAAAGACCTGCACAACTGCCATCCGTCGCACCTTTCACTTCTTCCACTGCAAGTCCGCGAACTCCAGATACCGATCCCAGTCATACGCCGTGACGTCGTGCTTACCGGCCCGAATGTGATAGCCCACCGTGTTCATCACCGGCCGCTCAATCGCCGGCATCGTGCGAGTCCCCAGCCCCTTCTTCCCAAGCAATTCGTAAACGACGCTTGCCTCCGCCGCGGCCATGAATTCTCCCTCGGGATCCGCCCACTTGTCCTCTTCCGCGCTCGCCACATACACCGGCCGAGGCGCAATCAGCGCCACCAGCATGTGCGCATCCACCGGCAGCTCTTTTTCACGCCCGTTGTATTTGCGGTAGTTTCTGCAGAACCAGTGGGGAAACGCCGTATTCAAACGAGCGACGTCCTCCCCCGCGCCCCGCCGCGAAATGGCCGCCCCGCCCTCACCCGAGTCGTTCGATATCACGATCCTGAACCGCGCATCCTGCGCACCCGCCCAAAGTGCGGTCTTGCCCAGCCGCGAGTGCCCCATCAAAGCGATCCGATTCCCATCGATTTCCTTGTCCTTCTCCAGATAGTCGGCCGCCCTGCTCAACCCCCATGCCCAGCCGCCAATCGCGCCCCACTCGTCCGCATCAAACTCCTTTTTCCCCGCCGCCAGGAACTGACGCCGCAGCCCGTACTCCAATCCCCCATCGAAGTCAGGCTCCACGTCCCCGTAGTAAATCGTTGCCAGCCCATAGCCGCGTGCGAGAATCTTTTCCACTTGCCACGACGCGGCATCCGAGCCCCGCCGTGCCTCGTCGGCGCGCTTCCGCACAAATGGCTTTGCCCTCGACCACACCTCCGGCAGCCGGATTCCCGCATCCGCATGAATCGTGTGATTCCCCCCAAAGTTCAGCCCGAGAAACACCGGCACGCGCCCCCGCGCTCCCGCCGGCAGATACAGCAGCAGATCCCCCTTTGCCCCATCCTCCTTCCCCTCCCACAACACCGTGATCTGCTTCCGGACCGCCTTCCCGCCCAGCACCCCCTTCTCTGTCGCCGCCTCAACGAACCGCACAGCCCCTTGCCCCTTCGGTGTCCGCCCGAACTGATTCGTCTCGAATAGGCGCATTACCTCCGGCCGCCTCAGCCGCGTCCACTCGTCAGCCGTTCGCACCTTACGGCCGTCTGCCATCTGCAACACGTCCGGCAGCGTGTACCCCGCCTCTTGCCCCAACAATGCGGCCGATCCGGCCCCAAACAGAAAAGTCCTGCGATCCATCCCCCTATTGTCTACCCCCAGCCCCTACTGCTTCGCCACCGCCACCGGACCTAGCTTCTCCAGCGCTTCCTTGGCCTTCCGCTCCACCTCCGACCGCGGATTCATCTCCAGCGACTTCCCAAGGTACAGCCGCGCTGCCGCGGAGTCCTTCTGCCCCGCTGCGATGGCCCCCGCATGATAGAAAATCTTCGGATCGCGTACTCCAACCTCCAGCGCTGCCTCCATCTCCCGCCGCGCCTCTTCCGCCCTGCCCGCCTTATGCAGCGCCCATGCATACGCTTCCAGCGTGTGCACGTCGCGCCGCCGCTCCGTCTCCTTTCGCCCGATCGCCACAGCCTCGCTCGCCTTGTCTCCGTAATCTGCGTAATAGAAGATCAGCTCCCTGTTGGCAGTTGTCGGCCGACTCCATTTCCTTCCGCGCCGCCGTCTCAAACTCTGCGAACGTCTTCCGGGCCTGCTCCGTCCGTTTCGCCTTGTCCTGCGCAACCGCGACGTCGAACAGATTCTCCGGGTGCGGCGCTGTGCGATACCGCTGCTCGAACAACGTCGCCGCCTCCGCGGCCTTCCCCTGAGCCATCCGAACCCTCGCCAGGTTTCCCAGCGCGTAGTGATATCCGGGGAACAGGCGCAGCGCCTCGTTCAGCGCGGCCTCTGCCTGCTCGTGTTCCCCCGTCAACGTTCTCAGGTGGCCGATCTGCACCAGTACCCACGCCCGGTCTTCCACCAGCGACGGCTCGATTCTCCCGTACGCCTGCGTCATCAGCTCAATCGCGCCCTCGACGTCCCCGAACAGTTCCCGCAGATAGCCCGCGCGCGTCAGGCTCGGAACGTTCGACCGGCCCATGTCCAGCATCCACTGCGCTGCATCCTCGGCTTCCTTGTACTTGCCCAGCTCAATGCATGCGTCCGTGATGAGCCCATAGACCATCCAGTCGTCGGCGATCCTCGTTTTCAGCTTGAGTCCCACCTTGAGCGCCTCGGCGAACTCGTGCTTGCCGAGCAGCAGCCAGCCTTCCAGCTTGCGCGCCTCCAGATTGTCCGGCTCCAACCCGAGCGACTTCTTCAGCGCCGCCGAGGCCTTGTCGTAATACACCGGGTCTGAAGTCTCCCTCGCCCGCCGGGCCAATGCACGCGCCAGCGCATTGTAGCCCTCAGGTCGCTCAGGCGACTTTGCTACTGCCGCCTCCGCTTCTGCGATCGCCTTTTGCGCGGGTGAAGCGCTGCCTTCCTCCCCGCTTCCTTGCCATGCCAGAACCAGGCACAGCGCCGCCGCTGCTCGCATCTTGCCTCCTCCTACGGCAGGCACGGCCCACCGCCGCCGTATAGAGGCGTGCAACTCGGCTCACCAGGATCGACATGCCGCCGGTTCCGCCCGCTCGGTGCGCTCGCCAGATACGGAAAACTCGTGCGGTACGGCGCGTCGTTAACGTTCACCCCATCGCCCAGCTTGGAGTTGAGCGGGGAAGTGCTAAAGGGCGGCCCCGCCAGCACGCTTCCCACCACCAGCCGTAACGCGACATCGGTCACATCATCGCCCAACCTCCGGCCATTCGGGAAACCTGCCGCATCACCACCAAGCAGGCCCAATCGATGCTGTGTGGCTGCTGGCGTTGGCGCCACGCCTGTATTCAGCCGTAGCAAGTCCGCAACCGGGCCTCCGGGCGTCCCTGGCGCCGCGATGGGCGGTGCATACGTCACCACCGGCAGCAAATCCAGACGCGGCGGACTGGCAATTGCCACGGCGCCCGCCGTCAGCGCGTTCACCACACGCGCCAGCGCCGGATCCAGGAAAAATGAAGCAAATTGAGCATCGTTCTTGGGTAGATCCATGCTGAAACGGTCTTTGAATCCCGTGCCCGACCAGCAACTCGTTGATCAGCGGATTGCCCATCCGCTGCACTTGCATGAAAGTCCCCGAATTGGCCGCTGCCAGCGGCGAGCGCCGTACGGTCGTCCTCGCCCTCGATGTCGTCCCCCAGACTCCAATCGTCGCCGCCGGCGAAGTCGCAGCCTCAATAGCGCCCGTCCTTGTCAGCATGGCGATCGGGACCTCGATCGCAATTGAATTCACCGCATAGCCGGACACCGTATCGGCGGCCAGATTCGCTTTCGCGGCGTCCTCTGCAGCCGAAAGCACAGGCAGAGCCTTCGACGTATTGAGCGTGTCGAACGCCCCTCCCAGGTCTATCCAGAAGGCGTCGTCTGTAGTACCCGCAAATACTTTCACTCCGCTTGCTGTTGTCGCGTTGATTGCCGCATTGAACAACGCCTCGTAATCCATTGTTCGCGGACCCACGTTCGCCGGCACAGCGAAAAACGGACCACCGCCGCTCTTCGACAGCGGCGTCGTGATTCCGCCCTTGATCATCGTCACCGTGTACGACTGCCTCATCCCGAGACCCGGGTCCCCATAGGAGCTGATCCGTGGTGGGACGATCAGAGAACCTGGGGGCACTGGGGCCGGTGAATTGGACGGCGCTACCGCGCCGCCCGGCACTCCCGCGTACACCTGAAACAGTTGCGGCAGCCTTTGCTCGGTTGTGAACCGGATCTGGAACACGATGTCTTCAACCGCATCGTTGTTGTTGTCGATCTTGATCTCGTAAAGAATGTCCGGGTCGAACGGGAACCAGTTTGGCCCGTTCGCCGGATCCAGGAAGGGATCGACGCACAGGATCATCGTCACCTTGTCTGACGCGCCCGGCTCGTAGCTGCGAAACGCGTACACGTCCGTGATGTCCGCCTTGTGGTCCAGCGCCGTGATTGGCGCCTCCCTGTGGTTCGCGCCAAACAACGCAGCCGCGAAAAACGTCAACGGCAGATAGAGTTTCGTGGTCATTTTGCCCTTCCTCCCGCCAGCCGGCGCATCGTCCCCAGGCCGGCTAAGGCGATCATGCCCAACGCGAGCGTCGGGCCGGTCAACGGTTCCGGAACCAGCACGAATTCGTTCGTCACTGCCTCCAGCGACGCGGAGCCCGAGGTCCCCCCGTCAATGACAACGTCCTTCCTCATCACGACACTGCTCACCAACCCCAACTCCAGCCGCTCGGAGAGATCCTCATCGGTTCCGATATCAAACACGATTGCCGTGCCTGGACTCCCGGAACAGATGTCCGCCACAAAATCCCCTCCCGTGCAGAATTCCTCCACCACCGTGTTGGCCCCATCGGGGGCCACTGTACTGCCGGTCATCCCCAGCAGCGCCGAAAGAATCGCCGCACCCGGCGTCTCCAGCTTGTACTCGAAACGCGATTCCAACAGCTCAAACGGCCCGGCGCTGAATTCGTAAAGGAATTGCAGGCCCGGAGTGGTCGCTCCGCCAAATGGAGTGACGAATACCTGATCCGCCGTGATGCCAGTCGCGCCGCCGATCGGCCCGAGATCGATGAAATCGAACACTCGCGCATTGCCGAGCGTGCAGCCGTCCGGGTCCAGGTTGATGTAATCCGCCAGGTTGCCCGGCGCGCAGGCAAGAGGCGCAGCCGAAACCATCCCCCAGCTAAGCAGAGCAATCGCGGTGATTCCCAAAGCCCTCGTCATTTAAGACCTCCCGTCCGGGGCCGTTCATCCCAGCGTGCCCCGATGAGTCGCAGTCGCGAGTGTACACCCGGCCTCGCCAGTTTGAACCGCAAATACTTTCGCTCCTTGACTACACCTCCTACGACGGCCAGTACTTGCAGCAACTGCCACCTGAACCCAGCAGCCTGCTTGGATGCCCATCCCAGATGGGGGGCGTTCAGTGAACTATTCCGCCTTATATCATCCGTGGGGAAGCGGTGCGTCAGAAATCTGGAGCCAACCCATTGATGGCGGCAAGCCAGGCAAATAACGAATCTGAAATATTGACGGTTTTTCGAGACCGGACCCACGCCCGCCTACAACGCCTAGGAACGCATAGGAGGCAAACATGTGGTGAAGGTTGGATTAACGGCTATAGACCACATGGAAAGGATTAAGAAATGGCCTGAATAGTGGCGGTTGGGTCTACAATCGGTCCCTGGCCAGGAGGCGTTTGCGGAATTCCTGGACCAATTCAATGGAAACCACAAGGAGAGAACCGTGTACCAAATCAACAAAACCGCGATGCCGGTCAGATCTGGTAAAGCTGCCACGATCTGCCTGTCCTTGAGTCTGGCCCTGCTTTTCCCGCGTCAAGCCGCAGCGGATGCTGTCACCGATTGGAATGCGAATGCCGGCAAAGCAGCACTCGCCGCATGCATCGCACCGGGTGACGACCCGCTCCACGAGTCCCGTCTCTACGCGATGATGCACGTGGCTATCCACGATGCGCTGAACGCGATCGACCGCCGTTCTCGTCCATATGCCTACGACGCGCAAGGACCCGCGGGGGCGTCTCGCGATGCCGCCGTCGCAGAGGCGGCGCGCGACGTGTTGGTCCCAGCCATCGCTCAAATCCCGTTCCCGCCGGTATGCCTGCAGGCCGGGATCGCAAGCGTTGAAGCCGACTATGCCGCGGCGCTCGCGGCAGTCACGGATGGTGCAGCGGCCAGAGCGCAAGGCATTCAGATAGGACAGGCTGCGGCCGCCGCCATTCTTGCTTTGCGGGCCGGGGATGGTTCGGATACGCCGCTGCAGGTTTTCGACTACAAACAGGGCACTAATCCTGGCGAGTATCGCTTTACGCCAGGCTTCGGCTTCGTGTTCGCCCCGGGATGGGCCAAGGTCATACCGTTTGTGCTCAACCATGCCTCGCAGTTTCGTCCAGGGCCGCCGTACAAGGTGAGCAGCAAGAAATACACGGCCGACTTCAATGAGATAAAAGCGCTCGGCGGTGACGACAACGCGACACCGAGCGCACGCACCCCCGATCAAACCGAGATAGCTCGATTCTGGCTCGAAAGTTCACCGCTGGCGTGGAACCGCATTGCGAGGAGTGTTTCGGCAGACCAGAAGCTCGATCTGTGGGAGAACGCGCGATTGTTCGGCTTGCTTAATCTCGCACTGGCCGATGGCTACATCGCTTCCTGGGACGCCAAGTATCACTACAGCTTCTGGCGTCCGGTCACGGCGATTCACACTGCTGGCAATGACGGCAATCCGGACACAGTAGGGGATCCGACCTGGACCCCGCTGCAGTTGACGTATCCCATACCTGACTACGACTCGGGCCATAGCGTCCAGGGCGGCACCGCGGCACAGGTTCTCAAAGAGTACTTCGGGACCGACAACATCAGCTTCGAAGCCTGCAGCTTGACGCTGCTCGCCGGGAAATGCTCGGATCCATCCCCCATATTTCGCTCCTACACCAGCTTCTCCCAGGCCTCGGAAGAGAACGGTTTATCCCGAATTCTCGTTGGCATTCACTTCCGCAACGCGGTCGAAGAGGGCATAAAACACGGTCAAAAGATCGGCAAGCGTGCTGTCAATCTGTTTTTGCGGCCCGTACATTGAATTTTTCGAACCGTCTCATCGCTCTGCTGGAAGACGTGAATGGGCGTGACGACCCCCATCCACGCCCGGCGCTCTTTTCCGCCCGCCCAAAATTTCTCGCCACCTCCGGTGGCCGACAGCGAGGCCACAACAGAGCCGAGCGTGAATCGAACCTCTGAGGGGATTACAGCCATCGAAAATATTCTCAACCCCATACGTTTCAACCGCTTACCCTGCCCCCTTCATCCTCGGAACTTGACTTCACCCCCCTACATAATAGGTTGAGGTCAAAAACACACATGGCCACCACAGCCCAGCTCAACGCCAACATCGTCAACGCCCGGCAATCAACCGGTCCTCGCACTCCCGAAGGCAGGCAGGCCTCGTCCCGCAACAGCCTTCGCCACGGACTCTACGCATCACTCAGCGCCCTCCCGGCCGAGGACAAGCGGCAGGTCAACGAGATCCTCGCCCACTTCACCGAGCAGTTCCCCCAGCCCGAAGCCGAACAGCACCTCCACGAACTCGCCCTTGCCTGGTTCCGCCGCGACCGCGCCCGCGCCATGGAAGCCGCCTTCCTCGACATTCAACTCATGCTCGCCCGTGAGAAAATGGCTGATGCCCAGGTTTCCCGTGAACACCTCCTGGCCAGCATCCTTATGCACGATTCCGTCGGGAACCGGAACCTCGACCGCCTCCATCGCTGGGACCGCGCCTACTCCCGCGACATCGACCGCGCCCTCAAGGCCCTCCATTCGCTCCCTGAACCCGAGCCTGCCGACCAGGAAATCGAAACGGCAAAAACGAAGCCAATCGATATTCCTTATCCAAACACACCCATGTCGACATACTCACCAAACACAGCCGAATCCCAATCCCTTGCAGGTGCGTCTCCCCTCTTAGGAGTAAAGGCAGGAAACTCATCCAGTACATGAACCACTACATCTAGTAGCTTCCTGAATGGGGGCACGCGATCTCGTCGTGCAACCCCTTTACACGAGCCCCGTAATCGTGTACTCTCAAATCACCCCCCCGAGCGACCGCCACAGATTTAATATTGTGGCGGGTCGAAACCCTAACAAGCTGGCGCCTGAAAGGAAGACGACGTTGCTCATCCTCAAACGCGTTGAAATCCAAGGATTCAAATCCTTCTGCGACCGAACGGAAATGCGCTTTCCAGGCCGCGGCGTTGCCGCCGTGGTCGGACCAAACGGTTGCGGCAAGTCCAACCTCAGCGACGCCATCAGTTGGGTCCTCGGCGAACAGTCTGCTAAGTCCTTGCGCGGCACCAGGATGGAAGATGTGATCTTCGCCGGGACCAGGGATCGCAAACCCCTCGGCATGGCTCAGGTCACCATGACCCTGGTCGACCCCACCGGCACCGTCCACAATCCCCAACGCCAAGATCGAAGCCCCAAAAGCCGCAAAACGAAGCCAACCCCGAAGCCGAGCGGCGAATCCAAGCCTGAACCCAAGGCCGGTGGCACCAACGGCCACACCAACGGCGTCAACGGTCACACGAACGGTCACTCCGCAACTCCTTCTCCGGAAAAGGAGATCACCATCACCCGCCGCCTCTTCCGCTCCGGCGAATCGGAGTACCTGATCAACGGCCGCATGGCCCGCCTCCGCGACATCCAGGACATCTTCATGGGCACCGGACTCGGCCCCGAGTCCTACGCCATCATCGAGCAGGGCCGCATCGGCCAGATCCTCTCCTCCAAGCCCCTCGACCGCCGCTCCGTCATCGAAGAAGCCGCCGGCATCTCCAAGTTCAAGACCAAGCGCCGCCTCGCCGAAGCCAAGCTCGAAGGCGCCAAGCAGAACCTGACTCGCGTCTTCGACATCCTCGAAGAGGTCACCCGCCAGGTCAACTCCCTCAAGCGCCAGGCAGGCAAGGCCAAGCGCTATGAAGAGCTGAAGACTGAGCTTGATGTTTGGGCTCGCAAAGCAATCACAGGCCGCGACTTCCTGCTCCAGCGCGAAATCGCCCGCATCACCGGATCGCTCGAAGAAGCCACCACTCATCATCAGCAGCTCACCCTCTCCGTCTCCGAAGGCGACCAGGCCCTCGCTGCCGCCCGCGAGACCTTCTACCAGCTCGAGGTTGACCTGACTCAGGCCCGCCAGCGCCTGGCCGACATCAATGTCGACTCCGAACGCACCCGCGGGCAGATCGAGAACCAGAAGCGCCAGATCGCCTCCATCGAACAGCGGCTCCAGGAAGGCGAGACCGAAACCGAGAGCCTCTCCACCCGCCTGGAAACCCTGAACACCGAGCATGCCCACCTCGCCGAGGCACTCAAAGTCCTTGAGCAGCAGTCAACTGAAGCCCGCGACCGCCTTCAGACTCGCAACGCCGAGCGTGACGCCGCACAGAATCAGCTCAGGGAACATGAGCGCGCCGTCGAGCAGTCCCGCCAGGCCGCCGTCCGCCTGCTTTCCGAAACCTCACAGCTCCGCAATCAGATCGCCCAGATCGAGTCCTACCTCGAATCCATCGACCGCGACACGGCCCGCCTTCGCAACGAGGAGCAGGCCTCCCAATCGGACATCGCCCGCCTGGAAGCCGCCCGCGTCGAGTTCTCCGAGAAGCTCTCCGGCCGCCAGCTCGAGCTTGAATCCACCCAGGACCGCCGCCGCACCGTCGAAACCGCCCTGCTGGAGCGCCGCGCCTCCGCCGCTCAAACCCGTCGCGACCTCGACTCCCTCCGCCAGGAGGTTTCCCGCCTCCGCGCCCGCCGGGATTCGCACGAGGAAATCATTTCCCACCGTTCATATACCACCGAAACGGTGAAGCGTCTCTTTAGCGTCATCGAGAAGAACAATGCCGAGGGTCTCAAGCCTGCCGGCGTCCTCGCCGACTTCATCGACCTCACAGATCCGCGCTTCGAGAAAGCCACCGAAGAGTTCCTCCACGACGAACTCGAGTACGTCGTCGTCAAGCAGTGGGCCGACGCCACCAAGGGACTCGGAGTCCTTGAAGCCAACTGCGACGGCCGCGTCACCTTCCTTGTCGAACCCAATCTGAACGCCGACCCGGCCGCAGTCGTCACCGAGTTGCCGCCCGAACCTCCGGTCGGCCCCGAGACCGGCATCGCCGGCCGCCTCTCCGACGGCCTCCGTTTCACCAACGGACTCACCAACGCCCCCGCCGCCCTCCTGCCGCGGCTCGCCCGTTGCTATCTCGCCGAGGATCGCGACTCGGCCGCGCGCCTCTCGCGCATGTACCCCGACCTCTTCTTCCTCCTCTCCGACGGCGTCTGCTACCACGGCCATGCCGTATCCGCCGGCCGCAAGACCGGGTCCGGCCCCCTCGCCCTCAAGCGCGAACTCCGCGAACTCACCACTCTCCACGACGAGCGCCACATCGCCCTCGCCGCCAGCCAGTCCCAGCTCGACTCCCTCGAAGCCGAAATCCAGGCCCTCGCCGACGATCTGGAACGCCTCCGCGTCGATCAGCAGCGCCAGGAGAAGGAAACGCTCATCATCGACCAGGAGATGCGCAAGGTCGCCGAAGAGAACCGCCGCGCCGGCCAGCGCCTTTCCATCGCTCGCGTCGAACTCGACCGCATTGGCCGCGACTCCGCCGCCCAGCTCCAGCAGCGCGACCAGAAGCTCGCCCTCCTTGAACAGCGCGAGGCCGAGCGCGCCGGCTATGATGCCGCCTACGAGCAAGGCAAGGCCGCCCTCGACGGTCTTCGCCAGACCCTCAACGCCCTCGCCGAAGAGCATTCCGTCGCCCGCGTCGAGCTCTCCACTCTCGATGAGCGCCGCCGCGGCACCGAGCACGCCCTCAACCGCCTCGATCAGCAGCTCCGCGAACTCTCCAATCGGCGTACCCACCTCGCCGCCGAACTCGAGCGCCTCGCTCTCCAGCGCAACCGCCTCCTCGAAAACAACCTCGAACTCGACCAGAAGGCCACATCCCTGGCCGAAGAAGCCGCCCACTTCACTGAAACCGTTGGAGCTCTGGCCGCCCGCGAGGCCGAACTCAAGGACAACCTCGCTCTCGCCGAAGAGGAACTCAAAACCCTCCGCGCAGCAGGTCGCCGAAGCCCAGGATGCCCGCGCTCAGATCGAGCTCGATCTCGTCCGCCGCCAGTCCGAGTTGAAGTACCTCGACGAAACCTGCCGCAAGGACCTTGGCCTCGGCCTCGCTGAACTCAACCCTCCGCCGCCTGACCCGGTCGCCCTCACCGCCGGATGGCTCGCCCTGCCCGACGGCTCGATGCACGACCTCGCCGGCGCCACCCTACAGCCCGACCGCTCCATCACTCTCGCCTCTGGCGATGTCATCCCCTCGCCCAATCCCGTCCAGGCTCTCCCCGAGCTCGACGAGATGGCCGTCGCCGACGCCGAAGAGCGCGTTGCCGAACTCCGCAAGCGCATCGAAGCGCTCGGAGCCGTCAACCCCGAAGCCTGGCACGAATACCAGGAAGCGCAGATCCGCTACGACTTCCTCAATACCCAGCGCACCGACTTGCTCGACTCCATCCGCGATACGGAAAAGGCGATCAACGAAATCGACACCGAATCCCGCAAACGATTCGTCGAAGCCTTCCACGTCATCAACGCCCACTTCCAGGACATGTTCCGAGTCCTGTTCGGCGGCGGAACCGGCGAGATGCGGCTCACCGGCGAGGGCGATGCCCTCGACCAGGGCATCGAAATCGTCGCTCAGCCCCCAGGCAAGCGCCTCCAGAACGTCCTGCTGCTTTCCGGCGGCGAGAAAGCCCTGACCGCTGTTGCTCTTCTGATGTCGATCTTCAAGTATCAGCCGAGCCCCTTCTGCATCCTTGACGAGGTCGACGCCCCGCTCGATGAAGCCAACGTCGGCCGCCTCGCCAACCTGCTCAAGGACATGGCCGGCGAGACCCAGTTCATCGTCATCACCCACGCCAAAAAGACCATGGAGACCGCCGAGATGCTCTACGGCGTCACCATGCAGGAACAAGGCGTCTCGAAATTGGTGAGCGTCAAATTACAGGCGCCCACCCCTCCCCCGCCGCAGCAGCCGCTGCAGACCGCCGCGAGGGCGTAGCGACCCTATGCCCTCTACGGCGCTCATCGGCATCGCCGGGCCCTCGTGCTCTGGCAAGACCGAGTTGGCGCGAGCCCTCTCCCGCCAACTCGGCTGCCCCATGCTCAACCTCGACCTCTACTACTACGACCTCTCCCATCAGCCCACCGAACAGCGCGCCCGCACCAACTTCGACGAGCCCGCCATCCTCGAGTTCCCCCTCATCCTTCAGCATGCCCGGGCGCTCAAACGCGGCGAGACCATCACCGCCCCCAACTACGACTTCGCCACCCACACCCGCCCCCCCGGCGGCATCACCGTCCAGCCTGCCGGCCATGTCGTCCTCGAAGGCCTCTTTACCCTTCATTGGCCTGAACTTCGCAGCCTCCTCGACGTATCCATCTACGTGGACACCCCCGACGAAATCTGCCTCGACCGCCGCTTCAACCGCGACCAGATCGAGCGCGGCCGCTCCCCTGAATCCATCCGGACCCAGTACGATACCTGGGTGCGCCCCATGGCCCGCCAGTACATCTTCCCGACCCGCGATCACGCCGCAATCGTCGTCTCCGGCACCGAGCCAGTCTCGCTCTCCCTCGACCGCATCATGGCTTCTCTATGAGCGCTGCCCTGAAACCTCTCAAATGCCCCGGCTGTTCTGCCTCTTTGGAATACGATCCCCAGGTCGCCAGCCTCAAGTGCCCCTACTGCGCCAGCGTCCTCGCCGTCGAAAAGGACCCCGAAGCCCAGCCTGTGGTCGAAGTGGACTTCGAGGAAGCCCGGCGGCGCGCCGCCGATAAGGCCGATGCCGCCACCGGCCAACTCTCCTCCAACGCCCTCCAGGTCGAGTGCGCCACTTGCGGCGCCACCGTCGTCTTTGAACCCCCGGACGTTGCTGGCCAGTGCCCCTTCTGCACCACCAAAATCGTCGTCCAGCCCCACACGCCGGACCCCCTCATCTGCCCGCAGGGTCTCCTTCCATTCGGGATCGCCAAGCCCACCGCCATCGGCTCGCTCCGCACCTGGCTCTCCTCCCGCTGGTTCGCCCCAAATGACCTGAAAAAGGTTGCCAATCCTGACCGCCTCGAAGGCATCTACCTGCCCTTCTGGACCTACGACGCCCAGGCTCACACCCGCTACACCGGTGCCCGCGGCGAGCACTACTGGGTCCAGGAGGTGCACACTGTCATGGTCAACGGCCGTCGCCAGCAGCAGACCCAAAACGTTCGCAAAACCCGCTGGTACCCGGCCTCGGGCGCTGTCGATGACAGCTTCGACGACATCCTCGTCCCCGCCTCCAAGTCCATCGCGACCAAGCGGCTCGACGACCTCGATCCCTGGGGGCTCGACAAGCTCGAGCCCTACAACCCGTCCTATCTCGCCGGCTTCAAGGCCCAGCGCTACCAGGTCGGCCTCGAAGACGGCTTCGCCGAGGCACGGCAGCGCATGGAGCCTGCCATCCGCTCCACCATCTGCGGCGACATCGGCGGCGACGAGCAGCAGATCCACGACATGAACGTGACCATCAACCAGGCCACCTTTAAGCACCTGCTCCTGCCCGTCTGGCTCGGCGCCTATAAGTACAACCAGAAGCTCTTCCAGATCGCCGTCAACGCCCGCACCGGCGAAGTCTCCGGCGAGCGCCCTTACAGCGCCGCCAAGATCACGGCCCTTGTCCTCTTCATCCTGCTCGCCATCGCCATCATCGCCATCCTCGGCCGCAACTGACGACACGCCGCATGGCTCGCCGCTACAGCGCTGCCAGCACTTCCTTCATCAGATACAGCGAGCCCTCGACTCCGTCCCAGGGACCGTCTTCGTATTCCAGTGCATACTTGCCCTTGAACCCCGCTTCCTCCATGATCCGCACGCAGCGCGCGATATCCACTTCTTTCCACCGGTTCCAATATTTCGCGTGGACCGTGGTGTGCGTATAAGGAGCCAGCGCCTTCAATCCGTGGTAGAGCAGGTACTCGTGCTCCCAGTTGCAGAAGTCCGGTGATGCCTCACAGAACGGGTGCTTCACCTCGTCCACGATGATCCGGATGTGAATCGGGTTTGCGCTCAGACCCCAGTGGTTCTCGATCGTGATCTTTACCCCGGTTTTGCCGCCGTACTCGGCCAACTCCTTGAACGATTCCACGGCATTCCTGAGCAGCACGACGATCTCTTCGTTGCGTGGATAGTCCTGCGTGGCCACTGCATTGGGCGCGATCCGGGGACCGCCCGTGTTCACTCGCATCGACTTCGCGCCGATGATCTTGCCCGCGTCCAGCCACTTCTTGGCCACGGCGACGCCGGCCTTCCGCTTCTCCGCGTCCGGGTCGCAGAGGTCGCGAGGCGCGTTGTTGGAGATGTGGTGAACATGCACGCCGGTTGACGTGCACTTGGATGCCAGTTTTTCGAGCCACGCCCGGGCCGCCGGAAGCGAAGGGTCAAATTCACGCATCGTGCGAGTCCCGCCGCCGAAGGTCACCTGCGTCGCGGCGTACATCGAATCGTCGGTGACGTCGCCGAACAGGCCTGAAAACAGGTCCATGTGACGAACGCCCTTGAATGTATCGATGGTGAACTGCGGGAAGTCCAGCAGCGTGATCTCGCCGTACTTCTTTCTCAGCGCCTCGGTCTGCGGGTTGATCGGCCGGCCGGTCTGCCGCGACTTGAAGAGCATTCGCACTGGCCAGGTGTTGGATGCCAGGCGGTCGAGCTTCTTCTGGTTCGCGGCCTGGGATGCCTGCATTGCCGGGGCGGCTGCCAGGCAGGACCCCAGAAAGTTCCTACGATCGGTCATGGTGCAAGTCCTCGCTCGCCCCATTATGACGTTTCGCGAACCGAGCGCCGCGACTCAGGCGCATCACTGCTGTTGCCGGTCGCTTAGGCGAGCTCCATAACTCCGACCACGATCATCCACACCGCCATCGCCCACAGCAGGACTCCCAATAGACGCATGACGGCCAAATACCCGCGCCCGGCCAGAACCCTCCTTGAGCGGCTGACGAGGATCGCCACCAATACCTTCGAGCCCACGAGGCAGCCATAGAATCCGCCCAGGAAAGCAAACGCCGCACCGTCCGTTCTCTTGAGCCCGCTCAGCACCATCGGCCCGCCAACGGTCGCCCAGAAGAGGTACACGTGCGGGTTGAGCAGGTTCACAGCGACGGCCTTGGCGAGGGACCGAGCCGAAGGCTCGTCCCCGCTTAGATCGAGCCTTGAAGCGCGAAAAGACTCATAACCCAGATAGCCCACGAACGCGCCCCCCACCACCGAAATCCACCCCAGCGCCGACTCGAAGCCCGCGACCCTCGACAGCACGAAAAGACAGAGCAGAACGATCGGTACATCGGAGAGGATCGGTGCGAAGGAGACGCGCACCCCTTCCTTCAGCCCATGCCGCAGAGTCTGCGTGATCACCAGTGCCAGCAGCGGTCCCGGCGATATGCCTGCCGCCAAGCCGAGCGACAGTCCGGACAGGAGAAATGGCAGCACGCTACTGACGCTCGCTGATCTCTCGAGTGCTCAGCGCGCGCCCCCAAACCGCAATCTCGTCGAGCTTCCCCTCAAAGCCTGCTGCTCCCGCCGCGCTCCCCCCGAAGTACAGTTCGGACTCCGAAGCCTCCGGCGCCGTCGCCGCCTCGACTTCCAGCTTCCCGTCCAGGTACACGCTCACCTTCGCCCCCTCCCGCACCAGCACAACATGACGCCAACTCCGCATCGGGATCTCCGTTCGGCCCTCCGCTGTCTTTCCTCCACATTGAACGACCAGCCGCCCCTGTCCCCGCGCCGTCCCACCGATGCTCAGAGTGTCTGCGCCCCGCGAGAACAACACCCCTGTCACGGCGCGTGCGTCCGTGGGCATCCCGTTGTGGAACCACAGCTCAACACTGTACGAGGAACCCATTCGGGGCAGGGAAGCCCGAATTCGCCCGCCCGCCAGGTGTGGCGCCCGATTCACCTCGCCGCCTGAGAATTCCGCCCCCGATGGCCCCTCCAGGTAATGGGCGACGCCACCCTCATACACGGCATGATTGCCATTCCCTGTCGAGTCCTCCGCGGCCGGTCCGCCCACCTCGCTGCCTCGCCAGTAGGCCAACGGCTGCGTCTTCATCACCGCCTGGGCATAAGCCCCGCGACTTTCGGCCATGCGCCGCCGCTTCGCCCCCGACATCTGCTCCAGCAGCGTCAGCAGCGTCTCGACAATCTTCGGCTCGGCCTCCACCTCCAGCCCCGCTGTCCTCGCGGGCCATGTCGTGTAGCCGCCCAGCCTGTGCTGCTCCGGCGGCGGAATGTAGCCCTCCGCCCCATTGGCCAGTTCGATGTTCATCGTGTTGGCGAATGGGCTCTGCGCCTTGAGCTTCAACCCTGTAATTGCGAACACCTCGTTAGGAATCGCCGCGATGGCGAAGTCCCCGATTCGCAGCGCCTGCAACACAAGCTCACGAGAGGGCGTCGCCGCCAGGTACATCTGCTCCCTCGCATACACTTCCTGCTGGTTCTTCGGAGTCTGCCCTCCGCTCCTGCTGAGGATCTCCGCCGCCCACTCCAATCGCTGCCGGTCCGGAATCCGCCGCGACAGCGTCAGAGTTGTCTGCCGCGCGTCAAGCTTCACATCGTCTCGAAACTTCGTCGTCTTCTGGGCTGCGAACGCCGCTGCCGCCATCTCCGCCGCGAACCCCTTCATCTCGACTTCCTGCTTCGGCTCGGCGTAGTCCATCCAGTGCAGGTCGCCGCTCGTGCCTTGCGACATGATCGCCACAAAGCCCTCTCCTCCCCCGTTCGGAAAGTGCAGCCGGCGCATCTGCTCGCAGAAGTGCCCGAAGTAATCGGCCGACACAATCTTCGAAGGTGCCCCTACATAGTGCATCGAGTAGTTAGCCAGCATCGCCACCGGCTGCCCTTCCGGCGTCTGAATCGAGAGCACCGTCAGGTCCGGATCTACCGGTCCTGATGGCCCCACAAAGTCCGGATTCTGAAAGCCCGGATGCATGTTCGCCCGCACCGTCAACCCACCGAACGGATCGGTTTTCATCTTGTCCGGACGCGTAATCCAGCGCCGGTTGTGCGTATGCTTCCAGTCAGGCGTGACGGCCCACCCGATCTTCGCCGGCGCCAGATGCTGCACGGCGCCAACCATCGCCTGCACAAGCCGGTGCTCAAACAGAAGCCCGTACTGTGGATCGTCGTCTGTTCCCAACGCACCCATGACCGGCGGAGCCGAGTGCGTGTGTGTTGCCGAGACGAGCATGTTCGCTGCCGGGACCCCTGTCAGCTTCTCCACCCTGTACTTCACACGGTCGATCAGCTCCCTCGGAATCATCAGGCTATCCGCGGTCGCGATAACGAGCTTGCGCTGCCCATCGTCCAGAGCGATCGCTCTTGCCCGCAGCGTGCCATCCAGGCCTTCGGCATGCTTCACCAGAAAGCTCCCGCTCGTCGTGATCGGGAACGACTCCGGGGCGATATCGGTCTCCGCCGCCCCGGCGCGAAATCGTGCCGGCGCTCCAAAAGCCACTACGGCCAGCAAGCCTGCCGCGACCACACCTCACAGGCTCCACTCCGCATTCCACTGCACCCGTCGATGCTCCCTGTAGGCGATGTTGCACATGTGGCACGCCATCGCCGAGTAGTGCCCGGCGACCTCGTCGCACGCCGCCTTCCTGCGGCTCCGCACACACTCAAGCCAATTCTGGACATGCAGGTCGGGCGTTGCCCCGGCAGTAATCTCGTCCTTCCCCTTTCCCTCCGTCGGCAGGAAACGGTATCCGTTTCGGAAGATCGACAGCCGCCCTCCGGTTCCCACGAACATGATGTCCACGTCCTCACGCGGAACCATGTCCGTCACGTTGGCCTCAAACGTCACCAACAGCTTTCCGGGGTATTCGACGATCGCGTTGATTGTATCGGCTGTGTCGCGATCTTCCGCCGGCAGATAGACGCCGCCGAAGCAGTCCGCCGCCAGCGGCTTCTCCACCTTCAGATACCAGTGCACGACATCCACCAGGTGCACGAACAGCCCGCCCATCTGCGCGTTAGTCGAGTAGTCCCAGTAAACGTAGTGGTTGAAGTAGCGCTTGGGATGCCACGGTACTTTTTGCGTGTTGCCCTGGCACGCTATCCCAATCGAGGCCCGCCGGCTTCTCCTCCATGCCCGCCGGCGGCTTCTGGTTCCTGTACGCCGCGTTGTTGTTCCAATAGGTCCTCACCAGCGTTACCTGGCCAATGCGGCCGTTGTCGATGAACTTCTCCTTCGCCTCGGTGAAGTGCGGATGGCTTCTCTGCTGTGTTCCGGTCTGCAGGATCCGCTTGTGCTCCCGCACTGCCTTGACGATCCTGTGCCCCTCCATAGGGTGAAGCGTCAGCGGCTTCTCGACGAACAGGTCTTTGCCAGCCGCACACGCATCGACGGCAATCTGGCAGTGCATGTTGTCCCAGGTCGCGATGAGGACGGCATCTATGTCCTTGCGGTCGAGAACTCGCCGGTAGTCGCCATACTTCTCCACCGGCGTGCCCGCGACACCAGCCGCCTTCTCCCGCTGAGCGTCGTAGGCATCGCAGACCGCCACCCACTCCATTCCTCCCGCCGCATTGGCGCGGCTCATCAGGTAGCGGCCGCGACCGCCCGCTCCGATGACCCCCAACCGGATCCGGTCATTGGCCCCCAGGACGTTCGACGCCGACAGCGCCGAAGCCCCCGCCACGAATCTGCGCCTCGCAATCATGGACCCCATGTCACTTCTCTCCTCTGGCTTGGTTACCGCGACCCAATCATCAGGCCGGTAATTCCCGGCAGATGCACATGGCGGATGTCCCCGAAGCCCGCCTCACCGAGCCATGCGGCATACTCCGGCTCACTGTAACTGCTGCCGCCCTGCGTGCCAACCAGCATGTTGAGCGCGAACAGAGCTGCGAAGCGGGGAGCCGTCTTGTCCGCTTGCAGGATGAAATCCTGGATGACCACGCGGCCGCCGGGCGCCAGCGCATTGCGGCAACGGCGCAACAGGTCGAGATTCTCATCGGGACTGAGCATGTGGCAGATCGCGGAGACAAACACCAGGTCGTATCGTTCGCCGAGTTGGTCCGATCGTAGATCTCCAACGCGAACCTTGACACGGTCCGCCACTCCCGGCCTCCCCGATGTGTCGCAGGGCGATCGGCTCGACAGTGGCCAGATCCAGGATGTCGCTCCGCAGTTCGGGATTGGCCAGGGCGAAAGCGATCGAATATGCACCCGAACCGCCTCCCACGTCCAGCATGCGCCGGACTTTGTCCGCACCCACCGCTGCTACCACCAGGGGCGCGCGCTCGCTGGCGTTGCGGTGCATGGCGGCGATGAAGGCCTCTGTCCAGTCCCCGGCGATTTCTTCGTGGGCGACGGCAGTGCCAGCGCGCACGCAGTCGGTCAGCGTCGACCACCGCTGCCATAAGTGCGCTGTGTGCAGCAAGGCTGGCCGTGCATTGTCGCGTGACCCAGCGGTGAAATAGCGTTCTGCCGCCGGCGAGTTGTGAAACACGCCTTCCTGTTTCACCAGCAGCCCCAAAGACGCCATCGCGTTCAACAGCATTTCGGTGGCGCGCGGGTCGGTGTGGAGACTGGCTGCCACTTCCTTTGCGTCCGCGCCGTCCCCCACCGCCGTGAACAAGTCGAGTTCCAGCGCCGTCAGAATGGCACGGCTCTCCTGAAATCCTCGAATGCGCTCGATCAGGTCATCCGGGAGCGAGCCGCGCGTCGTCACCTGGACTTCGTACGCCAACCCGCTTGCGTCAACCTCTCGCTCCATGTCCCTCCTCCGGCCCGGCTTCTCACTCCAGTGTCTTCACCCTGAGATTCCTGAACGTGATCTCGAAACCCTCCGCCTCCAGCCCGATGTAGCCGCGGCGCAAGCCGACCCCGGTGAGTTCGTTCACCACCTCGCCGTTCACCGCCATCGTGATGCGGTCGCCCTGCGCCGTGATTACGTAGCTATTCCACTCTCCGGCCGGCTTGATGCGATTCTCCTTCATCTCCTTCATCAGGTTGAAGCGCTTCATGGCCCCATCCGTGATGGTCTCGCCGAACATGTAGCCGCCCGTGGCCCCCGTCTGAGCCTGATGCCAGATGTCGCCTGACTTCGTCATGCGCACGCCGATGCCGCTGTTGTACTTGGTCTCCTCCGGGCCGCGAGGCGTGAAGCGCCAATCCACCTGGAGAATGAAGTCGCCCAATTCCCTGTTCAAGCGCAGCCACTCGTGGCCGCCTTCACCGGAGCAGATCAGCGTGCGTTGCCCGGCGTCGACACGCCACTGCATCTTGGGGTTCACGCCCGGAGATCGCCGGAATCGGGACTCTCGTCCAGCCTTTCAGCGTCTCGTCCGGCAGCAGGTCCGTCCACTCGCCTTGTTGCGCCCATCGCCGGGACGCTCATCAGGGCGGCGGCGAGTGCCAACCCCCGCCAACACCGTCGCGAAACGAATCTTCACTGAGGTCTTGTGATCCAAAATAGCCATTTGAGTTCCTGAGCCGTGGCCAGTATACACCCGGCGGGAGGCGCCCATCTCCTTGCAAGCAATGATGTTGGAGTGCTAGCACGGCGTTCCCCCCAAATGTGGGCATACACCCTAAGGTTTTTCTGCTAACTGTCGATCTCATACTCAATGGCCGCGATCCACGTCATCTTGCCTGATTACTCGTCTACCTGGAGCTAAACCAATGATGGCCATTGAAGCTGAGAACCTACACTTCTGCTCCCACCTCGTCTCCGTACAACTGCCGGCGCTGGAACCTGGGCAGAGGGAGATAGTTGGAAACATCGAGGAGATTGCAACCACAGGCGCTTGCTTGAACTTAGAGGAACCCTTGTCTGCCGGGCTCCCTCTGCGCCTGCTATGTTCAGACCGCGGCAGGACGATTGAACTTCCCGGCAAAGTCGTGGACTGCCTCCATGACCCTTGCACCGGCTACTACGTGCACGTCGAGTTCGATCCCGGCACCATTTGGTCGCCCGAGGTCTTCACCCCCAAGCACCTCATCCGTTCCAGCGCGCTGCACTCGGACCACTCTGAGGAATCATCGCGTTCGGCAAGCTGTTGCGATCGCGGGGTCTGTCCCAAGGAGGTTCTATCCCGCCTCCTTGAGCCCGAATTCCCCCTCACCGATCGGGTGCGCGTAGTCGCACAGGAGGTCGCCAGCCTTTGCGGCGAAATGACGGAGAGCGAGGCAGCCGCCTGCTTCGGCAGTCTCTTCGGCGCCGGACGCGAGTGCAGCCTCTACACCCGATTCCTGGAAGCCTATGACAAAGCGCGCCAGCAAGGTGCGAGTGCGTCGCGCGCTGGACCTTCGCGAACGGATCGAGGCCCTCGTCCAAATTGCAGGCGCTATCCCTGGGGATTCGGTTGATTTAGATGCTTGTACCGCATCGACTCCCTGGATCACGCCGGTTATTGCGAAGGTGCCGGGACGCAATCCCGCCGCCGCTCCGCCCGATTAGCCTGACTCGCTTGATGACATCAGTCGAGGCGCAGCACGGCCACGTTTCGATCGCCAACACTGAGCGTCAGGCGCCTTCCGTCAATACGCACGGCCGTCTTCCTGCCAGACGTCCTTGGCCGACCGGACTGCTTCGGGCAATTCCAAGGTCACCGGGCGATCCTCGCGGGTTGGATTGATGACGTACAGGATTGTGCCTCCCGCTCCACGATGCAGACGCGCCTTCACCAGCGGGTCGCTCACCGTGAGCGTCCGCGCGATCCCCGCCCAATCCAGCAGGCCGGCAAAGAAGGCGCGTGCCTCCGCTGTCTGATGCTTGAAGTAACCCGCGCCTGGGAACGAACCTATCAGCAGCGTCCGCCCCTTGCCCGAAGTGTTCTCCACCGCACCGATGTGTCCGTTCCTATGCTGGCCCGCGCCACGACCACCGGCCAATTCGTACTCCTGTATGAAATAGCGCGCCGGCACCGTCTGCCCGCGTACCGTCATTGAGTAGTCCTCCAGCAGGTCCGGCGTGAACTCCACGTACGACTCTCGCGCCCCGAACAGCTTGTCGAGCCCGGCATTCGGCTGCACCGTGCCCACCTTGCCTCGCTCCCCGAAGTACGACGGCAGGCCTTCACTCACCAGAATGCCGCCGCTCCTGAACGTACGCGGTCAGTTTGCGGACCGTCTCCGGCTTCAGGTGAATCGGGTATGGAAGATAAACAAGCGGGTATTCCGGGATGTGGTCGATGTGCACGAAATCGGCCTGAATGTTGTTGTCGAAGAACCCCTGATACGCCCCTCGCGCCGACTGTGAATAGTGGTCCGTCGAGCCCTGCTGCACGTAATTGAAGATCTGCGATTCAGGCACCCAGACGATGCCGACCTCCCCTCGTACAGGCCTCGACTTCCACAGGTCGGGGTTCGCATTGGTCCAGCGGGCCACTTTGCCCGCCATCTCCGCGCGCGGCGTGACCGAGCCATCCATGCCGAAGCCGCCGAACGCTCCGAACAGCGGGCCGTCGAGCAGGGGACGCCAGCGCGGGTACAGGATGCCGGTCGCACCACCGGCGATCGAGATCATGTTCCACAGCCGCACGTCCTTGTCATCGGCGATGCGCCCGTCCTCGCGCGGCCGGCCGATGACCTGAGGCTGCATCCAGAGCGGCCCTGCCTGCGCCTCGGCGTGCCAGAACGGCTTGCCGCGCGAGCCCGCGCGCACCAGGTCGACCGCATGAAACTGCTTCCACGGCTCTGAGCCGCGCCGCGACGCCACCCAGGTGAATCCCCACACGTCCACTTCCTTCGCCGAGCGCCATTCATCGTATGTGGCCGAAGGGAGGCCCTCCAGCGACATCCCCACGCCGTGCGCGATCACTTTGCTCTTCGGGTCGTTCTTGCGCACCAGGTCCACACGCCACTTCGCCAGCCGGTGGGCGTTGTCGATGCGGAACTCGAGCCAGTCAAGACTCTCCGGATAGCCGCTGAAACTCCTGGGCGGATGAATGTCGTCCCACTCCGCGTAGCTGTAGCGGTACCACGCCTTGCCTAGAGTCTCGAGCGTGCCGTACTTCGCCTTCAGCCACTCGCGAAACCGCCTCTGCGTCGCCGGGCAGTAGCAGTACATGTTCGTCGGCGATCCGCCCTGGGCCGAATGCTCGTTCCACAGATCGTAGCCGAGTGTCGCGGGATGCCCTTTGTACCGCTCGATCAGCGCCAGCAGCCACTTCTCGGCCATCCCTTTCGCGTCCTCGTTGTCAAGGCACAGGCCAGGGAAGCCGCCCGTCGCGCTCGAACCGGAAATGCCCGAATCGACGGCCCGCCCATCCGCGCCGAGGTACCGCGCGTGGGCGTACTTGGTGAAGGCCCACTCCGGCGCGGCAGTCACCAGTTCCGCAATCACCACCCGAATGTTGTTCCTGGCAGCGAGGTCCATCTGCATGTCGTAATCGCGCCAGTCCATCTTGCCCGGCGCGACCTCCACCGCAGACCACATGAACCAGTGCCGGAAAGTATTCATCCCGATCGCCGCCGCCGTGGCATGGTCGCGCGCCCAGTCGGCTTCCGGCGGATTCGACTTGCGAAAGTAGACCGCACCGTAGGTAAATGCGGGATCGGCCGCCGGCAGCGAGACGCCAAACAGAAGCAGGGCAATGAGTGTGCGCATTGGAAACTAGCCGGATTGTATCGCGGGCTGAACCTGCAATCCCCCCTGATCTTCAGCCGCTGCGCTAACGTGACATCTCTGGAGGGCCGATGATGACCGCTCCAGCATCCAGGCTCGACTATTTCGAGTGCTACGACGACGAAAACCGTGACGCCGTGAGCTGACGCTCGAAGGCAGGTCAAGCGTGGCGAACCGGTGCGACAGATGCAGCCCGTGTGAACATGAGGTGAGCCGCCTGACGGAGCCGCCTCGCGCCGGGAGTGCGCGAGCACCGATTCGGTAGTTCGACAGGCGCACCGGGACTGGCTATGGACTTCTGTGCCGGCGCGAAGACCGGGCTTCGTATATCCCAAAGCGCTGGGGATCACTACAATGTGTACCGGTTGTCGGATGTGGATCGGCGGCCCACCGGTATTGAACGGTGCGAGACAAGTGCGGCGGTGCAGCAGTGAAGCTGAGTGCTCTACTTCGCTGTGCGGGCAAGCGGGCGATGACTCTCCTCAGGAACGAGCGCGCGCCATTGTTGATCCTCCATCACCGCAAGGGCACCAGAGGCGCGAGTTGCGACTAATCCCGCAGTGGGGAGCCGGAAGGGGGGAAAGCCGCCTGTCTACTGATTCAGCACGGCGAACGGCGCACGCTTGGTCTCAGGCCGATGCGGCATTTCCAACTCCGGCATCGGCTTACCTTTGAACAGCCTCAGGCACAGCTTCCCCAGACGGCGCGACCACTTGTTGGCCGACTTCTGCCGCGCGCTGTCCGTCGCGATGCCCGTGTTGGCGTACATCTGCCGGTACAGCTTCGAGACGAACAAAAACGCCACCTTCGACCTGAGCGATATCACGCAGTCGGACCGGCGCCAGATCTCTTTCGTCGTGTAGAAGTCATCCCATACACCCTGTGTCCGCACGCGGATCTCTTCCATCGACATCGTCGGATGTTCCATGAACATCTTCGGCCGCTTGTGATTCGGAATCTGCCAATATCGAGTAACTGGTACGCCATCGACCCGCTGCACACCTTCGCCCTGTTGCTTCTCCCACTTCTCGAAGTCCACCGTGCCGGGGAAAGGCGTCATCATCACGAACTGAGCAAAGGTCAACCCGGACTTCTTGGCAAGCGCCACCGTGGCATCGAACGTCTCCGCCCGATCCGACGACAGACCGAAGATGAACGAGCCAAGCACGTGAACGCCGTTGTCCTTGAACAACCGCAGGCGCTCCGCCAGCTTGTCGCCGGACAGGTTGAAGTCCTTGAAGATCGTCTTCAGCCCTTCCGGCGTCACCGCTTCAACGCCGACCAGCGCTCCCCGGATGCGCGCCTTCTTCATTGCAGCCAGGAACTCGATATCCTCTGCCGCCTCCATGGTGATCTGCGTGAACATCACCATGTCCTTCGGAAGCAGCGAGAGCCGCTCCATCAGGTCGAAACGCTCGTCGCGCATCGAGCGCAACTCTTCGGCCTTCTCCGTGTCGCCGCGTTTCTCCGCGAGAGCAATGTCGGTCAGCGTCACGGGGTAGAAATTGTCATCGGCCAGAGCGATGAAGCGATAGCCCTGCCGCCGCAACTCGACGATCTCCTCGATCACCATCTCGTTGCCGCGCTGTCTCGGCTTCTGCCCGTCGGTCCGCCATACCGAGCAGAACGAGCAGTGCTTCGGGCATCCGCGCACGGTCTGCACCGAGGCCCACATGTAGCGGTCCTTAGGCAGCAGGTCCCAGCGCGCCCGCAACATCCGCTCGCCCGTTACCCGCCCGCCGTCGTACTCCTTCTCCAGCACGCCGTTGACGCAATCCTCGATTGCCTTTGCCCAGATGATGTCGCCATCACCTTTCACCACCGAGTGCGCACCGCCCAATTCGTGCGCCTCGTTCGGATACAGTGTCGCGTGGATACCGCCGAAAATGACCCATGCGCCCCGCTTGCGCGCCTCTTGGCCAACCTTGTAGCCGCGCATCGAATTGGAGGTGTGGATGCCAATGCCCACAATGTCGCCGGGCTGAATCGTGTCGAAATCAATCTGCTCCAGCGTCTCGTCGACGATGGTGAGTTCCTTGTAGGTGGTTGGGGTCGCGGCAGCGAGAACAAACAACCAACGCGGTGTGATGACTGCGGTCCCGAACGAAACGTCGCTCGGATTAACGATGTGGATGCGCAATGGTCCTCCTTAGGACGCCGCCAAACTTGGGCTTGGGACCGTGGGGGGACCTCACCGTGCGAGAGATGGCCCCTCAATTGTATATTGTTGGAGTGTGTTTGTCCCCGGAGAGGAATGGAAGCTGGCCGCCAAGTGACGACCCGCGGTCAGGATGCAGAGGTGAGCCCAGCAAGATTCGAGCGTGCGACCCTTGACGCCGGAGGCGAGCCTAGATCAGTTGTGAATTGTTGATTCTGAGAAGCAAACCGATTAACAGTGAATCACTTGTCGGCAATTCACATTAACCATTCTCAACGACTCCTTGCCCCCAAATGTACCCCATTCGACCTTCCGAGTCCACCCAAAAGTCCCTCCGGGAAGATCAGAGGCGCACCTGGACGCCTCGACCACCCGTCGCCACTAGGAGGTGAACCTCCTAGAGAATCGGCAGCGGATCGTATTGCGGCTGGGCGTCCTTCTGCGTGGCGAAATGCTCGGGCAGATCGCCGTTGTCCTCCCTGAGAAAGCGCTGGTGCTGAGGCTTGATTCCGGCCAGCAGCTCCTTGCGGGACTTGATCGGAATCGGCTTGGGAACGTAGATCTTGCCCATGGCTGCCATCAGGCGTCTCCGGCAGCGCGCTGCTGAACATCAGCAGCGGCCAGGTGAAGTTCGGGCCGTTCAGCTTGCGCAGCCGGTAGAGCCACAGCCCGATTGAGCCCAAACGCCATGCCGTCGGCGCCCACCAGCTCACCTGTCCGGGCCGCAGATTCATCTTCCAGCACTTCATCATGAGCTGCCACTGCAGCGGCGTCAGTTGCTGCGTCTCGGTCACGCCCTTGCGGGTCGCCATCCGCGTGTCGTGCAGCGGCGTGAAGATCGACGGGATGAAGAACGCGAACAGGCCGCGGCGCTCCACTTCGTAGATCAGGTCGAGCGTGGCCTTCGTGTCCTCATCGGTCTCGCCCGGGTTGCCGATCATCAGCGTCATGGCCGGGAACCAGTTGTTGCGGTTCAGAATCGTCAGCCCCTGGACGACGACGCTGGGCCAATCCTCGATGGGGAATGGCACGCCCTTGCCGGGCATGATCATCTTGGCCATGCGGGTCGAGCCGGTCTCCAGCCCGATGAGCGGCGTCATCGCCTTCTTCTTCGGATGGGTGCTCAGCAGCGGCAAGATGGATCGGGCTCTTGTCCAGCATCATGTCCGACATCTTCTCGATCAGCAGCGGATCGACGACAGCCGGCGCGATCGTGCAGTGGCTCAGGATGTGCTGCTCGACGCCGGGAGTTTCGACGACTTCCTTGAAGAGATCGAGCAGCGCCTCGCGATTGGGGAAGTAGAACGGGGTGTCGGTGTGGACCTGTCCCCAGATGAACATGTCCTCGGTGGCCAGCGAGATCTGCTTGTTGCCGTCCCGCACGTTGGCCCGCACCGCCTCGAGGATCTTGTCCTTCGGCAGGTCGAGTTGCGGATTCAGGTCGGGCAGGCAGAACTGGCAGCGCCGGCCGCAGCCGGTCGTCATCTCGACCACGCCGAACGTCGTGCGCTTGTCCGGGAAGATGACGTCTTCGCGGCTCTTCGGATGGCCGACGTCGATCTGGCGCGGCAGTGGCTCGCCGGCAAGCGCCTTGCGGAAGAGCTCCAGCGTCTCGGCGGATTCGCCCCGGCCTTCAACCACGCAGTCGACGCCGAGCTCTTCGAACGAGTCGGTCTGAATGATCTGCCAGCCGCCGGAGCCGCCGACGATGACCTTGAACTTCTTCCGCAGGGGATGGCCTTTGATGTCGGCGAACAGCTGGCGCGAGTAGTGCGAGTTGATCGGCTGCTTGGACGATCCGAAGATCGACGTATAGACGCCGGCTGCAAAGGTGACGCCCAGCGGGTTGTGGGTAGAGACGGCCACCACGCGCGTGTCGGGGCCGATGAAGTGGTCGATGTCGGCCGGATAGCAGACTGCAACCTCATCGGCTGTGTAGCTGCGCAGCAGGGTCGCCTCCACCACCCGCACACCGGCCGGCATGTAGCGAGCCGAACCGTCGGCGTTGTATTCCAGGTTGCGCCACTTGGGGTACTTCTTGTTGAGGATCCCTTCCAGCCAGATGGGCAGGGAGGCCATGCTCATCTGAATGAAGTAGCCCGCGTGGTCGATCACCTCGGTGAGTGGCGCAGTGATGATGATCTTCGCCCCGCCGGGAGCGGCGTTTCCCGCTCTCAGGCTGGCAGCATTGGAGTTAGTGGCATCGGCCATTGGTTGCCTTAGTTCCGCCTTTTGTACATCTTATGCAGTGAAGGAGATTCCCGGGGGCACCGGGACAGCCAATACCGTATTGTAGGGCATTCGGCACCCCTTAATCTTGATTGTTTTATCTCTTTAACCGCTTGGTCATCCGCAACTCGTTCATCTCACCGGGCACGATGCGGTATTGAACGTCGTCCATGATGGAGCGGATGAGCCGAAGACCGAGTCCTCCGCTTCGCCGCTGTTTGATCAGCTCCTCAACGGTTTGGGGGGTGACCACGGAGGGGTCGAAATGCCGGCCATTGTCGATGATGTCAAAGTGGATCTCGCCTTCTTCGACCGCGGCGCGGATGGTCACCTCGCGTGTTGTGTCCGAGCCGTAGGCGTGTTCGATGACATTGGCGCAGGCTTCATCGACGGCGAGAGCCAGTTTGGCGATCTCGTTCTCGTCGAAGCCGACCTGGGCGCCGATGCCGGAGACGAAGTCGCGGATCAGGGCGAGGTTCTCCGTCGATGACGGCACGTGGAGGGCAAATTTACGTTCAAAAGACGCCATGGCGATGACTCCTCAACGGTCCTCGAACCGGGCCAGCGCTGCCGGTACGTCAGCATCGATTTGGAACAGGTCGGGAAATCCCAGGACCTCAAAGACCTGATAGACCTTGGGGGCGATTGACGCCAGCTTGATGTCTCCGCCGAGTTCGCGAATCTCCTCGATGAAGCTCATGAAGACACCGAGTCCGGCGCTGGAAATGTAGGTGAGCTTGCCGCAATCGACCACGATGCGAATTCGTCCCGCTTCCAGATGTTCCTGGATGGCGGATTCGAACTGCGGTGCGGTGTGCGCGTCCAGGTAGCCATCCAGGGCGAGCACTTGAATACCGTCCTGCTCCGAGCGGTGGATAGTGAAATTGGTGGCCAAGGTATCTGGTTCTCCCCTATAAGGTTAATGATAATTCGGCTTTGAGCACCATCAGCGTCAGGTCGTCATGCTGCTCGGCGTGGCTCTGGAACTTGCGGGCCGCGGAAAGTACGGCGTCATGAATGGCCTGCGCGCCCTGGTGTGCGTTGTTGGTGACGGCTTGAGCGAGACGCTCCTCCCCGAAGAGCTCGTTGTCCGGGTCCATCATTTCGGTGAGGCCATCGGAGTACAGGACGACGATATCGCCAGGTTGGAGTTCCACTTCCTGTTCGTGGAGGATCCTTTCGAAGGTGGCCGAAGAAGCCAGGCCCAATCCGAGTCCTCGGGGCTTCAGCAACTCCCAGGTCTTGGTTGAGGCCCGGTAAAGCAGCGGCGGATTATGCCCGGCGCGGACATGGCGGAAACGGCGCGTCGCCGGCTCAAGCACGGCAACGGACATCGTGACAAAAGTCTTGCGCCGCCCGGTGGCCAGCAGGTGCCGGTTGAGCCTGGACGCGAGAACGGGCAGCGGCAGGTGTTTCGGCTGGGCGCTGGCCAGCATGCCTTTGGTCAAGGTCATGTAGAGCGCCGCGGGGACGCCCTTGCCGGATACGTCAGCGACGCACAAGCCGAGTTGGCCACCGGGCAGGGCCATGTAATCAAAGAGGTCGCCTCCCACCTCGCGGGCCGGAATGCAGGAACCTGCCAGAGAGAAGCCCGGAACTACCGGCGCCGCGGCGGGCAGCAGCCTTCGTTGCGCCGTGGTGGCGACGGAGAACTCCGCATCGAGGCGTGCCCGCTCGTTGACGATTCGTTCCCGAGGTTGAATCTCAAACGATTCGAGGACCTCCTCGACACGCTCGTCTTTACCAAACAGGCTGAGGAAGAGAGCCGCCGTGGCCAGCAGAAGGACCGGTAACACGGCCGAGAGCGCCTCCGCTTTCAAGCCGCTATTGAGGTATGCCAAGGCCATGGCGGCGGCAACGCCGCTGAAACTTGCCAATCCATACGGCCAGCAATCCGAGTTGGCGGTAGGTGAGCCACATGGCAAGGAACAGGAGACCGGAAGCGGCGATTGCCAGCAGCCTGCTGCCCGGCAGCGGGTCGACGAAAAGGATGACCGCCGCGGTTCCGTACAAGGCCAATACGGCGCCGCCAACCGTGCGAAGCCGGCTCAATCGCATTGTCCATGGCCGGATGAGGGCGAAAGCGGCGATGGATATCCAGGGCCCCGATTCCCCGAGCGCCGAAGCCCAGGGGCGCGCGGCGGAGAGGAACAGCGGCGTTCCGAAGGAGTAAACGGCAAGGTCGGGGCGGCCGGAAGCGGCCAGGACAAGAAAGGGCACCGCGGCGATTGCGGGCCCCGCGGCGAGACCGGCGAGGATTGCCAAACCCAGACGGTCGTGCCGTCAATTGACGCAGATAGATCCGCTGCGCGTCCAACCAGCGGGGACGTTCATCAACGGTGAGGATTGATCTTCCGGCGGTTACCATCAGTGCCACTGCGCCCAAGGCCACCGCCAGCAATGCGGCGCTGGCGCTGAGTTGTGCCAGAAGGGTGCTGTTGTTCCTGAAGGCGGTGATCACGATTCGGTCGTAGTCGGGGCCGAGCAGAAAGTCGGCCAGGAGAGGAATCGCGACGATAGGCAGATTCGACAACGCGAACCTCAGCGGCACGAACGATGTCGCCATGCTACGGAAGAAGTACCAGCACGCGACTGAAATCGTGAAGAAGACGAATAGCGACCGGCCGGGGTTCGCAAGTGACTGCTGCAATTCATACTGTGCCACTCTCGCGGCAATCACAGGAGCGGCGACCTGCAACTCATGATCGGCGCGAACAATTCCGCCCCTTCGAACATATACCTGGAGCCGCGCCAAAAGGCCGGGCTGGTCCATCTCGCCCCATTCCCAGGCGGACAGCAGCCCGTCAGGGGTGGGAATCGCGAATGCTGTTTGCCTGTAGCGGGGAGCATCGGAGCCGGCATAGAGCGCAAGTTGAGAGGTAAGGTCAACGGGCTTGATAGGGCCGCCGGGACCGCGCCCGTCCCTGTCCGGCCCGCCCCTGTCTGGCCTCTCACCGTCGGGCCTTTGGCGATCGGGACGCTTGCCCCGCTCGCCTTTACCGGGCCCTCGCCCGCCCCGCGGGGAGAACGCTCGAAAGGAGACGGGCTGCAGATCGCTGGAGAGAACCGCGCGCAGGTTGGCCGGCGAGCCCGGTCGCGAAGCCACGACAACATACTCCATGCTGGTGAACTTCGGCAGGATTCGGCTCGAGGGCCTTTCCAGCCTCGCCAGGATGCGCTCCCTGTTCGACTGCGCTGTCACATAGAAGTTCCAGCCGCTGGTGTCGACTTCATAGCGAGTGGCGAGTAGACGCGCCGCTGCGATCACATCGTTCCGTGATGGCCCTGGTCCGCCATCGGACGGCGCTGGCGTCGAGCCCGGGGAAGAGGAGGACGAGCGAGGCCCATCCGGCGGCGCAGCAGGCGCAGAAGGCGATGATGCGCGCCCGGCCGCTCATGCAACCTCCTCACGGCCGAGGACAGCCACGCCGGTGAATGTAATCACAACCGCGGTGATATCGTCGATCAGATCGGCGGGGGCTCTCCTGTCCTTGGGCAGGATTGATCCGAGGAGTAGCTCATGGATTGCTGAAGCTGAAGAGGCGGGGGAGGAGCCTGCGGCGCGGCGCAGGAGGCTATCAACTTCTCCCTGATGACGCTGCTCAGCCACGCGGGCCAGTCCGTCTGTGTAGATCAGGACAGAATCGCCAATATCCATCGCCAGCGATCCGCGGGCGATTCCATCGGCGGCGTCTTCCAGCAGGCTGGCCTGGCGAGTGATCCCCTCGGAGGTGAGCACGAGAATGCGCGGGAAGGAGCCCGCACGGGCGATGCTGACGGTCCGTTCCATGGGGTTGACCAGCAGCAGCGCGATCGCGGTACGGCCGCTGCTTCGATGCAGGTTCTCTCCGAGGGCGCGCTCCAGCCGCGCCAGGGTGTGGTGGACGTCGCGGCAGGCGTTGGCCTCAAACAGCAGGAATCCCTTGGCGAGAGCAATGGTGAGTGCGCTGGCGAGCCCGTCGTTGCCCCCCTCGGCGACTATGACGCAGATGCAGCCATCGTCGAGTTGAATGAAGTCGTAGAAGTCGCCGCCCACCTCGCGCGCAGGGGTGCAGGACGCTGCCAGGGTGAGTCCCGCGACATCGGGGAGAGTGGCAGGCAGGAGACGCAACTGAGCCTCCCGGGCGGCCGACAATTCGGCTTGAAGTGAGAGCCGCTCGGCCTGAACACGGGCATAGTTCGGCAGCAGTTCCTTCTCGGCGTAGGTCCGCCCCCGTAAAGCCGCGACCAGCATCGGCAACAGAGTGATTGCGGCCAGAGTGCCGGCAACCGGCAGAACGTCATGCCAGGCAGGCATGCGATCAAGCATGTCCGCCAGGGGCGAAAGCACCGCAAATGCGACGAAGGCCGCCAGTGCAGCTATGTAATCCCACAGGAAGAACGAGGCCACCAGCGACGCGGCGATCAACACCGAACGCAGCCAGAAGTCGGCGGAATCCGGAGCGTGGATTTCGTCCAAGGGGCCGATCAGGATGGCGACCAGAAGGAGCGCGGCGGCCAACAGGGTCCACCTCTTCGAGAGCCGGCGGAGAATCAACAGCGGAACCAGCAGGCAGACTGATGCGCTCATGAGCGCATAGATTAGCTCCTTGAGGAAGTAAATGGTCCAGGGGAAACGGGAGAAGGCGATTGCGGTGTTGGTCAGAATGGACGACGTGACGGGATTGCCGGTCAGCGGTAGCAGATAGGTGGTAGGCCAGCACCAACCAGCAGCCAATGGCCGTTCCGGTGATGACGGCCTGCCCAGCGTTGGCACTGAAGAAGTGGCCGCGGATGATGGCATCGAGCGACACGAGCTTGCCCGGAAAATCTTCGCGGATGGAGCCTTCTCCACCGCCGTAACCGGTACCCATGACGATTGCCTGCATCAGGTAGCCGAACATCCTTGACAGCAGGCCGCTGATCAGGCCGGCCGCGGCAAAAGTCTCGGGTTTCAGCTCCCGCGCGCTGAGCGCGGGATCGAGGAAATAGATGAGCGTGCCCGCAACGGGGATGACGGCGGTCAGCACGATAGCCCGAAGAATTGGGGCTTCCCGGTCAGCGATCCGGCGGGAGAATCGTAACGCGGCGTAGAAAGAGAAAACGAGGATGACGATACCCCGAAAAAGGTTGCCGAAGGTGCTCAGCGAGGTCGACTGACGCTGGAAGCGGGCGGTGAAGGCCTCCGACGGTTCAGCTTTCACCTCGCGGGCGATGAGACGTCCGCCGAGGAAATCAAGCTGGATGGAGAACTCCGCATCCGGGGCGGTTGGGGCGAACGGGCGATAGGTGACGCGGCGCACACCGCTCAGGCCGGCAGCCTCGCTGGCGGTGATCTCGGGAGTGCCCAGGCCTTCCAGCGACATCTCGTTCATGAGGGGCTTCAGTTCAATTGTCGCCAGGCTGAGCAATTCTTCCTCGCCGAGAGGCTCGGCCGGCCGCAGGTCCCTTCCAGCGATACGGTAGCCGACCTCGGTTCCGTCCGCCGCGAAGGTCACCGTGAGGTAGAGCCCTCCGTCAGGCGCCGAGAGCAGGACGCTGACTCCGACTTCCGCGGCGAACAGTCGCGCCCTTGTGTTTTGAGGAATCGGGCGCCGGCGGAAGTAATCGACCATCTGGGAATTGACCTGGACGCGGACTTGTTCCTTCCAGCCGCGCGCGTCCAGCCCGACACGTTTCGCGGTCTGGTGTGCGGCGGCGATCGCCTTCCCACGGTCGAGCGGTATATGGAATGAAGCGTGGTGGCCAGGAGTCTCGTGAAGCAGGAAACTGGCGGCGAGGGCCAACGGCGCGCCGTAGAGCAGGATCTGTAGAAGGATTGCCTGCTTGCGCGACGAAGGCTGGAACCAGGAGGGGACTGAAGACTGCATGGGACGTTCAGCCTGACCGTTTGAGGACCATTGCGGTGATGTCGTCGAATTGCGGGGCGCCCGCGGCGTGGGCGTCGATCGCCTCGATCAGCGCGTCGAGAATCTCCGGGGCGGGAAGGTGGTGGATGTCCTTCAGGGTTGAGATGGTTCGTTCGAGTCCGAACTCCTCGTTGTCGACTGTGCAGGCGTCGGTGACCCCGTCGGAATAAAGGAGCATCGTGTCGCCAGCCGAGAGAGTGAACGCTTTCGATTCGTACTCCCGCTTGGGCAGGAGACCTACCGGCATCCCTGTGGAATCGAGCAGTTCAACTTCGCCGGATGCCCGCAGGACGATTCCCTCGGAGTGGCCCCCATTGACGTACTCGCACGTTCCACTCACAGGGTCGTAAAGGACGAGGATGGCGGTTGCGTACTTGTTGGACGGAGTGGAGGCCCAGAGAAGGTCGTTGATCTGAGCCGCCAACCCGGTCAGCGGAGGCGAGAAGGCGAGCAGGGCGCGCAGCGTAGCCTGAATGTTGGCCATGAGCAGCGCCGCGGAAAGGCCCTTGCCTGAAATGTCTGCGACACAGAGCAGATGAGTCGACTCGGCGCCCGGCGTTCCGGCCGGCAGGACATCATAGTAGTCCCCGCCGACCTGGCGAGCCTGCCTGTTCCGCGCGGCGATTTCGGTGAAAGGCAGCTCGGGGATGGACTTTGGGAACAGGTCGACCTGAATCGAAGCGGCGACTGCGAGCTCTTTCTCGAGCCGTTGCCTGTACAGCGTGTCTCGAAAATGCCAGGCGTTATCGAGTGCGACCGAAGCTTGCGCAATGAGGCCTGTGATGAAGTCGAGGTCGTTCTCGGAATAGACCAGCTTCATGCCTCGCGGGCCCAGCGCGATCAGGCCGACGGTGGTGTCGCCGCTCCGCAGGGGGAACAGCAGCAGGTCGCCGTGCTTGACAGGGAGCACTGACTCACCGAGAGCATCGCGCCATGCTTGGGCGTCGAGATCGAGGCCGCGCGTGCGGGCAAGGTCCGGCTGCCCGGGTTTCCAGGTCAGCATGGCATGGCGGCGCACAGCGTAGCGGCCGCTCAGTGTGAGCATCAGGAGTTGGGCGACTTCTTCCGGATCGACGGTGGCGGTCAGGGCGCGCACGAGATCGAGCAGTGCGCGCTGCTCCTGAATCTTCTGGTCGAGCGCGCGGTTGGCGGCGACTGTCTGCTGGTGGGATCGAGCGTTGTTCAACGAGGAGGCAGCGATGCTGAGCAGAGCGGAGAGGAACTCGAATTCCGACGAGTCGAGGTTGCCGGCGGCCGCGCGGCCGAGACAGAGCAGGCCGAGCGGGTCAGCCGGGTCGCCGATGGGCAGCGCTGTGACCAGTTTCAGGTCACCGCAGATGGCGGGGTCGAAGGGTTCCCCCGCCTTCATGCCAGTCACGCCGCGGGCCAGGGCAACCCGATAGCCTGTGCCGTCGCGGAGCGCGACCAGCGCGCGGGTGATGAGCAGGCGGCCCATGATGGTCCGCAACAGGTGCTGGAGTTGATCGTCGAGTTGCAGCGATCCGCCGAGCATCCGCGCCGATTCCAGCAGCGAGCCAAGGCGCGAAGCGTCCAGCCGTGTCTCCATTGCGTATCAGGATATCCAAACGGCGGCAGGTGAAGATGACCGCCCGAAAAGGGGAGCCCAAACCGAAAATGATGAGAGGTGCCGGCGCCCCACGTGTGATATATGTGTGACACCCAACGAAGTAGCGGGGATTTGCGATGACGGAGATAGCGGAAGTGGATTCGGATAAGTATTGGAGGAAACTCCAGCACATCGGATTGAACGCCTATGAAGCGCGGTCCTACCTGGTGTTGGTGGGCCATCCTCGATTCAAGGCGCTCGAATTAGCTGCGAGAGCGAGAGTGCCGCGGCAGAAAATTTACGAAGTGCTCGACAGCCTGGTCGACAAAGGATTCGCACAGGTTGTGCAGGAGAAGACCAAGCTCTTCTCAGCCGTTGAGCCAGGACTGGCGATTCCCGCCTACCTCGAACGGCAGAAAGAAGTGATCGAGGGGCAACTGGCCGATCAGAGAAAGCACGGCAACGCCCTGGCACTGGAGTTGAAGTCGGCCTATGCGGAAGGGCAGGGAGGCCGAGGCACGCTGGACTACCTCAGCATCGTCAATGAGCCGCAGCAGATTGCGGTGCACTACCGCTCGATGCTCAGCAATGTGGAAACCGAGTATTTGGAGTTTTCCAGGCCTCCCTATGCCGTGGATCCGCTGGACGAGCAACTGGTCAGGCAGGCTTGTGCGCGGGGCGTGCGCTGCCGGATCATGCTCGAGGCGGGCGACCTTGATGAGGTGCACAGGCTCCGGCTTGAGGAGTACAAAGAGCACGGCGTCGAGGTCAGGCTGGTTGAGAAGCTGCCATTGAAGCTGGCGCTCTTTGACGGCAAGCAGGGGCTGACCGCATTGCTGGACCCTGTGGTGACGCGGCCGGCTTGGACGGCGGTGGTATTCGACCACGAGGGTTTCGGGGAGGCGATGCGCGGCCTCTTCGAGACGTGGTGGACGAAGAGCGAGGTGGGGGCGGTCAGTGTGGTGGTCTAAAGCGGCTGTGGCGCTGCTGGCCGTCCTGCCGGCGAGTGCAGAGCTGAAGCTGCTGCGGATCGAGTTTGAGCCCTCCGACTGCGCGACCTGCACGCAGTCGCTGCCGGAGACGGCTGGGGCGGATTCGCGGGGTTACAAGCGCCCGCCTGATCGAAGGCAAACCAGCCCGGCTCGAGGTGTCGTTCGCCGCCGGCAACCGGGTGAGGATTGGGCGTGTGCGGGAGACGATCGAGCAGGATGGGACCAAGTGGGTTAAAGCCCAGGTCGAGGCGTCGGGCTCCTGCGAGAAGCAGGCAGGGGGCTGGGTGCTGAAGCTCTTCGACGGCGATGCAGGCGCGCCGCTCAAGGGAAAGGTGGAGGCCGGCGCGTGCAGCGTCAAAGCGACGATGGGACGTGACGGAATTCTCGCCGTCGACTGAGCGACTAACTCGCTACCCATCGCGAGCTCCATCGGGAGCACGACAAGGTCAAGTATGGACGCGCCGATCACCTCGCAATGGCCAGAGGCTCAATGTCCGACAGAATGCATGCACTTGGCCTGATCACGGATGCACGCCCACTTGTACCGCTGCATGGTGTCCGCCAATAGTCTGGCAGTTGAGCGACAATGAAGGCGGTGACGCAAGCGATCACGCGAGACCCGGAAACGATGCATGGTGTACCCGTGTTTCGAGGAACCGGGGTAACCGTTCAGACGCTGTTTGAGTACCTGGAAGGCGGCGAAACGCTGGAAGACTTCCTGCGGGGCTTCCCCACCGTCTCGCGCGCTCTGGCGTTGGAAGCGCTAGAGGAAGCCAGAAAGCTCTTGATTGCGCGCGCCTCATGAGGCTTCTGATCGACGAATGCATCGACGAGCGGCTGCGCGCTCATGTTTCCCGGACACGATTGCCAAACCGCCCGTTTCGCCAATCTGGCGGGCTTGAAAAACGGGCGTCTCCTGGAAGCGGCCGAAGCAGCCGGCTTTGAAGTTCTGATTACCGTGGACCAGAACATCCCCGATCAGCAGAACCTGGATGGACGGAAGATTGCGCTAATGATCCTCTATGGGCAGACCAACCGTCTGCGCGACTTGGCGCTGTTGGTGCCCGCGGCGATTTCCGCGATGGATTCAATCGGACCTGGGGATGTTAGCAAGAATTCGAGCTGTGGAGTGACAACCCAACAGGATCCGCATGGATCGCCAGAATCGGTCGACTCGTAGGAAGCTCAAGATTGCGGCACGTTCGCCAGATTGAACGCCTTGCCCGACGTGAAATGCCGGTCGGCTCAGCCCTTCAGCTACGGCCCTCGGCGGTCTTCTCTTCCTTCTTGCAGCGGATCTCGCGGACGGCGTAGATGCGCCGGCCCTGGCTCTCGAAGTAAGTCCGCATCAGGATCTCCCCGAGCAGGCCGGTGGAGAACATCATCATGCCCGCCAGGATGAGCAGGCCGCCGGTGAACAGCAGCGGGCCGTGCTGCATGATGATCTCCTGACCCATCAGCTTCTTCACAAACAGGAAGCCGAGGATCAGACCGCCGATTGAGCAGCCGGCCAGCCCGAGCCGGCCAAAGAAGTGCATGGGGCGAGTGAAGTACTTCAGCAGGAATCGGATGGTGAGGATGTCGAACATGACGTTGAACGTCCGTCCGATGCCATAGTGGCTCGCGCCGCCCACTCGTGCGGGATTCGAAATGGGCACCTCTGCGATGCGAGCGCCGTAGAGGCTGGCCAGCGCGGGAATGAAGCGGTGCAGCTCGCCGTAGAGGTTAATGTCCTTCAGAACCTCGGCGCGGTAGGCCTTGAAGGTGGTGCCGAAGTCGTGCAGTTCGACACCGCTGATGTGCGCCATGATCGAGTTGGCGATGCGCGACGGAATCTTGCGCATGACCATGTTGTCGTTGCGCTGCTTGCGCCAGCCGGAGGCGATGTCGTAGCCGGCATCGATTCTTTCGAGCAGGGCGGGGAGGTCTTCAGGTTCGTGCTGGAGGTCGCCATCCATGGAGATGACGATGTTGCCCTGTGCTTCGTCGAAGCCAGCCGAGAGTGCGGCGGTCTGCCCAAAATTTCTTCGCAGCCGGACCACCTTCAGGCGCTGGTCGGTTTCTACAAGATTGGCGAGCAGGTCGAAACTGCGGTCCGTTGACGCATCGTCCACGAAAATGATCTCGTAAGGGCGGTTGACCTTTTCGAGGACGGCGCTGAGACGGTCATACAGCCTCAGTATGGCCCGCTCCTCGTTGTGGATGGGGATCACGATGGACAACATGCCCATAACTTATGGTAACAAGTTGATCGGATTACTTTTAGTCCTATCTTTGGGGTTGGAAGCCCAAATGGTCCCAGTTTCCGCGCCTCCATCGCTGGTACCGCCAGTACCGGTCATGGAAGTGAGCATTGAAAGCGATGCGTTGTGGGTCATTTGGCGGAATCCAAACCTGAGGGCGACATATTTCATGGCCGGCGCGCTGATGAACATGGGTCAAGCCATGCCGCGGCTCAGCTACCGGGTGACCTGGAAAGGCAGGAATTGGGAAGTAATCGACCGATCCGTGCCAGGGGTGATCGCGGGTCGGCTTGACCCCTGGATCGTCACGCTGCCGCATGGGGCAGAGTTCAGGTATCGGGTGTGGCTCAGGGAGTTGGCCGTGATCGAGCACTCGACGGGACAGTGGTGGACCTTGGGCAGAATCGCCAAGGACGGCTGGGTAGTGGAGGCGACGCTTTCGGCGCCGGATGGACTCGCGGGGCAGACGCCCTATCCGCTTTGGTCGGGCAAGCTGACGGCACGGGCAGAGCTCAAGCCAAATGCCGGCAAGCCAGCAGGAAAGTGAGGGCGGAAGGCGTGTAGGCGCCTTTGTCCTGAAGGAAGACGCCGGTCTGAGGATTCATCTGCTGGAAGAAGCCGGTGGTACGCAGTTGGGCCTCGAGCCAGCGGCCGAGAAGGTGCCGGAGTTCAGAGGCACGCCCGTAATGCGGCATCCAGCGGGGCGTGCGCATGGCGGTCAACGCTTGCGTGGGTCCGCCCCAGCAGTTGTCCTTCTCGGGCTCCCGCAGGGGTTCGTCGAGCGCGGCCGAGGGCAGCGGGTAGGGTGACCAGAAAGCCTTGGGATTGCCGAGTTGGCGTTTCCAGATGGAATCGAAGGTTGCCTGATCGACGACATGCTCGCCGACGACGCGGCTGATGGCGTCATGGCGCATCTTCACGAATGAGCCATCTGTCTTGAGGTCGTAGAATGCCGCGTCTGGACGGACGAAGAGCCTGTCGAGGATGGCGCGCGCGGGTGGATTCGGCCTTGGCGCGCCATTGGCTGGCGGCCTTGGCGTCGCCGAGAAGAGAGGCCATTTCGGAGAGCGCAACGCGGCCGCCAAACAGAGTGGCGGACAGGTCCGGCGCCAGCCAGGGCATGCCTGGGAGGTCGGGGCAGTTCCTGGCGTCGAGGCCTGGGCACTGCTTGGGCAAGCCACGCACACGGGCGCTGTTGTCGTGGCCAGTATCGTATTCGCAAAAGAGTTCGACCAGATTCAACCCGCGGCGGTCCCGGTAGCGCGCCAGCCAGGCGTCCCAGCGCGAGCAGGCTGTGAAGGATTCCTGGAGGAAGGCCCGGTTGCGGGTGAGCTTGTACGTGTCTAACGCGGTGGCCGCGATAGGCGCCACCATCTGGATCTGACTGAAGCCGGTCCGGTCGGCTTTGATTGAGTACGGGAACTGCCCATCTTCCTTCTGATAGTGAAAGAAGATGCGGTGGCTGGCCTCGGCGACGGCGTGCTCGCCGGAGAGTTCCGCCCAGATCAGCGCTTCATGAGGGCCACATTCGAGCCAGATGCCGGGGTAGCGGGCGCCTTCCACCAATACTGCATCGGGAAACGTGTGCAGCTTGCGGATGTTGCCCTGCACAAGGGCGGTGGCTTCTTCCGCTTTGGCGCGCCATGCTTCCGGCACAGGCGCCAGAGCGGCGAGGAATGCGCGGCGGGTGATCACGCTATTGATTATCTGTGTATTCTTCGTGCCACGCCATCTGGATGGCTTCGAGCTTGGCCTCGTTGGACTTTGCGGGTCGTCTTCGAAGTCGTCCAGTTCCAGGACCATCTTGTGCAGGTCTGTGAAGCGAACCGTGAGTGGGTCGGTGTCCGGATACTTCTCGTTCAGCGCGATGCCGAGGTCTTCGGCCATCTCCCAGGTAAGTTTCATTGGCGGCTCCTATTCAGATCTTGGTGCCTTTCAGGGCGTCGCGCACAGCGGTATTCATCATGTTCTCGGCCAGCTGTCCGGGTGGCGGCGTCGAGCTTTTCAATCGCCGCGCGGATGAGCAGGTGGTCGTCGCCGTGGTAGACCATCTGGAGTTGGTTGAGCGCGCAGGTCGACAGCCGCGCGTTCGTCGTCCGAAATGGCATCCCAGGCGAGGTTCACCTTGGCCTTGTCGACGGCGAGCAGAATGGTGTCGGCCTCGACGCGCGCTTCCCGCACCTGTCGCGCCTTGAAGTCCTCTTCGGCCTTCTCGAACGACTCCAGGATCATGGCCTCCACCTGCTCGTCGGTGAGGCCGTAGGTGGGCTTCACCTCGACACTCTGCTTCTTGCCCGCTGCGCAGGTCGCGCGCGGTGACCTGCAGGATGCCGTTGGCGTCGATGAGGAAGCGCACCTCGATGCGGGCCATGCCGGCGGGCAGCTGGGCTCGATGTCCTTGAGGTCGAATCGCGCCAGTGACGGCAGTCCTTCACCAGTTCGCGCTCGCCCTGCAGGACGTGGATGAGCACGTTGCGTCTGGCCGTCGACCGAGGTGGTGAAGATCTCGGTGGCCGAGGCCGGGATGGTGGAGTTGCGATGGATGAGCTTGGAGACCACGCCGCCCATGGTCTCGATGCCGAGCGAGAGCGGCGTGACGTCGAGCAGCAGCTTGTCCTGCACGTCGCCGGAGAGGATGGCGGCCTGCACCGCGGCGCCGAGCGCGACGACTTCGTCGGGATTCAGCTCGGTGTGCGGCTTGGCGCGGAACAGCACCTCGACCGCCTGCCGCACCAGCGGGATGCGCGTGGAGCCGCCCACCAGCACGACCTCGTCGATCTGTTCGGGCTCGAGTGCCGGCATCGCGCATCGCCTGGCGGCAAGGGCCGAGGGTGCGGTCGACGATGTCCCGGATGAGCTTCTCGAAAAGCTCGCGGGTGATCTCGCGCTGGTAGCGCCGGCCCTGGTACTCGACGTCGATGACGGCCGTGGACAGAAGGAGAGCTGACTCTTTGGCCTCGATGACCGCGCGCGCGGACAGTCTGCACGGCCTCGCTGGTCTGCGGCGACGTCCTGCGCCCCATTCGCTGGCGATGTCTTCGAGCGCGATGCGCAGCAGGCGGTTGTCGATATCGTCGCCGCCGAGGTGGGTGTCGCCGTTGGTGGCGAGCACTTCGAAGATGCCGTCGTGCAGGCGCAGGATGGAGATGTCGAAGGTGCCGCCGCCGAGGTCGTAGACGGCGACGACGCCTTCCTTGCGCTTGTCGAGACCGTAGGCGAGCGACGCGGCGGTGGGCTCGTTGACGAGGCGCAGCACTTCCAGCCCGGCGATGCGGCCGGCGTCCTTGGTGGCCTGGCGCTGCGCGTCGTTGAAGTAGGCCGGGCACGGTGATGACGGCCTGCGTGATCTCTTCGCCGAGGAAAGCCTCGGCGCGGTGCTTGAGTTCGCGCAGCACCTGGGCGGAGATCTCGGGCGGGGTGAAGGTCCGGTCGCCGAGTCGAGTGCGGATGACTGCTCGCTGCCTGCGGCGATGCGGAACGGGAAGAGCTTGAGCTCGTCGCCGACGTCCTCGACGCCGCGGCCCATCAGCCGCTTGACGGAGTAGACGGTGCGGTCCGGACGGTCGATCAGCAGACTGGCGGGCTGCGTCGCCGACGACGAACGTGCCGTCGTCGGCGAGGCTGACGACACTGGGCACCAGGCGCGAGCCGTCCTGCGCCGGGGATCACCTGCGGTCCGGTGAGGTCCATGAACGCGACCAGCGAGTTGGTGGTGCCCAGGTCGATGCCGACGATGCGCTTCCTGGCGCTGTGACGGAAAAGTCGATTTGAAAAGTGCTCATGAGTCGCGGGCTCTAGGCGTCGCGGGCGGTCAGCTCTTTGTCGACTTCGCTGACGAGATTGCGGATGTAGCGGCGGCGGTTGAGAATGGCGCGGATCTCGGCCAGGACTGTCAGGCGGACTCCGGCGTCGGGCTGGCGAGTCGTGCCTGGCGAAACTCGGATTCGAGTTCGGCGTCGATCTCGTCCTGCATATCCAGGAAGCGGTCGGCGGCATGTCTTCAAGCTGCGGGACGACCTCGTCGTCGCCCGCCCGCAGTTCGTCGAGCGCCATGTTGAGTTCGAAGACCTCTTCGAGCAGTTCGGGCGGCACGTCCTTGGAGCGCTGCTCGCCGATCTCGAAGCCCTCTCCTTGCAGCACGTACTCGGCGCGCTGGATCGGATCGCGCAGGATGCGGTAGGCGTCGTTCAGAATGGCGGTGGCCTCCAGCGAGTAGCTGCCGTTCCTGCTCGCTGCGGCGCGTGTACGCGATCGGGGTGGAGCAGCCGGCTGAGCGTGTAGAACTGCTTCTGCAGGTCTCCAGGTCGATCGACAGACGGTCGCGGAAGGCCGAAGAACTGGAAGTAGTCCGGGGCGGGCGCCTGCAGCGCGTTGCAGAAACGGCAGAAGACAGACTGCCGGCGTCGGGCTGCCGCACTGCCAGCAGGATTGCTGTGCCATGTCGACGCCTCACGCCGAGAACGACGTGCCGCAGCCGCAGCTCTTGGTGGCGTGCGGGTTGTCGAACGCGAAGCCGGACTGCATGAGCGACTCCTTGTAGTCGAGCGTCATGCCGTCCAGGTAAGACCATGCTCTTCGGATCGACAACACCTGGACGCCGTCGAACTCGAAGACATGGTCGGTGGGGCGCGGCTTCGGCTCGAACTTGAACTGGTAGCTCAGGCCCGAGCAGCCGCCGCCGAGCACGCCGAGGCGCAGACCTCCTCCTCGACGCCCTGCTTGGCAAAGAGCATCGCGGATCTTCTGGACAGCTTTGGGAGTGACCTGAATCTGCGGACATCGCTTTTACTTACACTCGCAATTCCGAGCTTACGCCTGGACGGCGACTGTGCGGCGTTGGGCTGGCCGACCCTGCTTCTTCTTGTAGTCGTCGATGGCCGCCTTGATGGCGTCCTCGGCCAGCACCGAGCAGTGGATCTTCACCGGCGGCAGGCTGAGTTCGTTGACGATCTCGGTGTTCTTGATCTCCAGGGCTTCGTCGACGGTCTTGCCTTTGAGCATCTCGGTGGCCAGCGAGGAGCTGGCGATGGCCCAGCCGCAGCCGAAGGTCTTGAACTTGGCGTCTTCGATGATGCCGGTCTCCGGGTTGACCTTGATCTGCAGCTTCATGACGTCGCCGCACTCGGGGGCGCCGACCATGCCGGTGCCGACGTCTGCGCTGCCTCTTGTCGAGCGCGCCGACGTTGCGCGGGTTGTTGTAATGATCGAGAACTTTGTCGGAGTATGCCATGTTGATTCGGTATCCCTTCCGGTGCAGCCTTGATTTAGTGCGCGGCCCACTCGACCTTGGTCAGGTCGACTCCCTCTTTGACCATCTCGTACAGCGGCGACAGCTCGCGCAGCTTGCGCACGACCTCGATGACCTTGTCCGGCCGCGTAATCGACCTCCTCCTCGGTGTTGAAGCGGCCGATGCCGAAGCGGATGGAGCGTGTGCGCCAGGTCGTCGCCGACGCCCAGGGCCTTCAGCACGTAGCTCGGCTCGAGCGTGGCCGAGGTGCAGGCCGAGCCGCTCGAGACGGCGATGTCGTTGATGCCCATCAGCAGCGATTCGCCTTCGACATAGGCGAAGCTGATGTTGAGGTTGTGCGGCAGGCGGTGCTCCATGGTGCCGTTGATGTAAACCTCGTCGAGCTCGCTCATGATGCGTGCTCTGCAGCCGGTCGCGCAGGCTGCGAGGCTGCGAGCCATTTCCTGCGGCCAGTGATTCGCGGCACAGTTCGCGCGGCCTTGCCGAAGCCGACGATGCCCGGCACGTTGAGCGTGCCGGAGCGCATGCCGCGCTCGTGGCCGCCGCCGTCCATCTGGGCGGTGAGTTGCACGCGCGGGTTCTTGCGCCGCACGTACAGCGCGCCGACGCCCTTGGGGCCGTACATCTTGTGGCCGCTGAAGCGACATCAGGTCGATGTTGTCGTCGTTGACGTTGACCGGGATCTTGCCCACCGCCTGCGTCGCGTCGGTGTGGAACAGCACGCCCCGCTCGCGGCAGAGCTTGCCGATTTCGCGGATGGGCTGAACCGTGCCGATTTCGTTGTTGGCGTACATGATGCGAGACCAGGATGGTCTTGTCGGTGATGGCGCCGCGCAGCACGTCGAGATCGACCAGGCCGTCCGTTCGCACTGGCAGGTAGGTGACCTGGACAGCCGTGCTTTTCCAGCCGCTTGCAGGTGTCGAGGACGGCCTTGTGCTCGGTGGCGGCGGTGATGATGTGGTTGCCCTTCTCGGCGTACATCTCGGCGACGCCCTTGATGGCGAGGTTGTTGGACTCGGTGGCGCCGCTGGTGAAGATGATCTCCTTGGACGTTGCGCCGATCAGGTCGGCGATCTGCTTGCGTGCCTTCTCGACGGCCTCTTCGGCCTCCCAGCCGAAGCTGTGGTTGCGGCTGGCGGCGTTGCCGAAGCTCTCGGTGAAGTACGGCATCATGGCTTCCAGCACGCGCGGATCCATCGGCGTCGTGGCGTGATTGTCGAGGTAAATGGGAAATTTCAACATGGCGGCAGAGAGTCCTCAGATTCTTCAATTGGTCAGTACGGTAAGGGGCAGAAGACGCTTCGGCTGGCGGGGCTAGTCCGAGCAAATCCTCGTCGCTGGAGAGGTCACTTATGGTGATGCCGTCCAGCAGGTTCAGGATTCCTTCGTGTACGCGGCGCAGAGGTTCACGGACATTGCATTGGCCTGGTGAGTTCGCAGACGCCGTGTTCAGTAAAACAGTTCGTGAGAATGATCGGTCCATCGATCGCCCGGATAACCTCCAGGGCGGTGATCAACGCCCGGATCTCGAGCGAGCCGGTACCCGCCGTTGGTGCCTTGCTCGCTCACCAGAAATCCTTCGCGGGCGAGCTTCTGCAGCACCTTAGAAAGGATCGGCACGGGCATCCGATAAGCCTCGGCAATCTCCTTGGCGCTGGCCGCGCGATCGCGCGCGAATAGCGAAAGGTGCTTGAGGCTGATGAGCCCGTAGTCGGCCTTCTTGGTGAGCTTCAGCATCGGTGTGTCGCAATAGGCGACCAAATTGGTCTCACATCGAGATTAGCATGGCTAACACGAGACGTCAAGCCGCCAAGATGCTTTGACCAAAGGAGTTAATCCCGGACCAGAATTGTCCGCAAGTAGTTGGATAGAGGACGCTTCGAAGCCCATCGTGGGCTCCCGGCATGATACACTGTCAAAGCTCAGGGTCCGCGGCGACAGGGCGGTCGAATCGACCGTCAGGGACGATCGGCCTGGCATCAGAAACATGATCCGGCTCTTTCGAGTTTCTTTCCCGCCCTCGATCGTTGCGCTATTCATCGTCGAAGCTTTCCTCGCCTTCTTCTGCTACATCATCACCTTTCAGTTGTGGAGTTCCGAGGATTGGATAGTCTGGCTCCTCTATGAGGGCGGATTTGACAGGGTCGGCCTGGTTGTCCTGAGCATACTCGCCGGAGTTTATTTCAACGACCTGTATTCGGACGTTCGGGTGACGTCGCGGATGTGGCTGGTGCAGAAGTTCTGCCTGGTCTTCGGCATAGCTTTCATGTCGCAGGCCCTGCTCAGCTATATAAGCCCGGAGCTCATTCTGAGACGCTGGCACATGATTATCGGCAGCGCCATCGGTCTTGTGGTGCTGCCGACCTGGCGGATCGCATTTGATGCGCTTGTGCTGCAACTGCTGCCGTCGCGCAAGATTCTGTTCGTCGGAGCGAGCGAACTTGTCAAAGCGGTAGCCGAAAGGCTTGATGTTTCTCCCCACTTTGCGATGTCGAGTTTGGGGTACCTGGCGTTGGAGCCGCTCGTCGGGCCGGCCCCGGGAATGGGCGAGTACCTTGGGCCGCCCGGCGACCTGAAGAGAGTGGCTGAACGACTGCAGCCTGACACGATCGTGGTGGGGTTGGCCGAACGGCGCAATCAGTTGCCCGTGAATGATCTGCTTGACCTGAACATGTCTGGGACGAAGGTGGAAGAGATCACATCGCTGTATGAGAACGTGATGTGGAAGGTTCCGGTGGAGGCGATCCGGCCATCGCAGATGCTGTTTGCGGGCGCGTTCGGGCCCAATGAAAACAGCATCCTTCTGCAGCGGATCTACTCATTCGTATTCGCTCTCATCGGATCTGTGGCAACAGCCCCGATCATGGTGGTCGTTTGGGTTCTGGTACGCGTCACTTCGAAGGGGCCCGCAATTTTCAGCCAGCGGAGAGTTGGCCTGAAGGGGAAGGAATTCCTCGTTTACAAGTTCCGATCCATGTTCGTCGACGCGGAAGCAGAGACGGGAGCGGTATGGGCGACGAAGGACGATCCCCGGATCACTCCGCTGGGCCGATGGTTGAGGAAACTCCGGCTGGACGAGCTGCCGCAATTCTTGAACGTGCTCAAAGGGGAGATGAGCATCGTGGGACCGCGTCCCGAGCGGCCTGAGTTCGTAAAGATGCTGACCGAAAAGATTCCCTTCTACCGCCACCGTCACGCAGTCCTGCCGGGGATCACGGGATGGGCACAGATCAACCATAAGTACGGAGATACGCTGGAGGATACAGTGGCGAAGCTGGAGTACGACCTTTACTACCTGAAGAACATCAGCCTGTCCTTGGACCTCTACGTGATCTTCCATACCGTGAAAGTGATGCTGCTGCGCCGCGGGGCGCAATAGCGGCTGTGTGCGGTAGAATCGATGATGATCGGATAGCCGTTGAGCGGGTGTGGCCTAAAGGTTGGGCAGTAGCCTTCCAAGCTACCCATACGGGTTCGATTCCCGTCACCCGCTCCATCGCCTATTCCATCGACTTCGCCAGCTCCTCAGCCAGGATTGCCGCGCGTCGGGCCAGTTGAACGGCCCCGCTGATGTCGGTTGAACGCGCATCATTGGCCTGCTGCACAAACGCCTTCACGCGGCTCGCATTTTCATTCTGTACCCGGGTCAGAGGCTTGCCTTCGATCTCACGGAGCACTTTCTGCGCCGCCCCCAAATCGGCTTCAATGCTTGCCAGGTAGGCGCGCCGTTTTTCATCCGGCATGACTTCGCCCAGTTGAGGCGCGGGTGCGGCGGGCGCTGGCAACGGTGTCGGCGCAGGGGGTGTCGCTTCCGTGCCGGACGCAGGCGTCTCGGCGGCGGGCGCCGCAGCACCTGGTTGAGGTGCTGTCTGGACGGCTGTTTGCGGCTGGTCTTTCGGCTTGGCTGCCTTCGTATTCGTGGCGGGCCTTCTGCGTTTGGTTGCCGCAGGAGGGGGAGTGGGAGGTTCCACCTTCTCCAGTTTGGGCCGGATGACCGTCGGCTCTTGAGGAGGAGTCTGCGGGGGCAATTCGACCCTCGGAGCCTCAAGAGGCGGGGGCGGTTCCACCTTAGAGGGCGGAATCTCCACAGGCGGGCGCTGCGGTGCGGGCGCGACGGCGGGCGCGGGCTGTTTCTTCTTCAGGAAACACCCGGTCGAGGTCAGCGCGATCAACGCGAAACAAGCAGCCGCAACGCTCTGTCTCACCTGGTCGCCTCCGATCTTTGCGCGGGAAACCGTAAGGTTAATGATGCCCCGCGGCCTTCCTCGCCGCCTACTTCAATAGCACCATTGTGCAATTGAACGGCGCGGAATGCCATTGCCAGTCCGATGCCGCTGCCTTTTTCCTTGGTGCTGTAATAGAGCTGAAAAACTCTATCCCGCAAGTCGCGCGGAATCCCGCCGCCTGAGTCGCTGATGCTCAGACAATACTCCTCGCCGGTTCCCTCAAGCCGCACGGAAAGCACGCCACCGCCTTTCATGGCTTCCTGCGCGTTGCTCAGGACGTTCAGGATGGCCTGCTTGATCAAACCCTCGTCGCCCATCAGGAGCGCCTTCTGTTCCAGGCCCGACAATTCCAGGCTCACGCCAGCCTGCTCCAACTCGGGTCTCAAAAGCTCCACCAGCCCCCGGGCGGTAGCCGCCAGGTCAAACTGGCGTTCCTTCAACTCCAGCGGTCGCGTGAAGTCGAGGAAAGTTCGCACTACGCGATCAAGGCGAGTGATCTCCTGCGCGATCACGTCGATTTCGTCTTTTGCGCTTGGAACCTCCGGCAGGACGCGGTTCCTGAGCAGCTCCAATCTGAGCGCGATCGAATTGAGGGGGTTCTTGATTTCGTGTGCCACGCCGCCTGTCAGGCGGTTGATGGCAGCCAGGCGCGTCGAAAGGTTCAACTGGCTCTCCACCAGGCGGCGGCCCTCGGCGTCGCGCAAGCGCACCAGCGTGGAGCCGCCGGGGAGACGATCGACGCTCAGCAGTAGACGTCCCACTGCCACATCCCGCAAACCCTGCTGAGCCGTAATCGCTCCGGCCACCAACTGGCCCAGCGGGAGTTCGGGCGGAAAGAGCTGATCGAACGATCTGCCCGCCATCGCGCTCCGATTCATGCGCAGCAGGCGTTCCGCTGGTTCGCCGCAGAGAATGAGACGTCCATCCGGTCCGAACAGGAAGGTTGCCTCCTCCAATCGCTCCAGCATGAGCTCGACGCTGCCTTTGAACTGCTGCGCGCCTCGAAACTGCTCGCTCAGGACGCGCAGTTTCTCTTGTACGGCCGCGAAGTCGCGGGCGGAAGTATACTCCTTGACTGTCGGCATCGTGTCTCCGGCATCGAGTTCGCCGCTCGCGATTCGATCCAACGCCTGGCTGATGCGGGCGATGGGCCACATCGCGAGTTGAGCCACTAGCCATGCTGCCACGAGCGCCAGAAGGATCAAGGGCAGTGAAGCGAACATTGTCCGCCGCAGTTCGGGCAGGATGGCACCGCGCAGCAGGGCGCTTGAGACGAGCACCTGGATTGTGAACACGGGCTCTTTCAAACCTGTGACTCCCAACTCGACCCTGTTCTCGTAGTCCACGTGCGCGGTGAGCACAGCCAGGAACCGGTCCACGGGGCCAAGGTCAAGCAGTGACCTATATGGCAGGCGATGGGCGAGTGCCGTGCCCGTCCTGGACGGCGTGCTGGAAGCGATGATCAAGCCGTGATCGCCCGTGACGGAGATCTCCACGATGCCGCCTGTCTGCGCCAGGGTTGCACTCAGCAATCCAGGTAAATCGGCATCCTGGCTGATCACCGTGCGCCACAGTCGAATCCGTTCCTGTATTGTGGGCGGGTCAGGTGCGTCCTTCACTTTTTCGGCTGCTCGGTCCTGGACGAAACTCTTGACGAAGTGAGCGGTGGAGGCGGCGCCCTCTGCGGTATGCCGCAGTGAGATGATCATCAAGCTGTTCAATTGCACCAGCGTCAAGACCAGCGACAGCACCGCTGCCAGTCCCACTGTGAGCAGCATGATGCGGGCGCGCAATCCCATGGGCTATTCTCCGCCCCCGTATTCCTTCAGCTTATTGAACAATGTTTTCTGGCTGATTCCAAGCAGCGCCGCGGCCCGGGTTCTGTTGCCGCCGGTATGTCGGAGGGTCGCTTCAATCAGCGCGCGCTCGGCTTCACTCACCGACGTCCCCATCGGCAGATGGACTTCGGTTGTGTCGTCGACAGCCGTTTCATGGGGAGCGGTAGGACGCCTGCTTCCTCCGACAGCGATATGATGCGGCTGAATCAACCCTTCCCCGCTGAGGATCACCGCTCGTTCCAGCACATTCCGCAGTTCGCGCGCGTTGCCCGGCCATGAATGAGATTCCAACAACGCCATCGCCCCTGCCGATATGCCTCCGATCTTGCATTGGTGCCTTGCATTGAGGTCTCGGATCATCGAGTCTGCCAGTTGGGCCAAATCCGACATGCGGGCCCGGAGCGGAGGCAGGGCGACCTGAAATACGTTGAGGCGAAAGAACAAGTCCTCCCGGAACCTTCCCGCCCGCACCTCCTCTCCCAGTTCCTTGTTGGTGGCGGCCAGCACGCGCACGTCCACCTCCGTCTCCTGAGGAGCGCCCAGGCGCCGCACTTTGCGTTCTTCCAAAACTCGTAACAGCTTTGACTGCGTGGACATCGGCATTTCGCCGATCTCGTCGAGCAGGAGCGTGCCATGGTGCGCCAATTCGAAGCAGCCGCGCCGCCGCTCGATGGCGCCGGTGAACGAACCTTTTTCATGGCCGAAGATCTCGCTCTCGATCAGCGTCTCCGGCATCGCGGCACAATTGATTGCCACAAAGGCTGCGGTCCTGCGCGGGCTGAGATCGTGAACCGCCCGAGCCGTCAATTCCTTGCCTGTGCCGCTTTCTCCAGTGATCAACACGGTCGCGCGCGTGGGCGCAACCTGTCTGATCAGCGAGAATACCTCCTGCATCGCAGGCGACGAACCGTTCAACTCGGAAAGTACGCCCTCCCCGGCCAGCCGAAGTTCCAGCGTCTGGTTGTAGGTGTATAAGCGATTCTGGGCGACGGCGCGCTCCAACAGCAGCCGAAGCGCCGCGGGTTCCAGAGGCTTCTCCAGGAACCAGAATGCCCCCAGGTCGTGGACCAGGTTGATCGCGGTTTCCAGGCTTCCAAAAGCGGTCAGGACAATCGCCGGCGGCATGTCGCCCCGATCGCGCAACTGTTTGAGCAACTCCGCCCCGTCCATTTCGGGCATCATCAGGTCGGTCAACACCGCCGAAGGTCGAAAGGAATCCAACTTGGCCAATGCTTCGACGCCATTGCCCGCCGTTTCGGCGTCGAACCCCCAGCCTCGAATCATGCTCGCCAAGGCGTTGCGTTGATTGGCCTCGTCGTCCACCACCAGGATGGCTGCCCGAACCTCGTCCATAGTCTTCATTGTGGCAGGATCTGCGCGAGTTACCATGAAGCGACTTCCGATGACTCGCCGTTCATTCTCCCTCGTTTTGGCGGCCGCTCCAATGGTTTCCTTCCCCAATGCCGAGTGTTCGTACTCAGCGCGGCTGCTTCTGGTCCACGATCTGGGCGACTTGGCTCACCATATTTCAGCGGGGTCGATTGGATTTCGGCCGGTAGGAATTGTGGTTCGAGCCCACCTTGACTTCTGGCCCGGCACGGGATTTCCCCGTCGGTGGGAAGCCTGGTTGTCTGACGCTTCAGGATACCGCGCAGTGCGCGTTGTCGCAGATCCTTCGCTGGTTTCCCCGGCCTCAGGTCAGGCCAAGCCCGAGGCATTGGAGATTGTACGCCGCATCAGCAATAAGTGGTTGATAGGCTGAGGCTTGGTTGCCGGCACGTACTCAGACGCCACCGCCCGCGGCCTCTTCTGATTGATGCTCCGGGTGCTGCTGCCCCGGCGTTTCCAGCATGTACCCGATCCCACGGACCGTTTGAATCAGCTTTTCCGGGTGCTTGTCGTCGATCTTGCTTCGCAGGTGTCTGATGTAGACGTCCACGATGTTGGTCAGCCCATCGTATTCGATGTCCCAGACGTGCTCGACGATCATTGTCCTGGAAAGCGGCTTGCCCCGGTTGCGCATCAGGAACTCCAGGATCGAGAATTCCTTCGGAGCGAGTTCGATAGGCTCGCCCGCGCGGCTGACTTTCCGCCTGAGGGCATCCAGGACCAGATCGCCCACAACCAGTTTCTCGGCCAAGGGCTGGCCCCGCCGGATCAGGGCGCGAACCCGGGCGAGGAGTTCGACGAAGGCGAACGGCTTCACCAGGTAGTCGTCTGCGCCCTGCTCCAGTCCTTTCACGCGGTCATCCAATTCCCCTCGCGCGCTCAGGATCAGGACCGGGGGACTCACCTTCCGGTTTCGGGACTTCTCCAGCACCGCCAGCCCGTCCATGTCCGGGAGCATCAAATCCAGCACCAGGAGATCGTAATCGACTGCGTGCAGCTTCTCCAACGCGGACTTGCCGTCCTCGGCCAACTCCACCTGATAGCCGGCCCCCGTCAGACCTCGCAGGACGAAGTCGGAGATTCGCTTCTCATCTTCCACAACCAGGATGCGCATGATTTCCCCAGCCTGTAACTAAAACCTAATGTATCACCGGCGTCAATCGACTTGGCCCAGTCTATACACAACTAGAGCACGGGTCCAATGCGCCACGGAACGAATTCCCGGTGGCCGTTCAACTCTGCGGCGGTATGCTCGCCGCTCGCAGCTCGAAGGACGAGTTCGAAAATCTCGCGGCCTACTTCCTCCACGCTGGCCAATCCGTCGGCGATGCGCCCCGCATTGATGTCCATGTTGTCGCGCATTCGGCGGAACATGGAAGAATTGGTGGCGATCTTGAGAACGGGAATTGAAGGGAAGCCGATCGCGCTGCCTCGGCCGGTGGTGAAGGCGATCAGGTTGACCCCGCCCGCGGCCAGCCCACTCAGAGAAATCGGATCGTAGCCCGGTGTGGACATGAACGCGAAACCGGGGCCGGTGATTCTCTCCGCGTACTCCAGGACTTCGTTGAGCGTCGAGGTTCCGCTCTTGGCAACCGCGCCCAGGGATTTCTCCAGGATGTTGGTCAAACCACCTTCCTTGTTGCCAGGGGAGGGATTGTCATCGAAAGTGGCCCCTTCAAACTGTCGCAGATAGGTTTTATATTGCGCGATCACCTCCAGCAGGCGTTCGGCCACCGCCCTGTTACGGGCTCGCCTGACGAGCAGATGCTCGGCCCCGAAAATCTCCGGAGTCTCGGCCAACACCGCCGTCGCTCCCACCTCGGCGAGGAGATCGGAACAATAGCCTAGTGCAGGATTCGCCGTAATGCCGGAGAAGCTGTCGGAACCTCCGCAGTTCAGCCCCAGGCAGATTTTGGAAGTTGGCAGTTCCACCCGCTTCTCCGCCGCGGCTCGCTCGATCATGCGTGCAATCGCCCGGCGCGCGGCGTCGACGGTTGAACGCGTGCCGCCGCTTTCCTGGAGCGTCAGGCCAATCAGTCGCTCGCGCCGCTCGGCGTTCGTTGCTGCGGCGCCAAGATAGTGATCGATCTGATTGACCTCGCAGCCCAGCCCGAGCACGATCGCGGCGCTGACGTTCGGGTGGTCCAGGACTCCCCACAGCGTCCGCTGCAATTGCTCCGTGTCCGGACCGATGGAGTGCCCGCAACCCTCGCCGTGCGGGAAGGCGACGACGCCGTCCACTCCTGGCGGCAGTCCTTCTGCGTCGTAGCTGCGTGCGATCGCCTCGACGGTGTGGGCGGCGCAGTTGGACGCTGCCACCACGGCAATGAAGTTGCGCGTTCCAGCCCGGCCGTCCTCACGCAGGAAGCCCCGCCATGCCGGTCCCGCTGAACGAATCGCCGCTGGCTTGTCCCCCAAGGGGAACTCGTAGTTGAGAGCCAGTTCCTCGTAGGCGACGTTGTGAGTGTGGACGTGCTCCCCGGCTGCGATCGACTTGGAAGCGCGGCCAATCGTCTCGCCATACCGGCGAACTGCGTCTCCCTGCCGGATGGTATCGATGGCGAGTTTGTGGCCTGCCGGAACCTGGTTCAGCACTTCGATTTCGCGCCCCGCTACGACCACACGCCTACCGGTCTCCAGTGGGACTCGCGCGACGACCAGATTGTCGTTTGCATTCAGATGTATGACTGAATTCGTTGGAGATGGCGCCGGAAGAATATCGACGTAGCTCATGGTCTGGTTGCCTTGCCTGGGCTAACGCACCAGGGCCGTTTCGGTGATCTGTTCTCCAGTATGGACGCGAAACCCGCCCGGCACAGGGTAAATCCACACACCGCAATCGTCGGGAGCGGGAAAGTCTTCTACTCGCTTCACCAACTTGAACTTTTCGATTCTAGCCGCCTGGATCAACCGTCCGACATGAATGTGGCCATGGCACTGTGTCCGCACTCCAGGTCCGTTGTAGGCCACTGCCCACTCGTCGCCGAACTTGCTCCTGGCCTGTTCGATTGCGAATTTCCAGAACCTCGTCCGCTCTTCCTTGCCCATTTCGTGAAGTGGGTGGCCGCCCGACGAATGCGCCTTGGGTAGCACCAGCCAGCGGTTCGGTTTTCGCGGATTGATGTCCTTCAGCAGGAAGAACTCATGGTCGGAGGGATGTTTGTCGGCTTCAACACAAAGGCTGCATTCGCGCGCCTTCATCGTTTCCGGTTTAGCCGGATCGCACGCGCAACCGGATACATCGGCCCGCAGGGGGAGAAACGATAGCTAAGGTCAGGAGCGCCAGTTGCCGCATGAACGCCTATTATACTTGTGAGTGTCTCAAGACGGCCCGGATCGCCGCCTCCTGCTCTGGTTTGTTCCCCTGCTGTTGATTTTGCTCGCGTGGGTGTTCTTCTTCCAATTGGGGGTCTCCGGTTTGCTTGGCCCCGATGAGCCCCGATACGCGTCTATCGGTCGGGCGATGGCCGAAAGCGGCGATTGGGTCACACCCCGGTTGAACGGTTCCCCCTGGTTCGAGAAACCTCCGTTGCTTTATTGGCTGGTGGCCGCGGGATTCAAAGCCGGTCTCAATACAGATACAGCACCGCGCGTGCCGGTGGCGATGATGAGCCTTCTGGCGCTGGGCCTGTGGACATGGGCAATTTCCCGCGTGGAGACTCCCCGCCTCGCGGCCACGAGTCTGGCCATTCTGGCGACAACAGCAGGATGGGCAGCCCTCAGCATGGTCGCGGTAACTGACCTGCCGCTGGCTGCCTGCTTCGGCCTGACGATGGCGTTCGGCTTGGTGGCTATGGAACTCGATTCCCGGGCCGACCTGGTTCTCTCAGGTGTCTTTCTCGGCTTGGCGATGTTGGCCAAAGGCCTTGTGCCCCTTGTCTTGTTGATTCCATTCTGCTTCTGGTCCCGAGACAAATGGTTGAGGCTCTCAGTTCTGCTCGCAACGGCATTTCTCGTGGCAGCCCCCTGGTACCTTCTGATGATGGCTCGCCATGGATGGGCCTTTGTGGACGTTTTCTTCCTGCAGCATCACTTCGGGCGTTTTTCCAGCGAAACTCTGCAGCACGTCCGGCCGGTTTGGTTCTACATCCCCGTTTTGTTGGCGGGTCTTTTTCCGTGGACGCCGCTGGTCCTGCTGCTGAACCGTCCCGCGCTGACCGAGGCGCGCAGCCGCCTGTGGGTCCTCACCGTGGTGTTCGGCTTCGTTTTCTTCTCGCTCTCGACGAACAAGTTGCCGGCTTATGTACTGCCGTTATTCCCCGCTGTTTCGATGATCCTTGCACGCATGCTGCAGCAGGCTATTCCGGCTGGACGGACACTGGCTGCCGGTTTCTTCCTGCTGGCACTGGCTCCGGCGATCGCCTCGCTCCTGCCGGATGCCTTGTTGCACGGCCTCAGCCGCGCGCGGCTCAGCGAGGTGCACTGGGAGTATTTCGCCATTGCCACTCCTGGCGCAGTGGCGGTGTACCTGCTTGACCGCCGCGGATGGCGCGTTGCTGCCGTGGCTGGTGTCGCGGCAGGGGCTGCAATGGGATTGCTCTTTGTAAAGTTGAGCGCTGCTCCGGTTCTGGGTGAGATTGTCTCCGCACGTGGGCTGGCCCGGCGTGTGTCGCAGAATGCGGGTGACATCTGCGTGGATAGGTTGCACCGCAACTACAGGCTTGGGCTCGACTACTACCTGAAACGGGAATTGCCGTCGTGCGAAGCCGCGCCGGCTCGCCGGCTGCAGATTACTCAAGAGGACGGGCGTCTCCCACAAGTGGCTCCGCGTTGATTCCGGGCTTGCCAGTTCAGGGGCGTATCAGCCTCGCCGTGAGCCCCGGGCCGCGACGGGTTTTGGAGGTTCCGAAGCAGGAGCTGTGGCGGCTCGTATCCAGTGTTTCACCGGCGGCCCGACGATTTCCGCCATTGCCTGGACCGGCAGTCCCTGCGCTTCGCACTCGAAGCTGAGTTCCGCGACGCCTTCGTCTCTTCCCACGCGGATCAGGTCTCCGCCGTGGATTTGCTCTGTTGCGATCAGATTCGATAAGAGGATGCACAAGCAGCCGCTCAATCGACCGTTTCAGGTGCCGGGCGCCGTACTTGAAGTCGGTGCCCTCCTTCAGCAGGAACTCGCGCGCCGCTTCTGAGACTGTAAAGACGAACGCGGCCTCGGGCGCCGACGCGAAAACGCGCTGCTGCACCATTCCCAGTTCAATGTCCAGGATCTTGCGTAGTTCCTTCTCTCCCAGTGGCTGAAATGTCACGACCTTGTCGAGCCTGTTCATGAACTCGGGAGTGAATTTCCGTCGGGCCGCTTCGAGCCCCGACTTCGCCATCTTGCCGGCCGTGCGTTCGTCCATAGGGGATTTGTCAGCCGCCGAGCCGCGCCCGGAAAAGCCCAGCTTTGGCTCGAGCAAGGCGCCCATCTCCGACGCCCCGAGGTTCGAAGTCATGAAAATCATCGCGCGGCTGAAATCCACTTTGCGGTTGTCCCCCAAAGTCAGCGTGGCCTTGTCCAGGATGCCGAGCAGGAGGTTCCAAAGCGAGTCGGACGCCTTTTCGATCTCGTCGAACAGGACGAAACTCACTTTGACGTTCTCGCTGTGATACTGATTCAAAACTTCTTGGCTCAGCAGGGGATGTGTTTCACGATGGCCGAGATAGCCCGGCGGCGAGCCGATCAGTTTGGCGATTTCGTGGCTGTGCTGGAATTCCGCGCAATCGATCTTGATCACCCCGCGCGAACTGCCCAGCAGCGTTTCCGCGGTCGCCTCGACGATGCGTGTCTTGCCCGATCCAGTCGGTCCCAGAAACAGGAAGTTGCCTACAGGCCTGCCCGGGGCGGCGAGGCCCGTGAGGTGCATCTGGTAGATGCTGACGATCTGTGCGACGGCTTCTTCCTGGCCGACGACGCGCTGACGCAGACCGTTTTCCAACGACAAGGCTTCGCGGCCGGTTTTGTGTGGATTCAGAGACCGGCATTGAGCCGAGCCGGGTACTGCGGATTCCGGCGCGCGTCGCGGAATGTTGAAACGACCGTTGTCCCGCGCGGCAACTCGAGGCTCAAGTCTTGCCGCGTCCCGGTCCGGCTGATCTTCCAGGCCGGCCGGTCCGTTCAATCGAAACAAATCGCCCATGGGGGGCTCCTTTTCCTCCACTCCCCGCCTTCCAGCGCCCCGCCCAGCCGGTTGGCTGCGGGCTCACTTGCGAGGCGGCCGGGAGGGCCGTATCTCCACATGGCTGATCAGCGTTCGCTCAGGCAGGGCGAGGATCATCGCCACTACCTCGGCCACGTCTTCCGGCTGGATCTTCCAGTCGGCGGGACTTGTCCGGCCGAACTCCGTGTTGACGCTTCCTGGCAACACGGTGCTGACCCGCACACTCTCATATCGGTGGTCGAGCATGATTGCTTCAGACATTCCGTTCAATCCGAACTTAGAAGCGTTGTATGCAGCGCCGCCGGCGAATGCGTTCTTCCCCGCCAGGCTGGAGATATTGACGATGAAGCCGCCGCCCCGCTCGCGCATTCGCGGGACTGCCTGCCTCGTGCACAGGTAGACGCCAGTCAGGTTCGTGCCGATCAGGCGCTCCCATTCGGCCGGCTCCAGGGACGGTAAGTCCTTGAAAATGCCGACTCCGGCATTATTCACGAGGATGTCCGGCCCGCCCAGCGTCCGGTCGACAAAGCCGAACAGCTTTTCCACCTGCTCGGCATCGCGAACATCGCAGAGTTCTCCGACGGCCTGCCCGCCAAGCGATTCCAGGGCTGGCTGCAGGGTATTAATTTTCGTTGAGCAGATGGCGACCTTAGCGCCGGCCTCGATCAGCCGCCGGGCAACTGCCAGACCGATGCCCCTCGCCCCGCCGGTCACCAATGCTGTTTTCCCTTGCAGATTCAGTAGCATGGACTCAGTTTGCCACGCTCTGAAGCTGTTTGGGCCTTCTGTTAGACTCAAGAACGTACCCGAGGACGGTATCTGATTTGGGGGGTTGTTGTGCCTGAAATGAGCGTTGTCTGGCTGCGTTTGGCCGTAGTGCTATACGCCGTCGGACTGCTGCAAGCCATCCTCACGATTCTGCGGCGGGGCGAGACGCTCTTTCCCTTCGCCCTTCAGTTGTTTCAGATTGGCGTGATTCTGCACGGCGTTTCCATTGTCGAGCACAGCATCGCCATCAAACACCTGGCGGCCAACAACTTTTTCGAGACCGCGTCGCTGTGCGCCTTTCTATTCGCCGTCGTCTATATATTCGTCGAGTGGCGCTACCGGTTTTCCGGCCTCAGCGTGTTCGCATTTCCGCTGATCTGTCTGCTAACCCTGGCGGCCGCCATGGGAACACCCGTGGCCGCCTGGACGGACCCGAGAGTCCGCAACGTCTGGTTACTGGCCCATGTTCTGCTCGTGCTGATCGGGTACTCCTGTCTTGTGCTGTCGGCGGGAGCTGCCGTGTTCTATCTTCTGCAGGAACGCCGTCTCAAGCATCGCGCGGGCGCATCCGGCGGCGGACTCCTGTCCCGCCTGGGCAGCGACAGGCTGCCGCCATTGGAGACGCTTGACCGGCTGATCACGCGGGCCATGTCCATTGGATTTGCGGCCGTGACGGCTGCGGTGATCGCCGGCTCCACCTGGGCATTTATTGAGACCGGCACGCGCTGGATCCGCGAGGCCAAGATCGCCGTTTCGCTCGTGACCTGGGCCTTCTACCTTCTGATGGTGTTTCTGCGCATTTCAGCCGGATGGCGAGGCCGCAAGGCGGCCGTGCTTTCCCTGATGGTGCTCGGCTTTGCCGTCCTGACCTGGGCGGCTCACGTTGGACTGAGGCCGCTGATTGCAAAATGAGCAACGACATGAGCAACGGCGTCAGGAGAGTCTGCCTGGTTGGACTAAGCTACCGCACGGCGCCGGTGGAGGTCAGGGAGCGCCTCGCGATGCCGGAAGCGTCGCTGGGCGAGGCGGTGGACCAATTGCGCAGGCTCGAAGGCATCGATGAAGCGATGATCCTGTCGACCTGCAACCGTGTGGAGGTGGCCGTTACGGGAGACAGCGCCGCGGTCCTGGACTCGGCTGTCGAATTCCTCGCTTCCACTCACGGGTTGGATCGCCAGTGGCTGGAGCAGTACCTGTACCGTCTGGAGGACAAGGAAGCCATCCGGCATCTGTTTCGAGTGGCCGCCAGTCTCGACTCGATGGTGCTCGGTGAGCCGCAGATTCTCGGCCAGCTCAAGGTAGCCTACGCCGCGGCGCGGGAGCGCGGGGCCCTGAGCGGCCTGCTGGATGCGGTAATGACGCGCGCATTTTCGGTCGCCAAGCGGATTCGCAGCGAGACTGGCATCGCGCGTAGCGCCGTGAGCATCAGCTACGCCGCCGTCGAGATTGCGCGGCGCATCTTCGACGACTTCCATACCAAGCGAGTTCTGCTGGTGGGCGCCGGAAAGATGAGCGAACTCGCGGCCCGCCATTTGAAACGGGCCGGCTGCAGCCAGCTTTACGTCACTAACCGCACGCGCTCGCGCGCCGAAGAGCTGGCCGGGATCCTTTCCGGCGAGGTGATCGACTATCCAGTGTTCGCGGCACGCCTGCACGAGATGGATATCGTGCTGACCTCCAGCGCGGCTCCTGAGTACGTTCTCCGCAAGGACGACCTGCGGCAGGTGCTGAAGCGCCGTCACAACCGGCCCATCTACCTGATCGACATCGCCGTGCCGCGGAACGTAGATCCGGCGGCCAACGACCTGGACGGCGTCACACTGGTTGATATCGACCAGCTCGGCCGCGAAGTGGAAGGCAATCGCATGGCGCGCCAGGTTGAGGCCGCCCAGGCCGAACAGATCATCGACGAAGAGATCGTCCGGCTGATTGAACGCTTCAGCGCCCGTTCGGTGACACCCACCATCGTCAGTTTGCAGGAGCAGCTCGATACCCTCAGCCGCGGTGAACTGGACAAATTCCGAACGCGATTCGGTCCGATGAATCCGCAGCAGGAGCAGGCCCTGGAAATCTACACACGGTCCCTGCTGAACAAGATCGCCCACGGTCCAATCACGGAGCTGCGGCGCGCGGCCGCTACGCCGCAAGGCGAATACACAATCGCGCTCATCCGCCGGTTGTTCCGTCTGGAGTCCAACACATGACGTCGACCGATAAACTGATCCTCGGCAGCCGGGGCTCACAATTAGCCCTCTGGCAGGCCAGGCATATTGCGGCGCGGCTGGAAGCGCTCGGAGTTGCGACTGAGATCAGGATCATTCGAACAACTGGCGACAGGATCACCGACGTTCCCCTGGCCAAGGTCGGCACTAAAGGGCTGTTCACGAAAGAAATCGAGGAAGCGCTGCTGGCCGGCGAAATAGACGTGGCCGTTCACAGCCTCAAAGACCTGCCGACAGTGACGCCCGAGGGCCTGGAGATCGCCGCGATTCCCGAGCGGGAGGACGCGCGCGACGCTTTGCTGGGCAAGACGTTTGAGCAGCTCTCCGCGGGCATGAAGGTGGGCACCTCGAGCCTGCGCCGGGCCGCGCAGTTGCGCAATCTCGTCCCTGGCATCGTCGTTGAGGACCTGAGGGGCAATCTCGATACACGCGTGCGCAAGCTGGAAGAGGGGCAGTACGACGCCATTGTGCTGGCTGCAGCCGGGCTTTCGCGCCTGGGCTGGCAGGAGAAGATCGCCGACCGGCTGGAGCCCACCATGGTCTGCCCCGCGGCAGGGCAGGGAGCGCTCGCTATCGAGACCAGAGATCATGGCATGGCGCTCGAGGTTTGCAGGAAACTGGACCATGCCCCCACCCGTGCCGCCGTCGTGGCGGAACGCGCTCTTTTGGGCGCGCTTGGCGGCGGCTGCCAGGTACCAATCGGAGCTTACGCGTTCCGCGTCGAGGACCGGCTGCAGTTGATGGCCGTTGTCGTCGATCCAGAGAGCGGCGAGGAAGTCCGGGCCGTGATCGAGGGCAAGGATCCGGAAAGGATGGGCGTCGACCTGGCGCGTCTGATGCTGGAAGAAGGCGCTCGCAGGATTCTCGAAAAAGTCTACGGCCGCAGGATGCCGCTGGCCGGACAGCGCGTGGTGGTCACCCGCGCGCGCAAGCAGGCCTCGACCCTATCGGAGCATCTGGCCTCATTGGGTGCCGACGTCGTGGAGTTGCCTGTGATCGAATTCGCAACTATCGAATTTGAAGCGAAGCAATGGAATGACTACGATTGGGTGATATTCACTTCCGCCAACGGGGTTGAGGCGTTCTTTTCACGGGTGGCTGCGGTGAAGGGTCCGAAATTGGCGGCGGTGGGTCCGGCGACCGCCGAGGCGTTGCGGTCCCGCGGATTGGAGCCCGATTTGGTGCCCGGAGACTTATGTCGCGGAAAGCGTGGTGGCGGCGTTTTCCGCCGAGTCGCTGGAGGGCAAGCGGATCCTGCTGCCGAGGGCCGCGGTGGCGCGTGACGTGATTCCCGCCGAACTCTCCGCGAGAGGGGCACTGGTCGACGTCCTGCCCGTCTATCGCACTGTGGTTCCGGCCGATCTTGCCGAACGCGCGGCTTCCGTGTTGCGAGGCCCTCGCAGCGTCGACTGGATCACGCTCACCGCAAGCTCGACGGTCAAGAACCTGCTGGCCGCCGTGGGCCGGGAAATGCTGGAGGGGGTTAAGCTGGCTTCCATCGGTCCGGTCACGAGCGAGACTGCGCGCAAGCACGGACTGACGGTGACTCTTGAGGCGTCACCCTACACCGTGGATGCTCTGGCGGAAGCCATTGCGAATTGGAGAAGTGAGGATGCTCATCCGCAGACGGCTCAGCCAGGCTGAGGGCGAGATCGAAGTGGTGCTGCAATCCGCCGACGGCGTGAAAGCTCGCGGCAAGTTCCTTGTCGGCAGGACACACCTCGACGGGGATCTGATTGCACTCGTCTTCGACGATGAAGCAGGATTCCACAAGGACATCGCCATCAAACACGGATTGCGACCCCTCGGCGGCGGATGGTGTGAGATCGACCACCGCGCGCGGACCGTGCGTGTGTCGAGCTCCAGCCAGGCGTTCGGCCGAGAGCCGGACCGCGAGCGCACGCTGCGCTGTTTCCGTGAGTGCCTGCCGGGGTACGGCTGCGAAGAAGTTGAGTGAGGATCGGGCTTCTCCGCGCGCGATCTCGGCCGCCGATTTCCGAGTCACTTGCCCAGTTGCTCGCCCAGTCGCTGCAGTGCCGCCTTCCAAAATGCCTTGTGCGACTGCACGTCGGCCTCGTCGGCGAGCTTGTTGTGCTGCAACTGCACCGAGCTTTTCGATTCGCCCTTTGGCCAGAAGTAAATCTCCAGGTTGCTCCCGTCGCCCCAGGTGACACGCATCGACTTCGCCTCAGTTGACTTGCGGACGGTCAGTTTCTCCTTTCCGAGCCATTTCGCGCGCAGACCGGCATCGTCGAAGCGGCGGAACAACTCGGCAACCGGCACGCTGAACGTCTTGCTCGCCGAGGCTTCAAACCCGTCCGGCTTCTGGTGAAGTGACCGCAGGCCGCGTGCCTGCTCGTAACCCACTGTCACCATCTGCGTCCACCAGGCAGGCACTCCGTGCTTGTCGTGGAGCAGCGCCGCGATCTGCTTGTGGGGCATTTGCGCCGCGCCGGCCTTGTCCAGCACCCCGAACCACTCGTCCCAACCCTTGCCCGTCTTCGCCTTGACGGCGTCGCTCGACATCCCCGCTATCTGAGTTCCCATAGCACCTCCATTGCCAGATCATCTTAATCCCGATCGCCCATTGGGTACAATTCAGGGAACTCATGAATAACCATCCGGCACTGCTCCGCCAGCTTGGGCTTTACTCGGCGATTGCGCTGGTGATCTCCAACATGATCGGCACGGGGATCTTCACCTCCACCGGCTACCTCGCAGGCCAGTTGGGGGACCCGAAACTCGTCCTCGGCATCTGGCTGGTCGGCGCGGTGCTGGCCCTGGTGGGCGCGTTCTGCTATTCCGAACTGGGCATCAACTTTCCAGCCTCCGGGGGCGAATACGTGTACCTCACACATGCCTACGGACGCACATGGGGCTTCATGAGCGGATGGGTGAGCTTCTTTGCCGGATTCTCGGCGCCCATCGCCGCTGCGGCACTTGCCTTTAGCGACTATCTCGGCTACTTCTTCCCGGTGCTGAAACAGGAGAACGCCTGGGTGCGGCTGGGCCAGGGCGACTACGGCCTCCAGTTCGGCGGCGCCCAGATTGCGGCTTCGGCGATGATCCTGCTGTTCACCGTTTTGAACCTGTTCGGCGTCGAGTTTATCGCCCGCATTCAGAATACGCTGACCTCGGTGAAGGTGCTGGTGATGATCGGCTTCATCGGCCTGGGTCTGTTGATCGGCACCGGCTCCTGGGCGAATCTTGAAATCACGACGCCGCGCACCACGGCGACGCCCATCGCGGCTCAGTTCGCCATCAGCCTGTTCTGGATCTATGTCGGCTACAGCGGCTGGAACGCGGCCACTTACGTTGCAGAGGAACTGAAGCGTCCCGAGAAGACCCTGCCGATGGCCCTGGCGCTGGGAACGGTTGTGGTGGCCGTGTTGTATCTGCTGATGAATGTCGTCTTTATCTACGCGGTGCCGCTGTCCGGGATGAAGAACGAGCCGGCGGTAGGGTCGTTGACGGCCAGAGCCCTGTTCGGCGACGAGGGCGCGAGAATCGTCAGCCTGTTTCTGGCGATTTCATTGATGTCGACGGTCAACGCGATGGTCACCATCGGGCCCCGGCTTTACTACGCCATGGCCAAGAACGGCGCATTCGCGCCGATCGCTGCCAAGGTCCATCCGAAGTGGAGAACACCAGTGCCTGCGATCCTCTGCCAGGGCGCGTGCGCCGTGCTGATGACCTGTGTCGACTTCGGCAACCTCATTCTCTACATCGGATACCTGCTGAACCTGTTCGCGGTGCTCGCCGTCGCCAGCCTGTTCCGCTTCCGTGGACGCCAGGGTTGGCAGAAGATCGGCGTCGTCAGCTTCGCCTGGCCTCTGGTGCCGGCCCTGTTTGTCGTGCCGGGTGTGTGGCTGATTATTTATGGGGCGATGTTACAGCCGGTGATCTCTATAGCCTCGGCCGTGACGCTCGCCTCAGGCGCGCTCTTCTACAGGGCGAGGCTGCACAAGACGGCCGAATAGGTTCATTGGACGACAGCCGACGCGTGGTGCCACACCGGCTCGATGATCTTCGATTTAATGCTGACGCGGCCTTCACTCTTGGCTTTGTACATACACCGGTCGGCTTCGTCTAAAACACCTTCCGCGCTGGTGCCATCCCGCGGATAAAGGGCGGCGCCGATTGAAGCGGTCAGAGCCATACCTGTTTCTCCTCGCGCCGCATCCGAAACCGATTTGCGCAACTGCTCCACCCGCTGGGGCAGGGCGTCTGCTTCCAGACCGGGCATGACGACCACGAACTCGTCTCCGCCCATGCGAGCCACATAGTCGCCCTGCCGGCAAGCGGTCATGAGGCTTCGGGCGACGCACTTGAGCACCTTGTTGCCCTCCAGGTGACCGTGCTCGTCGTTGATCTGCTTGAAACTGTCGATATCGCAAACCAGCACCGCCAGCGGCGCGTGGCGCTCGGCCGCGCGGCCGAGTTCGCGCTCCAGATGCATGAAGAGCGAGCGTGCATTCGGCAGGCCGGTGAGAAAGTCGGTGGTCGCCGACGCCTCCGCCTGCTGATATCGCATGGCGTTTTCAACTGTCAGGCTGAGCTTGGAGCTGACCGCGAGCAGAATCCGCAAATGGTCCTTGGTATAGACGTCGCGTTCGATATGGTAAAGCGCGAGCACGCCGATCACCGCGCCGTTGACCCCGGGCAGGGGAACGGCCAGGGCGGCGCGCAGCGTGGAAAACTTGGCTGGATCGTTCAGATATCCCGGCTCCACTGAAGGGTTGCCATTGAGAATGGGTTTTCCATTCTCAGCCACCCAGCCCGACAGACCCTGGCCTACCGGAATCTCCAGCGACGCGAACAGCCGGAAATTGTCGCCGCTTACGAACTCGGGCAGCAGGCGGTTGTCGCGGCGCATGTAGACTGCCATCGCGTCATAGGGAACCACGCGCTTTAGCCGGACTGCCAGGACGGACAGCGTCTCGTCCAGGCTGAGCGAGTTGCCCAGACTCTGGGCCAGTTCGAACAGCGCATGAGCTTCCTGCCGGGCTGCCGCGATCTTTGTGAGGAATTCAGGCGCGTCAACTGTCGCAATCGCGGGTTGCTTCGACGCCCCCGCGCCGTCACCCTGGTATCCGGCCAGCGGCGCAGTGTCGTTGGTTGAAGGCAGCTCGCGGCTCAGCTTCAGGGGCTCGATGGTCTCCACCTTGGCCAGGACTTCCAATTCACGGTACCGCCGGGCCAGCACTTCAACGATGCGCGGATCAAAACTCTTGCCCGCTTCACGAACTACGACGCCGATAGCCTGGTCCAGCGGCAGTGCCTTGCGATACTGCCGGTCGGAGGCCAGCGCGTCAAGACAATCGACGCAGGCCAGAATGCGGGCGCCAAGCGGGATCTGCTCCTTGCAGAGTCCATCGGGGTAGCCCGTGCCGTCCCATTTTTCATGGTGGGACCGCACGATCGGCACCACTGGATACGGAAACTGCACCCGTTCCAGAATCTCCGCCCCGACCACGGGGTGGATCTTCATTTTTTCGAACTCTTCCGGCGTCAGGCGGCCTGGCTTGGAGATGATGTGCTCAGGCACGGCGAGCTTGCCGATGTCGTGCAGCAGGCTGGCCGCGCGCATCGCATTCAGGCTGTCGCCTTCCATGCCCATTTCCCGGCCAATCTCCATGGCGTAGACCTGCACGCGCTGCAGGTGCGAGTGAGTCGTCTGGTCCTTGGCGTCGATGGCCAGAGCCAGCGCCTCGATCGTCCTCAGGTGGAGCGAAGCGAGCTCTTCGGCGTGAATGCGGCCCGCCTCCAATTGAGCCATGTAGATCTTATAGGAGCGCCAGAAGAGGTACACCACCGGCACGGCCAGGACCGGGATTTGCCAGCCCACTTCACTCCGCGCACGGTCGAACAATCCGGCGATCACCGCTCCGGCGACGTAGTACGGCAGCATCCAGAAATAGCGCTCGCGCCAAACCGTGTGCAGCTTCTGGCCGCTGAAAAAGGCATCGTTCATCGACCAGGGAAACGAAATGCAAACGAAATAGGTCGCGCCCATCAGCACCACCTGGAGCGCGTCGTTGAGCTCGCCCCGGGCGCCTGGCAGATGCGTCCCCCGCAACGTGAGATCGCCCAGCGCTACGGCCAACGCCGTGGCCGACGCCGCGAAACAGGCGTCGCCCAGGCGGTGCATCGCGTCGAACAGTTTCTTGCGGCTCCACTCCGATGCAAAAGAGCTCACGATGGCAAGCAGCATCGTTTCGCCGGCCGAAAGCGAACGCAAACTGATCAGGATGAATAGCAGGTTGAGCGGAATCACACCCTGTTCTGTGCGATAGCCCACATTCAGAACGCTGGCCAACAGAGCTAGCACAACGTAGCTCAAGTACTGCAGCGGATCCAGGCTGCGGAACGAACTCAACTGCTGCAGAACGACTGTAACGGCCAGCACCATGATGAGGCGGCGGTAGGTTCTTGGGACGGTACTCATGGCAACGTAATACCATCGGCAGGATCGGCGCTCCTCATTACAGGGCAAAGAGATAGCGGTGACCTAGTGCTATCGCCTCAGAAGTACTACGGTGATTCCCCCATTCTGTATAGGGGCTGTTCTTGCGCTTCCGGCCGCGCGACCCCGCCGATGGTAAAGAAGAGTGTCCATGCAGCCGGAGTCGGTCCAACACCTCGAGTTCCTCGGCATGAAAGCCGTCGTGGCAAGTCCCGCGATGCGAGCAGCGCTGGAGCGGGCCGGCAGGGTTGCGCGCACTTCGGCGACGGTGTTGATTCAGGGTGAGAGCGGCAGCGGGAAGGAGATTATTGCGCGCGCGCTTCACCAGCTTTCCGCGCGGAGCCAGAGACCGTGGGTGGACGTCAGTTGTGGGGCGCTGCCCGAGCATCTGATGGAGAGCGAATTGTTCGGCTACGAGCGCGGCGCATTCAGCGGGGCCGATACCGCCAAACCTGGACTGTTTGAGCTGGCTCACACAGGGACGCTGTTTCTGGACGAAGTCGGTGAGTTGGAGCCCAGGATGCAGGTGAAGCTGTTGCGTGTGCTCGACGGCGCGCCCTACTTCAGGCTTGGTGGAGTGAAGAAGATCACCGTGGATGTGCGAGTGATCGCCGCCACCAACCTCGATTTCGAACGGGCGACGCGTGAGCGCAGGTTCCGGGAGGACCTGTTCCACCGGCTCAGCGAGTTGGTGGTCCAGGTGCCGGCGCTGCGCGAAAGGCCCGAAGATATCGACGCCTTGGCAGGTTACTTTCTTGCTCAAGCGATGCCGGAGGCTCTGCTGATGCCTTCGGCGATCGCGGCGTTGCACCGGCACGATTGGCCGGGAAACGTGCGTGAGCTGCGCAATGCAATCACGCGCGCTGTGGTGGATTGCCAGGATGGCAGGATCGAGGCGGAAGATCTCGGGCTGCCTGGGCCGGCATTGAATCTGGAGTCGGAGGGGGAGAGCCTCGACGGAATGGAGCGCGCCGCGATCCTGCGCGTTCTCAGCCACACGCGCGGCCAAAGGCAGCGGGCGGCGGACTTGCTGGGGATTTCCCGGCGGACGCTAAGCCGCAAGCTGAAACAGTACGCGCTCGATGACATGCCCGAACCGATCGATGCCGGCCGTCCTGACTGGGGCCGGATGGGGAACCCTCGAAATGAACTACCAGGAAAAACGGCGTGAACCGCGTCAAGCCGCAGCCGGCGCACTTCGCTTCAAGATCGCCGGGGACAACGGCATGGTTGAGGCCTCTCTGATCGACACCAGCTCGCATGGATTCCGGGCCTCTCACAAGCTTGTCCGGTTGTCGACGGGTCAGGAAGTCTATTTCCAGTGCGGCGACGTCGAGGGCAGGGCTCGCGTGATCTGGACGCGCATCATGGGAGGCGACGTGCAGAGCGGCTTTCTCGTGCTGATGAACGGGGACTGAAACCAAATCCTCTCGAACCCCGTATACTCAATAGTTTGGGGTGTCTCGCGCCCCGACCGAAATCGACATGCGTTTCTTGCCTATTTTCTTCGCCCTGATCGGGGCGACTCTGTCCGCCGCGCCTGGCCGCGGTTCCTTGAGTCAACTGCCCGCGTGGTTCGAGCCTGCCAGCGATGGCGGTTACGTTCTCCGCAACTCCGAAGCCGAATTGCGAACAGGAGCGAGCGGCATCCGCTGGACGTCCGGGTCCAGCCCCGTTTCAGTGCGCTTGGCCGGCTCCGGGGACCAATGGAATTGGTCTGCTGCCGACACGCTGCCCGGCGTGTCCAGCTATGTGATCGGACGCCGAAAGTCCGGCTGGCGCTCGGATGTTCCTCAATACGGGCGCCTGATCGCACGGCGCGTCCTGCCAGGCACGGATTTCCATCTCTATGCCAGCGGAGCGGTTCTGGAGTATGACTTCGTCCTGGCCCCTGGTGCGGACCCCGCCGCAATCGGCATGAGGTTTTCCGGCGCAGACCGTGTTGCGATCGATCCACGGGGAGATTTGTTGGTCCAGTCCGGCGGGGCGACATTGCGACAGCGTGCCCCCATCGCCTGGCAGGAACTCGCCGACGGACGAAAGACTCAAGTTGACGCCCGTTGGCGGCTGCACAATGGCACGGCCGCTTTCGAAATAGGCAGCTATGACGCGAAATTGCCGCTGGTGATCGATCCCGTGGTTTCCTACTCAGGCTACCTGGGCGGATCGCTCGTCGATCGCATCAGCGCGGTCGCCGCCTCCGGCGACGGCGGCTTCTGGATGACCGGCAGCATCCGGAGCGTGGTGACCGTCGTGGATGGCACCGAGCCATACCAAACCGAAAAGAAGGGCGAGAGCGATACGTTCGTCGCCAAAGTCATGCCCGACGGGTCCGCCTGGAAGCTCACCTACTTCTCCTACATTGGCGGCTCAGGCGACGATGCCGCCGAGGCGCTTGTCGTCAAGGACGGTTTCCTCTACATGGCCGGACAAACAAATTCCCTTGACTGGCCGCTCGCCGGCGAAGCTTTCCAGAATGCGCCCAAGGGCAATTTCGACGCGTTTGTTCTGAAGTATGATCCGCGCTCGCCCGGGCTCGAGTCCCTGTACTACTCGAGCTACTTCGGTGGCGAGCAGAATGAATACGCCACGTCCGTCGCGGTGGATGCTCAGGACCGGATCGCCGTGGCCGGCTACACCACTTCGCCGGCGCTCGAACGCGTCGTCAACGGGACCGACCTGCAACCCGCCAATCGGGGCGGAGTCGACGGTTTCTACTTCGAGTGCGTCACCACGGTGCCGGCCGCGGAGGCGCTGCTGTCCGCCAGCTTCTTCGGCGGAGATTCCACGGACATCATTTATGCTGCGGTCTTCGACTCGGCGGGAAGGCTTTTCCTGACCGGCGTGAGTCACTCTTCCGATCTGCCGCTCTTCGGAGCGGGCTACACCAGCGAGCACCAGGGAGGCGGCGACATCTTCGTCGCCCAGGTGGACGCGCGGTTGCGCGGGTTCGATGCACTGCTGTTGGGCACCTACGTGGGAGGCTCGAATCTCGACGTGGCTACCTCCATGCGCATCGACCCCCAGGGGTTGCTCTGGATCTCCGGTTATACCTTGTCATGGAATCTGCCGGTGTCGGGCCCAGCAGTGCAACCGTTGAGCGGCGGCCGCGCGGACGGTTTCCTGGCTGGAATTGACCCCTCCAAAGGCGGCTCGGCATTTCTCCCCTACCTCAGCTACTACGGCGGCACCCAGGACGATGTTGTCTATGACCTCGTCCTGACTCCCGACGGGCTGAAGACCCTGGCGGGCTACACGTATTCCCCCGACTTCCCGCGCAGTAACGATCCGAATCCGCCGCCCTCCGGCCTGCGGCAAAGTGACATCTTCGTCGCGCGGTTGGATACGACTCGCGCAGGGTTCTTTGACGCAGTGGTTTACTCGATTGTCTTCGGTGGTGCGGGCCAGGACACGGCCTATGGCCTTGCCTTGTCGCCTGCCGGGACGCCCTTCGCGGCTGGAACGAGCAACTCATCGGGCCTTGAATCCGAAGGCACTCCGGGCAAGCCGAACGGTCCTGGATACACGACCGGGCTTTTCCTCCAGCTTGGTCCCGTCCAGCAGTAGCCTGCCAGGTCCGGCTCCGCCTCTGTACAATAAGGCCTTGGTAACCAACTCGGTTTGCCGTGCGCCATGCTAGGGGGAGATTGTCTCTTCTCCCCTCCGCCTATCCGGATTACACATGCATTGCTCTCATACACTTCGGCTCAGCGCCCTCGGCGCATGTGCTGTTCTCTTTACCCTTGCAGGTTGCGCCAAAAAACAGGAGGCGGCGGCCAAGAAGGATTCCGGGCCGGTGGCTGTCCGAGTGGGGAAGGTTTCTTCCAGAACCGTCACGCGCGTAGTGGAAAGCGTCGGAGCCTTGTTTCCCTATGACGAGGCGATCATCAGTGCGGAGATCGACGGCAAGATCGAGACGGTAAACGCCGACCTCGGCGACCGCGTGGCCGAGGGACAGGTGCTCGCCACCATCAACGACGAAGAGCAGCGCTACCTGCTGCGCCAGCAGGAAGCCCAGTTGCGGCAATCCTTGGAGAGACTGGGTTTGAAGGACGAGAAGGACCGCGTGCAGGACGTTCGCGAGACGCCCGATGCGCGCCGTGCCCGCGCTGACCTGCTTGAGGCCGAGCAGCGCTACAAACGGACCCGCGAGCTAGTGGATCAGGGCATCGGCCCAAAGAGCGACCTCGACCAATACCAGGCCCGCTTCCAGAGCTTGCAGGCAGCCTATGACCAGACACTGAACCAGACGCGTAATCTGATTCAGGAAGTGGAGCGGTTCAAGGCCTCGCTCGAACTGCAGCGCAAGAAACTGCGCGATGCCACGGTTCGTGCTCCCTTTGCCGCCTTCACCAAGGATCGGCAGGCGACCCCCGGCGCTTACGTCCGGGCCAACACGCCCTTATTCACACTCGTCAAAATCGACCCCCTGCGGCTGCGCATCGAGGTTCCCGAGCGCATGGCGCCCTGGATCAAACTCGGCCAAACGGCCCAGGTCCTGGTCGAGGCTTTCAAGGACCGCGTCTTCGAGGGCAAGGTCTCACGCATTTCTCCGACCGTCGATCAGACCAAGCGGACGTTTGTCGTCGAGGCGATTATCCAGAACAGCAAGTACGAGCTGAAGCCAGGCTCCTACGCGCGGGCGAGGTTGACCACGGATAAGATGGAGAGTGTGCGCGTCGCGCCCTCGCGCGCCCTGAGCTACGTTTTGGGAAGCAACAAGGCCTACGTCGTGAAGGCTGACGAGACGATTGAGGTCGGGACGTCAGGATTGGCGATCGGTTCACTGAGGAAGTTGAGATTCTGGAAGGTCTTGAGGACGGCGAGACCGTGGCCGTAACGGCCCTGAACCGTCTGGATACGGGCCAGAAGGTGAAAGATTCAGGCCGGCGACCCAGCCAAGAAGGGTTCGCGCGCACCGCCGAGCTAGACGTCAATCTGTCAAAATAGAGACAGATGTCCGATTTCGGCTCGCGTGGTCGCTGGAACTGCGCAAATCCCCTCTTGTTGCTGTTGATGATGGGCGCATCTCTGCTGCCTGCGCAGAGCCAACTGCCTGAGGTTCGCGAGTCCGTCGTAGTCACCGGCACGGTCGATCCAATCCCGCTTGAGGAGGCCGACCGGAGCATTATGCAATTGCCCGTTCGAGGCCAATCCGCCGTATTCAACACCTTCGTCGATCTGCTCAAGCTCGATCCCTCACTCGACCTGCGGCAGCGCGGGCCCAATACGATCCAGGGCGACTTGTCGATCCGTGGCGGCACGTTCGGCCAGACGCTGGTGCTCGTCAACGGCAGGCGCGTGAACGACCCGCAATCGGGCCACCATCACCTGGACCTGCCGGTTCCTCTGCAAGCAATTGACCGGATTGAAGTAATGCGCGGATCCGGGTCCACGCTCTACGGCTCGGACGCCGTCGGCGGCGTCGTGAACTTCATCACCAAACCTGCGGAAATCGACGAATTGCGGGCGCGTGCCGGGCTCGGGAGTTTCGGGACCAACCAGCAGTCGCTGGCATGGTCGGCGCTCCGGAAGAAGTGGAGCCAGCAGTTGGCGATAGCGCGAGAACTGTCCACGGGATTCCAGCCCAATCGCGACTACCGGTCGCTGGCTGCATCATCGACGACCCGCCTTGGCTCTCGGCTGGGCTCGACCGACCTCGACCTGGGCTACTCCGACAAGCCATTCGGCGCGCAGGATTTCTACGGAGCGTATCCATCCTGGGAGCGGACCAAAAGCTGGCTTGCCAGCCTGGAGCAGGGAATCGGCGAGAAGACCTCTGCTGCGTTCACCTATCGCCGTCATTCGGACCTGTTCTACCTGTTTAGGGACAATCCCCAGCGCTATCAGAACCATCATGTTGCGCAGAGCTGGCAGGCGAGTCTACGGCGTCGTGAGCCATTGCGCAACACGGCGACGTTTTCATACGGCGCTGAGGCGATGGGAGAGGACATCAATAGCTCCAACCTGGGCCGTCACTCCAGGGCGCGGGGCGCGGCGTATGCCACGGTCGACATGCGCGTGCTGAAGCGATTCTCGTTCACGGCTGGGGTGCGCGACGAGGTGGTCAAGGGCATGCCGGGGGAGATCAGTCCTTCCCTGGCCGCAGGCTATTGGGTTTCCTCCCGTCTCAAGCTGCGGGCGAGCGCCAGCCGGGCCTTCCGGCTGCCGACTTTCACGGACCTCTACTACAGCGATCCGGCCAACAAAGGCAATCCCTTCCTGCGGCCGGAGTCAGCCTGGAGCTACGAGGGTGGCGCTGACCTGCGGCCGTCGGGCGCATGGCGGCTCTCCGCTGCGGTCTTCCACCGGCGGGAGAAGGACGGCATCGACTACGCCAAGAGCCTGCTGACAGACCCCTGGCAGGCGATGAACATCAATCGCCTCAGTTTCACCGGGGTGGAAGCCTCGGCCGGATGGCGCTGGCGGGCGCAGGTGTTCGACTGGGGCTATACGGGGCTCAAAGGTGTGGCCAGCCCACAGCCGGGCATGGTTTCGAAGTACGTCTTCAACTACCCGATCCACTCCGGCGTGTTCGGCTGGACGGGCAGTTTCGGCGGTATTGTGGCGCGGACCCGATTGGGCGCGTTGGAGCGCAGGGACCGCTCGCCCTACGGAATCTGGGACACCTCGCTGGCCTGGGTGAGGGGGCCGGTCCGGCCCTACTTCCAGGCCGCCAACCTGGCCAACACTCGCTATCAGGAGATCCCCGGCGTGGCCATGCCGGGCCGGACCCTGCTCGGCGGGTTGGAAGTCGTCTGGCCATCGAACGCTGGCCGTTGATGATGTCAGTGCGATGACGAAATGCACACGTTTGCAAAAAGGTCATTAACCCCCTTCAATCGACCCCTTGATCTTGGTAAACTCTAAAAGCAGCAGTTAGGGAGTGCTGCCCCTTGGTAAGGGGCAGCTCAACGTCACTTCAGGAGTTCAAAAATGATGCTTCAGGCTCTCCGTAGAGCCATGGCCGCTTGCGCGACCATGTTGCTCGTTGCGGCTTTTGCCTTTGCACAGTCTGACAACTCAACAATCTCCGGTATGGTGAAGGATTCTTCGGGTTCAGTAATCGTGAACGCGAAGGTGACCGTCATCAACGAAGGCACCGGTTTTGAGCGTCAGGCAACCACAAACGAAACGGGTTTCTTCACAGTTCCGAACATCCCGCCGGGCTACTATTCAGTGGCCGTCGAACTGGCAGGGTTCAAGAAGTTCACTTCGACCCGTAACAAGCTCGAGGCTGCGCAGCCTCTGGCTGTCAACGTCGACCTGCAGGTCGGCGCGGTGACAGAGTCGGTCAACGTTGAAGCCGCGATCGCGCAGCTTAACACCGAGTCTGCCACGGTCGGCAAGACGATCGAAATGGCGCAGATTCAGAACCTCGCGCTCAACGGCCGCAACCCGCTGTTCCTGGCCGTGCTGAAGCCCGGCGTGCGCCGCGGCTCGCCGATGAACGGCTTCAGCTACGGTCTCGACTCCGGCGGCCTCACCATTAACGGCGGCCGCAGCCAGGATTCGCTCATCACCTTCGACGGCGCGGTCGGCATCCGCACGCGCGCCAACGGCACGTCCGTCGGCACCGCCGACCTCGACACTATTCAGGAAGTGCAGGTCCTCACCGCCAACTACTCGGCCGAATACGGCCGTTCCTCGGCGGGTCAAATCCGCATGGTCACCAAGTCCGGCACCAAGCAGTTCCACGGCACAGCGTACGAGTACTTCCGCAACAACAACCTCGACGCCAATAGCTGGAACCGCAACCGCCGCACTGCCACCAACTTCGTCGCCCCGCTGAAGTACAACCAGTTCGGCTTCAACGTCAACGGTCCCGTGACGATCCCGAAGGTCTTCAACCAGGACCGCGAGAAGCTGTTCTTCCTGTTCAGCCAGGAGTACGTCCGCCGGCGTTGGGAAGACACGCTCTCGCAGCGCGTCCCGACCAATCTGATGCGCACGGGCGACTTCAGCGAACTGCTGTCGTCCAACATCTTTTACAGCGGTTCTCGCGTGATCAATGATCCGTCCACGGGCAGCTCCGTTTGCCGGCAACATCATTCCGAGTAGCCGCCTGAGCCCCAACGGAATCGCATTCCTGAAGACCTACTACGCGCCGAACGGCAGCTTCGGCACCAACAACTGGATGATCACCCGTCCCGGCTGGCAGAACCAGCGCAAGGACACCCTCGCGCTCGACTACAACCCCACCGCCAACCAGTTCTTCCGTTTCCGGTTCGCCAACTACAGCTACCAGGCGCTCGATACCAGCCGCTCGCGGCTTCGACTACGCCATCACCGACTGGGACCGCCCGAACCAGACCGCCAGCCTCGCCCACACCTGGACCCTCGGCCCAACCATGATCAACGAGTTCCTGGTCTCGGCCTCGAGAGACCGCGTCGAGATCGGCGTGGACCGTACCGGCGAGCGCTACCTGCGTTCGCGCCCGGGCATCAACTACCCGTACATCTTCCCCGAGAACAAAGAGATCTACGACAAGGTCCCGACCATCGAGATCCCCAACGTGGGCACGATCGACGGCGGCCCTTATCCGTCCAGCTCGGCCGGCCCCATCTACCAGATCTCCAACAACTTCACCAAGATCGCCAGCAACCACACCTTCAAGTTCGGCGGCCTCTGGGAACGCTAGCGGCCAGAACGACTTCGACCAGATCAACGTCTCCGGCGTCCCCGGCGGCACCAACAATCAGAACGGCCGCTTCATCTTCCAGGACACGCGTTCCGGCGCGACCAGCACCGGCACCGGGCTGGCCAACGCGGCGCATGGGCCTGTTCTCGACCTACGCCGAGATCGGTCCGCGCGCCTACACGCCGTACCGCGGGTACATGTTCGAGTTCTTCGGGCAGGACTCCTGGCGCGTCAACTCCAAGCTGAAGCTGGAACTCGGCTTCCGCGCCACTTGGCAGACCGGCTACTACAAGTCGCTGTGGGGCAACATCGCCATCTTCGACGCCAACAAGTACGACCCGTCGAAGGCGGCGGTGCTTGACCGCACCACTGGAAACATCCTTTCGGGCAACCGCTACAACGGCGTCGTCATTCCCGGCTCGTCGTTCCCGGATGCCGGGCAAGGGCCGCGTCCCCGCCATCGACTCCGGCCTCTACGACGGCCTGCTGAGCGGCGGCAGCCCCTATCCCTCGGCGAACCAATGGAACTGGATGCCGCGCCTCGGCATCGCCTATTCGCCCACTTCCAAGGACGTCGTCCGCATGGGCTTCGGCGGCTTTGCCTCCCGCCCTGGCGTCTATGACAACGTCTTCCTGGGCGGCAATCCTCCCTGGCAGCCGATGGTCTCGGTGAGCAACGGCGTCGCCGACAACCCGGGCGGCGGCTCCAGCAACGCCTTCCCGCAGTACTTCCAGACAGTTGACCCGGTCTACAAGATCCCGATCAGCTACAACTGGAACGCCACCTATCAGCGCCAGCTCACCAACGACACGACGGTGGAAGTCGGCTACGTCGGCACCACCGGCCTCTACCTGGCTCGTTCCCGTGACGTCAACCAGCTCATGACCGGAACCACGTTCAAGCCTGAAAACGCGGGCGCTAACGTGAACTACCTCCGGCCCTACAAGGGCTTTGCCGATATCGCCATGACCGAACACTCCGGCCGCAGCACTTACAACGCCCTGCAGGTCGAAGTGAACCGCCGCTTTGCCAAGGGCCTGATGTACGGTTTCGCCTACACCTACGGCAAAACGATGGACAACAACTCCGGGCTGCGCGACGTCTTCATCGACTACTTCAACCCGCAACTGAACTGGGGCAAGTCCGGCAACGACGTCCGCCACGTCGCGGTGATCAACGTCGTCTATGACATGCCGTTCTTCAACAACTCCAGCTCCGGCCTTCTCAAGACCGTGGCCGGCGGCTGGCAGGTCTCCGGCGTGATCCAGTTCCAGACCGGCGCGCCGTTCACCATCGCCCGCACCGACGACTACCTCGGCATCGGCGCCGTCAACGACAAGCCGTGGAACCTCACCGGCGACACCGACCTGCCGAAGCAGTTTGCCAACGAGACGGCTGCCGGCAATTACGTGGGCGTCACCGACTACTATTTCAACCCCAAGCCGAACGGCACGCTGTGGGCCAACAAGCCCGCCAACGGCACGCTGCCGAACCAGAACCGCAACTCGATCGCCTTCAACAACGTCGGCTTCCAGAACTGGAACCTGGCGCTGTTCAAGTCGTTCCGCATCACCGAACGGCAGAACGTCCAGTTCCGATTCGAGGCCTTCAACTTCCCGAACCACCCGAACTGGAGCGGCGTCGATGCCAACCCAACGTCCGTTTCCTTCGGTATGAACACCGGCAAGAGCAGCGAACGCAACGTTCAGTTGAGCCTTCGCTACAGCTTCTAGCCCTGGCTGCAGTCTGAACAACGGCCCGGTCCGCGGCATACGCCGCGAGCCGGGCCTTTCCCTTGTCAGTCCTTGACCGGAACGTTCCAGACGGCGCGGCAGTAGTCGCGGATGGAGCGGTCCGACGAGAAGAAGCCGGAGCGGGCCGAGTTCAGAATGGACATGGTCGTCCACTGCTCCGGGTCGCGCCAGGCGGCCGACACGCGGCTCTGGCACTCGTCGTAGGAGGCGAAGTCGGCCAGGACCAGGTAAGGGTCGTCGTGCAGCAGGTTCTCCACGATCGGCTGGAACAGGCTGCGGTCGCCGTGGGAGAAATCACCGGCTGCGAGCCGGTCGATGACCTCCCGCAGATCCGGATTCGATTCGTACACCCGCCTCGGCTGGTAGCCTCGCCGCCTCAACTCCTCCACCTCATCGACGTTCATCCCGCACAGGAAGAAGTTCTCCTCACCGACCAGGGACCGGATCTCGACGTTGGCCCCGTCGAGCGTGCCGATGGTGAGCGCGCCGTTGAGCGCGAACTTCATGTTGCCGGTGCCCGAAGCTTCCTTGCCGGCGGTTGAGATCTGCTCGCTCAGGTCGGCGGCGGGGTAAACCGGCATCGAGTGTTTCACGTTGTAGTCCGGCAGGAAGACGACCTTGATGCGGCCATCGACCACGGGGTCGTTGTTGATGGTTTCCGCCGCGGCGTGGATCAGCCGGATGATGCGCTTGGCCATGAAGTAGCCCGGCGCGGCCTTGCCGCCGAACAGGAAGACGCGCGGCGCCATCTCCATCGCGGGGTCGCGCTTCACGCGGAGGTAGAGCGCCAGAATTCTCAGGACGTTGAGGTGCTGCCGTTTGTATTCGTGAAGGCGCTTGACCTGCACGTCGAACATCGAGTGCTCGTCAACCATCACACCGGCGAAATCGCGCAGTATCGGTTTGAGGCTGCGCTTGTTTTCGAGCTTGATCTCGCGCCAGCGCTGACGAAACTCAGCATCCGTCACGAATTGCTCGAGTGCGCCCAGGTCGGATTCGGCGCGGCTCAGCCAGCCTTCGCCGATCTTCTCCGTGATGAGCGACGCAAGCGAGGGATTGGCCAGCGCCACCCAGCGCCGCGGCGTGACGCCGTTGGTGACGTTGACGAACTTCTGCGGTTCGAGTTCGCTGAAGTCGCGCAGCAGGGAGTTCCGCACGAGTTCCGAGTGCATGGCCGCGACCCCGTTCACACGCGACGATCCGACAGTGGCCAGGTTCGCCATTCGCACCTTCTGCTGCGGCCCCTCCTCGATGATCGACATGCGCGACAGGCGCGCGTCGTCGCCCGGCCAGCGGCTGCGCACCTGGTCGAGGAACTTGTGATTGATCTCGTAGATGATCTCCAGGTGCCGCGGCAGCAGCCTGCCGAAGAGATCCACCGGCCAGCGCTCGAGCGCCTCCGGCAGCAGCGTGTGGTTCGTGTAGCCGAAGGTGCGCCGAGTGCATTCCCAAGCCGCGTTCCACTCCACCTCGGACTCGTCGACCAGCAGCCTCATCAACTCGGCGACAGCCACCGCCGGGTGCGTGTCGTTCAACTGCGCCGCCCAGGTGATATGGAAGTCGGCCGCGATGTGGCCCCGCAGAAGGTGCAGGACCATCATGTCCTGCAGCGCGCAGGACACGAAGAAATACTGCTGTTCCAGGCGGAGCTACTTTGCCGGCGACAGACTCGTCGTTGGGATAGAGAACCTTGGTGATCGTCTCGCTCTGCACCTTGGCGTCAACGGCCCGATAGTAGTCGCCGAGATTGAAGCTCTGGAAATCGAACGACTCCACCGCTTCCGCCTTCCAAAGCCGCATCAGGTTGGCGCGGCTGCCTCGATATCCGAGCACCGGCGTGTCGTACGGGACGCCCTTCACCATCCGTGCCGGCACCCACTTCTTGCGCGTGTTGCCCGAAGGATCCGTGTACCATTCGGTCCTGCCGCCGAACCCGACCTCGCGGGCCAGTTCAGGCCGCGGAATCTCCCAGGGATTGCCGAACCGGAGCCATTCGTCGGTAATCTCCACCTGCCAGCCGTCGACGATCCGCTGGTCGAAGATGCCGAACTCGTAGCGGATGCCGTGGCCGACGGCCAGCACTCCCAGGGTGGCGAGAGAGTCGAGATAGCAGGCCGCCAGGCGCCCGAGCCCGCCGTTGCCCAGATCCCGGCTCCTCTTCCTGCGAAACAATCCACTCGAAGTCCTGGCCCAGTTCGGTGAGTGCTGTGCGCGCCTCCTCCATCATGCCGAGGTTCAACAGGTTGTTAGCCAGGTGTGGGCCGACGAGGAACTCGGCGGACAAGTAGGAGACGATTCGCTTGTCGGGTTGGATGACGGCCTTGCCAGCATCAATCCAACTGGCGATGATACGGTCGCGCACGGCGTAAGCCAGCGCAAGATACCAATCGTTGCGCGAAATGAACTCACTTGGCCGCGCTATGAGGTAACGGAGGTTCTCCTGGATGGACTGCTTCAGCGACTCTACGTTTCGAAGCGAGCGGCCTTCAGATGACGACGGCGTAGACATGGCTAAATGGTAGCGAGTCGCTGCATAGGCCTGTCGACGCTACCCGCACAAACAAGAGCCCTCCCCAGGGCGGGGAGGGCTCGATGCGGAACTTTCCGCAGGTGACGGAGTTCGGTTACTTCGTGACCTTGGGCGTCGTCAGGTATCCGATGATCTGGTCCTTGCGCACTTCGTTGATCACGATTTCGTAAGGCTGCCGCGCCTTGGCGGTGTAGAACTGGACCGGCTCATTGACGCCCTTTTCCTTCTTCTCCACCTTCTTGTCATCGGCAACGATGTCGACCGTGTAGCGATTCTTCTTCACGTCGGCCTTCTTAAGCTGCACCAGAATGTCGCCGATCCGCTGCGGCTGCTTGGTTTTGCCGAGGTTGATGTCAAAGTAGTTGCGCTCGCCCAGGGCTTTCAAGCGCCGCCAGTTCGCGGGCATTGGTCGCGATCAGGCCGCTCTGCACGCCCATGTCGCCGCGGGTCGACTTGAGGTCGGAAATCGTCTTGTCGAGTTCGCTCTTTGTATTGGTCAAGTCGGTCCTGACGTCACCGACATCCTTGGAGACCTCGCCCAGCTTGGTGTTGGCCGCTATGGCCTTTTCATCCACCTTGGAGACTTCAGTGCGCAGGCTTTCCTCAACCGCTTTCTGCTGCTGTTCGAGCTTTCGCGCCAACCCTTCGGCGTTCTTCATCGCATCGACCTTGGCCTGCCCAACCGCCATGGAGGCTTGGCGCCGCGCCGCCTCGAGTTCCTCCTTCATGCCCTCCAGGTTCCGCTGAGCCGTGGCTGCTTGAACCGAACTGGCATCCTTGGCCTTGCCGACTTCGGCGATCATGGACGTCTGCACCTTGTCCAAGCTGGCTCGCAAATCATTGATTTGCGTGTACAGGTAGATATTGGCGCCAAGCAGGGCCGCCACGCAGCCAAACAATATGGCTGTCTTCACTCCGCTACCCGCAGACTCGGTCTGAGGCAACTGATAAACCGGCTGCCCCGAGGGCGCCGAAGGGTCATGGGGATTCACTGATATCTTCTCCTGAATGTGGACTTTGACAAACCAATGCTAGCATTGGGGTCTTTCAGCCAGGCAGTCCCATTTCAGGCTATTTTTCGGACTGGTTTTCAGGGGGGCGGCGGTTTGGCGCGGCGAACTCAAAGACCTCCTGATGCGGAGCGCCAGGCTCGAAACAGCGCCGGCAGCGGGCCTCGTACATCCCTCCGGCGCCAACCACGATCAGATCCTCGCTCTCTACAAGCCGTTGAGTGTGCTTGGCGGGGTTGCCGCAGCGCAGGCAGATCGCGAGGGTCTTGGTGATTGACTCGGCCAGGCACAGCAAGTCGGGAATCGGGGCGAAAGGCCTCCCCATGTAATCGGTGTCCAGGCCGGCGACAATCACCTGCTTGCCGCTATCCGCCAATTGCTGGGCAACCTCCACCAGGCCCTCGCCGAGGAAATTGGCTTCGTCGATGCCGACCACCTGGGTTCGCCAGTCCAGGCGGGTGAGAATCTCGCCGGCCTGATTCACGATCTCGCTGGGCATCCGGCTGTCGCCGTGACTGACGATCTCGTTAGCTGAGTAGCGAACGTCAATCGCGGGCTTGAACACCTGGACGCGCTTTCGTGCGATCATGGCGCGCCGCAGGCGGCGGATCAACTCTTCGCTCTTGCCTGAGAACATCGGGCCGCAAATGACCTCGATCCAACCCAGGTTGCTGGTCATGACATCCATCGCCGTTTAGGATATCGCGATAGGGTGGATGCTCATCGCATTTTTCTGAAGCAACCTTTCTGTCGTGCTGAACTCCAGCGTCCCGCCAACTCCCCCTGCAATAATCGATGGATGAGCCGGAAGTCGCTGATCGTCGCTTTTGTCATCTTTGACCTTGTCGTTGTCATCCCCGCCGTGCTGCTCTATTTCGTTCCTCCGGTCCGCTTTGTGGGCCTGTCGCTGATAGGGCGAGGCCAGGGATGCCCCGTCTCCAAAGCCTGGCAAATCAACGACCACGATCGGGAGTTGACTCGCATCAAGGACGAAATGCTGGCCGGTCAGAAACTGCTCGGGACCGAAGGAGGCCTGGAGCATTACCAAACGCCGAAGGGCGAATTCTGGGCGCCCAAAGGAAGCCGGTTCATCCTTCCATTCAATCTCGCCGAAGAGGAAATTGCCATCTACGGAAGGGCGCCGAAAGGCGTGCGCAAGGGCGACGTGGTGCTGGACTGCGGCGCCAACGTCGGCACGTTCGCCAGGTACTCGCTGGAAGCAGGAGCGGCGAAAATCATCGCCATCGAACCAGCTCCGGACAATCTGGAGTGCCTGCGTCGCAACTTCCCTTCGGAGATCGCGGACGGCCGGATCGTTATTGTGCCTAAGGGCGTTTGGGACAAGGAGGACATCCTGGAACTCCGCGTCGACCCCGAAAACCAGGCAGCCGACAGTTTCGTCATTCAGCGCAAAGGCGCGGTTGTGGTCGCCAGGGTGCCGCTGACCACCATCGACAGAATGGTGGCGGACCTCGGTTTGGACAAAGTGGATTTCATCAAGATGGACATCGAAGGCGCCGAGGTCAACGCACTCCGCGGCGGCAAGGAAACCATCGCCAGGCATCATCCGCGATTGGCATTGAGCACCTATCACCGGCCTACCGACCCGGTCGAGATTCCGGCAGCGGTGCGGGACGCATGGAGCGGCTACCGGGTTGAGTGCGGCGCCTGTTCGTCACTGCCTGAACGATGGCTGCTGCGGCCCGATGTGCTGATGTTCTTCTGATCTTCCCCGGCTTAGAATGGAACAACGAACGGACAACTGAAGGACACATGGAAGAGCAAGACAAGAAAGATCAACATCGTTCCAGCGACGAAATTGCACTGGAACTCACCAAGTTCATCGCCACGAGCACTGGCTATGGAAGGGGGCCGCAGGCAGTCGGCTTCGCCGGCAAAGGCGTGCGAACTCCGGAAGAGCAAGCCGAGCAGTTGCTGGGTTTGTTTGCCCGCTGCCGAAAGGCTGTCAGGGAAGAATAGCAACCCGAATAAAACTAGGGCGCCCCTGGTTGCAGGCGCCCCATTGAACATCCATCAAATCTGAGTTGGTTGATCTGAAATTGAAGAAGGGACTACTTCTTCTTTGCGGCCTTCTTCACGGCAGCCTTCTTGGGGGCGGCCTTCTTCACGGCGACAGCCTTCTTAGGGGCGGCCTTCTTCACGGCAGCCTTCTTGGGGGCGGCCTTCTTGGTTGCGTTCTTCACAGTCTTCTTCGTTACCTTTCGAACGGTGCTTCGCACCGTGGTTTTGCGGGACGCCGGAGCAGCCCGCTTTCCAGCCTTACGGACGGAAACTTGCTTAATCTTTTTTGCCGGAGTCTTGGCGGCAGCTTTCTTCGCTGCCGGCTTGGTGGCCTGAGCCTTGGCCGGCTTGACCGAAGCGGCTTTCTTCGGTGCTTCAACTTTCCTGGGCGCTGCTTTCTTCACCGGCGGCCGCTTGGCGGCAACCTTTCCGGCGGAGGGCGGCTGAGGCGTTGACTTGACAACGGCTTCGCCAACCGGCGGGGCGTCCCGCTTCACTGGCCCAGGTTCCTCCACCATCACCACTACCACTTCCTCTTCAATCGTCACCGCGGGTTCCTCGGCTGAAGGCAGCACGTCTGCATGGGTTGGCGGCGTCGGTGCCGGAGGCGGCTGGGGTATTTCGGGGGTGTTCAGGGAGTCTTCGAAGTGCTCCTCAAATTCGGCATCGGCTTCCATATCGCTCACGCCGTCGTCGTTCAGAGTGACGTCGAGGGCTGACTCCTCATCGAATGGATCGAATGTACGAGCTAACCATATGGGCATAGACATTCCCGCCCCAGGGGAGGCGCAAACAATATTATCCTAACTTGTTTTATTCATGAACGCCACACTTTTCTATTGTGCCCGGCTGGCGGGGGTGGTGTCCGGGCAGGGAGTATGAAGCCGTCTAGCGGTGGGAAGTGGAGCGGGTGGAGGATGTGAGAACGGTTCTCTTCTGGCTGACGGGGGCGACCTTGGCGCGCGACCGGGAGCTTGCAGAGTAAGTCCGGCCGCGGGACGACGCAGTTCGTGAACGGGTCTTGCTCTTCGCGACGACGCGCTCTTTTTCGGCCGCCGCGGGGATGATCAGCATCTCGCCTTCCTGCGGGGCCTGAAAGAAAGCTTCGTCGAGCTTTGAGTTGGCCGCCAGGATGGAACTCGCCGCCGTGGAATACCGTTTTGCGATCGAAGCCAACGTGTCGCCGCCCCCGATGCGGTGAATCCGCCAGGACGCTCGCTTTTCGACTGGCACCGAAGCCAGGCCCGCCAGAACTACCGCGGACCGGTCCTTGGGAACTCGTACTACGCACCCCGCCGGGGCCACGTTGCGCAACAGGTGCGGGTTCAGTTCGCGTATGTCAGCCAGCGGAACGTCCGCGGCATCGGCGATCAAACCGAGGTTCGACGGAACGTTGAGTTCGACAACGTCATACTCCAGCGCCGGTTCCGGCTGGACCGGAGCGATACCGTAGGCGGCAAGGTTCTTCGACACAATGGTCATCGCCAGGATGGCCGGTACATAGTTGCGCGTTTCCTTCGGGATCGCATTGCGGCGATGCAGCTCCCAGAAATCGGCATAGCCCGTGCGTTGCACGGCGCGTTCAACGCAAGCCGGTCCGCAATTGTATGCCGCCATCGCCAGGTACCAGTCGCCGGTTTGGTTGTAGAGGTCGCGTAAGTGGCGTGCTGCCGCCCGCGTGGCCTTCTCTGGATCCAGGCGGTCATCGAACACCGACGAGGACTGCAGGCCGTACTGCGAACCGGTGGCCCGAACGAACTGCCACATCCCCACCGCGGCTTTGTAGGATACTGCCCGCGGAACGAATCCTGATTCGGCCTGGGCAAGATGGATCAACTCCTGCGGCACTCCCTCTTCGGCGAGAATCCGGGAGATCATCGGCCGGTAGCGGCCCGCCCGGCGCAGACCTGCGATCAAGGTCCTTTGTCCGCGCTCGCTGGTGAAGAAGCTAATGTAGCTGGCAACCGCGTTGTTGACAGTCAAAGGCAGTTGCGATGTGCCCGCCTGGATCGCCGCGATCGCCTTGTCCTTCAAGCGCGGGTCCACAGGGAAGGTCATCTCCAGGATTTCCGGCAGCGGCGACTGGACAAAGACAGGCGAATCCTGGGGTACGCCGGCCCCCAGGGCTTGCAAATCATAGCGATGGATCTGGCGGCTCAATTCCTCGAACTTGCGCTCGACCAGTTGGCGGTCTTCCAATTCATCCGGCGCAGCCAGCAACAGGTCGATCGCCTGGTCGAACTCCCGCCTTGCCTCAGACGGTTTGCCCTCCTGCAGGAAGAACTTGCCGCTCTGAAACCGCCGGTCCGCCTCGTAGACGATCCTCTCGGCCTCGTTCATCTTCTCCACGGGTTTCTGTCCCGGTTGGATCATCACGGGGGGGCGTTCCAATTGGCGGCTTGTCTGGTCGTCCAGGTTGGCGATTGCCACCGCACCCTCCATGGCAGATTCCCCGCCAATGGCGATGTGCGCAAAGGCCTTCAGGCGGGGTGAGAGACTTTGCTCTCCCAGCGCCTGCTGGTACCCCGCGAGTGTGAGGAGGGCCAGAGGCAGGATGAATGTAATACTTTTGCGAAGGTGCATCAGGTCCTGGTCGCTCGAGCCGAACTGAAGATCTACATGACAGTTCCGAATTCCGACTCTATCCCAAGTATCGGCTATGGGTCAACCATAAACGATGGGTGAGTCCGATTGATACACCAGGAGTATCACCTGAGCAAGCCTAGGGTAATTAACTGAGAGAAGTCGGGCCGGCAGGTCTCAACCTGTTTAGATGCAGTTCAATGCGAAGCTTCCCAGCAGAATTCCAATTGCCGCGCCTGCCACGACATCGCTCAGGAAATGCATCCCCAGCACGATACGGGAGATCGCGATACTGATGCTGATGAGGCACAGGCCGCCAGCGGCCTCCGGGTAGCAGTGAATGATCGGCATTATGACCGCAAACGCTGTGATTGTGTGGCCGGAAGGGAAGCTGAATTGATCCGGCGGTAGGAGCGTCGACCAGCAATGGGGCTCCAGGGCGCAGGGCCTGCGTCGTCCCGCTGCGCGCTTCAAAGCGATGAACACCGCCACTCCCATGCCACCGCCCAGGCATGATCGCGCGGCGGTCTGAAGTCCCTTCGGATCCTCCGTAAAGGGCCAGGACCAGGCCCAATGCGTACCACAGCCAGCCGTCGCCTCCCCGTGTTGAAACGACCATCCACAACCGGAACCACTTTGGCGGCCGCCAGCGGTGAACCGTCCTCATCAAGGCATGGTCGCGCGACTCGATGAACCCTCGCAGGCCGTGAGCCAGTCCGCTCATGCCTCAGTTATGTCGGAAGTGCATGAAAAGGCGATGAAGCGTCCAACAATCTTTGATGAGAATGGCGCCTCCATCTTCGAAAAATGTTCGCCCCGCTCAAAACACCAGGTTTCGGCGGGGCGACAAATGTTGAAGGATTGAAAATCAGCTACTTCTTCGGCTTCTCCTTGTTTGTTTCCGGAGTGGTGGTGCTGGAACTGGAGGACTTCGTCTTCTTGGGCTTCTTCTTGTGTTCTGTCGTTTGCGGGTCCTTGTTGTCCTTTGCGACGGCGACGCCGGTCAGCGTGAACACGGCGAGCGTGAGCCCGGCGAGAATCTTCTTCATAGGTGTTGGTCACTCCTTAAATTGGTTGAAGGGAAGTCGGAATCACCCTTCGTTGACAGAGTGCCCCGGACGGGGTGGTCGGGAGAATCGCCTCCCAGGGCTATGCAGCCCACCTCGTGGGGGGATGGCCCGCATGTTATTCTCACTCCGGGTAAGCCGCGATGAGCATCAGGATTGTGGTTGCTGACGATCAGGAAGACGTACTTGTGGCTGCGCGTCTGCTCTTGAAGAGTGAGGGGTTCAAGATCGAGTGCGCTGCCACGCCCCAGGCTGTGCTGGAGGCGGCGGATCGTTTCCACCCGGCACTGGTCCTGATGGACATGAACTATAGCCGGGACACGACCTCCGGGGTTGAAGGGCTCGAACTGCTCGATCGCCTGGCCCGATTGGAATCCCGGCCGAAGGCTGTAGTGATGACGGCCTGGGGCAGTATCGAGTTGGCAGTGGAGGCGATGCGGCGCGGCGCCGTCGATTTCGTGCTGAAGCCTTGGGAGAATGCCAGGCTCCTGGAAACGATCCGCAAGCACACCTCTGCTGCCAGCAATGAATGGACGGTGGCGGCAGACCTGCAGATCGCTGCCCGCGTGCAGGCAGGGCTGATGCCACGGCAGAAGCCTGCACTCGATACCTTGGATTGCGAGGGCTACTGCAGGCAGGCCGGGGCCGTAGGCGGGGACTTCTATGACTTTCTCGACCTCGACCCGGGCAGGGTGGCCCTCGTACTGGGGGATATCTCTGGCAAGGGAATCGCGGCGGCTCTGCTGATGGCCCATTTGCAGGCCGCCCTCCGGGCCACCTGCGCAGGCGGTTCCCGCAACCTGCGGGTCTGGGTGACCGCGTTGAACCGCGACCTGCATCAGACGATGCCCCAGGGATCGTTCGCCACGCTTTTTCTCGGCGCCTATGACGACTCTTCGCGACGGCTGGAGTATGTCAACTGCGGCCACGTGCCTCCGCTTGTCCTGCGGCGGGGCGGAATGGTCGAGCGATTGGACTCTACTGCGCCTCCGCTCGGGATTCTCCCCAGTATTGAAATCGTCTCCGGCAACCTGCAACTCGCCGAAGGCGATCGCCTTGTCATCTGTTCGGACGGTGTTGTGGAAGCACGCTGCGGCGAAAAGGAACTCGGCGAGACGGGCCTGCTCGCGCTCTGGGGCGAGGACCTTGTTCAAGGACCGGAGGAACTTGCCGCCCGCGTGGTAGCGTGGTCAGGAGGCGAGCCGCGAGACGATCTGACGTTGCTGCTGGCTACCGCCATTTAAGCTCCCTCGCAATCGTTCCACCGACTCCATGGACTTCGTCGATTTCTTGTTCTTTGACGCCGGAGGCGGCCATCGCGCGGCTGCCACGGCGCTTGAATTGATACTGACCCGCGAGCCCAGACCCTGGTCGCCCCGCCTCGTGCATTTGCAGGACATCCTCGCCCCCGTGGACGTCTTCAAGAAGGTCCTTCGGATCGACCTGCAGGAGATCTACAACGAAATGCTGCGCCGCGGCTGGACGCTGGGCAGCGAAACCGGCCTGCGCTTCATGCAGGCCGTCATCCGGCTCTATCACGGCGGACAGGTCGGCCTGATTGAACGCTGGTGGCAGGACCGCGGCGCGCCTCCGCCGGCCATGGCCGTCAGCGTTGTGCCGAATTTCAACCGCGCTCTCTATGACGGACTGCGCCGCGTCGCCCCGCGAGCGCCCTATGTCACCATACTCACCGATTTTGCTGACTTTCCGCCGCGCTTCTGGATCGAACAGCACCAGCAGCAGCACATTATTTGCGGAACAGATCGCGCCCGCCGCCAGGCGATTGAACTGGGACATGCGCCTCAATGCGTCCACCAGGTTTCCGGCATGATTCTGCACCCGCGGTTTTACGAACTTGAAGCAGTGGATCGCCGCGCGGGCAGGGAAGCGCTCGGCCTCGACCCCGCCTTGCCCACCGGCCTGGTGCTGTTTGGCGGCTATGGGTCGACCAAAATGCTGGACATCTTGGACGACCTTGACAATTCCGGATTGCAGCTTCAGTTGATTCTCATCGCCGGCAACAACGCCGGCGTCGAGCGAAAGCTGGCAGCGCGAAATACCAGGATTCGCAAACACGTAGTGGGCTTCACCCGTGACGTGCCGCGATACATGGGCTTGAGCGATTTCTTCATCGGAAAGCCCGGCCCGGGAAGCGTCAGCGAGGCCCTGCACATGGGCCTCCCCGTTCTCACGGTCTCCAATCTCTGGACCCTGCCCCAGGAGCGCTATAACGCGGTCTGGCTGGAGGAGCAGGGCTTGGGCTTCGTGCTCGAACGGTATTCCAAAGTGCGCGGCGCGGTGGCTCGGCTGTTGGATGGTTCGCGGCTGGAGGAAATGCGTGCAGCCACTCAGCGGCTCAACAACCGGGCGATTTTTGAGATTCCCCCGATTCTGGACGATATTCTGGCCCGGCACGGCTAGGCTGGCCGTTCTACAATACCTCTGAATGATTCGACGCCGACAGTTCCTCGCTGCGAGCCTGCTTACGCCGCTCGCGCAAGCTGCAGCCCCAATCCGGTGGGACCGTCTCAGCATCCTGACCGACGAGGCGGCGCGGACGCCAGCCGAGGCCATCGCCTTCGCCCGCCAGTACGGCATCAAGTGGGTCGAACTCCGCAGCATCCCGGGCGGCGGCGGCACCTACGCGTTCCTGCCCGAAGAGCGCATCCGGGAAACCGCGCGCGAGTTGAAGGAGGCCGGCCTCAAGGTGAGTTTCCTGAATACCCCAATGCTCAAGTTTCAAATGCCGGGCACGGAGTATTTTCGTCCTCGCACCGAAACCGATGAGCAGAAGGCGAAACGGGCGGCCCGCGATCTGCAGGCAAACGACCGCCGCATGGAGGATCTGGCCAAGGCTATCCGGGCGGCGGAGATTTTCGATGTGCGAAAGATCCGGGTCTTCACCTACAACCGCGTGGCTGACGTCGAGGCCATTCTCCCCAAAGTGGCCTCTGTCCTGGATGAGCTTGGCGCCGTGGCCGGCAAAGCCGGCATGGAATTGCTCATCGAGAACGAAGCTTCTCAGAACGTCGCGACGTCGCCCGAGTTGAAGCGGATTATCGAGCTCGTGAAGAGCCCGGGCATCGGCATCAACTGGGATCCGGTAAATGAGATCCATCGGGAAGGCAACCCTTGGCCGGACGGCTATGCAGCACTGCCGAAGGCGAAGGTGAAGAACGTGCAACTGAAGGCGGAGTCGCTGATTCTCGGCAAAGTCATCCTGCCTTGGGGCGACATCCTTGCCAAACTGGCCCAGGACGGCTACCAGGGCAATGTGGGGCTGGAAACCCACGTCTTCGACGGCACGCTGCTCGAGAAATCGCACTTGTGCGTGGCAAAGCTGAAGGAGCTGATGCCCGCATGATGATGCGCCCGAACATTCCGCCGCTGTTGAAGTACACGCTGATGGGGGCGGTGGCCGCGGCCATTGCAGTGGGCTTGGCCGTCTGGGGCAACCGGGGCTCGCAGGTGCGGCTCGAGGTCGACGAGGTCAAGTCGCGGACTGTCGCCACGGACGACAACTCCTCAATACTGATTCTGGAGCTGCGTGTCAAAAACCCGGCTCAAGTGCCGTTCGTCATCCGCGCAATTCGCATGAGCGCAAACGTCGCCGGGCGCGGCGAAGTATCCGGGGTCGTCGTGGCCGAACCCGATCTCGACCGTGTGCTCGATTACTACCGGCACGTTGGCCCGCGCTATAACCCGACTCTGAAAGTGCGCGAACGCCTGATTGGCGCGTCCTTGGCCGACCGCACGGTCGCAGCCAGCTTCCCCCTGCCCGAGCAGTTGCTCGTTGCGCGCTCCGGCGTGGTTCTGGAAATCGAGGACGTCGACGGCGTCGTCGTCGCCGCGTCTCTGAAGTAGCCTGTCAGAGCCTGTCAGCGTCCAGTTGCTCCCGGATAGCGGCATCGATGGACGCAGGGAAGCCGGGCGAACCGTGCACGGCCTTGCGAATCGACTTGTCCTGGTACATCCGGTCGTCGGCTTCTTTGATCAGTTCGTCAGTGGTCGTGCCATCGGCAGGGTAGTAGGCGCAGCCCATGCTCAGCGAAACGAGCCTCTCCCCGCAGACCTGCACACCGGTTTCAGTGACCGTGGCGGCCAGCCTGCTTAAGCGAGCGCGCACCGCTTCCTCGGTGGCGCCCGGCAACAGCAGCACGAACTCGTCGCCGCCCAGCCGTGCAACAAAGTCGTACTCGCGGCAGTTGTCTTTCAGCGTCTGCCCCACGGCTCGCAGGAGCTTGTTGCCGGTGAGGTGGCCGAACCGGTCATTCACCTGTTTGAAATTGTCCAGGTCGCACAGCACGATGGCCAGGGTCGTGTGATTGCGGCCGCAGCGCGCCAGTTCGTTGCCCAAGTGGGTGAAGAGCGAGCCGGCATTAGGCAAGCCAGTGAGGAAGTCGTGCGTCGCCTGTGTCTCGGCCTTGCTGTAGCGCAGGGCATTCTGCACCGTGACCGCCACCTTCGGAGCGATCGCCAGCAGCAGGCTCAGGTGTTGTGTGCCAAAACTGCTGTGCTCTTCGCTGTAGAAAGTGATTGCGCCCAGGATTCCCTCGGCGCCATCCAGCGGTACGCAAAGCGCCGAATGCAGCCGGGAGGCCTTCTCGGGATGGCGTCCGCCGTAGCCGTCCTCTGACGGGTCGGCCTCGATCAGGGGCTTTCTTTCCTGCACTGCGCGGCCGGTCAGCCCGCGCCCCAGTTGCAGTTCGAGACCCTTGAACAGCGCATAGTTATCACCTTCGATGAAGGCGGCCTCCAACCGCCGGTCACGCATCATGTAGAGCACCATGGTGCTGAATGGAATCGCCTTGCGCAGATTGCGCGCCAATGCGGCGAGAGACTCGTGCAGGTTGAGCGAGTTGCCCAGAATGCGGCTGAACTCCAGAACCTCCTGCTCCTCTCGCCGCGCCGCGGCGATTGAGGTCAGAAACTCCATCGGCTTGCCCGCGGAGCTCGAAGGTTGTTCCAAGCGCGCATCGTCGCGCCACGGCAGACCGGCAGTATCCTGCTGTGAGGACAGCGCTTCCTCTTCCAGGGCTGGGTACATGCTGCTCAGCAAATCCACGACCCTGGGATCCAACGACCGGCCGGACTCCTCGTGCAGAATGTCGATGGCCCGTTCCAACGGCATAGCCCGCCGGTAGTGCCGGTTCGACGTCAGCGCCACAAAGGTGTCCACCGCGGTCAGGATGCGCGCTTCCAGCGGAATGTTGTCGGCGCTCAGGCCGCGCGGATAGCCTGTCCCGTCCCAGCGTTCATGGTGCGCCCTGACGATGGGGGAGACCGGATAGGCAAAACGTGCCCGCTCAATGATTTCCGCCCCGACGTCCGGATGCAGTTTCAACCGGTCGAACTCCTCCGGAGTTAACCGCCCGGGCTTCATGATGATATGGTCCGGCACGGCGATCTGTCCGATGTCGTGCAGCACGGCGGCCGCGCGAAGCGCCTTGAGCGCCTCTTCATCGAGTCCGGCGGCACGGCCCAATCCGACTGCGTAGACCGCCATTCTCCGCAATTGGTCAATCCCCGTGATGTCCTTCCGCTCGATGGTCAACGCCAGCGCTTCGATCATCCCCATCTGCAGCGACGCCAATTCCTCCGCGTGCTTCTTTTCGCTGGCGAAATAGTCGATCTGCAGGCCATAGGCGCGATACACCAGGAACAGCATCGGCACGATCATCAGCGCCGTCTGCCAGATGGGCATCTGTCGCACTCCCGCCAGCAGGCCGGCCAGCGCGCTGCCAGCAAGATAATAGGGCAGCGACCAGAGGTACCGCTGCTGCCAGATCTTCCGCAAAGGCTCGCCTTCAACCAGAGCCGCTGTCGCCGCCATCGGGAATGCCGTGACCAGGAATAACATCGTGCCCGCCATGGGCAGCGCCGCGGCCAGGCCTTCGGCCGGCAGCAGGATGATCATCCGCTTGAAGACGGCGTACGCGGATTCGATCCCGAGCACCATCACCGCGCACTGAAACCCCAACCGGAGAAAATCGGTCTTGCCCTTCTGTTCCCGCAGGTTGTAGGCAATGGTCCCTGCCAGCCCAATCACCAGCGTCTGGCCCAGGCTGAGGTGCGCGGTACTCGCCAGTATAAAGATGAAACTGATGGAAATTGTACCGGCGGCCGTGGGTACGCCGAATCGGAACAGGCTGGTCAGCGTGGTGATGGTGAGATACGCGATGAAAACAACCGTATCCCCATTCGTCCACAGGACGGCCTGCCTCAGCGCGAACGCCGCTCCGAGGATCACTATCGCGATCTGATAGACCCGTGCCCAGTTGGTCATCGGCGGGTGTTAGGTTGGACCACCGCCGAAAACCCAGCACGCATGGTACCAAAGTACGGAATGCGCACCCTCCTCCTCCTGAGACGCATCTCCAACGATCCTCCACGAGCGCCTCAGTTTTCTACTTTACATCCAAACCCTCCCGAGCGACGCAGGAGTAATGCGGTGTTTCACCTTAGACAGGGTGACCCACCGCGGGACGATATGGCCTCCCGTCTGGCTTATGATGGAGATAGGAGCGAGAAAGAGGAGCAAAGAGGCTGGCCAAACATGGTCGATATTCACTCCCATATCCTGCCCGGCCTTGATGACGGAGCCTCGATCAATCGAAGAAACTGCGGCGATGCTGAAGATCGCCAGTACTCATGGCACCCGCATCCTGGCGGCGACCCCACATGCGGATCCCCAGTACCAATATGACCCGCAGCAAACCGACGCCCTGTTGGCCCAGGCACAACAACTGGCAGGGCCGGAGTTGAAACTGGTCCGAGGCTGCGATTTCCACCTCACCTTTGACAATGTCGATGCGGCTCTGGTCAACCCTTCCGACTACGCGCTCAACGGACGGAACTACCTCCTGATGGAGTTGTCTGATCTCATCATCTTCCCGAATACGGGAGAATTCTGGAGCCGCCTGGAGGCGGCCGGTCTCCGCATCATCCTCACCCATCCGGAACGGAACCCCCTGCTCAGACAGAGAATCGGTCTGATTCGGGAGTGGGTGGAGCAAGGGCGCTTCATGCAGGTGACAGCCCAGTCCCTCACCGGGCAGTTCGGAGGCAAAGCTGCTGATTTCGCACGGCAATTGTTGAACGAAGGGCTCGTCCACTTCGTTGCCAGCGATGCCCACGATGTCCGAGCCCGTCCACCCCGCATGGACCTAGCCTTCGAGTGGCTTTCCGATCAGTATTCACCCAGACTGGCGGAACTGCTCTGTATCGAGTTCCCAGGCTGCGCCGTCCAGGGGCAACCCCTCGATCTCAAGGGATTCCCCCCCGAATCCAAAGGCCGCAAGACCTTTTGGTCCCGAATGCTCGGGCGCTAGCTAAGGCCCGCCCTGTTCTCCCCCCGCCAGAAATGAACAACGCCTAATCTTATTCTTAGAACCAAACTCGACCTGGACGCTTCTCATAGAGGGGTACGGTCTTTCATTTGCCTCTTTTACGGCAGTCCCGTAGAATAGGTAAAGCCGTACTCAGACATCCAGGTCAGAAACATCCAGGATCGCAACTCTCAAGGATTCGTGTGACGCCCAAATCGAACTCGAAGCATACGCTCGGCAATTCCCCGGCCGTCGCGGCTGAATCAGCCACGCAATACCGGCTCGACAACATCAACTGGGTGACCACCACGGCGCTCATCATCTTCCACCTGGGTGCACTGGCATCCTTGTTCGTGTTCGATTGGAAGTCGGTTATCGTGGCCTCGGCACTTTACTGGCTTTGCATCGGCTGCGGCATTGGGATGGGCTACCACCGTCTGCTCACTCATCGCGGGTACAAAGTGCCGAAGTGGTTTGAGTATTTCCTCGCGGTCTGCGGCACCATGACCTTGGAAGGCGGACCGATCTTCTGGGTTGCCACCCATCGCGTTCACCATCAGCGGTCCGATCAGGACGGCGACCCGCACAGCCCGAAAGACGGCCCGTGGTGGTCGCATATGGGCTGGATCATGTTTGGCGAGGCCAAGCACAACGCTACGGCGCTGCTTGCCAAGTACGCTCCCGATCTGGGCAAAGATCCCTTCTATCGCTGGCTGAACACGTACCACTACGTGCCGATTGTCTTCCTTGGATTGATTCTGCTCGGCTTTGGTGGCCTGTCGATGCTTCTCTGGGGCATCTGCACGCGAGTCGTGCTCGGGCTCCACTCCACCTGGCTGGTTAACTCCGCTGCCCACATCTGGGGCGGCCGGCGCTTCAAGACGCGCGACGATTCCCGCAACAACTGGTGGGTCGCGCTGCTGACCTTCGGAGAGGGCTGGCACAACAACCACCACGCCTTCCCTAGCTCCGCGCGTCACGGACTGGCTTGGTTTGAGTTCGACATGACCTGGCTCCAGATCTGGTTTCTCTCCAAGATCGGCTTTGCCAAGAGCCTGCAAGTGGTCGAGTCAGCGCCAAGGAAACGGAAGAAGACCAGGTAGCTGCCTAGGGCGCTCCTGAGCACCCTAGATGACCCGGCAGCGGGTTGGGAGGCGTCTCGACCGCGGCCATCAGCTGCTCTGCTTTTCGAACGGGTCCCAGTTCAGGATCACGGTCGCCGGTGGTGGTTCTTTGCGGTCAATTCGGAGAGCAGGATCCTCTGCCCGTCCGGCGACACAGCCCAGCGCTGACCGGTGATATTGGCCCGCCCGCAGTAGAACAGGCCCTTTGAGGGACCGATCCGAGGTTCACCCGACGAATCGTCAAAACTGGCGGCCGTGAGTTGTCCATCCGTCCGGCGGAAGAAGATCTCGCGGCCATCAGCGCGCCAAATGGGAAACGACGCCCGAGTCCTGCGAGACGCGAAGCTCAGGACCTCCGCCCTGAGCAGGGCGGATGAAGACATCGAAGTCGCCTCGCACCCCCTTCACGATCGCGAGCCACCGTCCATTTGGCGAAATTCTGGGAATCCCCTCCATTACGCCGACTGCGTTGAGCCTTGTCATGCGCGAGGTTTCAAGGCGAGCCGCACTTGACGGCCCGCCGCTGCTATAGGTGAGGAAGAGTTCGACCATCCGGCGAAACAGAATGTGGGTCCAGGTCCCCGTCAGCACGGCACACCTCTTCCAGATCACCGGAGCCGTCCGAGCGCCGGCGGACCAGGCGGAACGGCTCGGCTTCTTACCGCGCGTCTGCGCCGACCAATAGACGAACCGGCCGTCGTGCGACCACAACGGCCAACGGTTCTCCTCATCGCCGGCCGAGATCGGTACCGGCGCTTGTTTCGCAAATCCACGACCTCGATGATGAAACCCTTCCCGCGTGCAGGGCGGGCCACCGCGACACGCATCCCGTCCGGGGCTAGTGCGAGCGAGATGAGTCCCTCGGCTTCCACAACCCCCGCCTCAACGATGTCGCCTCTCCGGTCGTACCAACCAAGATTCCCCCGCGTTCCATCGGCGACCGGCTGATACGCAAACGTGGAGCCGGCCGCAGAGAATCCGAGTATGCGAGGCCATTGAGCCACTGGCTTCTCTTCAATCTCGAGAGTGCGGGGATTGAGATGGCGGATGGAGAGAGTGCCGCCCCATGTGGTCAGCAGATAATCGCCCCACAGTGCTGCTCTGAACGCCAATAGCTTGGTTCTTTTACGCTCGCCTGTTCGCAAGTCGCCGAGGCAAATTGTTGATAGCTTCCGGGTGCTCAAAGCGATATAGCCAAACCGAAAGCCGTCAGGAAGAAAGAAAGGACATGCATGCGACAGCTCGCCCTCGGATCTATCCAGTTCCGTAGCACTGCCGAGGAGAGTGCCAGTTTGGGCATTACATCTTGACAGCGCCAAAACGGAGCTGGACGCATAGAACAGGATTTCTCCGCGGCTGCTCCACACAGGCGGCGATCCGCTTTCCGCTGCCCGAACGATGCCGATCGGCGTGCCACCCGATGCCGGTACTTTCTTCAGTTCGCCGCCGGCGACGAATCCGAGCCACTTGCCGTCAGGCGACCAGAAGGGCATGCGTGCTCCTTCACAACCACGCACCGCTATGAAGCGGTCGCCATTGGTTGGACGCAGGAAAAGCTGACGGCTCCCATCGGCCCGAATGAGACACGCCGCAAGCGTACTTCCATCCGGGGAGAGCGCCATCTCGCCATGACTGATCGCATCGGCCCCCATCGGGAGCGGGTACGACCAGGCGGAATGGTTTTGGCTTCGCGAATTTGGACAGGGAGAGAACAGAGATGAGCCCGACTCCTGCAGCCGCGGCGCCCGCCGCAACCCAACGGCGGGTAAGCCGGCCGGCAGATGGACTCCGCAGATCCTTGAGCTCGCGCGAGACTTCATCGAAGTTCGCGTAGCGCTGCTCCGGATTCTTTTCCAGGCACTTGCGGACAAGCTGTTCGAGCTGCTCGGGAATTTCAGGGCGCTGCGTTCGTATGCTTTCCGGCCGATCGTGCAGGACCGAAGCAAGGATCGCCTCGACGACGGAGCCGGGAAACGCCGGCCTGCCGCTGAGCATCTCGTACATCAGCGCGCCGAATGCGAAGATGTCGGCACGAGCATCGACGGTTTCCCGGCGGATCTGCTCCGGAGCCATAAACCGCGGCGTGCCGGCCGGGCAGAAATCATCACAGCCTACCTTTGCAATTCCGAGGTCAAGCAGTTTTACGCCGTGAAGAGTGATGAATACGTTAGCTGGTTTGACGTCGAGGTGCACGATACCAAGTCGGTGCGCTTCCGCGAGCACCGCGGCCAGTTGTGCCGCCCATCCTCGCGCCTCGTCGAGGGAAACAGCGCGTTCGCGAATGACCTCTGAGAGCGGCGTCCCCTCGAGATACTCCATCACCAGGTAGTCGCGATCCTCCTGCGATCCCATGTCATAGGCGACACAGGCGTGCGGATGGCGGAGTGCGGCCAAGGCTTGCATTTCCCGCTGAAAACGGAGGCGCGCTTCCTCGCCCGAGAGCGCAGTGGTGAGGAGCTTGATCGCCACGCGTCTGCCAAGCCGTGGATCGAAGGCGCGATAGACCTCTCCGGAGCCGCCTTGCCCCGCAAGAGCTTCCACCCTATAGGGGCCCAGTTGTTCGCCCGGTTCGAGGAGATGTTCGCTCAGCAGCGCCTGCGCGGCGAACTCAGGAGGGAGCGCGTCGAACAGAGGAGCGGCATCGGCGGCCTGGAGCAGCGATTCGACTTCTTCTCGCAGTTCCGGCGGCTCTCCCGACAGGGCCCCGGCGCGGTCCTGCGCGGACATCGGACGGAGACGTTCAAACAGGTCTTCAATCCGTTCCGCGTTCGTAATCATGGATTCTGAATACCGGACAATTCGCGGCGCAGCCAGGCGCACGCAAACTCAAAATCACGCACAACCGTGTTTCTGGACACGGCCAGCGCTTCCGCGGTTTCATGCACTTCGAACCCGCCGAAGTAGCGCATCTCGAAAACCTTGGCCTTCCTCGGGTGTTGCGCGAGAAGCCTCCCGAGCGACGTGCTGACAGTGAGTATCTCCTCGACCCGCGCTTCAACGCCGCCATCCGATTCGCTCAAGGCTTCGCACCCTTGTCCTTGCCCTCGTTTCACACGCAGCCGGGCTCGTGCGTAGTCGGTGAGGATCTGGCGCATCAGCCTGGAGCAAAACGCCAGAAAGTGCCCGCGATGAGTAAGCTCGAGCGCACCGGCGCGCTGGAGGCGAAGCCACGCTTCGTGTACGAGGTCCGATGTGTTCATGGTGTGGCCGGCCGCTTCACGGCGCAGCCGCTGCCGCGCGATCCGGCGCATGTCGTCGTACACCAGCGGAGCGAGTTGGTCGAAGACTGCCAGGTCACCGGCAGACCAGCGCTCCAGCAGCAGCGTGACCTGCCCCGGGTCCGGTGAGCCGACCCTCTGTGTGGAGGTGTCTGAGGTACTGGTAACTTGCCGCAAACGCCACCTCTGAGTTTCCCTCCATTAGAACACTGCTTCGAACTTTTTTGAGACGGCTGGGTTCTGAGGTGACGAAACGGCGCTAATTCCGTTAGAGGACGAAACATGAACTGGATGCAACGATTTGCCTTCGGGCTGGGATTCGCGGTGCTGACCACCGCGCAGAACTACCGTGTGGACCCCGTCGCCGGTGTCTTGACCTACCGGGAAGCTGAGAATGCGCGGGAGGCATATCTGAACATTCCCTACGGGATCACCGCGGACATGGAAGGCAATATCTACTTTCACGACAGGAACCATTACCGAATTCGCAAACTAAGCGTGGACGGAGTGCTCACGACGGTTGCCGGCAACGGCTCGGTGGGCTACAGCGGCGACGGCGGTCCGGCCATTTCGGCGCGACTCAATACCGATATCGGCTCCATGACGTTCGGGCCTGACCGAAGTCTGTATTTCGCGGACGGTTACAACTGCGCTGTTCGAAAGATCTCGCCCGACGGGATCATCTCCACCGTGGCAGGCAGCGGCGTCTGCGGATACTCGGGCGACGGCGGACCGGCCTTGCAGGCCCGGCTGAACGTGCTCGGGTCCGTGTCATTCGACAGCCGGGGCAACCTCTTCATTGGCGACGGCTTCAACAACCGGGTTCGACTTGTCTCCCCGAACGGCACGATATCTACATTCGCGGGAACGGGTCGTGCGGGATTCTCAGGTGACGGCGGGCCGGCCGCAGAGGCAATGTTGAACTTGCCGCTCGCATACGTGGACCGCGGGGACAATGTCTGGATCCCGGACGGGTTTAACTACAGAATCCGCCGAGTGGGTCGCGACGGGATCATTCAGTCAGTTGTCGGAAACGGAACACCCGGTCCGGTGCCCGATGTCGGCGTTGGGCGCAATGCGCCGGTGGGCCTTGTCCAGTACATGAGCTTTCTGTCGGACGGCAGCCTGCTTTTCACCAACCTCCTGAATAGGAAGATGTACCGGCTTTCTTCCGACGACACGTTCCGGCGGGTCGTCGGTTCTGACGCAATTGGCTACAACGGCGATAATGGGCCGGCACTACAGGCTCAAACGTCAAGCACAATGGATCTGGTCGGGCTGCACGAGGGATCTGTCGTCTTCTCTGACCAGCTCAATCACGTCCTTCGGAAGGTCGACCCGGCTGGTGTGATTCGGACCATCGCAGGTCGGGAGAGGTTTAATCAGCACTATGGCGCGGCCTGGGAGACTCTTCTGAATGGGCCCGGCGGCGTCGCCTGGGACCCGGCCGGCGGCTACTACGTTCATGAGAGCTACGGGGCCCGCCTGCGGAGGGTGGATCCAGATGGGACTACCTACACGATCGCGGGCACGGGTGAATCCGGATCCACCGGAGATGGCGGTCCGGCGCGGCAGGCGGCGATTGGGGCATCAGGTAGCACCGTATCAATTGCGGTCGATTCCAGCCGCCGCGTCTACATCGCCACCGTCGGAAATGCCAGCATTCGCCGGGTAACTCCAGGCGGCGTGATAGAGACCATTGCCGGGGTTGGCAGTGCGGGGTTTGCCGGCGATGGCGGACCTGCCACAGCGGCGAGACTTAACGGGCCAACGGGTATTGTGATCTCGTCCGACGGCCGCATCTACTTCGCGGATTCCAACAATCACCGCATTCGAGTCATCGACACCGCGGGCATCATCAGAACGGTGGTTGGAACCGGTGAGCGGGGCTTCAGCGGCGATGGTGGGCCCGCTTCTGAGGCGAGGTTGAATTCTCCAACCGCGGTGGGTCTGGACAGCGCCGGTAATCTCTACATTCTCGACGCACTCAACAACCGCATCCGGCGGGTGGACGCTGCGGGAAACATAACGACGATCGCAGGCAACGGGGCCGTAGGCGCGTCCACGGACGGTGTAGCAACTGAAGTGCCGCTGCGTGCTCCCTCGAGAATGGCGGTAGCTGCCGATGGTAGAGTCTGGTTCACGGAGCAGACGCCATTCCCCGCCTGGCCTGACACGAAACTACGCATGCTCGATCCGGACGGCCGGGTCCTTACTCTTTCCACGGGTTGGGGCTACGAGGGCGATGGCGGGCCCTTGTCGGCGGCGCGCTTCACTAACATCGCCCAGATGAGCGTGGGCCCCGAGGGCTTGCTGATAGCCGATCAATTCAACAACCTCGTGCGGTTGGTCACTCCCGAGTAGGTCGCTCAGGGCGATGCGAGGCACCGGCCTTCAGACACCCGCCAACCGGACAATATCGTCGTAATGATGAATGTGGCGGCCCGCGCCGCCGCGTTCTCCCGCTGCGGCCATGGCTGCTGCCAGCACGGGCGCCGGCATCGGGCGATACTTCCTGAGCGGGCCCAGCATGAGCCATTCCAATCCGAGGCTCATGGCCGACGCAAAGCGCTCCCCCGGACGTTCATCCCTTCTATGTCCCAGCAGCAGGCTGGGCC